>NZ_VFVH01000006.1:0-327618 GCF_006442685.1 Mesorhizobium sp. B2-4-7
GATCTACACCCGCCAGGAGCGCAACGGCATCCTGCTCGGCACTTACGAAAAGGCGTGCAAGCCGTGGTCGCCGGTCAACACGCCCTGGGATTTCGGCCACGAGCTGTTGCAGCCCGACCTCGACCGCATCGCGCCGTCGCTGGAGGTCGGCTTCAAGCATTTCCCCGGCATCGAGAAGGCCGGCATCAAGCAGATCATCAACGGTCCCTTCACTTTCGCATTGGATGGCAATCCGCTGGTCGGCCCGGTGCAGGGCCTGACCAACTTCTGGTGCGCCTGCGCCGTCATGGCCGGCTTCAGCCAGGGCGGCGGTGTCGGCCTGGCGCTGTCCAACTGGATGGTGCATGGCGATCCCGGCTTCGACGTCTGGGGCATGGACGTCGCCCGCTTCGGCGAATGGGCGAGCCTGCGCTACACCAACGCCAAGGTGCGCGAGAACTATTCGCGCCGCTTCTCAATCCGCTTCCCCAATGAGGAACTGCCGGCAGCACGCCCGGCGCAGACGACGCCGCTTTATGACACCATGCTCGCCAACAACGCCGTCATGGGCGACTCCTGGGGCCTCGAGACCCCGCTATGGTTCGCGCCGAAGGGCAAGGAGCCCAAGGATATCGTCTCCTTCCACCGCTCCAACGATTTTGGCCCGATCGGCGAGGAAGTGCGCGGCACGCGCGAGCGCGTCGGCGTTACCGAAATCGCCAACTTCGCCAAATACGAGGTCTCCGGACCGGGGGCGGAGGATTTCCTCAACCGGCTGATGACCAACCGCATGCCGAAGGCGGGCCGCATCGTGCTGACCCCGATGATCAACGAATTCGGCAAGCTGATCGGCGACTTCACAATCGCCAAGGCCGCGGAAGACCGCTTCATGATCTGGGGCTCGTCGGCCGCGCAGAAATATCACATGCGCTGGTTCGAAAAGCACCTGCCGAAAGATGGTCGAAGGGCGTCAGAGGTGCGCATCCACCGCTTCGACCAGACGCTTGTCGGCCTGTCGATTGCCGGACCGAAGTCGCGGGATCTCCTGCAGAAGCTGGTCGATGTCGACATCTCGACCAAGGCCTTCCGCTTCATGGATTTCCGCGAAATGGCGGTCGGCGGCGCGCCCTGCATGGTCAACCGCATCACCTATACCGGCGACCTCGGCTACGAGATCTGGATGGCGCCGGCCTATCAGCGCTTGGTTTACAAGGCGATCAGGGACGCAGGCGAAGAATTCGGCCTGGTCGATTTCGGCATGCGCGCCCTGCTCTCCATGCGCCTGGAAAAGAACTTCCCGACCTGGTTCCGCGAATTGCGCCCGATCTACGGACCGTTCGAAGGCTCGATGGACCGCTTCATCAAGCTGGAGAAGAACGACTTTATCGGCCGCGACGCGGCCGCCAGGGAACGGGCCGAAGGACCGAAGCTGCGCCGCGTGTCCTTTATCGTCGAGGCGGCCGACGCCGACGTGATGGGTGACGAGCCGATCTGGGCCAAGGTCGGCAAGGACTACGGTACGGTGGAAAAGCCGCATGGCTTTGGCGCGCCGCGCTTCGATGCGGCCGGCAAGGAAGTGCGGGGCTCCAAGGCGGCACAAGGCGCATCCGCCGTGCGCGGCATCGTCGACGGCGACTGGCGCGTGGTCGGTTGGGTCACCTCCGGCGGCTATGCCCACTACGTCCAGAAGTCGATGGCGCAGGGCTACGTGCCGGCGGCGCTGGCCCAGGATGAAAGCGCCGGCCTGTTCGAGATCGAGATTCTCGGCCATCGCCGTCCGGCCCGCATCAATGTCGAGGCGCCGTTCGACCCGAGCGGCGAGAAGATGCGGAGCTGAGGTTTCGCCATGGACAGCGCGGCGCCAAAGGGGAGCTTCGGCCGCCACCGCAAGATCATGCCGTTTGTGCCGGGCTCGATCGAGGCGCTGCGCGAGGCCTCCCGCCGGAAGGCGGCTGATCTCAACCAGCATGTGCTGGGCTACGGCGCGACAGCCGAAGCGGAATGGGCGGCGGCAGGCATTGCCGCCCCCGACCTGGCCGAAATGCGCAAATATCGGCTGGAGCGCATCCGCACGGAGCTGAGGCGCCGGGGCTACGCCGGCGCGCTGCTCTACGATCCCGTCAACATCCGCTATGCGGCCGATTCCACGAACATGCAGCTTTGGGTGGCGCACAACCCGACACGGCATTGTTTCGTCGCCACCGAAGGGCCGGTGGTGCTGTTCGACTATTTCTCCTGCGAACATCTGTCGGACCATTCCGGCGTCGTCGACGAGGTTCGCCCCGCCGTCTCGTGGATGTATCTCTACAGCGGCGAACTCACCGAGCAGAAGGTCCGCCGCTGGGCGGCCGGGATCGCCGATCTGGTGCGGGAACATGGCGGCGGCAACAGCCGCATCGCGGTCGACCACATCGATCCGGAAGGCGCCGAGGAACTTGCGCGCCGCGGCATTTCCATCGGCAATGGCGAAGCGGTGATGGAGAATGCCCGGCTGGTCAAATCGCCGGACGAGATCCTTGCCATGCGCCGCGCCATCGTCGCCTGCGAGGCGGCAATGGGCGAGATGGAACAGGCGCTGAAGCCCGGCATCTCTGAGAATGAATTATGGGCCGAACTGCACCGCGGCAACATTGCCCGCGGCGGCGAATGGATCGAGACGCGGCTGCTGGCATCCGGCCCGCGCACCAATCCATGGTTCCAGGAATGCTCCTCGCGCCTCATCGAGGCGGGCGATCTCGTCGCCTTCGATACCGACCTGATCGGCCCCTACGGCTTCTGCGCCGACCTGTCGCGCACCTGGCTGTGCGGGGATGTGAAGCCAACCGACGAACAGTGCGATCTTTTCCGCATCGCTGCCGACCAGATCGCGCACAATACCGAATTGATACAGCCGGGCACCGCCTTCCGCGACCTTGTCGACCGCTCGGCGGTGCCGCCCGGCGACTGTTTCCCGATCCGCTATGGTGTGCTCTACCATGGCGTCGGGCTGGCGGACGAATACCCGACCTTGCCGCATGCCGACGACTGGACATCGGATACGCCCGACGGCGTGATCGAGCCAGGCATGGTGCTGTGCGTGGAGAGCTATATCGGCAGGCTCGGCGGGCGCGAGGGTGTCAAGATCGAGGAACAGATCCTGGTCACCGGCACCGGCAACGAAAAGCTTTCAACCTATCCGCTGGATGCGAGGCTGCTCGGCTAAGCCGGCAAGGGCCTCGCGCATCGCGGCAACCGTTTTTTCCGGCGTCGTTTTCGCGGTGATGAAGGGCAGGCCCTTACGCAGGCCCGTCCAGCCGACGACCTTCACTTGCCGGGCGGCCCGCTCGAAGCGCTGCGCCAGCGCCCAGCTCTCGCAGTCGATCGCCGCGACATCGGCCCTGCCCTCGGCCACGGCGACGATCGAAGCGCGATGTCCGCCGCTTTCGCTGCGCGAGGAAAATATGTCGAGGCTTTCGCCCAGCGCCTCCAGGTCTCGCGTCGGCGCAATGATACCGGACATTGAATCGAGGCTGTTGAAGGTGAAGCGCTTGCCCCGGATCAGATCGAGCGGGATGACGGGCCTGCCATTGCCAGGCGCAGGCACCGACGCCTTGCCGTCCGCCCGCATCACCAGCGCGCTCGAATAAAGCTCGCCCTGGCCGCCTTCGTAGACGTCATAGCTCGGCTGGCCGACAACCTGCACATGGCCGGCCAGGCCAAGCTCCATCGGCCCCCAGCAGGTCTGCGCGAACAGCAGTGCGGGATGCAGCCAGAGCTGGTGAAAATCGAGCGCGTCCGGCGGCAATGTCGCGGGGTCGGGCGCGATCAGAACGCCGGTGCCACTATGAATGCCACCCGGCACCGGCGGCAGATCGCCGTTGCGGCGAATGACGGTCTCCGGCGCATCGATTATCCCCCCTTGACGGAAGGCATCGCGCAGCAGTGCCCATTGGTCGTCGACCTCGCGACGCACTTCCGGCCAGTCATACATCGGCAGCGCTGCAACGAATTCGCTCATGCCGGGATCTGACCATTAAATCTGGAGAGAGGTTCACAAAAACGCGGCGTCGGATTTGAGATAGCCGACACCGTCCGTCGTGTCGCGGGCTTCATTCCTTGGGCGGCTCGGCCGGGACTGGCGCGGTGCCGAGCCCGCTGATGCTGCGCGCCCTGACGCGCGGCTTGAACGCCCTGCCCGGCTCCGGCTGGCGCCGCAACACCGGATGCACGATCGGCTCCTTGGCCTTGAAAGCATAGGACCTGATCAGCGCGAAATAGTTGGGATAGGCATAGCCATTGTTCATCCGCAGCCATTCCTCGCGACGCTCGCGAAACAGCTGAGGCAGTCTGTACCAGGCCACCGTTGGGGTCTTGTGGTGGACGAAGTGCAAATTGTTGTTGAGGAACAGGAACGACAGCGGCGAGCGCTCGATGATCACCGTGCGGCCTTCGGGATGCTCGGACCATTGATGCTCGGCAAAGGTGCGGATCGCGATCAGCGACTGGCCGAGCCACACCGGGAGAATATAGAGCCAAAGCGGAATGCCAAAGCCGAACTGCACGATCGGCGCCACGACGGCGAGGCCGATCGCATGCAGCAGCCAGGCTTTGCGGATGGCCTTGTCGCCGGCCATTATGTGCTTGGCGTCGTCGATGAAGAAGCCGATGCAGGACAGCCAGGGACCGAGAAAGAACCGGCCGGCCATGGTGTTGTTGATCCTGAGCAGGAATTTCATTGCTCGCGGCAGGTCGTCATGCTGCCAAAGCGCCTGGTAGTAGCTTTCCGGATCGTCGAGCGGATCGGTCAGGCGCTCGTCGGCATGGTGGCGCAGATGAAGCGTCTTGAAGCGGCGGAACGGCCAGACCAGACCGATCGGCAGGAAGACGAAAGCCTCGTTGATCAGGGCATTGCGCGTCGGATGGCCGTGCAGCACTTCGTGCATGATCGACGACTGAAGTGCCAGGATGAAACCGAGGAGAGCGAGCGCGAAGATCGGATAGGACGGCCAGAGCAGTAGACCGGTGGCAAGCCATGCTCCGTAACAGAAGAAAGCGAGGGCTGCGGTTGGCCACTCGATGGCCGGTGTATTGCGTCGCCTTATGCTCTTGCCAGTCATGCTATCGACCACTGCCCCTCAGTCGCCGGAACCCCAGCGGCTCCTGACAGCATAGTGTCAGGAGAAACGATTCCACTCAACGAGACAAAGTGTACAAAATGTTGCGATTGCGCATTTTCAACCGCACATGTTACAGATTGTAAACAGACCCAGGGATTCATTTACGCCTGGAGCGCCTCGTCAGGACGTCTCGGCGAAAATTTTTCCTCATGATTCGGAGACTTGGAAGATGGACAAACGAGATCTGTCAGCAATCTTTCGGGAGCGTCTCAAGTTGCTCCTGACAAGGTCCGACCTCAACCAGTCCGCCTTCGCCACCGCCGTCGGCATCGATCGGTCGGCGCTGTCACAGCTGATGTCCGGCGCGTCGACGCGCCTGCCGCGGGCCGAAACGCTGCTCAACATCGCGGCCGAGTTCAAAGTGTCGCTGGATTGGCTGCTCGGCCTCAGCCAGGACGAGGGCGTCACCGGTGAAATCCGCGAAAGCCTGGAGATCGAGGAAGCCCCCGACGGTTTCGACCGCACGCTTCTGGCCAGATGGTTCGCCGAGGCCGCGGGCACCAAGATCCGCTATGTGCCGGCCGGCATCCCCGATCTTCTGCGGACGCACGCGCTGGTCGACTATGAGGCAAACATCACCAACAGGAGCAGGCTCGCACAGGCCAGCGAGACCCAATACCGCATCGAATACAACCGGCGCCCAGAGACCGACATGGAAGTCTGCATGCCGCGACACACGCTGGAGATTTTCGCACGCGGCCTCGGCGTCTGGGACCGCTTTCCGGAGGCCGACCGTCGGCAGCAACTCGCCCATATGGCGACGCTGCTTGACGATCTCTATCCGACTTTCCGGCTGTTTCTCTACGACGGCCGCATGCGCTATTCGATCCCGCTCACCATCTTCGGACCTTACCGCGCCGCCATCTATGTCGGCGACATGTACGTCGTGCTGAATGCCACCCAGCCGGTCCAGGCCTTGACCCGGCATTTCGACAATCTGATCCGGGCCGCCGACGTCAACCCGCATGAGGCAGCAAGCTTCGCGCGCAATCTGGCTGGCCTGTCGTTTCCATCAGGTTCCGCATGACAGCGGCACCCGTAACCGCGCCCTTCAACTGCGACTCCGCCGTCGCTATTTCATTGACTGGACATAAAGACTTCTTTATATCCTTATTCGACTTCAGAATGTGAAAGCCAATCCGATGACGACGACCAACCCGATCGACGCGCTGCTGGCGCAAAAAGGCGTGCTTTTGGCCGACGGCGCCACGGGCACCAATTTGTTCGCAATGGGTCTGGAGGCTGGCGAGGCGCCTGAGTTGCTGAACGAGACCGCGCCCGACACCATCACCCGCCTGCACCAGAATTTCGTCGACGCCGGCGCCGACATCATCCTGACCAATTCGTTCGGCGGCACCCGTCACCGGCTGAAGCTGCATCATGCGCAGGACCGCGTGCACGCCCTGAACAAGCGCGCCGCCGAGATCGCCCGCGCGGTCGCCGACAAGGCCGGCCGCAAGGTGATCGTTGCCGGCTCCGTTGGCCCGACTGGTGAGTTGCTGGTGCCGCTTGGCGCCATGACCTATGACGAGGCGGTAGACGCCTTCGCCGAGCAGATCGAAGGCCTCAAGGAGGGCGGCGCCGAGGTCGCCTGGATCGAGACCATGTCGGCGCCCGACGAGATCCGTGCCGCCGCCCAAGCGGCGATCCGCGTCGGCCTGCCCTATACCTATACCGGTTCCTTCGACACCGCCGGCCGCACCATGATGGGCCTGCTGCCGAAGGACATACACGGCGTCGCCGATGGCTTGTCGCAAGCACCGCTCGGCGTCGGCGCCAATTGCGGCGTCGGCGCTTCCGACATCCTCGCTTCGCTGCTCGACATGACGCAGGCGAAGCCGGAGGCAACCGTGATCGTCAAGGGCAATTGCGGCATTCCCGAATTCCGCGGCACCGAGATCCACTATTCCGGCACGCCCGAACTGATGGCCGACTATGTGCGCCTTGCTGTCGACGGCGGCGCGAAAATCATCGGCGGCTGCTGCGGCACCTCGTTCCAGCACCTGGCCGCCATGCGCAAGGCGCTCGACGCCCACAGCAAGGCGGATCGTCCGACCGTCGAGACGATCGTCGAGCGCATCGGTCCGATGCGCAACAAGGTGGCCACGGCGAACACCGCCGAGACCAGCGAGGCCCGCCGCGAGCGTCGCCGCAGCCGGGCCTGACTTGGTCGGGTTAGATCACTCGCTGTTGTCGGCGTAGCTCGACTGCGCCGATTTGAGATCGACGACATTGTCGCCGCGCATCGTCATCAGCGCTCCGGATGAAACCGGATCGGTGATCTGCTCCAGCATAATGCGGAAACGGTCGTTGGTCAGAGCCGACATGGCGGTGTGGCGCGCCTGCGCGACATCGTCGCCGATGCGCCTGGATTCGGCTGATTGGGCGGCCGTCGAAGCGTCCCGTGCCGGCGGTGTCGAGTTGGCGGTAGTCCTGATCTGCAATTCCGGCTCCCTCAGCCCCACACACCTATCCGGCGTAACAAGAGGAAATTGCGATCCGGTACCGGAAATGCCGCGCAATTTAACGGATCGCAAATTCCGCAAGAAAAGGCCGGCAGGAATGTCCCCTCGCCGGCCTGCCTCACCCGCCCGTGGTTCGGTTTCTCACGTCAGAACGATCTCATCTGAAAGAAACCGGCCGTCATCACTACCGATTGCCGCCCAGCGCCGAGGCAAGGCGCACAAGCGAGAGGAACTCGGACCTGTACCCAAACGGGTCGGCCCCCCGGGCGGCAGTGGCGATCTCCATGATCCTGTCATAGCCGAACTTCGCCGTCGCATCCTCGTCGCGCAGTTTCTGGCCGAAGGCCGCGACCGCGACGGAGAAACGCTGGTCGGTGGTGGCCTGGTCGAAAGACGCAACCTCGTTGGCCGACGTCACCGGCGTGGTGATCAGCTTCGAGAGGTCCTCGTTGGGCAGCTTGTAGCGTATCTTGACGAAGGCGTATTCGTCCGCATTGGCGACGCCACCATTGTTCACCGCGGCCTGGCCATAGCGAAGCGGTTCGATCTGTTCGCCGCCGCTGCCCTTGGGCGTGATCTCGTAGATCGCGGTGACCGAATGGCCCGAACCGATCTCGCCGGCATCGACGCGGTCATTGTTGAAATCCTCGCGGTTCAAGGCGCGGGTCTCATAGCCGATCAGCCTGTACTCCGAGACCTTCTGCGGATTGAACTCGACCTGGATCTTCACGTCCTTGGCGATGGGGAACAGCGTCGAGGAGGCATCCTCGACCAGCACCTTTTCCGCCTCGGCCAGCGTGTCGATATAGGCGGCGGTGCCATTGCCGTTCTGGGCGATGGTCTGCATCATCTCGTCGTTGAGATTGCCGCGGCCGAAGCCGAACACCGACAAGAAGACGCCGCTCTTGCGCTCTTGTTCGATCAGGCGCTTGAGATCGTCGTCGTCGCTCTGGCCGACATTGAAGTCGCCGTCGGTGGCGAGCATCACGCGGTTGACCCCGTCCTTGATGAAGGACTGCTCGGCCAACTTGTAGGCCTCCTTGATGCCGGCCTCGCCGGCCGTCGAGCCACCCGGCTGCAAATTGTCGATGGCGTTGAGGATCTTGTCCTTCTCGGCAACCTTTGTCGGCATCAGCACCGTGCCGGCATCGCCGGCATAGGTGACGATCGAGATGGTGTCGTCGGCCTTCAGCTTGCTGACCAGCAGCCGGAATGCCGCCTTGAGCAGCGGCAATTTATCCGGTTCGTCCATCGAGCCCGAGACGTCGATCAGGAACACCAGATTGGCCTTGGGCTGCTCGGCCGGCTTGACGTCGAAACCCTTGATGGCGACATGCATCAGCTTGCTGTGCGCGTTCCACGGCGTCGGCATGACGCTGACGGTCGAATTGAACGGCGTCGACGCCGCATCCGGCCCCTTCCAGTCATAGGGGAAGTAGTTGATCATCTCCTCGACCCGCACCGTGTCGGCCTGCGGCAGGAAGCCCTCCTTCAGCGAACGGCGCACGAAGGAATAGGAGGCGGTGTCGACGTCGATCGAAAAGGTCGAGACCGGGTCCTCGAGTGCCGAATGTACCGGATTGGTCTTAAAATCCTGGACGCGATCGCGGTTTTCCTCCTGTGGTGCGATCTGGTCCGCCGGCGCCATGGCGGGCTGCTGCGGTGCTATCATTTTGGACATGCGTGCGGCTCGCGACGTGCTGGGCGCGGCAGTGCTATCCAGGGCGAACTCGCCCGTTGGCGCAGGTGGCGCAGGTTCCGCCGGCGCAACCTGTTCCTGCGCATTCTGCGGCGCCAGGCCTCCAGCAACGGCCGATTCGGATTTGCTCGGCGCCGCCAAGGCCTCCGTTTCGTCGCGGCTTTCCGCGTCGGTCTTCTTGTCTTTCTCAGGCGCGCTCGTTGCGAGCGGTTTGTCGATCGCCTGATCGCCCGTGGCCTGTTTAGCCAGCGGCTTCACCGTGGCGGGCTTGTCGGCCAGCGTCTCGGTGATCTTTTCGCCGCCGCCGAAAGTGGACGGCTGTTCCCTCAGCATATGGAAAGTGGCGTATCCGGCAATCGGCAGGGCGACGAGCCCGGCAATAGCCGGCGTGGCAATGAGTTTCTTTTGCATGATTTCGCTCCAGAGCTTTCGTGCTCGCTCTGTGAGACGAAGACCGCCGACCGATCCTTGGCTGACAGCGGAAATATTTTCCTCATCATAGGCGCGCAAGGCCGCCTCGAAGGCGCGCGCCTTCGCGCTCTCGCCGGGAGCCGGGATCACTATGTCGCGCAGCCTCTTGAGTTCGTTCTCGTCGACCATGGTCACACTTCCCCGGCTGAACGCATGAGCGTCTTCAGCCGTTTCTTCGCTTCATGGATGTGCCAGGAAACCGTCGTCTCCGAGATCGCCATCGCCTCGGCGGCGGCGGCGTGGCTCAAGCCCTCTCCATAGACCAGCAGCACGGCGTCGCGCTGCTTGTCGGGCAGTTGCCGCACCGCGACCCACATCGCCTCGGCAGGATTCTCGTTCTCGGCAGGATCCTCGCCCGAAATCAGCGCATGGACGCCATAGGCTTCGGTCTTGACCGTCTCGCGGGCGCTCTTGCGCATCATGTCGCGCGCGGCGTTCAGCGTCATGGCATAGAGCCACGTGGTGAAGGCACTGCCGCCGCGATAGTCGCGGATCGCCTTGCCGAGCCGGACGCAGACTTCCTGGGCGATGTCTTCGGCATCCGCCTTCCGGCCGCACCAGCGGTAGGCGGCGCGATAGACGAAGTCATAGTGCCTTTCGAGCAACGCGCCGAAAGCTCCCCTGTCCCCGCCCTTCGCCCGCCCGATCAGTTCGGTGTCGGAGGCTTCGCTCTCATCCAGCATCATCGCCATCATTTGCCTGTTGGACGAAGGCTAATGGCCAATCCTTGGGGTGAGGGAAAGATTTTTTTACTGGTACCTCTTCCTTCTCCCCGTTCTACGGGGAGAAGGTGCCCGAAGGGCGGATGAGGGGCGGCGCCGACCTCTCGAAGATTGGCTTTACCCGAGCGTCTCGGAAAACAGGGTGATCAACCGGTTCCAATGCCGCTCGGCGCCATCTTCGTTGTAGACGCTGTGGTCCGGCACGCACCAGCCATGCGCCATGCCGACATAATTCTCCAGCACGTAATCGACTTCCGCCGCCCTGAACGCCTCGGCCAGCCGCGCTGATTGTTCGGGCGGAAAACTCCTGTCGACGCCGGCCATGCCGACATGGACGCGTGCCTTGACCGACCCCGCCTTGCGGTGCGGACTGTCGGCCGCGTCGCTGGCGAGATTGCCGCCGTGGAAACTGGCCGCCGCCCTGATGCGATCCGGATAGGAGGCGGCTGCGTTCAGCGCCCGCGCGCCGCCCATGCAATAGCCGACAACGCCGATCGGCCCGGTGACGCCTTCGGCAGCGAGTGCGTCGAGGAAGGCGCCGCTGTCGGCAATCGTCATCTCCTGCGTCGTGGCGCTGATCAGCGCCATCAGCGGCACCTTGGTTCTTTCCTCGACGAACGCGGTTTTGGCATCGAACGGACCGTAGGGCGCGTTGCGATAGAAGAGATCGGGCACCAGCACCGGATAGCCCTCGTCCGCCAGCCGCCCGGCCATGCCGTCGAGCGCGGGGCGCGGGCCGAAGGCATCCATATAGAGGATGATGCCGGCCTTGGGCGGGGAAGCGTTGGCCGGGCGGAACAGCCCCGCCCTCGCCATACCGTCCCTGGTCTTGATCTGAAGGTCTTGTTTCGCCATCGCCAGCTCCGTTCGGTTGCTGGGCGATACATATCCGGGCACGCCGACAGGGCAAGCTGTTGCCTGATTTTGGCAGTCAACATTTCGTGCGGCAGCGCGACGAGCTTACCGGCCCGCGAACGCTGCCATGTGGAAGGCCTGCACCTCTGAGGGGTAGCGATAGGCTGTGCCATAGGGACAGGCGTTGCGGTCAAGGCAGCCGCCGTCACAACAGGGCCCGCCACTCGGCCCGCGCACATGCGCCAGGCAGGCCTGGTAGGCGAAGCCTTGGATGGAATAGGCATCGACCGGACAGGATTTCAGGCACGGTTTGTCGGCACAGGTGTCGCAAAGATGGACCGCCTCGCGAGCCTCCGGGAGCGCGATCTCGTCCTCGAACAGCAGCGCGCCGCGATAGGCATGCCAAAGCCCATATCGCGGATGCATGAGGATGCCGAGCGGTGACGGCTTCAGGCCCTCGGCCCGCATCGCCCATCGCTGGAACGGCAGATATGGCTTGTCGGACGGCGACACGGCGCGTGCGCCGAATTCTTCCGCGACCGCGCCTATGACCTGCCGGGACCAGGTGTCGAGCGGATTGGCGATTGCTCGCGGCTGCTTTTCACGCCAGCGCAGAAAATGCGGCCAGGGTGCTGCCCCCGCCTGTCCCACCAGCAGCGCCGACCTGGTTGGTGCACCGGAGCGGCCACAAGGCGCCGCCTCGCCGTCCCCAAAGGTGAAGCCGCCACGCAGGATGAGGCCGTCGGCGCCAAGCGCGGCCGCAATCTCCTCCATCCTGCCGCGCGAAGGAATCATCCCTTCTTGACCGGATCGGAGAAGGCGCTCCGCCAGACTTCCTTGTGGATGATGTTGGCGACTTTAGCCCCGCCTGACTCGGGCTCCTTTCACGTGAAGGCGTCGGGCATCGACCCCTTCTTCTTGGCGATGAAGTCCTTCAGCGCTTCGTCGATCGCCGGATCGAGATGCGGCGCCTCATAAGATTCCAGCCAGCGGCGGGCGAGTTCGTTGGCGCGCTGCGGCGCGGTCTTCTCGCCTTCGGCCAGCCACTGCTCGTATGAATTGTTGTCGGCGATGTTGGAGCGATAGAAGGCAGTCTGGAAATTCGCCTGCGTGTGGTCGCAGCCGAGATAGTGGCTGCCCGGCCCGACTTGGCGGATGGCGTCCATCGCCTGGCCGTTTTCCGACAGGTCGACGCCTTCGGAGAATTTTTGCGTCATGCCGAGCTGGTCGATGTCCATCATGAATTTTTCGTAGCAGGACGCCAGCCCGCCCTCGAGCCAGCCGGCCGAATGGAGGACGAAATTGGTGCCGGCCAGAATGGTCGAGTTCAGCGTGTTGGCACTTTCATAGGCTGCTTGCGCATCCGGGATTTTGGAAGCGCAGAGCGAACCGCCGGTGCGGAACGGCAGGCCGAGGCGCCGTGCGAGCTGTGCGGCGCCGTAGGATACCAGCGACGGCTCCGGCGTGCCGAAGGTCGGCGCGCCCGACTGCATCGAGATCGACGAGGCGAACGTGCCGAACAGCACCGGCGCGCCCGGCCGGATCAGCTGCGTGAACGAAGCGCCGGCAAGCACCTCGGCAAGCACCTGGGTCAGCGTGCCGGCCACCGTCACCGGGCTCATCGCGCCGGCGAGGATGAACGGCGTGACGATGCAGGCCTGGTTGTGGCGCGCATAGACCTTCAGCGCGCCAAGCATGGTCTCGTCGAAGACCATCGGCGAGTTGGCGTTGATCAGGCTGGTCAGGACCGTGTTGTTTTCGACGAAGTCGTCGCCGAACACCAGCTTGGCCATGGCGACCGTGTCTTCAGCACGTTCCGGTGCGGTGACCGAGCCCATGAACGGCTTGTCGGAATATTTGATGTGCGCGTAGATCATGTCGAGATGGCGCTTGTTGACCGGTACGTCGACCGGCTCGCACACGGTGCCGCCCGAATGGTGGATCGAAGGCGCCATGTAGGCGAGCTTCACGAAATTCTGGAAATCCTCGATCGTCGCGTAACGCCTGACGCCGTCGAGGTCGCGCACGAAGGGCGGTCCGTAGACCGGGGCGAAGACGGTGGCATTGCCGCCGATCTGCACCGAGCGTTCGGAATTGCGGGCATGCTGGGTGTAGATGGAGGGCGCGGTCTTCAAGAGCGAACGGCAGAGCCCCTTCGGGAAATGCACGCGCTCGCCCTTGACGTCGGCGCCCGCCTCTTTCCACAGCTGCAACGCCTCCGCATCGTCGCGGAAGATGATGCCGATTTCTTCGAGCACCGTGTCGGTGTTCTTCTCGATCAGCGCCAGGCCTTCCTCGTCCAGCACTTCATAGACGTTGATCTTGCGCTTGATGTAGGTGAGCTGGGTGCCGGGACCGCCGCCCGAACGCGCCGCCCGCCTTGCCGCCGCCCCGCCGCTGGCGCCGCGTCCACGTCGCGCGTTTGACGCTTCCTGGTCCACTGCCGCGTGTTCGCTCATGATCGTTCTTCCCTGAATTTGGACCGGCTTGACTAGCGCCCGGCCCGGAACCGTTGTGGCCGCCGAACGCGGCTTCCGGCGGATCGTAGCCATGCACCCTATTCGAAACGGCCCGTCCGCGCCAACGCCTGTCGCAAAATCGACAAGAAAACCGATAGATTTTTCAGTCGCTTTCCTTTTGCGGGAAGTCGCAAATCAGCTATGGATACCCGCCCCTTGCGGGTTAGGTATTGGCGCGTTGATTTTAAGCTGCCATGGTCGTTCCCGGCAGCAAGGAGCCTGAGAAACAATGTCCGACGACGAGATTATCCTCTCCGAGCTTTCCGACGACGAGTTGGTGCAGCAGATGCACGACGATCTCTACGACGGTCTGAAGGAAGAGATCGAGGAAGGCACGCGCATCCTGCTCGAGCGCGGCTGGGCACCCTACAAGGTGCTCACGGAAGCGCTGGTCGAAGGCATGCGCATCGTCGGCGAGGATTTTCGCGACGGCATCCTGTTCGTTCCCGAAGTGTTGCTGTCGGCCAATGCGATGAAGGCCGGCATGTTCATCCTGCGCCCGCTGCTCGCCGCCACCGGCGCGCCCAAGCAGGGCAAGATGGTGATCGGCACCGTCAAGGGCGACATCCACGACATCGGCAAGAACCTCGTCGGCATGATGATGGAAGGCGCCGGCTTCGACGTCATCGATCTTGGCATCAACAATGCGGTCGAGAAATATCTCGATGCCATCGAGCAGCACCAGCCGGACATTATCGGCATGTCGGCGCTGCTGACCACGACCATGCCCTACATGAAGGTCGTCATCGACACGATGAAGGAAAAGGGCATCCGCGACGACTACGTGGTCCTGGTCGGAGGCGCGCCGCTGAACGAGGAATTCGGCAAGGCGGTCGGCGCCGACGCCTATTGCCGCGACGCCGCTGTGGCGGTCGAGACGGCCAAGGACTACATGAAGCGTAAACACAATGTGCGCGCTTCCGCCTGATACAAGGCAAGGCGGACGCTCAACAAACGAAGCCGCGCCTTGCAGCGCGGCTTTTTTGTTCCCAGATGTTGGGAGCGGCGGTCAGGGTTTCTTGACGGTATCGTCAACGGCCTTGGCGGTAGACTTGATATCCCTGCCGACGCCGCGGACGGTGTTGGCACAGGCCGAAAGGGCCAAGGCACAAGCCAGGATTGCGATTGGCGCAATGCGTAACAGTTTCATCGACGGTTTATCCCTCTCTCGGTAGATCGCCCCACAGCAACGAAAGCCGGCTCGGCTGGTTTCATGAAGATGCCCAGACCCAAGCAGAATCAAGCGGACAAGCTGCTCATCATCGCCTGCGGGATGATTGCGCGCGAGGTGTTGGCCGTCAAGGAACAGCTCGGGCTCCATCACCTCGAATTGACATGCCTCCCGGCCGAGTTTCATTTCTATCCGGACCGCATCGCGCCGGCGATGGACAAGGCCATCGAAAAGGCCAAGGCGGAAGGCTACAGCAACATCTTCGTCGGTTACGCCGATTGCGGCACCGGCGGCCTGCTCGATCGGGTCTGCGAGAAGCATGGCGTCGAACGCATGGCCGGTCCGCATTGCTTCGCCTTCTACCAGGGCATGGATGCCTATGCGAAGGTCGCCGACGACGACATGATGTCCTTCTACATGACCGATTTCCTCTGCCGCCAATTCGATGCCTTCTTCATGAAGCCGCTCGGCCTCGACAGGCATCCGGAGCTGATCAAGGACTATTTCGGCAATTACGAGAAGCTGATCTACCTGGCCCAGACCGACGATCCGGAGCTCGACAAGGTCGCGGAAAGGGCCGCGAAACTGCTTGGCCTCGTCTATGAGCGGCGCGCGACAGGCTATGGCGATCTGACGGCTGGGCTGGCCAAGGCCGCGGCTGACGTCTGACGCTGGCTGGGCTGCGGCCCTCTTGCGCGGCGATTGGCTATTATCGCCCTTTCCGAAGGCGAAGACAGGACGGATCGCCGCCTTCTACTGGAGATTGATCTGTTCCCAGGCCAATTGCCTTAATTTGGATCGCGGCGTGGTTTCGTTGTTAAGCACGGATGACAGCCTGCCGCGAATGGGTAAATTGCGCGCAAGCCATGCAAAGGCGCCGTCCAGTGGTCGGCTGCCGGACACCGACGAGGAATGCCGATGACCCTTCGCGCGATGCTTGCCGTTGCCGGCCTTCTCTGCTGCACCTTGCCCGCGCTTGCTGACGGCGAGGTGCAGAAGCTGATCACCGCCGCCGACAAGGCGCGGCTGGACAAATATGGCGAGACGCGCAAGGCGGCTCTTGCCGAGGCTAAGGCGGGCAATCCTGGCGAGGTCAGGCAGCTCGACGCCTTGCTGGCCAAGCCGCTGGTTGCCTTCTCCGACAAGGACCTCACCGGCAAGTGGCAATGCCGCACCATCAAGGTGGGCGGGCTGAGCCCGCTCGTTATCTATGGCTGGTTCAAATGCAGGGTGACCGACGACGGCTCCGGCTGGCGGCTGGAAAAGCTCACCGGCTCGCAGCGCACCAAGGGCCGCTTCTTCGACGACGGCGAAAAGCGCGCGATCTATCTCGGTTCCGGTTCCGTCAACAACGACCAGGCAAAACCCTATGGCAGCGGTCCTCGGACGGACCAGGTCGGCTACGCCTTCCGCAATAGCGCCGGGGAATGGCGCATCGAGTTCCCCGCTCCCTATTACGAGTCGAAGCTCGACATCATGGAGTTCAAGCGCTGAGCGGAGCCTTCCTGCCTGCTCCGGCATACCAAGGATTAACCCGCCTCGCCTAAGGTCCGGCCGTGGCAGTTGGTCCCAGGGGTGGCAAGATCAATGGCAATACCGGAAACGAATCCGAGACCGATCGTGGTCGTCACCGGAGGAGGCCAGCACGTATGGGCAATGGTCAACGCCATCGCCGACCGTGTCGGCCCTGTCAGCGTCATCCTGGAAGTCCCTGAATCGAAAAAGCGATTGCTGCTTGGCCGTGCCCGCCGCCAGGGCTGGTTGCAGGCCATCGGCCAGCTCGGCACGATGGTGTTGAGCAGGCTGGGCAAGCGGCTCTATGCCAGCCATGCCGCCCGGTTGATTGCGCAGGAGAAGCTCGAGACCGAGCCGCGGCCGGGCCAGGAGATCATCCATGTTGCCTCGGCCAACGGGCCGGAATGTCTCGCGGCGATCCGGGAGATCCAGCCCGGTGTTGTCCTGCTTAACGGCTGCCGACTGTTGTCAAAGGACATGTTGGGCAGGATCCCATGCCCGGTGCTCAACTACCACGCCGGCATCACGCCGAAATATCGCGGCATGAATGGCGGCTATTGGGCGCTGGCATCGGGAGATGCCGCGAATTTCGGTACCACTGTGCATCTGGTCGATGCCGGCGTGGACACGGGCGGCGTGCTGAAGCAGGCGTACGGCCAGCCGAAACCAGGCGACACCATCTCAAGCTATGCGCTGCGCCAGACGGCGTTTTCGCGCGACATCTGCGTCGAGGCGGTCAGCGACGCGCTGGCCGGAAAACTCGTGACGTTCGATCCAGGCCTGCCGTCGAAGCAATGGTACCATCCGACGATCTGGTATTACCTCTGGACGGGCATCAGAACCGGCATCTGGTAGCGCATTCCTCGTGCGGCGCCGCGTGCCGAAGGCAGGGCTATCCCAACGTCTCGAGCCTGCCGACGCGCAAGCCGGAACGAATAAACGCGCCTTTCATTTTACGACATCCAAATGCGTCGCTTTTGAATGCGCGCGCGTCGTCCCATAACAAGCGGCCCAATTGCGCATGCGGCAATGCTCGCAGATCGAGGAGTGAGAATTCATGGCCGATCTGATCGTCGTCTACTGGCGCGATATCCCTGCCCAGGTCATCGTCAGGAAAGGCCGCCAGAACGCCAAGCGCGAACTGCCGTTGCGCTTCACCGAGGCGATCGACATGTGCGCCATGCGCACCGGCGCCGGCGGCACGGACGACTATCTGGCCGAATGGCGCAAGGCCGATCCGGTTCCGGTCGGCGACGACCTCGAAGCCGAGGTCGAGAAGGCATTCCAGGAGATCGACGCGAAATATGACCGCGAGCGGCTGGTCGCTCTGGTGAAGGCGGGCGGCAAAGAAAATGTCTGAAACCATTCCCGCCAAGGAGAGCCCGGCCGTCCTTCAGCCGGTCACCCAGGCCACCCTGGTCAAGAAGGCAGCACCGAAATCCGACTACAAGCCGGCCGACGTGTCGCCGCAGCGCCGCGTGCAGCGCTCCTTCGCGGTGAGATTATGGTCGGTCCGGCACTCGCGCCTGCTCGAATGGTTCTATGCCCGCTTCGCCGACACGTTCCTTCTGCTGCATCCCTTGTGGAAAGGCATCGGCTACAGCCGTGTCGAGGCCCCGGTGAAGTTTGTCGAAAAGCGCGTCAAGGGCTTCATGTTCGACTGCCGCATGTGCGGCCAGTGCATCCTGTCCTCGACCGGCATGTCGTGCCCGATGAACTGCCCAAAACAGCTGCGCAACGGCCCCTGCGGCGGCGTGCGCGCCAACGGCAACTGCGAGGTCGAGCCTGACATGCCTTGCGTCTGGGTCAAGGCCTGGGAGGGGGCGCGCAACATGGAGCACGGCGACAGGATTCTTGCGGTGCAGAAGCCGGTCGACCAGTCGCTGCGCGAAACGTCCGCCTGGCTGCGCGTCACCGCGCAGGCGGCAGCGGCCCGTGAAGCCGCGGCCGATGCGAAGACCGGAGCGACCGCATGATCGCCCGCCAGCGTGACGAGAACCCGGCCGGCATCCATCTGCCGCTCGACCCCTTGCCCGGCCACACCTCGCGCGGCCGGCTCGAACGCGTCCTGCGACGCGGTGAATTCGCGGTCACCACCGAGCTCAACCCGCCCGACAGCGCCGATCCCGAAGACGTCTACAACAGGGCGAAGATATTCGACGGCTGGGTCGACGCCATCAACGCCGTCGATGCGTCGGGCGCCAATTGCCACATGTCGTCGGTCGGCATCTGCGCGCTCCTGACCCGTATGGGCTATGCCCCGATCATGCAGATCGCCTGCCGGGACAAGAACCGCATCGCCATCCAGGGCGACGTGCTGGGCGGGGCTGCCATGGGCGTCGCCAACATGCTGTGCCTGACAGGCGACGGCGTACAGGCCGGCGACCAGCCCGGCGCCAAGCCGGTGTTCGACCTCGATTCCATGTCGCTGCTCGAAACCATCCGCATCATGCGCGACAACGGCAAGTTCCTGTCCGGCCGCAAGCTCACCACGCCGCCGCAGCTGTTCCTCGGCGCGGCCGTCAATCCGTTCGCACCGCCCTTCGACTTCCGCCCGATCCATCTCGGCAAGAAGATCGCCGCCGGCGCTCAGTTCGTTCAAACGCAGTATTGTTTCGACGTACCGATGTTCAGGACCTTCATGCAGAAGGCACGCGATCTCGGCCACACGGAGAAAGTGTTCGTCCTTTGCGGCGTCGGACCGCTCGCCTCGGCCAAGACGGCCAAATGGATCCGCTCCAACGTGCCGGGAATCCATATTCCGGATACCGTCATCAAGCGGCTGGAAGGCGCCCAGGACCAGAAGAAGGAAGGCAAGCAGCTCTGCATCGACATCATCAACGAAGTGAAGGAAATCCCCGGTGTCTCAGGCATCCATGTGATGGCCTATCGCCAGGAGGAGTATGTCGCCGAGATCGTCGATGAATCGGGCGTGCTGAAGGGCCGCCAGCCCTGGAAGCGCGAGATCCGCCGCGACGACCAGATGGTCGCCGACCGGCTCGACCATATCCTGCACGACGATGTTACCGAAACCCAGGTGGACATGGTGAAAACCGCGCATTGACTTGCGCGGAGAACCACCATTCGCTTGATCGACAAGAGATAACGATATAAAGAACTCTTTATATCACGACGGAGAGATTTCATGACCCGGACCATCGTTGCCTCGGCGACACGAGAAATCATCATCGGCTTCGACCAGCCCTTCTGCGTGATTGGCGAGCGCATTAACCCGACCGGCCGCAAGAAACTCGCCGCCGAGATGGTCGCCGGCAATTTCGAAACCGTCATCAAGGACGCACTCGAACAGGCCGCTTGCGGCGCCACCATGCTCGACGTCAATGCCGGCGTCACCGCCGTCGACCCCAACGCGACCGAGCCGGCATTGCTGGTGCAGACGCTGGAGATCGTGCAGGGCCTGGTCGACCTGCCGCTGTCGATCGACTCCTCGGTTACAGCCGCTATCGAGGCGGCACTCAAGGTCGCCAAGGGCCGTCCGCTGGTCAACTCCGTCACCGGCGAGGAGGAAAAACTCGAAGCTATCCTGCCGCTGATCAAGAAATACAACGTCCCGGTCGTGGCCATCTCCAATGACGAGACCGGCATTTCGATGGATCCGGACGTTCGTTTCGCCGTCGCCAAGAAAATCGTGCAGCGCTGCGCCGATTTCGGCATTCCCGCCCATGACGTCGTCGTCGATCCACTGGTCATGCCGATCGGCGCGCTGGGAGATGCCGGCCGCCAGGTGTTCGCCCTGCTGCGGCGCCTGCGCGAGGAACTGAAGGTCAACACCACATGCGGCCTGTCCAACATCTCCTTCGGCCTGCCGCACCGCCACGGCATCAACGCCGCCTTCATCCCGATGGTGATCGGCGCCGGCATGACCTCGGCGATCATGAACCCGGTGCGCCCGCAGGAAATGGAGGCCGTGCGCGGCGCCAACGTTCTGAACGGCACCGACGAGAATTGCACCAACTGGATTCGCACCTATAAGGATTACAAGCCGGCCGAAGGCGGCCAGGCGGTCGCCGCACCGACGGCGGTCAATGCACCAGGCGAAGGCGGCGGCAATGGTGGTCGCCGTCGTGGCGGCCGTGAAGCCCGCATGGCAAGGGGATAGGCGCGCAATCGTGAATTCGCATACCAACATCACCGATCCGCTCGTGCTGTTCATGCCGTCGGGCAAGCGCGGGCGGTTTCCGGTCGGCACGCCGGTGCTCGACGCCGCGCGCCAGCTCGGCGTCTATGTCGAAAGCGTGTGCGGCGGGCGCGCCACTTGCGGACGCTGCCAGATCGAGGTGCAGGAAGGCAATTTCGCCAAGCACAAGATCGTCTCTTCCAACGACCACATCTCGCCCAAGGGCCCGAAGGAAGAGCGCTATGAACGCGTGCGCGGCCTGCCGGAACGGCGCCGCCTCTCCTGCTCGGCGCAGATCCTCGGCGACCTCGTCATCGACGTGCCGCAGGACACGGTCATCAACGCACAGACCATCCGCAAGGATGCCGACACCAGGGTGATCGCCCGGGATACGGCGATCCGCATGTGCTATGTCGAGATCGAAGAACCCGACATGCACAATCCGTCAGGCGACCTCGACCGGCTCAAGATCGCGCTGATGAAGGACTGGAACTTCAAGAACCTCGAATTCGATTTCTATTTGCTGCCGCAGGTGCAGGGCATATTGCGCAAGGGCAACTGGACCGCGACCGCCGCCATCCACAAGGATGCCGACAGCGACATCGCGCGCGTCATCGCTTTGTGGCCCGGCCTCAAGAACGAGGCCTATGGGCTGGCCTGCGATATCGGCTCGACCACCATCGCCATGCATCTGGTGTCGCTGCTGTCGGGCCGCGTCGCCGCTTCGTCCGGGACGTCGAACCCGCAGATCCGCTTCGGCGAGGATCTGATGAGCCGCGTCTCCTATGTGATGATGAACCCGGATGGCCGTGAGGGCATGACGGTCGCCGTGCGCGAGGCGATCTCCGGCCTTGTCGACAAGGTCTGCGCCGAAGGCAATGTCCAGCGCAACGACATCCTGGATTCCGTCTTCGTCGGCAATCCGATCATGCACCATCTGTTCCTCGGCATCGATCCGACCGAACTCGGCGGCGCCCCCTTCGCGCTCGCCGTCTCCGGCGCGGTGCGCATCAAGGCCTCGGATATCGGCCTCAAGCTCAACCCTGGCGCACGCCTCTACATGCTGCCCTGCATCGCCGGCCATGTCGGCGCCGACGCCGCGGCAGTGACGCTGTCGGAGGGCCCGCATCGCCAGGACGAGATGATGCTGATCGTCGACGTCGGCACCAATGCCGAGATCGTGCTCGGCAATCGTGCGCGGGTCGTGGCCGCTTCCTCGCCCACCGGTCCGGCCTTCGAAGGCGCGGAAATTTCCGGCGGCCAGCGCGCGGCGCCCGGCGCCATCGAGCGCGTGCGCATCGATCCCGACACGCTGGAGCCGAAATACCGCGTCATCGGCTCTGAACTGTGGTCCGACGAGCCGGGGTTCCTCGACAGCGTGCAGGCGACCGGCGTCACCGGCATTTGCGGCTCCGGCATCATCGAGATCGTTGCGGAGATGTATCTGGCCGGCATCATTTCCGAAGACGGCGTCGTCGACGGATCGCTCAGCATGCGCTCGCCGCGTATCGTCGCCAACGGCCGCACCTTCTCCTACGTGCTGAAGGAAGGCTCCGCCGCATTAAACGAAGATGGGCCGAAGATCACCATCACCCAGACCGACGTGCGCGCCATCCAGCTCGCCAAGGCAGCGCTTTATGCCGGCACCAAGCTGTTGATGGAAAAGCAGAACACGGACCATGTCGACCGCATCCACTTCGCCGGCGCCTTCGGCTCCTTCATCGATCCGAAATACGCCATGGTGCTGGGCCTGATCCCCGATTGCGACCTCGACAAGGTCTCGGCCGTCGGCAACGCCGCCGGCGCGGGTGCGCGCATGGCGCTGCTCAATCGCGGCTATCGTCGCGAGATCGAGGAGACGGTCAGCCAGATCGAGAAGATCGAGACCGCACTGGAGCCCAAATTCCAGGAGCACTTCGTCTATGCGATGGCGTTGCCGAACAAGGTCGATCCGTTCCCGAAGCTGTCGGCGGTGGTAAAACTGCCGCCGCGCAAGACAGTGAGCGAAGACGGCATCGCCGGCGACGCCACCCCGCGCCGGCGCTCGCGCGAAGGCCACGCCGCGCGACGTGGCCGGGAATAGCATGGGCATGCGAGGAGAATCACAGGCACTATCTGACGCCCACCTGCCACCGGCATCGAACGCCCATTTCATTTGTATGCAAATGTTTCCGGATTGACTGATCCGGAAACCAAATCGCCGTTTTCGCGAAATCCGACCGATACATGGCAGGCGCATTTACCCGGCATCGAACGGCGGCCGAAGATAATCCTCGGCCGCCGCCGTTCTTCAAGGGGAGATGAAAATGTCGATGTTTGAAAATCTCGGCCGCTACGGTGCGACCATCAGGCAGGCCCATGCCAGGAACAAGGCCGTCCGCGCCCTGAACAGCCTGCCGGCGCACGTCCAGAAGGACATCGGCTGGCCGGCCTCGCCGCCCAGCGACCCGCAGGCAGCACTTGCCGCACTGCTTTTGGGCTTTGCGCGCTGATGACCTTCGCCGAAAAATACAAACTGCTCGGCACGCGCCGGAGCCCGCGCGGGGGCTTCGGCCGTCACCAGCAACCGCCTGCGCGCAGCCCTTCTGCCGCAGCGCTGATCCCTCCCACGAGAAATGCGGGGCCGATCACAGCGACGTGTGCACACAGCGTAAATCTTGACATCTTCGACCAGGGCACGATCTTCAAATATGAAGGGGACTTCTCTTAGTCGGCTGCCGCCGAGACCCGTGTATCCGCATGCCAAGTTTGAAAAGCCACGTCGTGTCCTTCGTGCTCAGGCACAGTCGCAAGAAGGCGTTTTCCAGCCCGGAAAACCTGCAGCGCTGGATCGCTGCGGCGCGCCGGACGGAGGACCATCACCCTCCGGCGTCAGTGCAGCAGCGCTTCAACATCGAGACACGCACCGTCGACGGCTTTCCCGTCTACGAGATCGCCCCCAGGGCCGGCGAGCGCAAGCGGATTCTCTATCTTCACGGCGGCGCCTATGTCTTTGAGATCACGCCCTATCATTGGCACCTGATCGCCGACATGGCCGACCGGCTGGGCTATGCCTTTACTGTGCCCATCTATCCCATCGCGCCCGAGCATGACTTCCACGCCATGTTCGGCATGGTCGGCGACGTCTATCGCCGGATGCTCGGCGAGACGGAGGCGGAAGACATAATCTTCATGGGCGATTCCGCCGGCGGCAACATGGCCGTGGTGCTCACCATGATGGCTGCCGAAGAAGGCCTGCCCTTGCCGTCGCGCCATGTGCTGATCTCACCCGGCCTCGACGTCTCGCTTGCAAACCCCGAGGTGTTCGAGGCGGAGCGGAACGATCCCTGGCTGGGCATCGCGGGCGGACGGGAGGCCATCCGGCTCTACAGTGCCGGAATAGACCCGACTGACTGGCATATCAGCCCCGTCTATGGCGATCTCTCGGTACTACCCAGGACATTGCTCCTGGCGGGTTCTCGCGATCTTCTCACGCCCGACAATCTGATCTTCGCACAAAAGGCGCGGGCCGCCGGCGTCGAGGTAGAGCTCGTGCACGAGGAAGGGATGTTCCACGTCTGGCCGCTGATCGATATGCCGGAATCGCGCCGCGCGCGCGAACGGATCGTGGCGTTTCTGACCGAGAACTCCTCGCCCCCTGTTGAAGGCGCCGGAGCAGGCTTCGAAGCGCCGTCCACCGAGGCTTCGGGGCAGGGCCTCCAGTCAGAGCACCCCGGTTGATCAGAACTTGCCGGTTTCCCGGAAGACTTCGAACGTCGCCCGGATGTGGTCGGCCACCGCCTTGACCGGCGCGCTGGCATCCGGCGCTACCACCATGGCGAGGTTGTAGGTGCCGATATCGGGCATGCCGTCCTTGGGGCAGAGCTCGACCATGTCGTTGCCGAGGAAAGACTTCGGCAGCGGCGCCACGGCGAGATCGGACATGATGGCGGCGCGCTGGCCGGCCGTATGCGCGCTCATATACGCGATGCGGTAGTTGCGGCCCTCGCGGCTCAGCGCTTCGAGCGCCCCTGCCCGCCAGGCGCAGCCCTCTTCCCACAGCGACACCGGCAAGGGTTCGCGCAGATGCGCGCAGCCGCCCTTGGCGCCGGCCCAGACGATCGGTTCCGTCAACAGCACCTCGGCGCCGAGCGCACTGGTCTTGTAGGAATTGGTGAGCAGCGTGATGTCGAGCGCCCGGTCATCCATGCGCCGGCGCAGATTGCTGCTCTGGTCGATGGTGACGTCGACGGCGATCGATGGATGCGACTGCGCAAAACGCTTCAGCACATGCGGCAGCACGCGCTCGCCATAATCGTCCGGCGAACCCAGCCGCACCACGCCGACAATGTCGGGAATGATGAACTTGGACACCGCCTCGCGATTGATCGACAGCATACGACGGGCATAGCCCAGCAGCATTTCCCCGTCGGTGGTCAGCGTCACCGAGCGCGCATCGCGCGCGAACACCGAGCGGCCCAGAATATCTTCCAGCTTCTTGATCTGCATGGAGACCGCCGAGGGCGTACGGAAGACGGCATTGGCCGCGGTGGTGAAGCTGCCGGTTTCGGCGATCGCCACGAAAGTGCGCAGCACGTCGAGGTCCAGCAGCGGCAGCGGATGATTGAGTGGGGCGTTCATGACGATCGACCTTCAATTTTTCTGATGCAAACTATCATTCCATTTCGTTTGATTGAACATCAGTTCGGGCGCATAGTCAACTCCATCGAAGCAGGATGCTGCCAAGGCAGCCACGAAACGATCACGACACAGACCTGCCTTCGACATGCAATGAAGCTGATACAGACCTGACGTAAGGCATTGCCGGGCACTTCCGCCCCGACACGAGGAGATCGAAATGTCTATCCTGTCATCCATCGGTCGGCTTGCGACCGAATTCAGCGCGGCCCGCGCCCGCTACCAGACCGAACGCGCCATCCGCTCCCTGCCGATCGAGCTGCAGAAGGATATTGGCTGGCCTGAAGCGGCCGACACGAAGGCCGGCATACGCGCCGGCGTCGGATCCTGGGCTGGAGCAAAGTAAACCGTGTGTATCATGCATTGAAGGCCTGCCGCGCAAACCGCCGGGCAGGTCTTCTTGTTTTACCGACCTATTTTGCCGTTTTATTTGCGTTCACATGAATTTCGGAGCCATGCTGCCGCTGCATGGCGCATATGAACAAGCCGCATAGCGGCTGGGTTTTGAGCTAACGCTTTGTAAGCTAACGAAAAATCCGGGAGTGCCTACAAAGGCTCCCGCCTTGCGTGTCGCTTTTCATATGAAGTGCTTCGCTTTTGCGATTTAGTTTTTACTTACACAAGCCTATATCCACGCCAGCAAACGAGCTGCCCCACTCCATCAAGCGAAGGCGACCCGTCTGAGCAACCGATTGGAGATGAACATGAAGCTTTTTGCCCGCCTTTTCCCTCGCCGCGAAATGAACCTGACCACGGCCCTCGAGCGCCAGCGCCTTGCCAACACCATGCCCGGCCAGACCGGCGCCATGGCTGCCGCACGCCTCGGTTTCGTCGCCTGAACCGATCCCGCAGGCAGCGCTCCTTCGCGCTGCCTGAATAGATGACGCCGCCCGGTTCCGCCGAGGCGGCGTTTGTTTGCACACCCCTGACGGCGCTTCCATCATGGACGGCGCCGCGGCTGCGCGGCATCGCAACACGATTGCCCATTTGCGACCCATGTCGCAAATTAAATTTTGCTAAAGCTCCTTAGCCGATTGACAAGGATGGTTTTTCCTGTTGTCGCTATGCTATTCGCGACATTCTGTTCGCGCCATGGCTGCGTGAGGTTCCCGTGAACGCCGTTAAGCATCCGATCAAGCGATCGTTTGTATTTTTTCTCATTCCCGACTTCACCATGATCGCGTTTGCGACGGCGCTCGACCCGCTGCGCTCGGCCAATCGCATGCTCGGCTACGAGGCCTATCGATGGCGCCTCGCCAGCATCGACGGCAAGCCGGTGCGCGCTTCGAACGGTGTCGAATGCGCGGTCAACACCTCGCTGGAGGAGGAGCGCAGGAAAATGGGAGGGCCGGATCGCCCCAACATGGCCATCGTCTGTAGCGGCACCAATGTCGAGCGCTATCAGAACAAGTCCGCTTTCGCCTGGCTGCGCGAGGAATACAATCGTGGCGTCTCCGTCGGCGGCCTGTGCACCGGAGCGCATGTTCTGGCCGCTGCCGGCCTGTTGTCCAACAAGCGCTGCGCCATCCATTGGGAGAACCTGCCGGGCTTCTCCGAGGCATTCCCGAAGGCCAATGTCTTTGCCGACCTGTTCGAGATCGACCAGAACATCTACACCTGCGCCGGCGGCACCGCCGCGCTCGACATGATGCTGAAGCTGATCGGCGACGATTTCGACGAGAATCTCGTCAACCGCGTCTGCGAACAGGTGCTGACCGACCGTGTGCGCAGCCCCACCGACCGCCAGCGCCTGCCGCTGCGCGCCCGGCTCGGCGTACAGAACTCGAAAGTGCTGACCATCATCGAACTGATGGAAGGCAATCTGTCGGAGCCGCTGTCGCTGATCGAGATCGCCGACCATGTCGACCTGTCGCGTCGCCAGATCGAGCGGCTGTTCCGCACCGAGATGGGACGCTCGCCGGCCCGCTATTATCTCGAAATCCGCCTCGACCGTGCAAGGCATCTCTTGATCCAGTCCTCGATGCCGGTGGTCGAGGTGGCGGTCGCCTGCGGCTTCGTTTCGGCCTCGCATTTCTCGAAATGCTACCGCGAGCTCTACGCCCGCTCGCCGCAGCAGGAACGCGTCGACCGCAAGCAGCTGCTGGCGGCATAGAGGCGCGCCTCAGAGCGCCTCTGCCGACCGCATCGCCTCGACACGTATGTCCTCGGTCAGCCGCGCCTTCAACACGGAGAATTCCGGACTGGTCTTCAGCGTGTAGTGGCGCGGGTGCGGCAGGTCGATGGCGACGTCCGACTTGATCCGGCCGGGCCTGGCCGTCATCACCACCACGCGCGATGCCATGAAGATCGCCTCCTCGATGTCGTGGGTGACGAACAGAACCGTCTTCTTGCGCCGTTCCCAGATGCCGAGCAGCAACTCCTGCATCAGCCCGCGCGTCTGGTTGTCGAGCGCGCCGAACGGCTCGTCCAGCAAAAGGATCGCGGGGTCATTGGCCAGCGCCCTGGCGATCGCCGTGCGCTGCTGCATGCCGCCGGAAAGTTGCTTCGGCCAGTGGTTCTCGAAGCCCTTCAGCCCGACGAGGTCGATATAGGAGGCGACGATTTCGCCCCTCTCCCGCTCGGCCATGCCGCGTTCCCGCAGGCCGAAGGCGATGTTTTCGGCGACCGTCAGCCATGGGAACAGCGTATAGGACTGGAAGACCATGCCGCGATCCGGCCCCGGCCGGATCACCGCTTTGCCGTCGAGCAGCACGCGCCCTTCGCTCGGCGCCTCCAGCCCGGCGACGATGCGCAAGAGCGTCGACTTCCCGCATCCCGAAGGTCCCAGGATGGTGATGAAATCATTGGCCGCGACCGCCAGGTCGACAGGCATCAGCGCCTGGACCGGTGAGCCGCCGCGCACGCCGGCGAACGTGCGCGAGACGCCCTCGATGAGAAGCTTGCTCATGCCAGGCTCCATGGGAAGAGCCAGCGATTAAGCGCCTTGAAGGCAAGATCGGACAACAGCCCGATCAGCCCGATGACGATGATGCCGAAGATGATCTGGCCGGTTGCCAGTCGCGACTGGCTGTTGATGATCATGTAGCCGATGCCCGACGACGAGCCGATCAGTTCAGCGACGATGACATAGGTCCAAGCCCAGCCGAGCACCAGCCGCAGCGTCTCGGCGATCTCGGGCGCATTGGCGGGCATGATTACACGCTTGACGATGCCGTTGTCCGTGGAGCCGAGCGTGTAGGCCGCCTCGACGAGATCGCGGCGCGTTGAGCCGACCTTTACCGCGATGATCAGCATGATCTGGAACACGGAGCCGACGAAGATGACCAGCAGCTTCTCCAGTTCGCCTATGCCGGCCCAAAGGATGAGCAGCGGAATGAAGGCCGAGGCCGGCAGGTAGCGGGCGAAGGAGACGAACGGCTCCAGGAACGCCTCGACAGGTTTCCACGCGCCCATCGCTATGCCCAGCGGCACGGCGACGGCCGATGCCAGCACAAAGCCGCCGAAGACGCGCCAGATGGTGATCAGTATGTCGAGCCAGAACCGGTCCTCGACCAGCAGCCGCCAGCCATCCCGCAGCATCGACAGCGGATCGGCGAGAAAGATGCGGTTGACGTGGCCGCCAAGCGTGATCCACGCCCAGAAAACGACGAACAGCACGAAGAAGGAAATGCCGAGCACGGTTCGCGTGCCCGGCGAGATCGGATGCAGGGGGCGCGGCATTTACAACGGTCCTTGTGGAAGCGAAACGGCGGCGCGGGGCGCCGCCGCAAGACAGCGGCCGCTCAGTTCGCCACGGCGCTGGTATCGGCCAGCGTGGAGACGTCAGGCGCTTCCTTGATCAGCCCCATCTGCAGCAGAAGCTCGCCGGCGGTCTTGGAGAAATCCTGGAACTCCTTGGTGAAGAACTGCTTGTTCTCCGCCCGGTCGGCCCATTTCAGGTACTTCGCCGAATCCTCGAACTCCTTGGCCGACTGTTTCACGTCCGCGCCCATGATGCCGTAGGATTTCTGCGGGTCCTTCTTGATCAGGTCGAGCGCGTCGAAATAGCTGTCGGCAAGCGCCTTGGCGGCGTCCGGATTGGCTTTGAGGAATTCGGGCGTGCAGCCGACCGTGTCGAGCACCATCGGGTAATCGAGCGTGGTCGCCAATATGTGGCCCTGGTCGGCCTTGTCGCGCACCGCCGAGATGAACGGCTCATAGGTGACGGCCGCGTCGTTCTGGCCGGCAAGGAAGGCCTGCGCCGCCGCGTCCGGCTCGAGATTGACGACCGTGACATCCTTTGTCGACATGCCGTTCTTGTTCAGCACCCAGGCCAGCAGGAAATAGGGCGAGGTGCCCGGCGCCGAGGACGCGACAGTCTTGCCCTTGAGGTCGGCGACGGTCTTGATGTCGTTGCGCACCACGATGCCGTCGGCGCCGTAGGATTTGTCGAGCTGGAAGATCTGCTTGGTGGTCACGCCGCTGGCGTTCCACACCTGCCACGTCTCGACCGTGGTGGCGGCGCATTGCAGGTCGCCGCTGGCGATGGCGAGCGGGCGGCTGGCCTGCGGCACTTTCTTCAAGGTCACGTCGAGGCCGTGCTTCTCGAAGAGTCCCGCCTGTTTGGCGAGCGTTAGCGGCGCGAAGCCGGTCCAGCCGCTGATCCCGATAGTGACCGATGTGGCGGCCGTCGCCGGCGCGGACAAGCCGGCGGCAAGCGCCAGCGTAAGGATAATGGTCCTGTTCATGTCAGTTCCCCTTTGTTTTCTCTGGGGGAATGTTCACGGACGCCGCCCGGCTGTCAATGAACAGGGCCGTGTTTGCCCACATCGTCGGCGACGAAGGTTCGCCTTGCCGCCACAAAACGGCAAGGCCGAGGACCTTGTCGTCAATACTGGTCGCAGTAGCACTCCGCGGACGAGATTCGGTCGTTCCAGTCGCTACCGCCGAAATCGCGGACCCTGCGCCTGATCTCGATCGATCGGCCTCCCCTGCGCGAATCCTCATAGGCAACGAGAGTGCAGCCTCGGCGAACGATCACCGACGACACGCGGTCGTTCCAGAACTCGCGGCCGCGAAAATTGACCGAATCGTCGGCCCCGAGCGCGATCGACCGTCCGCGAAAATTGCCATTTTCGAACATGATGCAGGCGGCCTGATCGTCGTATTGGGCGCTGGCGCCGTCGGCGTAAAGCATGGACGCGACCGCAGTCAGGATAGCTAGACGTCTCATCTGGTGTTTCCTCGGTTTGACCGCGTCACCCCGCCCGCCGGATGGCGCGGCAAGATCAGTTTGCCACTGCTTCTGCCGGACTGGCAAGCCTGGAACAGTTCGGCATTCCACGGAAACGCCGAACCGCTTTGACTATTTTTTTCAATCAATTCCAAAGGGAAAGCGTTACGCGCGTACCGGCAAAGCGCTATGCGCTTTTTCTGGAATTTCTCAGCGGCTATCGAGCATCCAATTGCGGTTGCGCCACATCTTTTCGCCGACCAGGCAATCGCTGGTTTGTTCGGCCTGCGCCAGCACCACCGGCGGACGATTGGCCTGGTCAACCGACCGCGGCGAGGCCGGGCCGGCGAGCTCAAGCACAAGCTTGCGGCGGATAGCTTCGGGAAACTGCGTCCAGTCGTTGACCGGAACCATGAAGGCTCCGGGACCGCCGATGACGCAGTCGCTGTAATAGCGGTCGAGATCGTTGACATCGTAGGCGCTGGTGAAACCGCCGCGGGTCATCAGCGGCAAGCCGTTTATGACGATGCCTTGCTTGACCACCTCGTCGCGGATGATATCGACCGGCGCGCCCTGGTTGTTGGGGCCGTCGCCGGAAATATCGATGACCCGCTTCGTCCCTTGAAAGCCACTTTCGGCGAAAAGGTCCGCGCCGAATTCCAGCGCGCCGGAGATAGACGTGCGCCGCGCGCTGTTGGGAGGCTGGGCGGACAGCCGCGCCACCACCTGCTCGGCGTCGGCGCGAGTGGAGATCACCGTCCACGGCACGATGACGTGCTGCGAGTTGGTGCCAGCCCATTCGACATAAGTAACGGCGATCCTGCCATAAGCGCCGGCGGCGATGGCTTGCAGCACATGATCGTGCGTCAATGCAGCAGCGTAGCCGCGACGCTGGATCTCGAGCTCGTCCGCCGACATGGACAGCGAGACGTCGACCGCCAGCACCAGTTCGACGTCGACGGGTTCGTCCGCGAGCGACACCGGGGCCAGCCACAGCATCAGCGCCAGGGCGGCGGCGCCTGAAAGCAGATGTCTTGCGCGAGCAAAAGCAGACATGCCGCAGGGTAAGCCAGAATCGCCAGCCGAAAAAGAGAAAAGCCCGACCATAGCCGCCGGGCTTATCAAAATTTGCTCACGAGCCCTGCTGGGAGGTTGCCTAGCTTCTCGGCTTCAGATTCTCCGGATCGTAGAGCGGCTTGTAGCCGACCCCGGCGACCTCGACCGGATAGGTCTCGCCGAAATACTCCACCTTCAGCTTGCGGCCCTCTTGGGCATAGGCCCATGGCAGATAGGCGAGCGCGATGTTCTTGCCGATGGTCGGGCCGTAAGCGACCGACGTGGTGAAGGAACGGCGGCCGAGTTCGTCGACCAGCGTCTCGCCGGTCTCGGGGTCCAGCACCGGCATCGTGCCCACCGGATAACGCGCCACACCCTTGGAATCGGTGTTTTCGGTCATCACCAGCGTGCACAGCATCGCCGGCTGGTGCTCGCGGGCGCGGTATTCCAGGTGCTTGGCCTTGCCGCAGAAGTCGTTCTCCTTGACTTTCGGGCGGGCAAGATCGGCCTCGAGCAGGTTGTACTCGGTGAGCAGATCGGCATTCTGCAAACGCAGGCTCTTTTCCATGCGCCGCGTATTGGCATAGGTCTCGACGCCGAACGGCATGACGCCGGTCGAGCGCAGCGCATCCCAGACGGCCAGGCCGTCCTCGTAGCGCATGTGCAGTTCCCATCCCTGTTCGCCGACATAGGAGATGCGGAAGGCGGTGACGTCCTTGCCGGCGATCCGGATCGGCTTGATCGCGGCGAACGGGAAATTCTCCAGCGCAAGGCCCTCGGGATTCTCGACCACCTTTTGCAGGGTTGCTCGCGCGTTCGGGCCCCAGATGCCGATGGTGACGTATTTTTCCGTCACATCGGTGATGGTGACATCGAAACCTTTATCCTGCGCGGTGCGGCGCATGTACTGGAAGTCGCGCGGGCCGGCGTCCGCGCCATCGATCAAACGGCAGCGGTCGGCCATGCGGATGACCGTGAAGTCGGCGCGCACCATGCCTTCCTCGTCGAGGAAGTGGGTGTAGATGCCCTTGCCGATATTGTTGTCGCCGCCGATCTTGGCCGCGCACAGCCACTCCAGCAGCGCGACGTGGTCGCGTCCCTCGATGTCATACATCGAAAAGTGCGACAGGTTGACGATGCCGCAGTCTTCGCTCATCGCCAGATGCTCGGCATTGGACACGCGCCAGAAATGGCGGTTGTCCCATTCGTTCTCGCGCACCGGCACCCGGTTGGCGTATTTCTCCAGAAGATGCTCGTTGGCGGCATAGCCGTGCGCGCGCTCCCAGCCGCCCAGCTCCATGAAATAGCCGCCGAGTTCCTTCTCGCGCTCCCAGAACGGCGAGCGCCTGATATTGCGGCCCTTGGAGAAGGGCTCGCGCGGATGCACGGCAGGATTGTAGACCTTCATCGCCGTCTCGGTGCAGCGATCCCAGATGAACTGCTCCTTGGTCTGGTGCGGATAGAAGCGCGCATAGTCGATCGCGTGATGGTCGATCGAGGTGCGGCCGTCCGTCATCCAGTCGGCGATGAGCTTGCCCATGCCGGGGCCGTCCTTGACCCAGATGGCGACGGCATACCACAGCCCCCTCACCTTCTGGCTCTCGCCCATCGACGGACCGCCATCCGCCGTCACCTGCAGCAGGCCGTTGAAGGAATGGCTTTCGTTGTAGCCGAGTTCGCCCAGGATCGGCGTCAGTTCCATGGCGCGCTCCAGCGGCGCCAGGATCTGCTCCATGTCGAGGTCGCGCTGCGAAGGCGAAAGCCGGGCCTGGTCCTTCTCGAGCAGGTCGCGCGGATGGCAAAGACGTGGATTGGTCTCTTCGTAGTAACCCCACTCGATCTGCCCGCCCTCGGCGGTCTTGGGATCACCGGTGTCGCGCATATAGGCGGAATTGCCCTGGTCGCGCAGCAGCGGCCAGCCGATCTCCTTGCCCGTACCGGCGAACTCATTGTAGGGCCCGAAGAAGGTGAGCGGATGGTCGATCGGCATGACGGGCAGGTCCTCGCCCACCATCTCGGCGATCAGCCGCCCCCAGATGCCGGCGCAGACGATGACGTAGTCGGCCTCGATAGTGCCGCGGTCGGTCACCACGGCGCTGATGCGGCCGTCCTTGACGACGAGCGACCGGGCCGGCGTGTTGGCGAAGGATTTGAGCTTGCCCGAGGCTTCCGCCTGGTCGACGAGCTTGCCGGCGACCGTCTGCGAGCGCGGGATGACCAGGCCGGCGTCGGGATCCCACAGGCCGCCCTGCACCATTGTCTCTTCGATGAGCGGGAATTTCTCCTTGATCTCGGCCGGTTCGATCAGCCGGGCGCGCGTGCCAAAAGCCTTGGCCGAGGCGATCTTGCGCTTGATTTCGGCCATGCGGCTGTCATCGCCGACGCGCGCGACTTCGAGGCCGCCGATGCGCGCGTAATGGCCCATCTTCTCGTAGAAATCGATGGAGTAGAGCGTCGTCCAGCAGGACAGGAAATCGTGGCTGGTGGTGTAGCAGAAGTCGGAAGCGTGCGCCGTCGAGCCGATGTCGGTCGGGATGCCTGATTTGTCGATACCGACAATGTCGTCCCAGCCGCGTTCGATCAGGTGATGGGCGATCGACGCGCCGACAATGCCACCCAGGCCGATGATGACGACCTTCGCCTTGTTCGGAAACTCTGCCATTGCCCGCGACTCCAGGTGCTGTTGCGGGCGGCGTCGGCGCCCGTCTGATCGGCGCACAATATGCAGACGACGATGAGCGCGCTACCGCCTGTTTGCGACACGCCGCGAATGCGTCGCGACCCGATTTGGATCAGGAAAATCGCTGCCGTCAGGCGAAGGCCCAGATGTCCTCGGCCTGGAAACCGACCTGGTAGCCGGCGGTCTTGAGCTTGACCACGACCTGGCCGATCTCCGGAGCGGGCAGTGCGCCGACCTCGACCTTGATCATGCCCGGACGGTAGCGTTGGAGATCGAGTTGCTCGAAGACCATCCAGTCTGCGCCCTCGCAATCGACGAGGAAGGCGTCGATATGGCTGATGCCGTTGCGGTCGAGCAATGTCTGCAAGGTCTCGGACGGCACTTCGATGTCCCTGAGATAGGGCGCGAATTTGTTGAAATTCACGTCATCCTCGCCCCAGGCATTCTTGCCCGACATCAGGTTGGTGTCGGTAACCGAGGAGCAGCCGATGAACTCGATCGGCAGCGTGCCGGCCTCGAGCGCGGCGGCATCGAAGGTGTGGACGGTGATCGTCCCCCTTGTTTTCGTGACGGCAACCGGCTCGATGATGAACCGGTTGGTATCGGGATAGTTGGCGCGCAGGCGCTTCTGGTTATAGGGGATCGGTTCGACCAGCAGGGCACGGGCGCCTGGAATACGATGCAGCCAGGGCGTGACGTCGTCGAACAGCGCGCCGTCGCAGGCGCCGACATTGACCATCTGGAAGGGCCGCCTTGTCCCGCCGAGGCGCGCTTTCAATGCCGCCCCGGCCAGGAATTTCGTGCCGCGCAGCGACGGCCCCCGGTCGAGCAAACCGGCCGGAAGGCCAAGCGACAGCGCGATGCGCGTCAGGCTGGACAGCGAACTCATGGCGTGTCTCCGGGAATGGCATGCAAGGCGGCGCGGTGCCGGCCGCGGGCGACTGTCGCCCACAGCGCCATGAAAGGGGTGGCCAGCAGCAGGAATGGCGGGACCAGATGCGGGAAATAGATGCGCGTGTCGTGGATCGGGAAGACGGTGAATTTAGCCAGCGCGCCGAGCACGAGCGCGGCGAACAGAATGCCGGCGCGTCGGTCGAGCCGGAAGCCGGTCCGGCCGGCCGCGTACCAGCCGGCCAGCGCCAGCACCGAGACGCCGACCCAGCTGTTCAGGTTGACGGCGCGCAACAGCGATGCGGCAAATGCCTTGAGATAGGCAACGACCGAGAACGGCGGCTCGAACCCGTCCATATTGTAGTGCTGCGCGACGCTGGAGAACCACAGATGCGGCCACCAGCCAGGATGATGCGCCCAGTGCGAGATGGCGAAATACGCGACGAAGGACGCCGCAAAACCGGCCAGCGCACCCCATGCCTGCTGCCGGAAGGCGATGAGCAGAACGGCGAAAACGGCAAGAAAGACAATATTGTCCGGCCGCACCATGAAGGCGAGGAAGAGCAGGATCGCCGTCGCCGCCTCGCGGCCCCTGACATAGGCGTAAAGCCCGCCGAGCAGCAGCGCCGAAGTCAGCAGATCCGGCGTCGAGGCGCGCGCCGCATCGCCGAAATCGGCCATGATCAACACCGCGCCGATCACCGGCGCCAGCGCCAAGGCCTTTTCCGAGCGCAGCCAGAGCAGCGTGATCGCGCCGAACAGCAGCACCGAGGCCACCTGCACCAGCCGCATCGCTTCGACCGGCGACATCGCCGCGCTCAGCGTCGACAGGATCTCGGCGTAGAGGAACTTGATCCGGTACATGCCGAGCAGCGAATGGAAGTCGGCGGCATTCTCCGCCATGTGGCTGCGGAAGCCGCCGCCATCATCGGTCAGCGTCTTGTAGTCACCTGCCGAGACCCCGGCCTTGACGGTGTTGTAGGCATAATCATGCAGCGCCTGCGCATCGGGGTATGTGCCTTCCTCTGATATGGCGAGATAGGGAAGCATGTCCCAATTAGAATCGGGCATCACCCAGGCCGTCAGCGCCGTCAAAAGGATGTAGAGCGCGAAAGCCGCCGCGCCGATGGGTGCCGCCAGCCGCGCATAGGTCCCCTCGCCCCACGCCAGGCCGGCCGCTGTGAGCCGGTCGAGCGGGTTTTGCGGAGTGGGCGACTTGGTCAGCATCGTCGTGGGGCTCAACGAACCTGGCTTTTGACGAAATCCTTCACGATTCCCACAATGCCGCGCGACAAAAGGCTGTCGAAAGCGTCGACAAACCGGTCGACATGCTCGCGCTGGCAGATCAGCGGCGGCTCGAGCCGGATGACGTTGCGGTTGTACTCGGTGAAGGCGACCAACACGTCATAGTCACGCAGCAGCAGCGCGCCGATGAAGCCCGACAGCGAGCCCTTCAGCTTGTCGTCAAGCACGCTGACCACCGGCCGCAACACCGTGGGCAAGGTCTGCGAGAAATCATGGAACTCGAGCCCGATCATGAGCCCCTTACCGCGGACGTCCTTGATGACCTTGGGGTATTTGTCCTTCAGTGCCTGGAGGCGCTGCAAAAGGTACTCGCCGGTAGCGGCGGCATTGTCGATCAGGCCCTCGTCATAGAGAACGTTGAGCGCTTCGATCGAGGTGACGCAGGCCTCGCCCATGCCGCCGAAAGTCGCCATGGCATGGATCATCGCCGTCTTCGGCGTGCCGTAGGCCTTCATATAGATCTCGCGCCTGGCGACCATCGCGCCGACCGCCGCCTTGCCGCCGCCGAGCGACTTGGCGAGCGCCGTCACGTCGGGAACGACGCCATAATGTTCGAAGGCATAGAAGCGGCCGGAGCGGCCATAGCCGCACTGCACTTCGTCGGCCACCCACAGCACACCGTATTGATCGCACAATGCGCGCAGCTTCCGCCAATATTCCGCGGGCGCCTGGATGATGCCGCCGCCGCCCTGGATGGTTTCCAGCACGATCACGCCGATCTCGGGATCGGCGCGGAATGCGCGCTCGACCGCTTCGATGTCCGCGAACGGAATCCGGACCGCATTGTCCGCCACCTTGAAATCGGCGCGGTAGAGCTGGCCGTCGGTGATCGCCAGCACACCCTTGGTCTTGCCGTGGAAGGAATTCTCGGCATAGACGATTTTCGGCCGCTTCGGGCCGGCGGCACGCTCGGCGAGTTTTACCGCCGCTTCCATCGCTTCCGAGCCGGACGAGCCCAGAAACACCATGTCGAGATCGCCGGGCGAACATTTGGCGATGTTGTGGGCCAACGCGGCCGCATATTGCGACATGAAGGCGATGGCGATCTCCTGGCGCTTCTCCTCCTGGAATTTTTTCCGCGCTTCGAGGATGCGCGGATGGTTGTGGCCGAAGGCCAGCGAACCGAAGCCGCCGAAGAAATCCAGGATCTTGCGGCCGTTCTGGTCGATGTAGAACATGCCCTCGGCGCGCTCGATCTTGACCTTGTGGAAGCCGAGCAGCTTCATGAAATGCAGCTGGCCCGGGTTGAGATGCGCCTTGAACAGGTCCGTCATCGCAGCGACGTCCATCGCCTTGGCCTGCTCGACGCTGATCAGGTCAGGCTTGGCGATGGTGGCTGGCGACAGCGCCGGCGCGCTGACCATGGTGCGCGCGCTCGCCTGATCGGGCTTGGCCATGACGGTCATTTCAATCTCCTGTCCGCGCGCAGGATCGGGGATCGTGCGCAAATGAAACTGTTGGTGGACTGCTATTCGGCGGGCACATGTTTGGTGGCGACGGCGTGGCCGGCCTTCCTGGCGCGGTATTCACTGTAGGCGGCGATCAGCATGTCCTCGTCGCGATGTTGCGGCACCCAGCCGAGCTGGCGTCCCGCTTTAGAGACGTCGAGCACGCACTCCTCGTCGGCGATCAGATATTGCTCCGGATCCATGATCGGCAGGTTCATGAGGTCGAGCAGATCGAGCGTGCGCTTCACCGCCCAGCCCGGCGTCGGAATCAGGATCGATTTCGAACCGGCATGCCTGATCAGGTCGCCGAGCAATTTCCTGACCGGCGGCGGGTTGAGCGAACCCAGATTATAGGCCTCGTTCGGTACGCCGGCTTTCCAGGCCGCGCGGGCCGCTTCGGCACAATCGAAAACAGAAATGAACTGGTATGGATTCCGGCCCGAGCCGATCATCGGCACCGGAAGGTTCCAGTCGATCAGCTTGAACAGCTTTTCAAGGATGCCGAGGCGGCCGGGCCCGATGATCAGTCGCGGGCGAAACAGCGAGATCGACATGCCGCGCTTGCGCCATTCGGCGGCCAGTTCCTCCGTCTTCTGCTTCGACCAGCCATATTCGCCGAGCGGCGCGACCGGATGCTCCTCGGTCATCGGCTGGGTGACCGTGTGGCCGTAGATCATGTCGGTCGTGTAGTGGACAAGCCTGGGTGCGCCAGCCTTGTCCATCGCCTGCATGATATGCTCGGTGCCATGGAAATTGACCGGAAAGAAGAAATCGTGCCGCTTGGCGCGCGCCTGGATCGGCGACAGCATCTTTGCCGACAGATTGTAGATCATGTCGTCGGCCTTTAGCCCAACCGCCGCCACCGATGCTGGATCGGCCACGTTGCAATGGACGAAGCCGGCGTTGCGATAATGCGCCAGGTCGCTCTTGACGATGTCGGCGACGACAACCTCCTCGCCATCCGCCACGAGCTTCGGGGCAAGGTGGCGACCGACAAAGCCGTCGCCGCCGAAAATCACATGTCTCATCGAACGATCTCGCTGGTGCCGATCTTGTCGGAGGTGATGGAAACGGTCTGCTCGTCATGCCCGTGGTCACCCAGGTCTCGGCCGCTTTGGGCGATCAGCACTGTGCCCACGCAGATGCAGCCGATACCCGCGATGCGCCAGCCATTGAGGTCCTCGCGAAAGACGAAATAGGCGAAGACCGCGACGGCGACATAGGCGAGGCTAAGGAACGGATAGGCAAAGGAAAGCTCGACCTTGGACAGCACGTAGAGATGCGAGGCCATGGAAATGACGAAGGTGCACAGGCCGAGGAACACCCAGGGGCTGAAGACGATCTGCAAAAGCCTGATAAGCGGGTTGGCGCCTTCGAACGAGATCGGCCCAAGCGACATCATGCCTTGCTTCAGCATCAGCTGCGCGGCCGCATTCGTCATGACCGTAAAGAGAATGAAGACGATATATTTCATGTCAGCTCACCCACCCGTGACGCCTTCTATTACAAACCCGAAAAGATTTCGTGAACTCACAAGGACGTTTTGAGTAAATCTTCTCGTTAACCGATCGCTAACCACGATCCATTTCAATTTTATCTATTCGGCGGCCTCGGCGCCCCGCCTGCGCAGGTCGATGTTTTTGGCTGTGCGCGCCCAGAAGCCGGACATGAAGGCCGGATCGCGCTGCGCCTCCAGCCGCGACCACTCCGGAAAGGACGCGGCGAAGGTTGCGGCACTCATGCGCGCATCCTTGTAGGGGTTGACTGCCCCGCCGGCTCCGATGGCGATGCGGTCGAGTTCGTCCAGCAACGCCAGGGTCGCGGCTCCCCTGTTGGGGAAATCCAGCGTCAGCGTGTAGCCAGGCCGCGGGAAGGAGAGCAGCGCCGGGGATCGGACGTCGCCGAAGCGTTTCAGAACGGTGAGGAACGAGCCCTGCCCGGCCCGCCTGGCAGCCGCGAGCAGCGCCGGCACCGCTTCACGCGCGGCTTCTTCCGGCACAACGCTCTGGTGCTGGAACAGCCCGTTCGGACCGTAAAGCCTGTTCCAATCGCGCACGCCGTCCAGCGGGAAGAAGAAGCCCTGGTAGCCGACCTGGCGCGGCGCGGCAGAGCGGCCCTTCCGCCATCGGTAGGCCGCATTGAAGGCGCTCAGGAACGGTCGGCTGAGCACATTGAACGGCGGCTGGAACGGCACCGCGAAATTGCTGCCGGCGCGCGCGGCGGTATGCGAGCCATGCTCGGCGTGGTTGCCTGTGAACAGCAGGCCGCGCCCGCTGCGCCGGCCGCCGGCGAGTTGATCGATCCAGGCGACCGCATATTCATTGGCCTGGTCCGCCGCCTCGGCCAGCTCGAAAAATTCGCCCAGGTCGCGAAACGGCGTCACCTTCTCGATGATGTCGAGGGAATGCACCCGCATCAACCGGATCGAGGCCGACAGGATCAGGCCTGTCAGCCCCATGCCGCCGATCGTCGCCCGGAACAACCGCGGATTGTCTGTCGCGGAGCAGCGGTAGGTCCTTCCATTGGACCGCAGCAGCGTGAAACTTTCGACATGGCAGCCGAACGTGCCGCGCCGGTGATGGTTCTTGCCGTGGACGTCGTTGGCTATGGCGCCGCCGAGCGTGACGAACTGCGTGCCCGGAACGACTGCCGGGAAGAAGCCGTAGGGCGCGGCGTGGGCAATGATGTCGGACAAAAGCACGCCCGCATCCGCTTCGAGAAGGCCGGTCTCGGCATTGAAGGCGCGGATGCGGTTCAGCGGCCGCATGTCGACGACCGCGCCGGCCTCGTTCTGGCAGGAATCGCCGTAGGATCTGCCATTGCCATAGGCAAGCAGCGAGGCTTGCCTGGCCTGGCCGCCCTTCAGCAACACGATCGCGTCATCGATGCCGATGACGCGGGGCGCGGGCAACGTCGCGCGCCCGAAGCTGTCGAAGCGCTCGCCGGCCATGTCTACCAGCCCCCAATCACCAGCAGCACGGCGCCGATCAGCACCACGATCTGGCTGCGCCAGTCGCGGATGATGAACACGACCGGATCGTCATGCATCTCATCGCGACGCGCCAGGATCCAGACCCGCATGGTGAGATAAAGCACGATCGGCGGCAGCGGCCAGATCAGCCAGGGATGCGGGTAGAGCTCACGCACCGCAACACTATCCATGTAGAGCGCCAGCACCAGTGCCGAGGAGAAGGCCGAAGCCATGCCGGCCTGGGCGACGATCTCCTGGTCCTCGGTGCGATATCCGCGCCCGGCAATGCGCTCGCCGGGTGGAATGGCCGTGGTGCGCAATTCGACGAAGCGCTTCACCAGCGCCAGCGACAGGAAGAAGAAGATCGAGAAGGCGAGCAGCCAGAACGAGACCTCGACGCCGGTCGCGGCCGCGCCCGCCAGAACGCGGATCGTGTAGAGGCCGGCCAGCGTCAGCACGTCGACCAGCAGCATGCGCTTGAATGACAGCGAGTAAGCCGTGGTGACAGCCATGTAGCCGCCGAGCACGGCGAGGAATTCGGGCGCCAGAAACAGTCCTGTGCCGATGCCGATCGCCAGCAGCACCGCGATCGCGCCGATCCCGAACGGGATGGAGAGCGCGCCGCTGGCGAATGGCCTGTTACGCTTGGTGGCATGCTTGCGGTCAAGCGCCAGGTCGAAGAAGTCGTTGAGGATATAGATGGCCGACGCCACCGCGCTGAACGAGATAAACGCCAGCACGCACTCCCAGATCATGCCGGCGTTGAAATATTCGTGCGACAGCACCATCGGCACTGCGATCAGCGAATTCTTCAGCCACTGATGCACGCGCAGCATTTTGACGATGGTCCGCAATTTCGGTTTCGGCGCCGACATGGTTTCGGCGCCATGCGCCGCCTGCCAGCGCGCGGCGTGGCGATCCGGCGCCACCACGATCGCGCTGCGTGCCGCATCGAAAACCTGGAGATCATGGCGGCTGTTGCCGGCATAGTCGAAGCCGCCATCGCCATAGGCCGCAACAAGCGAGGCACGCTTCTTGCCGGAAGTCAGATTGTCGACCCCGTCCGTCGCCAGCACCCGGTCGAAGACACCGAGGTGGCGAGCGATGGCGTCGGCGAATTTGCGCGGCGTGCCTGTCGCCAGCACGATCTTGCGGCCTTCGGCATGCTCGGCCCGTATGCGGTCGAGCAATGGCGCGCGGTAAGGCAGCGACGCGGGATCGATATCGACGCGCTGGGCGATGGCCTGCTTCAGCCGGGCCGGCCCGGCGGCGGCCCAGAAAGGCACGAGGAAAATGTAGAGCGGGTTCTTCTTGAGAAGGATGAACAGTCCTTCCCATAGCAGGTCGGTCGCGATCAGCGTGCCGTCGAGATCGACCGCAAGCGGTATTGCGTTTCCGTCGGACCGCGCGTCCATGTCGTCCTGCCCTGCCTCGAACCCGTCGCGCCGTTTGTCGGCGTCTTCACAAGACGTATAGCGGGGAGACGGCGTAACGAACGTTAAAACGCCGGGTTGTGGGCGGCTGTCACCGCGGTATTTCCCGTGTCATTGTTAAACAACCGCTACCGGAAACAATAAAAGGCCGGGCAAATGTCCGGCCTCTCAAGAGATGTGGACAAAAATTACTTGATGCGGGCGATGCCGCCCGAGATCTCGACCGTTTCCGAGCCGGTCAGGGCTTCGAGATCGCCATTGGGCAAGGTGACGAAGCAGCCATTCGGGCAGAATTCCACGGTTTCGCCGGCGGCCAGCGCCAGGTCGGTCTTGCTGCCGCCTTCCGTCACGATCAGCGTGCGGGTCTCGGCGTCCTTGTTGACCGCGCTGGCGGAATGGGCCGACCCGCTCACGGCGAGCAAGGCGACGGCAGCGACGAGAGACTTCCACATGTGCAATATCGGTGTTCCCACCGCCTCTGTTGCATTTCGCAAGGCATTCTCGCCTTTGCATGGGAGCTTATATGAGATGGAAGCTGAACCGCAACTGAATGCCGCATTCATGCCGCAATTGGTTTGATGGCCTGAACCTTACGACCGCCGATCTAATCCGGATCAGGCTTCTTCGCCTTGCGTCCTGATCTGGAGAGACGTTTGGCCTCGGCCGCGGCTTCCGCCTTTGCTCGTTCCTGTTCGGCGAAGTCGGCCTCGATCTTGTCGTCGTCGGTCGGCCAGGCCTTGACATGCTTGGGCTCGACGACCGCGCGTGGCGTCGAGGGTATCTCGATATGCTGATCGCTGAATGTTTCCAGCACGGTGAAGCGGATGTCGTTCTGCACGATATTGCCGTTCATCACATCCGCCAGGAACAGGCGGATCTCGAATTCCAGCGCGGCAGGCCCGAAATTGGAAAACAGCACGAACGGTTCGGGGTTCTTCAGCACCAGCGGATGACCGCGGGCGATCTCGAGCAGCACTGCGTGCACCTGCTTGACGTCGCTGCCATAGGCGACGCCGACCTTGATGTCGATGCGGCCGAGTTTGTTGCGGTGCGTCCAATTGCCGACGGCGTTGTTGATCAGGTTCGAATTGGGCAGGATCACCGACTGCCGCTGGAAGGTCTCGATCTCGGTGGCGCGCACGCTGATCTTCTTGACGGTGCCGCTGATGTCGCCGGCGACGATCCAGTCGCCGACCTTGAACGGCCGCTCGGCCAGCAGGATCAGGCCCGAGACGAAGTTCGACACCACGTTCTGAAGGCCAAAGCCGATGCCGAGGGAAAGCGCGCCGGCGACCAGCGCCAGGCTGGACAGGTCGATGCCCGCCGCCGAGATGCCGATCAGTGCCGCAAGTGCCACGCCGGCATAGCCGACGGCCAGCCGGATCGAGTTGCGCACCCCCGTGTCGACCTTGCCGCGCGCCATCACCGAACCGTCGAGCCAGCCCTGGAACCAGCGCGTCAGGAAATAGCCGATGATGAAGACGACGATGCCCGACAGGATGCCGGTGACCGAAATCGTCACCGAACCGATATTAATCCCGGTCGCCAGTTTGTACGCCCAGGCCTGGATGTCGCCCGGTTGGAAGCCCCACATCAACAGGATCAGCGGCAGGAAGACCAGCACGATCATCACGTTGATGGCCACGCTGACCACAAGGCCGAGCTGGTCGAGCGCGGTGTCCTCGTAGCTGGAATTGACCGACAGCCAGCGCCCGACCGACGTATTGGCGAAGGCGCCCTCGTCGCCGATCGCCTGTGCCGACAGGAAGCCGATATAAGCGGTGACGAGCGCCGTGCCGGTGACCACCACCTGCAGCGACACGAACAGCGCAAGGCCGATATAGCCAAGCAAGGCGGCTATGATGGTGAAGAGCCCCAGAGCCAGCGCCAGGTAGCGCAGCCATGCCGGCCAAGGCCGCCAGCTGCCGTCACGGGCCTTGAACGGCCGCAGCATCGCCATCAGGATCAGGATGATGCCGACGACGATGGTGGCCACGAAACTGCGCGCGATCGTCAGCGACAGCGGCGATCCCATCTTGTCGTTGATGACGGACAGGAAGGTGTTGACGCTGATGACCACGGCCATGGCGGTAGTCAGGCGCACCAGCCAGCGCGCCGGGCCGGATTCGACCGGGATCAGGCGCCAGTTCGGCAGCCTCGGCTCGAGCGCCGCATTGGCCAGCCGATTGACGCAGAACACCACCCCGATGACCGTCGCCAGCGCGTTGAGGAAAAGGCCAATGTCGCCGCGCAAAACGTTGTAATAGTTGAAAAAGAAAATCGTCGACCCAAGAAAGGCGCCGACTGCGAGCGTCGGCAGCAATGTCGACCAGAAGGCCACCGACAGGCGGCTGAGATAGGACGGGTCCTCATTGGACGGATCGGCTTCGAACACCCGTCCAAACAACCGCCTGCCGCCGACCAGAAGCACCAAGGCCAGCCCGAGCGCCACGAAGGTTGCCGCCAGAATGGCCTGGAACTTGAACCTGAAGGCGAAGCTCAGCCAGGACGAGACCGCCTTGTAGAAATTGCCGAACTCGTCGCGGGCGTCGGAAAAGACCTGTGGGCTCAGCGCATCCGACAGCACATAGCGCTTGGTCAGGAGATTGCGGAAAAGCGCGCTGCGCATGTTGCCGATCTTGTCGATCATCCCGCTGATGCGGATCGACAGCGTCTGCGCCTGCGCGATGACCGCGTTGATCTCGGCCTTTTCGGAGACCAGCGCCTGGCGCTCGGTGCTGACGATGTCGGGTTCCGGCGGCTGGCCTGCGGCGGGTGCCGGGCCAAGCTGCTCGAGCCGGCTGTTGATCTCGCTAAGGCGGGTGCGGAAGGCCAGCGCGCTGTTCAGCGATTGCCGCGACAGTTCCTCGAGTTGCAGGCGGATATCGACGAGAGTGGCGTCGTCGTCGCCGTCCTGCTGGATCTTCTTGTCGAAATTATCGGTCTTGGTCGTCAGGTCCTGAAGGATTTTCTGCTGGTCGGCGACCAGTCCGGCAGGCGCCTGGCCAAGCCCTTGCGCCGACGCATCGAACGAAAGCGGCGCCGAAACGACAAGCGCGAACATCAAGACGAGACGAAGCAATTTGAAAAACATGATTTGTTGGCGACTCAAGGCGGCAATGGCAATTGAATTTGCCTGTCCTTGATAAAGACGGCCATATCATGGGGCAAGCCGTCGCATCCGACCGCCAGGGCTCCGAACTCGGGGCAACAAAGACCTGACGACCGCCAGTCCCGTTGTGCCGGCAGCTTTATGATAGGAATTTTTTCTTGACTGGGTGAAGGCAGCTATGGTAGATATTCAGTCATGGTGCTGAGTTGCGCCAACGACCCGCCGCACAGGCGGGTTTTTTCGTTCAATGCTCCATCAACAGCGCGCCGGCGAAGGACCCCGTCACCCGGACTCGTCGCCTGATCCGACCGCACCTGCGCTGATCTGACGGTGGCCGGAGCGTCGGCCAGTCGAAAGGCGATGGCGCAATATTGGCTTTGCGCGTGCGGCCTGCTCTATAGTCTGCCGCATCGCCCGAAACGGACATCATATCCATGGCAGAGTACTCGGCCCTTTCGCTGCTCGCGAACGCGCTCAAGGGAAACAAGGACTGGAAGCCGGCCTGGCGCAAGCCGGACCCGAAGGCATCCTACGACGTCATCATCATCGGTGGCGGCGGGCACGGGTTGTCGACCGCCTATTATCTCGCCAAGGAACACGGCATCACCAATGTCGCGGTGCTGGAAAAAGGCTGGCTCGGCTCCGGCAATGTCGGCCGCAACACCACCGCCGTGCGCTCCAACTATCTGCTGCCCGCCAACACCCGCTTCTACGAGCATTCGATGAAGCTGTGGGAGAACCTGTCGCACGATCTCAACTACAACGTCATGTTCTCGCAGCGCGGCTGCCTGAACCTGGCGCACACGCCGGCCCAGTTCGACGACTATGCACGGCGCGGCAACGCCATGCGCCATCTCGGTGTCGACGCCGAACTGATGACGCCGGCGCAAATCAAGCGCCTGATCCCCGCGCTCGATATTTCCAGTGATGCACGCTTCCCCGTGGTCGGCGGCCTGATGCAGCGGCGCGCCGGCACCGCCCGCCACGACGCCGTGGCCTGGGGCTATGCGCGCGGCGCCGACCGGCGCGGCGTCGACATCATCGAGAATTGCGAGGTCACCGGCTTCCTGCGCGACGGCGACCGCATCACCGGCGTCACCACATCACGCGGCGACATCCGCGCCAAGAAGGTGGCGGTCGCGGTGGCCGGCAGCACCGGCCGGGTGATGCAGCTTGCCGGCATCGAGACGATGCCGATCGAGAGCCATGTGCTGCAGGCCTTCGTCACCGAATCGCTGAAGCCCTTCATCGATACGGTCGTCACGTTCGGCATGGGCCATTTCTACATGTCGCAATCGGACAAGGGCGGCCTCGTCTACGGCGGCGACATCGACGGCTACAACAGCTACGCCCAGCGCGGCAACCTGCCCATCGTCGACGAGGTGATGAGCGAGATGCTGGCGCTGTTCCCGGGGCTTGCCCGCGTGCGCATGCTGCGCTCCTGGGGCGGCGTCTGCGACATGTCGATGGACGGCTCGCCCATCATCACCACCGGGCCCCTGCCCGGCATGTATCTCAACTGCGGCTGGTGCTATGGCGGCTTCAAGGCGACGCCCGCCTCCGGCTGGTGCTTTGCCTGGACCATCGCCAAGGACGAGCCGCATGACCTCAACGCCCCCTTCACGCTCGACCGCTTCCATCGCGGCCTGGTGATCGACGACAAAGGCCAGGGCGCCAATCCCAGACTGCACTGAACAATATCTCTCCAAGCAAGGCTTCACCGAGCAAGGCTGCACCAGGAATATCCGATGTTGATCACTTGTCCCTATTGCGGCCCGCGCGACGTCATCGAGTTCACCTACCAGGGTGACGGCAACCGCGAGCGTCCCGACCCCGCCTCGCAGAACTTCGAAGCCTGGAACGCCTATGTCTATGACCGGCTGAACCCGGCCGGAGACCACAACGAGATCTGGCAGCATTCCGGCGGCTGCCGCGCGCATCTCAGGGTCGTGCGCAACACGCTGACGCATGAGATTTCCAACGTAGCCTTCGCACGCGGTGACCACGGCTCGGTCGCGCGGCGCAAGGCGGAGGGCAGATCGTGAGCCCGCGCCGGACCGAGACCGGCGGCCGCATCGACCGGCTGAAGACCATCCGCTTCACCTTTGATGGCGCGTCCTACACCGGCCATGCCGGCGATACGCTGGCTTCGGCACTGCTGGCCAACGGCGTCACGCTTTACGGGCGCTCGTTCAAATACCACCGCCCGCGCGGCCTCCTGACAGCAGGCGTGGAAGAGCCGAACGCGCTGGTGACGGTGCTGAAGGGCGAGGTTCGCGAGCCCAACATCGCGGCGACCATGGTCGAGATTCATGACGGGTTGGTCGCCGTCAGCCAGAACCGTTTTCCGTCGCTGGCCTGGGACGTCAGCGCCGTCAACCAGCTCGGCGGCAAGCTCCTATCGGCCGGCTTCTACTACAAGACCTTCATGGGTCCGGTGATCGGTCCGCTGAAGGGCACGCGCTTCTGGATGTTCTGCGAGCATTTCATCCGCCGCGCCGCCGGCCTCGGCCGGGCCGGTTCCACCGCCGACCCGGCGCGCTATGAGCGCATGAACGCCTTTTGCGACGTGCTGGTGGTCGGCTCCGGCCCTGCCGGGCTGACGGCCGCCAAGGCCGCTGCTGATCAGGGCGCGCGCGTCATGCTTGCCGAACTCGATCCGCGTTTCGGCGGCTCTGCCAACTGGTCGAACGAGACGATCGATGACCTGCCGGCGGCCGACTGGGCCAGGCGAACCGTGGCCCAGCTCGAGGGTTACGACAACGTCCGGCTTCTGCCGCGCACCACGGTCTGGGGCTACTACGACAGCAATACGCTTGCCGCCCTTGAGCGCGTCACCGATCACAAGGAGACACCCGGCAAGGGCGAACCGCGCCATCGCTATTGGGCGATCCGCGCCCGATCGGTGGTCTTGGCCACCGGCGCTTTCGAACGGCCGCTCGTATTTCCGGGCAATGACCGCCCGGGCGTGATGCTGGCGCATGCCGCGGAGCGCTACGCCAACGAATTCGGCGTGCTGGCGGGGCAGACGGTCGCGCTGTTCACCAACAATGACAGCGCCTATCGCTGCGCCCTGGCGCTGAAGAAGGCCGGCGCAAGGATTGCCGCGATTGTCGATGTCCGCCCCGAGCTTTCTGGCCAAATGCGCAAGCTGGCCGAGGAGACCGAAGCCGAGATCTTTCCCGGCCATGCCGTGATCGCCACTGAGGGCGGCAAGGCGCTCTCAGGCGTCAAGCTGCAGCGCTTCGACATGACCAACGGCACGCTCACCGGCGATTCTCGCAGCATCCATGCCGACTGCCTCTTGATGTCGGGCGGCTGGTCGCCAACCATCCATCTGGCCAGCCAGGCCGGCGCCAAGGCGGAGTGGAATGCCGCCCGACAAGCCTTCCTGCCGCCGAAGCCGACGCAGAACTGGATTGGCGCCGGCGCCTTCACCGGCAGCTTTTCCACGGCCGAAGCAATGATCGAGGGCCGCGCCGCGGGCCTTGCCGCGGCAGGCGCGCAAGCCACGCCGGCCGCACTGCCCCCGGTCGAAGCCGTAGCTTGCGATCCCGATCCGGCGCCGGTGTTCGAGATCAGGGCCAGCGGCAAGAGCTTCGTCGACTTCCAGCACGACGTGACGTCGGAGGACGTGCGGCTGGCGCACCGCGAAGGCTTCGTCTCGGTCGAGCATCTGAAACGCTACACCACGCTCGGCATGGCGACCGACCAGGGCAAGAATTCCAACGTCCCCGGCCTGGCCATCATGGCCGAGGCGCTGGGCAAGCCGATCCCGGAAGTCGGCACGACACGCTTCCGGGCGCCTTTTGCACCGGTTTCGATCGGATCACTGGCGGCGGAGCGCTTCGGCGACCTCAAGCCCGAACGGCTGACGCCGATGCATGACTGGCATGTCGCCAATGGCGCGACCATGTATTCCGCCGGCCTGTGGTACCGGCCGATGATCTACGGCCTTGCCGGCGAAACGGTCGAGCAGGCCTATGTGCGCGAGGCCAGGGCGACGCGCGAAAGCGCCGGCATCGTCGATGTCTCGACGCTCGGCAAGATCGCGGTGCAGGGTCCGGACGCGGCCGAATTCCTCGACCGTGTCTACACCAACATGTTTTCCACGTTGGCCGTGGGCAAGGCGCGCTACGGACTGATGCTGCGCGAGGACGGGCTGGCCTTCGACGACGGCACCACATGGCGGCTCGGCGAACAGGATTTCCTGATGACCACCACCACGGCCAATGCCGGCAAGGTGATGCAGCATCTGGAATATTTTCTCGATGTGGTCTGGCCGGAGCTCAAGGTTCATGTCACCTCCGTGACCGACCAGTGGGCGGGCGCTGCGATCGGCGGGCCGAAAGCCAGGCAGATCCTGGCCGGCTGCGTCGCCGGCACCGCTGTCGACAATGCGGCGCTGCCGTTCATGGGCATCGTGCATGGCCAGATCGCTGGCGTGCCGGTGATGATCTGCCGGCTGTCCTTCTCCGGCGAAATGGCGTTCGAGGTCTATTGCGGCGCCGACCATGGCACCCATGTCTGGGAAACGCTTGTCGAGGCCGGCAAGCCGTTCGGCCTGGCAACCTACGGACTGGAAGCGCTGGGCACGATGCGCATCGAGAAAGGCCATGTGACGGGCGCCGAGATCGACGGCCGCACCACGGCGCGCGACCTGCATCTCGACTGGATGCTGTCGAAGAAGAAACCGTTTATCGGCTCGGCGATGATGGACCGCGAGGGCCTCATCTCGCCCGACCGGCTGGAACTTGTCGGCCTGGTCGCGCTCGACAACAGGCCGCTCAACGGCGGCGCGCATATCGTCGAGGAGCTTGACGAGTCCAACCCGCACGGCTCCATCGGCCACATCACGGCATGCTGCTATTCGCCGGCGCTCGGCAAGCACATCGCGCTGGCGCTGGTCAAAGGCGGCAAGGCCAGGCACGGCTCGCGCGCCCATGTCTCCGATCCGCTGCGCAACCGGTTCGGACCGGTCGAGATCGTTTCCAACCACTTCTACGATCCGGACGGGAGCCGCATGCATGGTTGAGCGCCTTTCACCGCTGGAACCGGAATTCCATGTCGGCTCGCACGGCAATTTCGAACATGGTGTCGAGGTCATCCTGACCGAGACGAGACCGGGCTCGATCGTGCAGCTCGCCGCCTGGCCGGGCGAAGAGAAGAAACTGATATCATGCATCCGCGCCGTCACCGGGCTTGCGCTGCCCGACGGTGCCGGCGGTGGCGCCACCAATGGCGCCAAATCGGCATTCGGTTTCGCACCGGGAAAGTTCACCGTAGCCGACGAAGCCGAGGGGCTGGCCGCGGCTTTCGCGGGCGTGGTGACCCCCGCCATCGGCACGGTGACCGATCTTTCGCATGGCCGCAGCGCGATCCGCATCGCCGGACCGAAGGCCGAATGGGTGCTGGCGAAGTTCTTCGCAATCGATTTCGCGCTGCCTGCCTTCCCGCTCGGCGCCGGCCGCTCGACCACCCATCACGATGTCTTCGCCCAGATCCAACGCACCGGCGGCGACCAGTTCGACATCTACGTCTTCCGCTCTTTCGCGCGCTCCTTCTGGAAGGCGCTGTGTCACGCCAGCGAGGAAGTCGGCTACGAGGTCCAGTAGGCGCGCCTCGAGGGATTCTGGCATCAAGGCCGGCCGGCTCTGACGCTACAGCAATGCGCCGGCGGCCGCCATAATGGCGTGATATGGCCGTCAAGCCGGTCCGAAGGGTAACAAAACCCGTCTCCAGAATCCGCGCATCCGTTTGGTTCGAATATCTCCATGACCGCAGAAATATCCGCCGGCGTCACCGATCGCGCCGATGTGCCAGCCAGAGCCCTGCTCCTGCTGCCGCTGACGGTCGCCTGCGGCGTGTTCATGACCAGTCTCGACCAGAATGTCGTGGTGACGGCGCTGCCCGGCATCAGCGAAAGCCTTGGCCGTCCACCGAGCCAGCTTGGCCTGCTGATCACGGTCTACGTCGCCAGCCTGATCATCTCGATGCCGCTCGGCGGTTGGGCTGCCGACCGCTTCGGCCTGCGCAACGTCTACTGCTTTGCGCTGCTGGTATTCGCCGCCTCGTCGGCGCTGTGCGGCCTATCGAACAATATCTGGACGCTGGTCGGCGCCCGCGCGCTGCAGGGCTTCGGCGGCGCACTGATGGGCACGCTCGGCCAGGTCGTCATCCTGTCGACCTTCCCTCGAAGCCGGACGCTGAAGATCAACATGTATATCTCGCTGGCCGGCCAGTCCGGGCCGCTGGTCGGTCCGCTCGTCGGCGGCGCGCTGACCACTTACATTTCCTGGCGCTGGATCTTCTTCATCAACGTGCCCTTCGCGCTGGCCGCGGCTGTCCTTGCCGCCTCGCTGTTTCCGACGGTGACCAAACCCGTGCGCACGCCGTTCGATTTCCCGGGCTTCCTGCTGGTCGGCAGCGGCATGGTCTTGCTTGTCTTCGGCATGGATTCGCTGGCGGCGAAAGATGCGGCCGCCGGCGTGATCGCGGCCGAGCTTGTCCTGGCGCTGGTCATCCTGACGGTCGCCTCGTTCTATTGCCTGCGCGTGCGCAATCCCTTGCTCGACCTCAAGCTCCTGCGCATCCGCACCTTCCGCATCTCCTTCCTCACCGGCGGCGGTCTGGACACGATCGGCCTCAGCTCCGTCGTCTTCCTGCTGCCGCTGATGTTCCAGCTCGGCTTCGGCATGAGCGCGGTACAGGCGGGATCGCTGACCTTCGTCGCCGCGGTCGGGTCGGTGGTCATGCGTGTCTTCATGCCTCGCCTGCTCAACCGCTTCGGTTTCCGCCGCGTGCTGGTTTTCAACACGCCCGTCGTCGCGGCCATGGTTGCGGGCTTTGCCCTGATGCAGGCGACCACACCGGTGTGGATCGTGCTTGCCTACATCTTCATCTTCGGCGTCTTCCGTTCCGCGCAATGGGCGTCGACCGGCAACCTTGCCTATTCCGACATCGCGCCCGATCAGCTCGCCCGCTTCAGCGCGCTCTATTACATATTGTGGCAACTGGCGGTGGCGATCAGCGTCGGCCTGGCCGCCGCGGCACTATCGTTTCTGGCCGGCGGCGGCCCGGCCGTCGCCAATGACTTCCGGATACTGTTCGTGATCGAGGGTGTCATCACGCTGTGCGCGCTATCAGCCTATCTCAAGCTGACGCCGCAGGATGGCGCCCATGTCAGCGGCCATGGCGCCCAGATGAACACGGAATAGCGGATGTCGCAGCGCAGCAGCGGCCTACTCGCTGAACGTCACCCATTCCTCCAGCGGCACGCGGTCGGTTCGGAAGGCGTTTTCGGGCTTCGACGTATCTTCATAACCGAGCGCCATGCCGCAGACGACGATCTCCTCGTCGGGAATGCCGAGCACCGGCCTGATCTGCCGGTGATAGGGCGCGAACGCCGCCTGCGGACAGGTGTGCAAGCCCCTGCCCCGCGCGGCAACCATGATGTTCTGCAGGAACATGCCGTAGTCGATCCAGGAACCCTGGTTAAGCCGGCGGTCGATGGTGAAGATCATGCCGACCGGCGCGTCGAAGAAGACGAAGTTGCGGTCGTGCTGGGCACGCATCTTGTCGACCTCCCGGCGGCCGATGCCGAGCGCGCCGTAGAGCCCGAAACCGTTGGCGCGGCGGCGGGTCAGGTAGGGTTCGAAGAACTGCGTGGGATAATAGCGATATTCGTCCCAATCGGCCTTTTCAGCACGGATGCCGGAATTCAGGATGGCATCCGATATCCGCTGCTTGGTGTCACCCTTGGTGACATAGACCCGCCATGGCTGCATATTGGTGCCGGAGGGAGCGCGTGCCGCAACCGCCAGTATGTCGCGGATTGTATCGTCATCGACCATGTCGGGCAGAAAAGCGCGCACCGACCGGCGCGATACGATCGCGTCGTCGACGATCTCGGCATCAACCGTGATTCGAGCCTTCTTCCCAAGCATGGGCCGTCCCTTACCCTGTGTCCCGATCGGACGTCCCCACTCGCCGCTCGCGGCCGAGCCTTTGCATGAACCGCCAAAATCGCGCAAGCAAATCTTGTGCACCCGTGAAAATCCGCTTGATTTTTTCACCGCTCCGGCATCTCATGAAATTTGATGGGATTTTTTCACGAGAGCGCGATTTGCCTCCAACTACAGCGAAAGCATTGCAGGGAAATTACGAGCGATTGCTGGCCAGCGACATCAGGGCGCTGCGCAAGGCGCGAGGGTTGACGCTCGCCGAGATCGCCCTGAAACTCGGCCGGTCGGTCGGCTGGGTCAGCCAGGTCGAACGCGGCCTGTCGACACCGTCGCTCAGTGATCTCCGGGCTTTCGGCGAACTGTTCGGCGTGCCGGTCAGCCTGTTCTTCGGCCACGACGTGCCTGTCGAAAGCGAGCGCGGCGCGGTCGTGCGGGCCGGCAGCCGCCGCACCCTTGGCACAAGCGAATCCGGCCTCATGGAGGAGCTTCTGTCGCCTGATCTCGGCGGTAGCTTCGAGATGCTGCGTTCCGTCTTCGCGCCGGGCGCTGAGCTCAAGAGCGAGGCGCGCCGGCCAACCGAAGAGGCTGGATATGTCGTGTCGGGGACGTTCGACATCGAAATATCGGGGACATGGCACCGGCTCGGCGAAGGCGATTCCTTTCGCTTCGAGGGCAAGCCATTCCGCTGGCGCAATCCGGGAATGGAGCCGGCGGTCGTCATCTGGGTGGTTTCGCCGCCAGTTTATTGAATGAAATTGGACCAAGGGTTGGAGAAGAACATGGCCGGTTTGCCGAGCACGGCACGCGTGGTGATCATCGGAGGCGGTGTCGTCGGCGCCTCCTCGCTCTACCATCTCGCCAAGGCGGGCTGGACCGACTGCGTTCTCCTTGAAAAGAATGAACTCACCTCCGGCTCGACCTGGCATGCCGCCGGTAACGTGCCGACCTTCTCCTCGTCCTGGTCGCTGATGAACATGCAGCGCTATTCGACCGAGCTCTATCGCGGGCTGGCCGAGGCCGTCGACTATCCGATGAACTACCATGTCACCGGCTCCCTGCGGCTTGCCCACACGCAAGAGCGCATGCAGGAGTTCCAGCGCGCCAAGGGCATGGGCCGCTACCAGGGCATGGACATCGATATCGTCGGCACGGACGAGATCAAGCGCCGCTATCCCTTCATCGAGACGCATGAGCTGGAAGGCGCCCTCTACGACCCGAGCGACGGCGACATAGACCCGGCGCAGCTGACCCAGGCGCTGGCCAAGGGCGCGCGCGACATGGGTGCCCGGATCATACGCTTCTGCCCGGTGACAGGCGTGCGCCGCGAAAGGGACGAATGGGTGGTCGTGACGCCGCAAGGCGAGATCCGCTGCGAGATCGTCGTCAACGCCGCCGGCTACCGTGCCGCCGAAGTTGGAAAAATGTTCGGCCGCGAGGTGCCGATGATGGTGATGAGCCATCAGTACATATTGTTCGAGGAGATCCCCGAGCTCGCCGCATGGTCGAAGGAACAGGGCAGGAAGCTGCCGCTGCTGCGTGACGTCGACACTTCCTACTATCTGCGCCAGGAAAAGAACGGCATGAATCTCGGCCCCTATGAGCGCAATTGCCGCGCGCATTGGGCGGGTCACAACGATCCGATGCCGGAGGATTTTTCCTTCCAGCTTTTCCCCGACGATCTCGACCGGCTGGAACATTATCTGGCAGACGCCGTCGCCCGCGTGCCGATCCTGGGCACCGCCGGCCTGTCCAAGGTCATCAACGGCCCGATCCCCTATGCGCCGGACGGCAATCCGCTGATCGGGCCGATGCCGGGCGTCCCCAATGCGTTCGAGGCCTGCGTCTTCACCTTCGGCATCGCGCAAGGCGGCGGTGCAGGCAAGGTGTTGGCCGAATGGGTCACGCAAGGCCAGACCGAATGGGACATGTGGTCTTGCGACCCGCGCCGCTTCACGTCCTTCGCTTCGGCTCCGGATTACTGCGTTGCCAAAGGCATGGAGATCTACGGCAACGAATACGCCATCCAGTTTCCGCGCCATGCCTGGCCGGCGGGACGCGACAGGAAATTGTCGCCGATCCATGATCGCATGAAGGCGTTCGGCGCGCGCTTCGACGCCTATAATGGCTGGGAGCGCGCCACCTGGTATGCGCAGGATGGCGACGACGTCTCGGAGGAAGCAACGCTCACCTTCCGCCGCGACGGGCCGTGGCAGCACCGCGTGCGCGAGGAATGCCTGGCCGTCCGCGACGCCGCCGGCATCCTCGACCTGCCGGGTTTTTCGCGCTTCAACCTCGAAGGTCCGGGCGCCGCCGAATGGCTTAGCCGGCAAGTGACCGGCCTCGTGCCGAAGCCCGGCCGCATCGGTCTCGTCTATTTCTCCGACGACAAGGGCCGCATCGTCACCGAAATGTCGGTGGTGCGCCACGGCGAGGAATCCATGACGCTGATCACCGCGGCGGTGGCGCAATGGCATGATTTCGAATGGCTGAAATCGCACATGCCCGTGGACGCGACTTTCAAGCTGATCGACCGGACCGAGGAATTCTCCACCCAAATCCTGGCCGGACCCAAGTCGCGAGAAATCCTCGCCGCCGTCTGTGAGGCCGACCTGACCTTGCCGTGGCTCACGCATCAGGAAACCAAGATCGCCGGGCGCTGGGCGAAGCTGGTCCGCGTCTCCTTCGCCGGCGAACTCGGCTGGGAAATCCACACCAGGGTCGACGACACCGCCGCCGTTTTCGACACCATCTGCGCGGCGGGACAGCCGCACGGCCTGAAACCATTCGGCATGTACGCGCTGGATTCGTTGCGGCTTGAAAAGGGCTATCGCACCTGGAAAGGCGACCTCTCGACCGACTACTCGATCCTGCAAGGCGGGCTCGAGCGGTTCGTCAAATGGGACAAGCCCGAGTTCCGCGGCAAGGCGGCGCTCCAGAACGAGAAGCAGCAGGGCGTCAGGAAGCGCTTCGTCACGCTGGTGGTCGAAAACCCCGGCGATTGCGACGCCCCCTACATGTCGACGCTGTGGCATGACGGCCAGATCGTCGGCGAGACGACGTCGGGCGGCTGGGGCCATCGCGTCGGCAAGTCGATCGCGCTCGGCATGCTGCGTGCCGATCTGGCGGAGCCCGGCACCGCCGTGGAGATCGAGATCTTCGGCGACCGTTTCAAGGCGGTCGTGCAGAACGATGAGCCTTTGTGGGATCCGAAAAACGAAAGGTTGAGAGCCTGATGCCAAAACCATCATCGCGCATTTCAGGCATCGTGCCGTCGGGCAAGGATGGCTGGGAAGTCCATTTCGCCGCGTGGGCCCGCAAGGAAGCCGGCGAGGACATCATCATGCTGTCGGTCGGCGATCACGATTTCGACACACCTTCCGAAACGATCGAGGCCTGCGTGACCGCGGTTCGCGGCAGCAATCACCACTATACCCCTTTGCCCGGCCTGCCGCGCCTGCGCAAGGCGATGGCGGCGGCCTCGGTCGCCTGCACGGGCGTCGGGACGACGCCGGACCAGGTCATCGCCACGCCGGGCGGCCAGGCGGCGCTCTACGCCGCCGTGCAGGCCGTGCTCGACCCGGGCGACCACGCCATCGTGGTCGCGCCATACTACGCGACCTACCCCAACACCTTCAGCGCCGCGGGCGCGACCTTCACGGTTGTCGAGACGCCGGCCGAGGACGGTTTCCAGCCCCGCGCCGACATGATCCGCGCGGCACTTCGGCCGAACACACGCGCCATCCTGATCAACACGCCGAACAACCCGACCGGAGCCGTCTATTCGCGCGAACGGCTGGAACAGCTGGCCGAGGTCTGCCGCGAGCACGATTTGTGGCTGCTGTCCGACGAAGTCTATTGGACGCTCGGCGGTGGCGAGCACATCTCGCCGCGTTCCCTGCCCGGCATGGCCGAGCGCACGCTGGTCATCAATTCCATGTCCAAGAGCCACGGCATGACCGGTTGGCGCATGGGCTGGCTGACCGGCCCCAGCGAGATGATCTCGCTGCTGACCAACCTCAATCTGGTGACGACCTACGGCCTCCCGGCCTTCATCTCGATCGCTTGCACCGAGGCGCTGGAGAAGGGTTATGGCGTGAAGGAAATCGCCGAACGCTATGCGGCGCGACGCGCCGTCCTGCTCGACGCCGTGCGAGGCATGAACGATGTCGGCGTGCGCGGCTCCGAAGGCGGCATGTATGTCATGCTCGACATATCGGCCGTCGAATCCGACGACGAGAAATTCGCTTTCGCCTTCCTCGACAAGGAGAAGGTCGGCGTCATGCCCGGCTCCAGCTTCGGCGAGGCCGCGGCAGGCCATATCCGCGTCAGCCTGTGCCAGCCGGAACCCGTCTTGCGGGAAGCAGCACTCCGGCTGCGCCGCTTTGTCTCCAGCTACCGCCGCGAGGCCGCATGAACATCCCTTCCCCCAGAACCATTCCCGCCAAGGCAAGGGCCGTCATCATCGGCGGCGGCGTTTCGGGCTGCTCGGTCGCCTATCACCTGGCCAAGCTCGGCTGGACCGACATCGTCCTTCTGGAGCGCAAGCAGCTGACCTCGGGCACGACATGGCATGCCGCCGGCCTGATCGGCCAGTTGCGCGGCTCGCAGAACATGACGCGGCTGGCGAAATATTCGGCCGACCTCTACGTCAAGCTGGAAGCCGAGACCGAGGTCGGCACCGGCATGCGCCAAGTCGGCTCGATCACCGTCGCGCTGACCGAGGAGCGCAAGCACGAGATCTATCGTCAGGCGTCACTCGCCCGCGCCTTCGATGTCGACGTGCGCGAGATTTCGCCCAGGGAAGTCAAGGAGATGTACCCGCATCTCAACGTGTCCGACGTCGTCGGCGCCGTGCATCTGCCGCTTGATGGCCAGTGCGACCCCGCCAACATCGCCATGGCGCTGGCGAAGGGCGCGCGCCAACGCGGCGCCACCATCGTGGAGAATGTGAAGGTCACCAAGGTCCACACCAAGGCGGGCCGCGTCACCGGCGTGTCCTGGGCGCAGGGCGAAGAGCAAGGCACGATCGAGGCCGACATCGTCGTCAACTGCGCCGGCATGTGGGCGCGCGAACTGGGCGCCCAGAACGGCGTCACCATCCCGCTGCACGCCTGCGAGCATTTTTACCTCGTCACCGAGCCGATCCCGGGGCTGAGCCGCCTGCCGGTGCTGCGCGTGCCCGACGAGTGCGCCTATTACAAGGAAGACGCCGGCAAGATGATGCTCGGCGCCTTCGAGCCGGTGGCCAAGCCCTGGGGCATGGACGGCATCCGCGAGGACTTCTGCTTCGATCAACTGCCCGAGGACATGGACCATTTCGAGCCGATCCTGGAAATGGGCGTCAACCGCATGCCGATGCTGGCGACCGCCGGCATCCACACCTTCTTCAACGGCCCCGAGAGTTTTACGCCCGACGACCGCTACTATCTCGGCGAGGCGCCGGAACTGCGTGGCTACTGGATGGCGACCGGCTACAATTCGATCGGCATCGTCTCGTCAGGCGGCGCCGGCATGGCGCTGGCACAGTGGATCAACGACGGCGAGGCACCGTTCGACCTGTGGGAAGTCGACATCCGCCGCGCCCAGCCTTTCCAGAAGAACCGCCGTTACCTCAAGGAGCGCGTCTCCGAAACGCTCGGCCTGCTCTATGCCGACCATTTCCCCTATCGCCAGATGGCGACATCGCGCGGCGTGCGCCGTTCACCCCTGCATGAGCATCTGAAGGCGCGCGGCGCCGTGTTCGGCGAGGTCGCCGGCTGGGAGCGCGCCAACTGGTTCGCGCGCGAGGGACAGGAGCGCGAGTACCGCTATTCCTGGAAGCGGCAGAACTGGTTCGACAACCAGCGCGAGGAGCACCTCGCCGTCCGCAACAAGGTCGGCCTGTTCGACATGACCTCGTTCGGCAAGATCCGCGTCGAGGGCCGCGACGCCTGCGCGTTCCTGCAAAAACTCTGCGCCAACAACATAGACGTGGCGCCGGGCAAGATCGTCTACACGCAGATGCTCAACCGGCGCGGCGGCATCGAGAGCGATCTCACGGTGTCGCGCCTGTCGGACACCGCCTATTTCCTCGTCGTGCCCGGCGCCGCGCTGCAGCGCGACCTCGCCTGGCTACGCCGGCACGTCGATGAGGCGTTTGTCGTCATCACCGATGTAACCGCTGCCGAAAGCGTGCTCTGCCTGATGGGCCCGGATGCGCGAAAACTGATCCAGAAGGTCAGCCCGAATGACTTCTCCAACGAGAACAACCCGTTCGGCACCTTCCAGGAGATCGAAATCGGCATGGGCCTCGCCCGCGCCCACCGTGTCACCTATGTCGGCGAACTCGGCTGGGAGCTCTATGTCTCGACCGACCAGGCGGCCCACGTCTTTGAAGCCATCGAAGCGGCCGGCGCCGATGTCGGCCTCAAGCTGTGCGGGCTGCATGCGCTCGACTCCTGCCGTATCGAAAAGGCTTTCCGCCATTTCGGTCACGACATCACCGACGAAGACAATGTGCTGGAAGCCGGCCTCGGCTTCGCGGTGAAGACGGCCAAGGGCGATTTCATCGGCCGCGACGCGGTGTTGAAGAAGAAGGAAGCCGGATTGAGCCGCCGGCTGGTCCAGTTCCGGCTGAAGGACCCGCAACCGCTGCTCTTCCACAACGAGGCGATCCTGCGCGACGGCAAGATCGTCGGTCCGATCACCTCAGGCAATTACGGCCACCATCTCGGCGGCGCGATCGCGCTGGGCTATGTGCCCTGCCAGGGCGAGACCGAGGCGGATGTGCTGGCCTCGTCCTATGAGATCGAGATCGCCGGCGAGCGGTTTGCGGCAGAGGCATCGCTGAAGCCGATGTATGATCCGAAATCGGAACGGGTGAAGACGTAGCGCGGTTTTCCCTTCTCCCACAAGGGGAGAAGGGCAGTTCGCCCCCTCAAAACCGCTCCAGCTTCGCCCGCACCTTCGCCAGAAACGCGGCCCTCGTCTTCGGCGTCGAGGCGTCCATCAGATAGTGCGCCAGGAAGAAGGTCCGGCAGCGCGTGGCGCACAGCGCGCGCATGCCGCGCAGCAAGGTTTTGCGCCCGGGCTGGCCGACGACGACGCTCCACCATGTCGGCGCGCCGCAGGTGGTGATGACGCCGACCTTGGTCACATGCCGCATCAGCGACTTGATCCGCCCCTTGCCGGCCGGCAGCTTGAAGGCGACGTCCGTCGCCCACACCCGGTCGAGCCAACCCTTCAGCATCGCCGGCAGCCCGTACCACCAGGTCGGATAGACGAAGAGGATTGCCTCGGCCCAGTTGAGCAGCTCGAAATGCGGCTTCAGCGCAAGGTCCTGCGGCGCCTGGTTGTTGTAGAAACGCCGTTCCTCGCAGCTCATCACCGGATCGAACTTCTCGGCATAGAGGTCGAGCAGCCGCACCTCCCAGCCCTTTCGCGTCAGCACCTCCACGGCGGTGTCGCGGATAGCGGCGCAAAAACTCTCCGGCACCGGATGGCAATAAACCACCAGCGCGCGCATCAGAATCTGTCCATGCTGGCCGTGACCTTGGCCAAGAACGCCTTGCGCGTCTCGTCGCTCGAAATGTTCATCGAATAATGCGCCAGATAGGAAACCGAAGCGCCCGGCTTGACCGTGGCGCGCAGCACGCGCTGGACCAGTTTGCGCGGCGGGTCCCCCATCAGCATGGCGCGGAACCGGCTGCCGCCATAGGTGGTGACCGCCGCGATCTTCCTGATGTTGTGCAGCGACGGCTGCGCCTTGCCGTCGACCAGCTTGAACGACACGCCGGGCAGGAAGACGCGGTCGAAGAACCCTTTCAGGATTGCCGGAAAGCCGTAGTTCCAGACCGGATAGGAAAGCACCAGCGCATCGGCGCGCAGCAGGCGTTCGACATACGGCGCCGCAGGGTCGGCGGAGCCGCGCGGATTGTGGTAGTCCAGCCGCTCCTGGCGAGAGAGCCGCGGATCGAAATCCTCTGCATAGAGGTCGCAGTCGTCAATCGCATGGCCGGCAGCCGTCAGTCGCTCGACGATCGTCCGGTGCAGGCCGGCATTGAAGCTGGTTTCGACCGGATGGGCGTGGACGACGAGGATGTTCATGGCGGAGCATTGCCTGGGTCAGCGCGAGGCACCCCCCTCTGCCCTGCCGGGCATCTCCCCCGCAAGGGGGGAGATCGGATTATCTCCCTGCTTTCGCCAATTGTCAGCGCGGCAGGTTGGCGGCAGCGCTTAAGCTGCCGATCTCCCCCCATGCGGGGGGTGAGGAGTGGTCCGCGCAGCGGACGGGAAGCCAATTTCTTGGCTTTCCGAGCGACGAACGCCCGAAGCGACAGCGAAGGGCCCGGGCCGGCAGGCCAGAGGGGGGTGTTCAAGCGCGAGCCTCTCCTCATCCCGTCCTCTGCAGCCCCTTGAACAGAAAAGTTCGTCCCGAACGGTAGTCATAATCCGGGTTTTCCCAGGCGATCATCTTGCCGGGATTGAGCAGTCCTTGCGGGTCGGTCTCGCGCTTGAAGGCGAGTTGCACCGCATCGGTCTGCTTCATGCCGCCCTCTTCCAGCGTGTAACGATGCGGGTTGAAGATCGGGCAGCCATTCTCTTCATGCAGGCGGATGATCTCGTCGAGCCGCGCCTCGGTGGTGAACTTGACCAGCGGCAGGCCGAAGCAGGTGATGTTGCCATCCAGCCGCACGAACTCCAGATGCGAGAACACTTCGCCCGGAAACATCGCGTCCATTTTCTCGACCAGCGCCAGCTGGTTGGGAAAGGGATAGAGCGACTGCAAATAGGTGATGTCGGGGTCGACCCGCAGCGCCCTGAGCGTCGTGTGGTTCCAGGCCAGCTCATAGGCCGGCGGCAGACCCTTTTTCTCCTCCGGCGTCGCCGTCGCGGCATTGAAGACCACCTCGCCTCCAGCCCGCCGCGTGAAAGCGAGAAAGGCGTCCAGCCCATGCCGCGCCACCATGACGACGCAGATGCTCTGCCCATCCTTCAGGAATTTCTGGTGCCGTTTGAAATAGAGCTGCGGCACCGGTGCCGCGATCGGCGTGATCAGCTTGGTCAGGATGCCGTCCTGGCAGGCCAGCGCGTTGCCGTAGCGCGCCGCATTCATGAAGGCGTCGAAGCCGACAATGATGTCGATCCACTCATAGGCCGCGGTCAGCGGCATCTCGACTTCCATGATGATACCGTTGGTGCCGTAGGCGTGGGTCACCTTGTGCAGATCCTCGCCGGTGAGTTCGAGCTCCCTCGGCTCGGCCTCCATGGTTACCACGCGCAGGCGCAGCACATTGCCGAAATCACGCAAGCCGCCGAAATTGATCGAACCGACGCCGCCCGAACCGCCGGCGATGAAGCCGCCGATCGAGGCGGTGTTGTAGGTGGAGGGTGAGAGCCGCAGTTCCTGGCCGGAATGCGCCCGCGTTGCCTTGTCGATGTCGGCCAGCACAGCGCCCGGCCCGGTCACCACACGCCCCGGCGCGATCGACTTGATCTCGTTCATCTCGGCGAGATTGAGCACGACGCCGCCCGAGAGCGGCATCGCCTGGCCGTAATTGCCTGTGCCGCTGCCGCGCGGCGTCACTGGCACGCCATGCCGGTGGCAGGCGGCGAGCACGCGGATCAGCTCGGCCTCGTTCTTGGGCGTCACGACAAGATCGCCGGTGACGTGATCGAGCTGCTGCTTCAGCACCGGGCTGTACCAGTAGAAATCGCGGCTTTTCTGCTGGACGATGGCCGGATTGTCGTCGAGTTTTATCCCGTCGAGATCGCGTTTCAGCGCGGCGATATCCATCAGTCCACCATCAGCTCGTCGAGTTCGGCATAGTCGGGCAGTTGCCGGTCGATCGCCCGCCCGGCGCGCACCACGATGCGATCCGATTCGGGCCGCGACAGCAATTCCGTCCAGCTGCGGCCCTTGAAGACGATGAAATCGGCATCGGCGCCGGCGGCAAGCGTGCCGAAACCATCGAGCCGCATCACGTGAGCCGGCGTTGCCGTGACGGCCTGCGGCCAATCGGCGACCGGATGATCGAAATGCAGGATGCGCGTCGCCATGCGGTAGACCTCCAGCATGTCGAGATCGCCATAGGCATAGAACGGATCGCGGGTATTGTCGGAGGCGACCGCGATCGGAATGCCCCTCGCCTTCATCTCGTGCAGCAGCGTTACCCCGCGCCAGCGCGGCGTGGTTTGATCGCGCCGCCGGTCCTGCAGATAGAGATTGCACATCGGCAGCGAGACGATCGCCAGCCCGGCTTTCGCCACCTTGTCCAGCGTGTCCAGCACCTCGAGGTCCGGCTGGCGCGCCAGCGAACAGCAGTGGCCGACGAGGATCTTGCCCTCGAAGCCGCTCCACAGCGACGCCTCGGCGATCTTCTTCAGCGAGATCGCCGCGACGTCGTCGGTCTCGTCGGCATGGAAATCGAGATCGAGGCCATGCTTGACGGCTTGGGAGAAGACATGGTCGAGCAGTTCTTCCAGATCCGGCACCATGTAGGTGACGACGCCAAGCACGCCCTTGGCGGCGGCCACCCTTTTGGCCAGCCTGTCGAACCAATTCTTGTCGCGCACGCCCTCGACGCCAATCAGGCAGGCGCCCTGCAACTCGATGCGGCCGCGCCACCTCTCGCGCATCGTCTCGAACACCGGCCAGGAGATTTCCTCCTGCGGCGGGACACTGTCCAGATGCGTGCGCAGTGCTTTGGTGCCATGCGCGTAGGCGCAGCGCAGCGAGAAATCCATGCGCCGCGCCACGTCCTCGGCACTCCAGCGGTCAGTGCGGTCGGCACCTGTGGCATTCAGCGCCCCGATGAAAGTGCCGTCAGGATTGGGTTTTCGCGGCCAGATATGGCCCTTGTCGATATGGGTGTGGCAATCGATGAAGCACGGCAGCAGAATCCGCCCGCCGAGGTCGATCGCATCGGCAGGTGCGTTCGATCTGCCAGGAACAGCAATGCTGGAAATCTTGCCGTCGCCCACCGCGATGTCGGCAAGTGCGAAACCGTCGCCGTCGAAGGGCGCGGCAAGGCCAGGCGTGACGGACCGATGAACGCGTGCGTTGGCGAGCCGGTATGAACCTGTGTTCGGAATCAAGGCGCTACCGCTCCTGCTTCAGCGCGCTCTCGTGCCAGCGCCGTAAGATGAGATGCGAAATCAGCGACAGCACGAGGAAGATCAGGATGCCGGTCAGCGAGATCAGGAACAGCGCCGCGAACAGCCTGGGCGCGTTCAGCCGGTAGCCGGCCTCGATGATGCGCGAGGCGAGGCCCGAAGACTGGCCGGTGGCGCCGGCGACGAACTCGGCCACCACCGCGCCGATCAGCGACAGGCCGCCGGCGATCTTCAGCCCGCCGAGAAAATACGGCATCGCCGCCGGCAGCCTGAGATAGCGCAATTGCTGCCAGCGCGTTGCGCCGTTGAGCTTGAACAGGTCGCGCAGATTGCGGTCGACCGAGTTCAGGCCGAGGGTGGTGTTGGAGAGGATCGGAAAGAAGGCGACGATCCAGGCGCAGAGCAGAAGCTTGGTCGTCTGGTTGTCGACATAGATGTTGATCAGCGGGAAGATGGCCACGATCGGCGTCACCTGCAGCACGATGGCGAAGGGAAAGAACGACATCTCCACCCATTTCGACTGCGCGAACAGCACCGCCAGCCCGACGCCGCCGATGACGGCAAGGAGCAGACTGAGGAAGGTGATGCGCAAGGTGACCAGCAGTGCGGAGAACAGCAGGCCGGCGTCGTTGTAGAGCGTTGCCAGCACCACACCGGGACGCGGCAGGATGTATTGCGGAATTTCATTCCACACGCAGATACGGTCCCACAGCCAGATCGCCAGGATCATGATCGCCAGCGGCAGAACCCAGCGGCCGATCCGCTCGAGCCGCTCCTGGCGCGCGCGGCGTGCTTCCTCGGGGTCGAGTTTCAATGCACCGTCAAGGGTCGTCATGATGCGAGCCTGCAATTGAATTGATGGCCTTGGCCAGCACGTCGGACGTCTGCCGGCACAGCGCCGCATAATCGGGGGAGGTGCGAAAGGCCTCGTCGCGCGGATAGGCCGCATCGATGGCAAGCTCGTCGAAGATCCTGCCTGGCCGCGCCGCCATCACGACAACCCTGTTGGACAAAAACACGCTTTCGAAGACGCTATGCGTGACGAAGACGACGGTGAAGCGCTCGTCCTGCCACAACTCCAGCAGATCGTTGTTGAGCTTGAAGCGGGTGATTTCGTCGAGGGCCGCGAACGGCTCATCCATCAAAAGCACGCGCGGTTTGGTCACCAGGGCCCGTGCGATCGAGACGCGCATCTTCATGCCGCCCGACAGTTCGCGCGGCACCGCGTTCTCGAAACCGGTGAGATGAACCCTTGCCAGCATCTCGGTCACCACCGGTGCCGCCTTGGCGCGGCTGACGCCCTTCAGCCTGAGCGGCAGCCAGACATTGTCGAAGACGCTGGCCCAGGGCAGCAATGTCGGCTCCTGGAACACGAAGCCGATGTTCGAGCGGTCGAGCGAACCGCCCGCACGCCAGTCGAGCATGCCGGAGGTCGGCGTTGACAGGCCAGCGATCAGCCGCAGCGCCGTCGACTTGCCGCAGCCGGACGGCCCGAGCAGGCTGAGGAAATCCCCTTCCCGGATCGTCAGGTCGACGTCGGCGAGCGCCGTCACGCCATTGGAAAAGACCTTGCCGACGCCCCGCAGCGCCAACAAGGAGACCGAAGTCTTCACTGGCGCTTGCGCCACCTTTTCCTGCATCATGCCGGGACGGCCTATTTCTTCAGCTCGAGCCCGACGCCCTTGTTGACGAAGGCCAGCGTGTAGGCTTTCGTGATGTCGATGCCGGCGGGCGTGACCTTGGCCTTGACCATCTTGTCGTAAAAACTCTTGATCCGCGCCTCGTTCATGGCGCCGATGCCGAGCTTCTCGGTGTCGCCGGAATCGGCTAGGCCGAACTTCTTCATCTGCTCGATTGAGAAAGCGATCTGCTCATCCGTCATGTCAGGATTGTCTTTCTTGATCATGTCGTTGGCGGCCTTGTTGTCGCCGTAGAGATATTTGTACCAGCCCTTGGCCGAGCCATCGACGAAGCACTGGACCACCTCCGGCTTCTTGTCGATGGTGTCCTGCATCACCTCGATCGTCGTCGAATAGGTGTCCCAGCCATAGTCGGCGAGCAGGAACTGGTTGGGCACGAAGCCGCCTTCCTTTTTGACCGCGAACGGCTCGGACGTGACATAGCCTTGCTGGATCGACTTCTTGTTGGCGAGGAAGGGAGCAGTGTTGTAGGTGTAGGGCACGCGCTTGGCCGCGTCGAAGCCGAGCTCGATGATCATCCACTGGAAGAAGGTCTGCGCGCCCTCGTCACCCAGAATGTACTGCTCGGCGTTCTTCAGGTCCTCCCATTTGTCCAGCCCCTCGCCGGGATGGGACATGATGACCTGCGGATCCTTCTGGAAGTCCGCCGCCACCACGCGCATCGGAATGCCTTGCTGGACGGCGTCGAAGGCCGACAGCAGGTTGCCGCCCATGTAGAAATCGATCTTGCCGGCCAGGAGCATCGGCCGGCCGCTGACCTGCGGGCCACCCTGCATGATGGTGACGTCGAGGCCGCAGGCGGCATAGGTGCCGTCGGCCACGGCCTGGTAGTAGCCGCCATGTTCCGGCTCGGCCAGCCAGTTGGTGCCGAAGGTGACTTTTTCATTTGCCGCGGCACCAAGCGTGCTCGCTGCAAGCACGGCCACCGCCGCTACCGACATCTTCAGTTTTCCGTACATCGACACCACCACCCTTTGTTTGCTCCGGCGCGCCACGCGCCAGGCTCGACACCAGAGATTCAAGAAGCAAGACACATGCCACCGGCGTCTCGCGCCGGGACCCGCCCGCCTGCACCACAGCCATCTGCGAACGCCGGAAAGGTCGTGCTGCACCGGAGGCATCGTGCCTATTTTTTAAACGCCTGTCCACAATCGCACCGGCGACATGCACCGCCATCTTGAAGCTGTGATGAATCCAGTCTTAGGCTGGCGGTATCCAGGAGATTGCCATGTTCAAGTTCCTCACCCCGAAGTCGATCAAGCCGCCTTTTGCCCGCTACAGTCACGGCGTCGAAGTGCCCCCGGGCAAGCGGCTGGTGTTGTGTTCAGGCCAGGTCGCGATCACGGCGGACGACCAGATCCCCGAAGACGCCGGCGCCCAGGCCGAGCTTTGCTTCAAGAACATCGCCGCGATCCTCGGCGAGGCGGGGCTGGGGCTCGGCGATATCGTTCGCATCAACGCCTATGTCACCGACCGCGCGCATCTGAGACCCTATATGGATGTTCGCGACCGGCTTTTTTCGAACCCCGCGCCGGCCTCGACCCTGATGATCGTCAGCGGATTTGCCCGGCCTGAATTCAAGGTCGAGGTCGAGGCCATCGCGGCCGGGTGATCGACACGCCGTGTATCTCGCGCTAGGTCTCACCGTTCATCGAAGAGGCATGACATGACCGTAGCAAAAAGACGTGTGTGGTGGGGTGACTATCGGACCACCGAATATGCCTCGATCGATCCCGAAGCGACGATCGCCGTACTGCCGGTGGCGGCGATCGAGCAGCATGGACCGCATCTGCCTGTCTCGACCGACACCTCGATCATGAACGGCATGCTCGACACGGTGATCGCCCGCCTGCCCGACGATCTCGACATCCGCATCCTTCCGGTCCAGGCGGTGGGCAAATCGAACGAGCATCTTCACGCGCCGGGCACGCTTACTTTGCCGGCAACGACGCTGGCGGACGCCTGGACCGAGCTTGGCGTGTCGATTGCGCGGGCAGGCGTGCGCAAGCTGGTCGTCGTCAACTCGCATGGCGGCAACGAGGAGATCATGGGCATCGTCACGCGCGAATTGCGGGTGAGCGAAAAGATGCTGGCGGTGAAGACCAGTTGGCAACGCTTCGGCCGCCCGGCCGGCATGTACACCGAACTCGAGGACCGCCACGGCATCCATGGCGGCGACGTCGAGACCTCGCTGATGCTGCATTTCCGGCCGGATCTCGTCGACATGACCAAGGCCGACAATTTCGTCTCCAACGTCGCCAACGCGGAGCAGGAATTTTCGCTCCTGCGCCACACCGGCACCCACGCCTTCGCCTGGGTCGCCAGCGATCTCAATCCGAACGGCGTGGTCGGCGACGCCAGCATTGCCACGGCTGAAAAAGGCCGGCTGACAGCGGAACATCAGGCTGATGGTTTTGTCAGCCTGCTTAGGGACGTACGCAAGGCGAAGCTCGCCGATTGGCTGAAGTAGCCCTACATATCGATCTTCAGTTCGAACGGTGTGCCTTCAAAGGCATCGGCGCCGCGCCCGATCGCTTCGATTGCCGCGATCATGCGGCCGCCTCGACCAAGCAGCGCGTCGGCCACCGCGATCAGCCGCGGATTGGGCGTCGCCGAAGGCGACAGCGTCCGCAACGTCCGGGCCAGCTCGGCCTCGTCGCGTTTCGGCGCCAGCGCGGCAGCGATGATATAGGCGGAGGCTGTCGAGCGGCTGATGCCGGCATAACAGTGAACGACCATTGGCCTTGCGCGGTCCCAGCGGCGCGCGAAATCGAGCAGATTGCGCACATGCTCCTCGCCCGGCATGGTCATGCCATCCTGCGCCGCCGCGATGTCGTGCATGACCAGGTGCAGATGGTTTTCCCTCATGATCGCGGCCGGGCGGAGCACATCGGTGCCGGCGGCCAACAGCGACAGCAGCCGCTCGGCGCCGGTCCTCGCCACTGTTTCCTCGACCTTTGCCAGCGAGCAGACATGAATCATGGTTCGATACCTTTCGCTCGATCCTCGCGCCGCGCCGCCCATTCGGCAAGGGCGGATTCGAGCCGCAGCCACTCCTCCTCGTTCCCCGGCAGGCCTGCCCGCAGGACGTGCGGGCGGTCGGTGAAATGGCGAAGCAGGATGCCGCGCTCGCCAAGCGCTGCAAACAAGCCGGCGGCATCCGGCAGGCTGAAATAGCGGAACAATGTGGTGCCGCCCGCAGCAGGCACGCCGAAACGACCGAACAGTCCGTCGAGCCGAGCCGATGCCTCCGCCAGCGACGCGCGCATCGCGTCCTGCCAGCCGATATCGGCAAGTGCGCGAATGCCATATTCCAGCGCCGGGCCGGCGACAGCCCAAGGTCCGAATTGCGTTTCCAGCCGCTGGGCCGTCGGCGCATCGGCAAGCGCAAATCCAAGCCGCAGGCCGGCCAGCCCGAAAAACTTGCCGAAAGAGCGCAGCACGACGATGCCGCCCTGGCCGACATAGCCGGCAAGGCTGTGTTCGCGCGGGCCGACATCCATGAACGCCTCGTCGACGACCAGCAGCCCGCCCTTGGCGCGCAAACCGGCGGCCAGCGCCAGCAGCCGGTCGCGCTCGACGATGCGCCCATCCGGGTTGTTCGGATTGACCACGATGGCCAGGTCGGCATCCGCCAGATCAGCGAAATCGCTGACTTCGGTCACCTCGTGCCCCGTGATTGCCGCCGCGCGGGCATGTTCGGCATAAGTCGGCCCCAGCACGAGCGCCCTGCCCGGTGCGATGAGCGAAGCCACGCGTGGCAGCAGGATCTGCGTACCGGGCGCAGCGACGACATTGGCTGGCGAGGGCGCACCATAGCTAATGGCCGCGATCGCCGTCAGCTCACGCGTCCGCCCCGCTTCCGGCAATCGCGACAGCGAGGTGGCGGGCAGCTCGAAAAGCGGGTAGGAGTGCGGATTGATTCCGGTCGAGAGGTCGACGAAAGGCTGGGGGGCGTTGGGGAAAAGCGCCCTTGCCCGGCCGAGACTTCCACCATGGTCCACCGCTCCTTCAAGAAGCTTCATGTCAGTCCTGATCGCTTTCCTGTCATTGGCCATCGAATCCGCGCTGGGCTACCCCGACTGGCTGTTTCGCGCCATCGGCCATCCCGTGACGTGGTTTGGCAGGCTGATATCCTTTCTCGATCGCAGGCTCAACCGCGCCACTGATCCCGACGCACTGCGTCGCCAACGTGGTGTCCAGGCGCTTCTGGTCATCGTGCTGGTGCCGGCGCTAATTGGCCTGTGCGTGCAGATCCTGCTCTGGTTCATTCCCCTGGGACTGTTCATCACCGCCCTTCTGGCAACATCGTTCCTGTCGCAGCGGAGCCTTTATGAGCATGTCGAGGCCGTCGCCGATGCGCTCGACTCGGGCGGCCTCGACATGGGCCGCGCCGCCGTCTCGCGCATCGTCGGCCGCGATCCCGAAACCCTCGACAGGGCCGGCGTCTGCCGCGCGGCGATCGAGAGCCTGGCCGAGAATTTTTCCGACGGCATCGTTGCCCCCGCCTTCTGGACGGGCGTCGGCGGCCTCGCCGGCGGCGCCGCCTACAAGGCCGCCAACACCGCCGATTCGATGATCGGCCATCGCACGCCGCGCCACGAAGCATTCGGCAGGGCAGCCGCACGCTTCGACGATTGGATCAACCTGCCGGCGTCGCGGCTGACGGCGTTGCTCATCACCTTGGCGGCTTTCCTGGTGAAAGGCGCCGACGCGAAAGCCGCATGGCAGGCGGTGCGGCGCGACGCGAAAAAGCACCGCTCGCCCAATGCCGGCTGGCCGGAGGCGGCGATGGCCGGCGCACTTGGCCTGGCGCTCGCCGGGCCGCGCAGCTATGGCGGCGTAACGGTCGACGACGCGTTCATGGGCGAAGGCGGCCGGCGCGAAGCCGACAGCATCGACATAAGGCGGGCGCTGAAACTCTACCGCGTCGCCGACTGCCTGTTGATCGCGCTGTTCGGCGTGGTTTCGGCGATCGTCATTCTGGCATGATCTCACCCCCCCCCGTGAGTTCTCTCCCGAAGGGGAGGAAGGGAGCCGGGCTGCAACAGGTTCGCGCCTTTCCTCTCCCCCGTCGATCGGGGGAGAGGTGGCTCGGCGAGCCGAGACGGAGTGGGGGTCGACGAGCTCGGCAGTCGCGTTTCTCGCACCCGCCGGGTTGCGCCTGCCTGTCTGCGGACCGCGCGTTCGATAACCGCCTTCCCCCAATCCGTCGCTGCTTCGCAGCGCCACCTTTCCCCCCTCCGGAGGGAAAGGAAGTGAGCCCTGCTGGAAGCGTTTGGCGACCAGACTTGAATGCTCATCCACAAAAGGGGACAACAGCTCTCAAAACTCCACCCCCTGCTGCGCCTTCACGCCCGCCGCGAAATGGTGCTTGGTCAGCCCCATCTCGGTCACCAGGTCGGCCGCCTCGACCAGCGCCGGCTTGGCGTTGCGACCGGTGACGACGACATGCAGGCCCTCGCGGCGCGCTTTCAGCGCGACAACCACCTTGTCCAGATCGAGATACTCGTAGCGCAGCGCGATGTTGAGTTCGTCGAGCACGACGAGACTGATCGACGGATCGGCCATCAGCTCCAGCGCCTTGGCCCAGGCGGCCTCGGCCGCCGCGATGTCGCGCTTCAGATCCTGTGTCTCCCAGGTGAACCCCTCGCCCATCGCGTGCCAGACGACGCGGTCGCCGAAGGCGGCGAAGGCCTCCTTCTCACCCGTATGCCATTTGCCCTTGATGAACTGGACGACGCCGACGCGCTTGCCGTAGCCGAGCATCCGCAGCGCCAGGCCAAAGGCAGCCGTGGTCTTGCCTTTGCCCGGGCCGGTGTTGACGATCAGCAGCCCCTTTTCGACCGTCTTGCTCGCCACCTCGGCGTCTTGGACCGCCTTGCGCTTGGCCATCTTGGCGCGGTGGCGCTCTTCGTCCTTTTCGTCGATGTCGGTCATGTCACTTCACCTTGAGCGGCAGCCCCGCCACCATCAAAAGCACGGTCTCGGCAATCGCCGCGACCTGCTGGTTGAGCCGGCCGGCGGCGTCGCGGAACCGGCGCCCCAGCGCATTGTCGGGCACGATGCCTTGCCCGACCTCGTTGGATACCACGAACCAGGGTCCGCGCGGCCGCGACAGCATGTCAGCCAGCCGCCGACATTCGGCCTCTACATCATGATCGGCCAGCATGTGATTGGTCAGCCAGAGCGTCAGGCAGTCGACAAGCACCGGCTGGTCCTCCGGTAGGGCCTCGAGTGCACCGACAAGGTCTAGCGGTGCATCGATGGTCGTCCAGCCCTCGCCGCGCCGCGACCGGTGCAACGCGATGCGCTGCCGCATCTCGTCGTCATAAGGTTGCGCCGTGGCGATGTAGGCCCATCGCGAAGGCAAGGCGGTCATCAGCGTTTCGGCGTGCGCGCTCTTGCCGGAGCGCGCACCGCCGATGATGAAGGTCAGTCTTCCGCGATCAGGCAAAGCTGTCGCGCAGGCTCGTCGCGCTGCCGGTGAAGCGTCCACGCACCACGCCGACGACAGCGCCCAGCACGAGCCAGAACACCAGGTTCGTCACTGTCACCGCCACCACGAACTGATGGTGCAGGCCTTCCGGGATCGGCGTCTCGAAACTGTCGGGCTGCGGCGCGCCGACGATATGCGGCGCGACGATCAACACCACACCCAGAATCGCCAGCGGCAGTGATTTGCGGAAGGCGATCAGGGCAAGGCCGATCGCCGTCGCCGCCACCGTCGCCGTCCACCAGATCTGGCGTGGCAGAAGCTCGGCGGCAGGCATGGCCGGCAGTTCCGGCGGCAGGCCGAGGCCCGGCGCCAGCGTGAACACGGCAAAGCCGGCCAGTCCCCAGAACACGCCCTGGCGCCAGTTGCCGATGCCGCCGGCGAATTCCGAAACCGCGACCAGGACCAGCGCGAAGCCGATGCCGGTGACGATGTTGGCAAGCACGCTGAAAGCGAAACGCTCGAAGCCGTCGGCCGGCGCCCAGCCTTCCTCTTCAGCCGGAACAGCTTCAGCGGCTGCCGGCGCGGCGGAGCTCATGGCATTGCCCGCCGGGGCGGCAGAGTTCATGGCGTTGTTGTCGGTCGGGGCCGGTGCGGTATGGTCGTGGTGGTGGCCGCCGCCGGCCTGTTCGTAGACTTCCGCCTTCAGGATCAACGGCACGGTGGCATAGGCCTGCATGCAGGCGAGAACGACACCGGCCACGAGCCCTGCGATCGCCGCGATGAACACGACGTTGCGAAACAGGTTCATGATGTCAAATCCCTATCAGTGGCAGGGAAACGCCATCGAGTGGCGATAGTCGTGCGCGGCATTGTGGACCGCGTCGATATGCGAGAAACCGACAAAGCCTACGACGAAAACGCCGAGCAGCGCCGCGAGCGCGAGCTGCAGGAGGCGCGACTGCGAGGAGATGGAGGCGCCGAGGGAGACGGAAGCGGTATTCATGTCTTGTCCTTTCACCCTCCACCCGAGGGCATCGAAGTCAGTTTCCTGTCGCCGGCAGGTCTCCTGGCTCGCGGATCAGCGCCCTTCCCCACCTTCCCGAAGAAAATCTTCAGTGGCATATGGAGAGGACTACCGCACACAGTTGCGGGGGCAGCCACGGCATTGGGCAACAAATCTGCCCGCACCGCATTCCCTCTTGGCTCCAATCGGAACCGACGACGAAGGTGACTATAGGGAAAATCGCCGCATCCGGCAAACCAAATTCCGACGGCGACAAGCGCTTTAGCGCCGTCCGGCCGCTTGCTCCGCTGCAATTGACAATTTCCGTGGCCGGGTGTCGGCTGCCATCCTCACAGGAGGCCAGCCATGCAGCCCGTCCAGAGCCAGCACGCCCCCTATAACGGCCTCACCCGGGCCGAGCCGACATTGCCGTCCTCGGCCTATTGGGATGCGGCGGCCTACCAGCGCGACCTCGACGCCATCTGGTACAGGAACTGGCTGCTCGTCTGCCGTGAAGCTGATCTCGCCCAACCGCTGGCTTTCCGCACCTTCCGTGTCGGCAGCCAGGAGATCGTCGTGCTGCGTGACGATACCGGCGAACTGCGCGCCTTCCACAACACCTGCCGGCATCGCGGCTCGCAGCTTTGCCAGGAACGCGAGGGGCGGCTGAAGGCGCGGCTGATCACCTGCCCCTACCACGCATGGTCCTATTCGCTGCGCGGCGAGCTCGTGCGCGTGCCATCGAAAACGCTGCCCGAAGGTTTCGACAAGGCGGACCATCCGCTCTATCGCGTCGCGCTGTCGGTCTGGCGCGGCTTCGTCTTCGTCAATCTCGCGGAAGATGCCGCCGGCTCGGCGCACTCATCCTTCGACCCGGCCTCCGGCGATCTCGGCAACTGGCCGCTGGAATCGCTGGTATCGGGCCATGTGCTGCGCAAGGTGATGAACTGCAACTGGAAGATCTTCTGGGAAAACTTCAACGAATGCCTGCATTGCCCCGGCGTCCACAAGGACCTGTCGCGGCTGGTGCCGATCTACGGCCGCGGCCTGATGGGCCGGCATGACGACCCCGAATGGACCCGCCATGCCGACAATGACGCGCCGGAATTTTCCGGCGGGCTGCGGGCGGGTGCCGAAACATGGTCACGTGACGGCCAGGCGCATGGGCCGGTCTTTTCGGGCCTGACGCCGGCCGAGCGCGCCGCCGGCCAGACCTACGCCACCAGCCTGCCCTCGATGTTCATCGTCGGCCACGTCGACTATGTCAGGTCCGTACGGCTGGTGCCGCTTGGCCCCGAGCAGACCGAATTGACCGCCGAATGGCTGTTCGCGCCCGACGCGCTCGCCGCCACCGACATCGACAACATCGTCGGATTCGGCACCCAGGTGCTGGAGGAGGATGCCGCGATCTGCGAGGTCAACCAGAAAGGGCTGCGCTCCATGCGCCATAAGGCCGGCGTGCTGATGCCGGAGGAGTACGACCTCCACCGCTTCCACGATTGGGTACGCGAACGACATGCTGCGCTTGTGCCGTAAGCTTCACAGCGACTTCGGCAGATACCGCCAGGTGACATAACCGCAGACCGCCGCAAGCAGGCCGAGCGTGACGAAAACCGAGCCCAGTCCGAAAAAGGCCAGCACCACCGAGTAGACCAGCGGCGGCGTCAGTTCGGAAAAGTCGAGATAAGTGCGGTAGACCGCAGCCATCTGCGCCCGCTCATAAGAGCGGACCGAGCGCATGAAGGCGGTCGAGCCCAGCGCGTCGAGCGCGATGGTGAAGAAGGCGCCGCACAGCAGGAAGGCGCCGGTGACGAGCGGCGCGCTTTCGCCGACGGCACCCGCCGCCAGCAGCACCACCGACATGGCGAAATAGGCAAAAGTCATGGTCCTGCGGCCGCCGAAGCGCTTGCCGGCCTTGCCCCAGAAAATCGCCATGAACAAAAGCGCGTTGCCTGCCGAAACCAGAATGCCGCCGGCAAGTTCGCCCTCACCGGTGATGACCATGAACAGCGGGCCATAGACGAAAAATGTCGTCCAGAAGCAGGAGCGGCCGAAGGCGATCAGCCAGGCCAGCCTCAGCCTCGGCTGCGCGACGAAGCGGCCGATATTGGCCAGCGGGTTGACCGGGCGCGTCTTGCCCGGCCGGATCGAGGGATTGTCGCCGAGCCGGTAGGTCCAGAACAACGCCAGCAGGGCCAAGGCGAATACGGCGACCGCGCCATGCGCGGCATAGATGCCGAAGCGCGTGTAGAGAAAGATGCCGAGCGTCGGCCCACCCGTCCAGGCAAACATCGACCACGCCATGCGCAGCGATTCGGCCTGCATGAAATCGGTCTTGCGGATGTGGTCCATGATGTAGAGGTTGAGCGTGATCGACAGCGCACTGGCGCCCATGACACGGCACAGCATGCCGGCCAATTGCCCTGCGAGCGTATGCGTGACGAAGAACAGCGAGCCGATCGCCAGCAGGCAGGCGCCCGCCGTGTAGACCCAGCGCCGCGCGAAGCGCTGGATCAGCATCGGCATGAACAGGGTCACCGACACGCCGAGCATCGCCACGATGGTGTAGAGGATCGAGACGATCTGCTCGTTGTGGAGGATCTCGTAGGCCTGGATCGGGATGACGCTCGACACCGTGGCGCGAGCGAAGGATTCGACCGCGTAGAGCGAGGCGAAGGTGCGGGCATCCGCGGCCTTGAGGGCCGGTAGCCAGATCGGATGGCGCACATGCGTGGACATTGCTTCCCCAAAGCAGAATCACCAGCCAAATCTGCGGCCATCATTTCGCGACCGGTAACAGGAAACCGACGTGCCCCGGTTAAAACGAAGCCGGTCAAAGGCTTTCCGGTGCTGGCCTAAAGGGGTGCCTGATGCAGCGCCGGCTGACTGTCTGTATCGAAGCTCACGGCCTTCTTTTGTCCGGCGTAACCGTGATAGTCCTCGTACGGGGCTGAATCAGATCGCGAGACCATGAGCATCCAGACGCCGACCATGCCCGCCGCGGAGTTGCCGAAGACCAAGCGCATCGTCGCCGTCGACATGCTGCGCGGCATCGCGCTGATCGCCATGGCGAGCTACCATTTCACCTGGGACCTGGAATTCTTCGGCTACACCGATCCCGGCCTGACCGCCTTCGGCTGGTGGAAGTTCTATGCTCGCTGCATCGCCTCGACCTTCCTATTCCTGGTCGGCGTCAGCCTGTATCTCGCCCATGGCAAAGAGATCCGCTGGAACGGCTTCTGGAGACGCTTCGCCATGGTCGCCGGAGCGGCGATCGCCATTTCGGTCGCCACCCGTATCGCCACGCCGGACGGGTGGATCTTCTTCGGCATCCTGCACCAGATCGCGCTGGCGAGCCTGCTCGGGCTGGCATTCCTGCGCCTGCCGGCGCTGCTTACACTGCCGATCGCCGCGGCGGTCATCGCCATTCCCTTCTATTTTCGGCTGGAATCATTCGATCACCCCTGGCTGTGGTGGGTCGGTCTTTCCGCGGTCAACCCACACTCCAACGACTATGTCCCGCTGTTCCCGTGGTTCGGTGCGGTGCTTGTGGGCCTCGGAGCGACCAAGCTTGCCTCCCGCTTCGGCGTCTTGGCGCGCCTGGCGGATGTGGCGCCCGGGCGCTGGTCCAACCCGCTGGTCTTCATCGGTCGGCACAGCCTGGCCTTCTACCTGATCCATCAGCCGCTGCTGATCGGCAGTGTCTGGTTGTTCTCGCAAGTAATGCCGGCCAAGGTCGAAACCCCGCAGGTGAACTTTCTCAAGACCTGCCAGATCTCGTGCGAGCAGCAGCGCGACAGCAAGTTCTGTTCGAGCTATTGTGGGTGCATGCTGGACACGCTGGAGGGCGAGGCAACGCTTGATCGGCTCTACAAGAACGACCAGACCGCCGAATGGAGAGCGCATCTGGCGGATCTCGCCGGCACCTGCACGGCCCAGACCGACAGCAAGATGACGGAGGAAGGTGTCGAATGACCGAGACCCCGCCCAAACCTGGGCTGATACCGTGGCCGCCGCTGATCTACATCGCCGCCATCGCCATCAGCATCGCGCTCGGCCTGCTCTTTCCCCTGCCCTGGATCGGCGACCTCCTGGGCGACCTCCTCTACGCGGCCGGCTGGGTGGCGCTGTTCGGCGTCGCCGCACTCTGGTTCACCGCCATCCGCACCATGACGCGGGCCAAGACCACGCTCAACCCCAACGCCGTGCCGGACCATCTCGTCACCACGGGTCCTTTCGGCATCACCCGCAATCCGATGTACCTCGCCAACACGCTGCTGTTGATCGGCGTTGCCTTCATCTCCGGGATCGTCTGGTTCCTGCCGCTCGCCTTCGTCGCCGCCTTCGTCACGCAGAAGGTCGCGGTGGAAAAGGAAGAAAAGATGCTGTCGGCAAAGTTCGGCAAAAAATACCGCGACTATGCCAAAAGAGTGCGGCGCTGGATTTGAGCATCTGAACGCCGGCTGCCAGAGCCATATCGGGAAGATAACGGTTTCCGATTTGTGGCGGAGACCAACAATTTGTCGATGTCGGCGCCGCCCCTCACCTGCCTGCCGGCATCCTCTCCCCGTATAGTGACGGGGAGAGGGGCGCTGTCATCAGCGGTTTCGCCAGCCACCAGCGTTGCAGGAAAGAGACCGAGATCACGGTCAGCCCCTTTCTCCCCGTCACTATACGGGGAGAAGTGCCCGGCAGGGCGATGAGGGGCGGCGCCGACTCTAAAGCGATTGTCCTGCCTGGAAGGCCGCTACGTATTAACCCCGAGCTCGACCAGCCGCTCAACGCAGGATTCCTCGGCCTGGTCGAGTTCGGCCAATGTCTCCTCGAGGTCGCGGCGCTTTTGCCTCAGATCCTCGCGCTTTTCCTCGATGCGCTTGATCATCAGCTTGAGCTGGCCGACCTCGCCGGGCGGTTCCTTGTACATCTGGATGATTTCGCGGATCTCGTTGATCGAGAAGCCGAGCCGTTTTCCGCGCATGATCTGCCGGATCAAGTGTCGGTCGGATGGACGAAACAGCCGCGTGCGGCCCCGCCGCACCGGCTGCACCAGTCCCTCGTCCTCGTAGAACCGCAGCGTCCGCGTCGACACGTCGAATTCGCGCGTCAGCTCGGTGATCGAATAATATTCCCGCATTCTCGCCCCATAGCCGGAGATTGGCGACTGCTGCTCTCCGTCCGCGGCAGACCTGCCGGAATCGGCCGCAGTCTGCCTGTCGCCGAGCCTCGCACGGCATTTACGTAAAAGTCAATTGAGCCGGATCAATGGACGCCGAACCACCACGTGGCAAGGCCCAGAAAAGCGAAGAAACCAACGACGTCGGTGACCGTGGTGACAAAGACCGCCGAAGCGACCGCGGGATCGACCTTGAAGCGGTCGAGCAGCAGCGGGATCAGGATGCCGGCAAGGGCCGCAACGAACATGTTGATGATCATGGCCGCGGCGATGATGCCGCCCAGATTGGCATCGCGGAACCAGACGGCGGCTACGATGCCGATCAATATGGCGAAAACGATGCCGTTGATGAAGCCCACGCCTATCTCGCGGCGAATGATGCGGCCGGCATTGTAGATGTCGAGATCCCTTGTCGCCAGCGCCCGCACGGTGACGGTCATGGTCTGCGAACCGGCATTGCCGCCCATCCCGGCCACGATCGGCATCAGCACGGCGAGCGCCACGATGCGCTCGATCGTGTGGTCGAACAGGCCGATCACCGATGCCGCAAGGAAGGCGGTCAGGAGATTGACAAGCAGCCATGGCACACGCGAACGCGAGGTCGAAAAGATGCTGTCGGAAAGCTCTTCGTCGCCGACGCCGCCCATGCGCAGGAGATCTTCCTCGGCTTCCTGCTGGATGACGTCGACGACGTCGTCGATGGTCAGCACGCCGACCAGCCGCTCGTTCTCGTCGACGACGGCGGCGGACAGAAGGTCATATTGCTCGAACTCCCGCGCGGCCTCTTCCTGGTCCATCGTGGCCGGAATGGCGTGCCGCGTCTCATGCATGACCTCCTCGACCTTGACCGAGCGCTTGGTGCGCAGGATCTGGTCGAGGTCTATGGCGCCAAGCAGCTTGAAGCTCGGGTCGATGACGAAGATCTGGCTGAAGCGGTCGGGAAGGTTCTTGTCCTCGCGCATGTAGTCGATGGTCTGGCCGACTGTCCAGAACGGCGGCACCGCGACGAACTCCGTCTGCATGCGCCGCCCGGCGGTCTCCTCGGGGTAGTCGAGCGAGCGACGTAGCCTGATGCGCTCGGTAAACGGCAGCTGCGACAGGATCTCGTCCTGGTCCTCCGGTTCGAGATCCTCGAGGATGTAGACCGCGTCGTCGGAATCGAGTTCCTGCACCGCCTGGGCAATCTGCGCGTTGGGCAGATTGTCGACGATGTCCATGCGGATCGCCTCGTCGACCTCGGTCAGCGCGGAAAAATCGAAGTCGGCCCCCAAAAGCTCGACAAGGGCGCGCCGCTGGTCGGGATGCAGCGCCTCGATCAGGTCGCCCATTTCCGACTGGTGCAGGTCGTCGACCTCACGCTTGAGCGTGAGCGTATCGCGGTCGGCGATCGCCGCGCCGATCTGGGCGAGAAAGGACGAAAGGACAGCGCCGTCCTCACCGTAGATGTCGGCGCGGTGTTCGTCAGCGACCCCAGCGCCGGTCGTCCGTTCGTCCTGGCCTTCCACCAGCGCCTCCCGCCATTGCAATCCTGGAAAAGGTGCATCTCAGGTCTAGAACATCGGACCCGAAAGTGGAAACCGGTTTCGGGAAAATCCGACGCCCAAAAAGAAACTGGCGTAACGCGCGGGAATATCAAACGAAATGCGCGGTGCCCGTAGGGCTGGAGGTGCCGCTACAAATCAGATTCTGGGGAGAGAGAATGGTGCGGTCGAGAAGACTCGAACTTCCACGGGTTGCCCCACAGCGACCTCAACGCTGCGCGTCTACCAATTCCGCCACGACCGCACGTGGTAGGAGCCGGAACCGACCGGCTCGCGGCGTGTAGCAAATCGTTTCCGGCGAAACAAGTGCGCCCCGAGCATTTAATCGCTGGGAATTGCCATAACGGATCAAAGCGCCAAAATGCACCGCGAACTGGACGTTTCGGCCCGATATCGCCATATGGAGTACAACAAGAGACATCCCATGCCAGAACGCAGCCAGATCGCCACGTCGTTCCTGCCTTTGCCCGGTTCGGCGCCCGTCGAATGGGCGATCGAGCCCGGCCTCACCGCCTATCCCGAGGCGCTTGCCTTCATGGAGGCGCGCGCCGAAGCGATCCGCAGCGGGGCCGCCGGCGAGATGGTCTGGCTGGTCGAGCATCCGCCGCTCTATACCGCCGGCACGAGTGCGCGCAGCGAGGACCTGATCGACGGCAACCGGTTCCCGGTGTTTTCGGCCGGCCGCGGCGGCGAATACACCTATCATGGGCCGGGCCAGCGCGTCGCCTACGTCATGCTCGACCTGAAACGCCGCCGGGAGGATGTGCGCGCCTTCGTCGCCGCCCTCGAACAATGGATCATCGGCACGCTCGCCGCCTTCAACGTCAATGGCGAGCGTCGTGAGGATCGCGTCGGCGTCTGGGTGGTGCGGCCCGATCGCCCTGCCCTGCCGGACGGCTCTGCCGCCGAGGACAAGATCGCGGCAATAGGTATTCGGCTCAGGCGCTGGGTGAGTTTTCACGGCATCGCCATCAATGTCGAGCCGGACCTCGGCCATTTCAGCGGTATCGTGCCGTGCGGCGTGCAGGACCACGGCGTCACCAGCCTCGTCGATCTCGGGCTGCCGGTGACGATGGCCGATCTCGACCTGGCGCTGAAATCAGCGTTCGAGGATGTCTTCGGCCCAGCCACGGCCTTGCCCGTGGAAACAGCCCGCGAGGCCGGCTGAACGCTTCCCGGACAGCTCAGATCAGCCGTGCCGACGCCCAGAGCACTCCATAACCGTGGATGAGGAACACCGCCAGCAGCGCGCCGGCGATGACGAAACGGTCGGCTGTGCGGATCGGCTTCAGTTCGTGGCGCGGCTTCACCCCGCTGCCCGCGGTCAGAAGGCTTAGGATTGCAAAGACCGCGCCGGCCACGAGCAGAAAGCCAATGGAAAAGCCGGCCCGCCAGCCAAGCGCCAGGAAGGCCGAGAGCAGGAAGAAGGAGGCCAGCGCCAGCGCGACCGGCCCTGGGCAGATCTGGCGCAGCACCTGGCCGCCATCGAATTTCCACACCGGCACCAGATTGGCGATGTTGAAGAGCGCAGCACAGCCCGCCAGTGTCGCCAGCAATGTCGCGGTAAGCCAGTGCCCTTCCGCGCTTGCAAACGTGCTGCCCATCATCGCCAACGGCACCAGGAAAGCAGAGAACCCGGCGCCCATCAGCGCCACGAACGCAACTTCGAAACGGCTGTCATAGGGCCGGCCGCCAATGGCGAGGCCGCCGAGCAGCGGGATGAAGATCATGCGCGCCCTGCGATGGCCCATCAGGCGGAATGCCGCCATGTGGCCGAGCTCGTGCAGGGCGACAACGGAAGTCAGGATCGCGGCCAGAGCAAGCCCGCCGCGGTGAAGCCCGAAGAACGGCCACAGGATGAATGCCGAGAGAGCGGCGAAGCCGAGCTGGCTCAGCGGATGTTCGAACCAGCCGCCCTTGCGATACCGCCCTGTCCTGGCCCAGCCATCCAGCTTGGCGAGTTCGCGGCGCATGGCGAAATAGCGGAACGCCAGGAAGGCCACGCCGCGGTAACGGTCGGTCTGGGTGAGCGTAACCCGGGTGGCCTCGCCAATCGAGACCAACTGCGCGGTTTCCCGATAATGCGCCCAGAAAGACGGATCGAGCGCCGTGTCCTCGATGACGCGCATCGAAAAGCACCTGCCATGCACGACATTCTCGAGCAGGGCCTTGCGTTCGATCGGCAGGCCGTCCCGGCCCTCCCAGGACATTCTGGTGCGGACCACTCCCTCGCCCAGCATCTCCGCCGAGAGGATTTCGCCGGACCAGCCGGCATTGCTCCCGAGCGGCCACAGCGCCTGCCACAGACGCTGCCGGTCGGCCGCGACCGTGCGGCTGAGCCTGATTGTGCGCAAACCAAGCGGCACGCTCATCAGGAGAAAAATCAGCCCTAGATTGCTGGCCACGAGGAAGGCGGCGACGATGGGCGACACGCGGCGCTCCTGCTTTCAGGAGCGACACCCTAGCGCCATGGGCGGCAAGAAAGGCTTAACGGCAAAGCGGACTTTCGTCCGCCGGAACAGCGACGGCAGAGACAGTCACCTCACATGGCTCCGATCCAGATCGCCATGGAAATGAGGAAGGTGCTCATGCAAACCAGCGAGATGACATCCTGAACCAGATCGGTCATAACTCTCTCCTGTTGTTGATATGTTCGCAATTTGTTCTAATTTTGTTTCAAAGTCAACGAGCGGAATCCGTCCGCTGCCGGAATTTTCGAGCGATCAAACCGGCAGGGTTAAGAAAAGGTTGACGGCGCGGGACCTATCAACAGGTCAGGAAGATGTCGGCGACGCTATCGTCAGTTAGCGTATGGGATGAGCGCCTGCTTGCACTCAACGTCAGTCGAGACAATAGTGGGTAAGCTAAGACTGCCGAGTGATGGACGTGAGGCAACACCAAGGCGCCAATCAAGCTGATCGCTGGCGAAAGCGCATGAGGCAAGGCCACCGGTGGCGCCTCTCGCGCAGCTTTGTAACCTGGCTGCTCATCCTGGTGATGATCGCGATCTCTTCCACCCTGATCGCACTGAAGGCTCATTGGCGGTTCTGATCCCGGAGGGATCAGTATCCCCGACGGGAAACTAAACCCGCGGAAATCTCGCTGGACGTTGTTAAGGTTGGACCCAATCTCGCAGCGGACATCAGAGTTCTACAGCGGCACCACCTTGCCCTCGGCCAGGGTGACGCGCCGGTCCATGCGCGCTGCCAGCTGGTGATTGTGGGTGGCGATCAGCGCCGCGAGGCCCGATTGCCGCACCAATGCCTCCAGCGCCTCGAACACATAGGAAGCAGTGACCGGGTCGAGATTGCCGGTCGGCTCGTCCGCCAGCAGCACCAGCGGCGCATTGGCGACCGCACGCGCGATTGCCACGCGCTGCTGCTCGCCGCCCGACAGTTCGGACGGCCGGTGCGATGCACGCTTGCCGATCTGCATGTAGTCGAGCAGCTGCGCCGCGCGCTCGGCCGCCTCCTTGCGCGGCAGACCTTTGATGAGCTGCGGCATCATGATGTTTTCCAGCGCCGAAAACTCCGGCAGCAGATGGTGGAACTGGTAGACGAAGCCGACATCGTTGCGGCGGATCGAGGTGCGCTCGTCATCGGATAGCCGGCCGCAGGCCCGGCCGGAGAGAATCACGTCGCCGGCGTCGGGCCGTTCCAAGAGCCCTGCCGTATGCAGCAGCGTCGATTTGCCGGTGCCGGACGGCGCCACCAGCGCCACCATCTCGCCGCGCTTCAGCGAGAAGTCCGCACCGTTCAGAATGGTGAGCTTGCGCGGCCCCTGGACATAGTGCCGCTCGACGCTCTTCAACTCGATAATGGCCTGCGCCATCATTCGTACCTCAGCGCTTCGACCGGATCGAGGCGGGCCGCCCGCCATGCCGGAAACAACGTCGCCAGGAAGGACAGGCCGAGCGCCATGATGACGACATAGGTCGTCTCGCGCGGATCCATCTTCGCCGGCAACTGGCTGAGGAAATAGAGCTCCGGATTGAACAGCACCTTGCCGGTCATCCAGGAGAAGAACTCGCGGATCGATTCGATGTTGAGGCAGATGATCACGCCGAGCAGCACGCCGGCGATGGTGCCGGTGACGCCGATCGCCGCGCCCGTCATCAGGAATATGCGCAGGATGGCGCCGCGCGAGGCGCCCATGGTGCGCAGGATGGCGATGTCGTGCCCCTTGTCCTTCACCAGCATGACCAACCCGGAGATGATGTTGAGCGCCGCCACCAGCACGATCAGCGTCAGGATCATGAACATGACGTTGCGCTCCACCTGCAGGGCGGAAAAGAAGGTCTCGTTGCGTTGCCGCCAGTCGACGAGGTCGATGGGTCGCTGCGCCGCTTCTTCCACCTTCGGCTTCAGCGCGTCGACATCATCGGGATTGTCGACATAGATCTCGATCGTCTGCGCCCGTCCGTCCATGTTGAAATAAAGCTGCGCTTCCGAGAACGGCATGTAGACGATGGAGGCGTCATATTCCGACATGCCGACTTCGAAGATCGCCGCGATCTTGTAGCCCTTCATGCGCGGCGTCGTGCCGAGCGGCGTCACGTCGCCGTCCGGCGAGATGAGCGTGATCGTGTCGCCGAGCGCCAGGCCGAGATTCTCCGCCATGCGCTTGCCGATGGCGACGCCCTCGCCCGTGTCGAAATCGGCGATCGAGCCCTGCTTGATGTTGCTGGCGACGATGGCGATCTTGCCCAGGTCCTCGCCCCTGATACCGCGCACCAGCGCGCCGGAGCCGCCGCCGACATTGCCTTGCGCCAGCACTTGGCCGTCGATCAGCGGAATGGCGTATTTGACGCCGGCCACGCCGTTGATGCGGCCGGCGACCTGCGCATAGTCCTCAAGCGGCGAATCCAGCGGCTGCACGATCAGATGGCCGTTTACGCCGAGAATGCGGGTGAGCAGCTCGGCCCTGAACCCGTTCATGACGGCCATCACCACGATCAGCGTCGCCACCCCCAGCATGATGCCGAGGAAGGAGATCGAGGCGATGACCGAGATCACCGTCTCCTTGCGTCGCGAGCGCAGATAGCGCCACGCCACCGTGCGTTCGAAGATGGAAAACGGTCCGGCGCCTGCCGGTCTCGCTGCCGCCGCCTCGCTCATGCGGCGGCACCGAAGCGTTTTTTCGCATCGGCGATCGGCAGCGTCACGCGCTCGCCGGTCTTGCGGTTCTTGATCTCGACCTCGCCGGCGGCCACGCCGCGCGGTCCGACGATCACCTGCCAGGGCAGGCCGATCAGGTCGGCGGTGGCGAACTTGCCGCCCGGCCGCTGGTCGGTGTCGTCATAGAGCACATCCTTGCCGGCGGCAGTGAAAGCTGCGTTGAGTTCATCGCAGACACGGTCGCAATCGGCATCGCCGGCTTTCATGTTGATCAGGCCGATGTCGAACGGCGCCACCGCTTCCGGCCAGATGATGCCGTTCTCGTCATGGCTGGCTTCGATGATCGCCGCAACCAGCCGCGACGGGCCGATGCCGTAGGAACCGCCGGAAGCGAAATGGTCCTTGCCGTCGGGCCCGGTCACCTTGGCGCCCATCGGCTTGGAGTATTTCTCGCCGAAATGGAAGATATGGCCGACTTCGATGCCGCGCGCCGAAACCTTGTCGCTGTCGGGAACCTCAGCCCAGGCCGCTTCGTCATGCATTTCGTCGGTCGCGGCGTAAGGCGTCGTCCAGGTCTTGACGATGCCTGATATCTCGGCGTCGTTGGAGAAATCGGTGTTGGCTCCGGGCACGCCGAGCGACAGATAATCGCGATGGCAGAACACCTGGCTCTCGCCGGTGTCGGCCAGGATGATGAATTCATGGCTGAGATCGCCGCCGATCGGACCGGTGTCGGCCCGCATCGGGATCGCCTGTAGGCCCATGCGGGTGAAGGTCCGGAGATAGGACACGAACATCCTGTTGTAGGCGGCTCTCGCGCCTTCGAAGTCGAGATCGAAGGAGTAGGCATCCTTCATCAGGAATTCCCGGCTGCGCATGACGCCGAAGCGCGGCCGCACCTCGTCGCGGAACTTCCACTGGATGTGGTAGAGGTTGAGCGGCAAGTCCTTGTAGGACTTTACATAGGCGCGGAAGATCTCGGTGACCATTTCCTCGTTGGTCGGGCCGTAAAGCATGTCGCGGTCCTGGCGGTCCTTGATGCGCAACATCTCCTTGCCGTAGTCGTTATAGCGGCCGCTTTCGCGCCAAAGGTCGGCCGACTGGATGGTCGGCATCAGGATTTCCAGCGCGCCGGCGCGGTTCTGTTCCTCGCGGATGATCTGGCAGACCTTGTCCAGGACCCGTTTGCCCAGCGGCAGCCAGGAAAAACTGCCCTGCCCCTGCTGGCGGATCATGCCGGCGCGCAGCATCAGCCGATGCGAGACGATCTCCGCCTCGCGCGGATTCTCTTTGAGGATGGGCAGGAAATAGCGCGACAAACGCATGGACTGGTCCGTGAATGAGGAGGCCGCGCCAGAATCGGTGCGACGCAGGCTTGCTTGCCCCGGCTTCATAGCCATTTCATGGCGCAATGGGAACCCGGACGCATCGACCCGGAAATCGGAAATTCAGCTTACGAACGGCGTGGCGCGCGGAATGAAAACGTTTTGAGCACCCCTCGCGCGCGCCGCGAATGCTGGACGATCGAAGGAGCCACGGTTGCATAAAACGCCCGGCTGGTGGTTTCCCAAGCAAAGCCTGCCGTACTATTGTGCAGTGCAGCACGAGAATGCCCGTTTCAAGGCAAAATTCTTCGTGACATTTTCATTTCCGTTGGGCTAATGTGCCCCGATAACCGAGAGAGCAGAGAAAAATCTGTTCTCCTACGCGGTCAAAGTCTTGGGAGGATGCGATCTAGGCGCGGTTACTCGCTGCCGCCGGAAACCGGAAACAGATCGGACGCGTTTAAATTGCAAGGCCTTGTGCCTTGCATTTTTTTTGTGCAATCACCTGCTTAGCGCAATGCGTTGCCAAACCACCTTACCCTGCGTCATGATTTTTGAAGCCTGAACAGATGAGCCGGCGCCGAATGGCGGCATGACCTCGCCCGAAGCGCAAGAGCCGGTTTGAATGCTGCTATTTTGCCGTGGCCTGGCCGAATTCCGGCACGATGTGCGGGATGTCGTTGAGGCTATATCCCAGCCCGTGCGTCAGGCCGTAGAAAATGCCCATGAGCACCGCCGTGGCGACGGTGGTGCGGATCACCGCACGCAGCATATGTGGTCCGCGCGGCGCGCTAGGCACCGTGCCCAGCGTCACGTCACGATCGTCATCCTGCGTCCTGACGCTGAACGGCAGAACGGCAAACAGCACCACCCACCAGGTCGCGAAAAACAGTGCGGTGAACGAAACCCAGCTCATGGTTGCTCCAGTTCGATCAGCGTGCCGAAGAAATCCTTCGGATGCAGGAACAGCACAGGCTTGCCATGCGCGCCGGTCTTCGGCTTGCCGTCGCCCAGAACCCGGGCGCCGGCCGCCTGGAGCCGGTCCCGCGCGGTAAGGATATCGTCGACCTCATAGCAGAGATGGTGCATGCCGCCCGACGGGTTCTTCTCGAGGAAAGCCGCGATCGGCGAACCCTCGCCGAGCGGCTCCAGCAACTCGATCTTGGTGTTGCCGACATTGACGAACACCACGGTGACGCCATGCCCGGGCAGCGCCTGTGGTTCGCTCACTTCGGCGCCTAGCGTGTCGCGATAGCAAGCGACAGCCGCAGCCAGATCCGGCACCGCAAGCGCGACATGGTTCAGGCGTCCAAGCATAGAGCGCTCCGCTTTAGGGGAGTAAGGGAGTAGGGAAACAAGACAGAAGAAAAGCAACGGCTCATTCTCCCCTACTCCCCTACTGCCTTATTCCCCTATTCCCTATTCGTCACCGCGTGACAAATACAGTCACCAGCGGTTTCTTGCCCCAGGCTTCGTTGGCGGCGCCACGTACGGCACGGCGTACCGCCTCCTGCACCAGATCGAGGTCTTTTCGGCGCTGACGGGGGATGGAGTCCACCGCGCCGATTGCCGCATCGATCATCAGGTCCTCCAGCGTCTCGCCTCTGGCGTCGGCCTCGGCGACGCCGATTGCGACCAGATCGGGATCGCCGGCGAGCTCATACTTCTCGTCCAGCACCACATTGACCGCGACATGGCCGGCAAAGGACAGTTTGCGACGGTCGCGAATGCCCATCGCCTGGTCGGTGCCGATCAACCTGCCGTCCTTGTAGATGCGGCCGAACGGCACCTGGTCGATGATCGTGGCAGGGCCGGGAGCAAGCCGCAGCATGTCGCCGTCGCGCACCTGCGCCACCTGGCCGATGCCCGACGTCGACATCAGCGAGCCCTGCGCCACCAGATGCGCGGCCTCGCCATGCACTGGAACGCCGATCTGCGGCCGTACCCATTCATACATCTTGCGCAATTCGCTGCGCCGCGGATGGCCGGAGACATGAACCAGCGCATCGCCGTCCTCGATGATCTTGATGCCGAGATCGACGAGGCGGTTCTTAATTTCGAGGATCGCCTTCTCGTTGCCGGGAATGGTGCGCGAGGAAAACACCACCGTGTCGCCGGCCGTCAGCGACACCGACTTCATCTCGTCGCGCGAGAGCTTGGCAAGCGCCGCCAGCGGCTCGCCCTGGCTGCCGGTGCAGATGACGACCAGGTTTTCGCGCGGAATGAAGCCGAAATCCTCCTCGGCGATGAACTCAGGCAGACCGTCCATGTAGCCGAGTTCGCCGGCGACATCGATGACGCGCTTCAGCGACCGGCCGAGCACCAGGCACTGACGGCCGGCATCGCGCGCCGCCTTGGCGATGGAAACGATACGGCCGACATTGGACGAGAAGGTGGTGACGGCGACGCGGCCCTTGGCGGCCTGGATAACCCCTTTCAGCCCCTCGCCGACCGCGACTTCCGATGGCGATTCGCCTTCGCGCATAGCATTGGTCGAATCGCAGACCAGCGCCAGCACGCCCTTGTCGCCATAGGCGCGGAACCGTGCTTCGTCGGTCTTGGGTCCGATCGTCGGCGCCGGGTCGATCTTCCAGTCGCCGGTGTGGATGACGGTGCCTGCCGGCGAGGTGATGGCCAGCGACATCGGTTCGGGAATCGAATGCGCGACCGGGATCGCCTCGATTTCGAACGGACCGACAGTGAATTTTTCGCCCGCGCGGTAGATGGTCAGCGGGATCTTCGGCGCGCCCTGCTCGCCCTGGCGCTTGGCTTCCAGCAGCCCGGCGCTGAACGGCGTCATCCACACCGGCGCCTTGAGCCTCGGCCAGATATCCAGCAGCGCGCCATAGTGGTCCTCATGCGCGTGGGTGATCACGATACCGCGCAAATTGGCGATGTTCTCTTCGATGAAGCGCGTGTCGGGCAGGATCAGGTCGACGCCCGGATGCGCCGCGTCGGGAAAGGTGACGCCGACGTCGATGACGATCCATTCGCGCGCGCTCGGCGGACCATAGCCGTAGAGAGCGAAGTTCATACCGATCTCGCCGACGCCGCCCAGCGGCACGAAGACGAGTTCGGCGTTTTCCGCTTTCGCCATGATTTTTTCCTTCCTGGCCCTCAGGCCAAGCCATTGAAGCAATTCCGGGAAAAGTCTGTAACGGTTTTCCGTCTGGAATTGCGCAAAAACAAAACTATACCCGGGCGGATGCGACCGCGCCGAAATGCACATCGCCGGCGGCGATCGTCAAAACCGAGCCCTCATCGTCGCGGATCACGAAACGGCAGTCCTCGTCAATGGTCTCGAACACCCCGCGCACCACATTACCGTCAATTCTGACAGCAACCTCGCCGCCAAGCCCTGCCGCGCGTGCCAGCCAGCGCCGCCTGACGGCGGCAAGTCCCCGCCCGTCGTCCCACAGGCGGGCATTCTCGCTCCAGGCATCCGACAGCGCCAGGAACAGCGTTTCGGCATCGCATGCCGCACCCAGTGCGTGAAGCGACGTCGCGGGATACGGCAAATCCTCAGGGTACGCCACAACATTGACGCCGATGCCGACCGCCACCGCGAAACGGCCGCCGTCCAGCATGGCCGATTCCAGCAGGATGCCGGCGAGCTTGGCGCCGGAGGCGAGCACGTCGTTCGGCCATTTCAGCTCGAAACGGTTCTTGCCTTCCTTGCCGCCGTCGAGGCCGATGGCGATCCGGCCCGCCGGCACCACGGCATCGAGCGCATCGGCCAGCGCCAGGCCGGCGACGAAACCGAGCGTCGCGGCGAGTCGAAGCTCGCCCCCGGTGAGGACGAGCAGCGTCGCCGCCAGATTTCCCTCGGGTGTCGCCCAGACGCGGCCGCGCCGCCCGCGCCCGCTTTCCTGTTTCTTGGAAACGACCCACAATCTGCCGGGGTCGCCGGCCCGGGCGTGATCCAGCGCCAGCGCATTGGTGGAGCCGACGCTGTCATGCGCCTCCAGCCGGAATCCTTCCGACGCCGAGGTTGGAGCCAGCCGAAATGCCATCCCGTCAGAAAAATGTCTTGGCGGCGGCTTCGGCATAGGTGCCGATCGGCCCGCCGATCAGCACATAGAACAGCACGAAAGCGCCGGAGACACCGAGTACGAGGCGCAATTCACTGGCCATCGGCACAAAGCCGCCGACCGGTTCGTCGAACCACATGATCTTGATGATGCGCAGGTAATAATAGGCGCCCACCACCGAGGCCAGCACGCCGATGATCGCCAGCGCGTAGAGGTTGGCATTGATGGCGGCGAGGAAGACGTACCACTTCCCCCAGAAACCGGCGAGCGGCGGGATGCCGGCCAGCGAGAACATCAGGATGGTCAGGATTGTCGCCATGATCGGGTTGGTCGAGGACAGGCCTGCCAGGTCGCTGATCTGCTCGACATTGCCTTCCTTGCGCCGCATGGCGAGGATGAAGGCGAAGGTGCCGAGCGTCATCACCAGATAGATCAGCATGTAGATGGCGACGCCGCGCACGCCGGCCTGGCTGTTGGCGGCAAGGCCAACCAGCGCGTAGCCCATATGGCCGATCGAGGAATAGGCCATCAGGCGCTTGATATTAGTCTGGCCGATCGCCGCGAAAGAGCCGAGCGCCATCGACGCGATCGAGATGAAGACGATGATCTGCTGCCAGTCGGAAGCGATCGGCTTGAACGCGCCCATGGTGACGCGCACGATCAGCGCCATAGCCGCCATCTTGGGTGCCGCCGCCAGGAAAGCCGTCACCGGTGTCGGCGCGCCCTCATAGACGTCGGGCGTCCACATGTGGAACGGCACCGCCGAGATCTTGAAGGCGAGGCCGGCCAGCACGAAGACCAGGCCGAAGACGAGGCCAAGCTGGCGCTCACCGCCGCCCAGCGCCGTCGCGATCTCCTGGAACCCGGTGTTGCCGGTATAACCATAGACCAGGCTGATGCCATAGAGCAGCATGCCCGACGACAGCGCGCCGAGGACGAAGTACTTCAGGCCCGCCTCGGTCGAGCGCAGGTTCTCGCGGTTGATCGCGCACAAGACATAGATCGCCAGCGACTGAAGCTCGAGGCCGAGATAGAGCCCGATCATGCCGTTGGCGGAGATCATCAGCATCATGCCGAGCGTGCACAGAAGGATCAGCACCGGATATTCGAACTTGTCGAACCGCTCCGCCCTGGCGAAGCGCATCGACATGATCAGCGTCACCGCCGAGCCCACCAGCGCCAGCAGCTTCATGAAGCGGGCAAAGGAATCCTGGATGAAGGCATTGCCGTAGGCGCTGCCCTGCCCGGTGGAGAAGATCAGCCAGGCGCCCGATATCACCAGCACGGCAACGGCAAGGCCGGTCACGGTGTTGGCGGTGTTGGCGCGCGAATAGGCCCCGACCATCAGCAGCGCGAGCGCGCCGATGGCAAGGATCAGCTCGGGCGTCGAGAGCGACAGGCTGGAGAGAAGGTCCGGCGTCATGGTTCGCAAAACCCCTGGGTCAGTTCGCCGCCGCGGTCTGCGCGGCGCCGATGGATGCGGTGACATTGGTGACGAGCGACTTGACCGACTGGGCCGTCGCGTCGAAGACGGGAGCGGGATAGACGCCGAAGAAGATGACCAGCACAACCAGCGGATAGATGATCGCCTTCTCGCGTGTCGACAGGTCGAGCAGGCCCTTGAGGCTGTCCTTGGTCAGCGCGCCGAAGATCACCCGGCGGTAGAGCCAAAGCGCGTAGGCGGCCGACAGGATGACGCCGGTGGCAGCGAAGAACGCCACCCAGGTATTGACCCGGAACACGCCGAGCATGGTCAGGAACTCGCCGACGAAGCCTGACGTGCCCGGCAGGCCGACATTGGCCATGGTGAAGATCAGGAACACGGTGGCGTATTTCGGCATGTTGTTGACCAGGCCGCCATAGGCGGCGATCTCACGCGTGTGCATGCGGTCATAGATGACGCCGACGCACAGGAACAGCGCGCCCGAGACCAGGCCGTGGCTGAGCATCTGGAAGATCGCGCCCTGCACGCCTTCCTGGTTCATGGCGAAGATGCCCATGGTCACGAAGCCCATATGGGCGACCGACGAATAGGCGATCAGCTTCTTCATGTCCTCCTGCATCAGCGCCACCAGCGAGGTGTAGATGATGGCGACGACCGAAAGTGCGAAGACCAGCGGCGCGAACATCTCGGAGGCCAGCGGGAACATCGGCAAGGAGAACCGCAGGAAGCCGTATCCGCCCATCTTCAACAGAATGGCGGCCAGGATCACCGAACCGGCTGTCGGCGCCTCGACATGCGCATCCGGCAGCCAGGTATGCACCGGCCACATCGGCATCTTCACCGCGAAGGAGGCGAAGAACGCGAGCCACAGCCATGTCTGCATGTTGGCGGGGAAATTGTGCGTCAACAGCGTCGGGATATCGGTCGTGCCGGACTGGTAGAACATCGCCATGATGGCGAGCAGCATCAGCACCGAGCCGGCGAGCGTGTAGAGGAAGAACTTGAAGGAGGCATAGACGCGGCGCTTGCCGCCCCAGACGCCGATGATGATGAACATCGGGATCAGGCCGGCTTCGAAGAAGACGTAGAACAGCACGATGTCGAGCGCGCAGAACACGCCGATCATCAGCGTTTCGAGCAGCAGGAAGGCGATCATGTAGGCCTTGACGCGCTTCTCGATCGCTTCCCACGACGCCAGGATACAGAGCGGCATCAGGAATGTGGTCAGAATGACGAACAGCATCGAAATGCCGTCGACGCCCATATGGTAGGAGATGCCGGAATCGAGCCAGGCGACCTTCTCGACGAACTGGAAGCCGGCTTGCGAATTGTCGAAGCCGGTCCAGATGAACAGCGAGACGATGAAGGTGAACGTCGTCGTCAGCAGCGCGATGGCGCGGATGTTGCGGCGTGCGTTTTCGCTGTCGTCGTTGATGAACAGGATGAGCAGCACACCAACCAACGGCAGGAAGGTGACCAGCGAGAGAATTGGCCAAGCGGTCATCAGAGCATCATCCAGGTGACGAATGCGGCAACGCCGATCAGCATGGCGAAGGCATAGTGATAGAGATAGCCGGTCTGCAACTTGACGACGCGGTTGGTGACATCGACGACGCGTGCCGAAATGCCGTCAGGCCCGAGACCATCGATGACGGTGCCGTCGCCGGTCTTCCACAGGAAGGAACCGAGGCGTTTGGCCGGCCGCACAAAGAGGAAGTCATAGAGCTCGTCGAAATACCATTTGTTGAGCAGGAAGGCATAGAGCCCGCGATGCTGGGCGGCCAGATTGACCGGCATTTCCGGCGAGCGGATGTAGAACTTCCACGCCAGCGCCAGGCCGATCAGCATGGCGATGAACGGCGACAGCTCGACCCATAGCGGCAGTTCGTGGATGTCGTGCAGGATGTGATTGTCCGGCAGTGTGAACAGCGACGCCTTCCAGAATTCGGCATAGCCTTCGCCAATGAAGGCACCGTGGAAGATGATGCCGGCAAACAGCGCGCCCGCCGCCAGCACGAACAGCGGCACCAGCATCACCGGCGGCGATTCATGGACATGGTGCATCACCTCATGGCTCGCCCGCGGCCTGCCGTGGAAGGTCATGAAGATCAGCCGCCAGGAATAGAAGGAGGTGAAGCCGGCGGCGATCACCAGCAGCACGAAGGCGAGGCCCGCCACGGAATTATGCCCGGCAAAGGCCGTCTCGATGATGGCATCCTTGGAGAAGAACCCGGCGGTGCCGATAACGGTGACCGGAATGCCGACGCCGGTCAGCGCCAGGGTGCCGATTACCATCATCCAGTAGGTCGTCGGGATCAGCGTCCTCAGGCCGCCCATCTTGCGCATGTCCTGCTCGTCGGAAACCGCATGGATGACCGAGCCCGAGCCGAGGAACAGCAGCGCCTTGAAGAAGGCATGCGTGAACAGGTGGAAGATCGCCGCACCATAGGCGCCGACGCCGAGCGCCACGAACATGTAGCCAAGTTGCGAGCAGGTCGAATAGGCGATGACGCGCTTGATGTCGTTCTGGACGAGGCCGACGGTCGCCGCGAAGAAGGCGGTGAAGGCGCCGATGAAGGTCACCACCGTCAGCGCCGAATGCGACAGCTCGAACAGCGGCGACAGCCGCGCCAGCATGAACACGCCGGCCGTCACCATGGTGGCGGCATGGATGAGCGCCGAGACCGGCGTCGGGCCTTCCATGGCGTCCGGCAGCCAGGTGTGCAGCGGCACCTGCGCCGACTTGCCCATGGCACCCATGAACAGCAGCAGGCAGACGATCGTCATCGCTGCCTGCTTATCCAGCGCATAACCGAGGAAGGTCAGCACCGCAGCACCTTGCGGGGCGCCTTCAGCCGGGATGAACGTCGCCGCATTGGCGAAGATGGTGCCGAGATTGACCGAGCCGAACAGCACGAACACGCCGAAGATGCCGAGCGCGAAGCCGAAATCGCCGACGCGGTTGACGACGAAGGCCTTGATGGCCGCGGCGTTGGCCGAGGGCTTCTTGTACCAGAAGCCGATCAGCAGGTAGGACGCCAGGCCCACCCCTTCCCAACCGAAGAACATCTGCACGAGGTTGTCGGCCGTCACCAGCATCAGCATGGCGAAGGTGAACAGCGACAGATAGGCAAAGAAACGCGGCCGGTTCGGATCGTGGTGCATGTAGCCGATCGAGTAGATATGGACCAGCGCCGACACGGTGTTGACCACCACCAGCATGACCACCGTCAGAGTGTCGATCCTGAGCGCCCAGGACGCCTCCAGTCCGCCGGACTGGATCCAGCGCAGCACCGGCACGGTGAACACCTCGCCATGGCCGAAGCCGACGGTGAAGAAAGCAACCCACGACAGCACCGCCGCGATCACCAGGAAGCCGGAGGTGATGTATTCGGACGCCTTGGCGCCGAGCGACGTGCCGAACAGGCCGACGATCAGGAAGCCGAGCAGCGGAAGGAAGACGATGGCCTGGTACATGGTGGTTCCGTCAACCCTTCATCATGTTCACGTCTTCGACCGCGATCGAGCCGCGGTTGCGGAAGAAGACGACGAGAATGGCAAGTCCGATGGCGGCCTCCGCCGCCGCGACCGTCAGCACGAACAGCGCGAACACCTGGCCGACGAGGTCGCCGAGAGCCGCCGAAAAGGCGACGAAATTGATATTGACCGCAAGCAGGATCAACTCGACCGACATCAGGATGACGATCACGTTCTTACGGTTCAGGAAGATGCCGAACACGCCGAGCGTGAAAAGGATCGCCGATACGGTCAGATAATGTGCGATGCCGACGACCATCTCAGACTCCTTCGCCCGACTTGACCTTGCGGATTTCCATGCCCGTCGCCGCCGTGCGGGCGACCTGGGCTGCGATCGACTGCCGCTTGACCCCTTCCTTGTGGCGCAGCGTCAAAACGATGGCACCGATCATGGCCACCAGCAGCACGAGGCCCGAGATCTGGAAGTAGTAGAGGTAGTCCGTATAGAGGATGTCGCCGAGCGCTGCCGTATTCGAGCGCGCCGCGAGATCGGGAATCGGCTTCGATACCGTCGAGGCGAGCTGCGGCGCGAAGGTATAGCCGCCGAGCACCACGATCAGTTCCGCCGCCAGGATCAGTCCGACCAGCGCGCCGATCGGCGCATATTGCAGAGCGCCCTCCTTCATCTCGGCGAAGTCGACGTCGAGCATCATGACGACGAACAGGAACAGCACCATGACAGCGCCGACATAGACGACGAGCAGGATCATCGCCAGGAACTCGGCGCCCGTCAGCATGAACAGGCCGGCGGCGTTGAAGAAGGTCAGGATCAGGAACAGCACCGAATGCACGGGGTTGCGCGACGAAATGACCATGAACGCCGACGCCACGGCGACAAAGGCGAAGAGGTAGAAAAAGGCCGCCTCTAGTCCACTCAGCATTGGGGTTCCCCCGGGTTCCTGTCCAAACAGGACGTTCGTCCTGTTTGTTGTCTGTGGCTTCGTTCCGCCTCCGGTGCGAAGCCGCGTTGTCCTAGCCCATGTTCCAACCGGGTTGAAAGACCCGGCGCAAAGAAACATGGGCAACTCTGAAGTCCTGAGGGATGACCTTGCCTGAAATGCTTCGGGTCATCCCCGGACAAGGGCCCTCGCCCCTGTCCATGCGATATCAGCGGTACGGTGCGTCCAGCGAGATGTTGCGCGCCAGTTCGCGCTCCCACCGGTCGCCATTCGCCAGCAGCCTGTCCTTGTCGTAGTAGAGTTCCTCGCGCGTCTCGGTCGCGAATTCGAAATTCGGCCCCTCGACGATGGCGTCGACCGGGCAGGCTTCCTGGCAGAAGCCGCAATAGATGCACTTCACCATATCGATGTCGTAGCGCACGGTACGGCGCGTGCCGTCGTTGCGGCGCGGGCCGGCCTCGATGGTGATGGCCTGCGCCGGGCAGATCGCCTCGCACAATTTGCAGGCTATGCAGCGTTCCTCGCCATTGGGATAACGGCGCAAGGCATGCTCGCCGCGGAAGCGCGGGCTCACCGGCCCTTTCTCGTGCGGATAATTGATCGTCTCCTTCGGCGCGAAGAACTGGCGCATCGACAAGAAGAAGGCGCTGACGAAATCCTTCAGCAGCAGCGATTTGGCGGCCTGGGACAGAGCGGACATCACGCAAACCCCGTGATCTTGAGGAAGGCGGCGGTCAGCACCACCATGAACAACGAGATCGGCAGGAACACCTTCCAGCCAAGCCGCATCAGTTGGTCGTAGCGGTAACGCGGCACGAACGCCTTCACCATGGAGAACATGAAGAACATCAGGCAGATCTTGAGCACGAACCAGATCACCCCCGGCACCCAGGTGAAGGGCGCGAAGTCGAACGGCGGCAGCCAGCCGCCGAGGAACAGGATGGTGGCCAGCGCGCACATCAGCACGACGGCGACATATTCGCCGAGGAAGAACAGCAGGAACGGCGTCGACGAATATTCGACCATGTGGCCGGCGACCAGTTCCGATTCGGCTTCGACGAGGTCGAAAGGCGGGCGATTCGTCTCGGCTAGCGCCGAGATGAAGAAGATGACGAACATCGGCAACAGCGACAGCCAGTGCCAGTCGAGGAAGGTGTTGGGCAGGCCGAGCCTGGTGCCGAGCCCATCCTGCTGCGACAGCACGATGTCGGACAGGTTGAGCGAGCCGACGCAAAGCAGCACGGTGACGATGACGAAGCCGATCGAGACCTCGTAGGACACCATTTGTGCGGCCGAACGCAGCGCCCCGAGGAACGGATATTTCGAATTGGACGCCCAGCCGCCCATGATCACGCCATAGACCTCGAGCGAGGAGATGGCGAAGACATAGAGGATACCGACATTGACGTTGGCGACGGCCCAGCCCTGGCTGACCGGAATGACCGCCCAGGCCGAGATCGCCAGAACCGCCGATACCAACGGCGCCAAAAGGAACACGCCCTTGTTGGCGCCGGACGGGATCACCGGCTCCTTGAAGACGAACTTCAACAGGTCGGCAAAGGCCTGCAGCGTGCCCCAGGGGCCGACGACGTTCGGGCCGCGGCGCAGTTGCACCGCCGCCCAGATCTTGCGGTCGGCATAGAGCAGGTAGGCGACGGCGATGAGAAGCACGACGATCAGCACGACCGACTTCAACACGATGATCAGCGCCGGCAGCACGTAGAAGGAGAAGAAGGTGTCCATGCTTATTCCGCCGCCTGCTTGAAGCCGCTCTTGGCCAGCGCAGAGCACTCCGCCATCACGGCAGAGGCCCGCGCGATCGGGTTGGTCAGGTAGAAATCCTGGACCGGCGACGTGAACGTGCCCTTGTTCAGCCGTCCACCAAGCTTCGCCACATTGGCGATATCCTCGGCATTGCCCGCAGCAACCTGGTCGATGCGGGCAAGATGCGGGTATTCGCCGTAGAGTTTAGCGCGCAGCTGCGGCAGCGAATCAAACGGCAACTTCTTGCCCAGTACATCCGACAATGCCCTGATGATGGCCCAATCCTCGCGCGCGTCGCCCGGCGCGAAGCCGGCGCGGTTGGTCTGCTGCACGCGCCCTTCCGTGTTGACATAGGTGCCCGACTTCTCGGTGTAGGCAGCGCCCGGCAGGATGACGTTGGCGCGGTGCGCGCCGGCATCGCCATGGGTGCCCACATAGACCACGAAAGCGCCGCCGGTCTTTGCCATGTCGATTTCGTCGGCGCCCAGCAAGAACAGCACGTCCGTCTCGCCCAGCATGCCGGCGACGTTCCTGCCGCCCTCGCTCGGCACGAAGCCAAGGTCGAGGCCGCCGACGCGTCCAGCCGCATTGTGCAGCACGGCAAAGCCGTTCCAGTCCGCGCGCGCGGCGTTCACGGCCATGGCGAGCTTCGCTGCCTGGCCGAGCACCGCCGCGCCATCGGGGCGTGCCAGCGCGCCCTGGCCGACGATGATGAGCGGATGCGTGGCCTTCTTCAGCACCTGGAAGAACTTGCCATCACCGTCGGCCAGATCCTTGAGCGATTCCGGTCCTGCGCCCAGCAGTTCGTAGTCATAGCGTGTATCCCCGACATCGCCGATGACGCCGACCGGCAGATTGCCGACCCGCCAGCGCTTGCGGATGCGGGCGTTGAGCACCGAGGCTTCGAAGCGCGGATTGGCGCCGATGATCAGCACCGCGTCCGCCTGTTCGATGCCTTCGATGGTGGGGTTGAAAATGTAGCTTGCCCGGCCAAGCGACGGGTCGAGCGCGGCGCCGTCCTGGCGGCAATCCATGTTCTTCGAACCGAGTGCGGCCATCAGGAGCTTCAGCGCGTAGATTTCCTCGACCGCGGCAAGATCGCCCGCTATGGCGCCGATCTTCTCGGGCGTAGTCTTCGACACGGCGTCCTTGATCGCCGTGAAGGCCTCGGCCCAGCTCGCCGGGACCAGCTTACCGTCCTTGCGTACATAGGGCCGGTCGAGACGCTGCGTGCGCAGGCCGTCCCAGATGAAGCGGGTCTTGTCGGAGATCCACTCCTCGTTCACCGCCTCGTTGACGCGCGGCAGGATGCGCATCACCTCGCGGCCGCGGCTGTCGACGCGGATCGCCGAGCCGACGGCATCCATGACGTCGATGGATTCGGTCTTGGTCAGTTCCCACGGCCGTGCCTGGAAGGCGAAAGGCTTGGAGGTCAGCGCGCCGACGGGGCACAGGTCGATGACATTGCCCTGCAGCTCCGAGGTCATCGCCTGCTCGAGATAGGTGGTGATCTCGGCATCCTCGCCGCGGCCGATCAGGCCGAGTTCGGAAATGCCGGCAACCTCGGTGGTGAAGCGAACGCAGCGCGTGCAGTGGATGCAGCGGTTCATCACCGTCTTGACCAGCGGGCCGATATACTTGTCTTCGACCGCGCGCTTGTTCTCGTGATAGCGCGAGGAATCAACGCCGAAGGCCATCGCCTGGTCCTGCAGGTCGCATTCGCCGCCCTGGTCGCAGATCGGGCAATCCAGCGGATGGTTGATCAGCAGGAATTCCATCACGCCTTCCCTGGCCTTCTTGACCATCGGCGTGTTGGTGAAGATTTCCGGCGCTTCTCCGTTCGGACCGGGACGCAGGTCGCGCACGCCCATGGCGCAGGACGCTTGCGGCTTGGGCGGCCCGCCCTTCACCTCGATCAGGCACATGCGGCAATTGCCGGCGATCGACAACCGCTCGTGGAAGCAGAAGCGCGGCACTTCCGCGCCCGCGTCCTCTGCCGCCTGCAGCAGCGTGTAATGGTCGGGTACAGTGATTTCTTTCCCGTCGACCTTGAGCTTTGCCATTCGCCTCAAACCTCTGCGGATTTCCCGCAATCTCATTTCCCGGGCGCGACAGACGCGGCGCCCGGCATTTCACTCACTTCTTCGCGGCCAGCACAGCCGCCTGGGCAATCCAGTCGTCGCGCACGATACGGCCGTTGAACGACAGGTAGTCGTCGACCCAGGCGATCTCTTCGGGTGACCAGTCGGCGATCTGGCGGAACGTCCAGATGCCGAGCCCGTTGAGCACCGTCTCCAGCTTCGGGCCGATGCCCGATATCTTCTTGAGATCCGAAGGCTTCGCCGGCCTGTCCACAGCCTTGGGCTGCCTGAAATCCTCGGGCAGCAGCACATCCGGAAGCTCGTCCGCTGACCGCCCCGCCTGTGCCGCCGGCACCGTGGTGGTGGCCTCCCTGGCGGCAATGTCGGTGACTTCCTGCGCGAAGGACTGCGCCTCCGCAATCAGGGTCTTGGCCGTCGCCCGCGCTCTGGTGGATGAAAGGCTCGCATCCTCGAATTGTTCGACGCGCGCCTCGAAATCCTCGATGAGCGGCTGCATGAGGCGTTGCGACGCCTCGGCTGCGCCCGACAGCGCGCCCAACCAGACGCCGAAAGCGTGGTTGGCGAGCCCAAGTCCCAGAGCCGACATCGCCGCCGCGCCCGCGACAGGGTGCGCCAGAAGGTTGACGGCGCCGGCCATCTCCTTCGGCATCATCCTGGTCAGGTCCTGGTTCATCTTCTCGATCTGGTCCAAATTGGGCATCAACGGGTGGGGTGTCGAATACGGCGCCATAGAATTCTCCTGGTCGTTTCTTCGTTCGCCCCGCCCCGTTCTTCTCGCTCCGGGCTATCGCCCATTCAATGCTTCTCTATTCCGCCGCCACCAACACCGGCTCGGCCCGGTGCGCGTTGCGCGAAAATTCGTCGATGCGCCGCTCCACCTCGCCGCGGAAGTGCCGCATCAGGCCCTGGATCGGCCAAGCGGCCGCGTCGCCCAGCGCGCAAATCGTGTGGCCTTCGACCTGCTTGGTCACGTCGAGCAGCATGTCGATCTCGCGCTTCTGCGCCTCGCCGCGCACCAGCCGCTCCATCACCCGCCACATCCAGCCGGTGCCTTCACGGCACGGCGTGCATTGGCCGCAGCTCTCATGCTTGTAGAAGTAGGACAGCCGCGCGATGGCTTTGACGACATCGGTCGACTTGTCCATGACGATGACGGCCGCCGTGCCGAGGCCGGATTTGAGGTCGCGCAGCGCGTCGAAATCCATCGGCGTATCGATGATCTGCTCGGCCGGCACCAGCGGCACCGAGGCGCCGCCAGGAATGACCGCCAGAAGATTGTCCCAGCCGCCACGGATGCCGCCGCAATGCGTCTCGATCAGCTCGCGGAATGGGATCGACATCGCCTCTTCGACGGTGCACGGATTGTTGACGTGGCCGGAGACGCAGAACAGCTTGGTGCCGACGTTGTTGGGCCGGCCGAAGGATGAGAACCAGGCCGCGCCCCGGCGCAGGATCGTCGGCGCCACCGCGATCGATTCGACGTTGTTGACGGTGGTCGGGCAGCCATAAAGGCCGACATTGGCCGGAAATGGTGGCTTCAGCCTGGGCTGGCCCTTCTTTCCCTCGAGGCTTTCGAGCAGCGCCGTCTCCTCGCCGCAGATATAAGCCCCGGCGCCATGGTGCATATAGACGTCGAAATCGTAGCCTGAAGTGTTGCCCTTGCCGATCAGCTTGGCCTCATAGGCCTCGTCGATGGCACGCTGCAGCGCCTCGCGCTCGCGGATGAACTCGCCGCGCACATAGATATAGGCCGCGACCGCGCCCATGGCGAAGCCGGCGAGCAAGGCGCCTTCGACCAGCGTGTGCGGATCGTTGCGCAGAATGTCGCGGTCCTTGCAGGTACCGGGCTCGGATTCGTCGGCATTGATGACGAGATAGCTCGGCCGGCCGTCACTCTGCTTGGGCATGAACGACCATTTCAAGCCGGTCGGGAAACCGGCGCCGCCGCGGCCGCGCAGGCCCGACGCCTTCATCTCGTTGACGATCCACTCGCGCCCCTTGGCGACGATGCCGGGCGTGTTGTCCCAGGCGCCGCGCGCCATTGCGCCGGCCAGCGACTTGTCGAAGAGGCCGTAGATGTTGGTGAAGATGCGGTCTTTGTCCTGAAGCATTGTTCGTCCCTCAGACCGGCTTCTTGCCGAAGACGCGGATATATTCGGCGACGCCGCCCTTGGCGAGCGCCTTGGCCTGCTTGACCCAGTCGTCTCGCTCGATGCGGCCGCGGAAGGAGAGATAGCTGTCCACCCACTCCCGTTCGGCCTTCTTCCAAGACGCAACCTGGGCGAAGGTGAAGATGCCGAGCGAATGCAGGATGCTCTCGGTCCTCGGGCCGACGCCGGAGATCAGCTTGAGATCGTCGACCAGCGCCGGCCTGGCGATGCCGGCCGGCCGGTTCTTGTCTTCCAACGAAGGCTTGGCCGCTTTGGCGGGAAGCTTGGTTTCCGGCGACTTGAACGCGGAAGCCGGCTCAGCCTTGTTCAGGGGGCCGCTGCGCGGCTTCAAAACTTTCTCGACCTCGGGCGCCGCCTTGTTGGCGTTTGTCGCCGAGTGGCGGGGAGCCGCGACGCTCGCCGCTTTTTCCGTTGCCGACGCGACCTTGGCCGGCGACGGCGTTTTCAGCGCCGGGCTGGTTTCAGCCGCATCGGTTTTCGGCTTGCTGGCATTGGACGGCGCGACAGGGGTGGCGGCCGGCGTTGGCACCGGCGCCGCGATGATCGCGTCGGGTGCCGCCTTGGCGGCCTTGGCGGCTTCCCTGGCCTCCCTGTCACGGGTCGACTTGAGGATCGCCTTCTCGCTTTTCAGCGTCGTGAGGCCGGCGGCCGGCTCCGAGCCGGTGCGGCCGTTCTGCGGCCCCGGCGTCACCGAGGCCCCCTTGCCCGCATCGTAGAGATCAATGATTTCGGCCAGCCGTTCCGGCGTCAGGTCTTCGAACGTGTCCTTGAAGATCATGACCATCGGCGCGTTGACGCAGGCGCCGAGGCATTCGACCTCTTCCCACGACAGCGTTCCCTTGTCGTTGGTGTGGAACTGGTCATGGTGGATCTTGGAGCGGCACACGTCCATCAGCGCTTCCGAGCCGCGCAGCATGCAGGGCGTGGTGCCGCAAACCTGGATGTGCGCCCGCGTGCCGACAGGATTCAGCTGGTACTGCGTGTAGAAGGTCGCGACCTCGAGCCCGCGGATGCGCGGCATGCCGAGCATGTCCGAAATCGTCTCGATCGCCGCCTTGGTGACCCAGCCTTCCTGCTCCTGCGCCAGCATCAGCAGTGGAATGATCGCAGACTGTTCCCGGCCCTTCGGGTACTTCTTGATCCATTGCTTGGCCGCGGCCGCGTTCGCCCGGTTGAAGGCGAAGGATGCTGGCTGGACGCTGGCTTCTGCGAGACGACGGACTGACATTTAGCGATCGACCTCACCAAACACGATGTCGAGGGAGCCGAGGACGGCGGTGACGTCGGCCAGCATGTGACCGCGGCACAGGAAATCCATGGCCTGGAGATGCGCGAAACCGGGGGCGCGCAGCTTGCAGCGATAAGGCTTGTTGGTGCCGTCGGAGACCAAATAGACGCCGAACTCGCCCTTGGGCGCCTCGACCGCCGCATAGACCTCGCCGGCCGGCACGCGGTAGCCCTCGGTGTAGAGCTTGAAGTGGTGGATCAGCGCTTCCATCGAGCGCTTCATCGCCTGGCGCTTTGGCGGCACGACCTTGCCGTCGAGGTTCGACACCGGCCCGGCGCTTTCCTTGCCGAGCAGGAGATCGATGCACTGGCGCATGATCTTCGCCGACTGGCGCATCTCTTCCATGCGCACGAGGTAGCGGTCGAAACAGTCGCCGTTCTTGCCGATCGGAATATCGAAATCGAGCTCCGAATAGCATTCATAGGGCTGCGATCTGCGCAGGTCCCAGGCAGCGCCCGAGCCACGCACCATGACGCCGGAAAAACCCCAGGCCCAGGCGTCGGCCAGCGAAACCGTGCCGATATCGACATTGCGCTGCTTGAAGATGCGATTGCCGGTCAGCAACTGATCGAGGTCGTCGATCGACTTCAGGAACGGATCGATCCACTTGCCGATGTCCTCGAGCAGCTTCTGCGGCAGGTCCTGGTGAACGCCGCCCGGACGGAAATAGGCGGCATGCATGCGCGAACCCGAGGCGCGCTCATAGAACACCATCAGCTTTTCGCGCTCGACGAAGCCCCACAGAGGCGGCGTCAGCGCGCCGACGTCCAGCGCCTGCGTCGTCACATTGAGGATGTGCGACATGATGCGGCCGATCTCGCAGTAAAGCACGCGGATCAGCTGACCGCGCTTCGGCACCTCGATGCCGAGCAGGCGCTCGGCGGCCAGTGCGAAGGCATGCTCCTGGTTCATCGGCGCGCAATAGTCGAGCCGGTCGAGATAAGGCACTGCCTGCAGGTAGGTTTTGTGCTCGATCAGCTTTTCGGTGCCGCGATGCAAGAGCCCGATATGCGGATCGACACGATCGACCACTTCGCCGTCCAACTCCAGAACCAATCTCAAAACACCATGCGCGGCAGGGTGTTGCGGTCCGAAGTTGATGTTAAAATTGCGGACGGAGGTTTCAGCCATTCTGGCGCCTCTGGCGAAGAGTCAGTAGTGAGTAGTGAGTAGTGATCATCAATCTCAATGCCTGCTTCATTCCGCCTGCTTGGCCTGCACTGTTCGGATAAGAGATCTCGTCATTTTTCCAATCTCTTCGCATCGCAGCAGCAGTTCAATCTCATTGTCTTTTCGCAGCAAGCCCACCCGGCACGCCAACAGTATGTGTGTTTCCAGTTCCTTCAACGAGCCTTGCGCCATGCGCAAAAATTGAACGAACGACCCTCTGTTTTCCCGACCGTATCCCTCTGCGACGTTCGCTGCGATCGAAACCGCCGATCGGCGCATCTGAGAGGTCATGCCGTAGATCTCTTCCTTCGGAAATTCCTTGGTGTAACGGTAGCAGTCTTCAGCAAGCGTCATCGCTGATTGCCACACTTTCAAGTCCCGATAGGATTCGATCCGTTGCTCCAATTCTTCCCCTACTGACTACTGACTACTTCCCTATTCACTGTTTCGCCTTCTCATCCCCTGGCAGCACGTAATCGGTGCCTTCCCATGGGGACAGAAAATCGAAATTGCGGAATTCCTGCTTCAGTTCCACCGGCTCGTAGATGACGCGCTTGGCTTCGTCGTCGTAACGCACCTCGACGAAGCCGGTCAGCGGGAAATCCTTGCGCAGCGGGTGACCGTCGAAACCGTAATCGGTGAGGATGCGCCGCAGATCGGGGTGACCCGAAAACAGCACGCCATAGAGATCGTAGGTCTCGCGCTCGAACCAGTCGGCGCCGGGATAGACGCCGGTGATCGACGGCACCATCGTCTCCTCGTCTGCCTGCACCTTGATGCGGATACGCACGTTCTGCTTCGGCGACAACAGGTGATAGACGACGTCGAAGCGCTTGGCCCGTGACGGATAATCGGCGCCGCAGACATCGATGACCGAGATGAATTGGCAGCGCGGATCGTCGCGCAGGAAAGTCACCACTTCGATCAGATCGCGCGGTTCGACATGGATGGTGAGTTCGCCATAGGCGAACACTGCTTCATTGACGCGGCCAATCAATTTTTCGCCGAGATAGGTCGACAGTTCGCTCAGGGATGCGGCCATGGATTTACCGTTCGATCGTGCCGGTGCGGCGGATCTTCTTCTGGAGCAGAAGAATGCCATAGAGCAGCGCTTCGGCGCTCGGCGGACAGCCGGGCACATAGATGTCGACCGGCACGATGCGGTCGCAGCCGCGCACCACCGAATAGGAATAGTGGTAATAGCCGCCGCCATTGGCGCAGGAGCCCATCGAGATGACGTAGCGCGGCTCCGGCATCTGGTCGTAGACCTTGCGCAGCGCCGGGGCCATCTTGTTGGTCAGCGTGCCGGCAACGATCATGATGTCGGACTGGCGCGGAGACGCGCGAGGAGCAACACCGAACCGCTCCGAATCGTAGCGCGGCATCGAGGTGTGGATCATCTCGACGGCGCAGCAGGCGAGGCCGAAGGTCATGAACATCAGCGAGCCGCTGCGCGCCCAGGTGATCAGCGCCTCGGTCGAGGTGACGAGAAAGCCCTTGTCGGCGAGTTCGTTGTTGATTTCGAGGAAGAACGGATCATCGGACCCAACCGGCCTGCCGGTATTGGGATCGATCAGACCCTTGGGCTTCGGCGCGACGAGCGTGCCGGAACTGTCGCTCAATCCCATTCGAGCGCTCCTTTTTTCCATTCATAGGCAAAGCCGATGGTCAGCACCGCCAAAAACACCATCATCGACCAGAAACCGAGCATGCCGATCTTCGAGAACGACACCGCCCACGGAAACAGGAAGGCCACTTCCAGGTCGAAAATGATGAACAGGATCGACACCAGGTAGAAGCGGATGTCGAACTTCATACGGGCGTCATCGAACGAGTTGAACCCGCATTCGTAGGCGGAAAGCTTTTCCGGGTCGGGATTGCGGTAGGCCACCAGGAACGGCGCCACGATGAGCGCGACGCCGACAGCCGCCGCCACTGCGATAAACAGGACGATGGGCAGGTACGAACTGAGAAGTGCGTTCATGCTGCGGCTTTCCGTTGGCGCCAATCCATTTTGATTACAGCACCAGACCCCATTGCGGAAGCGTGACAGTTTAACCGCTGAACCGTTTTAAGGGGCCTTTGCTGCAACGCGGCGAGGGTTAGCGCAGCGCTTCCGGCGAAGCAAGTCAAACCTTGTTCAAAACACTGGCCTGGACGGCATAAGGGAAGAAACTGGTCCGATCCGCTCCTGTTTGATTTCCTTCGCTTTTTACTCCACTTTTCTCTCCTGACAGAGTTGCCGCCAAAACCCTGCTAGCATGGCCGGAATCAACTGTCCGAACCACGCTCAACAAGCCATCAGAGTCGCATCCGAATGAAGGAAAATATCTCGCTCGCCGCGGCCCGGCGTATCGCGCTCGCCGCCCAAGGGTTCACTGATCCCCGCCCCGCCGGCACGCCCGACCGACGCCACTTCGCCCGTGTGCTCTCGCGTACCGGCCTGCTGCAGATCGATTCCGTCAGCGCGGTGGTGCGCGCTCACTACATGCCGCTCTATTCGCGCCTTGGTCCCTACCCGTTCGCCTTGCTCGACAACGCCGCCGTCACGCGCAAGCGCACGGTTTTCGAATACTGGGCGCACGAGGCTTCCTTCCTGCCGGTCGAGACCTATCCCCTGATGCGTTGGCGCATGCAGCGCGCCGAGCGTGGCGATGAAATGTATCTGGGTCTCGCCAAATGGGGCCGCGAGCACGCCGCCTATATAGAAGAGATCTACCGCGAGGTCGCGGAGCGCGGCCCGATCGCCGCTTCCGCGCTCGAAGGCCAGAAAGGATCCGGCGGCTGGTGGGGCTGGAGCCACGCCAAGCATGCCTTCGAATGGCTGTTCTGGGCAGGACGCATCACCACCGCGCACCGCCGTGGCTTCGAACGCTTCTATGATTTGCCCGAGCGCGTACTGCCGCGGGCGATCCTCGATCTGCCGGTGCCGTCTGCCGAGGACGCGCATCGGGAATTGCTGCGGATATCCGCCCGCGCTCATGGCGTCGCGACAGCAAGCGACCTGCGCGACTATTTCCGCCTGTCGCCGGCCGACATGAAGGGCCGGCTGGAGGAGCTGGTTGAAACAGGCGAGCTGGTGCCGGTGCGTGTCGAGGGCTGGAACAAACCGGCTTACCTCCATAAGGAGGCCCGTATTCCACGAAAAATCGAGGCCCGCGCCTTGCTGGCGCCGTTCGATCCGGTCGTTTTCGAGCGCTCGCGCACGGAGCGGCTGTTCGATTTCCACTACCGCATAGAAATCTACACCCCTGCCGAAAAACGGCAATACGGCTATTACGTCCTGCCGTTCCTGCTCGGCGACAGGATCGTGGCGCGCGTCGACCTCAAGGCCGACCGGCCGGCCAGCGTGCTACGCGTCCACGCGGCCTATGCCGAGCCCAGCGCGCCGCCTGAAACCGCCGCGCAACTCTTCCAGGAATTGACGCAGATGCAGGGCTGGCTCGGCCTCGAACGGATCGAGGTTACGCCCGCCGGCGACCTTGGGCAGCCGCTCGCCGACATTGCCGTGTCGTAGACGCGCGTTGACACCGCCGCCTGCAAGAGCCTAAATCCATTCCAGACGGTCTCCTCTCGGCAAAGGGAGGAGCCAAGAGGGAATGCGGTGCGAAATCTCGATTTCAAATCCGCGGCTGTCCCCGCAACTGTAAGCGACGAGCCAAGGCCGAAAACCACTGGGACGGTCCCGGGAAGGCGGCACGAAGGCGATGACCCGCGAGCCAGGAGACCTGCCGTCTGAGACATAAGAATCCGATCGCCCGGCGGGTTTTCCGGGCAAGGAGCCCGATTTGGAACGCGACAGCAGTTTCCCGGCTGAAACAGCGGACATTTTGTCTGGCGATAGCGACTTGTCTGGCGATAGCGACGCCTTGGCCGGCGTCACTGTTATCATCTGCGCTTCCTGCCGCGACGAGACCGGTTCCGATGCCCATCCCCGCGCCGGCGAAGTTTTGGCTCAAGATACGCGCCAAGCCGCAACGGCCGACAATGTCCGTGTCCGCACCGTCGAATGCCTCGGCAACTGCAAGCGCCGTCTCAGTGCGGCGATTCTTCGCGACGGCTGCTGGAGTTATGTCTTCGGCGACCTGAACATCGCCAGCGGCGCCGATCTCGTCACCGGCGCGAAACTCTTCGCCGCTTCGACCAACGGCCTCATTCCGTGGCGTGGTCGCCCGGATTCCCTCAAGCGCGGCCTCGTCGCCCGCATTCCTCCCCTCGACATGCTGAAGGACTGATCATGACCGCCGCAGTTTCCGCCGCCACTCTCTCCCGCGTCCCCTGTACCGTGGTCACCGGCTTCCTGGGTGCCGGCAAGACCACGCTGGTCCGCCATCTCCTGGAGAACGCGGGCGGCAAGCGGATCGCCATCATCGTCAACGAATTCGGCGACATCGGAATCGACGGCGAGATCCTCAAGGGCTGCGGCATCGACACCTGCCCGGAGGAAAACATCGTCGAACTGGCCAATGGCTGCATCTGCTGCACCGTCGCCGACGATTTCGTCCCGGCGCTCGACCAGATCCTGTCGCTGACGCCGAAGGTCGACCACATCCTGATCGAGACCTCAGGCTTGGCTCTGCCCAAGCCGCTGGTCCAGGCCTTCCAGTGGCCGACAGTGAAGAGCCGGGTGACAGTCGACGGCGTAATCGCCGTGGTCGACGGTCCGGCATTGGCCGAGGGGCGCGTCGCCAACGACATGGACGCCCTGCAGGCGCAACGCGCGCAGGACCAGACACTGGACCACGACGACCCCGTCGAGGAGGTGTTCGAGGACCAGATCGCCTGCGCCGACCTCATCATCCTGTCGAAGAGCGACCTGATGGATGCCGCAGGTTCGGCTCGCGCCAACGCCATCATTGGCGAACACTCCGCCCGCGCCGTGAAGGTCGTGCCGACGGCTCATGGCAAGGTCGATCCGTCCGTGCTGCTCGGGCTAGGCCTCGCCGTCGAGGACGACATCGAGAACCGCAAGTCCCATCATGACGGCGCCTTCGACCACGAGCACGACGACTTCGATACGTTCATCGTCGACATCCCCTCGATCGCCAACCCGGACGACCTGGCAAAGCGCGTCGCGACCGCCGCCGAACAGGAGAACGTGCTGCGGGTGAAAGGCTTCGTCGAGGTCGGCGGCAAGCCGATGCGGCTGTTGCTGCAGGCGGTCGGTCCGCGCGTCAATCATTATTATGACCGCGCCTGGACGGCTGACGACGACCGCCGCTCGCGCCTGGTCGTCATCGGCCTCAAGGGGCTGAACCGCCCGGCGATCGAGCATATCCTCGCCGGCTGAGGCAACACCGACCGCGATGCACATCCTCACCACCACATCCGCCTCGCTCGACGATCTCGCCGAGCCGGTCGATCTGCGGCAGACGCCGGCGGAAATGGTGGCGCTGTCCTTTACGGACAGCGACCTGGCCGGACTGGCAGCGGCCTGGAAAGGCGACGCCGATCGGCTGCCCACGATGCGGCTGGCCGCGCTGCGCGACCTGCGCCACCCCATGTCCGTCGACCTCTGGATCGACAGCGTCGCCCGTCACGCCAAAGTCATTCTGGTGCGTATTCTCGGCGGTTACGAGTGGTGGCGCTACGGCTGCGACCAGTTGGCCGTGGTTGCCCGTGAGCGCGGCATAAAGCTGGCACTACTTCCCGGTGAAAGCCACGACGAGGATATCAGGCTGATCGAAGCCTCGACGCTGCCGCGCGAGGAACTGGACGGGCTGCTCAATTATTTCCGCCAGGGCGGCCCGGCCAATATGAGCGCGCTGGTGCGCAGGCTGGCGCGGTTGGCGGGGTCTGATGGCGAGATTGCCGAGCCGGTAAGCGTGCCGAAAGCCGGGTTTTATGAGCCGGGGCGCGGAGTCGTGGAGAAGCCGTACTTATCGAATGTTGACGATCCTTCACACCCCCCTCTGTCCGGCAGGACATCTCCTCCGCAAGGGGGGAGATCGGCTGTCATCAAGGCCGGCTCCTCTTCTGTCCCCTTGGACAGGGATTTATCTCGACCATCCGCGATAGGCGAAATCGTCGATGAAAGAGCAATCTCCCCCCTTGCGGGGGAGATGTCCGGTAGGACAGAGGGGGGTGTGACGGAACTCGACGCCGGCAACGTCAACCCACCCGTGATTCCCATCCTCTTCTACCGCTCGATGCTGCTCGCCGCCGATGTCGCGCCCATCGACGCGCTTTTCGAGGCGCTACGGCAGCGCGGCATGCTGCCGGTGCCGATCTTTGTCTCCAGCCTGAAAGACCCGGAATCTCTGGCTTTTGTTGAAACCGCGATTGCCCAGCCCAAGCCCGCCGCCATCATCACCGCGACCGCTTTCGCGTCCGGCGCCGAACCCGGCGTCGAAACCCTGTTCGACCGCGCCGGCGTTCCCGTCTTCCAGGTCATCGTCGCCACCACCCGCCGCGACGTATGGGAGAAGAACCAGCGCGGGCTGGCCCCCGCCGACCTCGCCATGCATGTCGTTCTGCCCGAACTGGACGGCCGCATCCTCGCCGGCGCCGTTTCGTTCAAGGGCGAAAGCGAGACCGACCCCGCGCTCGGCCACCGCGCCTTTGCCAACCGGCCGGAGCCCGATCGCGTCGAACAGGTGGCGGACCGGGTCGCGGCCTTCATCAGGCTTCGGGAAACGCCGCGCGCCGAGCGCAAGGTCGCCATTCTGATCCCCGATTACCCGAGCGCTCCCGGCCGCACCGGCTATGCGGTCGGGTTGGATGTGCCATCCAGCGTGCTGGCGATGCTGCACGACCTCCAGGAACAGGGCTATGTAGTTGAGGGAATTCCCCAAACGTCGCGTGCGTTGCTGGATGCGCTGGAGCGCAGCAAGGCTGGGTTGGAGTTGGATGAGTACCTTGCCTTCTCAACGGAATTGCCGGGCGCAGCAATTGCTGCCGTAGAAGCAGCTTGGGGCAAAGCCGAAGGCGAGACAGGTTTGCGCGAGGCACCCCCCTCTGTCCTGCCGGACATCTCCCCCGCAAGGGGGGAGATTACGCCGTCATCTCTGTCTTCGCCAATCTCCAACGTTGCAAGAGTAGCTCCAGCGTCTAAACTGCCAATCTCCCCCCTTGCGGGGGAGATGTCCGGCAGGACAGAGGGGGGTGTTCAAGCGCTGCCCGCCGCCAAATTCCCCTTCCGCGCCGCGACCTTCGGCAACATCACCGTGGCCCTCGCCCCCGATCGCGGCCGCTCGGCCGACCGCCGCGCCGACTATCACGACCCGACGCTGCCGCCGCGCCATGCATTGCTCGCCTTCGGCCTGTGGCTGCGCAAATTGCTCGGCGTCCATGCGCTCATCCATGTTGGCGCGCATGGCACGCTGGAATGGCTGCCGGGCAAGACGGTTGCGCTTTCGCAAAGCTGCTTCCCCGAGATCGTCACCGGTCCCCTGCCCGTCATCTATCCCTTTATCGTCTCCAATCCCGGCGAGGCGGCGCAGGCGAAGCGGCGGATCGCCGCCGTCACGCTCGGCCATCTGCCGCCGCCGCTCACCGGCGCCGGATTGGACAAGAACCAGCACAGGCTCGAACGGCTGGTCGACGAATACGCCCAGGCTGACGGTCTCGACCGCCGCCGCCGCGACCGTCTGGCCAGTCTGATCGTCGAAACCGCGCAGACGACGGGCCTCGCCGCGGAGGCCGGCGTTGCCCGCACCGACGCGCCGGACGAGGCCCTGCGCCGCATCGATGCCTGGCTCTGCGACCTGAAGGATTTCGCTATCAAGGATGGGCTGCATGTCTACGGCCGCGCGCCCGACGAAGAGCCCGACCTTATGCGCCGGCAAAGCGCCGAGGCCGAAAAGGCCGCCCTTCTTGCCGCGCTCGACGGTCGTCATGTCACCGCGGGCCCGGCCGGCGCGCCCGCGCGCGGGCGTTCCGACGTTCTGCCCACCGGCCGCAACCTGTTCACGTCGGACCCGCGCGCCATGCCGACGCCGACGGCTTACGACATCGGCAAGGCTGCCGCCGAGGAAGTGGTGCGCGCCTATATGCAATCGCATGGCGACTGGCCGCGCTCGCTGATCATCGACCTCTGGGGTTCGGCGTCTTTGCGCACCGGCGGCGAGGAGATCGCGCAGGGGCTTTCGCTGATGGGCTGCCGCCCGCAATGGGATGCCGCCACAGGCCGCGTCACCGGCATCGAGGTGTTGGCGCCGGCAGCGCTTGGCCACCCGCGCGTCGACGTCACCTGGCGCATATCGGGCCTGTTCCGCGACATGTTCCCGACCCAGATCGCGCTGATCGATGCCGCTGCCAACGCCGTTGCCGCGCGCGACGAGGACGATTCGGAAAATCCGCTCGCCGCAAGGACCCGCGCCGAGGGCAAGATCAGCCCGCGCATCTTTGGCACCTCGCCTGGCACTTACGGCGCTGGCGTCGAGGAAATCCTGTCGAGCGGCGACTGGGCGGCGCGCGAGGAAATCGGCCGCGCCTATCTCGATGCCACATCGCATGCCTATGGCGGCGCCGGCGGTGAAGGGATCGCCGCGCCCGGCGCTTTCGAGAACCGCATCGCCGAGGCCGATCTTCTCGTCCACACCGGCGACGATCCCGGCCGCGACATCCTCGAAGGCTCCGCCGATGTCGCCTTTATCGGCGGCTTTTCGGCCGCCCTTGCAGCGCTTGGCAGGAATGCCGACGTTATCGTGCTGGACACGACGGACCCGCAGAGGCCGAAGCCGCGTTCACTTAGTGAGGCTGTGACGCGCGTCGTGCGCGCCCGCGCTGTCAACGCCCGCTTCATAGCGGGCCAGATGCGCCACGGCCCGCGCGGCGCCTCGGAATTCGCCGAAACCGTCGACCGGCTGGTTGGCTTCGCCGAAACCACGCAGGCCATACCGGGCGCGCTGATAGACGCCGTGCACGATGCCTATCTCGGCGATGCGGACGTCCGCGCCTTCATCCTGCGCGAAAACCCGGCCGCCGCGAAAGCCATTGCCGAACGCCTCCTGTCGGCGCGACGGCGGGGCCTCTGGCATCCCTTGCGCAATTCGATCGACGACGACCTCGCGGCACTGATTGCCGAGGCACGGGAGTTGGCGGCATGAACGCCTACTCCCGACGCGGCGCCTGCCCGGCCCTTTCGGCGCCGATGCAGACCGGCGACGGCCTGCTGGTGCGGCTCAACCCGGTCGCCGGAGGATTGTCGCCGAAGCTTCTGATCGGGCTGGCAGAATCCGCCCTGCGGCACGGCAACGGCATCATGGAAGTGACAGCGCGCGGCAGCTTGCAAATACGCGGATTGACCACGCAAAGTGCAACCCTGCTGGCGAAGGAAGTCGATGCGCTGGGCATTGTGGTCCGCACTGGCGTACCAGTGGAGACCGGACCACTGGCCGGCATCGATCCGCAGGAGATCGCCGACCCCAGGCCGCTGGCTGATCGGATCAGGGAAGCGGTCGAGGACGCCGGGCTGACGCAGCGGCTCGGGCCGAAGGTTTCGGTCGTTGTCGACGGTGGCGGGCAACTCACGATGGATGCTGTGACGGCCGACGTGCGGCTGAAGGCGGCGAGCACCGAGGCGGGAATCCGCTGGCGGGTGTCGGTTGCCGGTGACGGGCGGAATGCAAGGCTGCTCGCGGTTGCTGATGAAGGTGTGGCTCGTGATATAGCCGTCGCGGCTCTAAGGATGATCGCCGAGAAAGGCCGCGATGCTCACGCAAGGGATTTGTCGGAGCGGCAGTTGGTGTCTCTGGCGGGTTGGCTATGCCTGACAAGTTTGCGCGAGGCGCCCCCCTCTGTCCTGCCGGACATCTCCCCCTCAAGAGGGGAGATTGCTCATTCACGCTCGCCTTTGCCAATTTCCTCGGATGCAGAAGGAGAGCCGGCGCCCGAACCGCCAATCTCCCCCCTTGTGGGGGAGATGTCCGGCAGGACAGAGGGGGGCGCCGTAGAACACCCTCGCTCGCCGATTGGCGTTTTCGACTTGAACACTGGCCACGCCCTCGGCATCGGTCTCCCCTACGGCAGCATGCCCACCGAAAGGCTCATCGCCCTCGCTCAAAGCGCCGTCACTCTCGGCACGTCAGAAATCCGCCTCGCCCCGGGCCGCGCCCTGCTCTTCCTCGGCCAGCCACCAGCCGCCAATCCTTCCCTCCAGCAAACAGCCGCCACCCTCGGCTTCGTCACCTCCCCCACCGACCCGCGCACGCGCATCGCTGCTTGTCCCGGCGCGCCGGCTTGCGCCTCGGGTCGCATCGCCACGCGCGACATCGCCGAGGCGATTGCCACCGAAAACGCCGATAGCCTCGACTTCACCTTGCATGTTTCGGGCTGCGCCAAGGGCTGCGCGCATCCCGGCCCAGCGGCGCTGACTGTGGTCGGCGGCGAAAATGGAGCCGGACTTGTCGTGAACGCGACGGCAAAGGCCCTTCCTGCCGGTTACAGGCCGGGCTATGACGCCGCGCGCGGCATCGGCCGCGTCGCGGCGGCAATCCGCAGCGCACGCTATCAGGGCGAGACCGCCGCCGCCTGCCTGACAAGGCTGGGGCCGGCCGGCATCGCAGAGGCTTATCGACAGGAATGACAATGGTCGCCTACGACTACATCCACGACGGCACGGCGATCTACGAACGCTCCTTTGCCATCATCCGCGCCGAGGCTGATCTCGCGCGCTTTTCCGAAGCAGAGGCCGATGTCGCGGTCCGCATGATCCACGCCTGCGGCCAAGTGGAAGCCGCCAAGGATTTTGTCTTCTCCAGCGATTTCGTTGCCGCCGCACGGGCCGCGCTTGCCGCCGGCGCGCCGATCTTCTGCGACGCCGAAATGGTCTCGCACGGCGTCACCCGCGCCCGCCTGCCTGCCGGCAACGAGGTGATCTGCACCTTGCGCGACCCGCGCACGCATGAAATCGCCAGGACGATCGGCAACACACGTTCTGCCGCCGCGATCGACCTGTGGGGCGAGCGCATTGCCGGTTCGGTGGTGGCCATCGGCAATGCGCCGACCGCACTCTTTTATCTTCTGGAGAAGCTGCGCGACGGTGCGCCGAAACCGGCCGCCATCATCGGCATGCCGGTGGGCTTCGTCGGTGCCGCCGAATCGAAGGACGCGCTGGCGCAGAATTCCTACGGCGTACCCTATGCAATCGTGCGCGGCAGGCTTGGCGGCAGCGCCATGACCGCGGCAGCCCTCAATTCTCTCGCGAGGCCCGGCCTGTGAACGCGCTCCCCAAAACCGGCTCGAGGGGCCGCCTGGTCGGCGTCGGTACCGGTCCCGGCGACCCGGAACTGTTGACGCTGAAGGCCGCGCGTGCGCTGGCCGAGGCCGATGTGGTGGCGTATTTCGCCAAGCGCGGCAACAACAGCAATGCGCGCGCCATCGTCGAGACGCGCTTCCGGCCCGACATGCTGGAGCTGCCGTTGCTCTATCCCGTGACCACGGAGATCGACAAGGATCACGACGATTACCGCGCGCAGATATCGGCCTTCTACGAGGAGTCCGCCGAGACCGTTGCCGGTCATCTGGATGCCGGTAGGATGGTCGCCGTGCTGTCGGAAGGCGATCCGCTCTTCTATGGCTCCTACATGCATCTGCATGTGCGCCTCGCCCATCGGTTTCCGACCGAGGTCATTCCCGGCGTTACCGCCATGTCGGGCTGCTGGTCGGCGACCGGCCTGCCGATCGTCCAGGGTGACGACGTGCTGACCGTGCTGCCGGGCACGATGAGCGAGTTCGAACTGACCCGGCGCCTCGCCGACACCGATGCCGCCGTCATCATGAAGGTCGGCCGCAACCTGCCCAAAATCCGGCGGGCGCTGGAGGCCACCGGCAAGCTGACACGCGCCGTCTATGTCGAGCGCGGCACCATGCCGGGCAGCGTCTCGATGCGGCTCACCGACAAGCCGGACGACAAGGCGCCCTATTTCGCTATCGTGCTCGTCGCCGGCTGGTCCGGACGCCCTGTCGCGTCGGCGGGTGGCGCATGAGCGGCCGCCTCACGGTCATCGGGCTCGGACCCGGCAACGCCGATCAGGTGACGCCGCAGGCGAGCCACGCCGTCGCCGAGGCAAGCTTCTTCTACGGCTACAAGCCCTATCTCGACCGGCTGGAATTGCGCCCGGACCAGACCCGCATCGCCTCCGACAATCGCGAAGAGCTTGCCCGCTCCAACGAGGCGCTGGCGAAGGCGGCCGAAGGTCACAATGTCGCCGTCGTCTCCGGGGGCGATCCAGGCGTCTTCGCCATGGCGGCGGCCGTCTGCGAGGCGATCGAAGCCGGCCCCTCCGAATGGCGCGCCATCGACCTCGCAATCGTGCCTGGCGTCACCGCCATGCTCGCTGTCGCTGCCCGCATCGGGGCACCGCTCGGCCATGATTTCTGCGTCATCTCGCTGTCCGACAATCTGAAGCCATGGGACCTGATCGAACTGCGCCTGCTGGCGGCCGCCGGCGCCGGCTTCGTCATCGCGCTTTACAATCCCATCAGCAAGGCGCGCCCCTGGCAGCTTGGCCGCGCCTTCGAATGTCTGAAGGCCATTCTGCCGGGCACCACGCCCGTCATCTTCGGCCGTGCCGCAGGCCGGCCCGACGAGCGCATCGAGGTGTTCCTGCTGGCGGATGCCGATGCCGATAAGGCGGACATGGCAACCTGCATCATCATCGGCTCGCCGGAAACCCGGATCATCAGGCGCGGCGAGAAGTCTTCGCTGGTTTACACGCCGCGCTCCGCGGCAGGCTCGACAAGATGATCGACCATGTCGGCAAGCTGATCGACGGTCGCAGCCGAAGGAACCTCCGGCAGCACAGGCCTGCGCACCATGACGACGTCGAGGCCAAGCGCCCGCGCCGCGGCGATCTTGCCATAAGTCGCCGCGCCGCCGCTGTTCTTGGATACGACGATGTCGATGCCGTGCCGCTGGAGCAGCGTGCGTTCCTCCGCCTCGCGAAACGGCCCGCGCGCCAGGAGATAGGTGGCATCGGGCACTGCCAGCTTCGGCTCGACCGGATCGACGCTGCGGATGAGATAATGGTGCTGGGGCGCGGCTTCGAAAGCCGCGACCTCCTGCCGGCCGAGAGCCAGGAATACACGGCGCGGCGCCGGTCCAAGCGCCTGCACGGCATCGCCTGTCGTATAGACCTGCGTCCAGCGATCGCCCTCGACAGGCTCCCAGCCGGGACGGCGCAGAGCGACGATCGGCACCCCGGCCATGCGCGCGGCCTGCGCCGCATTGGCGGAAATTCGCGCCGCGTAGGGATGCGTGGCGTCGATCAGCAGCTCGATGCTTGTCTCCTTGAGATAGGCGGCCAGACCATCGGCGCCGCCAAACCCTCCACTGCGTACCGGCACGCCCTGCGTCACCGGGCTTTCGGTGCGGCCCGCCAGCGACAGCATCACCGAGTAACCGGCTGCCAGTTTTCCAGCCAGTTGCCGGGCTTCGGTGGTTCCGCCGAGGATCAGAATGCGGTGGGTCATCATGCCTGCTAAGAGTCTACGCGGCGCCAACCAAAAATGGCTCACCATCGTCGGCATAGGCGAGGACGGTGTAGCCGGTCTCGGCGACGAGGCCAAGCAGCGGATCGCCGACGCTGAAATCATCTTTGGCGGCAAGCGGCATCTGGCGCTCGTCTCATCATTCGCCAAGGGCGATCCGCGCCCATGGCCGGTTCCCTTCGATGCCAAGATGCACGACGTGCTGTCGCTCGCCGGCAAGCGCGTTTGCGTTCTTGCCTCCGGCGATCCCTTTTTCCACGGCGTCGGCGTCACCCTCGCCCGCAAGGTCATGCCGCGGGAGATGCATGTCATTCCCGCGCCGTCGGCCATTTCGCTGGCGGCCGCTCGCCTTGGCTGGGCGCTGCAGGACATCGAAACCGTCTCGCTGCATGGCCGCCCCATCGACCTGATCCGGCCATTGCTGCAACCCAACGCACGCATCCTGGCCCTGACATCCGATGCCGATGCACCGGCGGCGATCGCCCGCCTGCTCACCGAGCTTGATTTCGGCGCCTCGCGGCTGACGGTTCTGGAGGCGCTTGGCGGGCCAAAGGAGAACCTGCGCTCGGCCCGCGCCGATGCGTTCAACCTCGAAAACATCAATCCGCTCAATGTACTGGCGCTCGAAATTCAATCTGGTCCGGATGCGCGTATCCTGCCTTTGACATCAGGCCTCGCCGATCATCTGTTCGACCATGACGGCCAGATCACCAAACATGACATCCGCGCCATCACGCTGTCAGCGCTGGCGCCGAGGCGCGGCGAACTGCTGTGGGATGTTGGCGCCGGCTCCGGTTCCATCGGCATCGAATGGATGCTCGCCCATTCCTCGATGCGCGCTGTTGCCATCGAAGCCGACCCGATCCGCGCCGCCCGCATCGCCCACAATGCTGCCGCGTGTGGCGTTCCCGGACTCATCGTGGTCGAAGGCAGCGCTCCCAAGGCGCTTGCAAGGCTCGATACGCCAGACGCGATTTTCATTGGCGGCGGCGGCAGCGACGCCGGCGTGCTGGCCGCCGCCATCAAGGCGCTGCGCACCGGCGGCCGCCTCGTTGCCAATGCGGTGACGCTGGAAATGGAGACGCTGCTTCTTGCCCGTCATACCGAGCTCGGGGGCGATCTGACCCGCATCGCCATATCCCGCGCCGCGCCTGTCGGTTCGATGCAGGCCTGGCGGCCGGCGATGCCGGTTACCCAATGGAGTTGGATCAAGCCATGATGGTCGCGGGCATCGGCAGCCGAAAGGGTGTAAGCGTCGAGGACGTGCTTGCCGCGATAGAAACCGCGCTCGAAGCGCACGGGCTGGCGATGACGGCGCTCTCGTCGCTCGCCACCGCCATGCTCAAGAAAGATGAACAGGCGATCGCTGCCGCAGGTCGCACACTCAACCTTCCCGTCATCGTCGTCGATGAGGCAGCGCTTAAAGCAGCGTCGACGAAGGCGCTCAGCAACTCCAGCCTCTCGCAGGGTCTGGCCGGCACACCGTCGGTTTCCGAAGCATCGGCGCTGGCCGTCGCCGGCGAAGGCGCCAGGCTGCTGGGACCACGCATCGTGCTCGGCCCGGTCACCTGCGCCATCGCCATCAGCGGAGACGCGGCATGACCGTGCATTTCATCGGCGCCGGTCCGGGCGCCGCCGACCTCATTACCCTGCGCGGCGCGCGGCTGCTGGCAAGCTGCCCGGTCTGCCTCCATGCCGGCTCGATCGTGGCGCCCGAATTGCTGCAGCATTGCGCCCCGGGAACGAAGCTGATCGACACCGCGCCGATGTCGCTCGACGAGATCGAGGCCGAATATCTGGCCGCCCACAAGGCCGGCCATGATGTCGCGCGGCTGCATTCCGGTGACCTGTCGGTATGGAGCGCGGTTGCCGAACAGATCCGCCGGCTGGAAAGGCACGGCATTCCCTACACGCTGACGCCGGGCGTTCCCTCTTTCGCTGCCGCGGCGGCTGCTCTGCGGCGCGAGCTGACCATTCCCGAAGTCGCCCAGAGCCTGGTGCTGACCCGCGTCTCCGGCCGCGCTTCAAAAATGCCGCCTGGCGAAACGCTGGCCGGTTTCGGCCGCACCGGCGCCACGCTTGCCATTCATCTTGCCATCCACGCCATCGATCGCATCGTCGCCGAGCTGACGCCGCTCTATGGCCGCGATTGCCCGGTGGCGGTCGTCTTCCGTGCCTCCTGGCCGGACGAGCGCGTGCTGACCGGCACGCTGGAAACCATCGAGGCACAACTGGCCGCCGACCCGATGGAGCGTACGGCCATCATCTTCGTCGGCCGCTCGCTGGCGGCGGAAGGCTTTGGCGAGAGTTCATTGTACGACGCGCATTACCAACGGCGTTTTCGCGGACGGGACGGATTGTGAGCGACAGCACCAAAAATAAGGGCGAGAACGCCGCGCTCCAACAGGCGCTTGCCCGGCTGAACTTCAAGCCGCGGACGCTTGAGCCCGGCCATGTCTGGCTCGCCGGCGCCGGCCCCGGCGATCCCGGCTGCCTGACGCTGGAAGTGCTGGCGGCGCTGAGTGAGGCGGATGCGCTGGTCTACGATGCGCTGGTCTCCCCGGACGTCGTCGCGGTTGCCGAAAACGCCGAGCTTTTCTTTGCCGGCAAGCGCGGCGGAAAACCCTCGATGAAACAGGACGACATAACCGCCCTGCTGGTCCGGCTGGCGCGCCAGGGCCGCCGCGTCGTCAGGCTGAAGGGCGGCGACCCCTATATTTTCGGCCGTGGCGGCGAAGAGGCGCTGGCGCTGGCGCGGGAAAACATCCCGTTCCGCGTCCTGCCCGGCCTCACCTCGGGCCTCAGCGCGCTGGCCGCCACCGGCATCCCCGCGACCATGCGCGGCATCAACAAGGCGGTAATCCTGGCGACCGGCCATGCCGCCGGCACCGATGACGATCTCGACTGGGCCGCGATCGCGCGCACCGGCCAGCCTGTCGTGGTCTACATGGGCATGGCCAATCTGCCTGTGATATCGGCCGCATTGCTCGACGGCGGGCTGGCGCCATCGACGCCGGCGGCGGTGATCGTCGCCGCGACGACGCCGCAGGAGCGCATCGTCGTCGCCACGCTGGCCACCATCGCCGAGGAAGCCGCCGCCGCCGGCCTGTCCGCACCGGCGCTGATCGTCGTCGGCGGCATCGTCGCCATGCGCGCGGCGCTGGCGGGTGCATCGTGAGCGCCCGCGCGATCATCGTCGGCGCGCCGCGCTCCGGCTCGGGCAAGACCAGCGTCACCATCGGCATTTTACGCGCACTCACTCGGCGCGGCCTGAAAGTACGCGGCGCCAAGTCTGGCCCCGATTACATCGATCCCGGCTTCCACACCGCCGCCACCGGCCTGTCCGGCGTCAATCTTGACAGCTGGGCGATGTCGCCGTCGCTGCTCAACGCACTGGCCGTAAATGCCGCCGACGACGCCGATTTTGTTATCCTCGAAAGCGCCATGGGCCTGTTCGACGGCATTCCGGCCGCGCCGGGCCGCAGCGGTTCGGCGGCCGATCTCGCGCGGCTCTACGGCCTGCCGGTGCTGCTGGTGCTGGACGTTTCCGGCCAGTCGACCACGGCAGCGGCCGTCGCCAAGGGGTTCGCCATCTACGATCCGGAGGTTCGCATGGCGGGCATCGTGCTCAACCGGCTGGGCAGCGAGCGCCATCGCCGGCTGTCCGGCGACGCCATCGAGGCGATCGGCCTGCCGGTCGTCGGCGCCATCCTGCGCGATCCCACGCTCAACTTGCCCGAGCGCCATCTCGGCCTCGTCCAGGCCGGTGAATATGATGACCTGATGGCGCATCTCGACCGGTTGGCCGACATGGCGGAAAAGTCGCTCGACCTCGACGCCGTCATGGCGCTGGCAACACCTCTCGCCCCGGAGCCCGGCAGCTTCGACGATGCGCTGCAGCCGCCCGGCCAGCGCATCGCACTTGCCGAGGATGCCGCCTTCACCTTTCTCTATCCGCACGTCGCGGCCTACTGGCGCAAGGCCGGCGCGGAGATCGTTCCGTTCTCGCCGCTCGCGGACGAGGCGCCTGACGACAGCTGCGACGTCTGCTGGCTGCCTGGCGGCTATCCCGAGCTTCACGCCGGCCGTCTCGCCGCCGCTGCGAATTTTCGGAAAGGAACGGCAAGGTTCGCCGGGACGAAGCCCATCCATGGTGAGTGCGGTGGCTTCATGGTGCTTGGCGAAGCTCTGGAAGATGCATCTGGCGAAACGCACAAAATGCTCGGCCTGCTCGGCCATTCAACCAGCTTCGCCAAGCGCAAGATGAACCTCGGCTATCGCGAAGCGCGGCTGCGCGCCGACTGTCCGCTCGGCCCGCGGGGCGCGCTGATCCGCGGGCACGAATTCCATTATGCGCAGATGACGGCTACCGGTGATGACGAGCCCCTGGCCGACCTCGCCGACGGGCAAGGCAATCCGATCGGCGCCTCGGGCTACCGGCGCGGCCAAGTCAGCGGCACCTTCTTCCATGCCATCGCAAGGGGCTGAGGCATGAAGTTCCCGAAGGTCACCCTTTCGCCCCGGCAAATCCCCAGCGATGTTGCCCTCTGCCTGGTCTTCTTCACCAGGCTGCCCTTGCCCGTCATCGACTTTCGCGGCCGCAGCCTTGCCGCCGCGATCTGGGCCGCCCCGGTCGCCGGCCTCGTCGTCGGCCTGATCGGCGCCATCGTCTTTGCCACGGCGGAACGGTTTGGCCTTGCCATCGGGTCGGCGGCAGCCCTTGCCCTGGTTGCAACCGCGGTCACCACCGGCTGCCTGCACGAGGACGGGCTGTCCGATGTCGCCGACGGTTTTGGCGGCGGCAACACGCGCGGTCGAAAGCTGGAGATCATGCGCGACAGCCGAATCGGCGCCTACGGCGCCATGGCGCTGGCGCTGTCGCTGCTCATCCGCTGGAGCGCGCTGTCGGAATTCGTCGATCCCACACAAGCTCTCTTCGCGCTCCTGGCCGCCCATGCGGCCTCGCGCGGCGTATTCGGCACCTTCATGCATCTCTTGCCCCCGGCGCGCGACGATGGCCTCTCGGCCGGCGCCGGCACCGTCTCGCGGGAAATTGCCCTCGCCGGCGCCGTGCTCGGCGCCATCCCGCTCCTCCTGCTCGGGCTTGGCGGCGCCATCGCCGCGCTTATCCTGCTCGGACTGCTGTTTGCCGCCTTCCACGCGCTTTGCCTCAACCAGATCGGTGGCCAGACCGGCGACACGATCGGCGCTATGCAACAGGTGAGCGAAATCGCGGTGCTGCTCGTCGCTTCCGTAGCCCTTTCCTGACTCTGTTTCGGAGAATTTCCTTCCATGCCTTTCAAATCCCTAGATGAACTGCGCGCTGCTTGCCTCGACCTGCCTGATGGCGATGACGCCGCCGCGAGCGCGGTCGCTCGCCGCCAGGACACGTTGACCAAGCCGCAGGGCAGCCTCGGCCGGCTTGAGTCCATCGCCGCGTGGCTGGCGCGCTGGCAGGGCCGCGACATGCCTAGGCTCGAGCGGGTGAAAGTTTTCGTCTTCGCCGGCAACCACGGCGTTACCGCCCAAGGCGTGTCGGCCTATCCTTCGGAAGTCACGGTGCAGATGGTGGCGAATTTCGCCGGCGGCGGTGCGGCCATCAACCAGCTCGCCCGCATCGCAGGCGCCGAACTCGATGTCATTCCGCTCGATCTTGACCATCCGACCGGCGATTTCACGCAAACGCCGGCGATGGACGACAAGGCATTTCTTGCCGCCGTCTCGGCCGGCTACGATGCGGTGACTGATGATCTCGATCTCGTCTGCTTCGGCGAGATGGGTATCGGCAACACCACGCCGGCCGCCGCGATCTCGGCGGCGCTGTTCGGCGGCGGTGCCGAAAAATGGACCGGACGCGGCACCGGCGTCGACGATGCCGGCCTCGAGCGCAAGGTGGTCGCCATCGAATCGGGCCTGGAGCGCCATGCCGCTGTTCTTGCCGATCCACTGGGGATTGCCATGGCGCTCGGCGGCCGCGAACTCGCCGCCATCTTCGGCGCCACGCTTGCCGCCCGTCACATGGGCATACCGGTGCTACTTGACGGCTTCGTCTGCACCGCAGCCGCAGCACCTTTGGCAAAGCTGCACTCCACAGGCCTTGCTCATACGATCGCCGCCCACGTCTCGGCTGAATCGGGTCACCGCGGCCTGCTCGAAGCGCTCGACCTGCCGCCGCTGCTCGACCTCGGCATGCGGCTCGGCGAAGGCTCCGGCGCTTGCCTCGCCGTCAACATCGTCCGCTCGGCGCTGGAGTGCCATGCGAGGATGGCGAGCTTTGCCGAGGCCGGCGTGTCGGAGAAGTAACATCTTCCGGTTGTAGCGATTCTCGAATAGATCTGGTGGATGAAAAAGCTTCACCCGGCTGCCGCTGCTATGACTATCGGCGTGCTGCTTGCTGGTGTGCTTCGGCACAGTGGATATTCAACTTACGGCCCGATCGACACCGCAATTCTCGTTGTTTTTCTGGTTTTCTTCTGGTGGCTCATCAGCGATTTCTCAGGCGGAAAGGCCGCCATTGATGCCGACGACGGTCGGAGCGCGGACAACGGCATGGCTTTTCGGTTCGGCAGGTTTCTGAGCCGCGTTTTTCGGCGCGGCCAATCGTAGTCTTTGACCAAGCTGCAAAGTCCCGCGTCTCACCTGGCCAACGGCGGCCGGGTTGCGAAGGCAGCCAAACACTGATGAACGAGCGCGGCAATTGAACCGGCCTATTCAGGGTCTTTCCACCAAGTCTTTGAAGAATTTGGTGGGTGCGCACAGGATTGAACTGTGGACCCGCTGATTAAGAGTCAGCTGCTCTACCAACTGAGCTACGCACCCACTCGGCCGGCAAAAACCGGCGTTGGCGGGCATATAGCCGCCGATGCCGGTCCTGTCCAGCCCTGCCGGAATCATTTCCCGACAAATCGCCGAAGTGACGCAGATGGTCAGACGAACAGCTTGCCTTCCGCCACCTTGACCGCGTTGCCACCGATGCGCGCCGAGACCAGTTTTCCGCCCTGTACACTTAGTTCCAGGCGGATACGCGAGGGCCGCCCCATCTCCAGCCCCTGTTCGATCCACAGCTGCGAAACGCCATCCGTCGGAGCGTCGAAATGCATGACGGCGCCGGCGAAAGCCGCCGCCGCCGAGCCGGTCGCCGGGTCCTCGTAGGAAGGCGTGCCGGGCACGATCATGCGCACATGGAAGGCGCTCTCGTGGTTCACCGTCTCTCGGCAATAGACATAGGGACTGGCAAACGCCCATTCGCTCTTGCGCGGGGCCAGTTCCGACCACGCCTGATTGTCGAGCCGGATCCGGCCCGCCGCCTCCAGATTGGCCACCGGTATGGTCACATAGGGCACGCCCGCCGACCAGAACGCGACGCGGTGATTCTCGAAACCGATCTCGTGCGGCGCCAGGCCAAGGGCGGCGCCGATCGCCACCGGGTCGGCTTCGAGCTTCAGCGGCTCCGGCAGCTTCGCCAGGTCGAATTCGGCGAAGGTGGCGCCATCGTGCTTGCTGACGGCACAGCGCACCGGGCCGATGTTTTCCTCCAGCACGAAAATGCTCGCAGCGCCGTCATTGTCGGCCATTTCAGCGAGCGCGATATCGGCCAGTTCGGCCAGCGCGATCGCCGAGCCCACGGTCGGGTGGCCGGCGAAAGGCATTTCATAATCGGGCGTGAAGATGCGGATACGGGCGCGGTGCTTGGGATTATCCGGTGGCAGCACGAACACCGATTCCGACAGGTTGAACTCGCGCGCGATAGCCTGCATCGCAGCCGTGTCCAGTCCGCCGCTGTCCAACACCACCGCCAGCGGGTTGCCGGCCAGCCGATCGGTCGTAAACACATCGTAAAGCAAGTAATCGCGTCTCATGGAGGAAACCTTCCGCTTTGATCCGAATTTCTGCCTCAATCCCAACATGAGCGAAATTTAATTTGATATTCGAACCATTAGCACTGATCTGTGCACTCATAGGGACATATTGCGCTTCAGGGGGTCCGGCGTGGACCAGATTGTCAATCTGCCAAAGACGGAATCGGATTCCGCCATCGAGACCGCGCTCGGGCTCGACCAGACGGGGCGGCGCAAGAATCGCCGCCGCGGCTGGCTCTATGCGCTGCTGGCACTGATCGTCCTTGTCGCGGCTTTTGCCGGCTACCAGTGGTATGCCGGCTCGCCGGTCAAGATCGACTATACGACGGCGCCCGCCGCCAAGGCCGACCTCACTGTCGAGGTTTCGGCGACCGGCACCTTGCAGCCCCTCACCCAGGTCGACATTTCCAGCCAGCTCTCGGGCATCATTCGTTCAGTCTCGGTCAACGAGAACCAGCAGGTCAAGAAGGGCGATGTGCTGGCCGCGCTCGACACCGCCAAGCTGCAGGTGCAGATCGAACGCGCCGAGGCATCCGCCAAGGCGGCCGCCGCCAATGTCGCGGACGCCACCGTGACGCTGGCCGAGAATGAAAGCGCGCTCGTGCGCGCCGCCGCCCTCACCAAGCGCGGCATGGCCACCGACCAGTCGCTCGAAGCGGCGACCGCGACCCGCGACCGTTCGAAGGCAGCGCTCGATAGCGCCGAGGCCAATCTCGCCATCGCCAACGCCGACCTGAAATCGCAGCAGACCGACCTTGCCAACAGCACCATCTATGCGCCGATCGACGGCATCGTGCTGACGCGCTCTGTCGACCCCGGCCAGACGGTCGCCTCCTCCTTGCAGGCGCCGGTGCTGTTCATCATCGCCGCCGATCTCAGGAACATGGAACTGGTGGCGGCGGTCGACGAAGCCGATATCGGCGCGGTGAAGCCGGGCCAGCATGCCCGCTTCACCGTGGATGCCTTCCCGGAGCGGCCGTTCGACGCCGAGATCCGCGACATCTCCTACGCCTCGGTCACCACCGACGGCGTCGTCACCTACAATGCGCGGCTCGAGGTCGACAACAACGAGCTGTTGCTGCGCCCCGGCATGACCGCCACTGTTTCGGTCGTCACCCGGCAGGCCAAGGACGTGCTGACCGTCCCCTCCTCCGCCTTCCGCTATCGTCCTGCGCAGCAGGCCGCCCGCGGCTGGAGCCTGAGCGACCTGTTCACCGGCCGCATGGGACGTCCCGGCGGCAATCGCCAGCGCCAGGCGGCAGCGCCGCCGACCGACGGCTCACGCATGCTCTACGTGCTGGAGAAAGGCCGTCCGCATCCGGTCAACGTCAGGATCGGCTCGACCGACGGCGAGCTGACCGAGATCACCTCGGGCCTGTCAGAGGGGGCGCAGGTCATCACGGCCTCGCAGCAGCGGAGCTGACGCCGTGGCGATGGGCGCCCCCCTCATCACCTTCGACAAGGTCTGGAAGAGCTACGGCCATGGCGAAGCCAAGGTGCACGCGCTGGCCGGCGTCGACCTGGCGATCCGGCGCGGCGAATTCGTCGCCATCATGGGCCCGTCCGGCTCCGGCAAATCGACGGCGATGAACATCATCGGCTGCCTCGACACGCCGACCGCCGGCACCTATTCCTTCATGGGCGTCGATGCTGGCCGGCTCGACCGCAACCGCCGCGCCATGCTGCGCAACCTCTATGTCGGCTTCGTCTTCCAGGGCTATAATCTGCTGGCGCGCACCACGGCGGCGGAAAATGTCGAACTGCCGCTGATCTATCGCGGCGTGGCCGGCCGCGAGCGCCGCGATCTTGCCATGCAGGCGCTGGCGCAAGTCGGCCTTGTCGGTCGCGAGCATCACACGCCGGCCGAGCTTTCCGGCGGCCAGCAACAGCGCGTGGCGATCGCGCGCGCCATCGTCACGAGGCCGACGCTGCTCGTCGCCGACGAACCGACCGGCAATCTCGACACTGCCCGCACGCACGAGATCATGGAGTTGCTGACGCAACTGAACAAGGAGCTTGGCTTGACCATCACCATGGTCACCCACGAGGCCGACGTCGCCGAATATGCCGAGCGCACGGTGCGCTTCCTCGACGGCCATGTCGCCTCCGACACCATGACCGTCGAGGTGGCCTGACAATGCTCTGGGAAACCGTCCGCCTCTCCTTGCGCTCGATCCGCCGCAACATGCTGCGCTCGTTCCTGACCTTGCTCGGCATCGTCATCGGCGTCGCCGCGGTCATCGCCATGCTCACCATTGGCGCCGGCACCACCGCCAAGGTCAAGGACGACATCGCCAAGCTCGGCAGCAATCTTCTGGTTGTGCGCTCCGGCCGCCCGGCCGGTCCCGGCGGCCCGGGCGGGCTCGACCAGGTCGTCCGTCCGCTCACCGAAAAGGATCTTGCCGCGCTCATTGCCCATCTGACAGGCGCACGCGCCATTTCGCCGGCCTCGCAGAAGCAGGTCCGCGTCATCTTCGGTACCGAGAGCCTGACCTCCGGCGTCACCGGCACCGACAGTGCCTATCTCGATGCTCGCGACTGGAAACTGGTCTCAGGCCGTTCGTTCAGTGAGTCCGAGACCCGCTCGGGCACCGGCGTATGCCTGATCGGTGAGACGGTGCGCCAGCAGTTCTTCGGTGCCGGCGACCCGGAGGGCGAAATCATCCGCGTCAACCGCACCTCCTGCAAGATCATCGGCCTGCTCGAGCCGAAGGGCTATACCGGCTTCGGCCAGGACCAGGACAATGTCGTGTTGATGCCGCTGCATGCCTATCAGCGGCGCATTGCAGGCAACCGCAACATCGACAACATCTACGTCGCCGCCGACGACCGCACCCCGACCAGCGAGCTGCAGCCGCGCGTCGAGGATATTCTGCGCGACGCCAGACGCCTCACGCCCGACCGCGAAAGCGATTTCGCGATCCGCGACATGACCCAGATCGCCGATGCCATGGCCAGCGCCACCACCACCATGACCGGCATGCTGGGCGCGGTCGCCGGCGTCAGCCTGCTGGTCGGCGGCATCGGCATCATGAACATCATGCTGGTGTCGGTCACCGAGCGCACCCGCGAGATCGGCATCAGGCTCGCCATCGGCGCGCATGAAAAGCACATCCTCATCCAGTTCCTGGTCGAGGCGACGGTGCTGTCGCTGCTCGGCGGCATCATCGGCATCCTGATCGGGCTCTCGCTGGCCGGTCTCGCCTCGGCGACGCTGGCCATTCCCTTTGCGCCGAGCCCGGCAGTCATCCTGCTCGCCGTCGGCTTTTCCGCGCTGATCGGCATGGTCTTCGGCTTCTTCCCGGCGCTGCGCGGCGCCAGGCTCGACCCGATCGACGCGCTGCGGCATGAATAAGGCGATTGGAAAGCAAAGGCGCGGCTACGACGCTGTTTCCCAGGGATTGATCGTATTCAATCCGGCGGCCGCGAATGGGCCGGTGTCGCGGGTGGCGACCGTAAGACCGTTTGCTGCGGCCGTGGCCGCGATGTAGGCATCCGCATTGCCGATCGCCTTGCCTGAGGCTCTCGCCTTTACCATGAGGTCGGCATAGGCGCGCGACGCGTCGAGGTCGAAAGGCAGAATGCGGCCTGCAAACAGTGGCAACACATCCTGATCGAGACGATTGTCCGCGCACGCACCCGATGTTTGGGGTTGCAGGCAGCCACTCAGACCTTCGTATGCCGGCATTGGCGATCAGCACGGAAGGTAAGGTTTAGTCCGCGTTCGCAAAATGCCACTCGATCAGCGGCTTCATGTGCGGCATCAGCCCGTGCGGCAGGTCGGCGGCGTGGCGGATGATGACCGGACCGACGATCTCCGGTTCGGCCTCGGTTGCGACGAAGGCCGAGATGCGCCGCGCGATCTCCTCGGCGGGCTCGGGAACCCGGTATCGGCGGAAGATCACCGTGCCGCTTTCCGTCGACAGGGCATGGTAATGCAGGCCGCGTGCGGCGCCTGAAATGTCGAGGCCGGTTTCTTCCCGCACCTCGCGGATCATATTGAAATCGACATCGACGAGGCCATCGCGAAAATCGGCCGGTTCGAAGGAACCGGCGGCGAAATAGACGCGGCCGGCAGTAACGGTGTGGGCGGCCATGCGAATCGCCACCAGCGCATTGTCGCCGGCCACGAGCATGGCATGGGCATAGGCGTGCTCGGCGCCCGAATTCTCGCGCCGCTTCCGCCAGAGCATGAAGGTGGAGTAGTTGACCGCGTGGCACCGGCCGACGAGGCGATTGTCGCGCCAGGCAAGTCGCGAAAGCAGCACCACGGGACCGTCGAACAGCGCAGGGTTGGCCGCGATCTCGTGCTGCCAGTTCGCGGCAATCGCCTCGGCGTTGTCCAGCGCGAAAGGATGCGGGCCGGGATCGAGCCTGACGTCGACGGCGTCGACCGGCAAAATGACGTTGCGCGGCAGGTCGAAGCTCACGGCTCAGGCCATGTCCAGCGTGATCGCCACCGGACAATGGTCCGATGCCTTCGGCCGGTCCCAGCCGGCGCGCGGAAAGCGCTCCACTTCCTGGCCGGCAGGAAAGATCGTGCGCCAGGGCTGGCCGTTGCGGATGATGTCCGGGACGGCGGTGGCGTTCTTAGCCGCCAATCCCTTGGACAGCAGGATATAATCGAGCTGGCACAAATGCCGCTCTTGCGGCCCACGCGTGTGGTAGAAGGTCCAGCGGTTCATTTCCGGCCGCCTCTCGACCACGTTTTCGCAAAAACCGCCGGCCGTCAGCACGTTGATGCAGGACAGGTTCTCGTCGACCACCTCGAAACGATAGCCGTCGAATTCGTCGCCGGCGATCTTCACGCGCTGGCGGTAATCGTTCATGTCGCCGCAGATCGCCCAGCGCTTGTCGGCTGCATGATCCGCCCCGAAGCGCTCCTCGATGATCCGGCGCACCGCCTGCGCCTCCGCGATGCGGATCGGCATCGTCGCTTCACGCCCGTCGAGCCCGTTGCGGGGCGAGCCCATCGACTTGAAGTGCACGAGATAGAGCGTCAGCGGCGAGCCGCCCACGGTAATGTCCACTTCCAGGCAGTCGCGCCGGAAGATGCGTTCATTGGGCTGGTTGCCGAGCGCCGCCAGCTCCGGCGTGTGCAGCCCGAACTGTTCATAGGTCACATAGGCGTGGCTGGTCATGCGCACGAATTCGATGGGCTGGCCCTGCGCGGTCTCGCTGCGCATCATCACGGCGACGTCGATGCCGCGCGAATCATTGCCGGCAGCGGTGTACTTCTGGCGGTAGCCCTGCCCCACCATCTTGAAAAGATAGCCATATTCGAACGCCTTGAGGGCTTCGATATTGTCGACCTCCTGCATGCAGATGATATCCGCGCGCGTGGCCGCTATGGCCAGCGCCGTCAGCTGCCGCATGTCGTCCGACTGCGCGATGGCGCGGGCCTGCTCCAGCATCTTGTACTCGGCCTCGCTCTGGATATCGAAGAGAGCCAGCGTCCGGTCCTCGTTGAGCTGGTTGCGGTATCCGGAGAAATCGAACCTGTTCATCAGGTTCTCGACATTGAAGGTTGCAAGACGCAGCGACATATCATGACCTTTGCCCGCAAGCGCGGCAGAAAACAAGGCCGGGCAACCACCAGCTGGAATCGATTGATCCTGGCGCGCCTCGCGCCATGGTTGAGGGAACCTTTCCGTTCATCCGCCGTTCAGACGCAAAGACCCACAGTGGGCCCATCCCAGGGTCGGCGTGGGGCCTGTTCTCTTGGAGAAGTGCAATGAACGCGCTCTTTTCTTCCACAGTCAAATCCGGGCTGATAGCGCTCGGTATCTTCTCCGGCATCACGGCACCATCCGCTGCCGGACCAATCCTTCAGCCGGAGCTGTCGATCCCAGCCAGCACCGCGGCGCCGACGGTCACGCCTGTGCGTGACAGCTGGGCCGGCGGCAACAACCGGAGCTTCAACAACGACTGGAGATGGCGCCGGTCGGGCGGGTGGAACCACGGCAATTGGAACCGCGGCGATTGGGGCGGCCGTCACTGGAGCGGTCGTCGCTGGAACGGCGGCGATGATTGGCGTTGGCGCCGCCACCATTATCGCGGCCGCTACTATGATGACAGCGCCAGCGCCGCGATCCTGGGGCTTGGCTTGGGGCTCGGCCTCGGCAGCATGTACAACAACTACAATTACTACGATGCACCGCCGCGCCGCTACTATCGCGCCGGCCGGCTGTCGAGCGCCCATGTCCGGTGGTGCTACAATAGATACCGCTCGTATCGCGCTTACGACAACACCTTCCAGCCCTACAACGGCCCACGCCAGCAGTGCTACTCGCCCTATCGCTGAGCCAGGCCGCACAATCCTGCAATAAAAAACGGCGCCGCGCGGCGCCGTTTCTTTTGGAGCGTGGATCGCTCAGTTCTTCGCCTTGTCGACCAGCTTGTTCTTGGAGATCCACGGCATCATCGCGCGCAGCTTGGCGCCGACTTCCTCGATCTGATGGCTGTCGTTGTTGCGGCGGATGCCCTTGAAACGCGACAGGCCGGCACGGTATTCCTGCATCCACTCCGAGGTGAACTTGCCGGTCTGGATATCCTTCAGCACCCGCTTCATCTCGGCCTTTGTCTCTGCGGTGATGATGCGCGGCCCCGAGACATATTCGCCCCATTCGGCGGTGTTCGAGATCGAGTAATTCATGTTGGCGATGCCGCCTTCATAGATCAGGTCGACGATCAGCTTGACCTCGTGCAGGCACTCGAAATAGGCCATTTCGGGCGCATAGCCGGCTTCCACCAGCGTCTCGAACCCGGCGCGGATCAACTCCACCAGGCCGCCGCACAGCACGACCTGCTCGCCGAACAGATCGGTCTCGCATTCCTCGCGGAAATTGGTCTCGATGATACCCGAACGGCCGCCGCCGACGCCGCAGGCGTAGGAGAGCGCGAGGTCGAGTGCGTTGCCCGAAGCATCCTGGTTGACGGCGACCAGGCACGGCACGCCGCCGCCCTTCTGGTATTCGCCGCGCACCGTATGGCCGGGCCCCTTCGGCGCGATCATGACGACGTCGACCGTCGACTTCGGCTCGATCAGGCCGAAATGCACGTTGAGGCCATGCGCGAAGGCGATTGCCGCGCCGTCGCGGATGTTCGGCGCGATCTCGTTTTTGTAGATGTCGGCCTGCAATTCGTCGGGCGTCGCCATCATCATCAGGTCGGCCCATTTGGCGGCGTCGGCCACGCTCATCACCTTGAGCCCGTCGGCCTCGACCTTCTTGGCGGTCGCCGATCCGGCCTTGAGGCCGATGGCGATCTCCTTGGCGCCGGAATCCTTGAGGTTGAGCGCATGCGCCCGGCCCTGGCTGCCATAGCCGATGATGGCGACCTTCTTGCCCTTGATCAGGTTGAGATCGGCATCACGATCGTAATAGACGCGCATTTTTGTCTTCCTTCCCGTTTGAAGATCAGAGGCCTTGCGGCCCGGTTTTTGCTCCGAAAAGAGCGAGAAACTGCTGCGTCGCGCGGACGGCATCACCGCCGATCGCCGCCTCAGTCAATTCCAGCCGGTCGCCAAGCAAGAGACGGATCTGCACGTCGCGGGCGACCAGCCCGAAAAACGTACGGAACGCCGTCTCGGCGTCCGAGAAATCGAGCAGCCCGGCCTGGCGGCCGGCCTCCAGCACCGGCTTCAGGCGCTTGGCGAGGGCAAAGCGCCCGTTCTCCAGCACCACCGCGCCAAGATCATCCTTGCCCGAACCGGCATGGCCGACCGCCACCCGGTTGAGTGCGATCGAAGTGTCGCTGGAAATGACCTTCAGCCAGTCGGAAGCAAATCGCTCCAGGCTCGCGGCCAACGACGCAAGGTCGAGCCCCCTGCCGTCGACCGCCGTCACCCGCACCTTCGAGGCCTGCCATTGCACCGTCGCCGTCAGCAGTCCGTCGCGGTCGCCGAACCATTTGTAGAGCGTTTCCTTGGAGCAGCTCGCCCGCCGCGCCACTGCGGTCATGGTCAGATTGTCGCCCTCTTCGACCAGCAGGCGGAGCGCTGCATCCAGGACCGCCTTCTGACGCTCCGTCAGCGCTTCGCCGTTGTCGATATCGGCATTTGCCTGCAACACGCTCTGTTCCCGTTTGATGGTAGAGCCGTAGATCGCCTGAGCTCAGTACCGTACGTTACGGTTCGGCATATTGCGCAATCCGAAGATCGGCGCAAGGCCAAAATGACGAAATGTCTTTCCCGTGTCCCCGCAGCCGCGCAACGCGTATGTTCAGTCGCCGGCTGGCGGATCGCGCAACCGCCCGAGCAAGGCCGATACCGTGTTCAGTTCTTGCGGCGAAAGCTTGTCGCCAACCAGCTCCGCGATCGACCTGCCATAGACGGCCCACATACGGCGGCGCGTCTCTCGTCCCTTGGCCGTGATGCGGACGGTTTGGCCGCGGCCGTCATCAGCCACCGGCAGCTTCTCGACAAACCCATCGGCTTCAAGTCGGGCCAGCAGCCGCGAAATATTATACTGCGCGAACAGGGTTCGTTCGATCAGCTGGAACGGCCGCAAGCCGCCCTCGCCCGCCTCAGCGAGTTCGTGCAGCACGTCATACCAGGCAAGCGGCGGCAGGCCGCCTTCCTTCAGCGCGTCTTCGGCACGTTCCACCAGCTGGCGTGATACCCGCATCAGGCGTGCCCAGGTCTTGATGGCCTCCGGCGATGGCATGGCTGTCTCGATCATGACGGCATCATAAGAGATAGATGCAATTGCATCAAGCTTGACGACCAATGCATTTGCATCTAGATAGATGCGAATGCATCGATATTGAGAGGCAAATCCGATGAAGCATGCCAACACCCTCATTCTCGTCAGCCATCCCCTTTGCCCCTATGTCCAGCGTGCGGCGATCTCGCTGGCCGAGAAAGGCGTGCCGTTCGAGCGCGTCGACATCGACCTCGCCAACAAGCCTGACTGGTTCAAGGCGGTCTCGCCGCTCGGCAAGGTGCCGCTGCTGCGCGTGCAGCGGGGGAACGATGAAACGGTGATCTTCGAATCCGCCGTCATCCTCGAATTCCTCGAAGAAACTGAGGCCAATCCCCTCCACCCGGCCGACCCCTATGCCCGTGCCCGGCATCGTGCCTGGATCGAGTATGGCTCAGCCATCCTCAACGCCGTCGGCCGGTTCTATTCGGCGTCGACCGAGGCAGGATTCCTTGCCGAGTCTCGGACGCTGTCGGAAATGTTCGATCGTGTGGAGACCGAATTGGCGGGCGAAGCCGGCCGGACTGGACCATGGTTCGAAGGCGGGCGCTTTTCGCTCGTCGACGCAGTCTACGGCCCTGTCTTCCGCTACATCGATACCTTCGACCGGATCGGCGATTTCGGCATTCTGGACGGCAAACCGCTCGTCCAGGCCTGGCGCCAGGCATTGAGTGGACGCCCGTCCGTCAAGCATGCCGTGGCGCAGGACTATCCACTGCGCCTGCATGCCTTCCTGCGGGCGAAGGGATCGTATCTTTCGACGGTCATTCGCAAGAACGATCCGGCCAGCGCGCTTCCGCCAGCCCAGTTCGCCTGAACGGATGGACCACCGTGCCGGCCACCATTGAGGCGAGGAACTGCGGCGAATGCGCGGCGTCGCGGCGCCACCCCGCGGCTTATGCCTGGGCGGCATCAAAATCCGCACGCGCTTCGCGCACCGCATCATGGTTGAGTTCGGCCCATAGGATCAGTTGATGAAAGGCGCCGAACATCGAGCGCCCGAGATCGGTCAGGCTGTATTCAACGCTCGGTGGTTTGGTCGGGAACACTTCACGATGCACATAGCCGTCGCGCTGCAAATCATGCAGTGTCTGGGTCAGCATGCGCTGCGAAATGTCGGGCACCAGCCGCCGCAACTCACCGAAGCGATACGGCCTTTCAGCCAGCGCCATCACCAGCAGCGATCTCCATTTGCCGCTGACGCCCTGGATGACATTGCGAACCGGACAGTCGGCAAAATTACCGCCCCCGCTCATCGCTTTGTAGGTCTCCAGCTTCGATTTCAGATTGGTGACCTTGCCGTCCATCGCTGGTTCCCTGGATGTGCCTACCTCCCGAAAAACTGCCTCCTTTACGGTGGCAGGTCAATTCCTATTTTAGTGCTAGTCTCTTTCTGAGACCACTAGAGCACCCACCGCTTCGGCACAAATCAGGATCTCCGATGACCGAAACCCTTCTCGTCACCGGCGCCTCCGGCCAGCTTGGCCGCGGCGTCATCCGCTATCTCCTGGACGCGCATAAAACTCCGCCTGCAAAGATCATCGCCACCACGCGCAATCCCGAAAGCCTGGCAGATTTGGCGGTGCGCGGCGTCGTTGTCAGGGCCGCAGACTTCAACGACTCCGCTTCGCTGGAAACCGCGTTCAAGGGTGCCGACAAGGCGCTGATCATTTCGACCGGCGATCTCGATCTCAAAAGCGGCAAGCGCCTGAAGCAGCACGAGAATGCAGTCGCGGCGGCCAAAAACGCCGGCGTTTCGCACTTGCTCTACACCTCGATGCCCAACCCGGAACCGGTGTCGCCGGTCCTGTTTGCCGGTGACCACTACAGCACCGAGCAGGCAATCAAGGCGAGCGGCATCCCCTACACGATCTTCCGCAACGGCTGGTACCAGGAGAACCTGTTCATGGCGCTGCCGCACGCGATCGCCTCGGGGCACTGGTACACGTCCGCCGGCGAAGGCCGCATCGCCCATGGCGCACGCGACGACATGGCAGCGGCGATCGCCGCCGGTGTCGCTTCCGGCTCGACCGACAGCAAAACGTACACGCTGACTGGCCCGCAAGCGTACACGACGGCCGAGATCGCCGCCCTCGTCAGCGAAGTCACCGGCAAGCCGCTCGATGTCATGCAGGTTTCGGATGATGTCCTGACGGAAGGGGTAAAGGCATCAGGCGTTCCCGAGGATTTTGCCGGCGTCATCGTTTCCTTCGACGTCAACACGCGTGCCGGCCGCATCGCCATGGTGACGGACGCGATCGAGATGCTTTCCGGCAGGACGCCAAGGACGTTGAGACAATTCCTCGAGGCGAACAAGGCTGCCCTGGCAGGTTGAAATCCACGCGGCGGGAAGTCTGTTCTCGACTTTCCGCCCCTACTTCGATGTTTTGATCAGGCCGTGCCGAATAAGGCTCTCTCCGGTCGCAGCCAGCGCGTCTTCGCGCGAACGCGGCTTCCAGCCGAGCATGCGCACCGCCTTGGCATTGGTGGCATTCTTGACCTTGCCCAACTCAGGCACGAGCTGCGCGACTTCCGGATTGAACAGTCCCACCATGCGCACCAGCCAATCGGGAAGCTCTCTGGTCGAAACGCGCTTCGCCGCATTGCTGAGCCGCTTTTTCAAGGTTTGCGCGATTTCCCGCACGGTCATGAAATCGCCGGCGACCGCCAGGAAGCGCTCGCCGTTGGCAGCTGGATCGGTCATGGCGCGGACATGCAGGTCCGCCACGTCGCGTGCATCGACGACGCCGAAGGACAGACGCGGCAGGCCCGGCATGGCGCCATTCATCATGCGTTGGACAAATTCGGTGGAGGTCGAATGGTCCGGGCCAAGTACAGGCCCGAAGATGCCGACGGGGTTGACGGCAGCAAGCTCCAACCCGCCCCCCTCGGCGGCGATAAAATCCCAGGCCGCGCGCTCGGCGAGCGTCTTCGACTTCACATAGGCGCTGACCCTTCCCATCGGATCGGTCCAGCTCTCCTCGGTGAACGGACGGCTGTCGGGCGGCATCTTGCCGTAGCCGACAGCCGCGAAGGAGGACGTCAGCACGACGCGTCTGACGCCGGCATCTCGTGCCGCCCGCAGCACCCGCAACGCGCCTTCACGGGCCGGAATGATCAGCTCGTCATCATGCTTGGGCACGCCGGGCGGGAACGGCGAGGCGACATGCAGGACATAGTCGCAGCCTGCAGCGGCTAGCGGCCAGCCGGCATCGCTCATGAGATCGGCGATTGCAAAGGAGAGCCTGTCATCCGGCTCGACGCCACCTGCCTTGAGCATGGCCAGGACATCGGCTTGCCGCCCGGCCGAGCGCACGGTGGTGCGCACGCGGTAGCCCGCCTTCAGCAGTTCAAGGATACAGTGGGCGCCGAGAAAGCCAGATCCGCCGGTGACAAGCACCAATTCGCCGCTCATGCCCGTCCCCCGAAGCGTCAGCCCAAGGCGATCGAGACAGTCAGATCGCCACCTGCGTGCCGATCTCTACCACACGGCCGGTCGGTATCTGGAAATATTCGGTGGCGTCGGCCGCCGTGCGCGCCAGCCCGATGAACAGCCGGTCCTGCCACACCGGCATGCCGGAATTGGGCGAGGCTTTCAGCGAGCGCCGGGACAGGAAGAAGGACGTCGTCATGATGTCGAACTTCCAGCCTTGCTTGCGGCAGATCGCCAGCGCGCGCGGGATGTTGGGCTGCTCCATATAGCCGAAGGTCAGCGTCACCCGCATGAACAGCTCGTTGACCGTCTCCATCTTGACCCGGTCGCTGTCAGGCACCACCGGCTGCGGCGCGGTTACCACCGAGAGGATCACATTCTGCTCGTGCAGGACCTTGTAGTGCTTCAGGCTGTGCATCAGCGCGGTCGGCGCGCTGAGCGGATCGCTGGTCAGGAACACCGCGGTGCCGGATACCAGCTGCGGCTTCTTCTTCAACAGATTGCCGGCCAGGAAATCGAGCGGGATCTCGTTGCGGCGGGTCTTGTCGAAGAGATAACGGCTGCCGCGCACCCAGGTCCACATCGCCAGAACGATGGTGAAGGCCACCGCCAGCGAGGCCCAGCCGCCTTCGAACACCTTGACGATGTTGGAAGCAAAGAAGCCGACATCGATGAAACCGAACAACGCCGTCATCGCGACAGCCACCCACAGCCGCCATTTCCAGATGCGGGTCATGACGACAAACAGCAGCACCGTGGTCACCAGCATGTTGCCGGTCACCGAGATGCCGTATGCCGAAGCCAGCCTGCTGGATTCGCCGAAGCCCACCACCAGCATCATCACCACCAGCGCCAGCAACAGGTTGACGCGCGGCATGTAGATCTGGCCGGACTGTTTTTCCGACGTGTGCAGGATTTCCAGCCGTGGCAGCATGTTGAGCTGCACCGCCTGCCTGGTCAGCGAGAATGCGCCTGAAATCACCGCCTGGCTGGCGATGACCGTCGCGGCGGTCGCCAGCACCACCATCGGGATCAGCGTCCAGCCTTCGTTCATTTCGAAGAAGGGATGCCCGACCACGCCGTTCTTGGCCAGCACGAAGGCGCCCTGGCCGGCATAGTTGAGCAGCAGGCAAGGGAACACGATCGCCAGCCAGGCGAGCACGATCGGCTTGCGGCCGAAATGGCCGAGATCGGCATAGAGCGCTTCGGCGCCGGTGACCGCAAGGAAGATGGCGCCGATGGTGACGAAGGCGACATCGGGCGAATTGATCAGGAAGGCGACGATATAGTGCGGGCTGATCGCCCACAGGATTTCCGGATCGGCGATGATATGGTTGAGACCGGACAGGCCGATGGCCAGGAACCAGACCGCGGTGATCGGGCCGAAGATCAGCGCTACGCCGCCGGTGCCGAAGCGCTGCACCGAAAACAGTACCGCCAGGATGACCAGTGTCAGCGGCACGACATAGGGCTGGAAGGTCGGCGTGACGACGTTCATGCCCTCGACCGCCGACAGCACCGAAATTGCCGGGGTTATGACGGCGTCGCCGAAAAACAGCGAGGCGCCGACGATACCGATGCCCAGGATGATCGCCGAGCGCTTCGGGAAACTGCCGCGCGCCAATGCCATCAACGATAGCACGCCGCCTTCGCCGCGGTTGTTGGCGCGCAGCACGAACATGATGTATTTGATGGTGACGATGATCGTCAGTGACCAGATGATCAGCGAGAGAACGCCAAGAATGTCGCCACGGTCGGCCACTTCGCCGCCCGACGACGCCACCAGCGCCTCGCGGAACGCGTAGATCGGGCTGGTGCCGATATCGCCGTAAACAACGCCGAGCGCGCCGAGCATCAACACCTTGGTGCTGTGCTGCTCGATTTCAGGATGGCTCGATTGTTCGACGGTTTCTGCCTCACTACCAGTGTTGGCAAGGGCCATGAACGACACTCCGATAAGCGGGCGGTGCTCTACGCTTGCTGCGATGCAATATCAAGTACCGTCGCGTTATGGCTGCCATGCTTTGCACGCGAGGCTGCCACCATTACCACCCGCAAGCCCTGAGAAAGCGGCCCACCGTGCCGGCCATGCCATACTCCAACGCGTCGGCTGTCAACCCATGTCCGATCGACACTTCGGCCAATGCCGGAACGCGTCGCGCCAAGGCCGGCAGGTTGCTCACGGTCAGATCGTGCCCGGCATTGACCTCGAGGCCCGCGACAAAGGCCGCATCGGCCGTTTTTCCCAGTCTTTCCAGCTCCTTGGCCGCCTTGGCGGAATCGGCATGGCAACTGCCATAAGGTCCCGTGTAAAGCTCGATGCGGTCGGCGCCGGTATCGCGCGCGGCGTTTATGCCGGCAGGATCCGCATCGGAGAACAACGAGACCCGGAAACCGCCCTTCTTCAGGCGTCTCACGATCGGTGTCAGGAACGCTGCATCGGCGATGAAGTTCCAGCCATGGTCCGACGTTGCCTGGGAGGGATCGTCGGGCACCAGGGTCACCTGTTCCGGCTGGTGCTTTTCCACGAGCGCCAGGAAATGCTCGGTCGGATGGCCCTCGATGTTGAATTCGGCCCGCGGGAACTCATCGTCGATCAAGGCCCTGATCTCAGGCAGGTCTGAAAGGCGGGTATGGCGCTCGTCCGGGCGAGGATGCACCGTCAGCCCATGCGCTCCCGCCGCAAGCGCGATGCGGCCAAGCCTGATCACATCAGGCCACGGCAGGTCGCGCCGGTTGCGCAGCATGGCGATGGCGTTGAGATTGACGGAAAGCTTTGCGGGCATGGCTTCGGATCCTGCTCGATTTCGGCGCATCTATACCGCCTTTGACGGGAACAGATAGGGGGTTTCCGGTGTTCCAGAAGATCGGATGACGTTTGTGAAAGGATACGATCCCTTGAATTTCCTCGAAGCCGTGCCGGCAATCCGGCGCATCGATACGGACCGTGAGGATCTCTTCGCCATCGATATCGTCGGCCATGTCTCGGCGGCCGACGCGGAAAACCTGTTCGGCCTGCTCGAAGCGGCTTACGCGCTTCACCCGCGAATCGATGTGCTGGTGCGCGTGATCGATCATGACGGCGTCGACTGGAGCGACATATCGGACGAGACGCTGCGACAGGGCGCGGTCCAGGCCGCAGAGCATATCGGCCGTTGTGCCGCGATCGGCGAGCCGGACTGGACGGCGCAGGCGCGAGACTTCCTCCCTACCCCGCCGCCGGTCGAACTCAGGCATTTCAAAGACGAGGCCGATGCCTGGCAATGGCTCGGCGCCAGGCAACTGGGCTCCGCTACCTGACGATCGTCAACCGTTCGGCCGCCCGGGTGATCGCGGTGTAAAGCCAGCGCTGGCGCGTTTCCTTGAACGCCCAGCTTTCGTCGAACAGCACGATCTCGTTCCACTGCGACCCCTGCGCCTTGTGCACGGTCAGGGCATAGCCATAGTCGAAATCATCGAACCGCTTCTTCTGCTGCCACGGGATATCGGCGTCGGGATCCTCGAACGCCGCCTTGAGCAGCTTGATCTTGGCGACACCGCGGTCCGGATCATCCTCTTCGGGCGACACCAGAAGGTTGATGCCAGGTTTCACCGTCTCGCGCGACGAGGTCATCACCTTCCACAGCGAGCCGTTGAGCAGGCCCTTGGCCGGGTCGTTGCGCAGGCACACCAGCTTGTCGCCGGCCTGCGGATAGTCGGCATTGAACCCCTTGAGCTCGCGCAGGCGCTGGTTGTAGCGGCGGCGCGTGCGGTTGGTGCCGACCAGCACCTGGTCCGCCCTCAGCACTAGGTCCTGGTTGACGTCTTCCTTGCCGATCACCTGCGCAGTGCCGTAGTCGCCGCGCATGAATTCGCGCCCCTCGCGCACGTCGAGCGCCAGCCGCAGGATCGGATTGTCGCGCGCCTGCCGGTGGATTTCGGTGAGCAGGAAATCCGGCTCGTGGTCGGTGAAGAAGCCACCGCCCGAGATCGGCGGCAACTGGCCGGGATCGCCCAGCACCAGGATCGGCGTGCCAAAGCTCAAGAGGTCACGGCCAAGCTGCTCGTCGACCATCGAGCATTCGTCGATGATGACCAGTTTCGCACGCGAGATCGGGCTCTGCCGGTTGAGCGAAAAAGTCGGCGACATCGACGTCTTGCCAGTCACCTCGTCTTCGACCGATTCCTCCCCCTTGGGCCTGTAGATCAGCGAATGGATGGTGCGGGCATTGACCGCGCCCTTGGAGCGCAGCACCTGCGCCGCCTTGCCGGTGAAGGCGGCGAACTGCACCTGGCCGTCGACATGTTCGGCGAAATAGCGCGCCAGCGTCGTCTTGCCGGTGCCGGCATAGCCGAACAGCCGGAACAATTGCGGCTTGCCGGCCTTGAGCCAGCGCGCGACCGCCTGCAGCGCCTCGTCCTGTTGGGGTGAAAATTCCATCTGATCGTGTGACCGGATTCGCGAGAGAAAGACAAGATAGCGCCACCGCCATCGACGCGGCCTGGTGGCGAACTCCCTGCGCTTCAGCCTATCAGGCGAGAACGGGAACGTAAAGGGAACGGGCGCCATGTCCGCGCGATCACCCGACGGCGTGCGGATCGTTCTCCAGCAGGATCGGCTTGCCGTGCGGCGTGGCATGCGCGGCGCGCTCCCAGGCCCGTGCCATTGCATCGACATCGGGCTTGGCGGCCAATCCTTTCGACGCCAGCAGCGCTTCCAGCGCCGCCAACCAATGTTCGTAATAGTCATGGCCGTCAGCCCCGGCGCCGGGTTTCTTCACTTCGGCCGACAGTGCCTGCGCCCACTCGCTCCACGAAAACAGGCCCTTGTCGTGCAGCGCCACCGTCATCGCGAAGGCTTCGGCCTGCCAGGGCTCGGCGAAGACGGGCGCATCGAGGCCGGCGGGCAGACCGGCAGGCCCGTTCGCCTCAGGCCGGTTCAAGATAGTTCTCCCAGGCATCGATGGACACGGTCAGCGTCGGATCGGCCCCGTCGCCCCAGATCTCGGCTCCGTCGAAAACCACCGTATAGACCCATTGCGGGTTCTCGCCCTGCCCATGCGCGTTGGTGTCCGGGAATACAAAGCCGTCGCGCACCGCTTCGATCCTCCCATGCTTGCCACGCGCGTAGCGCGGCAGCCTGGTGTGGCCGGTCGGATTGAAATTCCTGGTCCGCACGCGGTCGCCGGCCCTGAACCGCGGCGCCGTTTCGACCGGCCGGTTGCACGGAGCGCCCTTGGCCAGCACGGCCGGAACGTCATCGGTCTTCAGCACTCTTTTGGGCGTCGCCGCCGCATCGATCGCCTCGCCTGCCTTGAGATCACGCTCGCTGACGAAACCATGGCGCTTGAGCAGGGTTTCCAGCGCCTTGATCCAGATCTGGTAGTAGCTGGAGGCATAATAGTCGGCCGGATGCAGCGATTCCCGCGCATGCCGGCTCTCATCGATATTCCAGGCGCCCATGGCGCCGGCGGTGAGCGTCACGCCGAGCGCCCGCCGCTCCCAGTCGGTATGGAAATACGGCTCGTCCCGTTCCGGCGCCACCGGCCCGAATCCCATCTGTCCGCCGACATCCTGCGGGCCGTTCATGCCGGATCCCCCGTTCTTTCCGGTTTTTGGGCTAGCACAGTGCCGATCATCGCATCGCGGCTTACCAATTCGGACAAGCGCTCCTCACTCCAGCCTTCGGTTCCTTGAGGCCGCATCGGGACGACGAGATAGCGTAACTCCGCGGTCGAATCCCAGACGCGTATCTTTGTCGAGGCCGGCAGCGTCAGCCCGAATTCCTCAAGCACGCCGCGCGGATCGATGACCGCGCGCGAGCGATAGGGCGGCGCCTTGTACCAGACCGGCGGCAGGCCGAGCACCGACCACGGATAGCAGGAGCACAGCGTGCAGACGACGAGATTGTGAGTCTCTTCGGTGTTGAACACCGCCTGCATGTGCTCGCCTTGCCGGCCGGTATAGCCCAGCGATCCGATCGCCGCCGTAGCATCGCGCTTCAGCCAGTCGGCAAAAGCGGGATCGCTCCAGGCCTTGGCCACCACCCTCGCGCCGTTGCGGGGACCGATCTTAGTCTCGTAGGTATCGACGATGACATCGATCGCGGCCGGATCGATCAATCCCTTGCGGGTGAGAATGGTTTCCAGCGCGCGCACGCGAGCGGCAAACGGATCGAGTTCGTTGTCGTGGTCATGATCGTGGGACATGGCCACAAACTACGGCTGCGATCCGCCGGCCGCAAGCATGACGACTTGGGCCAGTGGGCGCGACGCGGATACACTACTCCGCGGCCGTCTTTTGCGGCTCGCCTCGGATTTCGTCATCATCGTCGAACAGCGAAGGCTGATCCCCCGCTTCGACCAGATGCAATTCGGGCTTGCGCTTCGGCATCAGCCCGACCAGCCAGCCCGAGAAATTTTCCATGTAGACATAGATTACCGGTGTGACGAACAGCGTCAGCGCCTGCGAGGCGAGCAGACCGCCGACAACGGCGACGCCCAGCGGCTGGCGCAGCTCCGCGCTGGCGCCCGTGCCGAGCGCGATCGGGAACGTGCCCATCAAGGCGGCCAGCGTCGTCATCATGATCGGCCGGAACCGCATCAGGCAGGCCTTGTGGATGGACTCGGTGGCCGACATTCCTTCTCGTCGCAATTCGAGCGCGACGTCGACCATCATGATGCCGTTCTTCTTGACGATGCCGATCAGCATCAGGATGCCGATCACCGCGATGACGGACAGGTCCATGCCGGCGAAGCGCAAGGCGACAACCGCTCCCAGCACAGCCGATGGCAAGCCTGTGAGGATCGTGAGCGGATGGATGAAGCTCTCATAGAGAATGCCAAGCACGATATAGATGGTGAGGATCGCGCCGCCGATCAGCAGGCCCTGGTTGGCGAGCGAATCCTGGAAGGTCTTGGCTGTGCCGGCAAAGCTGGTCGAGATCGTCTCCGGCATGCCGATCTGCTCCTTGAGCGCGTCGATGCGGCTCACGCTGTCGCCGAGCGCCACGCCTTGCGGCAGATTATAAGAGATCGTCACGGCCGGAAGCTGGCCGAGCTGGTTGACCGTCAAGGCGCCGGCCGTGCGATCGACCCGGGCGAAGGCGCCAAGCGGAACCAGGGAGCCGCTCGCCGTCCTCATCTGGATGGCCAGCATCCGCTCCGGCGACCACTCGATCTTGGGATCGAGCTCGGTGATGACTTCGTAGCTGTCGGCGGAGCCGAAGATCGTCGAAACCTGGTCGGTGCCGAACCCGCCATAAAGCGCCGAGCGCAGCGTGTCGGTGTCGATGCCGAGCTGGGCCGCCTTGTCGCGATCCACCACCAGCGTCGCCTGCAGCGCATTGTTCTGCAAATCGCTGGTGACGTCGGTGAAGGTCGCATGATCGGCCGCCATCGCGTCATTCAGTTTCTGCGCCCAGATGTCTGTCTGGCCGGTGTCGAGGCCCTGAACCACGAGCTGGTAGGCGCTGGCAGACGAGCGCGAACCCAGCCTCAGATTCTGCACAGGCTGCATGTAGGTCTCGATGCCCGCGACGCCGGCCAATTGCTTGCGTAGATCCGCAAGCACCTTCTCGATATTGGGCCGCTGGTCCTTGCCCTTGAGCTGGACGAAAAGCTGCCCCTGGTTGAGCGCATTGTTGCCGCTGCCCGCCGACCACGCAACATGGTCGACATAGGGCGAATGCGAGAACACGCTGGCCACCTGCCCCTGCAGCTTTGCCATGGCGTCGAACGAGATGTCCTGGCGCGCAATGGTCGTCACCGATATCTGGCCGATATCCTCCTGCGGGAAAAAGCCCTTCGGCGAGACCTCGATCAGCCACACCGACGCCGCCGCGGTGCCTATGAAGACCAGGAACACCAGGAAAGTGTGCCGCAGACAGAAGCTCAGGATCCGGTCGTAGCCGCGGGTGATGAAATCGCGCCTGTGGCCATCGCCATGCGCCTCGCGGTCGGCCTTGGTCACCGACAGCAGCCGCGAGCACAGCATCGGCGTCAGCGTCAGCGACACGAACATTGACGCCAGGATGGCGACCGTCACCACGACGGCGAACTCGTTGAAGATGCGCCCGATGACGCCGCCCATCAGAAGCACCGGGATGAACACGGCCACGAGCGAGATCGAAATCGAGATGATGGTGAAGCCGATTTCGCGCGCGCCCTTCAGCGACGCATCGAACGCCGACAACCCATCCTCCTCCATATGGCGGAAGATGTTTTCCAGCATCACGATGGCATCGTCGACGACGAGGCCGACCGCGAGCGTCAGGCCCATCAGTGAGATGTTGTCGATGGAAAAGCCGAACAGGAACATCGCGCCGAGCGTGGCGATCAACGAGATCGGCACCGCCACGGCCGGGATGATGGTCGCCGTAACGCGGCGCAGGAACACGAAGATCACCATGACCACCAGTGCGATGGTCAACAGCAGCGTGAACTGCACGTCGTCCACGGCCTGGCGGATCGAGGTCGAACGATCGTTGAGCAGCTTGATCTGGGCGGCGGCCGGCATCTGGTCCTGGAAGGACGGCAGCATCGCCTTGACCTTGTCGACGACGTCGACAGTGTTGGCGTCGGGCTGGCGCTGCACCGCCATGATGATCGCGCGCGTGCCGTCATACCAGCTCGCAGTCGTCGTGGTCTGCACCGAATCAACGACGCGCGTCACCTCGCCCAGCCGCACCGGATGACCGTTCTTGGTGGCGATGATGAGGTTGGAGAATCCGGCGGCGTCGGTCAGCTGCGTATTGGCCGTGATCGTCAACTGCTGTTTGTTGTTCTTCAGAACGCCCAGCGGGGTGTTGGAGTTGGCGGATGCGATCGCCGCCTGCAGCTGGTCGATCGAAATGCCGCGCGCGGCAAGCGCGGTCGGATCGATCTGAATGCGGACTGCATATTTCTGCTGGCCGAAGATGGAGACCTGCGCCACGCCGTCGATGGTCGACAGCGACGGCGAGATGACGTTTTCGGCGAAAGCATCGAGATCGGTCAGCGGAACCGTATCGCTGACCAGCGACATCAAAAGGATCGGCGCGTCGGCCGGATTGACCTTGCGGTAGCTCGGCGGCGAGGTCATCTGGGGCGGCAGCGATCTTTGCGTGCGCGCGATCGCTGCCTGCACGTCCGCGGCCGCGGCATCGATGTCGCGGTTGAGCACGAACTGGATGGCAATCGAGGTCTGGCCGAGCGAGTTGGTGGTCGAGATCGAGTCGATGCCGGCAATGGTGGCGAATTGCTTGATCAGCGGCGTCGCCACCGACGTTGCCATCGTCTCCGGCGAGGCTCCGGGCAGCTGAGCCGAGACGTTGACGACGGGGAATTCGGCACTGGGCAGCGCGGCCACCGGGAGGAACTTGTAGGCGAACAGCCCGCCCAGAACGAGGGCGAACGACATCAGGAGGGTGGCGACAGGCCTGCGAATGCAGAACTCGGAGATCATTGGGCGGCCTCGCGGGCCTTGTCGGCTTGCGCGACCTTGGGTGCTGCCTGGTCGCCGGGTCCGGCGGATGCCTTGCCTTCGTGCACGGCAGCCCCGTTCCTCAGTCGCGTCTGGCCTTCGATAACAACCTTCTCGCCGCTTTTCAGGCCATCGCTGATGGCGCTGTTCTGACCTTCGGTCAGCGCCACTTGCACCGGCCGCATTTCGACTGTGTTGTCAGGCTTGACCACATAGACGAACGGTCCCTTCTGGCTGGGCTGCACCGCGACCGTGAGGACGGACGTCATCTGCGGCATGATGCCGGCGTCGAGCACGACATTCACATATTGGCCCGGCCACAGCGACAGATCGGCGTTGGGTATGCTGGCTCGCGTTGCAATGGTGCCGGAAGCGGTATCGACGCTGGAGTCGACGAAATCGAGCGTGCCCTTGCCAATCGGTGTCGGGTTCCCGTCCTGGGTCAGGGTCACTGCCCCTTGCTGTGGCTTTGCCAGTGCCTTGTGCAGCAGCGCAAGGTTGCTTTCGGGCAGGTTGAAGTTCACCTGCAGGGGATCCATCTGAGTGATGGTGACGAGCGGGGTCGAGGTACTGCTGCTGCCATTGCTGGTGGTCACGAGATCGCCCACGGCAACGTTGACCGCGCCAAGCCTGCCGGAAATCGGCGCGGTAATCGTGGCAAAGCCAAGCTGGACATTGTCTGCATCGATTGTCGCCTTGTCGGCATCGACAGTCGCTGCCGCCGCCTTCTGCGCGGCAACGGCCTGGTCGTAGGTCTGCTGCGTACCGGCCTGCTTGGCGACAAGATCCTTGGCGCGCTGAAGATCGGAATTCGAACTGGCAAGCAGCGCCTGATCCTTGGCGAGCGTCGCCTGATCCTTGGCGAGCTGCGCCTTCAAGGCACGGTCATCCAGCGAAAACAGGAGATCGCCGGTTTTCACCATCTGCCCGTCCTTGACGTCGATCGACACGATCTGGCTGGACACGCGCGCGTTGATGCTGACCACGGCGGGAGAGGAGACGAAGCCGATGGCGTAGCGCCGGACCGGGAAATCGGCCGTCGTTGCCGTGGCCGAGATGATCGAGGCCGAACGGGCGCCAGTGCCGCCGGCCGCCTGCTTGGCCCCTGCCTGCGGATCCTGCCTATCCGGCGTCGGCTTGTCCGACGCGACCTGCTTTGCACCGATGATCTGCCGGGCCCTGCTCAGCGTGTCGGGAGACAGATAGAGCCAGGCCGCGCCTGCGCAGGCGACCGCAAGCAATGAAAGAATGACTTTTCCACGCATCGACAAAAGACCCTCTCCGTCCGACACGCCATAGCCAGGTGGTCGTATTCTAGCTCAAATCACGACGCCCTGCCGCGATTTCGCTGAATAGATAGGACAGGGCTTTGGCGGAAAAGGGCCAAAACACGGCATTACGAAGATTTAATGTGCACTGCACAATGGATGGGCTGGCCACCATGATCGCGTGCAAAAGGCGGATCGCGAACCTGGACAACTCACCGCAGCATCGGCCAAAGCGTCGCGGCCAGCAACACGCCCATGGCGATGTTGAACCACTTCAGCCGCACTGGATCGGACAGGAAACCGCGCAGCGCCGTGCCGAATCCCGCCCACACTGAAACGCTCGGCAGGTTGACGATGGTGAAGGCCACCGAGATCAGCGCCACCGACAGGAACGGATGCTCCGGATTGGAGTAGACGGCCATGGCGGTGATCGCCATCACCCAGGCCTTGGCATTGACCCACTGGAACGCCGCCGCCTCGATGAAACGCATCGGCCGCGCCTTCGTCTCGCCTTTGCCGCTGAGCGAGCGTGACATGGCGATTTTCCAGGCAAGGTAGAGCAGATAGGCGGCGCCGGCGATCTTGAGCGCGGTGTGCAGCGCCGGGAACGCCGTCAGCACGGCGCCAAGACCAAGGCCTACCGCCAGCAGCAAGACAAGAAACCCGATGCTGATGCCGAACATATGCGGCACGCTCCTCACCAGGCCGAAATTCACACCTGAGGCGAGCAGCATCAGATTGTTAGGCCCGGGCGTGATCGAGGTCACGAAGGCGTAGACAAGCAAGGCGAGGAATGCGTCGAGCGACATGATATCCTCCCAGATAAGCCAGTATTATTGTCTCTTCCAACGACCGCACAAAGGCCACCCTCGGCCGGTGGCCGATCCCGTCGTCACGCTGTGGAGAAACTTACCGGTGCTACATCCCCTGCGGGCCACGGTTCATCGCCGCCACGCCGGTGCGGCAGATCTCTACCAGGCCGAGCGGCTTCATGATGGCGATGAACTGGTCGAGCTTGGAGCCCTTGCCGGTGATCTCGAAGATGAAATGCTCGGTGTTGGCGTCGATGACGCTGGCGCGGAAGGCATCCGCCAGGCGCAGCGCCTCGACGCGGGCCTCGCCGGTGCCGGCGACCTTGACCAGCGCCAGTTCCCGCTCCAGCGGCCGCTCCTGGCCGAACTCCTGCGAGCGCACGGTGAGGTCGACGACGCGGTGGACCGGCACGATGCGCTCGAGCTGGTGCTTGATCTGCTCCAGCACATGCGGCGTGCCGCGCGTCACGATGGTGATGCGCGACAGATGTTTCTCATGCTCGGTTTCCGAGACTGTCAGGCTCTCGATGTTGTAGCCGCGCCCGGAAAACAGGCCGATGACCCGGGCAAGCACGCCCGGCTCGTTGTCGACCAGCACGGAAAGCGTGTGGTTCTCGGGCTTTTCCGTTTCCTTGGCGATGAAATAGGCGGAGCCGGTCGGTTGTAGCTGTGCGTTCATGATGTGAATCTCGACTTCAAACTCTTGGATCTAATCTCTGTTTACGCACGGCTTCTCGCGACAGCCCTGCCTCTGTCCGCTGCTAAACCAGTTCCCTGCCCTTGGCGTCGATGGCGTTGGCCACCGCTTCGTCCGTCGCCTCGTCCGGCAAGAGCATCTCATTGTGCGCCTTGCCCGACGGGATCATCGGGAAGCAGTTGGCGAGCGTCGCCACGCGGCAGTCGAACAGCACCGGCTTTCTGACCGAGATCATCTCTTTGATGGCATCGTCCAGCTCGTCCGGCTTGTCGCAGCGAATACCGTGGCCGCCATAGGCTTCGGCCAGCTTGACGAAATCAGGCATGGCTTCGGTGTAGGAATGCGACAGCCGGTTGCCGTGCAGCAGCTGCTGCCATTGCCGCACCATGCCCATATACTGGTTGTTGAGAATGAAGATTTTGATCGGCGCGTCGAACTGCACCGCGGCACTCATCTCTTGCATCGTCATCTGCACCGAAGCGTCGCCGGCGATATCGACGACCAGCGCGTTCGGATGCGCGATCTGCACGCCCAGTGCCGCCGGCAAGCCGTAACCCATCGTGCCGAGCCCCCCGGACGTCATCCAGCGGTTCGGCTTCTCGAAATGGTAGTGCTGGGCCGCCCACATCTGGTGCTGGCCGACCTCCGTCGTGATGTAGGTGTCCATGTCCTTGGTCAGGGCATAGAGCCGCTGGATGGCATATTGCGGCATGATCACGTCGTTGTTCATCTTGTACGCGAGCGAATCGCGCGCGCGCCATTTGGCGATCTGCTCCCACCAGGGATAGAGCGCCTTCTTGTCGGCCTTGGCGGTTGCCCGCCACAGCCGCACGAGATCCTCCAGAACCCGGCCGACATCGCCGATAATGGGCACGTCGGTGTGGACGTTCTTGTTGATCGAGGACGGATCGATGTCGATATGGATCTTCTTCGAGTTCGGCGAGAACGCGTTGAGCCGGCCGGTGATGCGGTCGTCGAAGCGCGCACCGATGCAGACCATCACGTCGCAATCATGCATGGCCATGTTGGCTTCGTAGGTGCCGTGCATACCGAGCATGCCGAGCCAGTTCTTGCCAGATGCCGGATAGGCGCCGAGCCCCATCAGCGTCGAGGTGATCGGGAAACCGGTGAGGTCGACCAGTTCGCGCAGCAGATGGCTCGCTTCCGGACCGGAGTTGATGACGCCGCCGCCGCTGTAGATGATCGGCTTCCTGGCACCGGCCAGCAGTTCGACCGCCGCCTTGACCTTCTCCAGGTCGCCCTGCACCTTCGGCTGATAGCTGGTGCGAGGCGCGGTTTGCGGAGAAACATAAAAACCCTTGGCGAACTGCACGTCCTTCGGGATGTCGACCACGACAGGACCGGGACGGCCGGTGGTGGCGACATGGAAGGCCTCATGAATGGTTGCGGCAAGCTCGTTGACGTCCTTCACCAGCCAATTGTGCTTGGTGCAGGGGCGCGTGATGCCGACCGTGTCGCACTCCTGGAAAGCGTCCGAACCGATCAGCGAGGTCGGCACCTGCCCGGTCAGGCACACCAGCGGGATCGAATCCATCAGCGCGTCCTGCAAAGGCGTCACCGCGTTGGTCGCGCCCGGACCCGATGTCACCAGCATGACGCCTGCCTTGCCGGTCGAGCGCGCATAGCCCTCGGCCGCGTGGCCGGCGCCCTGCTCGTGCCTCACCAGGATGTGCTCGACGTCGTCCTGCTGGAAGATCTCGTCATAGATCGGGAGAACCGCGCCGCCCGGATAACCGAAGACATGCTTGACGCCATTATCCTTCAGCGCCTGCACCACCATTTCGGCGCCAGTCATTTCGCGCCGCTCGCTCTGTCCGTTGCTCATCGGTTTGGTCCCGTACTGTCCGCCATCTGGCGATTTGCTGGTCGTTTAGTCGTGTTTCAGGCAATAAAAAAGGCCCCCGAGGGAGCCTGTGTGTTGCGCATGGGAGGTTTTCGCCCGGCGGTTACACCGCCTTGCCCACGCGCCTTCCTACGAGAATGAGTGCCTTTTTCATGGTGGCGAACCATAAGGGTGAAAGCAGCCGTTCGTCAATGGGGTCGATTCCGCTTTCATGCCGGCTTGCCCGGTGCATGGCACGAAGCACGCGCACGCCGTCATTTAGACCCGGCTCGACGTCGGGTCGCTGGTCAAACCCTTGAAAACAAGCCGAACTATTTGGCGACGTGACGCGGCCCATGGTTTGCCGCGATACTGCCCGAGGCCGGACCCCAAGCTCGGCAAAGGCAGCTCGCAACGAGGCCGATCAACAAAAACGCGGAGGAAACTGATGCTCGACAAGGCCCCGAACAGGAAGCTTTCCGACCTTCTCGAACGATTTGGCGCGGCCCTTGCCGCCGGCGACGTCGACAAGGCGGTCGAATGCTTCCAGGAAGATTGTTATTGGCGCGACCTCGTCACCTTCACCTGGAATATCAAGACCATGGAAGGCCGCGATCAGGTGCGTGACATGCTGGAAAGCCAGCTATCGAAGACGAAGCCATCACATTTCGCCATCGCCAGGGGCGAGGACGCGACCGAGGCGAACGGGGTGATCGACGGCTGGATCAGCTTCGAGACGAATGTGGCGCGCGGCTTCGGCCATATCAGGTTGAAGGACGGCAAGATCTGGACGCTGCTGACCACAATGGTCGAGCTGAAAGGCTATGAAGAGCCGGCCGGCTTCGCCCGGCCCATGGGCGCCAAGCACGGCTCCGGCAGGAACCGCCCGACCTGGAAGGAAGAGCGCGAGAAGGAAGCGGCCGAGCTTGGCTTCAAGACGCAGCCCTATACGGTCATCATCGGCGGCGGCCAGGGCGGCATCGCGCTTGGCGCACGGCTCCGGCAGCTCGGCGTGCCGACGATCATCATCGAGAAGAATGAACGTGCCGGCGACAGCTGGCGCAAGCGCTACAAGTCGCTCTGCCTGCACGATCCGGTCTGGTATGACCATTTGCCCTACATCGATTTTCCCCGGAACTGGCCGGTTTTCTCGCCCAAGGACAAGATCGGCGACTGGCTGGAAATGTACACCAAGGTGATGGAGCTGAATTACTGGTCCTCAACCGAGGCCAAGAGCGCTTCCTACGACGAGGAGAACAAGGAATGGACGGTTGTCGTCCACCGCGACGGCAAGGACATCACGCTGAAGCCGAAGCAGCTGGTGCTGGCCACCGGCATGTCCGGCCGTCCCAATCTGCCGAAGTTCAAGGGCATGGAGAATTTCAAGGGCGATCAGCACCACTCCTCCAAGCACCCCGGCCCCGACCAATATGCCGGCAAGAAGGTTGTCGTCATCGGCTCCAACAATTCCGCGCACGATATTTGCGCAGCACTGTGGGAAGCCGGCGTCGACGTCACCATGGTGCAGCGATCGACCACCCACATCGTCAGATCCGACACGCTGATGGATATCGGGCTTGGCGCGCTCTACTCGGAGCAGGCGGTGCAGAACGGTATGACCACCGCCAAGGCCGACCTCATCTTCGCCTCCCTGCCCTACAAGATCCTGCACGAGTTCCAGATTCCGCTTTATGAGAAGATGAAGGAGCGCGACGCGGCGTTCTACAAGGGCCTGGAAAAGGCGGGGTTCATGCTCGACTGGGGCGACGACGGCTCCGGCCTGTTCATGAAATATCTCAGGCGTGGCTCCGGCTACTACATCGATATCGGCGCTTCGCAGCTGATCATCGATGGCGCCATCAAGCTCAAGAGCGGCGTCGATGTGGCCGAGATCAAAGAACATTCCGTCCTGCTCAGCGATGGCACCGAACTGCCGGCGGACGTCATCGTCTACGCCACCGGATACGGCTCGATGAATGGCTGGGCGGCGGAGCTGATCTCAAAGGAGGTTGCCGACAAGGTCGGCAAATGCTGGGGACTCGGCTCGAACACCACCAAGGATCCCGGCCCATGGGAAGGTGAGCAGCGCAACATGTGGAAGCCGACGCAGCAGGAGGCGCTCTGGTTCCATGGCGGTAACCTGCACCAGTCGCGCCATTATTCGCAGTTCCTGTCGCTGCAGTTGAAGGCCAGGCAGGAAGGCATTGCGACGCCCGTCTATGGGCTGCAGCAGGTTCACCACAAGGGATAAGCCAGATCGTGGCGAAAAACCGAGGGAGGCGCGGTTTTGGACCGCGCCTCCCTTTCCTGATCGGTGCGATCGGCTACGCCGCCTGGTCGGCCGCGAACCGCGCCACCACGCGTTCTAGCAACGGCACATAGTCGCGAAACGTGCGCGTCCTCATGTCGGCGACCTTGCCGCCCTCGTCCCAGATGCGGACGCGCACCGCCTCTTCGTGAAACGGGTTCTTGCGGAACCCGGCCACCTCGTCCGGGCTCATCGGCCCGCCCTGCAACGACAGCGTATGAACCGAAGCCGGCGACAGCTTGTCGAAATAGGTCGGGTCGGTGGCGCAGAGATAGCGCTTGGCCGAGACATGCAGCCTGACGCATTCGACGATGACCGGCGGGAAGAACGGCGCCAGCACCTCGCCGCCGGCCTCGTCATGGTGCTTGTCCTCGACGTCATCGGGCGAATAGGTACCGAACTCGCTGGTGTAGTGGCCGATATCGTGCAGCAGGGCTGCTGCCACCAGTTCTTCCGGCGCACCATCCTGCTCTGCGAGCCAGGCGCCCTGCAGCATATGCTCGGACATGGTCACCGGCTCGCCGAGATAGGATTCGGCTCCCCGGCGCTCGAAGATATCGGCGATGAATTCGACGATGTTGCCGGCGTTCAGATCATGTGGGTTCATTCCGCCGCCTCCTTGAAACCGTGCTCGATCGCCGCCAACGTCGACAGCAGGCCGTCCTTGTCGGCATAGCAGCCCTGCAGCCAGCGTTTCCCGGTTCCCGAAAACGCTTTGCGCGCATGCATGACGCGGGTGTTGTCGACGATGAAGGCTTGCCCCGGCTCGAGCTTGAACGTTACTTCGAAGGCCGGATCCTCGATCAACTCCGCAAAGCGGCGATAGGCGGCGTAGTAGGCATCCATCTCGGCGAAAGGCACGTCGACGGTCGGCGCCAGCGAGCGGTTGTTGAAGCGGATGCAGATCAGTTCGCCGTCCGGCCCGAGTTCGATCATAGGCCGCTTCGCCTGCAGCCGCACGCCGGTCGATCCGGCATATTCGAACCGGGCAGGATGCGAACTCAGGAGTCGGAAGCCTTCGGGGTTCTCGGCCTGCAGGGCGGCCGCCACGGCGAACCCGTCGACCACGCTGGACTCACCACCCTCCACCGTGTTCTCGATACAGGACAGGATCTGCAGCGTCGGCACCGGGTCGCGATAAGGATTGTCGGTGTGCGCCTGGAGGCCGAGATTGGTGTAGGCCAGATTGTTCGGATTGACCTCGGCGCGCACTTCGAACCAGCGCCCGTAATTGGTCTCCCTGATGTAGCCGAACAGGTCGGAGACCTTGCACAGAGCGCCGGATTCGGCCGGCAGTCCGTCCATCACTGCAAAACCGTAGGCCCTCACCGCCAAGAGCCATTCCCGCAGCACACTGCGGCTGCGGCTTGCCTTCGGATAACCGGCGCGCGGCACCGAATTCTGCATCGTCGCCCTTGTCCAGCGCTGCACCGCGTCGGCGGTCCATCCGGACTGACGGGCCTCGGCGCGATCATAGGCATTGGCTCGAAGCCACGCCTCGGGAAAGCTGACCGTCTTCTTCTCGGGCACGAATCTGATCTCCACGGCATTGCCCTTGATCGAAGCGGCACCGATCCGCGTCTCGGCTGGAATATCGAGGATGGTGATCAGTCGCTGGCCGTTGCCGGCGCTGCGTGTCTTGTCGTCGAGTGCGTTGTCGCGAAGCCACATGGCATGGAACCGGCAGCGTGTGCCGTCCTTCCAGCCCAGTTCGATCATTCTTCCTGCGTCGCCTATCAGCGCATCGGTCAACATGGAGATGTTCCTGTCCATTGCGCCCCGCAGTCCGCTCAGCGGGGCCTCGATTGCATGTTGATCGAGCGAAAGGTACAATTGAAATTATCATTTTTCGGTCAATGGCTGCAAAATCGTAATGCCTGCGAGAACCATCCCCACCTTGCCCCCACTCGACTGGCTGCGCAGCTTCGAGGCAGCGGCGCGGCTTTCGAATTTTACGGCGGCGGCCGCCGAACTCGGCCTGACCCAGGCGGCCGTCAGTCAGCATGTCCGGCTCCTCGAGGATCGGCTGAAGACGCGTCTGTTCTCACGGCTGGCGCGGGGCGTCGCACTGTTGCCGGAGGGCGCCGCCTACTTGCCCCACATCCAATCAGCCTTCGCCACCATCGGCAGCAGCACGGCGGAACTGTTCGAGCCCCGCGCCGTCGAGACCGTCACCTTGCGGGCGCCGATCTCTTTCGCTTTGCTGGTGCTCGTTCCGAAGCTGCCCGACCTTGCCAAGGCGCTGCCGCGCATCCATGTCGACCTGGTGACGATCCATCGCCCGACCGACTATGACCTGCCGGGCTCAGCGCTGGACATCCGTTTCGGCAACGGATCCTTTCCCGGACGCCTGGCCGATAGGCTGACCGCCGAGCGGCTTGTGCCGGTGGCCGCCCCCGCCTTGGCCAGTGATGCCGACTGGACATCCCTGCCGCTGCTCCTGGTCGCCGGTGCGCGCGAGATGTGGGCGGAATGGTTCGCCGCGGCGGGATTGGCCGGTCACCCCAGGCGCTCGCATCGCTTCGACAGCTTCGTGGCTGCGATGGAGGCTGCGCGAGCCGGCGCGGGCGTGCTTCTGGGCTCGCGGCCGCTGATTGACGCGGCACTCGAAAGCAAGGCCCTGGCCAGGCTTTCCGATTTCGAGCTCCCGAGCACATCGGGGCATTTTCTGACCAAGGCACCGATCGCGCGACTGACCGGTGCCGAGCAGGATTTCCGCCAATGGCTGCTGTCGCGCCTCGGCGAGCCATCTCCGACATGACGTTCACCGGCCGATGCGCTTCCAGTAGATGAGCGTGCCGGTCAGCCCGCCATGGGGCTTCAATGCATAGTCCGGTATTTCCCCGGTCAGCGTGAAGCCCAGCCTCTCATCGAGCCCGGACGCCCCCTCTTCGGTCGCCGTATCCAGAACCAGAAGCGTGCGGCCCCTCTCCACCGCAAGGGCCTCGGCCGCTTGCATCAGGCGGGTCGCCACGCCTTTGCCTCGACGATCGAGGCGCGTCATCAGCTTGGCGATCTCGGCCCGGTGCGGCTGGTTGGGCGGACAGTCGAGCAGCAGCGTGACCGTGCCGACCAGCGTGTCTGCCTCCCACGCGCCAAGCACCACCCGCTCACCTCTTGCGGCCGCCGTCAGCGACGTGTCCCAGAACCTGCGGGCGGTTTCCGGCGCCAGCGGATGCATGAAGCTCACCGACCCGCCCGCGGCAACCGTTTCGACCAGAAGATCGCCAAGCAACGCCTGTGTCCGCGCGTCCTGCGTCAACATTCTGATCTCGATGGAATGCATGCTCGTTCTGCCTGGCTGAGATGGAAGGATCGATACGGTCGAACTGGCGTCAATCGAAAGCGCTGAATCGCTTTCCCTTGCGCGCCGCCTTGATCGCGGCGATGCGTTCGGTGTCCTCTTCCTGAAGGTGGCGTCCGCGTTCGAGGAGTTCGAGCGTGTATTCCTCATAGGTAAGTCCCAGCCGTTCCGCCTTGTCCACGCGCATCAGCATGACGTCGCGGCTCGGTGCTTTCCACGCCTTGGCATGCGCGGCCTGCCAGGCCAGGAAAATATAAGGATCGCCCTTGCCCCATGGCGGCCCCTTGTAGTCGTCGAGCGGCGGTCCCCCATTGTGGGAGCGCTTTGGACGTCTCGGCATGATGTCAGGCCCTGACCAGCGCGACGAGATAGTCGGCGCCCGCCTCGAGCGCATGGAAGGTGCAGTCCGACGGCGCGCCGAGCGCCAGACAGTCGCCGGGCTCGAGCCTGTGCACCAGATCGCCTTCGATGAATTCCAGCCGTCCGGAGATCAGCCATATCTGCTGTTTGATGAAGGCGTAGGATGCCGCGGGCAGGCTGACCTTGGCGCCCGCCGGCAGATGAACCCTGATCAGTTCGAGCGGCATGTCGCCGGCCGGCGAAAGATGCCGCCTGACATAGCCGGTGTCGGGATCGCGCCAGACGGGCTGGTCGCTCGCCCGCAGCAAGCCGCCGCCCTGCAATTCCGCGCGTGCGATAAGGGTCGACAGCGTCATGCCGAAGGCGGCGGCGATCCGCACCAGGAGCGCTGCCGTCGGGCTGGTCATGCCGCGCTCGATCGTGCTCAGCATGGCTTTGGAGACGCCGGAGCGCTCGGCGAGCTCGGCCAGGGACCAGTCCCGTATCGTCCTCTCGGCGTGTATCCGTCTGCCGATTGTCGAGGTAATGTCGTTCGTCATATCATCCATTCGTCTATTATAGCGAAAACCGATAGCTGGAAAAGAGCCTTGTCGCGACAATTTTCGCCGGCTTCTTAATCGTCCCTACACCATCCGGCCACACTCGACCTTAACCCCGTTCCTGTAGGCTTCGACGTGAGGGAAAATGGGGATTGGCCTGTCCATGTATGTCGAACGCGAAGCCTCGGTCGGAGAACCGACATCGCAGGAGCGCCGCAACGCCGAACAGAACGACAGGCGCATCCTGGGCAATGTCGTGCAATGCGACGGTGCGCGCGCCACCATCAGCGCCTTTGCGGACGACGTCGACGGCGCGGTGACCGGCCTGTGGACGGTCGGCAAGATGATCTCGGTCAATCTCGGCACCACGCGCACCGTCGGCCTGGTCTATGCGATCGGCAAGTCGGATCGCGCCTGGAACAGCGAAGGCCAGAACGCCATCGAGGTCAGCATCGAGCTGATCGGCGAAGTGCGCGACGGCGCCGAACCCGGCTCCAAGCCGATCTTCGACCGCGGCATCACCACCTATCCCCATATCGGCGCCATCGCGCACCGCATCCGCAGCCGTGACCTGCAGGCCGTCTACGATCTGGCCGGGCGTCATTCGATCACCATCGGCTCGCTGTCGCAGGACGAGGCGATCGCCGCCAACATCGCCATCGACGACACGCTGGCGCGCCACTTTGCCATTGTCGGCACCACCGGTGTCGGCAAGTCCACCGCCGTCTCGCTGCTGCTGCGCAAATCGATCGCGGCGCGGCCGGATCTGCGCATCCTGATCCTCGATCCGCACAATGAATTCGCCGCGTCGCTGCCCGAATATTGCGTCAAGGTCGATTCCAAGACGCTCGACCTTCCGTTCTGGATGTTCCGGCTCGAGGAATTCGCCGAGGTTCTATTTCGCGGCCGCGAGACCGTGCCCGACGAGATCGATGCGCTGCGCGACCTCATTCCGCTCGCCAAAAACCTCTATCGCAACCCCAATTCCGGTGCCTATCTCAGGCGCGGCAGCGATGCGCTGACCGCCGATACGCCAGTGCCCTACCGCATTGCCGATCTGCTCAAGCAGATTGACGAGCGCATGGGCATGCTCGAAAGCAAGAACGAGCGCCCGACGCTCAAATCGCTGAAGACGCGCATCGAATCGGCGGCAGCCGATCCGCGCTACCGTTTCATGTTCAACTCGCGCCTGATCGAGGACACCATCCACGAGACGATCGGCAACATCTTCCGCGTGCCGCATAACGGCCGCCCTGTGACCTGTTTCGAAATGGCCGGCATGCCGTCCGAAGTGGTCAATTCCGTCTGTTCGGTGCTGGCGCGCCTGGCGTTCGACCTTGCGCTGTGGAGCGAGGGCAAGCTGCAGCTCCTATTGCTGTGCGAAGAAGCGCATCGCTACATGCCGGCCGATGCGCGCCTCGGCTTCGCGCCGACAAGGCACGCGCTGTCGCGCATTGCCAAGGAAGGCCGCAAATATGGCTGCTATCTCGGCGTCGTCACCCAGCGCCCGGGCGAACTCGACCCGACCATCCTGTCGCAGTGCTCGACCTTCTTCGCCATGCGGCTCGCCAATGAGCAGGACCAGGCGATCATCCGCTCGGCCATCGCCGACTCGTCCGCCTCCACGCTTGCTTTCCTGTCGTCCATGGGCCAGCGCGAAGCGATCGCCTTCGGGGAAGGCGTGGCGACGACGATGCGGCTGAAGTTCGAGAGACTGCCGGCTGAACTGATCCCCGGCACGGCAAAGCGCGAACAAGCCATGTCGTCGAAAACCGGCGACGATGTCGATCTGGTGACGATCGTGGAACGGCTTCGCAACGTTCCAAAGCCGCAGCAGCAGGCGATGGCCTTTGCCGAAGTGGTCGATTCTGGCCGCCAGGCCGGCGATCCCGACTACCGCAAGCCGCCGGCCGCACGCGTGCAATCGGACGATGATTTCGACATGCGCTACGGCCTAAAGCCCGCCACCTTCGGCATGCGCCCCCAGAACGATTGAGCCTGCAAGCTCTCTGACGACCGGCCGGGAAGCCGCACACAAGCTCCAAAGGCTTCACATCATCGAACCAGCTTGGTCAAATCCCGAAAGGGAATTCATCAGGCCGGATTGAATGGCGTGGTTTCGAGAAGCCGGAGCGGAGCGGACATTCAGTCCGTGAGCACCGGAAGTCGAAAAAGCCGCGTCAGGCAACCGGCCTCGTGAATTCTTCTTCGGGATTTCAGGCGCAGACGCGGTTGCGGCCTTGCCTCTTGGCCTCGTAGAGCTGGCGGTCGGCGCGGCGATAGAATTCTTCCGCCGTCTCCTTGCGGTCCCAGACGGCAAGGCCGACGCTGGTGGTGATCTTGAGCCGGACATTGCCCGAAAGAACCGACATGTTGGCGATCGCCTTGCGGATACGCTCGGCGAATTTCGACAACAATTCCGCCTCCATGTTGGGCGTGACCACGGCGAATTCCTCGCCACCCAATCGCGCCACCACGTCATGGTAGCGCGTCATGTCCTTGAGACAGCTGGCGACGGCCTTGAGTACCTCGTCGCCAACGTCGTGGCCATGTGTATCGTTGACCTGCTTGAAATGATCAAGGTCGAGGATCATCAGCCCGACGGGTTTCTCGATGCGCTTGAACTCCTCGAGATATTCCTTCAGCGCGTCGTCGAAATAGCGCCGGTTCTGCATGCCGGTCAGGCTATCTGTCAGCGCCGCATGTTCGAACGTCTCGGAGCGGGCGCTCAGTGACACGGTCATGGCCCGCAGCTTGCCTTCCTCCGTCGCCTGCCTGCGGATCAGCGGGTAGATGAAGAAGATGCCGAAGAACAGCGCGGTCGCGAGCAGCACGCCCGTCGCGAAAAGCAGCTTGTTGAGGTAGATGACCTTGTCCAGGCCGGAGGCCGTGTGCAGTTCGGTGGCAAAGGATTGCAGCAGTCCATAGGCATGCAGCGTCACCAGGCCGGCGGCCAGGATCACGAAGATAAAGACGAAAAACGCCGATTCCGCCTTGTGGAAACGCATCTGCTCCCCGATGGAAAAATGCCCATCGACCTTATGGCATGGCGGGCCTTACGGAGGGTTAATTTGGACAACCACAACGAGAACCTTTCCGTGAAGGAAAGGCTTTCTAGGTTGCATTAGCAACAAGCGTTTGGATCGTGGTTTCGATATCGTCACCAGGATGCAATCTTTGCCATTCCGGTCCTAGCTGGTGCCGAAACCAGGTCGTCTGCCGCTTGGCATATTGCCTGGTTGCGATCTTGGCGCGCTCAATCGCCTCGGGAAAACCCGATTGTCCGGCCATCGCCGCTTGCAGTTCGCGAACGCCGATCGCCTTCATCGCCGGCAATTGCGGATCGAGACGAAGCGATGCGAGTTGCCTGACTTCGTCCAGTGCGCCCTTGGCCAGCATCTGGTCGAAACGCCTTTCGATGCGTCCGACCAGCGCGGCCCGGTCCGGCTCGATGACGAAGAAGCGGGCCGTCTGTCTGTCGATGAGCGGCCGGCCCCGCGCGGCCTGCCAGTCCAGGATCGAGCGGCCGGATGCGTCGAGCACTTCGAGCGCCCGCACGATGCGCTGGCTGTCCGTGGGCTTCAACTGCATGGCTGCTCTGGAATCCTCGCGCATCAGGATGCCATGCAGTTTGACGGCGCCTTGCTCCTTCAACTCGTAGCGCCAACGGTCGCGTACCTGCCGCGGAATGTCGGGCATTTCCGAAATGCCCTCGGCCAAGGCGCGAAAGTAAAGGCCGGTGCCGCCGACGAAGATCGGTCGCCGCGAGAGCGCGCCGTCTTCGATCAGCCTCGTCACGTCGCGCAGCCACGCCCCGGTCGAGTAGGCGGTGCCGGGATGGACATGCCCATAGAGATAATGCGGTGCCCGAGCGAGGTCCGCCGCCTCCGGCCGGGCAGTCAACACGTCGAGAACCGAATAGGCTTGCATGGAATCGGTGTTGACGATCACGCCGCCTATACGTTCGGCCAGGTCGAGCGCCAGCGCCGACTTGCCGCTGGCGGTCGGCCCGGCTATCAGGATCGCATTCTTCACGCGGCCTTCGCCCGCATCCGCACCGGAATTATCGATGCCGCTTATCGCCACGCTTGTTTCCCATCCCGCCGATCGTGCCTTGTCGCCATCGCTTGCGAATATGGCCTCACGGTCGGTGGGCGCAAGCACTGTTCGCTGGATGGCCGAAGACATTGCCTGCGATCTCGCACTGCCAGCGAATGCACAAGCCGACGAGGCGGCCGCCAATCTGCGCGCGGCGCTGGCCGCCGAGCCGATCGACGTGATCGTCCAGCAGTCGGCAACGCGCCGCAAGAAGATCCTCATCGCCGACATGGATTCGACCATGATCGACCAGGAATGCATCGACGAGCTAGCCGACGAGATCGGCGTCAAGGAGCACATCGCGGCGATCACCGCACGATCGATGAATGGCGAGGTCGCCTTCGAGCCCGCCCTGCGCGAGCGCGTGGCCCTGCTCAAGGGGCTCGATGCGGCCGTGGTCGATCTGATCGTTGCCAACCGGTTGACATTGGCCTCCGGCGGTCGCGCGCTGGTGCAGACGATGCGGGCCAACGGCGCCTGGACCGCGCTAGTCTCGGGCGGCTTCGAGGTCTTCACCTCACGCATCGCCGCCATGCTCGGCTTCCATGAAAACCGCGCCAACCGCCTGCTCGAACAGGATGGCCTCTTTACCGGGTTGGTCGGCGAGCCGATCCTCGGCCGCGCCGCCAAGGCCGAGGCGCTGATCGAGATCACGGCGCGTCTCGGCCTCACCCCGGCCGATGCCATTGCTGTCGGCGACGGGGCCAACGATCTCGACATGATCCGCCTTGCCGGCACCGGTGTTGCGCTGCATGCCAAACCGATGGTGGCTGCACAGGCAAAGGTTCGCATCGACCATGGCGACCTGACCGCATTGCTCTATCTGCAAGGCTACGGGCAGGAAGAGTTCGTCCAATGAAACCAATGCGCACCGAGCGCCTGATCCTGCGCAACTGGGACGATTGTGACCGCGAGTTGTTCCATCGCATCAATTCCGACGAACGCGTGATGGAGTTCTTCCCATTCCGTCGCGACCGTGCCGCAGCAGACGCCAAGATGGACGAACTGCGGGCCATCATCGATCGGGACGGCTATGGCTTTGCCGCCTGCGAGATCGCCGCATCAGGCCAATGCATCGGCTTTGCCGGCATCACCGGGACCGACCATCTGCCGTTCCTTCCCGCCGGCACCGTTGAGGTCGGCTGGCGGCTGGCGCCCGAATTCTGGGGCAAGGGTTATGTCACGGAAGCTGCCGAGGCATGGCTGGCCTACGGCTTCGAAAAACTCGGCCTTGGCGAGATCGTCTCCTTCGCGGTCGAGAACAACCGCCGCTCCACTGCCGTCATGAAGCGCCTCGGCATGACCGCCGATCCCTCGGCCAACTTCGACCACCCCGGCATTCCCGACAGCCACCCGGAGCTGAAGAGGCATGTGTTCTACAGGCTGACGAGCGCGGATTGGCGGAAGAATCGTCGCTGATCAATGCCTGTCAGGTGGAAATTCGTCGCCGGACTGTGGCGATCTGTCTGCGACCCGCCCCAGCATTTTCGCGAAATCGCCCGGTGACGCGTCGCCGGCACGACGACGCAGGAAGTCAGCTGCCGCTTCCATTGCCCCGACCTTTTGCGCCACAGCCGACGCAATCCATTGATTGAGCGACACGCCATCGGCCTTCGCGAGGCGCGCGGCTGCTTCCTTAACCGACTGTGGCAGTTTCAGCGGATAAGTCGCTTTGCTCATGTACGAAGTCCTTCCAAGAACTCGGCCGGGCTCACAAGCAGTACATCAAAACGGCCTGCCGCAGCTAGGAAGTCCCGGCGATTGTGAGTCACCAACGCATCGGCCCGGCCGTTGATCGCTGCTTCAAGCACCATCTCATCCTTCGGATCGTTCAATTGCGGCCGCCAGAGAAAGTGCAGCTCGACCGGCTCAGCCAGCAATGCAAAGCCGGCCAGCAAACGGCCCAGATCCGGCGCGGACAACCCGTGAGCCGCCACCTGCTCGGGTCTGGCCAGCACGGTTTCATATTCAAGAAACAGCGCTGTCGTCACTAATGGGCGAATTTGCCGATCCGCAATCAGCTGCAGGATGGCGAAAGACGCGCCATTCCTGCTTCGCAAGCCTGCCGTCAAAACGTTTGTGTCCAGTACGATCCGCCTCACAAGTCAAAATAGTACATCCCATGGGATGTTACAATATGACCATCGTTAGCGATCCTCAGTCCATCCGGATCGTCACAAACCTCAGCTCACCGGTCTTGGACGCCAGCATCAGCAGTGCGTTCTTGCGTCCCTGCTCCTTCAGCGCGCCGATCCGGTCCATCACATCCTTGGGCGTGGCAACCGATTCCTGTGCAATTTCGGTGATCACCTCGCCCGGCTGGATGCCGCGTTCAGCCGCGGCCGAATCCTTGGCGACATCGGTGATGACGACGCCCGAAACATCGGCGGCGATGCTGAACTTCTTGCGCGTATCGTCGTTCAATTCGCCGACGGTCATGCCGAGCACCGAGGCCGTCGAAACCGCCGGCGCCTTGTCGCCTTTGTCCTGGTCGGTGTTGCCGTTTTCGCCGCTAGCGAGCTTCTCGCTGTCCTCGAGCCGGCCAAGTGTTACCTTCACCGTTTGCTCGACACCCTTGCGCACGATCAGCACGTCGACCGCCTTGCCGACCGGGCTCTCCGCGACCACACGCGGCAGGTCGCGCATTTCGTGGATGTCCTTACCGTCGAACTTGATGATCACGTCGCCGGCCTGGATGGTGCCGTTGTCGACCGGTCCACCCTTGATGACGCCGGCGACCAGCGCACCCTTGGCGGTCGCCATGCCGAGGCTCTCGGCAATGTCGTCGGTCACCGGTTGGATGCGCACGCCAAGCCAGCCGCGCCGCGTTTCGCCATATTGGCGCAGTTGCTCGACAACGCCCGATGCGAGCTGCGAGGGGATGGAGAAGCCGATGCCGATCGAGCCGCCGGACGGCGAAATGATCGCCGTGTTGATGCCGATGACCTCGCCGGCGCTGTTGAACAGCGGCCCGCCCGAATTGCCGCGGTTGATCGCGGCATCGGTCTGGATGAAGTCGTCATAGGGGCCTGAATTGATGTCGCGGTTACGCGCCGAGACGATGCCGACCGTGACCGTGCCGCCGAGGCCGAACGGATTGCCGATCGCCATCACCCAGTCGCCGACGCGCATCTTGGTGGAATCGCCGAACTTCACCGCCGTCAGCTTGTGGCCCTTCGGATCGACCTTGAGCACCGCGACATCGGTCTTGGTGTCGGTGCCGACCAGCGTCGCCTTCAGCGTGACTCCATCGGAGAAATTGACCTCGATATCGTCGGCATCGGCGATGACATGGTTGTTGGTGACGACGATGCCCTGCTCGGCGTCGATGACGAAACCGGAGCCGAGCGACTGCACTTTCTGCGAGCCATTGTCCTTGTCGCCGCCGCGGTTCTTGAAGAAATCGTCGAAGAAATCCTGGAACGGCGAGCCTTCGGGAAGCTGCGGCATCGGCACCGCGCCCGGACCTTCCGTGCCCTTCACCGTCTGCGACGTCGAGATGTTGACCACCGCGCCGAGCAGGCCTTGCGCCAGGTCGGCCACCGAAGCAGGCCCGTCGGCGGCCATTGTCGGCGTCACGAAGGCCGGAACGGCCACGGTGCCCAGAAGAAGCGCTGCCGCGCCAGCGACGAACGTGCGTCGAGCCGCGCGCAAAAGGGTGTTGGATGTCATCGAGAAGCCTCCCGGCACTTCTGAAAGAGAAAAGCGCTTCGACGGAAACGCCGTGTCGCGCCATGATGGCAAGAAATAGGGCACGTTTGCGGCTATGGCTATTGGCAGAGTGTAAATCCCGCGTTTTTGCACACCCCCCTAGCCGCCGCGGATCAGCCAGACGATACCGACGCCGGCGCCAATCGCACCAGCCCGGCAATCCGCAATGCATTGTCCGGCAATGACAGCACCTCGCCCGCCAGTTTCCTGGCGAAACCGGGAAAGCCGCCATAGACCAGGCCCTCAATGACGACGACCAGGCCTATTGCCGCGAAGAAATCCTGCACCGGCCGCTATTGGCCGGTGCTGGGCGAAGCCGCGGGTGCCGTCGCCGGGGCGGCAGGTGGTGCCGGCTGCGGAGCCGCCGGCCTTGCCGGCGCCTCCTTGCCGTCAGGGTCGCGGAAGAAACGGAAGAACTCCGAATTCGGCGACAGCACCATTGTCGTGCCGGTGTTGTCCAGCGCCGTGCCATAGGCGTTCATCGACCGGTAGAAATCGAAGAACGCCGGATCGCGCTGATAAGCCTCGGCAAAGGTGGCGCTGCGCTGCGCCTCGCCCTCGCCGCGCAGGATTTCGGACTCCTTCTGCGCTTCCGCGATGATCTCGACCACCTCACGGTCGGCGCGGGCCTTGATGCGCTGCGCCGCCTCATTGCCGCGCGCCCTCAGCCTTTCGGCCTCAGCCAGACGTTCCGCCTTCATGCGATCGAAGGTCTGCTGCGAGACTTCGGCGGTGAGGTCGGTGCGGCGGATGCGGACATCCTCGATCTGCAGGCCGAGCGAGGTGGCGTCGGGCCGTAGCTGATCGCGCACTTCGCGCATCATCACAGCGCGCTCCTCCGAAAGGGCGGCCTCGAAGTCGCGCAGACCGTAGACGCGGCGCAAGGCAGCGTCGAGACGCGTCCTCAGCCGCGCTTCGGCGAGCTCGATCTGGCCGGATACGGCGGCACGGAAGACACGCGGATCCGAGATGCGGTAGGCGATGAAGGCATCGACCTCATAGAACTTGCCGCCCGAGACCTGGACGCGGATGTTGTCGAGGTCGAAGCGCAGCACCCGATTCTCGATCAACTGCACCGTGTCGGCGTCGAAGAACGAGAACGGCGCCTTGAAGTAGATGCCGGGCTCGGTCTTGACGTCGACGATCTCGCCGAACCTCAGCACCAGCGCCTGCTGGCGCGCATTGACCACGAAGACTGACGAATAGAGCAGGAACAGGATGACCGCCGCGATGACGACGATGACGGGGAGACGGTTGGCCATCACTGGTTACCTCCCGTCGTCGCGCCAAGCGGGGCCGGAGCCGGCGCTTTCTGCTGCAATGCCGGCAGCGGCAGATAGGGGACGACCCCCTGCCCGTTGCCTTGCTCGACGATCACCTTGCCGGAGTCCTTCAGCACCTTCTCCATCGTTTCCAGGTAAAGCCGCTTGCGCGTCACGTCGGGCGCCTTCGCATATTCGTCATAGACGGAGATGAAGCGCTGGGCCTCACCTTCGGCCTCCTGCACCACCCGGTTCTTGTAGGCGGCCGCGTCTTCGCGGACCTGTGCGGCCTCGCCGCGTGCCTGGCCGAGCTTCTGGTTGGAGTACTGGTTGGCCTGCTCGACGAACTTATCCTCGTCCTGCTCGGCGCGCTGCACCTCGTCGAAGGCGTCGGCGACCTCACGGGGCGGCGCCGCGTCCTCGATCGAGATGGCGTTGACCTGAAGCCCGGCCTTGTAGCCGTCGAGCGTGGTCTGGATGATCTCACGCACCGAAGCCGCTATGCCCTGGCGGTCGTCACGGAAGATGTCCTGCGCCGGCCTGCGGCCGACGGCCTCGCGCATCGCGCTCTCGGCGACCTGCCGCAGCATGCCATCCGGGTCGGAGACGTCGAACAGATAGGCGCGGGGATCGGAGACCTGATAGGCGACCGAGAACTGCACGTTGACGATGTTCTGGTCGCCCGAAAGCATCAGCCCCGACGTGTTGCCGCTGGACGCGCCACCGCCAATGTCGACGAGCTGCTCGGAAATCTTGGCCGTTTCGACGGTTTCGAGCGGCCACCAGTGGAAATGCAGGCCGGGCTGCGACAGCTCGGCCTTCGGCTTGCCGAAGCGCAGCTCGACCGCGACCTCATCGGGCTGCACGGTGTAGACTGCCTGGAACGCCCATAGCACGACCAGCGCCGCGCCGATCAGCCCGAATATGGCCGGACTGGCGCCGCCACCGCCGGGCAACGCACGCCGCAGCCTGTCCTGGCCACGGCGGATGATGTCCTCGAGGTCGGGAGGCGAGCCTTGCGGTCCGCTTGGCCCCTTCGGTCCCTGCCCCCAGGGTCCCTGATTGTTGCCGCCGCCGCCCCATGGGCCGCCGCCACCGCCACCTTTGTCGTTCCAGGGCATGAATGTCCTTTCGCTTGGAATTCCCTCAAGCGCCGGAATTTCGGCGCAAATCCAGTCTTGTTCTTCTATAGGGACGCCACGGCATGCTTTCAACGCGATGCTCTGCCGGCATCATCGGTTTTGGGCCGGTCGCGACCCTTTGTCGTCTTTAAACGCCTTTTTTCTTTCAATGGCTCTCGCGGCGTCGCTCGTAAACCGTATAGCGCGTCGCGTGGCTGTCCTTTTCGCCGACCGGGATCTCCTGCGAACTGACTTCGCGCCAGCGTTTCGGATCGATCGGCGGGAAATGCGCGTCGCCGTCGACAGCGGCCAGCACATGGGTGACATGCAGCCGGTCAGCGAGCGGTAGCGCCTGCGCATAGATTTCGCCGCCGCCGATCACGCAGACCTCGTCCACCCCGCTCATGCAGCGCCCCCGCACATCAGCCAGCTGGATCGCGTTCTCAAGCGTATGCGCCACCTCGACGCCGTCGGCGCGCCAGGTCTTGTCACGGGTAACAACGATGTTCAGCCTGCCCGGCAGCGGCCGGCCGATGCCTTCATAGGTCCTGCGGCCCATGATGATAGGCTTGCCCATCGTGTCTGCCTTGAAGCGCTTGAGATCGGTGGAAAGCCGCCAGGGCAGCCCCCCGTCCCGCCCGATGACGCCGTTCTCGGCGATGGCGACATAGATTGCCACGTGCATCAGTTGCCGTTCCCATTGTCGGATGGATCGAGGATAAGGATGTCGATGTCGCGCTCTGGATAGAAGTCCTCAGCCGTCATCTCGAAACTCGTCGGCCCGACCTTCCTGACATTGTCGCCGCAGAACGAGACCAGGGCTTTGGGATTGCCCTTGTCGACGGTCAGCTTGAACTTGCCGATGCTGCCGGCCGCCCAGTTGCCGCCGGTGGTCAGGATGTAGGCGATGCGGCTCTCGTAATATTTTGGATAGCCGTCGGGATCGTTCTTGGCAGCCTTGCGCACTGCGTTCTCGAAGGTGTCGTCCATGCAGTAGCGGGACTTGTAGGCGGCGTACTGTCCCTGGAACTTGCCGTCGTAGAAGAAGCTGACCGACGAGGTGCCGCCGACGCTCGGTTTGTAGCGGTGGGAAACGTGGACGTCCTTGTTGGCCGGAAAGGTCGAGCGCCACCAATAGGTCGAGCGCAATTGCCAGAACGGTGCATAATTGGGTTTCGCGCCAGGGCTGTCATCGACAGTGTCCTCGATGATGATGCCGCGGGTGACCCAGTCGTCCGCCACCGTTTGCGGCAGCTTCCCGAGCGCCGCCTTTGCCGCTTCGCCGAATGGGTTGAAAGGCACGTTCTGCGCCTTCAGGTCGGCACCGATGTCGATGCCGAGCGCGAACGCCTTCTGCTCGAGCTCAGGCTTTGCCGCCACGCCGTCGATCGTCACCTCGAAGCCAAGGAAATTGTCGCTCTGGTTTTCGGGGATCGCCGGCATCTCCTCGGGATCGCCGGAGATGTCGGGCATTGGGAAGGCGACGATCGCGTCGACGTCCTTATCGGTGTTGTTGTGGAAGACGTAATCCACGGTCACCTTTTCCGGCGAGATGAAGAGGTCCTCGCTCTGCATCGCCACGGCATCGCTGCGCGACAGCACCAGGCCGCCGGTGCCGAGTTCGGCAACGGAATCATTGGCGAACGCGGGTGCGGCCGACAAGGCCAGCACCGCCGTCAGAACATATCGCAACATGAAAGCCCCTCGGCGAGAATGTCGCGATGACCCTAGCGGTTTCAACGTGGCGTTTCAAAGCCCTTCCGCATCCGCGCCACGCCAGTCTGGACTAAAGGGTTGCGATCGGGCAGGAGTTCGCTTCATGCGCAAGCTTCTCGTCATCGGCATCGGCGCCGGCAATCCCGACCATATGACCGTGCAGGCCATAGACGGCCTCAATCGGGCCGACGTGCTGTTCATCCCCGACAAGGGTGCGAAGAAGAACGATCTTGCCGAACTGCGCCGTCACATCTGCGACCGCTTCGTCACCAACCCGAATTCACGCCGCGTGGAATTCGACGTGCCCGTGCGGGCCGAACCGGCGCCTTCCTATCGCTCGACTGTCGATGACTGGCACGAGGCAATCGCCGCCATCTATGAAGACCTGATCCGCGAAGAGATCGCCGAGGATGGTTGCGGCGCCTTCCTGATCTGGGGCGACCCCTCGCTCTACGACAGCGCGCTGCGCATCCTGGAGCGCGTACGCCTCAGGGGCAACGTCGCCTTCGAACTGGAGGTTATTCCCGGCATCACCGCCATCCAGGCGCTCGCCGCCAGCCACGCGACAGCGCTGAACCGCATCGGCGATTCCATCCTGATCACCACCGGCCGCCGGTTGACGGAAGAAGGTATGCCGCAAAATGCCGGCAGCGCCGTCGTCATGCTTGACGGCAAATGCGCCTTCAACACGCTCGCCGACCAGGATCTTTTCATCCAATGGGGCGCCTATCTCGGCACGCCGGACGAAATCATCGTCTCCGGCCGCCTCCGCGACGTCGGCGCCGAAATCGAGAAAATCCGCGAGCAGGCCCGCGGGGAAAAGGGCTGGATCATGGATACGTACGTGCTGAGGAAGGTAGGGGAGTAGGGCAGTAAGGCAGTAAGTGAACGAGACATCGGGAGCCGGAACACAAGAAAGCACACGAAAAATTCGACGCGCCCGAGTTGGTCTGCCCTACTGCCCTACTGCCCTACCCCTCCTCAATCTCCGCCTGCAACGCCTCCATATGCGTCGCGGCCGCCGAAGCCGCCGCGCGTTCGATGGCGCGGAAACGGCTGACTACGGCCAGGCCCACCGCCGTCAGTTGCGCGCCGCCGCCCTTGCGGCCGCCGGTCTGCGCGGCCACCAGCGGCTTGCCGAACACCCGGTTCATGTCCTCGACCAAGTCCCACGCATGCTTGTAGGACATCTCCATGCCGCGCGCGGCGGCCGAGATCGAACCGAAGGCGGCGATCTGCTCCAGCAATTCGATCTTGCCCGGCCCGATGCGCCCGTCGGGGTCGAGGTTTATCCGCAAGCTCAGCGACGGCATTGTCTTCCTCCGCGATCACGCCGCCATGTTAGAGCGTCCCTGGCGGCCTCGCTATTCCAAATCGATATAGCGCAGAGACCCGCTCGTCGTCTCAGCCGTCCGCCTCCGCGGGCAGCCCGCCCCCGGTGTTTGCCTGGTCGAAACTCACCGTCTTGATCACGGCGAAGACCTGTCCGCCGAGCCGCAGCTTCAGAACCTGCCGCGACTGTTCGGTGACCCGTGCCAGCACGGTCGCGCCGTTGCAGTCGATACCGATCTCGACCGTCGGCCCCTCGCCCGGCCTGATCGCGACGATCGTGCCGGCCAGGATGTTGAGCGCGCTGAGACCCGACGGCCGTTCGGTGGCGATCATGACGTCGCGCGCGCGGACGCGGATACGCACCGGCGCGCCCACCATCGCCGCCAGCTTGGGCACGCGTATCTCGCCGGCGTTCGAGCCAAGCACCGTCATGCCGAAAACCTCGTCATGCTGCAGTACGCTGGTGTCCAGCACCGCGCCGCCCTCGCCGCGCTCCTCCGCCGGCAGAAGGTCCGGCCTTTGCATGACAGCCGTGGTCGGGCCGCTGGCGGCAAGCTTGCCTCGCGCCAGCATCACCACGTCGCTCGCCAGCCGCGCCACCTCGGCGATCGAATGGCTGACATAGACGATCGGGATCTTGGTCTCGTCGCGCAGGCGCTCGACATAGGGCAGGATTTCGGCCTTGCGCGCCTCGTCGAGCGAGGCCAGCGGCTCGTCCATCAGCAACAGCCGGGGGCTGGCGAGCAGCGCCCGGCCGATCGCGACGCGCTGCCTCTCGCCGCCCGAGAGCTTTGCCGGCCGCCGCGCCAGCAGCGGCTCGATGCCGAGCAATTCGACGACGGCGTCGATCTCGGCATAACGCTCCGCCGCCGGCGTGAACCAGCGGCCATAGCGCAAATTGCTCGCCACGCTCATATGCGGAAACAGACGCGCGTCCTGGAACACCATGCCGATCCGGCGCCTGTGCTTCGGCACGAAAATGCCCTTGGCCGTGTCGACCAGCACACGGCCATCGACCTCGATGCGTCCCTGGTCGGGCCGGATCAGCCCGGCAATCATATTGATCAGCGTCGTCTTGCCCGAGCCGGAGGGCCCGAACAGCGCCGTCAGCCGCCCGGCGCTCTCGAAGCGGATGTCGAGGGGGAAATCGCCGAGCCGATGGCGGATGTCAACAAGGACCGTCATTCGATGTCCATCCGCCGGCCGACGCGCCGCGCCAACACTTCCGAGGCCACCAGGGCGGCCATCGAGATGACGATCGAGATCAGCGTCAGCCGAAGCGCTCCCGCATCGCCGCCCGGCACCTGGGTGAACGTGTAGATTGCCGACGGCAGCGTCTGCGTCTCGTTCGGGATGTTGGAGACGAAGGTGATCGTCGCTCCGAACTCGCCCATCGCCTTGGCGAAGGAGAGGATGGCGCCGGCGATCAGCCCGGGCAGGATCAGCGGCAAGGTGATGGTGCCGAACACCCATGGCGGGCTGGCGCCGAGCGTTCCGGCCGCCGCCTCCATCTTGCGGTCGACGGCCTCGATCGACAATCGGATCGCCCGCACCATCAGCGGAAAACCCATGACGCCGCAGGCAAGAGCCGCACCCGTCCAGCGAAAGGAAAAGACGATGCCGAAATGCTCGGCCAGGAATGCGCCGGCCGGCCCGCGCTTGCCGAAGGTCAGAAGCAGGAGATAGCCGGTCACCACGGGCGGCAGGATCAGCGGCAGGTGCACCAGCCCGTTGAGCAGCGTCTTGCCCCAGAAGCGGCCGCGCGCCAGGAGCAGCGCTATCGCTATGCCCGGCGGCAGGCTGGCGATCATCGCCACTGTCGCCACCTTGATGGACAGCCGGACCGCATTCCATTCGTCGGGAGTGAGGTCCAGCAGCCAGTTCATGCGCAGGTGGCTATCCTAGTTGACAGGCGCAAGGACCGTGAAACCCTGCTCCTTGAATAGATCCGAGGCCTTTGCCGTCCGCAGGCACTTCAGGAAGGCAGGCGTGTCCTTGTCCTTCGAATCAGCCGTTTGGGCAACCGGATAGATGATCGGCGGATGTGAATCCTCGGGGAAAACACCAACCACCTTGACGCCCTTTTCGGCATGCGCGTCCGTGGCATAGACGATGCCGAGAGCCGCTTCGCCCGTCGAGACCAGCTTGAGTGCCGCACGCACATTCTCGGCCTGCGCCACCTTGCCCTCGACCGAGGACCAGACGCCGAGCGATTCAAGCGCGGCCTTGCCGTATTTGCCAGCCGGCACAGCCTTGAGGTCGCCCATGGCGAGCTTGCCGTCGCCGACCAGCTTGGCCAGATCAAAACCCTTTTCGATCTTGGCTTCAACGCCCGAATCCTTCGGCGCCACCAGCACGATCTGGTTGCCGAGCAGCTTCACTTCGGTATCGGGCTTGGTCAGCTTCCTGTCGGAAAGATACTTCATCCAGTCGAGATCGGCCGAGATGAAGACGTCCGCCGGCGCGCCGCTTTCGATCTGCTTGGCGAGCGCCGAACTCGCCGCGTAGGAGATGGTCGCCGCTTCGCCGACATCAGCCGCGCAGGCCTTGTTGACCGCGTCGAGCGCGTCCTTGAGGCTGGCGGCCGCAAACACCACGACCTCGTCTTGCGCGCGCGCCGCCGGCACTGCTGCCGTCCACGCCGCCGCGAAGCCACCAATGGCGACCGCCGCCACTGCAAAACCGTTGCGCGTCATGAAGCTCTCCCTGAGTTGGCATCCGGCCTGCTCGAAGCCTGCCATCCGATATATCCGGATGAATATAACAAGGAAAGGTTTTTCGCACAGCGTCGCCATTGAATGCGCGGCGTCCTCGCGACCTGCGATAGACCAGCACGGATACAGCGAAAGGCAGACGAAGACGTCACAAGAAAATCGGCGCCCGTTGCCCTCGACGGAACCAACGCTGAAATCCTCTAAAGCGCGTCCTTCCCCCAAAACCGCGGTCACTTTTGGGCGACATGCATTGGCACGGCTGATCGGCGTGTAGACTGCGCCTTCAAAGCTGTCGCCGCCGCGATCTGTTGGGAGAGGCGAGGCAATGTCTAAATGCAGATAAGTGCGTGTCGAAACGAGCCTTCCGGCGTTTTCACCATCCGCACTTTGCAGACATACCGCGTCTCGCTTGATATGGCGCTTGCGGGAAGGTCATTCCCCTCTGCGTCAGCGGGCTTGCAAGTCGCGCGGGGACAGTTTGGCAGCTTCGCAGCTGGATCGTCGCAGAACGGCTTCATGCTGTTGTTGATGCATTCACACCCGCACTCGGCAAATGCGCGGCCATTGAAAGCGAGGACAAAGACGAGCGCAAATACCGCTGCTGACAGTCGCATGGACGCCTCCCCGGAAATCTCCTGGGCTGAGGGTAAGGTCGACCGATCTCGTCGAAAAGATATCAAAACGACGTACCGGCGAGGCACCACCATCGCCACGGCCTCGAGACATTAGGTCGGCAACGACTGCGCCGGCGGTTCAGACCGCGATCGGCGCCTTGATCGTCGCGTCGGCGACATAGTTTTCCAGCCGGAAATCCTCAAAGCGGAAGGCGAAGAGATCCTTCACTTCAGGGTTGATCCACATGGTCGGCAGCGTTCTTGGCGTGCGCCGCAGCTGCTCGCGCGCCTGCTCGAAATGGTTCGAATAAAGATGTGCGTCGCCAAGCGTATGGACGAAATCACCGGGCTTCAGGCCGGTCACCTGCGCCACCATCAGCGTCAGCAGGGCGTAGGAGGCGATGTTGAACGGAACGCCGAGGAAGATGTCGCCGGAACGCTGGTAAAGCTGGCAGGAAAGCCGGCCTTCCGAGACGTAGAACTGGAACAGGCAATGGCATGGCGGCAACGCCATCGCCTCCACCTCGGCCGGATTCCAGGCCGAAACGATCAGCCGCCGCGATTGAGGATTGCGGCGTATCTCTTTCACAAGATTGTTTATCTGATCGATCGACCCGCCATGGCCGTCCGGCCAGGAACGCCACTGCTTGCCGTAGACGGGACCAAGGTCGCCATTCTCGTCAGCCCATTCGTCCCAGATGGAAACGCCATGGTCGGTCAGATATTTGATATTGGTTTCGCCGGCCAGGAACCACAAAAGCTCGTGAATGATCGATTTCAGGTGCAGCTTCTTGGTGGTGGTGGCGGGAAAGCCGCGCGCCAGATCGAAGCGCATCTGGTAGCCGAACACGGAGCGCGTGCCCGTGCCCGTGCGGTCGCCGCGGTCGGCGCCATGATCCAGCACGTGCTGCAGAAGGTCGAGATACTGGCGCATCGGTTCGGCTCGATTCGATTGTGCGAGCATTATAGCTGCTAGACAGGCGGCCGAACACATCAAAACGGCGCAGGCGACGCTTGCCTCATCACCGTTTCGGCGTCTGCGCCGACATCCAAGCAAACTGGCCGCAGCCTCGGTGTCCGTCTTGCAACCCCGGCAATTGGCGAAACCATCGGTGACAGCATTCCTCTCCCCGTCTCTATACGGGGAGAAGATGGCGGCAGCCAGATGAGGGGCAGCACAAGCCGTGCCCGTTACAAACCAGCGGCGCGCTTCAGCAGCCGCGCGAGCACGGAATTCTCAGAGCGAACCGAGCTTTCCCAGGTCCTTGGCAACGAGGTAGTAAAAAGTCACTCGATTCTTGGTGTTGTCTGCGGCCATCGCCTTGCAGGTCTTCTCGATCGCAGCATCTGCCTTCGCCGCATCGGCGACGCCGAGCTTCTTGCCGACCCAGTTTTCCCGGACGCGCTCGAGTTCTTTGGGATCGGTGCAGGACACCAGCGAGGAGTCGCGGTTCCTGAGCGCGATGCCCAGATGCTTGACGATCTTCTCAACAATTTCCGCACTCGCCGCGGCGTCGTATTTCTTCACGTCTGCAAGATAGTCGGCCATCAAAATTCCCCTCGTCGGCGCCACGGATCCGGTCGATGAGGGCTGTGGCGCGCTCCGCAACTCGTGCGCTCGGTCGGTAACTCCTCACCGCGGCAAAGCTTCGGTTGAGACCGTTCCCAAGTCAACCCTGCCGCGTCGCATTTTGACACAGGGACAAAGCACATTGCGGTCTTTCATTTCTGGCGATGGACCCCTATATTCGCTTCGTCGGCTTGACCGACTATGGCGATAAACTGGCGATGAAATAAGCCGTTCGGACCCGGGGGCGGTACCCGGCGCCTCCACCAAAAACCGCTCTGGAAGACGGAGCGGCTTTTGCTGGGGGCGAAATAGGATCGACGAAGGTGTAAAGATCGTACTTTTGCCCGGCATTGTACCACCGTCATCGGGCTAAACTTATAGTTGCCAACGACAACTATGCGGAAGCACGTCTCGCTGCTTAATGCAGTGCGATAGCTTCAAATCAAGCCCTAGGGGTTCGCACTTCTAGGCGGGGTTCGGAGGTACCTGGCAACAGAAACCTCCACTTCTCCCCTTTTTCATCGGCATCACGCGCAACGGCACGCTCGCGCCGGCCAGACTTCGTTCGGCCCATGGGAGGCGACGCAGTGGAGCCGCGTGCCTCCTTCGACATGGGTAAAAAATGCAAAACAATTCCGACCGATTCTTCGTGCTGACCGGCGGTCCGGGCTCCGGCAAGACCACACTGATCGAAGCCTTGCGCCGTGCAGGGTTCGCCACCTCGGTCGAGGCCGGACGCGGCATCATTCGCGACCAGTCCGCCATTGGCGGCTCCGCTTTGCCGTGGAGCGATCGCGCATTGTTTGCCGAATTGATGCTGTCCTGGGAGATGCGCTCGTACCAAGCCGCGATCGAACAGGAAGGACCGGTCTTCCTCGATCGTGGCGTGCCCGACACGCTGGGCTATCTCCGCCTCAGCGGTCTGCCGGTGCCCGATCACGTCGGCATCGCAGCGAAGCGTTGCCGCTACAACCCTCGTGTCTTCGTTGCCCCGCCTTGGCCCGAAATCTTCACGCAGGATGAAGAACGCAAGCAAACGCTCGACGAAGCCGAGCGTACCTGTCACGCGCTGGTCGGCGTCTATGCCGAACTCGGTTATGAACTGGTACGGCTGCCCCTGGCGCCTGTCGAGACACGGCTGCGCTTCATGCTGGACGAAACGGGATTGGCATGAAAAAGGCCGGGATCGCCCCGGCCTCTTTCAATTTCCCGGCCTCTTTCAATTTATTGGCGATTGCCTACTCCGCCGGCGCTTCGACGGCCTCGCGCGAACGGCCGAGCGTGATCTTGGCCAGGGTGAAGGAGATCACCGCGCAGAGCGTGATGCCGGCGACCATCGGCAACGGCGTGCCGTCGAAAAAGATGCCCGCGACACCCATGGCGAGCGCACCGATGGCGAAGTGCAGCGTGCCCATCAGCGCCGAAGCCGTGCCCGCGATCTCGCCATGCTCCTCCATGGCCAATACCGAGGTGGTCGGAATGACCAGGCCGAGAAAGCCATAGCCGACGAACAGCAGCGCCGCCATCACATCCAGCCGGTCCACACCGGAAGCCATGACAGCGAACAGTGCCACCATCGTCGTGGCGTAGCCGGTCACCGCCACCCACACCACCCGCTTGAGCCCGAAACGCTCGGAAAGCAGGCCGGTGAGCTGCGACATGCCGATGAAGGCGACGGCATTGATCGAGAAGAACACGCTATAGACCGAAGGCGACAGGCCGTAATGGTCGATCAGGATGAAGGACGAGCTCGACAGATAGACGAAGAAGCTCGCAATGCCGAAGCCCGCGATCGCCACCAGGCCGAGGAAATTGCGGTCCCCCATCAGGAAACGGTAGCCTGAAAGGGCGGTGCCAAAGGAAGAACCGGCGCGTTCTTCAGCCGGCCGCGTCTCCTTGAGCGAGGTCGCGAGCAGGATGGTTGCCAGCACCGCTGCGGCCGTGACGGTCCAGAACACGGCGCGCCAGCCGAAACTCTCGATGATCTGGCTGCCGGTCAGCGGCGCCAGGATCGGCGATACCGAGAACACCAGCATCAGCAACGACATCAGCTTGGCGGCTTCGTTGCCAGTGTGCAGGTCGCGCACGATCGCGCGCGGAATGGCCATGCCGGCGCTGGCGCCAAGGCCCTGCAGGAAACGGAAGGCGATCAGCCATTCGATGGTCGGCGCCAATGCCGAACCGACGCCGCCGACCATGAACAGCGCAAGACCGCCATAGAGCGGCAGCTTGCGTCCGACCATATCGGAGATCGGCCCGACGACGATCTGGCCGAAGCCCATCGACAGGAAGAAGATCAAAAGGCTCATCTGCACGGCTGCGGTGCCGGCGTTGAGATCCGCGCCGATCGAGGGCAATGCGGGCAGATACATATCGATGGCGAAGGGCCCGATGGCGGACAACAGGCCGAGCACGACCGCGATGCGGAGGAATTTGGGACTCATGATGTTGGCTTCTTTCGAATCTGGTTGCCGCCGCAAGGCGACGTCTGACCCCAGGACGTTCGATCCCGTGGGATTCCGACTCTCCGAGAGCGAATTGTTCGCCTGTCCAGAGGTGAACCCCTTATAGCGTGTCCACAAATTTAGACAGTCTTGTCTAAATCGTCAATCACCTCTATATAGATTTTCATGAGACCGGATGTTTCTCCTGACAGTTTCCCGCCACGCAGCCACGAGGCCAAGCGCATCTCGGTGGTCGACGCAGCCGCTTCCGTGTTCTGCCGCGAGGGCTTTGCCGGCGCCAATATCGACCTGATCGCCGCCGAGGCGGGTGTCTCGCGCCAGACCGTCTACAACCACCATGGCGACAAGGAAAAGCTCTTCATCGCCGTAGTCCGCGATCTCACCGAGCGCTGCAATGCCGGCATCTTCGCCACCATCGCCACGTTCCCGGACCAGCCGAGAGATCTGGAAGCGGATCTGATCGGCTTTGCCGTGCGCCTGAACCAGAACTGCATCTGCAACCGCGACGGAAAATTCCTGCGCAAGCTGATCCAGACCGAAGGCGAGCGCTACCCCGAACTGTTCGCCGAATGGCGCGAACAGGGCCCGGGGCGGACCTGGCCGGCAATCGCCGCCCGCTTCGCCCGCCTTGCCTATGGCGGTTACCTCGCGATCGACGACCCCGACGTCGCGGCGCGGCAGTTCCTCGGCCTCGTCAATGCTGAATTGCAGACGACCTTCATGCTCGGCGGCACCCCGGCCGAGGACGAGGTCGTGCAATCGGCGACAAATGGCGTGCGCACCTTCCTGCGCGCTTTCGGCAAGCGCCCCTCCCCGACCAGCGTCAAGAAACACGCCGCGCTTGCCAATGCGTGACATTTGCGGGTGACGCAAGCCGGCTTCCGCGATCAAATCTCGGCAATCGTCCTCGCTTCCTCGCGGCGGCGGTCTATATGCGGTTTACGCCGCGCTCAAGCTTGATTACAGCTATGCGGACGATTCAACGGAACCCGACCGCCACATGGCCGACGACCACATCCGCTATGACATTCTGGCCCAGGAGGCGTTGCGCGGCGTCATGCGCAAGGTCCTGGCCGAGGTCGCGCGCACCGGCCTCCCCGGCAACCATCATTTCTTCATCACCTTCCTGACCGGCGCGCCGGGCGTGCGCGTGTCTTCGCGGCTGCGCGAGCGCTATCCGGAGCAGATGACCATCGTCATCCAGTTCCAGTATTGGGACCTGAAGGTCACCGAGACCGGTTTCGAGGTCGGGCTCTCCTTCTCGGACGTGCCGGAAAAACTCGAAATCCCGTTCTCGGCGGTGCGCGGCTTCTACGATCCGTCGGTTAACTTCGAACTCGAATTCGACGTCAAGACCGAAGGCCAGTCAGATGACGAACCAGCTTCCCAGCCGGCGTCCGAACCGCTCGCCATCGTCTCCGAGAAAAAGCCGAAGGCGGAGAAGAAGGCCGCCGAACCCGAGAAGAAGGCGGCCGATGCCGATGCCGCCAAGGGCGCCGAAGTCGTCTCGCTCGACGCCTTCCGCAAGAAATAAGCCTTCGGGTCGCGCGTCATGGCCGACATCGTCAATCTGCGCCAGGCTCGCAAGCAGAAGGCAAGGCTGGAGAAGGAACGCACTGCCAGCCAGAACCGCGCCCTGTACGGCCGCTCCGGGGCAGAGAAGGAACGCGACCGCCTGGTTGCCGAAAAGGCCGAGTTCTTCGTCGCGGGCCATCGGCGTCAACCGTCGCCCGATCCGGACCCCAAATGAGCTCCAGGTGAGCCCGGTCGAAAAACGCTCGGTGACGATCCGTGGCCACCGCACCAGCTATTCGCTCGAAAAGCCGTTTTTTGACGACCTTGTCGCCATCGCCGTCGCGCGCAATCTGCCCCTTGCCGCGCTGGTCGCGGAAGTCGACGAAAACCGGCCGCGCGACACCAATCTGTCCTCGGCGCTCCGGATCCATGTACTGGCCTGGGCGAAGCGCGGCCGCGCCTGATGCCGGACGCCGTCAGGCAGCGCCTTCCTGTTTCCCGCGGCGGGTGCCGAACCCCAGCAGGGCCGTGCGATCGCGCTCTTCCGCCTGTTTCCTGGATCTGACGCGCATCAGGTCCTTCCAGCCGACGTAACCGACCAGCGTTCCATCGTCGCGTGCCACGACCGGCAGATGCGACACGTTGGCCATCAGGAGCTTGTCCGACAGGCCTTCCAGATATTCATCGGGATAGGCAAGCGTCACCTTGCTGCCGGCCAGTAATTCGCCGAGCGTCGTCGTCCGGTGCTTGCCGGCACGCCGCCAGCGCAGGATCGCCGGTGGATCGATGAGGCCGAGCACCTGCCTGTTGCCGTCAATGACCGGGAAGCTCGGATGACGCGTCTCCGGCGCGGTCAGGAATGCCGCTGCGCCATGCAGCGTCATCGTCGCCGGCACGCTCTGGACCTGCGTGGTCATCACTTCATGCACCCTGGTCAGCGCGAACGGATCGACCCGGTATTCGCGCACCAGATGATGCCCTCGCCTGGCGATCTTCTCGGTCAGGATGGAACGTTTCATCAAAAGCACCGTCACCGCATGGGCGGCGGCGCAGGCCGCGATCAGCGGCACCAGCACATGCGTGTTGCCGGTCAATTCGACCGCGAAGAAGGTCGCCGTCAGCGGCGCGCGCATCGTGCCACCCATGGTCGCCGCCATCGCCAGCAGCGCCCAGAAGCCGGGATCGGCCGCCGGCAGGAAGCCGGCGAGCACCGCGCCCATCGCGCCGCCCATGATCAGCAGTGGCGCCAGCACGCCGCCCGACGTTCCCGAGCCCAACGCCACGGACCAGATGACGGCTTTCACCACCAACAACAGGAGTGCCGCCGTCGCGATCGTACGGCCGTCCAGCATGCTGGATATGTTGTCGTAGCCGACGCCGAGCGCCTGCGGCTCGATCAGGCCGCCAATGCCGACGACGAGGCCGCCGAGCATCGGCCACCACATCCAGTGGATCGGCAGCTTCTGGAAACCGTCCTCGCAGGCATAGACCATCTGCGTCAGCAAGGCAGACAGGAGGCCGGCGGCAACGCCGATCAGGACCCAGCCGCCAAGACCGGCAAAGGAAATCGCCATGCCGCCCTGAAACGGAAAGATCGGTCCCGGCATGTGCAGCATGGTGCGCTCGACCTCCGCCACGATGGCAGCCACCGCCACCGGAATGAAGCTGCGCGGCGTCCACTCGAACAGAAGCAGTTCCACCGCCAGCATGATGGCGGCGATCGGCGTTCCGAACACGGTGGTCATGCCCGCGGCGGCGCCCGCCACCAGCAGCGTCTTGCGCTCATTGTCGCTGACCGGCAGCATCTGCGCGATCAGCGAGCCGATGGCGCCGCCGGTCATGATAATTGGGCCCTCGGCGCCGAACGGTCCACCGGAGCCGATCGAGATCGCCGACGACAGCGGCTTCAGCACTGCGACCTTGGCGTCCAGCCGCGAGCGCCCGAGCAGGATCGCTTCGATCGCTTCTGGAATGCCGTGGCCACGGATTTTCTCGCTGCCGTAGCGCGCCATCAGGCCGATAATGAGTGCGCCGATCACCGGCACGGCGACGGCGGCATAGCCAAGCGGCGTGTCCTCCAGCCTCAGATCGGCGAGCGTGAATTGACCGAAATAGGCGACGTTGGTGGCGAGCCGGATCAATTTCAGCAGGATGATGCCGGCAAACAGCGCGGCCGTCGCCACCACCACCGCGATGCCAGCGATCAGCAACACCCTGGCGTCGGTGGTGAAATCGCGCAGATGTCCGGGACTGCCCTGTTCGGTCTTCATTGCCTGCCTGCTTTCCGTGGCGTGTCGCTGTTGGAGGATCGGCAAACCGTCAAAACGGCTTTGCCGGCGGCTATGTATCGTAATACGATATAAATATTCAAGCGGACTTGGCCCGAAATCGTTTGAGCTTTGGCTGGAATGACAACACATGTCTGATATGTCGCATCCGCAAAAACCCCGCCCCGCCATCAGCCAGGCCGACTACCAGCGGCTGTCGGAGTTCCGCTATCTGATCCGCCGCTTCCTGGAATTCAGCCAGCTACAGGCCGAAGACGCCGGTCTGACATCGCGCCAGCATCAGGCACTGCTCGCCATCAAGGGTTTTCCGGGCGGAGGCCCGGTAGCCATCGGCGACCTCGCCGAACGCTTGCGCATCCGTCATCATAGCGCCGTCGAACTGGTCAACCGCCTGTGCGAGGCCGGGCTGATCGTCAGGGATCAGGACAAGGACGACCAGCGCAAGGTGCTGCTGCAACTGACCGAGCGGGCCGATGCCTGCCTCGCCGACTTGTCGGCCGTGCATCTCGACGAGCTTTCGCGCATCGAACCCATGCTGAGGAGCGTGCTCGCCCGAAAGGACCGCGACACGCTCCAGAGACAAGTTTCGCAACCTAGCTGAATGGAGGCTATGCCATGTACAACATCTGGTTTTCCAAGGCAGTCCCGGTTTCCACAGGCGTTACTGGCGACGTTCGAAATCTGTCCAATGCCGAACAAGCTCTCGACCTTCTTACCAATCACTGGCGCGATGCGGGAAGCATCAAGCATAAGGCTGCGCTGCGGGCGTGCCGACAGGCCATGAACGGCGGCGTATCGGCCGATACCGCCAGGGATGCTTTTGTCGAAGCCGCGAGGGAAGCGCGCATTCTGGTCGAATAACTGCCGCGCATGTCCTGGGCGTTGTTGGCCCAACCACAGGCCCGACATACCGTCCTCGATCGACGGTGAGCGCACGATGAGATCGCGACAGCCGTCAGCAACGCGCCGTCGTCCATTCAACTTTTGCGAAGCCCGGCTACCATCGGGAAGATGGGACATAAGGGGCCGCATAAAAAAATTCCGGAAACCCCGAATCCTTTGGCTCCGCCGCTTCGTCTCGGACATGAGCGACCTGCAAGGTGCAGGGCCGGCAAAGGAACAGACAAGATGAAACACCATTTGATACGTTACAGGACCAAACCGGAGCTGGTCGACGAGAACGAGCGGCTGGTCAAGGCCGTGTTCCAGGAATTGCGGGATAAATCGCCCGAAGGGTTTCGCTACATGACATGGCGGTCCGGCGACGGTACCTTCTTCCATCTGGTCGAGGCGGCAACCGAGGAGCAGGCCGGCACCCTTCCGGGGCTAGCGGCATTCGCGACTTTTCAGAACGGCATCAGGGATCGCTGCATCGAGCCTCCGCATCGCGAGGCGATGAGGGTAGTGGGCAGTTACCGGATGCTGGACCACTAGGCGCGGTCAAGCGATGTGGAGAACGGCGGGCGTATGAACATCCTCATTCCTGGCGGGCACCGCGCGCTCATCGAACGCCTGCTTGGGGACTTGCGCCCAAAGCTGCACCGCTATTGCGCGCGCATGACGGGTTCCGTCTTCGACGGCGAGGACGTGTTGCAGGAAGCGCTGGCCAAGGCGTTCGAGGCTTTGCCGAACGCCGGCCAGATCGCAAATCCGGAGGGCTGGCTGTTCCGCATCGCGCACAACACGGCACTCGATTTTCTGCGCCGGCGAGCCCGCGAAAAGGCCTTTTCCGATGAGGATCCGGACATGATCGTCGACCCGGCCAACGCCACCTTCGACCGTCAGGCCGCTGCCGCCGGCCTGCACACCTTCATGCGCCTGCCCGTCGCGCAGCGCAGCAGCGTCATCATGATGGACGTTCTGGGTTATTCGCTGCAAGAGATCAGCGCCGCGCTGGACACCAGCGTCCCGGCCGTCAAGGCGGCGCTGCATCGTGGCCGCGGCCGCTTGCGCCAGCTCGCCGCCGAGCCCGAGGATCGGCCGGTTCCCAGGCTAGGCGTCTCCGAACGCCTGTTGCTCGAAGCCTATATCGATCGCTTCAACGCCCGTGATTTCGACGCCGTGCGCGACATGCTCGCCGATGAAGTTCGCCTGGAGCTGGTGGCCAGGACGCGGTTTACCGGACCCAAGGAAGTGGCTACCTATTTCCACAACTATTCCCGCCTCCGCGATTGGCGTTTCGTGCCGGGATTCGTCGAGGACAGGCCGGTAGTCCTCGTTCACGACGGCAACGACCCGGCTGCGCGACCAGCCTATTTCATCCTGCTGGTCTGGCAGGAGGGCAAGCTTGCCGCCATCCGCGATTTTCGTCACGCCCGCTACGTCGCCGACAGCGCCGAACTGCTCGTTCTTTGAACGATCGAGGGAAATCCCTGCCTACTACCCTACTACCCTACTACCCTACTACCCTACTACCCTACTACCCTACTGCCCTACTGCCCTACTGCCCTACTGCCCTACTGCCCTACTGCAAAGACTTCAGCAAATTGTCGATCGTAGACGGATTGAACTGCGGTTTGGCCGGAGGCGGATTGTCGTTGGCCACCGGCGGCGGCGCCCGTTCCGGGTTCGGCGCCTGCTCGGCGCCCTTGCGCTCTGCTTCCAGCCTTGCCTTCTCCTGCGAGGAGGTCCGCATCGCCTCCTCGGCCTTTGCCTTGGCATCCGCCTCGGCTTTGACTTTTGCCTCGGCATCCGCCTTGGCCCTGGCCTCTGCTTCGGCCTGCGCCTGAGCTTCCGCCTCGGCTTTCGCCTTGGCGTCGGCCTCGGCCTTCAGCCGCGCCGCCTCCTCCCGCTGTCGCTGCTCCTCGGCCGCCTTGTCGCGCTGGTCCTGCAACGCAGCGTAGTAGCGCACTTCGCGCCGCAGCCGCTGCTTCTCCAGCAACGCGGCCTGCATCGCCTCGACCCGCTGCTGCTCCTTCTCCAGCGCGCGCTGCGTCAGGAACTGCGCCAGCGGTTCGCTGTCGAACTGCCGTTTGACGGCGCCGAACGGCCCCTCGACGCTGAAATTCATCGCCGGTTCGGAACCGACGAGCGCTTCGTCGCCGGGCCGGTAGGTGACCGCGCCCTTGGCGGAGACCGTATCGGCATTGAGGTCCGCCGTGATGTCGGCGGACAAGGTCGCCGAAGGATTTTCGAGGCTGATCGGCGGCGCTCGCAGCGTGCCACCTGCAATGGTGAAGGCGATGTCGGTATCCTTTGCCGCGAAACTGCCATCTGCCGCGATAGCGGGCGCGAAGCCGGCGGTCTTGGCTGCATCGATATCGCGGCCGATCGCGTCGGCCTTGGCGAGGAAGGTGCTGAACGCATTGGGATTGACGCCGGCGACCGTGACGCCCTTCAGCGCCGCCGTGCCCGAACCCGACAGAGCGGCGATCATCGCGTCGACCGATTTGCCGCTTGTCGAAAACGCCGCGGAGACATCCCCCTTGCCGCCGATGCCGGCATCCGGCAGCACGGCTGGCAGATCGGCGTCCGCGAGCTTCATCTGGCCGGTGAAAAGCCCAGTGCCGTCATTGTTTTTCAATTCGAACAGGCCGGTCAGCGCACCGCCAAGGAATTTCGCCTTGAGATCGGACACGCGGATGCCTTCCTGGTCGAGCTTCAGCGACAAGGCCGCGTCATAGGCGGTCGCGAATGGCCCTGCGGCAAGGGAAGCCGTGGTCAAGTCGAGATCGGCCGTGAATGGAAGGCTGGATTTCTGGCTGAACGGGGCCGACGGCCACACACCGCCTTTATTGTCTCCGCTCTTGTCCGTGAACGCGGAATCGCCGAACAGCGCCACCGCCATCGGGTCCAGATCAAGTTCGTCGAGCGCCAGTGAGCCGGCCAGATGCGGCACGCCATCCTTGCCGTCAATCCCCTCCTTGACGTCGATGTTCACGTCACCCGACACCGCAGCTTCGTTGATGGCGGCGTTGAGGCCGGAGAGCACCAGTAGGCCGTTGCCGTAATCGGCCTGCGCGGTGAGCGACGTCGACGTGCCTGTCCCCATGCCCGGCAGGCCTATGCCCGATGTCATCAGCCAGGGCTCGATGTCGGCCGCATCGAGGCTGACCTTGCCCTTCGCGACCGGACCTTGGGGCGTGTCGGCTACGGTGCCGTCGAAACCGGCGTTGAAGTCGTTGCCGGCAAGGCTGAAGCTCGTCGCAAGGCCGCCGCCCAGCGTGCCCTTGGCCTGGATGTCGGTGCTTGCCTCGCCGAGCATGCCGAGCGGCAGCGCCGGCAAGCCGTAAAGTGCCAGCAGCGCTGTGGCGTCGGGGTTCCTGGCATTGAAGGTCAGCGCCACAGGCGCTTCAAGAAACTTGTCGACCGCTCCCTTCCCCGACAGCGAGGCGGAAAAGGACGATCCGCCGGCCTTGCCTTGCCCGCTCACAGCAAGCCCTGTTGTGCCGTCGCCATTGTCGGCGGCACTCACCACAAGATCGACGCGCGAATCCTGGAACAGGTCGGGATAAGCAGCGGCGCGGCTTGCCAGTCCCTTGAGCACGGCATTGTCGGCATAATGCTGCGCCGCCACGTCTATCAGCGGCTTCAGGTCGACGGCGACCACGGAGGCGTCAAGCTTGCCGGTCGGGCTCGCCGGAAAATCCTTGATCCGGCCTGTGGCGCTGATCGACGCGCCGGCCAGCCCGCCCACCGACAGTCGGTCGATCTCAAGCAGCCCGTCGCGCAGCCTGAGCGCGGTGTCGACCGTGTCGGCGGTCAAGCCTCCGGCACTGACCGGTCCCGCCTTGATCTGGAAATCGAGGTCGCGATCGGCAAATCGGTTGGCGCCCTTGTCGCTGATGAAGATCGAAGCGAAGGCCGCTAGCCCGTCGACATCGAGATCGCCGCCTTCCAGCCGCATCAGCACCGAGGGCCTGGCGTCGTCGGGCTGGCTGGAATCGATGCGGCCGGAAAACGTCGCTTTGCCCAGGACCAGTTCGAGATCGCTGAAGGCCTGGCGCTTTTCGGAGAGATCGACTTTAGCCCGGAAGCCGGCGGCGGGCAGACGCCGGATCGCCTCGTCGACGTCCTTCGACAACCAGGCAGCGAAGCCGGAAGGCTGCGCCACCGCCAGCAGCAGCGAACCGGTGAAGCCGAAATGGTTCTCGACGCTGAGCAGGCCGTCGGCCTCCAGCGTGGCGCGGCCGGGCAGTGTCGCGGCGAGCGATTTCACCGACCAGCCGCCATCGACCGGCTCGGCGGAAAGATGAACGTCGCGAACCGTGGTGTCACCGGCCACCACGGCCGGCAACCTGACCTCGACCGTTCCGGGAATGGTCGGCTTAGGCAGGTCGAGCAAGGCCTGTTCCAGTCCGGCAATGCGCTGATCCAGTGTCAGGCCGGCGCCTGCCGCCGCACCCACGGCCTCGTCGAACTGCACCTGCGCGCCATTGGCCTCGATGGCGAAGCTCGGCTTCTGGCCGAGATCGATCGAGGCCTTGCCGTCGGCGGTATAGGGATTGTCGAGGGGTCCGGTCTCGAAGCGGAATTCATCGATGCCGAGCTTCTGGTGATCGAGCGCGAACTTGCCGTTAACCCGAAAGCCGGGATTGGACTTGCCGGTGCCGACCTTCACCGTCTCGCCATCGGTGCCCCGCAACTGGGCTGAGTTCTTATCGGCGCCGGAAATCTTGAACTGTCCGGAGTAGATGGCGGCGCCGTTGACGATGCCGGCATTGCCGTCGGTTTCGATGACCAGCGGATACGCGTCGGGATCGGCCTTGAGCCGAAACCGCATCTGGCCGTTGGCTTCGGCCTTGCCGGTAGTGGCGGCAACCGTCGTGCGCAGGCCGTCGAACCTCAACGTGCCATCCATGCGCCACGGGCCCGCCAGCGATTTGGCCGAAATGGTCGAATTGATCTCGGACATGGTGTGGCTGCGTCCGCCGGCGGCATGACGCAGCTCGATCTGCCCTTCCGTCACCGTCAGCTTCTCGATCGAGATCTGGTTGAGGTTGAAGGGCGAGGACGGCCGCATCGCCCAGTCGACGGTACCATTGGCGGCGATGTCGATCGTCGCTTTCGGCCGCACCAGCCGCATGTCGAAAATCAGCACCTCGCCACGCAGGAACGGCGCCAGTTCCGCATCCATCGAAAACGTCTCGACGGTCATCGCCGGCTGGCCGGCGGGGCCGCCGGCAACGGCGACATTGGAGAAGGTTACCGACGGAAACGGCAACAAGCGCGCCGTGGCGTCGCCCTGCACGGTCACCTTGCGGCCGAGAATGGCGCTCGCTTCGCGCTCGAACTGCGCCCGATAGCCGGACCAGTCGACAAAATACGGCCCCACCAGCGCCGCGCACAGCACCAGCACGAACAGGCCACCAAAGATCACGAACAGGCGTGCGAGCATCAGTTCCGAACGGTTTGGTTGAAATCAGCCGCACTCTACCTGCATCCGCGTGTCGATAAAGAGGCAATTCGATCGTCGTCGGCGACAACCATGGACGGCGTTCGATGTTGCGCGGTCGCTCTTGATCGCGATACCTTGCTTTGGGCGTCCTCGCCCTGTTCCGGTCGCGGCGTTTTCCGATCCGGGATCGTCTGAAACAATCCTGGAAAAGCGGAGAATTGGGGATGTCGGGGAAGAACTGGGACCGTGTGCCGATCGATGCGCAGAGCGTCGATGCGCCGCTTTCGCAATCAGCGATTTTCCTTGTCGTCACCATAGCCGATGAACAGGCGGTTCTCGGAAAGGTTTGTTCCGTACTCGGCGACCTTGACGACCTGGTCAAGACTGTCGGGTTCCGCGACCTCGGCGGCCGCCTGTCCTGCATCGCCGGCATCGGCCACGATCTATGGAACCGGCTCAACCCCGGCCGGCGGCCGGCGGAGTTGAAGCGGTTCGCGCCGATCAAGGGTGCGGTTCACGCCGCGCCCACGACGCCGGGCGACCTTCTCTTCCATATCCGCTCCGAGCGGCCCGACATGTGCTTCGAGTTCGAGCGTATCCTGCTGGACAGGCTTGGTCCCGGCGTGACCGTCGTCGACGAAGTCTCGGGCTTCCGTTATTTCGATGCCCGCGACCTGCTCGGTTTCGTCGACGGCACAGCCAACCCCACCGGCCTCGATCTGCCCGCCTCGGCGCTCGTTGGCGACGAAGATCCCGATTTTGCCGGCGGCAGCTATGTCGTCGTTCAAAAATACCTGCACGATCTCCAGGCGTGGGCGCGAATCCCCACGCCCGTGCAGGAGGCGATCATCGGCCGAACCAAGATCGACAACATCGAAATCGATGATGACGAAGCGCCGCGCAAATCGCACAAGTCGCTCGCCACCATCGAGGATGCCGACGGCACCGAACATGACATATTGCGCGACAACATGCCGTTCGGCCGGCCGGGGCAACGGGAATTCGGCACCTACTTCATCGGCTATTCGAGATATCTCTGGGTGATCGAGAAGATGCTGCAGCGCATGTATGTCGGCGATCCGCCCGGCGCCTACGACCGGCTGCTTGATTTCTCCACCCCTCACACCGGCACGACATTCTTCGCACCGACACGGCCGATGCTGCAGGTGCTTGCCGAAGCAGCGCCAGAGAAGTTGGCCACTCGGTAAACGACGCACACAGCAAAGCGGCCTGTCGACCACGTGCCGGCGGAGAAGCGTTTGTCGTGCTTCGGCGTGCTGCGGAGATCAGCACGCGATCATCGGCGTCATCAGTGCGAATTCAACGCGCGTCGCGCTTTGCCTGCGCCACCTTGGCCGCTTTGCGTTGTCGGCCGAGCTCGGCCGGCCGAACCAGATTCGGCGTCCTCTGGTTTGCCACCGCTCGCATGCCCTTGTGCGCAGTGCGCGCGTTGAACGCTGGACCATCCGTCGGCGCTTTCTGCTTCAGGGCCAGCGCCTTGCGCGCGCTGTCGACCAATGAGACGCGCGCCGTCAACTGGCGGCGCCGTTCGGCCTCGCCATTCAACCGCCGCATGGCCGTCGCCAGCACCGCAAGCTTCAACTGAGAGCCGCCATCGGCCTTTGAAGCGACAGCCCCTTTCGGTGTGCCCTTGCCCCGGATTTCGCGCCGGCGTCGATGCGCCTCGGTCTGCGCCTTGTCGCGCCGCTCCCGCAGGCGTTTGACGAGGCCGGACAGATCGGCGTCAGAAAGGTCCTGGACCGCCGGATGGTGCGATTTCTCCACCAGCTCGTGTTCGTCGGCACTCAGCGCGCGCGCTTCTTCCTTGCGTGAAATCGCCATGACACCACTCCTCCGCTTGGGTCGCCCATCTTCTGGGCCTTCAGCACGCGGAGTCTCGGCCCGATTGGAGGTGGGGTCAAGACGAGCCTATGACGGTGCCTGCTCGGCAGCCGGCAGGATCTTGCCCGGGTTCATGATATCGAGCGGATCGAGCGCCTGCTTGATCGTGCGCATGATGTCGACGCCGTGGCCGAGCTCATGGCGCAGGAAGCCGATCTTGCCCTGGCCGATGCCGTGCTCGCCGGTGCAGGTGCCCTCCATGGCGATGGCCCGCATGTTGAGCCGCGCCACGAATTTCTCCGACAGCGCGATTTCCTTCGGGTCGTCCACGTCCATCAGCACCAGCACGTGGAAATTGCCGTCGCCGGCATGGCCGACGATCGGCGCGACAAGCCCCATTTCGGCGATGTCGGCCTCGGTTTCGGTGACGCATTCGGCAAAACGCGAGATCGGAACGCAGACGTCGGTCGACAGGCCCTTGGCGCCTGGCCGCAGCGTCAGCGACGACCAATAGGCGTCATGTCTGGCCTTCCAAAGTTTGGTGCGCTCCTCGGCGACACTGGTCCACAGGAACGGTCCGCCGCCATTCTCCTCGGCGATCATGCCGAAGGTCTCGGCCTGCTCGGCAACGCCGGCATCGCTGCCATGGAATTCGACGAACAGGCACGGGCTTTCGGGATAGTCGAGCTTGGAATAAGCTTTCATCGCCCGCATCTGCAGCGCGTTGACCAGTTCGATGCGCGCCACCGGAATGCCCATCTGGATCGTCGCGATGACGGCGTTGCAGGCCGCTTCGACGCTCGGAAACGGGCAGACACCGCCGGAAATCGCCTGCGGAATCCCTTGCAGCCTCAAGGTCAGCGAGGTGATGATGCCGAGCGTGCCTTCCGAGCCGACCAGCAGCCGTGTCAGGTCGTAGCCGGCCGAGCTTTTTTTTGCCCGCTTGCCAGTGGTCACCGCCTCGCCATCGGCCATGACGGCCGTCAGCGACAGCACGTTCTCGCGCATCGTACCGTAGCGCACCGCGTTAGTGCCTGAGGCCCGTGTCGCAGCCATGCCGCCCAGCGAGGCATTGGCGCCGGGATCGATTGGAAAAAACAGGCCGGTGTCGCGCAGATGCCGGTTGAGATCCTCGCGAGTCACCCCGGGCTCGACCGTGCAGTCGAGATCCTGAGGATTGACCGATAGGATCCGGTTCATCCGCGAAGTGTCGACCGAGATGCCGCCGCCCGGCGCGTTGGTGTGGCCTTCGAGCGAGGAGCCGACGCCGAAGGCGATCACCGGCACGCGGTGCGCGGCGCAGGCGCGCACGATCTCCTGTACCTCGGCGGTCGTTTCCGGGAAGACGACGCCGTCCGGTGCCTGCGTCGGGATGTAGGTTGTCGTATGCGCATGCTGGAAGCGAACCGCCTGGCCGGTCTGAAAGCGCTCGCCAAACCGCTGCTTGAGGATGCCGAGCACGGCGGCGATGCCTTCTTCGTTGCGCTCGACCGGATTGAGGTCGCTCAGGGCCATGAATTCCTCCGCGAATGGACCAGTGTCCATGCTTGTCATGCATTTATGGATGATGCCTAACGCAATTCCAGGAAAAGTGTGAAGCGGTTTTCCCCGGAAAAGCGCCTAGCGCTTTCCCTGGGGAATTGTATCAAAGAGGCGGTCCGACGTTTCCGTGGAACGATGAACCGCTCTTACAACCACGCTCTGTCCAGCACCAGAACAAGGAAGTTGCCATGCCGATCCCCGCCCCTTTTGTTTCTCAGCCAATGGCTATCGAGAAGGACTGGATCGATTATAACGGCCATCTCAACATGGCCTACTACAATGTCCTGTTCGACCGCTGTTCGGATGAAGCCTTCGAGGCGATGGGCATGGGGCTGGACTATGTCAAGAACCGTCGCCTCACCATCTACACCGCCGAAGTCCATGTCTGCTACGTGCAGGAACTGCATCTCGACCACAAGGTCACGGTCTCCTTCCAGCTCATCGACCATGACGAGAAGCGGCTGCGGTTCTACCAGGAAATCCGCCATGCCGACGGCTGGCTCGCCGCCACGTCCGAGCAGCTTGCACTGCATGTCGACATGTCCGGGCCCAAGGTAGCCCCCTTCCCCGCCGACGTGCTGGCCAAGATCGAAGCGATGCGCGCCGCTCACGCAGCCTTGCCGATGCCCGAACGCGCAGGCCGCTCGATCGGCATCAAACGCAAGACGGCTTGAACCCGCCCAGGGCCCGCGTTAACCTTACCGAGGTTTTAACGGGAACAAGCCGATTGGACCGTTGCGCGACTCAGCGGGCCGTTCGAAAACGATCCGCATCGAAGTAGCGACACGGGCGGCGGGGCATAGCCGATTCGGGGGACGTGCATGAAAACCGATATCAAAGTCGAGGTGGACAGGCTCGCCGCCGATCCGCGCATTACCGACTATGATTTCTGGCGCTCGCTGAAGAACGTCAACAACGAGATCTTCCACATCGCCAACAACAATGAGCCGATCCCCTTCGACATGATCCGCTGGCGCGTCATCCTTAAGCAGGCCCGCATGAAGCGCGGCCACGCCTGACGCTGCGGGTAGAGCGGCCACTTCCATTGACGACATTCCGGGCGTTTGACCTCAACCCTGCCGCCTGATCGCCGCCAGCGGCGAGCGCGCCGCCACCGGCGAAGACTGGATGATCGCCGTGTTGGTCATCGCGTAGGGAATGATACGGTCGATCACCCGTTCGAGTTCGGCCACCGAGCCGACATGCGCCAGCGCGATGAAACAGTCCTCGCCGGTTACCCGGTCGCATTGCGCGATCTCGGGTAGGTCGCGGATGATCTCGGCCACGACGGCGAGCTGCCCCGGCACCGGCCTGATGCGCAGCCATGCCGACAGGTTCAGGCCAAGCGCCGCCGGATTGATCCGCACGCAATAGGCTTCGATGACGCCGCTCTCCTGAAGCTGCTTGACACGCTCGGACACGCTCGGCGCCGACAGGCCGACGGCGCGCGCCAGCTCGGCCGTGCTGGCGCGCGCATCTTTTTCCAGCAGGCGCAGTATCTTCAGATCGACCGCGTCGAGGTCGAGATTTTCGTTTCGAAGGCGCTTCATCAAAAACTCCTTGCATCCGGAAAGCGACCGAGGTCCCTGAACGACCACGACCCATATCAGACGGAAAAAATACCTGCGATACTGATCCGATGAACGATCGGACGCAAGTCCAAACCACGCCCACAGGTGCGGCCTTTACCAGCCTGCCGACGTCGCTGCCGCCGCATGTCTGGTTCTGTGTCAGCGCCGTGTTCCACTATCTCGGCCCTGCCTTCGCCGTGCTTTTGTTTGCGCAGATCGGCGTGCTTGGCATGGCCTGGCTGCGCATCGCCACCGCCGCCTTGATCTTCGCGCCGCTGACGCGTCCGTGGCGGACCTTCGCCCAGGCCGATCGGTCGACACGGCTGCTGCTGCTCGCCTTCGGCGCCTGTCTCGCAGTAATGAACTGCTCCTTCTATCTGGCGCTCGACCGCCTGCCGATTTCGCTGGTGGCCGCGATCGAATTCGTCGGCACCATCGGCGTCGCGCTGGTCGGTCTCCGAAGCGCGCGCAATCTCGCTGCCCTTGCCGTCGCCGTGGCCGGCACCTTGCTGCTGATCGACGTCAAATGGTCCAGCGATCCCCTCGGCCTGTTCTGGGCCTTCCTCAACGGCGCGCTGTTTGTGGGCTATATCGTGCTTGGCCACCGCGTCGCCGCTTCAGGCGCCGGCGGCGGCATTGCCGGGCTCGGCGCCGCCATGGCCGTGGCCTTCCTGGTCGTGCTGCCGATCGGCCTCACCGACGCGTTGCCCGCCTTTTTCTCCGCGCCGCTGCTGCTGGCGGCCATCGGCGTCGGCATCTGCTCCTCGGTCATCCCCTATATCTGCGACCAGCTCGCCATGGCGCGGCTGCCGCGGTCGAGCTTCGCGCTGATGCTGTCGCTGCTGCCAGTCACCGCGACGCTGATCGGCATTCTCGTGCTGCGCCAGATCCCCGGCATCAGCGACTGCATCGGTATTGCGCTGGTGGTGGCCGGCGTCGCCTTGCACAGGCCGGCGAGCACGCAGTAGATCCTGTTCTAAGCCAGTTTCTCCTTCAGGAAGGCGACGGTCCGGCCCCAGGCGAGATCAGCCGCCTTCTTGTCATAGCGCGCTGCCGAAGTGTCATTGTTGAAGGCGTGATTGGCGCCTTCATAGACATAGACCGTGTATTCGACATGCGCGGCATCGAGTTCCTTCTTGAAGGCGGCGATGCCGGCATTGGTGCGTTTGTCCAATCCGGCATAGTGCAGCAGCAGCGCCGCCTTTATCTTGGAAACGTCCGCGGCCTTCGGCTGCATGCCGTAGTAGGCGACGCTTGCCGCCAGATCAGGCGCGTTGACGGCGAGCATGTTGGCCGTGCCGCCGCCCCAGCAGAAACCGACGACACCGACCTTGCCGTTGCCTTCCTTGTCGGCCTTGAGGAAAGCCACCGTCGCGACGCCATTCGCGACGGTCTGCGCCGGATCCAGCTTGGTAAACATGTCGCGCGCCTTGTCCTCGTCGGCGGGCGTGCCGCCGAGTGGCGATAGGAAATCCGGAGCGAGCGCCACGAACCCCTCCAGCGCCACGCGCCGGGCGACGTCGCGTATATGCGGGTTGAGCCCCCTGTTTTCGTGGATGACGATGACGGTGCCGAGCTTGCCCGCCTGGTCCGCCGGCTTGACCAGATAGCCCTTCATCTCGCCGCCGGCGCCGGGATAGGCGATGTCCTGGCCTTTCACGCGGGGATCGTTCTCGGCGACGATGGCCGCCTGGGCGGAGTTGGCAGCCAGCATCGGCGCGATCGCCGCGGCCGCCGCCCCGGATCCCGCAAGCCGGGTCAGTTGCTCCATGAAGCGGCGGCGATCGAGTGTCAGATGCGTGTATTCGTCATAGGCGTCGATCATCGCCTGGGTGATCCCAAGCTTTGCTGGTCTGGCGGCTGCTTTGGTCATGGCGCATTCCTCGGCTTCAGGCTTCAACACCGGAGCTACATAGGGGCGCGGCTGGCCCGGTCCAGCCTGGATGAGCGCAGCGGCAAGCATCGGCCGCAGCCAGTGAAGCCGGCAACGCCGGCGCCCGCCCCATCACTTTTTGGTCATCGCCGATAAATCCTGGCGGCACTGCCCAATGGTAAGGGAAGCTGCGTGCTACCGATGCCCGTCCCATCCCGTCCCGACCAGAAGGACACCCGCCGATGATCATGCCTATCCTCACCAGCGCGTTCGTCCTTGCCCTGGCTGCCGCTCAGGCATTACGCTTCCGGCTTGTGGACGCAGGCAGGCGGTCGATGATCGAAATTTCCAAATTTGAGGTGAGACCATGAACGTCCAGGATATTGTCAACACCGTCTCGCAAAAGGCGGGCCTCGACCAGGCAACGACCGAGAAAGTCGTCGGCACCATCTTCTCGGTGCTGGAGCACGAGGCGGAAGGCACCAACGTCTCGGGTTTCTTCGCCAAGATTCCCGGCGCCGACGATCTCGCCCGCCAATACGACGTCATGGCCGCCGGCGCGGCCGGCGGTGGCGGCCTGCTGTCCTCGTTGCAAGGCGCGCTGGGCGGTGTTCTCGGCGAAAAGGCCGGCGCACTGATCAACGGCGTCGCCGCGCTCAAGGCCTCCGGCCTCGACATGGCGCAGATCAGGCAGGCTGGCGCCACGCTGATCCAACAGGCCGAAGCCGCCGCCGGGCCTGACCTCACCAACGAAGTGCTCGGCTCGGTGCCAAGCCTGAAGAGCCATCTCGGAATCAGCTAGGGCGCGATCCTGCGAGACCGCACCCGTTCCTACTTCGGCAGCGCATACGCCATCACGTAATCGCCGGGCTTGGTGCCGACCGAGCCATGGCCGCCGGCGACGATGACCACGAACTGGCGCCCGTCAGCCACCGTATAGGTCATCGGCGTCGATTGCCCGCCGGCTGGCAGGCGCGCCTGCCAGAGCTGCCTGCCTGAGGTCAGGTCGTAGGCGCGCAGGTAGTCGTCGACCGCGGCGCCGAGGAAAGCCACCCCGCCGGCGGTGATCATCGGCCCGCCAATGCCGGGCACGCCGACCTTCAGCGGCAAAGGCAGCGGCGTCATGTCGTAGACCGTGCCGTTCCTGTGCTTGTAAACGATCTGTCCGGTCCTGAGGTCGGCGCCGGCGACATAGCCCCATGGCGGCGCCTGGCACGGAATGCCGAGCGGCGACAGGAACGGTCCCATCACCACCGCATAAGGAGCGCCGTCATTTCGGTTCAGCCCCTGCTCGCTGCCCTTGGCGTCGCCTGGCGGCGGCACGTCCGCGCGGGGCACAAGCCTGGAGGTGAAGGCGAGATAGGTCGGCATGCCGAACAGCACCTGCCGGACCGGATCGACCGCCACGCCGCCCCAGTTGAAGACGCCGAAATTGCCGGGATAGACCAGCGTGCCCTGCAGCGATGGCGGCGTGTAGCGGCCCTCATAGCGCAGCCTGTGCAACGCAATCCGGCACGCCAGCTGGTCGAACATGGTGATGCCCCACATGTCGGCATCGGTCAGCGGCGGCGGATTGAAGGAAAGGTCCGACACCGGCTGCGTGGGCGATGTGTAGTCGCCTTCGATGGCGCCGCCGGGCGCCGGCACTTCCTTGACCGGGATGACCGGCTCGCCGGTGCGCCGGTCGAGCACGTAGAGGTCGCCCTGCTTGGTCGGCCCGACCAGCGCCGGCACGACCGTTCCGTCGGTCTTGGTGATGTCGACAAGGCTCGGCTGCGCCGGCACATCCATGTCCCAAAGGTCATGATGCACGGTCTGGCGCACCCATTTCAATTGCCCCGTATTGAGGTCGAGCGCGGTGATCGAGGAGGAGAATTTCTCGACATTGGCGCTGCGGCCGGCGCCGAGCTGGTCCGGCGTCTGGTTGCCGAGCGGTATGTAGAGCAGACCGAGCTTTTCGTCGGCACTCGGCGTCGACCACATGTTGGGCGAATTGGCGGTGTAGGTCTGGCCTGCCGCCAGCGGCGTGGTCTGGTCGGGATTGCCGGAATCCCAGTTCCAGATCAGCGCCCCGGTGGAGGCATCGAAGGCGCGGATGACGCCGGACGGCTCCTGCGTCGAATAATTGTCGTTGACCGCGCCGCCGACGATGATCTTGCCGCCCGATATCAGCGGCGCCGAGGTCGAATAGTAATAGCCGGACTTGGGATAAGGCATGCCGGTCAGAAGGTTCAGCGTGCCGCCTTCGGCAAAGGACGGACAGACCTGACCGTTGGCGGCGTCGAGCGCGATCAGCCGCGCGTCCGAAGTCGGCAGGTAGACACGCGCGGCGCAAGGCTGCCCGGCACCGATCTTGGCGTCGGCGTAGTAGGAGACGCCGCGGCAGGTCTGGTGCTGGCGGTCCTTGTCGAGCTTGACCTGGGGATCGTAGCGCCACTTCTCCTTGCCCGTGGCGGCGTCGATGGCGATGGCGAAATTGTGCGGCGTGCAGATGTAGAGCGTATCGGCGATCTTCAGCGGCGTCACCTGATAGGTGGTCTCGCCGACATCGTCGGGACCTTTCACGTCGCCGGTGCGATAAGTCCAGGCCGGCTGCAGGTTGGCGACGTTCTCCGGCGTGATCTGGTCGAGCGGCGAATAGCGCTGGCCATAGGGTGTACGGCCGTAGAAGTGCCATTCGCCGGCAGGTATGTCGCCGCCTAGATCGGCCGCCGGGGTCACCTTGTCGGTGTCGAGATTGCCGGCAATATCCTTGGGATCGGTCGTCATTGAATAGCCGGCGACCGCCAGCGACGCCAAAACGGCGAGAATGAGCGGCGCGCGGCCATCGGGACCAACAAGGCCCCGCCTCGCCCACGGCGTCAGCAGCCACAACGCGACGAGCACGATGATGCCGCCGCGCGGCCCGAGTTCCCACCAGTCGAAGCCGATTTCCCAGACCGCCCAGGCAAGCGTGCCCAGCACGATCGCGGCGTAGAGCCAGAGCGCGGTGGATCTGCGCCGGTAGAGCAGCCATGCTGCGATGAGGAAGGCGATGCCTGATATGATGTAGTACCAGCTACCTCCCAGTGAAGCCAACCAGATGCCGCCGGCGCCAAGCGCGAGGCCGATGAGGAAGAGGATGAGGGAGGTGATGGTGACAGCCAAGATGATACTCCTTCGACTGTTGCGCGCCTCGAGGCGGCGGTGGGCAACAGGATCCCCTCCCTGCCCTTTGCGCAGCTTTCCCTCACCCGCCCTGCCTGTCAAGCAGGCGGGAAACAATCAGGAGTGGAACAAAACGTAGACAGTTCTGGTCTTTCTCCACCGAATCACTACATTCGGGGGCGATGTCCGGCTTTTCCGAAGACATGCCCTTTTTCGATGAACCCGATCCGCGGCCCACCGCCCCGTCGGGCATCGCCGCGCGCGCCATGGCTGCCCGCAGCGGCCACAACAACGCGCCCGACTATCTGAAGGGGCTGAACCCCGAACAGCGGCTGGCGGTGGAGACCACCGAAGGCCCGGTTCTGGTGCTGGCCGGCGCCGGCACCGGCAAGACGCGCGTCTTGACCACCCGCATCGCCCACATCCTGGCGACCGGAAAAGCCTTTCCCTCGCAGATCCTGGCCGTGACCTTCACCAACAAGGCCGCGCGCGAGATGAAGCAGCGCATAGGCATCCTGATCGGCGAAGGCAATGTCGAGGGCATGCCCTGGCTCGGCACCTTCCACTCGATCGGCGTCAAGCTCTTGCGCAGGCACGCCGAGCTTGCCGGGCTGAAATCCGACTTCACCATCCTCGACACCGACGACGTCGTGCGGCTGATCAAGCAATTGATCCAGGCCGAGGGCCTTGACGACAAGCGCTGGCCGGCCAAGCAGTTCGCGCAGATGATCGACGGCTGGAAGAACAAGGGGCAAGGCCCGGCCGATATCGCCGAGGGCGATGCGCGCAGTTTCGCCAACGGCAAGGGCCGCGAGCTCTACAAGGCCTATCAGGAGCGCCTGCAGACGCTGAACGCCTGCGATTTCGGCGATCTGCTCTGCCACCCTATCCGCATCTTCCGCGCCAATCCGGACGTGCTGAAGGAGTATCACAAGCGGTTCAGATACATCCTGGTCGACGAGTACCAGGACACCAACACCGCGCAATACATGTGGCTGCGGCTCCTGGCGCAGCGGCCAAATAGCGGGCGTAGCGCGACGTCTACGGATTTGCATTCGGCCGAAGGCCGCAAGCCTGACCGGGCGTCCGAGCCTTTGCGAAGCCCCTCCCGCGACGCCGAAGGCGCGCAGAAAAGAGGGGTCGGGCCCGCGCCGGCAGGCGCGGAACAGCCCGTGAGCGAAAACAAAGTAAACATCTGCTGCGTCGGCGACGACGACCAGTCGATCTATGGCTGGCGCGGCGCGGAGGTCGACAACATCCTGCGCTTCGACAAGGATTTTCCCGGCGCCACCATCATCCGGCTGGAGCGCAATTATCGTTCCACCGCGCATATCCTCGGCGCCGCTTCGCACCTCATCGCCCACAATGAAGGCCGCTTCGGCAAGACGCTGTTCACCGATCGCGACGATCCCGAGGACGGCAAGGTCAACGTCCACGCCGCCTGGGATTCCGAGGAGGAAGCGCGCGCTGTCGGCGAGACCATCGAGGCTTATCAGCGCCAGAAGCACAATCTCAACGACATGGCGATCCTGGTGCGGGCGTCCTTCCAGATGCGCGAGTTCGAGGACCGCTTCGTCACGCTCGGTCTCAACTACCGCGTCATTGGCGGCCCGCGCTTCTATGAGCGCATGGAGATCCGCGACGCGCTTGCCTTCTTCCGCGTCGTCGCGCAAGGCGCCGACGATCTCGCCTTCGAGCGCATCGTCAATGTGCCCAAGCGCGGCCTCGGCGAAACCACCATCCGCCAGATCCACGACACGGCCCGCGCGCTGCGCGTACCGATGTTGGAAGCCGCCGCCAAGCTCGCCCAGAGCGATGAATTGAAGCCCAAACCGCGCGCCGCATTGCGCGAGGTCGCGGCCAATTTCGAACGCTGGCAGAAGGCGCTGGAAACCACGCCGCACACCGAACTGGCCGAGACCATCCTGGAAGAGAGCGGCTACACCGACATGTGGAAGAACGATCGTTCGGTCGAGGCGCCCGGCCGGCTGGAGAACCTCAAGGAGCTGATCCGCTCCATGGAGGAGTATGAATCGCTGCGCTCCTTCCTCGAACATGTCGCTCTGGTCATGGATGCCGAGCAGAACGTCGAACTCGACGCCGTCAACATCATGACGCTGCATTCGGCCAAAGGCCTCGAATTCGAGACCGTTTTTCTCCCGGGCTGGGAGGAAGGCCTGTTCCCGCACCAGCGCGCGCTGGACGAAGGCGGCCGTTCCGGCCTGGAGGAGGAGCGCCGGCTGGCCTATGTCGGCGTCACCCGTGCCAAGAAGAACCTGCACATCTGGTTCGTCTCCAACCGCCGCATCCACGGCCTGTGGCAATCGACGATTCCCTCCCGCTTCCTCGATGAACTGCCTGAAACCCATGTCGAAGTCGCCGAAAGCGGCAACTCCTATGGCGGCTACGGCAATTCCTATGGCGGCGGCTCGTTCGCTTCCGGCCGAGGCGGCCAGGGGGCAGGAAGACAGAACCCCTATGGCGCCTCGCGCTTCGACAATGTCGGCGCCGAAAAATCCGGCGCCTTCTCCAACAGCTACGCCACGCCGGGCTGGCAGCGGGCGCAGCAGAACCGCACCGAGGCGACCGATCGCAACTGGGGCTCGCGCTCCGGCCACCAGGTCGAGCGCATCGGCTATGGCGAGACCGACAGCGGCTACGGCGCCGGCCGCACCTCGATCAAGGGCCGCACCATCGACGGCGAGTTGGTCGCCAAATCCGTCGCCGACACACCGTCTCCGTTCAACGTCGGCGACCGCGTCTTCCACCAGAAATTCGGCAACGGCAACATCGCGGCCATCGAGGGCAACAAGCTGACCATCGACTTCGACAAAGCCGGCCAGAAACGCGTGCTGGACGGATTTGTCGCGGCGGTGTGAGAAAAATGGACACTGGCTCGGGTAAGGAGCTGGCCGAAAAATCCTGAGGTTTTCTTGTGAAAATCGAAGTAGATTTTGATGCTAATTATATTTGCGATTTCACAGCTAAAATTGATTGGAATCAATTCCAATAGCGTGGACGTCCGGAGTGAAAGGAACTTTCGGTAACCACCCGGGCCGGACCGCTCAATCCACCTTCTTCTCGCCCGCCTCGCCGGCCTTGACGATATCGCCGGTGGTGAACAGGATTTCCTTCAGTTCCGCGCGCCAGTCCTGCTTCCGACGCAGCAGGAATTCGAGGTCCATGCCGAAATGCTTGAACTCCTCGCCTTGCGCGTTCTTCATGATGGCGCGGGCCTGCGGGTCCTTCTCCACCGACATGCGCTGTTCATACCAGGAGATCGCTTCCGCTTCCTCGATCAGCGAGGTGATCATGCGGGCGAAGGTTCGCACCTCCTGCGACAATTCTTCGGGCGGTTCGTGGTACTGATCGAAACCCATGTGGTCGTCCTCCCTCAATGGCTCGCAATGCGAGCAGGCACCGGCCGTGCCATGAATGCATGAGAGGTGCAGCGGGTTCCGGATCGCACCCACAATTCAGGACGATGAGAGGAATAAGCTATCTCACGACACCGGCGCCGCCCCGCCCTGTTCGGTGCGGCGCGCGATGAAATCATCGAGCACAGCCGACGTGGCAATGGCCGTCGCCGGCGGCTCGAAATCGGCGAGGATGCGCTTCCAGATACCGGTGGCGCGTTCGGTTGCGGTCTTGGAACCGGCCTGCGTCCAGTTGCCGAAATTCGACCAGTCGGCCACCAGCGGCTCGTAGAAAGCGGTGCGGTAGCGCGCCATGGTGTGGCCGGCCGAGAAGAAATGGCCGCCCGGCTGCACTTCGGCGATTGCCTCGAAGCCGATGGCATCGTCGTCGCCGGGCGTGGCGGCGCACAGTTCAGCCACCGTCTGCAACGCCTCGATGTCGGTCACCAGCTTTTCGAAGGAAACGCTCAGCCCCCCCTCCAGCCAGCCGGCGGCATGGATGCACACGGTGGCGCCCGCCAGCACCGAGCCCCACAGCGCAAACTGCGTCTCATGCGCCGCCTGCGCATCGGAGATGTTGGCCGCGCTGCCGCCGCCCGAACGCCACGGCAGGCCGGTGAAGCGCGCCAGTTGGCCGGCCCCCAGCGTCGCCTTGATATGTTCCGGCGTGCCGAAGGCCGGCGCGCCCGATTTCATGTCGACATTGGAGGAGAAGGAGCCGTAGACGACAGGGGCGCCCGGCCGCACGATCTGCGCCAGCGTCAACCCGGCCAGCGCCTCGGCATGCTGCAGCGTCAGCGCGCCGGCCACCGTGATCGGGGCCATCGCACCCGCCAGGCAGAAGGGCGTGATGATCAGGACCTGGCCCGCCCTGGCGAAGTCGATGATGCCTTGCGCCATCGGGATGTCGAGCTGGCGCGGCGAATTGGTGTTGATGACGGTGTAGCAATGGGCGCCCGAGCGGAACTCGTCTTCGGACAGCCCGCGCGCCAACCTGATCATGTCGAAACTATCGTCGACCTGCGGGGTGCCGCGCGCGAAGATGAAGGGAAGCTTGTCCGACAGGGTCAGTTGCGCCCGGTTGACGGCGTAGTGGCGAAAACGGTTGTCGATGTCCTGCGGCTCGACGCAAGGTCCCAGCATGTGCAGCACGTCGAAATGCTGCACCAGCTTGATGAACTCCTCGAAGGCCGCCAGTGTGCCTGGTCGGCGGCCGCGTTCGAGGTCAGTGACGTTCGGCGCGCCGCACCCGGCCAGGAAGGTCATCGACCCGAGTTCCAGCGTCAGATCGCGGGAGCGGTCACCGGCATGGGTCTGGATCGATTTTGGCGCCGAGGCCAGTGCGGCCGCCACCATGTCGCGGCCGATCCGCACCATGTCGGTTTCGGGGTCGATCAGGGCGCCGGCGCGAGCGAGCAGGTCGCGCGCCTGCGGCAGCAGAACCTTGATGCCCAGCTCTTCCAGCACGCGCAGCGCCGTGTCGTGGATCGAGGCGACGTGGTCGTCCGAAAAGATTGGCTGCGGCAGGAATGGGTTCTTCAGAGAGCGGTAATTGGGCCGGCGGCTGCTCTCGCTGCCGGCCTCGCCGATGCGTCCTCGCCGGCGCTCGCGCCTGCCTTCGCGTGCCGCGTCATCGATCATCCCGAAACCTCCTCATTGCCGCATCGCCTTGCCCAAGGGATCGTAGGGCGAAGCCGGAATGACACGCGCCGGCCGCTCGGTGCCGACAATGTGCACGCAAAGCGCCGTTCCTTCCTCGGCAAAATCGCCATCCACCAACGCTAGCGCGATGCTCTTGCCGATCGTGTAGCCAAAGCCGCCGGAGGTGACGAAGCCGACGCGCCGAGCGCCGTGCCAGACCGGCTCGAAGCCGCTGGCGTCCGCGTCGATGGCATCGACTTCCAGCGTCACGATCCGTCGTGCAACACCGGCCTTGCGTTCCTTCAGCGCCGCCTCGCGGCCAATGAAATCGCCCTTGTCGAAAGCAATGAAGCGGTCGAGCCCTGTCTGGCCGGGCGTGTAGCCTTGCGTGAATTCACGCGACCAGATGCCGAAGCTCTTTTCCAGCCGAAGCGCGTTGAGTGCGTAATAGCCAATCTCGGCGAGGCCGAGATCCTCGCCGGCGGCAAGCAGCGTTTCGCGCAATGTGGCATGCATGGTGGCCGGGCAGTTGATCTCGAAGCCGAGTTCGCCGGCGATGGAGAGGCGAGCCATCCTTGCCCGCACCATGCCGATGTCGAATTCGCCGCATGCCATGAATGGCAATGCTTTGGGGGAGATGTCCTGCTGCGTCGTGCGCTCGACGATCTTTCTGGCATTGGGGCCGGTGACCAGAAAGCCCGACATCGCATCTGAAATATCGGTGACGCAAACGCCTTCAGCCATATGCGCTTCGAACCAGCGCATGTGGAATTCGCGCAGATAGTAGGAGCCCATCAGCCAGTAGTCGCCATTGCCCCAGTTGAAGACGGTGAGATCGCCCTTCAGCCGCCCGTCCGGCCCGAGCATCGGCGCCAGCCTCGCCTGTCCCGCCTTCGGCAGCCTGCAGGCCAGCAGCCTGTCGAGCCAAGCCTCCGCGCCCGGTCCCGTGATCGCGTAGCGCGCATAGGCCGAGATATCGATGAGGCCGGCGGCGCGCCGGACTTGCAGCGCCTCGTCACCGACGATGTCGAAGGCGTTGGAGCGCCTGAGCGTCGTCTCCTCGCGGAATCCCATCGGCGCGAAATAGGCGGGGATTTCCAGCCCCCAGGAAGCCGTCCATTCGCAGCCCGCCGCACTCATGCCGTCATAGGCGCCGGGGCGTTTCAGCGGCCGGCCCGCAGGCAGCCGTTCGTTGGGAAAGGTCATGACGAAACGACGAGAATAAAACTGTCGCGTCGTCTGCCTGAGATATTCCCGGTTTGCGGCGAAGGCGCCGTAGCGGGCGATGTCCATGCCGAAAATGTCGGCCTGCGGCTCGCCGTAAATCATCCACTCGGCCAGCGACTTGCCGACGCCGCCGCCCTGGCTGAAGCCGGCCATGACGCCGCAGGCAACCCAGTAATTCTTCAGGCCGCGCACCGGCCCGACGATCGGATTGCCGTCCGGGGTGAAGGTGAAGGCGCCGTTGACCCATTTGCGGATGCCTGCCGTCGCCAGGCAAGGGAAGCGCTCATGCGCCTTGGCAAGTTCCGGGCCGATGCGGTCGGTGTCTTCGGGGATGAGCTCGATGCCGTAATCCCACGGCGCGCCGTCCATGTTCCAGTGCTTCGGGTTCTGCTCGTAGACGCCGAGCAGCACGCCCTTGCGCTCCTGCCGCAGATAGGAAAAGCCGTCGAGATCGACGGCCAGGCCGATCTCCTTGTCGAGGGCAGCGACTTCCGGAATGTCCTCGGTGACGAAATAATGGTGCTCCATCGGCGTCACCGGCAGTTCAACCCCGGCCATGCGGCCGAGTTGCTTGGCCCACAACCCGCCGGCATTCACGACATGCTCGGCGGTGATGGTGCGTTGCTCTGTGACGACATCCCAATGGCCGTCGGCGCGCGCCTTCAGCTCGACCACGCGGTTGCGCAGGATCACGTCGGCGCCGCGCTTCTTGGCGGCACCGACATACGCATGCGTCGTGCCGTAAGGGTCGAGATGGCCCTCGTTGGAATCGTAGAGGCCGCCAAGCACGCCGGTGACGTCGACGATCGGGCAGATTGCCTTGATCTCGTCAGGCGTCACCAGCCGGGCGGTCTCGATGTCGACCGACTGGAATACCGCCCAGGCCGATTTCAGCCACTCCCAGCGCGCCGGATCGCTGGCTATGTTGACGCCGCCAGTCATGTGCAGCCCGACGTCCTGGCCGGATTCGGCCTCGATCTCGCGGTAAAGGTTGATGGTGTAATCCTGCAGCGCGGCGACATTGGGGTCGGCATTGAGCGCGTGGAACCCCGCCGCCGCATGCCAAGTCGACCCCGCCGTCAGTTCGGCGCGCTCGATCAGCGCCACATCCGACCAGCCGAACCGCGCCAGGTGATAGAGCACCGAAGCGCCCACCACTCCTCCCCCGATGACGACTGCGCGGTAGTGAGACTTCAAGGCTTCCCTCCTCCACGGACTGTTCGAAACCGGAACCATATACGTACTGTACATGAGTGTCTAGTACTACGAACAGCTCCTGGACGCTGTCGAACCTGTGTCGGAACGATCGATTTTTTGGCGCGGCCGCACTTCCCCAGCAGCGTCGCGGCGGGCCGACGCGAATGCGTCACCAACTGTCATGCAAGCATCATGTTCGCGCCTTAGACCGCTTGCCGAGGGCACAAGCGGCCCTCCAGGGCGGCAGCCTCGCCGCCGCCAGGCAACCTCAGAATTCCGCCGTCCCGGCGCTTTGTCATCAAGGGGATATCCATGACGCATCTACGCTCATTCTCGTTGCGGCTGCTGGTCGCCGCGCTGGCGGCCTCGGCCGTTTCGCTGCCCGCCTTCGCCGACAGCTCGGCCAGCGTCGGCGGCGCCAGTTTCGTCAACAAGGGGCTGGTGGGGGTTGGCCGCATCCCGGCCGGCCAGCGCGACAGGTTCGGCGAGACCTTCGGCTCCGGCTCCGGCATGTCGATCGACACCGCGGGCTGGACGCATGATGCCGGCACCTACAGAGGCTCGCTGTGGCTGCTGCCCGACCGCGGTTATAACGTCGTCGGTACCACCGACTACCGGCCGCGCCTCAACACGATCAACATCGAGTTCGCCCCGGTGGCGCCAGGTGCCGCGCCCGCGGCCGGCCAGGAGCAGACCGGCGTCAAGGCGACGCTCGCCGACACCATGCTCCTGACCGACGACAAGGGCGCCGACGCCAGCGGTCTCGACCCGCTGAACGGCGTGCGTCCCGCCGCCGGCGACATGCCTGTCCTGCCGCAGGCCGACAATGGCAAGCTCGCGCTCGACAACGAGGCGATCGTGCGGCTGCCCGACGGCACCATGCTCGTCTCCGACGAATACGGTCCCGACATCTACCGCTTCTCCGCCGACGGCCGTCTGATGTCGGCGACCCAGCCTCCGGCCGCGCTCGTGCCGATGCGCCACGGCACGGCCAACTTTGCTTCCGACAATCCGGGCCCAGGTGCTGCCGAACCCGACCCAAAGGATCCCGAAACCGGCCGCCAGAACAATCAGGGCCTCGAAGGCATGGCAATGACGCCGGACGGCAAGTTCGTGATCGCGGTTTTGCAGTCGGCGACCCGGCAGGACGGCGGCGATTCGGCCTCGACGCGCCAGAACACCAGGGCGCTGGTCTATGACGCCTCCGATCTTGCCCATCTCAAGCTGGCACATGAATATGTCGTGCCGCTGCCGGTGTTCAAGGACGCCAAGGGCAAGACCAAGGTGGCTGCGCAAAGCGAGATCGTGGCGCTGTCGGACACGGCTTTCCTGATGCTGGCGCGCGACAGCGGCAATGGCCAGGGCCTGAAGGGCGAAGAGTCGCTGTATCGCAAGATCGACATTGTCGACCTTTCCGGCGCGACCGACATCGCCGGCGGTCCCTTCGATGCCGCCGACAAGCCGGTGGCGCCCAAGGGCGTGCTCGATCCGTCGGGGACGCCGGCAAGGCTGACGCCGTTCATCGACATCAACGACAAGGCCGAGCTTGCCCGCTTCGGCCTGCACAATGGCGCGCCCAATGACAAGGACAACCTCTCGGAAAAGTGGGAAGCGATGTCGCTGGCGAGCGTGCTCGATCCGAAGCTGCCCGACGACTATTTCCTGTTCGTCGCCAACGACAACGATTTCCTCGCCCAGGACGGTTTCCAGGTCGGCGCGCCCTACAAGGCCGAGGACGGCGCCGATGTCGACACCATGTTCCTTGTCTTTCAGGTCACGCTTCCCGGCCTCGCCAGGAAGTAAGCATCTTGCCGGAGGCGCCAGGCGGGCCTCCGGCCCGACAAGCATGATCGGATGCACGACGGCGTGCCTTACCCGCCATCGCTCCTTTCTCCAGGGTGCATCCCGGTCGGGCCTGCGGTATCCTGCGTGCCGGACTCAAAAGAACCAGCTTTGCCGGATTGCCGCCATGGATGAAAAGATGCCCGCGCGCCGGCGCACCGGTGACCTGACCAGCGGCCCCATTCCGCGCACGCTCCTGCTGTTCGCCCTGCCGGTGCTCGGCTCCAACGTGCTGCAATCGCTCAACGGCTCGGTCAACGCCGTCTGGGTCGGCCGCTTCCTCGGCGAATCCGCGCTCACCGCCACCTCCAATGCCAATCTGGTGCTGTTCCTCATCCTCGGCACGGTGTTCGGCATCGGCATGGCGGCCACCATACTGGTGGCGCAATCGGTCGGCGCCCGCGACCTACCCGAGGCGCGCCGCATCGTCGGCACCAGCGCCACCTTCTTCTTCTTCGTCTCGGTGCTGTTCGCCGTCTGCGGCTGGATCTGGGTAGACGCCATTCTGGGCGCGCTCGGCACACCGCCCGACGCCTTGCCGCTGGCGCGCTCCTATTTGCGCATCATCTTCGTGGCCGTGCCGATGATGAACCTTCTGTCCTTTGTGATGACGGTGCTGCGCGGCGCCGGCGATTCGCGAACGCCGTTCTTTTTCATGGCGCTCGCCGTCGTGCTCGACATCATCTTGAACCCACTGCTCATCCGCGGCATCGGGCCGTTTCCAGAGCTCGGCATCGCCGGCTCGGCAACCTCGACGCTTGTCGGCCAGACGGTGAGCGTCATTGCCATCCTGATCGTGCTCTATGTCCGTAAGCACCCGCTGCGTCTGGCCGGCGCCAATCTGGCGCTGCTGCGGCCGGATCCCGCCTTGCTGCGCGTCGTCGTTTTCAAGGGGGTGCCGATGGGTTTGCAGATGATCGTGATTTCGGCCGCGGCCCTGACGGTGATGGGCATCGTCAATTCCTACGGTTCGCAGGTGGCCGCCGCCTACGGCATCGCCGCGCAGTTATGGACCTACATCCAGATGCCCGCGCTCGCCATCGGCGCGGCCGTGTCCTCGATGGCGGCGCAGAACGTCGGCGCCGGCCGCTGGGACCGCATCAGCCGCATCGCAGCGTCAGGCGTCGGCTTCAACCTGGTGCTGACCGGTGCTCTCGTGGCACTTCTATGGGTCTTCGATCGCTCGATCCTCAGCCTGTTCCTGAGCCGCGACAGCGCGGCGATAGACATCGCCGCTCACATCAACAACGTCGCGTCCTGGTCGTTCATCCTGTTCGGCGTCACCATCGTGCTGTTCGCCACCGTGCGCGCCACGGGCGCCGTGATGCCGCCGCTGGTCATCCTGGTGATCTCGGTACTGGTCGTGCGCACCGGCTTTGCCTATTTCATGCGAGATGTGATCGGCGAGGAGGCGCTGTGGTGGAGTTTCCCCGCCGGCTCGATCACCTCCCTGCTGCTGGCCGCGGCCTATTACCGTCTCGGCGGCTGGCGCACCCTGCACATGATCGAGAACAGGCCGGCCGCCGGCGAGCCGCCCGACACCGGGCTCGGCGTGCCGCGCCAACGCGCGCATTTTTCCCCAGAGACGCCGAACGGCTGAAGCTGGCCGCTCTCAAGGCCTGTTTTTCAACCCAAAGCCCAGCGCGACCAGCGCAAACACGATGATCATCGCGGCGAACGCCAGGCTGGCCGCGATGGGGCTGGCATAGGTCGAGATGATGCCAATGCCGATGACGGGCAAGGCATTGCCGATAAAGCAGCAGATGAAGAAGCTGGATACCACTTCCGCGCGGCGATCCTCCGGTGCGATCTCGTTCACCACCTGCAGGCTGCCACGATAGCCGAGTGCGGCCGTCACGCCGCAGCAGGCGGTGGCGGCGATCATCAGCGCCATCGACGCCAGCATCTGCGCCGCCACCACCATGAGGATGCTGGGAATCATCAACGTCAGCGCGGCCAGCATGGCCTTGCCGCTCTGCATTTGCTTCAGCGCAACTATGCTGAGCGCGGTGATGATCGCCAATTCGAAGAACAGCGCACCGGCGACAGCATGGTTCGTCTCGTGCAGTTGCTGCGCCAGGATGCTTGGCGCCACCGCGGCATAGAAGCCGACCAGCGCCATGGCGCCGAAACCGGTCACCGCCGGCGCGACGAAGCGCGCGCGGATTTCATCCGGCACGGCAAAGTGCGGCCGCATGGAAATCTGCCCGGGGCCGCCAGGCTCCGCCACCGTTTCGCGTGTACGCCAGACCAGGATGGAGACGAATACAAGCGCCGCCAGATAGACGATGAAGACCAGGCGCAAGGGCCACGGTTCATACTGCGCCAACAATCCCGAGACGAGTGCGCCGAAACCGAGGCCCAGGAAATTGGTGCTGGTGGCAATGACGCTGGCGCGCGCCTTGTCAGCGCCGGGGAGAAGCTCGGCGATCCATGCCGTTCCGGTCCCCGCGCCGACACCGATGCCAAGCCCGCTCAGGACGCGCGCCACATCGAGCAGAACGACATTGTTGGCGAACAGAAAGACAAGCGCGCTGGCGATGGCGACGATCATGGCCGCGAGAGCGGCAGGCCGGCGCCCAACGACATCCGACGCGCCGCCCAACATCAGCAGGGCGCCGAGATTGCCGACGACATAGACCGCGTAGACCAGCGTTAGCGTGATCTGTGAAAAGCCGAATTGCTGCTTGTAGATGATGTACAGCGGCGTCAGCACCGTGCTGCCGGCAAACAGAACGGCGATCATTGTGGCGACCACCGGGATTGCGAGAGCCTCGCCGCCTGCTTCGTTGCGCGTATGCGCCAAGTCACGAATGGCCATGGCCAAACCTCTTCATCAGTTTCAGGGATCGCGACCTTAACGCGCCCTTACTCCCGACGTTCCGGCCGGCCGGCGGGCTCCTGACAGCATGACGGACGTTGTCTGGACCGGGAAACCCGTTGGCTGAACAGGCTCGTGTCGGAGCCGATGGTTCCGATCCGTCACGACATCCTGTCGTGTGACCCCGCTGCAATCCGTTATTTGCAGGAGAAACCTGGTGCGATCTTGCACTTCCCGGGACGCGGTTTGTGCGGTGGGCGATGGTGCGGAGGACGGTGCGGCCGATGCTGCCAGTGCGGCGGACCATGCGGCGGGCGCACGATGATCACCGGCGGGCGAACGACATGGGCCCGCGAGAGATAGCCGGAACTGGCCCAGCCGCTGAAGCCGCCGCCATGGATTCTGCACCAACCCGGTTGGCAGCCGGTGACGTTCACCCTGTAGCCGGCTGGCAGCGTCCCCACCTTGGCATATCCCGACCCGGGCCCGGAGCGCACGTTGAGGTTGGTGGTGGTGTGGGCGCTGTAGGCGAACGCGGCGGCCGACGTGCCGAGGATGGCGGCCAGAATGGTCGCGAGGCAGAGCAGAAATCGAAATCTCATCCGTCACCCCATTCGATCGCTCGGCCTTATGTGATTCAGCCGAGCCTGTCTTCGATGGAGGACTGTGGCAAGAAAAGTCAACAATTTGCCACAGCAAACCATTGCCGCGAGCCGGCCTGGCGGGAGAGTTTCCCCTGATATAGTTGAGAAATTTCCCGGATGGCGTTTATCGGCCTGACAACATCAGCTAACGATTTAGCATCTTCAACGATCGACACCGGACATAGGGCGCAAATCATGGGCAAAGGCAGGGTCGAGGCATTCACCGACGGCGTCGTGGCCATCATCATCACCATCATGGTGCTTGAACTGAAGGTGCCGCACGGCGAGGATCTCTCGGCCTTGCTGCCGCTATGGCCGATCTTCTTCAGCTACGTGCTGTCCTTCATCAACGTCGGCCTTTACTGGAACAATTTGCACAATATGTTCCACACCGTGCAGCGGGTCGACGGCCGCGTGTTGTGGGCGAACCTCAATCTCCTGTTCTGGCTGTCGCTGATGCCGGTGACGACGGCCTTCATGGGCGAAAACCATTTCGCGCCGGTGCCGGTCGCCGTCTACGGCGCCGATCTTGCGCTGTGCGCCATCGCCTACTTCATTCTCGTCGTGACGCTTCACCGATTGCACGGCAACGATACGGCCTTTGCCAGGGCGATCGGCAACGACCGCAAGGGCAAGATCTCGCTTGTCGCCTATCTCTGCGCCATCCCGCTGACCTTCATCAGCCAGTGGATCGGCGTCGCGATCTATGTACTGGTTGCCCTGGTCTGGCTTGTGCCGGACCGGCGTTTCGCACGCGTGATCGAAAAATAGGGATCTATTGGCGCATCGCTTTCAGCTTCTCGGCCACCGACGCGGCAAGATCGGCGTAGCGCTCTTCCAGCCGTTCCGCCGCCTTGATGACCGCAAAGTCATGGCCGAACTTTTCCAGCGCCATGCGCAGCTTCTCGACGAAATCCGCCTGTTTTTCCAAGGCGGAAAACAGCGTCTTCACCTGTGCTTCGTTGATCTCGGGGTTTGCCAGCATCTGCGGCACTTCGCGGCTCATCTGATCGCCAATGGTGGTCTGCTGCTTCAGGATTTCGATCCAGTCCGTCAATCGGGAAATCTCCTTTTTGCGAGGCACCATGCGCAGTCTCGGCTGGACCGGTCAACCCGGCCCAGCAGGCTGCTGAAGCGCAGCCAGGCGCGTGGAGGCTTGCGCCAGCCCGCTCCGGCGCTAAGTTCGGCGCCATCGCAAGAAGGAATCCGCCGCCCATGCTGACCGACGCAGAACTCCAGACCGCTTTGCCCGCGCTTGGTTCGGGCAATGCCGCCGTCATTACCGGTGCTGCCAGCGGCATTGGTCTTGCGGCCGCGAAGCGGCTGGCTCTCATGGGCATGAAGATCGTGCTCGCCGATATCGCCGGCCCGCGTCTTGAGGATGCGGCCCGTGTTGTTTCCGCGATCGCCGGCGACGATGCCGTGCTGGCCGTCGCCGCCGACGTTTCGAAGGCACAAGACGTGGATCGTCTCGCCGAAAGAGCCTTTGGCGCCTTCGGCAATGTGTCGCTGCTGATGAACAATGCTGGTGTCGGCAACAACCCGGGCAAGCCGTGGGAGAACCGCGACACTTGGAAGCAGCTGCTGGACATCAATTTCTGGGGTGTCGTGCATGGCGTCGAAGCCTTCGTGCCCCGCATGCTGGGAGCCCGCCAGCCGGGTCTGATCGTCAACACCGGCTCCAAGCAAGGCATCACCACGCCGCCTGGAAACCTTGCCTACAACGTCTCCAAGGCCGGCGTGAAGACCTTTACCGAGGGACTGGCGCATGCCCTGCGCAACGAACCGGGTGCCCATCTGTCGGCGCATCTGCTGATCCCGGGCTTCACCTATACCGGCCTGACCGAGGGTGCGACCGAGAAGCCGGCCGGCGCCTGGACCGGCGAACAGGTCATTGATTTCATGCTGGAATCCCTGACAAAGCGCGACTTCTACATCCTGTGCCCTGACAACGAGGTGACGCGTCCGCTGGATGAGAAACGCATGGCCTGGGCGATCGGCGACATCATCGAAAACCGCCCTGCTCTGTCGCGCTGGCACCCCGACCACAAGGATGCCTTCGCGGCATTCATGAAGCAATGAGCATGTCCGAAAAATGAGAGCCGGTGTTCGGATCGGGTCGCATTCGAGCAACGACGGAACCCTTGGGGGTTAACCGGTTTCAGCCGGTGCTTCGAGCCACCTGCTTTTTCGGTTTGCTCTTTGACGCCACGGCTTTCTTGGCAGCTACGGCCGCGATTTTCTCGTCATGCCGCTTCGCTGCCCGCTCGCATTTGGCACGGATCTCCTGGACCTCGGCTTCGGTCAGATGCTCGATACCGATGAAGGTGTTCTTGGCTTCGCTGACCCGGATCAACTCGTCCAGTTTGGCCTGGATTGCCGCGCCGTCTCGATTCTGGGTGTTTTGGATGAGAAACACCATCAGGAAGGTGATGATCGTCGTCCCGGTGTTGATCACCAGTTGCCAAGTGTCCGAGAAGGCGAAGAGTGGGCCGCTTACTGCCCAGATGATGACGATCAGGCAGCAGAGTGCGAATGTCGGCGACAGCCCCGCAAGGTGGGCTACCCGGTTGGCGATTTTGGTGAAGAGCTTCTCGATCATGGGGTCCCTCAAACAGCGCCGCGCCGTGCGGTACGCCGGAAGGAACAACCGGCGGCCATATCGGGTTCCCATCGGAAAGAAATACAACCGCCGCAATCGAATGCACGCATCAAGGGAATCGGAAGGACAACACACTTTATCGGTTTGGTGTCACAGTAACGGTGCAGGCAAAACAGGCCTGTTCCTTCCGCTTCACAGCGGTTTACCTCCAGCCCCTTCCGTTGCGCCACCCCCGCATGACGGAAGGGGTTCAGTCCGGAGCGCTCGCATAGTGGTTCCCTGAAGCGCGCCTTTGGCGCAAATGCGCGTGCTCTTCAGCCGCGCCGGCGTCACTCACGCGGCGTGATTTTCCCAGCGGTCCAGGAAGGTCTCGATGGTCATGGCCTGCATGTCGGGAACGGCGCTGGCGAGCTTTTCGACCGGCCAGTCCCACCAGGCGAGAGCCTCGATCCGCGCCGCGATATCGGCTGCGAAGCGCGGCCGAAGCGGCTTGGCCGGCACACCGGCGACGATCGTATAGGGCGGCACGTCATGCGTGACGACGGCATTGGCGCCGACGACGGCGCCATTGCCGATGGTGAGGCCGGGCATGATCACGGCCCCGTGGCCGATCCACACGTCATGGCCGATGCTCACCGCCTTCGCCTGGCGCCGTTCGCGGAAGACGGCATCGACGCCCAGCCAGCGGAAATATTCGTTGGGCCGGTAGCTGACCTTGTGCTGGGTCAGTCGCTCGATCGGATGATCCAGCGCATTGATGCGGCTGTTGGCGGCAATCGAGCAGAATTTGCCGATGTTCGTGTAGATCGCCTCGGCGTGCCGCTCGAAATAGGAAAAATCGCCGACGCTCACTTCGCGCAGCACCACCCGCTCGCCGATCGAGGCGTAGCGACCGAGCTTGCATGCTTTCAGCTCCGCCGTCGGATGGATACGCGGCTCAGGATCTTTCAGCACGAGATTTTCGGAACGGTCCATGCGGGCGGCTTTACGTCAGGGCAATAGCTCCCGCAAGCCGGGAGCAATTGTCGGTCAGGTCAATTGCACGAAAGAACATCTATTTCGGCTTGCCCTTCGTCCACACCACGTTCTGGCCGTAGAGCGGCACGGTGGTGACCGACATCTTGGCCGAGCCGTTCTGCACCTGGCGCGAATGCGAGAGGTAGATCAGCGTCTCGTTGGCCTTGTCGTAGATGCGGTTCACCACCTGCTTCTTCCAGATCAGGCTGATGCCTTGCTTGAACACCTCCTCGCCGCCTTCGCTCATGTCGATGTCGCCGATGGTGATCGGACCGGTCTGGCGGCACGAAATCGAGGAATCGGAAGGATCCTCGAACCAGTTGCCCTTGTGCAGGCGGTCGATGATGCCGCGGTCGAAATAGGACACGTGGCAGGTGACGCCGTCCACCTTCGGGTCCTTGATCGCTTCGACGATGATGTCGTTGCCGAGCCAGTCGACGCCGACCTTGCCGACTTCATCGGCGACTGCGGCACCGGCGCCAAGGACAAGGCACGCGGCCAGGGCGCCGCCGATCAGATTTCGCCCAATCAGTCGTTGCAAGATAGCCTCCGAGGTTCAAGTTTGCCGGTCTCAGGTGGGGCGAAGGACGTTGCATTGCAAGCCGGCGGCCCCGATCAAAACGCCGGCATAGGTCACGGCCGGTTGCGTCAACGCGGCACCTTTGCGTGTACCCGGTCGAACCGCTAAGACTGTTCGCCGAACCAAGGGCTGCCTGGCCATGGCCGGCATGCCGATGAAATTACAAGACGGAATCCTGCGGATGATGCGCTCAATACTGGTCGGCATTCTCGTCCTGATGGCGGCCGGCATAGGCTGGCTGACCTTCGACTGGTATCGCGGCCACTATGGCGGCGAGCCTTTCGGTGCCGCCTTTACGCTGGTCGACCAGAAAGGCGCGCCGATCACCGAGGCCGCCTTCCGGGGCCACCCCAGCGTCGTCTTCTTCGGCTTCACCCATTGCCCAGAGGTCTGCCCGACCACGCTATTCGAACTGTCCGGCTGGCTGAAGACGCTTGGTGACGATGGCAAGAACCTGCATGCCTATTTCGTCTCGGTCGATCCGGAGCGCGACACCCCCGCGGTCATGAACGCCTATGTCAGCAATTTCTCTGACCGCATCACCGGCATATCGGGCGACCCGGACAAGGTCCACGCCATGGCGAAGTCCTTCGGCATCTACTGGAAGAAGGTCGACACCGGCGACGGCGACTACACGATGGACCATACCGCCTCGGTGCTGCTGCTCAACGGCAAGGGCGATTTCGCCGGCACGATCGCCTATGGCGAAAGCGCCGACACCGCGGTGGAAAAGCTCAAACGCCTCGCGGCCAAGGGCTGATGCGAATCCATGACCCAGACGCGGCTCCATTTCACCGCCGGCAAGATCGAATCCACCAGAATTTTCGCCGCCCTCGATGCCGCCTTTGAGGACGAAGGCTTGCCGATAGCCGTGCTGGAGGTCGATGAGGACGCGGACATTCATGAAGTCTCTCTCTATGCCGACGGCGATGTGGATGCGGTCGAGGCGCGGGTGAAGGACATTCTGGCAGGGCTAGCCCTGTCCAGGCCGGTCGAGCGCGAGACCTTGCCCGATATCGACTGGGTGGCGCGCTCGCTGGAAGGGCTGAAACCGGTGCGTGCCGGCCGTTTCTTCGTGCATGGCGCGCATGATCGCCGCAAACGCCACAGTGGCGAGCTTGCCATCGAGATCGAAGCGGGGCTGGCCTTCGGCACCGGCCACCACGGCACCACCGCCGGATGCCTGGAAATGCTGGAAAAGGTGACGCGGCGCGAGCGGCCGCGCAACGCGCTCGATCTCGGCACCGGCAGCGCGGTGCTGGCCATCGCTGTGGCCAAGCTCTTCCATATTCCCGTGCTGGCGACCGACATCGATCCGGTGGCGGTAAGCGTTGCCGCCGCCAATGCGCGGCTCAACCACGTCAAGGCGCTGGTGGAAACAGTGACCGCACCCGGATTCCACCATCCGATCTTTGCCAGGCGTGCGCCTTTCGACCTGATCGTCGCCAACATATTGGCGCGGCCGCTGATGCGGCTTGCGCCGGAAATGGCGCGACACATCAGCCTCGGCGGCTCGCTGGTGCTGTCAGGCATCCTCGACCGGCAGCGCGACGCGGTGATCTCCGCCTATGTCGGCCAGAGCTTTCGCCATGTCAGAACGCTGCACCGCGAAGGCTGGGTGACGATCCATCTCAAACGGTGACGCAGCCCCGTCTGGCCCTGCTGAAATCGATTCCGGTTTCCAGCTCCATGCGCTACGGTCGGGCACTATCCGAGGGAGACGCCACCATGTTCCAGACCTTTGATTCCGCTGGCAATCCGGCCGTCGGCAGACCGCGCGTGGCGCTGCTGCGCCAATGGCTGGCGGAAAACGGCCTGGATGGATTTGTCGTTCCCCGCGCCGACGAGCATCAGGGCGAATATGTCGCCGACCGCTCGGCGCGGCTAAAATGGCTGACCGGCTTCAGCGGCTCCGCCGGCGTTGCCATCATCCTGCGCGACCGCGCCTTCATCTTCGTCGACGGACGCTACACGCTGCAGGTGCGCGGCGAGGTTGATCTCAGTATCTTCTCGATCGAGAGCCTGGTCGACAATCCGCCTGCAAATTGGCTCAAGGATAACCTCGGCAAGGGCGCGCGGCTCGGCTTCGACCCCTGGCTGCACACGATCGGCGAGGTCAAGGCGCTGCGGGCCTCGGCCGAAAAGACCGGCGCCGTGCTGGTGCCGCTCGAGGCGAACCCGATCGACATAATCTGGAAGGATCAGCCGGATGCACCGGTCGCTCCTGTCGAACTCCATCCCATCGGTTTTGCCGGCGAGCTCGCCAAGGACAAGCTGGCGCGGCTGGCGGCGGCGATCGGCCAGGAGGGCGCCACCCATGCGGTGCTGACGGATCCCTCCTCGATTGCCTGGGCCTTCAACATCCGTGGCGGCGACGTACCGCACACGCCGCTGGCGCTCGGCTTCGCTGTCCTCGCTGCCGACGGACGGCACCGGCTATTCATGGACAGCCGAAAATTCTCGCGCCAGGTTGCGGCGTATCTCACCCAGCTTGCCGAGCCCCATGAGCCCGGTGAATTCGAGGCCGCGGTCGTGGCGCTGGCCAAGAGCGGCGCGAAAATCGCGCTAGACCCCGTTTTGGCCGCCTACAGGCTGCGCATGCTGGTCGAGGACAATGGCGGCGAGGTGATTGCCGCTCCCGACCCGGCCCGCATCCCGCGCGCCACCAAGAACCAGGCCGAGATCAACGGCTCGCGCGCCGCGCATCGGCGCGATGGCGCGGCGGTGGCGAAGCTTTTGTGCTGGCTCGACCGCCAGAAGCCCGGCTCGCTCGACGAGATCGCGGTCGTCACCCGGCTGGAAGAGACGCGCCGGCAGACCGGCGAGGAAACGCAAATGCCGCTGCGCGACGTCTCCTTCGACACCATTTCGGGCGCCGGCCCGAATGGCGCCATCATGCACTACCGCGTCTCACGCGCCACCAGCCGCAAGCTCCAGGCCGGCGAGCTGTTCCTGCTCGATTCCGGCGCCCAATATCAGGACGGCACCACCGACATCACCCGCACCGTGCCGATCGGCCAGCCGACCGAGGAAATGCGCGAACGCTTCACGCTCGTGCTGAAAGGCATGATCGGCATTTCCACGCTGCGTTTCCCCGCCGGCACGCGCGGCTCGGAAATCGACGCCGTCGCCCGCATGGCGCTGTGGAAGCACGGCTGCGACTTCGCCCACGGCACCGGCCATGGCGTCGGCTCTTATCTGGCGGTGCACGAAGGCCCGCAACGCATCGCCCGCACGGGCACCGAAAAGCTGCTCGAAGGCATGATGCTGTCCAACGAGCCGGGCTATTACAAGGAAGGTTCTTACGGCATCCGCATCGAGAACCTCATCCTGGTGACGCCGGCCGAGCAGATCGACGGCGGCGACATCGCCATGCACGGTTTCGAGACGCTGACCCTGGCGCCGATCGATGTCAGGCTGGTGCGCTCGGATTTGTTGACCCGCGACGAGCTGCATTGGCTCGACACCTACCACGCCCGCGTGCTGGCCGAGATCGGCCCGATGCTCGACGGCGAGACGCTGGCCTGGCTGGAAAAGGCAACGGCGCCGTTACCGCATGGCGCTAAGATTTGAGTGCGTCTAAGGCGGCGCCAGCGTTCGAACGATCGCGCCCGGAACTCTACCCCACAAACTGCCGCGCCAGGATCAGCATCGCCGCACCAGCCAAAAACATCGCCATCAGCCCGCCGCGCAGCGAAACCATGGCGGTGACAACCAATGCCGCCCATTCCGCCGGTCCGGCATTCAACAGTTCCGGCGCCACCAATGTCGTCAGCACCGCCGCCGGCACCGCGTTGAGGCCGGCCTCGACGCGCGGATGGATATTGTCGAAGCGCGAGATGACCAGATGCCCGCCGATCCGCGTAAGATAAGTGGCGATCGCGCCGGCGATGATGATCCAGAACGTCGTGCTCATGGCCGTGCCTTCACGCCTGAGTGGTGGGGCGGCAGGATGACGGCCAGCAGCACGCCGGCGATGGCGCCGATCGAAACGTGCCAGGGTGAACCTACCATCTTGTAGGCGACGATCGAGGCGCAAGCACTGGCGACGACCACCGGCAGCCACAACGGCCGCTTGCGGAAGCCCATCACCAGGCCAAGGAAATAGATCGGCAGCAGGAAATCGATGCCCAGCGCATGCGTGTCGGGGATGAGCTTGCCGAACACCGCGCCGAGCGCGCTTTCGATCACCCAGAATACATAGACCGGCAGGCCGAGCCCGAGATACCAGGCGAAGCCGACCGTCTCGCCGGACTGCGCCCTCGCCTCGGCGACGGCGAACTGCGGATCGGTGAGGATGAAGAAGCCGAGCGCTTGGCTGACCACGGGCCAGTGCGCTATGCGCCGGCCGATACCGGCCGAATAGAGCACGTGGCGAAAATTGACGGCGAAGATTGACAGCACGATCAGCCACGGCGCGACATGCTGGCCGAACAGCTCGATGCCGACCATCTGGCTGGCGCCGCCGAAGATCATCGCACTCATCAGGAAGGCTTCGAACACCGAGAAGCCATTGTCGACGGCCAGCGCCCCGAACAGCACCCCGAACGGCGCCGACGCCACAACGACCGGCATGGAAAGCCGCACGCCTTGCCAGAAATCGCTCTTTGCGCCGTTCTCGGAAATTGCATCCGACACCATGGATAACTCCCAGGAGAATGGCCTGATCTAGATAGCGTGGCCCGCCTTGTCACACGAATTCGGTTGAGCCCAACAATCAGCGGAAATGATTGCCAGGACCAATCCTAGCCCTGCGCCACCTTGCCCTCGATCGCCCTCCCCCAATCGAGCAGCGGCTTGGCGCGCATGGTGAAATCGACCAGCTCGTCGACCAGCGCCGCCGTGTGGATCCCCGTCGGATCGATGACATGCTGGACGTAGAAATGACGGTTGCGGATGGCCTCGGCCAAATCGGAATCGCCGACATGCTCGAAGCCTCGCGGCGTGCGCTTCATGCGGCCTTCCGTCTCGAATTCCAGACCGTTCTTCTTCAAGGCGCCCACCAGGGCGCGGAACCTGTCCGGCCTTGCCGCGATGGCCTTGCGCATGGCGAGCAACAGTTCCGGGGCGGGCTGCCACCAGGCAATGTCGGCGAAGCAGCGTTCCAGCCCGACATGGACATAGAACACGCCCTGCTCCATCTTGGTGCCGTCGGGCGACAGGATCGCCGACAGATGCCGGTTGTAAGGCCGCTTGTCCTTGGCGAAGCGCACGTCCCGGTTGATCCGGAACAGTGATTTCTTGCGGTCGCCCTTGAGGCCGAGCCCGGCCTCGCCGAAACGGCGTGTGAGCGTCTCCACCAGATCGCCCAGCGGATCGCGCAATTCCTGTTCGAACAGGTCGCGATTCTCTACGAACCACTCGCGGCTCTGGTGGAAATCAAGTGCCTTCAGGAACGGAATAGCCTTCTGGCCGAACCCCTTGAATTCGCCTGACATCATGCCTTGCCGATCCGCTGCAGCCACGCGTCCTCGTCTATGACCTCGATGCCGAGTTCACTGGCAAGCTTGAGTTTCGAGCCGGCGCCGGGCCCCGCCACCACCAGATCGGTCTTGGCCGAAACCGAGCCCGCCACCTTCGCGCCCAGCCGTTCGGCCATCGCCTTGGCTTCGGAGCGCGTCATCTTTTCCAGCGAGCCCGTGAACACGATGGTCTTGCCGGCGACCACGCTGTCGGCCGAGACGGTGACGACATACGGCTTCGGCCTGACCTGCTTAAGCAGCGCCTCAAGCACGTCGTCATTGCGCTCATTGCCGAAGAAATCGGCCAGCGCGTTGATCACCGTATCGCCGATGCCGTTGATCGACGGGAAGACACTATGCGGATCGTCAGCCGCCGCGGTCTCCTTGCCGACGCGGATCAGTTCCTCGATTGTCGAAAACGTCCGGGCAAGCACGGCCGCCGTCGTTTCGCCGATATGGCGGATCCCAAGCGCAAAGATGAAGCGGTCGAGCTCGGGTTCGCGGCGCGAATCGATCGCCGCAAAGAGCTTGTCCAACCCTTCATAGTTGCGGTCCTCGACGCTGCGCACGTTCTTGCGCGTCTTGCCCGACGCCGCCTCGCGCTGCCTCGCCTGCTCCTCGCGCCGCTCGGCCAGCGCCTTGGTGACGGCGGGACGCCGATCCCTGAGCGTGAAGATGTCGGCGGCCGTCTTGACCAGGCCCGCATTGAAGAACAGGTCGATGTTTTCCGCGCCTAGTCCCTCGATATCCATGGCCCCGCGCGACACGAAGTGGCGCAGCCCTTCCACGGCTTGCGCGGGGCAGATCAGTTCGCCCGTGCAACGCCTGCGGGAATCCTCCTTGCCGGTCTTCTCGTTGATTTCGCGCGTCGCCGGCGAGCCGCAGATCGGGCAAGTATGTGGGAATTCGTAAGGCACGGCATCCGGCGGACGCTTGTCGACGACGACACTGACGATCTGCGGGATGACGTCCCCTGCCCGCTGGATCACCACGGTGTCGCCGATGCGCACGTCGATGCCGTCGCGGATCGGCTGGCCGTTGCTGTCGAAACCCTTGATATAGTCTTCGTTGTGCAGCGTGACGTTCTCGACCACGACGCCCCCGACTGTCACGGGCGCAAGCCTCGCCACCGGCGCCAGCGTGCCGGTGCGCCCGACCTGGATATCGATCTTCTGCACGGTCGTCATCGCCTGTTCGGCCGGAAATTTGTGCGCGATGGCCCAGCGCGGTTCGCCGGTGACAAAGCCCCACCGGCGCTGCAACTCCAGCTGGTCGACCTTGTAGACGACGCCGTCGATGTCGTAGCCCAAGGAAGAACGCTGTTCCTCGATGCGGTGATAATGCGCGATCAGTTCGCCGACCGACCTCGCCCGCACCATCAGCGGGCTGACTTTGAAGCCCCATTCCGCGAATTTCTGCACCGAATCGTATTGTGTCGGAGCGGGGTCGGCTGTCGTGTAGCCCCAGGCATAGGCAAAGAATTTGAGGTTCCGGCTGGCGGTGACCGATGGATCCTTCTGGCGCAGCGACCCAGCCGCCGTATTGCGCGGATTGACATAGTCCTGGCCGCCGGCGGCCGCTGAGCGCTGCTTCAGCGCCTCGAATTCGGCATAGGTCATGTAGACCTCGCCGCGTATCTCGATGATTTCGGGCCAGCCCGAGCCTTTCAGCCTGCCGGGAATATCGGCGATGGTCCTCAGATTGGCGGTGATGTCTTCGCCGACAGCGCCATCGCCGCGCGTTGCGCCCTGCACGAACACGCCGTTCTCGTAACGTAGCGAGGCCGACAGGCCGTCGATCTTCGGTTCGGCCGTGAAGGCGATGTCGAGATCCTTGTCGCGGTCGAAGAAGCGCCGGCCGCGTTCGATGAAATCGGCGACGTCCTCGTCGGTATAGGCCTTGGCGAGGCTGAGCATGGGCACGGCATGACGCACCTTGGCAAAGCCTTCCGCCGGCGCGGCACCGACCCTGCGCGATGGCGAATCCTCGCGCACCAGGGCGGGAAAGCGCTGCTCGATGGCGAGGTTGCGCCGGGTCAGCGCATCATAGGCGGCGTCGGTGATAACAGGCGCGTCCTCGGTATGGTAGCGGCGGTCGTGCTCCGCGATCTCCTGCGCCAGGCGCTTCAGCTCCGCTTCGGCTTCGCTCTCACTGAGTGAATCGACTGGTCTTTCAGACATCGCACGGCTTCCCTGACCAATGCACGCCGCCCAAAATATGGTGCGATTTTGGGGCAACGACATGCACAAAACAATAACCAAGGCGCAGCGCACTTTGGTTGGGCGCCACTATAAATCAGGATTTGGCAGGAGGGAGCCGGCCTGCGAAAAAATCATTCCTGAACAGCAGGATGCAGCCATATCCTGACTCGCCTTCACGGGAAACGAGCTTTCAGGCAGCCGCCGTATTCTCCCGCAGCAATCTCTCGGCGGCCGCGCGCGCTTCGTCGGTGATGGTGGCGCCGGCCAGCATGCGCGCGATCTCTTCCTGGCGCGCCGCCCGGTCCATTTCGGCGATGCCGGTCGCGACCTTGTCGGTGCTGCCGGACTTGGAGATCAGGAAGTGCGTCGCCGCGCGGGCCGCCACCTGCGGCGCATGGGTGACCGAGAGCACCTGCACGCGCCTGGACAATCTTGCCAGCCGCTGGCCGATGGCATCCGCGACGGCGCCGCCCACCCCTGTGTCGATTTCATCGAAGACCAGCGTTGGCGCCGAGCCCCGGTCGGCCAGCGCCACCTTCAGCGCCAGTAGGAAGCGCGAAAGCTCGCCGCCGGAAGCAACCTTCATCATCGGCCCGGGTCGCGTGCCGGGATTGGTGCGCACCCAGAACTCGATCTGGTCGATGCCCTCTTCCATGCGGCTCTCGGCCTCGCTCTTCATCTCGACGATGAAGGCGGCGCGTTCGAGCTTAAGCGCCGGCAGTTCGGCCATCACCGCCTTGGTCAGCCCGACCGCCGCGGCATGGCGAAGCGAGGACAACTGCGCGGCGGCGATATCATAGGCTTCGCGCGCTGCGGCCGCCTGCTTTTCCAGCCCATGAAGGCGCTCCTCGCCGGCATCGAGATCGGCAAGATCGGCAACCATCGTGTCGCGCAATTGCGCCAAATCATCGACGGCAACGCTGTGCTTGCGCGCTGCCGCGCGCAGCGAAAACAATCGCTCTTCCGCCTTTTCCAGCCGCTGTGGATCATATTCGGTGGCGCGCAAAGCCGCCTCGACACCCGACTGCGCCGCGTCGAGCGACAGCATCGCCTCATCCAGCGACTTGACCACTTCGTCGAGCAGCCCGGGGGCCTCGCCGGCCTTGCGCTGCAACCGCCTGAGCAGGCTGGCCAGTTGCGGCAAGGGCGAGGATGGACCCGAAAGCACGTCCTGCGCGTCGTGGATTTCGGAGGCGATCTTCTCGGCCCGCATCATGTGGGCGCGCAAGTCGGCAAGCTCAGTCTCCTCACCCGGCTGCGGATCGAGCTTGGTCAGCTCCGTGACCGCTGCGCGCAGGTAGTCCGCTTCGCGCGCCGCCGCCGCCACCTTGGCACGATGGCGCGAAAGCTCCTGCTCGCAGGCACGCCAGTGCCGCCAGGCCTCGCCCGTCGACCGGACGGCGCCGAGATGGCCGCCGAAGGCGTCGAGCACGTCGCGATGCGCGCCGGGATCGACAAGGGCGCGTTCGTCGTGCTGGCCGTGGATCTCGACCAGCGCGCGGCCGACGTCGCGCATCAGCGTCACACTGGACGGCTGGTCGTTGACGAAGACGCGGGTGCGGCCGTCTGCCGTCTGCAAGCGGCGCAGGATGATGTCGCCGTCGTCCTCGATGGCGTTCTCGGCGAGCAGCGCGCGCACCGGATGGTTGCGCGGCACGTCGAACACGGCAATCACCTGGCCCTGTGCCGCGCCGTGGCGCACCAGGGAAGCGTCACCGCGAGCGCCAAGCGCCAACGACAGGGCGTCGAGCAGGATGGATTTTCCGGCGCCGGTCTCGCCCGTCAGCACCGAGAGACCGGGCTGGAAGTCAATATCCAGCTTCTCGATCAGGACGATATCGCGGATCGACAGCCTAGAAAGCATCGTTACGCCTGCATCAGGCGCCGGTGATCAGTTTCCCGGCCTTGGATATCCACGAGCCGGCATTCTCGCGCGGCGCAAGCCCGTTGCTCTGCAGGAGCTTGTAGGAATCCTTGTACCATGGGCTGTCGGGATAATTGGTGCCGAGAACGGCGGCGGCGGTCTGCGCCTCCGAGGTCAGGCCCATCGCATAATAGCTCTCGGTCAGGCGCGCTAGCGCCTCCTCGACATGCCGGGTGTTGGAATAATTCTCGACCACATTGCGGAAGCGCTTGACCGCGGCGATGTATTCGCGGCGTTCGAGATAATAGCGGCCGATCTGCATCTCCTTGCCGGCGAGTTGGTCGTTGGCGAAGCGGATCTTTTCCTTGGCGTCATCGACATATTCTGAATTAGGCCAGCGCGTCACGAGATCCTGCATGGTCTGCACGGTCTGGCGCGCTTCCTTCTGATCCTGCGTCACGTCCTTGATCTGGCGGTAGTAGCTAAGGCCGATGATGTACTGCGCATAAGCCGCGTCATCCGTTGACGGATACAGCGTCAGATAACGCTTGGCCGACGAGATCGCTTCGTCGTAGCTGCCCTGGCGATAGTCGGCGAACGCGCCCATCACCATCGATTTGCGGGCCCACTCCGAATAAGGATGCTGGCGGTCGACCGCGTCGAACTTCTTGCTCGCCTCGTCGAGGCGTCCGGCATTCAGATTGGCGAGCCCTTGGTTGTAGAGAACGTCGGCCGGTTCGGTCTGATCGACATAGGTCGACAGGTCGATATCTTTTTCCGACGACATGCAAGCAGACAGGAAGAGCGATGGAACAACCACCGAAAGCGCCAGGAAAACGGACCGCTGCGGCGCTTTCAATTGACCGACTCGCTTGAAGAACATGATTGGACTGCGCCCTTTCGGCGTTATTTCAGTGCCTGTTGCATATCGTTTCCCCAAAACTGGTCCCCACTTCCAGGCGACATGCACTATCGAAGGCAGCAGCCATAAACCATAACCGCCTTGCCCGGCAACGCTATGTCTAGGCAATCGAACATTTTTGTGGCGGCCGGGCCGCGCCGGAGCATCCCTGCGATTTCGCCGGCAAATGATGCATTCATGCAACACCAGCGAGCTGCGATGGTATCCGGAAAGTGGCGGCGACTCAGATCATCCAGGGCGCATAGAGAGGCGCGTTGACGGCGCTCATCTCGGCCGCACGGCCGCGCTCGCGGCGGGTCGTTTCGACGATCTCGAACGCGGTACGGTCCGACAGCACGCGCCGCAAGGCGGCCGCATTCAGCCTATGGCCGCCACGATAGGAGCGGAAGCAGCCGATGAAGCGGGCCCCGGCCAGTGCCAGGTCGCCCATGGCGTCCAGCGTCTTATGGCGTACGAACTCGTTGGGGTAGCGCAAGCCGCCCATGTTGATGACGCGGTTGTCGTCACCGATGACCAGCGAATTCTCAAGCGAGGATCCCAGCGCATAGCCGGCGGCCCACAGCCGCTCGACGTCCTTCATGAAGCCGAAGGTGCGGGCGCGCGCGATGTCGCGGCGGAAAATGTCCGCATTGATGTCGGACGCGAACAGCTGCCGGCCGATCGCTGGGCTTTCGAAATCGATCTCGACCTCGAAGCGGGTGCCGTCATAGGGCCTGAACTCAGCCCAGGAGGCGCCGTTCTCGATGCGGACCGGCTTGACGATCCGGATGTAGCGCCGCTTGACCGACAGCGTTTCGATGCCGGCCTGGTCTATGGCCTCGACGAACGCCATGGCGCTGCCGTCGAGGATAGGGACCTCATGGCCGTCGATCTCGATGATGACATTGTCGATGCCGAGCCCGAACAGCGCCGCCATGATGTGCTCGACCGTGGCGATGTGCTCGCCAGAGGGATCACCGAGCATGGTGCACAGGTCGGTTGCGCCGATCTCGGAAAACAGGGCGCGGAACTCGCGACCTTGCCCGTTCTCACTAAAAAGCTGGAAAACGATGCCGGTGTCGGCATCCGCCGGGAGAAAGCTGATGGAAACTTCCTTGCCGCTGTGAACGCCGGTGCCCGTAAGCGACGCGCGCGTCTTCACTGTCGTCTGATAGTCGTGCAAGACAATCCCCATAAGCCCGAAATGCCTAGGTCCGCTTCTCCAGCCCGAGGGCGCGGCTCTCTTGTAAAAATCGGCAGGCCAGGTCACTTCCCCCGAAATCCCGGCAAACCGACGACGGTAGGCAATGAAGATAATGTCCCGTCAGGGATAGTCCAAATCACGGTTTCTTACTCTTTGTAACCGCAACCGACGTATGGATAGCCTCTTAAGTGCTTGAATTTGCATTCTTTTAAACGTTAACAGGCAAGCAATTCCTTGCTTGCCTGTTAACAATTGTTACAGCCCGTTAACCGCTCAGTTGGCCTGGCGACGCAGGAACGCCGGAATTTCCAGCTGGTCGTCCTCCTGAGTCGCCCTGGCCTGCGGCGTCAGGCGGCCTTGGTCGTCGAGCTGGCCGCGACGAGGCGCGTAGAGCTGCGCGTCCTGGCTTGCCAGACGGCGCACTTCCGGTGCGGCCTGACGCAGCTTGGGCTCCCGCGGCTGCGCCGGCTGCAGGCGTGCAGGCTCTTCCTCGCGGCGCGTCAGGCCGTTGGTCAGACGCTTCAAGAGCCCCATCGGTCCGCTGTTCTCATGGTCGGCCGGGCGGCTCTTGGCGTCGACCTCGGCCTTCACGACAGGCGGAAAGTCCTCGACGCGCGGCATGCGCTGGGGAGCCATCGCGACCGGCTGCTGGACTTCGCGCAGGATCTCGCGCGGTTGCGGCGCCGGCTGCATCTGCTGGACCACGGGCTGCACCATCGGTTGCGGCTGCGCCGGCGGAGCCTGGAAGATCTTGCTCTGCGGACGGAAATCATCCGCATGGGCAATTGGCGCCGGACGGGCTTGCGCCATCGCCGCGGCGTTTGCTTCGGCCAGTTGGATCGCTTCCGCGACCGGATCGGCGGCGCGCGGCTCGTACGCAGCCTGCTGGACCGGCGCGGGGCGGCTTTCCGCCGCGGCAACGGCCGGGCGGGCGGCCGGCTTCTGCGGCGCGGTGCGGATCGAGATCGGAGCGGCGGCGATTTCGGCCGCCGACTTGTCGATGCCGGTGGCAACAACCGAGACGCGGATGACACCTTCGAGCTCCTCGTCGAAAGTGGCGCCCAGGATGATGTTGGCGTCCTGATCGACCTCCTCGCGGATGCGGGTCGCCGCTTCGTCGACTTCGAACAGCGTCAGGTCGCGGCCGCCGGTGATCGAGATCAGCAGGCCCTTGGCGCCCTTCATCGAGGTCTCGTCGAGCAGCGGGTTGGCGATCGCGGCTTCCGCGGCCGCCATCGCGCGGCCCTCGCCCGATGCCTCGCCGGTGCCCATCATCGCCTTGCCCATCTCGCGCATCACCGAACGAACGTCGGCGAAGTCGAGATTGATCAGGCCTTCCTTGACCATCAGGTCGGTGATGCAGGCTACACCCGAATAGAGAACCTGGTCAGCCATGGCGAACGCGTCGGCGAAGGTGGTCTTGTCATTGGCCAGCCGGAACAGGTTCTGGTTAGGGATGACGATCAGTGTGTCGACGCATTTCTGCAGCTCCTCGATGCCGAAATCCGCCGTCTTCATGCGGCGCTGGCCTTCGAAATGGAACGGCTTGGTGACGACGCCGACAGTGAGGATGCCCTTCTCGCGGGCGGCGCGCGCCACGACCGGCGCCGCTCCCGTGCCCGTGCCGCCGCCCATGCCCGCGGTGACGAAGCACATATGGGTGTTGGACAGGTGATCGATGATCTCGTCGATGCATTCTTCCGCTGCCGCGCGGCCCACTTCAGGCTGGGATCCGGCGCCCAGCCCCTCGGTGACATGCGCGCCGAGCTGGATCAGCCGGTCGGCTTTCGACATGGTCAGCGCCTGCGCGTCGGTGTTGGCGACAACGAACTCGACGCCGCGCAGACCGGCGGTGATCATGTTGTTGACGGCGTTGCCGCCGCCGCCGCCGACGCCGAACACGGTGATGCGTGGCTTAAGCTCGGTGATGTCCGGCTTTTGCAGATTGATGGTCATTGTCTCCGTCCTTTGCCTTTCCTGCCGCTTCGCCGCCGCGGCCACTTATGGGGCTGTCCCCGTCAATTAGAAACTGTCTCTCAACCACTGACTCATGCGATGCAGTTTTCCGCCCGTTCCGGTCATTCTGAGACCGGAAATTCCTTTCGCCGGATGGCTCTCGAAGCTCGCCATCTGCGGGTAGATCAACAAGCCGACGGCCGCCGAGAAGGCCGGCCCCTTCGCCGCTTCGGGCAGGCCCGCCACGCCGAGCGGGCGGCCGATGCGCACATTGCGCCCCAGGATGCGGCGCGCCGCTTCCGGCAGGCCGGCAAGCTGGCTGGCGCCGCCGGTCAGCACCACGCGCTTGCCCACCGCATTGCCGTAGCCGGACTTGTTCAGCCGGTCGCGCAAAAGCTCGAGCGTCTCGTCGATGCGGGCACGCACGATGCGCGTCATGACGGAGCGCGGAATCTGGAGCGGCACTTCGCCCTCGTCGCCGATCGGCTGGATCGAGACCAGGTCGCGGTCATCGGCGCTGCCGGGCAACGCCGAACCGTGCATCACCTTCAGCCGTTCGGCGGCATCGAGCGAGGTGGACAGTCCCTTGGCCATGTCCAGCGTGACGTGGTTGCCGCCGATGGCGATGGCGTCGCCATGGACGAACTTGCCTTCCGAAAACACCGAGATCGTCGTCGTGCCGCCGCCCATATCGATGCAGGCGGCGCCCAGTTCCAGCTCGTCGTCGACCAATGCCGCCAGCCCGCTGGCATAGGGCGTCGCCACCATGCGCTCGACCGAAAGATGCGAGCGGTTGATGGAGAGCTCCAGGTTGCGCATCGGAGCGGCGTCGCCGGTCAGCACATGCATGTCGACGCCAAGCGTGTCGCCGACCATGCCGCGCGGATCGCGCACGCCGCGCTCAGCGTCGAGCGAGAAGCCGACGGGGAGCGAATGGACCACCTCGCGCTCGGTCTTCAGCGCCTGCTTGGCGCCGGCACCGAGCACCCGCTTGATGTCGGCCTCGTCGGCCTCATGGCCACCGAGGTTTATGGTAGCCGAGAAGGCTTCGCTCTTCAGCCGGCCGGCGGTCATGTTGACGATCAGCGAATCGACCGTCAGCCCGGCCATGCGCTCGGCGGCGTCGACGGAGAGGCGAATGGCGTGTTCGGCACGGTCGAGATCGATGACGACGCCCGATTTGACGCCCTGCGACTTCTGGTGTCCGATGCCGATCACCTGGATGCGGTGCGAGCGTCCGCGCAGCAGCTTGCCGTCATCGCATGGCTTCAGCTTCGCCACCATGCAGCAGACCTTGTTCGAACCGACATCCAGTACCGTCAAGGTGCCGGAGCGGCGCGACGAGGCATCGCTTGAACCGCCAAGCCAGCTCATATCTTCGTCTCCGGCTTGCGCTTCAGCATTTTCGGCTTCTCGTTGAGCGCGGCTTCGCGCTGGGTCGCCGCCTCCGGCGTCAGTTGCACGACCAGCCGGTCGGACAGCCGCATGTCGACGGCGGCGATGTCGCGCGACAACAGCCCCTTGTCATGGTCCATGCCGACGAGTTCGGCGAGTGCCTGATCCTCGCCATCCTCGGGAAGCTTGACAGTGATGCCGTTGTCGAGCTTCAGGTCCCAGCGCCGATCGCCGACACGGACATAGCCCCTGATGCGGGTCGCGAGATCCGGGTATTTTTCGATCTTCGCCAGGAATTCCGGCGCCTTGGCCGGCGCGCCGGCTCCGATCAGCAATGGCAGCAGCACCTGCTTGCCACCCGAGAACGGTGCGATAACGGCACCGTCTTTTTCGATGACGGAGAGATCGCTGCCCTGCTGCCAAAGCGCGAACGCCTGACGCTCCTCGACGCGCACCTCCAACGTGTGCGGATAGACCTTGCGCACCGCGGCGACCTCGATCCAGGGCAAGGTGGCGATGCGTTCCCGCGCCGCCTCGGCATCGAAGCCGATCAGCGACGTCCAGCCATCGAGCTCGAGCCTGTCGAGAATATCGATCTCGGACGTCTGGCGATTGCCGACCACCTTGACCTGGTCGACGGCAAAGCCGGTCCGGGCAGTGATGCTCTGGACGATGCCGTCGGCATGACCGCCGAGATAGGCGCCATAGGCGCCGCTCGAGGCAATGAGCACTGCCGACATGATCGCGGCGGAGAAGCGCGGCGCCTGGAATTCGCCCTCGCCCAGGCGCGCCAGGATACGCACCGGGCGGCGAAGCACGCGCGGCAGCACGAAATGGTCGAACGACAATGGCAGGCTGAACAGCGCCGGCCCGGCCACGCCCTTCCCCTTGCCCTGCCCCCATTTCAACGCAGACACGAAGCGTCCTCCACCATCCAACTCAACAGATCGCCGAACGAATGCCCTGCCTGGGCGGCGATTTCAGGCACCAGAGACGTCGGCGTCATGCCCGGCTGGGTATTGACCTCGAGCCATACAACCTCGCCATTTTCGGAGTGACGATCGTCATAACGGAAGTCCGACCGGGAAACGCCCCGACAGCCGACAGCTTGGTGAGCCTTGAGCGCCAGTGTCTGTATTTTTTGGTAAATATTCGGTGAAACTTTTGCGGGGCATTCGTGTTTTGATCCGCCCGCGACATATTTTGAATCGTAGTCATAGAACGAATGGCCCGTCGGGATGATCTCGCAGACGCCAAGCGCCACGTCGCCCATGACGGCACAGGTCAGCTCGCGCCCATGGATGTAACGCTCGACCATGACGGTATCGCCATATTTCCACTCGGACGAGCCGATGACCTGCGGCGGATGCGACTGCCCCTCATGCACGATCACGACGCCGAAGCTCGACCCCTCATTGACCGGCTTCACCACATAAGGCGGCTTCATCGGATGGTTGTTCTGAATGGCGAAGCGATTGGCGACCTTCGATTCGGCGACGGGGACACCGGCCAATTTCACGACTTTCTTCGACTGCTCCTTGTTCATCGCAAGCGCCGAGGCGAGCACGCCGGAATGGGTGTAGGGAATGCCGAGATATTCGAGAATGCCCTGAATGGTGCCGTCCTCGCCAAAAGGACCATGCAGCGCATTGAAGGCGACATCGGGCCTGAGATCGGCAAGCACGGAGCCGACGTCGCGCCCGACATCGACGCGCGTGACTTGATAGCCTTCCGTCTCAAGCACACCGGCACAGGCCTTCCCCGAAGACAGGGACACGGGCCGCTCGGACGAGAAACCACCCAGCAGGACGGCCACATGCTTGTTTTTCATTCCCCGTCATCCCCTCTCACGGCGGATCAAAAACCAAGATTTCCGCAACATTGAGTCCGAGTCTCCCGGCAGGTTGCCCCCCAGACGGAAAACGCGGGAAACGCGTCGAACGACTCAAATCAGGAAACGCTTTGGAGCAGAGAATCAGAGAGTTGATTCACTGGCAAGTGCTTATGATTCCGAGAGATTCACTTTCTGAGAAAATGGATGCGAAAACCGTGCTGTTGAGTCTTTGGAGCAACGGTCGCGCGGTCATTCCTGACCGGTTGAAATTCATGCATCACCTGAACTTCAACGATGGCTATAGCAACTGCCCAAGAAACTCCTGCACGGCGTGTCCGGGGCGGAAGTCCCCGATGCGCTTGATCTCCCAGTGCAGTCGGATGCCGGAATGTTCGAGCACCCGCGTGCGCACTGTTTCGCCGAGATATTCGAGTTCGTAGCCGGTCGCTGTCCCGGTGTTGATCATGAAATTGCAGTGCATGGGCGACATCTGCGCGCCGCCGATCAGCAGGCCGCGGCACCCTGCCTTGTCGATCTCTTTCCAGGCTGAGGTGCCTTCAGGATTCTTGAAGGTCGAGCCACCGGTCTTCTCGCGGATCGGCTGCACCGTCTCGCGATGGTTCTGCACCGCGTCCATCGCCGCCTTGATCACTGCCTTGTCCTCGGCAAAGCCCTCGAAAATCGCCGAGGTGAAGATCAGCCCGGACGGTGCCGACGAGTGCCGGTAGGCATAGCCCATATCGGCATTGCTCAGCGTCTGGACGTTGCCTTTGCGGTCGAGCGCACGCACCTCGACGACGCGCTCGCGCGTCTCGACGCCATTGGCGCCGGCGTTCATCCTCAGCGCCCCGCCGATGGCGCCCGGTATGCCGTGGTAGAAATGGAAGCCGCCGATGCCGGCTTCCAGCGCCACCGCGGCGATGCGCTTGTCGGGCGTGGCCGCGCCAGCCTTGATCGATGTCGGCGAAACAATTTCGGTTTCACCGAACCCCTTGGCCGACAGCCTTATGACGAAACCCGGAATACCCCCATCGCGCACAAGCAAGTTCGAGCCGACGCCGACTATGGTCAGCGGTATCTCTTCGGGAACCGCTTTCAGGAAAGCAGCGAGATCCGCCTCGTCCGCTGGCTGAAAGAGCGCCTCGGCCAGTCCTCCGGCGCGGAACCAGGTGATCTTGTCCATCTCGGCATTCGGCGTGATGCGGCCGCGCAGGCCGGCAAGCCGGCCGCCAAGTCTGTCGATCAGCACCTGGCCCTGCATCATGAGACGGCCAGCTCCTTGGGCAGCGCATAGGCCCATTGCGTGATGTTGCCGGCGCCGAGGAAGACGACGAAGTCGCCGGGCCTGGCCAGATCACGGACAACAGGCGCTATTGCTTCCGGACCCTCGATGTAGCGCGCGTCGCGATGGCCCCCGGCGCGAATGCGCGACACCAGCGCATCCGAGGTCACGCCTTCGATCGGCTCCTCGCCGGCGGCGTAGACCGGCGCCACCATCACCGTGTCGGCGTCGTTGAAGCAGGCGGAGAACTCATTGAACAGATCATGCAGCCGGGTAAAACGGTGCGGCTGGGCAATGGCGATGACGCGGCCCTTGGTGGCGCTGCGCGCGGCTTTCAGCACCGCAGCGATCTCGACCGGATGGTGGCCGTAATCGTCGAACACTTCGACGCCATTCCAGGAGCCGGTTTGGGTGAAGCGACGCTTGACGCCGGCGAAGGACGACAGGCCTTTCTTGATCGCCTCGGCCGACAGGCCGAGCTCATGCGCCACCGCGATCGCCGCCGTCGCATTGGAAACGTTGTGGCGGCCGGGCATCGGCAGGCGCAGATCCGATATCGTCGTCTGGCCGCGTCCCTTGCGGTCGCGGATCACCACGTCGAATTCCGAGGTCGCGCCGGCCATGCGATGGTTGGTGAAGCGCACGTCGGCCTGCGCGTTCTCGCCATAGGTGATGACGCGGCGATCCTCGATTCGGCCGACCAGCGCCTGCACCTCCGGGTGGTCGGTGCACATGACGCCGAAGCCGTAGAACGGCACGTTCTCGACGAACTGGCGGAAGGCTTCGCGCACCTTCTCGAAACTGCCGTAGTGATCGAGATGTTCGGGATCGATATTGGTGACGACGGCGATATCGGCCGGCAGCTTGAGGAAGGTCCCGTCGCTCTCGTCGGCTTCGACCACCATCCACTCGCCGTCCCCCATGCGCGCATTGGTGCCATAGGCGTTGATGATGCCGCCATTGATGACGGTCGGGTCGAGCCCGCCGGCTTCGAGCAGCGTCGCTACCATCGAGGTCGTCGTCGTCTTGCCGTGCGTGCCGCCGATCGCCACTGCCTGGCGGAAGCGCATCAGTTCGGCCAGCATTTCGGCGCGGCGCACGATCGGCAGCAATTTCTCCCGTGCCGCCTTCAGTTCGGGGTTGGATTTCTTGATAGCCGTCGAGACAACCACCACTTCGGCATCGCCGAGGTTTTCTTCCCTGTGGCCGACAAAGCACTCGATCCCCTTGTCGCGCAGCCGCTGCACGTTGGCGCTGTCGGCCTGGTCGGACCCCTGCACCTTGTAGCCGAGATTGTGCAACACTTCGGCGATGCCGCTCATGCCGATGCCGCCAATGCCGATGAAATGCACGAGGCCTATGGTCTGCGGCATCTTCATGGGTGCGCCCCCTTCCTGAAATCCGAAACGGTTTTGCGGGACGCAATAGCCTCTGTGAGATCGGCGAGCAACCGTGCGGCATCCGGTTTGCCGACCGACTTCGCCGCGGCAGCCATTGCCGTGAGCCGTTCGGGCTCGGCCATCAGGGCGCCGATCAACGCCGCGATGCGCTCGGGCGAAAGTGAGGATTGCGGCTCCACCTCGCCACCGCCGGCGGCCGCAAGAGCGGCTGCGTTCGCGGCCTGGTCGTGATCGAGCGCATAGGGATAGGGCACCAGCAGCGCCGGTCGCCCGATGACGGCGATTTCCGAGACGGTCGACGCGCCGGAGCGCGACATAACCAGCTGTGCGGCCGCTATACGCGCCGCCATGTCGCTGAAGAAGGGCGAGACCTCGACAACGACACCGAGCGCTGCATAGGCCGCCTTCACCCGCCCGACATCATCGGCCCGAGCCTGCTGCGTGATCACCAGCCGCTTGCGGAGTGCGTCGGGGAGCAAGGCGACGGCCGCCGGCACCGCATCGGAGAAGAACTGCGCGCCCTGGCTGCCGCCGAACACCAGCAGGCGGAAGGGATCGTTCCCGGCCGAGGCGGCGTAGGCGGTCTTTGCGGCTTCGAGCACCTGTGGGCGGACCGGATTGCCTGTCGTCACCGTCTTGGCGCCGACGGCGCTTTCGTCTTGCGGCAGGAAGCCACCGGCAATCGCATCGACGCGGCTGGCCAGCGCCCGGTTGGCGCGTCCCATCACCGCGTTCTGCTCGTGGATCAGCGTCGGCACCTTGCGCCGCGTCGCGGCGTAGAGCGGCGGCAAGGTCGGATAGCCGCCAAAGCCGACCACGGTATCGGGCTTGATCCTGCCGATGATGGCGGACGCCTGGCGCACGCCGCGCCAGATTTTCCAGAAAGCGCCAAGCAGGGCAACAGGATTTTTGGAGCCCAGCGTCGCGGACTGGATCGGGTGGATGGCGGCGGCCGGGAAGTGGCCGGCAAAGCGCTCAGCGCGGTCGTCGGTCGCCAGATGCACCGTCCAGCCACGCGCGTTCAACTCATGCGCCAGTGCCTCGGCCGGAAACAGATGTCCGCCGGTTCCGCCCGCCGAGAGAAGGATAACGCCTCTGGCCATGTCACTCCGCCGGCATGGCGCGCTGTGGCAAGGCAAAGCCCACCTGCTTGCGCTTTTCCGGTCGCTTGCGCGTCAGCGCCAGCACCATTCCCATCGAGATGGCGATGGCAATCTGCGAAGAGCCGCCATAGGAGATGAACGGCAGCGTCATGCCCTTGGCCGGCACCAGCTGCAGGTTGACGCACATGTTGATGACTGCCTGCAGGCCAAACACGGTGACGAGGCCGCCGACCGCATAGCGGGTGAAATCGTCATGCTCCTTCAGCGCCGTGTTGAGGCCGCGCAGCACGATGAAGGCGAAGATGGACATGATGAAGAAACACATGATCAGTCCGAATTCCTCGCCCGCGACCGAAAAGACGAAGTCGGCATGGCTGTCGGGGATGACCCGCTTGACGGTGCCCTCGCCCGGTCCGACGCCGAACCAGCCGCCATTGATCAATGCGTCGCGGCCCATATCGACCTGGAACGTGTCGCCTTCGCCAGTGAGGAACTTGTCGATACGCAGGGCGACGTGCGGAAACACCGTATAGGCGGCAAAGACGCCACCGACGCCGGCCGCTCCGAGCACGACGATCCACAGCCATGGCAGCCCCGCCATGAAGAACATGATGCCCCAGGTGCCGGTCGTCAGCATGGTCTGGCCGAGGTCCGGCTGCGCCACCAGCAGCGACACGACCAGCACCAAGAGCAACATGGCGAAGAGATTGCCCGGAATGTCGGGCTGGCGCTTGTGTTCGGCGAACAGCCAGGCGCACATGATGACAAAGGCGGGTTTCAAAAACTCCGAGGGCTGGATCGACAGGCCGGCAAGCGACACCCAGCGCCGCGCGCCTTTCACCTCGACGCCGATGTAGAGCACCGCCACCATCAGCACCAGCATCAGGCACAGCATGATCAGCGCCATGCGCCGGATCTCTCTGGAATCGAGGAAGGACACCGCCAGCATCACGCCGAGCGCCGGCACGGTGAAGATGATCTGCCTGGTCGCGAAGTGAAAACTATCGAGGCCGATGCGTTCGGCGACCGCGGGGCTTGCGGCGAAGGACAAGACTATGCCCAGTCCCATCAGCGACAGGAACGCCGCCAGGAACCAGCGATCGATGGTCCACCACCAGGTCGCAACCGGGCTTTTGTCGAGACGGCTCTGCATTATCGTGCCCCTCCGATGGGTTTGACGCCCTCGATAGCATTCGCAGCTTGCCTGAAGGCTTCGCCGCGGACCTCGAAATTCTTGAACTGGTCGAAACTGGCGCAGGCCGGCGACAACAGTACCACCGCCTCGCCGCCATCGTCCTTGGCCGCATCATGCGCGGCATGCTCGACCGCGGCTGCAAGCGTGCCCGATATCTCATACGGCACCGCCTCGCCCAGCGTCGCCGAAAAGGCCGGCGCTGCCTCGCCGATCAGATAGGCCTTGGCGATACGCGGGAAGAAGCCGCGCAGCGGCTCGATGCCGCCTTCCTTGGGCAGGCCGCCGGCGATCCAGTAGATGCGTGAAAAGCTCGACAGCGCGGGTGCCGCCGCATCGGCGTTGGTCGCCTTGGAATCGTTGACGAACAGCACGTGGTCCTTGCGGCCGACCTGCTCCATGCGATGCGCCAGGCCCGGAAAGCTTTCCAGTCCGGACTGGATCTCGCCGAGGTCGAGCCCGACCTTGAGGCAGGCGGCCACCGCGGCAAGCGCGTTTTGCGCATTGTGCTGCCCGCGCAGCGAGCCGATGCCTTCGAGGAAGGCGACCCGGCTGTAGCGGCCATGCACCGCTTCCATCAAATTGGTGCCATCGGCGAAATAGCCGTCGGTCAGCGGCAGCCGCTTCGAAATGCGGATGACGTGCCGCCCCGCCCGCTCCAGCCGTTCGGCAATCTGCGCACACCAGGAATCGTCGATGCCGACGATCGCGGTCTCGCTGCCGGCAACCAGCCGCTCCTTGATCGAAGCGTAATGCTGCATGGTGCCGTGACGGTCGAGGTGATCCGGCGTCAAATTGAGCAGGATGCCGGCCGTCGGATTGATCGATGGTGCGAGGTCGATCTGGTAGGACGAGCATTCGACGACATAGTGCCGGTCGGGTTGCGGCGGATCGAGTGTCATCACGGCGCGGCCGATATTGCCGCCCATCTGCGTATCGCGGCCGGAAGCCTTCAATATATGCGCCGTCAGCGCCGTGGTCGTCGACTTGCCGTTGGTGCCGGTGATGGCGATGAATGGGGCGGCTGGCGCGCCGAGCGTCCGCTCGCGGCAGAAAAGCTCGACGTCGCCGATGATCTCGACACCCGAACCGCGCGCCAGTTCCACCGTCCAGTGCGGTTTGGGATGCGTCAGCGGCACGCCGGGCGACAGCACGAAAGCGGAGAACGTGGCCCAGTCGGCTGTGTGCAGGTCGCCGGTTGCAATCCCGGCGGCTGCCGCCTTGGCGACACTGTCGGGATTGTCGTCCCAGGCCAGAACCTCAGCCCCGCCCTCGATCAGCGCGTGCGCGGTCGCGATCCCCGAGCCGCCGAGCCCGAAGAGCGAAACACGCTTGCCTGCGAAGGATGCGGCGGGAATCACGGGGCGCGCCTATCTGAGCTTGAGGGTGGAAAGGCCGACCAGCGCCAGGATGACGGCGATGATCCAGAAGCGGATCACCACCTGGCTTTCGGTCCAGCCGAGCTTTTCGAAGTGGTGATGGATCGGCGCCATTAGGAACACACGCTTGCCGGTCATCTTGAAGTAGCCGACCTGGATGATGACGGACAGGATCTCGACCACGAACAGCCCGCCGACGATGACCAGCACGATCTCGTGCTTGGTGGCGACCGCAACGGTGCCGATCAGCCCGCCCATGGCCAGCGAGCCGGTGTCGCCCATGAAGATCGCCGCCGGCGGCGCGTTGAACCAGAGAAAGCCGAGGCCGGCGCCGATGACCGCGCCTAGCACAACAGCCAGTTCGCCGGTGCCGGGCACGAAATGGATCTGCAGATATTCGGCGAACACCGCATTGCCGGAGAGATAGGCGATGACGCCGAAGGACGCCGCCGCGATCATGATCGGCACGATCGCCAGGCCATCCAGACCGTCGGTGAGATTCACCGCATTGCCCGCTCCCACGATGACGAAGCAGGAGAACGGAACGAAGAACCAGCCGAGATTGATCAGGAATTCCTTGGCGAAGGGGAATGTCAGCGACGAGGAGAACGGCGCCTGGCCATTATGCATGATCGCCCAGGCGGCAATGCCGGCGATGACGAATTCGAGTGCCAGCCGTGCTTTGCCGGAAAAGCCGAGATGCGACTGTTTCGTCACCTTCAGATAGTCGTCGTAGAAGCCGATCGAGCCGAAGCCCAGCGTCACCAGCAACACCACCCAGACATAGATGCTCGACAGGTTCGCCCATAGCAACGATGAGCCGATGATGCCGGACAGGATCATCAGGCCGCCCATGGTCGGCGTGCCGGCCTTCTTGAAATGGGTCTGCGGCCCGTCGGCGCGGATCGGCTGACCCTTGCCCTGGCGCAACCTGAGCGAATTTATGATGGTCGGCCCGAAGATGAAGACGATCAGCGCCGAGGTGATCAGCGCCCCGCCCGTGCGGAAGGTGATGTAGCGGAAGACATTGAAGACCGAGATCTTGTCCGCGAAATCGACGAGCAGTGTGAACATGCGCTTTTCGTCCCCGACTTGACCCTAGGTCTGTTTGCCGATTGTCGTTTCAGCCGGGAACTTGCCCAGCAACGCATCGACCAGCTTTGCAAAGCCGATGCCCTTCGACGATTTGATCATCACCACGTCGCCTGGCTTCAGTGCGGCAAACAGAACCGGCTTCAATTCCTCGACGTTGGCGCGGTATTCTGTCCTGATCTCGCCCGGCAGCGCTTCCGCCAGCGCCCGCATCTCCGGACCGCCGAGAAAGACGGTCTGCGTGCCGGTGCCGACGATGAGACCGGCAAGTGCAGCATGCAGCTTGGCCGAATACTCGCCGAGCTCGAGCATATCGCCCAGCACGGCGATGCGGCGGCCTTCGCCCGTCACCGGCGTCGCGTTGAGCAGCGCCATGGCGGCCGCCATCGAGGCGGGGTTGGCGTTGTAGCTTTCGTCGATCAGCGTGATCGGTCCACCGGGGTGGCTTGAAGTCGGGCCACCGGGATGGCTCGAAGTCGAGCCACCGGGATGACGCAGCACATAGCGTTTGCCGCGGCCGCGCTCGGCCGAGAGATCGGCCAGCGCCAGGGCAACCTTGTCGAGATCGGCGCCCACCAGACGGGCCGCGCCGAGGACCGCCAGAATGTTCTGCACCATGTGGCGGCCGGGCGCGCCGATGCGAGCCGTCACCTCGTGACCGCCGATCCTGGCGGCAATGTCGGAATGATCGGCATGGACTTCGCATTTGACCAGTCTGAAGGTTGAGCGCGCGTTCTCGCCGAACCCATAGACATGCTCGACGCCGGCGGCGTGCGCCATCTTGTCGAGAAGCTTGAAACGCGCGTCGTCGCGGTTGAGGATCGCCGCGCCGCCGGGTTCCAGCCCTTCGAAAATCTCGGCCTTCGCCTTGGCGATCTCGTCCAGATTGCGGAAGAAGCCGAGATGCGCCGCCGCGATCATGGTGACGATGGCGACATGCGGCCGTACCATCTTGACCAGCGGCCTGATCTCGTCGGGATGGTTCATGCCGATCTCGAACACTGCATAGTCGCAATCGGCCGGCATGCGCGCCAAGGTGAGCGGCACGCCCCAGTGGTTGTTGAACGACTGCGCCGAGGCATGCACCTTGCCGCCCGCCGACAGCACGTGGCGCAGCGCTTCCTTGGTGGTCGTTTTGCCCGCCGAACCGGTCACCGCGATGATCTTGGCCCGGGAACGGTCACGCGATGCGACACCGAGCTTTTCCAGCGCCACCAGCACGTCCTCGACGACGATCATCGGCGCCGTCAGCCGGCCAAGCGACGGCAGCTTGCCTTCGGCCACGACCAGCACCCCGGCTCCGGCCTTGATGGCGGCGGTCGCGAAATCATGGCCGTCCATCGCCTCGCCCTTGATGGCGAAGAAAGCGTCGCCCGGCTGAAGGCTGCGGCTGTCGATCGAAATGCCCGATATGCCGTCCGGCATCGGCCCGATCGGTCGCCCGTCCATGGCGGCGACCAGCGTCTCGGATGTCCACAGCAAATTCATGCGGCACGCTCCAGTAGCGCGGCACGGACTTCTTCGTGGTCGGAGAAATGCAGGGTCTCGGTGCCGATCGTCTGGCCTTCCTCATGACCCTTGCCGGCCACGATCAGCGTGTCCCCGGCATGCAACATGGAAACGGCCTCGTGGATCGCCGCGCGCCGGTCACCGATCTCGATCGCGCCGGGAGCGGCGGCAAGGATCGCGGCACGGATCGTCTCCGGCACTTCCGAGCGCGGATTGTCGTCGGTGACGATGACGACGTCGGCGAGCCGCGTCGCGATCTCGCCCATGATCGGCCGCTTACCGCGATCGCGGTCGCCGCCGCAGCCGAACACGACGATGACCCGGCCGGTGGTGAACGGGCGCACCGAGGCAAGCACGTTTTCCAGCGCGTCCGGCTTATGCGCATAATCGACATAGACCGGCGCGCCGTTTGCAGTCGTCCCGACAAGGTCGAGCCGGCCGGGTGCGCCCTTGAGTTTCTCCAACGCCTTCAAGGCTTTGGCGACTGGCGTTCCCGTGGAGATGGCAAGCCCGGCCGAAACCAGCGCGTTGGCTATCTGGAAATCGCCGGCCAGCGGCAGGTCGATCTCGTAGAGCATCCCGTCGGCCTCGACCTCGGCACGCTGGCGGTGGCGCTCATGCTCGACCCGTTTCAGCGTCAGGAAATCGCCGTGGCGGCCGACCGTCAGCACGTCGAGCCTTGCGGCCTTCGCCGCCTGGATGGTTGGCGCCGACCACGGATCGTCGGCGAAGATCACGGCCGGCGCGCCCTTCGGCAGCAGCGCATCAAACAGACGCAGCTTGGCCCGGTGATAGTCCTCGACCGTCGGATGGTAGTCCATGTGGTCGCGGCCGAGATTGGTGAAGCCGCCGGCGGCCAGCCTGACGCCGTCGAGACGGCGCTGGTCGAGACCATGGCTGGAGGCCTCCATGGAGGCATGGGTGACGCCGGCGTCCGCCAGTTCAAGCAACAGCTGATGCAAGGCGACGGGATCTGGCGTCGTCAGCGAGCCATAATCGTTGCGGCCCGGCGCCACCACGCCGGTGGTGCCGATCGAGGCCGCGGCAAAGCCGGCCTGCTCCCAGATCTGCCTGACGAAAGCGGCGACCGAGGTCTTGCCGCTGGTGCCGGTGACGGCCACCATCGTCTGCGGCTGTTTGCCGAAATAACGGGCCGCGCTCAGGGCCAGCGCCAGGCGCGGGTCATCGACGGCCAACACTGGAACCGGCAGTCCCCCAAGGGCGCTGTCCTTGCCCGCGACGATGGCGGCAGCCCCTCGTGCGGCGGCGTCCGCGGCATAGGCGGCGCCATCCGCCTTGCTTCCAGCGAGCGCGAAAAAGACGACGCCGGGTTTTACCTGGCGGGAATCCGAAGAGATGCCGGTAACCTCCAGATCGGCGGAAGCTGTTCCTTCGACTGGCAGGATACCGGTTAGATTTTTGAGCTTCATCGAGTTCCGTTCACCGCAACAAAATAGCGCGCAGTTGCCGGCGCGCCCTAAGAATCATTGATAGGAAACCAGCGTTGCACCATTTTCATGGCTGAAATCTGGCTTCACGCCAAGCATGGCCGCGGAACGCCTGATGATATTGCCGGCCATGACCCCGGCATTCGCGGCCGCGACGTCCGTCATGCCCGGCTTTTCCGGGTGCGGAGCATCGGCAATCGTAAACACGAGATATTGCGGATCGTCCATCGGGAATGCGGCGACGAACGTATTGAAATTCAACTCCTTCGAGTAGCGGCCATTGATGACCTTCTCGGCTGTTCCGGTCTTGCCGCCAACGCGGTAGCCGGGGACCCTGGCATTTCTGGCCGAGCCCTTCTCGGCGTTGAGCATGTAGAGATAACGCATGCCCTCGACCGTTTTGTCGGCTACCACTTTCTTGGCCGCCGCCATCGCGTCCTGCTGGCTGCGGACCAGGAATGTCGGCTCCATCAGATATCCGCCATTGATCAGCGCCGCGCAGCCGACAGCCGCCTGCAACGGCGTCGTCGACACGCCATGACCGAAGGCGATGGTGAACGAGTTGACCTGTTTCCAGACCTTCGGCTCAGTCGGACGGGCAACTTCCGGCAGTTCGGTCTGCATCTTGTCCAAGATGCCAAGACGATGCAGGAATTCGCGGTGCGCCTCGATGCCGACCAGTTCGGCCTCCCTGGCCGATCCGATGTTGGATGAATAGAGGAACACCTCCGGCAACGACAGCACGCGGTTCTTGCCGTGGAAATCGTGAATGGCCTGATGGCCGACCCGGATTGGATGCGAAGCGTCGAAGCGGCTCGCCATCGTCGCCTTGCCGGAATCGAGCGCCATGGCCGATGTGAAGCTCTTGAAGGTCGAGCCCATCTCATAGAGCCCCGCCGACATCCGGTTCAGCCGGTCCTTGTCTTGTGCATTGTAGGGATTGTTCGGATCAAAATCCGGCACCGAGGCCATGGCCACCACTTCGCCGGTCTTGACGTTGAGCACGACGGCGCCCGCGCCCATGGCGCGATAGCGCTCCAGGCCGGCGGCAATCTCGTCGCGCACCACATGCTGGACGCGCAGATCGATCGAGAGCTTCACCGGCTTGAGATCCTTCGCCACCGCCAGGCCCGACGCCTGCAGATCGCTCAGGCCCTGCTCGTCGATATATTTCTCCATGCCGGAGATGCCTTGATTGTCGATATTGGTCAGGCCGACAATGTAGGACGAGGTTTCACCACTGGGGTAGAAACGGCGCTTCTCGGTGCGGAAGCCGAAACCGGGAATGCCGAGCTGCATGATGTCGGCCTGCTGCTTGGGCGTCAGCTGCCGCTGCAGCCAGACGAAGCCGGCGCCGCTCTTCAGCTTATGGTAGGTCTGCTCGTAATCGATCTCCGGCAGCACCGTCGACAGCTTTTCGATCGCCTCGTCGGCGTCGACGATGCGGCGCGGCTCTGCAAACAGCGATGCCGTCTTGATGTCCGTCGCCAGCACCTCGCCGTTGCGGTCGACAATGTCGGGTCGCGAGGCCGTCACCCGGCTCTGCGGGCCGCCCGACATGTCGGGGGTCTGGAAGCCGAGATAGACAAGCCGCCCGGAAATGATCGAGAAGATACCGAAGAACACCGCCATCGTCATGACGATGCGCGCCTTGCCCTTGCCTCCGGTCGCCTTGCGGGCGCCATCGACCACGATTGAACCGTCTTCGCTGGCCCTGGGGCGACGTTTCAGCAGTTTGCCGATCATTGGGCGATGCCTCCGGTCACGATGGGATCCTTGCCGTCCGAGGGTGTGTTGCCGGAATTGTCTGCCATGCCGCCTTGGCGCCCGTTCAGGATGTCCTGGATGTCGAGGGTTTTGGCTGGCAGGTCGCCGAGGCCGACGATCTGGTGCGCGCTGACCGGCTCCAGTTCAAGCTGCGACTTGTAGAGCTCGGCGAGCTTCTGTAGCCGCGATGGCTGGGTGAGCAGGCTCCAGTCGGCCTTGAGCAGGTCGATCGTGTCCTCCTCGTAGCGTATCTCAGCATGGATTTTCTGCACTGCAGCCAATTGGTCCTCGGCCTCGCGCTTGGTTTTGTAGGTCAGGGCCGCCGCCGAGACCATGACGGCGATGAGGACGATGTCGCTGGAACGAAACACGTGCTTACCTCTCCCCCGGCCGCTCGATGCCGGGAAGTTTTGGGCCGGGAAGTTTTGGAAGGCCGAAAATCGAAAAATCGACGGCACGCGCCGGCGCATCGGTGCGGATGGCGGCGCGCAGCCTTGCCGAGCGGGCGCGCGGGTTGGCCGCAGTCTCGGCATCACCCGGCGTCACGCCGCCGCCGGACTTGCTGAAGGTGGCACTGCGTGCCCGTGCCTCCGGCATGTGGCGCGAGCCGCTCGCGGCGTCGGAGCGATCGGCAATGAAGCGCTTGACGATGCGGTCCTCCAGCGAATGGAATGTCACCACGGCAAGTCGTCCGCCCGGCTTCAGCGCCCGCTCGGCGGCGAACAGCGCCTTGGCCAACTCACCGAGCTCGTCATTGACGAAGATGCGCAGCGCCTGAAAGACGCGGGTGGCGGGATGGATCTTGTCCTTCGGCGCCCGGCCGATATGCGTCTCGATGGCGTCGGCAAGCTCCAGCGTGCGCTCGAACGGACGCTTTTCGCGACGCGCTTCGATCATGCGCGCGATGCGCCCGGCGTGGCGCTCCTCCCCGAGGAAGCCGAAGATGCGGGCAAGATCGCCCGGCTTGAAGTTGTTGACGACATCTGCGGCGCTGAGGCCCGCCTGCGCCATGCGCATGTCGAGAGGCCCATCGACGCGGAACGAAAACCCGCGCTCCGCCTGGTCGAGCTGCATCGAGGAAACGCCGATGTCGAGCACGACGCCGTCGGCACTTTCGACATGCTGGTCCAGCATCGAGAATGGCGCCTGCACCAATCGCAGGCGGCCGCCTGATTGGGCTTCGAGATTGCGACCAGCCGCTATGGCATCCGGATCGCGATCAATGGCAACCACGGACGCGCCGGCCGCCAGGATGGCCTTGGTGTAGCCGCCGGCGCCGAACGTGCCGTCGACGATGACGTCCCCTTCCGCTGGCGAGAGCGCCTGCAACACTTCGGCAAGGAGGACCGGAATGTGGCGGGCCGGTCCGCCAACGGCGTTGATATCATCGCCGTGGCCCACCGTCATTCCGGTCGCTCCCCAGGCTTCGTCCCCTGCCGAAGCTGCAAAAGCCGGGCCCGCGCCTGCGCTCCGTAGGCCGCAAGCCGTCCCGGCTCCCAGATCTGAAAGAAATTGCCGCGCCCGACAAAGGCTACTTCCGCCGAAAGGCCGGCATGTTCGCGGATGAAGTCGCTGATCGTGATGCGACCATCCTGGTCCAGCTTCAGGAATGTTCCGTCGCCATGGCAGAAGAACGACATGTCGTCCGCCGTCTGCTGGAACGGATCCTCGAGCGCGATGCGCTGCTCGTAGCGGTCGAGCAGGTCGGGCCCGCCGACATCCATGGCTGGCAGATCCAGGCAACGCAGCGCGTAGAGATCCGAATAGCCGCGTTTCTGAACGACGGCGCGAAAATGCGCAGGAACGGACACCCGCCCCTTCGCATCGATCCTGCTCACCGTGTTCGACAGAAACCGGTCCATCACACGTCACAGCCGCTTGCGCCGCCGCACCCCTCTTCGTCGTGTTACACGCGCCACCGCTACGCGTTCCCTGCCCTGAACCCGCCTCCGTGACAGGGGCGAAAACCGGCAAACGCGCAGCCGCCGCGGCAGCCCGATTGGCGTACGCTTCACTCTGACGCGGAACGAAGGCTTTGGTATCGATATGGGATATCATGGGGTATTATGGGCGTCAACGGGAACAGGCTTCACAACATGCCGTCGCGACCGATAGAAGCGGCTTTGAAAACACGTCTCGTCTTTATGGATCATTAAGCCTAACGAAGCGTTTAGAGCCGCTTGGCCCAACCGGACGCGCCTTGTCGCGAGCTGTTGCCGGGCATAGCGTCTCACCACACGTCCAGGGTCACCAAGAGGGTTGAATGTCGATGTCTGAAACAGCACGGTCGCGCGCCGCGGCTCTTGCCCACCTCCGTCGCAACGCACTTGCCGTCGGCGATTCCATCCCGCTGCCACTCACCATGGCTGCCATCTTTCACGCGCCTGGCGACGCCACCGGTTTCAACCAGTATGGCCGTTTCAGCAATCCGACCTGGGATGCGGTAGAACATATGCTGGCGCATCTGGAAGACGCGCCCTGCGTCGCCTTTCCTTCCGGAATGGCGGCGATTTCGGCGGCATTTTTCGCTGTCCTCAAGACCGGCGACCGCATTCTTCTGCCTTCGGATGGCTATCACACGACAAGGGCACTGGCCGAACGCTTCTTGAAACCACTCGGCATCGCCTACGATGTGAGGCCAACCTCGACCTTCCTCGATGGCGGTTTCGAAGGCTATCGTCTCGCTTTCGTAGAGACGCCCGCTAATCCGGGGCTGGACATATGCGATATCGCGGCGGTGGCCGCGGCCGCACACAAAGCGGGCGCACTGCTTGTCGTTGATAATACGACCATGACGCCTTTCGGCCAGCGCCCGCTCGACCATGGCGCGGATATTGTCATCGCCGCGGACACTAAGGCGCCCAACGGCCACTCCGACGTGCTGTTCGGCCACGTCGCGAGCCGCAACGCCGACATCATCGCCGCGGTGACGGATTGGCGCGAAACGTCCGGCGGCATTCCAGGGCCGTTCGAAGCGTGGCTTGTGCATCGTGGCCTCGAAACGCTCGATGTGCGCTTCGACCGCATGTGCTCCTCGGCGGAAGTGATCGCGCGGCGCCTGCAAGGTCACCCGGCGATCACGGGCCTGCGCTATCCCGGCCTGGAAGGCGATCCTTCGCACAATCTTGCCCGTGCCCAGATGGAACGCTTCGGCTTCCTTGTTTCCTTCGAACTCGCTTCGGAGCAGAAGGCCGAGGATTTCATCAACAACTGCGAATTGATGCAGGCCGCGACATCCTTCGGCGGCGTCCACACCTCCGCTGAGCGGCGTTCGAAACGAGGCGATGCGGTTCCAGCCGGCTTCGTCCGCCTCTCAGTCGGCTGCGAACCAGTTGAAGAGCTTTGGGCGGCGATCGAGGCGTCGCTGGACAGGATCGGCGACTGACAAATCGGTTACGAACCGAGGTCGTCGGTTTCGAAGTTGCGATGGCCGTGCAGCACGCGAAGGATTTCGATCGCATCGCCCCTGACTCGATACAGGGTGAGATAATTGCCGACGAGCAGATGGCGAACACCCGGTGCGATATCGTCTCGTGGCGCGCCTGAGAAAGGATAGGTAGCCAGTTGCTGCCACCGCGCCTCGATGCGGTCGAGCAGCCGGTCGGCTGCGGCCTCGCTGTCGCTCGCAATATGCAGCCAGATCATGATCAGATCGTCTTCGGCGCGCGCGTTCCGGACGATGGGGAGCAAATTCATCCTGCGTCGTCAGATCGCAGGCGTCTCCGCGCCTCGGCCTTGATTTCGTCCATCGATTCAAATCGTCCCGGTCCGCTGTCGATCCCTTCCTGAACTAACCTCCGCAACTCCTCGACCGTATAGCCGAAGAGGTCGCGCCGATCCTTCCATTGCCGGAGCGCATCGCGGATCACCTCGCTAGCCGAAGCATATTCACCAGCGGCGACCACATCGTCGACCGCCGCCGCCAGTTCCGGCGAGAGGGTGATGCTGCGTTTGTCGACCTGTCCCATGATAAGATTCCCAAATGCTATTGGTTGCCTATGGTACGATTTAATCGTACCAGCTTCAAGCAACGGGGGATATCACTTGGCTGGCGAACGGCCTGCCAGCTTGAATCGACAGGCGCGCCGGAGGGCGCAACCTGCTGATCTCAAAGAACTTTCTCGGGCAGCTTAAAAACTGCCAGCTGGCCTATAAGCCGGGTTCTGTATGGCCCTCGCCCCTTGCGGCGCGAGAACGTGGCGGCCATTCATCTTGGGCGCATATTGCCATGCGCCTCACGCAACCTACCCGGACGGTGAGCCGGAAACAGCCCTCGAGGGTTTCCCCTCGCACCGCCCCTATTCGGTCTTGCTCCCGGTGGGGTTTACCGTGCCGCTCCTGTTGCCAGTCGCGCGGTGGGCTCTTACTCCACCCTTTCACCCTTGCCCCGACCCGGCAAAGCCAAGTCGTGGCGGTTTGCTTTCTGTGGCACTTTCCCTGGGGTCGCCCCCGCCGGCCATTAGCCGGCACCGTGTCTCCATGGAGCCCGGACTTTCCTCACCCGCGGCCTTTCGGCTTTTGCTGGTGCGGCCGCCCGGCCAGCTGGCCAGGCGTATAAAGGGGTTCACGCCACAAAACGCAACCAAAAAAGCCGGTTACGACCGGTTCTTGTCACGCCGGCGACCCGACAGCCGCCAGTTGCACCTTGACCTTGCTGCAATAGGCGGCCGAGACCGGGTTCATTCGGGTGGCGCCGTGGCCGGCATTGTATTTCAGGATCGTGCCGCACGTCGTGCCGCCGCCGAGATCCCGCGCCATGGCAAGATACTTCATGCCGTATTTGATGTTGGTGTCCGGATTGAAGAGCCCATTGGCCGAGCCGCTATAGCCCATCATCCGCGCCGTCGCCGGCTTGATCTGCATCAAGCCGATTTCGCCGGCGCCGCCGACGAGGTTCGGCCGATAGTTGCTCTCGATCTTGATCACGGCGTGAGCGAGCGACGCCGGCACGCCATAGCTTGCGGCGTAACGCGCCACGATGGCCGAATACTGATCGCCACTGGCCACCGCTGCCGTCGAGGCCACTGCTTCCTTGATCCCGATCGATGCCGTCGTCGTTTTATCAACGGCCTTGCGGCCTCGCCTGGTCTTCTGTTTTGTGCTCGGCTTCTTGGCCTTGGTCCAGCTCGCCTTCTCCACTTTCGCGGAAGACCGCTTCGCCGCCCTCACATCCTTGCTGCTTTTGGCCGAAATGGCCTTGCCCTTGGCGGTCGCTGCGACGAGCCCCTGATCGGCCCGTGGGCTCAGCGGCGCGGCGCTCGCCGCCCCGAAGGCAAAAGTCATTACGCCGACAGCAAGAGCTGCCGTTACAACGGTCAATTTCTGCATGTGATCCTGTTCTGTCTGAACGCGCGAAGATCTCCGCGCGGCATTGCTTGATTAATGTCGGATCATCCGGGGGTTAGACGCCCGACAAACTGTACGGATTGCCCTTTGAGGCCCGAATTGCGCGCAATGAAGGCGGGGCAATTCACTTTAAGTGACAGTTTGTAACCTAATGTCGGAAAAGCATTACTTGGACGGCATCCTGACCTAAGGTCAAGTTCCGGGGGAAGCGAGCAGCCGTTGAAGCGTGCGTATCGTCGATCCGTCCGCCACTCCATCGATCCGGCGTGGCCGGAAATGACGCTGGAAAGCCTCGACCACGACCCGCGTCTGCTGGTCGAAAACACCCGATATTTCGACCCCATAGCCGTAGAGCGCCAGCATCGATTGCAGCGCCTCGACATCGGCGCCAGCGTCGCCGGTCTTCAGCACGGCGCCGCGCCTGATCGGTGCCGCCGCCACCAAGTGGCCGACGCCGGCCTCGAACAGGGCCCGCCAGGGAAACTTCTCGCCCGGATCGATCTTGCGCCCCGGCGCCACGTCGGAGTGCGCCAGCACCCGCTGGGGGGCAATCGCATGCCGGCTGGCAATTCCGGCACACAAGCCGATCACCGCATCGATCTGTCGCTTGGGAAAACCGGGATAACCCAATGAATGCCCCGGGTTGACGATCTCGATGCCGACGGAACAGGAGTTGATGTCGGTGCGTCCGAACCACGAACTCTTCCCAGCGTGCCAGGCGCGGTCGCTTTCCCGGACCATCTGCACGATATGGCCGTTCTCATGCACCAGATAGTGCGAGGAGACTTCGCTGGCCGGGTCGCACAGCCACGCCTCGGCCCCGGCGCCTGTCGGCATGCCGGTATAGTGCAGCACGATCATGTCGGGCTTCAGCGTCTCGCGCCGTGGCCCGAAATTCGGCGATACCCTGACCTCGGCGCTCGGCTCGTCGGGCAGGAAGCCGCTCATGCGTGCCGCAGGCCCCGCTCGATCATCTCGTAGGCGGTGTTGATCGCCGCGAGCCTCGTCGTCGCGATCTTGATGAATTCCTGCGGCAGGCCGCGCGCGATCAGCCGGTCGGGATGATTGTCGGAAACCAGCTTGCGGTAACGTTTCCTGACCTCCTCGAAAGGCTTGCCGCGCTCGATGCCGAGCACGACATAGGGGTCGGCCGCACCAAGATTGACGTGCCTGGCAAGGATCGCCTCGTAGTGCACCTCGTCTATGCGGAAGATTTCGGCGATGCGGTGCAGGAACTGGCCTTCACGCTCATGGATCAGCCCGTCGGCCTTGGCGATGTGGAACAGGCCATCGAGTATATCCTCCAGCATCATGCAGTTCGAATGGCCGGAGCCACAAAGCTGCGCCATGCGCTCGGCATAGGTCTCGAAGCCGGCAACGTCACGTTTGGCCAGATCATAGAGCCGCGCCACGTTGCGCGTCTCCTTTGGCGGCACCTCGAATATTTCCTGGAAGGCGCGTATCTCATCCTGGGTGACGACCCCGTCGGCCTTGGCCATCTTGGCCGAGAGCGCAATCATCGCCACCGAGAAAGCGACGCGACGGCGCAAATCCGCATCGCCGGAAAAAACGGTGCGTACAGCCTCGACCACGTCGGCGACGCCCGACGAGGCTGAGGACGAAATCCGCGTGATGAAGTCGCCGAGGCGGTCCCAAATCGACATGGCCGCTTCTTAGAGCCAACCGGTCCCCGCTATCAAGCCAATAACGGCCGGCATCATACCTCCGACGACAATCGATCTCGTGTCGGAACCACTACCCGCCTGGGCGAAGGGCCGGCAAGACGCCGGCCCTTCGCCAGAACACAGGTACTAATGGACTACTGCGCGGGCGCAGGAGCGGGCGTTGCCGGAGCCGGCTCGGCAGGCTTGGTCGAATTATCCGCGGGCGCCGCAGGTTTCATTGGCTGCTCGGCCGGCGGATTGGTGCTCTGGGTGGTGGTGTTATCCGTCCCCGTGCCGCTGTCGCTGCATGCAGCGACGCCGAGCAGCGCAAGCGCGGACACCGACGCAAGAATGAGTTTTTTCATGATATCTCTCCTTCAACACACGCTCACGTTGCAGTGAACGGTCGAGAAGGAAATGCATCACTCAGCCATGGGTTTCGTAACGATGCGTTTCCGCATGTAACATCGCTCGCATCCTCCCCTTGCGCCTCCCCGGGGGTGAAACAGCTTTGCGCTCCCCTGTGCGGATCGCTGTCATCCACCTGTCATAGCCGGGCGTTACCCGCTTGCGGCAAAGCAAATGGGGAATCACCTTGCCATGACGGACGTTTCCGCAGATCTGATCTCTCGCCGTGGCAAGGAAGTTGGAAAAGCCGTCTACCAGAACCGCCCCCTGTCGAAGGCAGGAATTTCCGAACGGCTGTTCGCCTTCCTGTTTTCGGGCCTGGTCTATCCGCAGATCTGGGAAGATCCCGATGTCGACATGGACGCAATGCAGCTTGGCGAAGGCCACCGCGTCGTCACTATTGCCTCCGGCGGTTGCAATATCCTGGCCTATCTCACCCGGTCGCCGGCCAGGATCGACGCCGTCGATCTCAATGCCGCTCACATAGCCCTGAACCGCATGAAGCTGGAGGCGGTGCGCCACCTGCCTTCGCAGGGCGACCTGTTTCGCTTCTTCGGTGCCGCCGGCAACGACCACAATTCTCAGGCTTACGACCGCTTCATCGCGCCGCATCTCGATCCGGTCAGCCGCCACTATTGGGAGCGCCGCAACTGGCGCGGCATCAGGCGCATCGCCGTCTTCGACCGCAATTTCTACCAGACCGGCCTGCTTGGCCTGTTCATCGCCATGGGCCACCGCACGGCTAAATTCTTCGGCGTCGACCCCGCCGGCATCATGCAGGCCAGGAACATTGGCGAGCAGCGCCGCTTCTTCCACCAGGAGCTGGCCCCGGTGTTCGAAAAGCCGCTTTTGAAATGGGCGACCTCGCGCAAGGCCTCGCTGTTCGGCCTCGGCATCCCGCCGGCGCAATATGACTCTCTCATCACGTCCGGCGACGGCACCATGGCCAGTGTGCTGAAAGCCCGGCTGGAAAAGCTCGCCTGCGATTTTCCATTGAAAAACAACTATTTCGCTTGGCAAGCCTTTGCCAGGCGCTACCCCCAACCCGGCGAAGCCGCCCTGCCCGCCTATCTTGAAAGGCAGAACTATGAGGCCATTCGCGGCAATGTAGACCGCGTCGCCATTCATCATGCCAATCTGATCGAATTCCTGGCAGGCAAGGACGCGGGTTCCGTCGACCGTTTCATCCTGCTCGACGCGCAGGACTGGATGACCGACGACCAGCTCAATGCGCTGTGGTCGGAAATCACCCGCACCGCCTCCGCCGGCGCGCGTGTCATCTTCCGCACTGCGGCCGAGCCAAGTCTGCTGCCGGGCCGCGTCTCCGCTTCCCTGCTCGACCAGTGGAGCTACGAGAGCGATGCCTCGCGCGAATTCTCCACCCGCGACCGCTCGGCAATCTATGGCGGCTTTCATCTGTACGTGAAGCGCGCTTCATGAGCACTACCGAGCTGCCGGCCAATCACGCCGAACTGATGGACGGTGTCTACCGCTGGCAGCGTCACATCTACGACCTGACCCGCAAATATTATCTGCTCGGCCGCGACCGGCTGATATCAGGGCTGGACGTTCCGCCGGGCGGCACGGTGCTGGAGCTCGGCTGCGGCACCGGGCGAAACATCATCCTCGCCGCCCGCAGCTTTCCCGGCGCGCGCTTCTATGGCCTCGACATTTCGGCAGAGATGCTGGAGACCGCGGGCACCGCGATTGCCCGCGAAGGCCTGTCCGATCGCGTCATGCTGGCAAGGGGCGACGCCACGGAGTTCGACGTAAAGGCGCTGTTCGGCCGCGACAGCTTCGACCGTGTCTTCGTCTCCTATTCATTGTCGATGATCCCAGGCTGGGAAAAGACGGTCTCCGCCGCGCTGGCAACGCTCGCTCCGGGCGGTTCCCTGCACATCGTCGACTTCGGCCAGCAGGAAGGCCTGCCGGACTGGTTTCGGACCCTGCTTCGCGGCTGGCTCAGAAAATTCCGCGTCACGCCCCGTGAAATGTTGCGCGAGGTGCTGGAATCGGAATCGCGAAAAATCGGCGCAACCTTCCGTTTCCGCACACTTTATCGCGGCTACGCCTGGCTGGCGGTGGTCCGGCCGAGCAGCTGATTGGCTAGCGCAGCGCCTTCACCAATGCCCCGACCATGGTCTGCGGCCTGTAGCCCAGCTTGGCCGGCGTCAGGCCGAGCCGCACCACCACTAATTGCTCGGATGGAATGATGGCGACGGTCTGCCCATCATGCCCCTCCATCCAATAGGTGTCCTTGGGCAGGCCCGCCGCCACGCCGGCACCGGGGTTTTCCTCGTCGCCCGGCGCCTCGATCCACAATTGCCCCTTGCTGTAGACTTTCGAGGCCGACGCAGGTTCGCGCATCCAGTCGACGAAACCGGCCGGCAGTATCTGGTTGCCGTTCCAGACCCCGCCCTGCAGCAGGAACTGGCCGAAGCGGGCCCAGTCATAGGCGGTGGCGTAGAGATAGGATGAGCCGACGAACGTGCCCTGTTCGTCGGTCTCGAGCACGGCGCTGTGCATGCCCAGCGGCTCGAACAGCGCGGTGCGCGGCCACGTCAACGCCTTGGCCTTGTCGCCGACCGCATCCTGCCAGAGCCGCGACAGCATCACCGCCGTTCCGCTCGAATAGGAGAACACCTTGCCCACCTCGCCCGTGAGCGGCTTGGCTTCGGCAAAGCCCGCCATGTCGGGTTCGAGATAGAGCATGCGCGTCACGTCGGCGACGTCGCCATAGTCTTCGTTGAATTCCAGCCCGCTCGACATCGCCATCATGTCGGCAAGGCTGATCGCGGCGCGGCCATCGGCCTTCCACGGCGCGAAAAGGCCCTGGTTGGTCATCGCCATCTTGCCGTTCTTGACCAGCGTGCCGACTATGGCGGCATTGACCGTCTTGGTCATTGACCAGCCGAGCAACGGCGTCCGGGCGGAAAAGCCCTCGCCATAGCGTTCCGCGACGACGCGGCCGTTCTTGACCACCACCACGGCGCGCATGCCGGCGCCGGTCATGGCGGCATCGTCGACGATCTTCACCACCTCCGGGTTCTGCGAGGCTTCGACCCGCTCGCCTTCCGGCCACAGCGCGTCCTGTCTTGTCGCCGAGGGTTCGACATGGATCGCCGTGCGCCGCGCCTTGCCGACATCGCCATCCGGGACCGAGGCGCAGCCCAGCCCGTCGCGGAAAACCGCGATGCTCTTGCCGAGGAAGCCAAGCAGGCCGGCGGAGACTGTGCCCCGGTTCTTGTCGACCGAGACCCGCATCAGCTTGAGCAAGGGATGACCGGGCGCCTGCACGTCGATGGCAAGCACCTCGTTGGCGTCGCGCCCGGCGATGAAAACGTTGGAGCAGACGATCTTTGCCGAATAGCCCGAGCCGACCCGGATCAGTTCGGGCGGCGCGAAATAAAGCCACCCAAACAGCGCCACAACCGCCAGCACCACCAGGCCGAGGAGCCATTTGACGATCTTGGCAATAATCCGCATCTTTCCCGCCCCCGAATCCAGGCTCGATCCATGTCATCGATTTGCCGCCATTGCTTCCGCAAAATCATGGGCCTTGTCGAGCGTCGTCAACCAGATATCAACCATGATCGGCTATCACAGGTGCATGTCGCCCAACAGCGCGCCGCGTTTTTGGGATCACGGCAGGAAACAAAATCAAAGCGCGCCGAAAATGCGCGCTTTGACGATATACCGGGCGATGCTGTGGGGCGATCGTCCCGGCGGGGGCCAGACCAAGCGCCGGCCATCAGTGCACAGACCCATCAGCGACCGGCTGCAACCGGCTCGGGAGTTGCAATGCGCCGTCTCGCGGCCCTTTTCATGCTGACGCTGCTGGGCGCCTGCTCGACCGTGGAGGATCTGTCGCCACTGTCGCCATCCAGCACCCCTTCGGTTACGGTGCGCGCGCCCCGCTTCGCCGATTCCAAGCCGCATGAATGGGACAGCGGCGCGCCCTGGAATTACGCAGTTCACGGCACCGACGTCTCAAAATACCAGACCTCGGTCGACTGGCCGACCGCCAAGGCCAGCGGTATTTCCTTCGCTTTCATCAAGGCGACGGAGGGCGGCGACCGTTTCGATGATTATTTCAACGAGCATTGGGCGCGCACCAAAGCCGCCGGCGTTCCTCGTGCCGCCTATCATTTCTTCTATTTCTGCACTCCGGCGGCGGTACAGGCGCGCTGGTTCATCCGCAACGTCCCCGTCGACCGTTCGGCCATGCCGCCGGTGCTGGACATGGAATGGAACCCGAAATCGCCGACCTGCAGGCTGCGCCCCGACCCGGCCACCGTGCGCGCGGAGATGACCACCTTCCTCGAAATCGTCGAGCGGCATTACGGCAAGAAGCCGATCATCTACACGTCGGTAGACTTCTTTGAAGACAACGAGCTGTCGACCTTCCGCGGTTATCCCTACTGGCTACGCTCCGTCGCCGGCCACCCGCGTCAGAAATATGGCAGCCACCCCTTCACCTTCTGGCAGTATACGGGAACCGGCATCGTTCCCGGCATGATCGGCAAGTCCGATATAAACGTCTTCAACGGCAGCCAAGCCGCCTGGGACAAATGGTTGAGGCAGAACACCCGTTGACACCGTGTCAACGGCAGCCAGGCCGCCCGGAGGAAGGGTTGCTGCAGAACACCCGTTGACACCGGGCCTGCCGCCTGCTTTCGACACGGCCGGCGGCCAAGAGTGCAACCGCCGGTATTCCGGGGCGACGCGCATCCAGATGGACAGCCAGGCCGCCCGGAATCCTGAATGTCGAAAGGAAGTCTATGCGACTGCGTCCCCAAGCCCTCGCGGTGCTGTTCCTGTGCGCCACGGCCTTGCCGGCAATGGCGCAGGAATGTGGCGGCGACTTCGAAACCTGGAAGCAGGGCGTGGCTGCGGAAGCCAAGGCGGCGGGTGTCGGCGCTGTCGGCCTCGAAGCGCTCGAGGATGCCAGCTTCGATGAGAGAGCCCTGGCGCGCGACCGTGCGCAGGGTGTCTTCACCCAGACCTTCATCGAATTCTCCAACCGGATGATCTCGGCCTACCGGCTGAAGCAGGGCGCGGCGAACATGAAGAAATATGCCGATATCTTCGCCCGCGCCGACCAGCAGTTCGGCGTCCAGGCGCCGGTCATCACCGCCTTCTGGGCGCTGGAGACCGATTTCGGCGCCGTGCAGGGCGATTTCCATACGCTCAGCGCGCTGGTGACGCTTTCCCATGACTGCCGCCGCCCGCAGCTGTTCCGGCAGCAGTTGGTGCCACTGCTGGAATTGATCGACCATGGCGTGCTGCCGGCCGACGTCAACGGCGCCTGGGCTGGAGAGATCGGCCAGACGCAGATCCTGCCTTCGGATTATCTTGCCCGTGGCGTCGACGGCGACGGCGACGGCAAGATCGACCTGCGGGGCAGCGTGCCGGACGTGATCATGACGACGGCCAACAAGGTGCTGTCGCGCGGCTGGAAACGCGACGAGCCCTGGATCCAGGAAGTGCGCGTGCCCGACGAGATGCCATGGGAACAGACCGGGCGCACAAACAAATTGCCGCTGACACAGTGGACGCAGTGGGGTGTTACCAATCCCGACGGCTCGCCGCTGGTCGACAAGGGCCTGAAGGCCGGGCTGGCGCTGCCCATGGGCCGCAAGGGGCCGGCCTTCCTCACTTACGAAAATTTCGACGTCTATCTCGAATGGAACCAGTCCTTCACCTACGCGCTGACCGCGGCCAATCTTGCCGCGCGGCTGGCCGGCGCGCCGCCGATCGACCCGCGCAATCCCGAACCGGGGCTCAACAACGAGCAGATGAAGGCGCTGCAGACCAAGCTGGAAGCCAAGGGCTACGATGTTGGCACGGTCGACGGGATCTTGGGCACCAACACCCGCGAAGCGATCCGCAAGGAGCAGACGCGGCTGGGACTGCCCGTGGACGGCTGGCCGACGCCGGAGCTTTTAGCGAAGCTGTGAGTAGTAAGTAGTAAGTAGTAAGTAGTGACGGAGGCCATTTCCCTACTTCCTACTTCCTACTTCCTACTCCCTACTCCCTGCTTAATCCGCCATCGTCTCCAGACTCGCCAATCCCACCGGCGCGTCGCCTTCGTCGAAGGACGTCGCCACCTCGACGAAAGTGTCGGGATAGAAGCCGTTGAAACGGGTTCTCAGCGACAGCGAATAGGCGCCGATATGGCCGATCTCGATCCAGTCGCCGGTGTCGACGGTTTCCGGCAGCCAGAACGGCCGCGACAATATGTCGACGGAATCGCAGGTCGCGCCGCAGACCTTGAACGGCACGATGGTTTTCTCGTCGCCATTGCGCGTGCGGATCGCCGGATCGGGAATGAAGCGCGCCGGCAGCGTGATCTTGCCGGTCCATGAATCCGACAGCGACGCCCAGATGCCGTCATTGATGTAGAGCCGCTTGCCCTTGCGCAAAAGCACCCGCACGATCAGCGACAGGCAGCGCGCCACGATCACCCGGCCGGGCTCGGCCACCAGCGGCATCTGGTCGAACTGGTATTCCTTGAGGTCTCCAGAAAGCCGCGACATGATCTGACCGAGCGACGGCATCGCGACTTGCTTGCGGTTGGGATCATGCCCGTATTCGGCCGGAAAACCGCCGCCGACATCGAGACCGGCCAGGTCGAAGGTCAGCCGGTTGCGCACCCAATCGGCGGAAGCCAATGCCCTTTCGTAGGTGTCGGGGTCCTCGATCTGGCTGCCGACATGGAAGCACAGGCCGACCTTGTAGCCGGTACGGTTCAGCCGCTCGGCGAGCTCGACCGCATAGGCCGGCCCGGCGCCGAACTTCTTCGACAGCTCGTAAGCCGCATGGCCCTTGGTCTGCACTCGAACGAACACGCTGATTGCGCCCGGGTCAATGTCGAGTGCCCTGACCACCCGCGTCAGTTTGGTGATCTCGTCTTCGTGGTCGAGCGCAATGACGCGGATGCCGTATTTCTCCAGCGCCAGCTTGATGTCCGACTGCGCCTTGACGGGATGCATGTAGAGCATCTCGGCATCGGCCGAGACCGCGCGCACGGCGGCGAACTCGCCGGGCGAGGCCACGTCGAAGGCGGAGACGCCGGCCTCGACCAGCGTCTTCAGCACGATCTGCTCGCCATTGGTCTTGACCGCATAGGCCGTCTTGCCGGGGAACATGCCCATGAACTGCAAGGCATCGGCCTTCAGCACCTGCGGGCGGAAGCAGTAGACCGGATCGTCCGGGCGAAGCGCCAGTGCCGCCTCGCGGGCATTCTCGAATCGCTGCATGGACGAATCCTTGACCTAGCCTGCGCACAATTAATCCAAGCTAGCGGCCAATGAAAACAATTCTGTGTCTCTTGCGCCTGGCGGCAGGGCGCTAGGCTTTGTCGGGGGAGACAGGCCATCGGGCAGGTTTCGGGTGGTTCTTGCCTGCGAACCCGATATGGCTTCTGTCTGGCTGCCTGCATTCGGCCGTCCGGGGAGGACGCATCACATGGCAATAGCCGCGACATCAGCACCGCGCGGACCGATGGCGCTCAAGGAGTGGGCGCAGCTTCTGCTGCTCGGCGCGATCTGGGGCGGCTCCTTTTTCTTCGCCCGCATTGCCGTGGCGGAGCTTCACCCGCTGGTGCTGGTATTGTTTCGCGTCGCCATCGCGGCACTCGCTTTACAGCTCTATCTCTTCCTGCGCGGCCCATCCTCCCGCCTTGCCCTTCCTCATGCAGGACTGTTCTTCCTACTGGCCTTCACCAACAACGTCGTGCCTTTTTCGCTGATCTTCGCCGGCCAGACCGAGCTTGGCGCCGGCGTCGCCTCGGTGCTCAATGCGACCACGCCGTTCTGGACGCTGATCCTCGCCAACGCCCTGACATCGGACGAGAAGCTCTCCTGGAACAAGCTGGCCGGCATTGCGCTTGGCGTCGCCGGCACGGCTGTGATGATCGGCCCCGGCCTGGTTGCCGGCCTCGGCGGCCCGGTCTGGGCCAAATTCGCGCTGATCGGAGCATCGTTGTCCTACGGCGTCGCACTGATGGTCGCCCGTCGCTTCAAGGGCGTGCCCTCGCCGGTCATTGCCACCGGGCAGCTGACCGCCTCGACCATCATCATGATCCCGGTCGTGCTGCTTGCGCACGGTCCCGCCGGCCTATTCTCGGCCTCCCCGCCCGTCTGGGCGGCGGTGCTGGCGCTGGCGCTGCTGTCCACCGCCTTCGCCTATATCCTCTATTTCAACCTCGTCGCCTCGGCCGGCGCCACCAACGCCTCCCTGGTGACGCTGATCGTGCCGGTCAGTGCCATGCTGCTCGGTTTCCTGTTCCTCGGCGAGCGGCTGGAATTGTTCGAAATCGGCGGCATGATGCTGATCGGTCTCGGCCTGGTGATCATAGACGGGCGCCTGTTCATCCGCAGGGTAGCGCTGCCATGACATGCCAACGACACGAAGCCGCCATAATTTATTCACAGGTTCGTATCTGCTTTTTGCCTAGAAGTTTCAACGCCTAACGGCGAAAATGAGGTCGCAAACTCCACAATCGCGTCGCAATGCAGCACATTTTCCGCTTGCCTGTGGCACAAATGACCCTAGACTCCGGGCATAGCTCTTTAAGAGGAGGCTATGTCATGGGACTTACGAGGCCAATCAACGCATTGATGATCTGTGCTGCGTTTGCATTCATCGGCGCCCTCATTATAGGCGTTCTTCCCTGAACCCGCCAAAAACGGGGAAGACCAGCACCCAATAATCAACCAGTTTGAAAGGCCGGGTTTTTACCCGGCCTTTCTGCATCTCAAGCCCGGTTCAGGCGGCTGCGGAGCCAGCCACTTCCGCCTCATGCGAGCGGATGCCGATCATGTGGCAGACGGCAAAGACGAGGTCGGCCCGGTTCATCGTATAGAAGTGGAAATCGCCCACGCCCCGCTCGACCAGGTCCAGCACCTGCTCGGCCGCCACCGCCGACGCGACCAACGCATGCGTCTGCGGATCATTCTGCAGGCCGTCGAAACGTTCGGCCAGCCATGCCGGCACCAGCGCGCCGCAACGTGCCGAGAAATTGGCGACCTGGGTGAAATTGTGCACCGGCAGGATGCCCGGCACGATCGGAATGTAGATGCCGGCTCGACGCGCGCGCTCGACATAGCGCTCGTAGAGATCGTTGTCGAAGAAGAACTGGGTGATCGCCCGCGTCGCGCCATTATCGACCTTGCGCTTCAGCATGTCGATGTCGGTGGCGAAGTCGGGGCTTTCCGGATGCTTTTCCGGATAGGCCGAGACCGAGATGTCGAAATCGCCGGCGCTCTTCAGCGCACCGACCAGCTCGGCGCCATTGGCATAGCCGTCCGGGTGCGGACGATAGGCGGTGCCGACGCCCGCGGCCGGATCACCGCGCAGAGCGACGAACCGCTTCACACCCATCTCGGCGAATTCCTGGATCACCGCATCGACCTGAGGGCGCGGGGCGTCGACGCAGGTCATGTGCGCTGCCGGCGTCAGGCTGGTCTCCTTCAGGATGCGGCCTACGGTGCGTGCCGTGCGCTCCCGAGTCGAACCGCCGGCGCCATAGGTCACCGAGACGAATTTCGGCTTCAGCGGTTCCAGTCGGGTGACCGTGTCCCACAGCCTCGCTTCCATCTCGTCGGACTTTGGCGGGAAGAATTCGAAGGAAACCCTGACCTTGTCGCCAATGTCGGGGCGGCGGGAAAAGCGGAACTGGTTCATCAGGCGATTTCCCCTATCGAACTCACTTTGGTCTGCTGGCTGTCATTGGCAGGATCGGCGATCAGCAGGCGCCGGTCGCGGCCAAGCCAGAGCTTGACCGTGAGCCTGGCCTCGGTGCCGCCGCGCGGCTCGAACTCCTGGGCATCTTCGAGATCAAGGCCCGCTTCGGAGAACCACTCGCCGATCTGCCGGTCGGAAAAGCCGAGGCGCATATGCGCGTGCTCGTCGCGCAGGAATTCCAGGGTATGCGGCGCGAAATCGACGATCACCAGCCGTCCGGAAGGGCGCAGCAGCCGCGCCGCCTCATGGACGGCGCGCGCAGGATCGTCGAGATAATGCAGCACCTGATGGATGGTGACGAGATCGAAGGCGTCGCGCTCGACCGGCGGCGAGAAGATGTCGCCCTGCCGCACCTGAGCATTGGAGACGCCGGCCTTGTCGAGGTTGGCGCGCGCGACGGTCAGCATCTCGCGCGACATGTCGATGCCGATGCCGCGCCGGTAGAGCGGCGAGAATATCTCCAAGAGGCGTCCGGTGCCGGTGCCGAGATCGAGCATCGACTGGAACGGCCGCTTGCCGACGAGCTTCATGAGCGCTGCCTCGACCGCACGGTCAGGCACGTGCAGGGAGCGGATATGGTCCCAGCTTGCCGCGTTCTGCGAAAAATACTCCGCCGCGCGGTCCTGCCGCTTGCGCTTGACCGAGGCCAGCCGCTCGAGATCGCGCTCGACCTGCGGATCGGCGCCGCGAATGCCGGCGACCAGCCGCAGCACGAAGTCGCGCGCGGAATCCGTATCCGACAGCCGGAAGAAGGCCCACGACCCCTCCTGGTAACGGCCGATCAGCCCGGCCTCCAGGAGCAGCTTCAGGTGGCGTGACACGCGCGGCTGCGACTGGCCGAGAATCTCGGTAAGATCGGACACGGTGAGATCACCGCGCGACAGCAGCGCCAGTATGCGCAAGCGGCTCGATTCGGCCGCCGCCTTCAATGTGTCCACCATGGTGTCGAGCGCGACATGCATCAGCGTATTCTCTTTGAAAAAGATATAAACATATGTTTATGTCGATTTTCACAGCCTTGCAAGCGCTATGTCGCTTCCGAACAAGAAAATGCCGCAGGCGTGATTTCTCGGTGCATGTCGCGCCTAAAAATGTGTAGCGGTTTCAGGGCAAGACATGCGTCAACAAAAAGATGGATAAAATGACCGGGCGGCGTGAGATGTTTGAGGTGCGGGAGGGTGAAAAAAGGCTCGAGATCGATCCGGCGCTGATGCCGGCGGATGGCGGCGTCGTCTTCATCGGCCGTATCGCCTCACCATGGACGACGCGCGAAACCTGCCCCAAGAACATGCGCGCGGCGCGCGAGACCGGGCAGCCGGCAGCACTGACGATCGACCCGCCCTACCGCGCCGGCCTGCAAGGGCTGGAGCGCACCAGCCATCTCGTCATCCTGTCGTGGCTCCACCACGCGCCGCGGACTCTGATCGTGCAGAAACCGCGCCATGCGGCTGAAGCAAAAGGCGTATTCGGCCTGCGCTCCCCTGCCCGACCGAACCCGATCGGCCTGCATGTGGCGAAACTGGTTGCGCTCGACCTCGCCACCGGGCGCATCGAGATCGACGCCATCGACGTGCTCGACGGCACCCCGGTGGTCGACATAAAACCCTATTTCGCATCGACCGATGCCTTTGCCGAGGCGACCATCGAAGGGCGCGACGAATGATGAAGGCGCCGACCGGCCGTCGGCGCGCCGTCGCCAAGGCGTTGACCGCGCTTCTGCCGCTGGCGCCCTATGCCGATATGGAGAAGATCCGAGCGGATGCCGGCTCCGTCCACATGAAGACCTTGCCGCCGACCATTGCCGTGTGGCTGGCGACGGTTGCCCATATCCGCCACGCCCATACCGACTACGAAAAGCTGCTCGCCGAAGGTTATGACCGCGACTCGGCGCGTTTCTTCGTCATCGAGCAGACCAATGTCGTACTTACCCGCTGGCGCGCCACCCGCCTGCTCGACGCCGACGACGAGGATGATTGAAGCTGTTGCCGGTCCGGCACGGCGCTCGGTAGCATGGCTGGCAGCTTTTCACTTCGAGGACGAACGACGCCGGATGACTGGCTCTATGCCCTCTGCCTGACACCGATAGCCTGTGATGCAAGGAGGTGCCGATGAGCCAGACCGCACAGGATACACGGCCGCTGCCTGTGGTGAGCGACCGCCACGTCGACCCGCATGCTTATCCCGACGGCATCGCCTTCCTCGACGGCCAGTACCTGCCGATGTCGCAGGCCAAGATCTCGGTGCTGGATTGGGGATTCCTGCATTCCGATGCCACTTACGACACGGTGCATGTCTGGAACGGCTGCTTCTTCCGGCTTGACCTGCATCTCGACCGCTTCTTCGGCGGACTGGAGAAATTGCGCATGACGATCCCGTTCGACCGCGATGGCGTGACGGAGATCCTGCACAATTGCGTGGCACTGTCGGGACACAGCGCCGCCTATGTCGAAATGCTGTGCACGCGCGGCGCTTCCCCTATTTTCAGCCGCGATCCGCGCCAGGCGATCAACCGCTTCATGGCGTTTGCCGTGCCGTTCGGCTCGGTCGCCAATCCCGAGCAGTTACAGCGCGGCCTCAATGTCGCCATCAGCGACAAGGTGCGCATTCCGCCGGCCTCGATCGACCCGGCGATCAAGAACTACCACTGGCTCGACCTGGTGCACGGCCTTTACGATGCCTATGACCGCGGCGCCGAGACAGCGCTCATTCTCGACTTCAATGGCAATGTCGCCGAAGGTCCGGGCTTCAACGTCTTCTGTATCAAGGACAACAAGCTCTCGACGCCGGCGATCGGCGTGCTACCCGGCATAACCCGCCGCACTGTCTTCGATCTCTGTGCGCTGGAAGGCCTCTTCGCCACCCCGGCGGACGTCAGTGTCGCGGCATTGCGCGAGGCCGACGAGGTCTTCATCACCTCTACCGCCGGCGGCATCATGCCGGTCACGATGATCGACGGCAGCCCAGTCGCGGACGGCAGGCCCGGCGCGATTACCGGCCGACTGATGGCGCTCTATTGGGACAAGCATAAGGATCCGGCCTGGTCGAGCGCTGTACGCTACCCCTGACCGGTCGCCGCTCCCGTCCAAATAATTCCGCCACCGCCTCTGGAAAGTCGCGGGACGCACCGTATATGGCACAAAGCGGAGAGGCCTCCACTTATCTCTGAAAAAATTCCAGCTTGCACGGGCAAGGACTTCATCATGACAAACAAGGTTTGGTTCATCACCGGATCGTCGAAAGGTTTTGGCCGGGTCTGGGCCGAGGCCGCGCTCGCTCGCGGCGACCGCGTCGCGGCAACCGCCCGCGATGCCGGCACACTCGCCGATCTCGTCGAGAAGTATGGCGACAACATCGCGGCGATAAAGCTCGACGTCACCGACAAGAAAGCCGTCGATGCCGCAATCACCGGGGCGCACAAGCGCTTTGGCCGGCTCGACGTCGTCGTCAACAATGCCGGCTATGGCCATTTCGGCGCCATCGAGGAGGTCAGCGAGCAGGAAGCCCGCGACCAGATCGAAACCAATGTGTTCGGCGCGCTGTGGGTCACCCAGGCCGCCTTGCCGATCATGCGGGCGCAGCGCTCCGGCCACATCATCCAGATCTCTTCGATCGGCGGCGTCAATGCCTTCGCCTCGCTTGGCCTCTACCACGCCTCGAAATGGGCGCTGGAAGCTTTCAGCCAGTCGCTGAGCCTCGAGGTCGCCGAGTTCGGCATCCATGTCACGCTGGTCGAGCCCGGCGGCTTCTCCACCGACTGGGCCGGTCCGTCTGCAAAGGTCTCGAAAGCGCTTGACGCTTATGCGCCCGTCCGCGCCGCCATGGCGGAGCGCCGCAGTCGCGCCGTGGCCGGCGATCCCGAGGCCACCGGACCGGCGATGCTGGCCATCGTCGACGCGGCCGAGCCGCCTCTCAGGGTATTCTTTGGCGACGGCGGGCTGCCGATGATCAAACAGGAATACGCCAATCGCATCGCCACGTGGGAAAAGTGGGACCACGTCTCGGTCATGGCGCAAGGCGCCAACAAGAACCGCAACGCCTAGTCGGATCACTCAGCCCACGCCGTTTCGAGCGGCGGCGTGGCTGCCTCGTCAGGCGCGATAAATCCACTGCTCGGGCACCCGCACGGAGATTTCCTCGCCGGACCTGACGACGCCGGGCTTCTCGACCCAGGCGACAAGGCCCCGCAGCCGCTTGGCGGCTTTCGGGAAGAGCAGCGCGGTGGCGTCGCGGTCCGCCGCCCGGACATGCTCGGAGATCGAGTGTCCGGCGACGCGGCATGGCTTGTTCTGGGCATCGATCTTGACCGTCACGCCGCCCTTGAAGAACAGCAGCGAGCCGGATGGCAGCATCGAAAGATGCGGTATCCCTTCGATCAGCAAATTGGCGCCGATCCACTCAGGCTTGATCTCCTTGAGGCCCATGCGTTCGGCGACCAGCGCGAGTTCGTCCGCCGACACCAGCGACAATTGTCTCTCGTTGCGCATCTCGGTGCCGCGCTGATACCAGGGTTCGCGCCCGCCGGAGCGTCGCGTTATCCCGGCATGAAAATCGCCCGCTATGCCGTCGAAGCCCAACTGCAATTCCTCGACCGCCTTGGTTTCGAAATGGTCGAACGGAGCGGCATAGAGCGCCGCCGCTCTTGCCGCCAGCTTGCGGCCCGGCACGATGTCGACCGTCAGGTCCGCCGGAAAAAGGTCGAGGTTGGTTTCCTGCATCAGTCTCGTCTAGAGGCCCTCCGCAATGCGGTCCAGTCGAAAGCGCTGATGATCCGATCACGCCGTTTGATGCCGATCACGACTTTCTTACCGGAAACGCCGTTGCCGTCCTCAGCGCGCCGCATTGCCGCCGCGCCGCGGGCATAGACGATGGCGCCAGATCGGGAGGAGGTTCGGGTCATGCAGGTGGGACACGCCGTTGCCGCGCTCTGGTTGTTCTGGCTGGTATCGTGGATCCTTGCCGCATCATGGGCCGATCCCGTGCGCAAGCGGGCGGATTTCAGGGCGGAGGCGCGATATCGGGTTCTCTGGCTCGCCGGTACCGTCCTGCTGTTCGTTCCGGCGCACGGCTATGTGGGTCGGCTTCGGCTCTGGACGCCGACGCTCACCCAAGCCTGGATTTGCGTCGCCCTGATCGCCATCGGCATCGCCTGTGCATGGTGGGCCCGCCTGCATCTCGGCCGGCTGTGGTCCAGCACGGTAACGGCCAAGGCCGATCATCGCATCATCGACACCGGCCCTTACGCGCTTGTCCGTCATCCGATCTATACCGGCCTGCTGCTTTCGGTCCTCGCCACCATGGCCGTCAAGGGCACGGTATGGGGCGTCGCGGGCGCCGCCCTGCTGCTTGTCGGGATCGTCATCAAGGCGAGGCTGGAGGAAAGTTTCCTGCGCGGCGAGCTTGGGCCCGCCTATGACGATTACGCGCGCCGCGTGCCGATGCTCGTTCCCTTTTCGCCGGCCTGAAGCGGCAAGCGCGTCCTACAGCATCCGCAGCAGCGCGCCGCCGATCGAATACCCCGCGCCGAAAGCGCAGATCAGCCCGAAGTCGCCCGCCTTCATGTCGGCATGGTTCTCCGACAGCGCGACGATGGCGCCGGCGCCCGCCGTGTTGCCGAGACGCTCCAGCACCATGGGCGCGCGGTCATGATCGACCTCGTGGCCGAATGAGAGTTTCAGGATCATGGCGTTCATGCGCGCATTGGCCTGGTGCAGCCAGAAGCGTCGCACCGCCTGCGGCGTCAGGCCGTGCTCGGCCAGGAACTCCACGATGAATTTGTGCCCAGCGACGGTGACTTCCTTGAACACCTTGTTGCCGACCTGCTTGATCAGATTGCCCTCCAGATCGATCCTGTAGGGATCGTCCTGTGCGGTGCGGGTGTGGTAGCCGAGATTGGTGCGGATGTTGTTCGACATCTGCGTCCAGATGCGCGTGTCGAGCACTTCGAAACGTCCCGGCCGTTTCTCGCCGAGTGCCAGCCCTTCGACCACCATCGACACCGAGGCGTCGCCGAAGATGAAATGCGTCTGCCGGTCGCGGAAATTGAGATGGCCGGTGATGATCTCGGGCGTCGTCACTAGGATGCGCTTGTGGGCGCCCGCACGCACGAGATTGACCGCCATGTGCAATGCTGCCGCGGCAGAGGAACAGCCGAGCCCCATGTCGAAGCCCGCCCCCTTGGTGCCCAGGGCCTGCTGCATCTCGATGGCGATCGCAGGATAGGGCCGCTGGTGGTGCGAGGCCGAGCAGATCACTAGGTCGATATCGGAGGGCAGCAACCCGGCATGGTCAAGCGCCTTGCGGGCCGAAGCGATGCCGAACTCGGCCTCCAGCGACAGCGCATCGTCCGGCCGTGCGGGAATGCGCGGCGCCATACGGGTCGGGTCGAGTATGCCTTCGCGCTCGATCACATGACGGCTGCGCACGCCCGAGGCGTGGACGATGAAGTCGCTGTCCGATTTCTGCAGCAGCGGCTGGTCCGTGCCCGACCGGCGCGCGTTTTCCGTGTCGACCCAGCTGTTGAAACTGGCGACCAGTTCCTCATTGCTGATCTCTGGCTCGGGGATTTCGACGCCGATACCGCTGATGATGACGCGATGCATGTCCAGTCCGTCCCATCCGCAGGCGTTCAGGGGCTTTGATGTGGGCGTAAGGGAGGCCCGGCGCAACCCTTGTCGCATTGAGCCGGTTTATGCCAGCTTAAACCGGTTCCCACGTCCCCTCACCATGCGCACAGTTTGGTGTTAGTCTGTGAGTTGTTCCAGCATGCACCGTCGCGGCTGCACACGAACTGCCCCGGCTCCTCATCGACGTTGTCGTTCAAGCCCGCTTGGCGACAATGAAAATGCGCGGGAAACGCAACAGCACCTTGCCATTTGCGGTCTTGTTATAGGCCTTGGCGATCCTGGCCGTGTAGCTTTCGAGGAACAGCATCTTCTCGTCCGCATCGAGCGGGTCGACAAAAGGCTTCAAGCCCGTCGACTTCACCCATTCCACGATCGCCCCGGCGTCGGCCAGCGGATGGTTATAGACCGTGTGCCAGATGTCGAGCCGGTCCGAGAGTGGCGACAACAGATCATAATAGAACGACACCGGCGGCAGCGGCGCGCGCGCCGCCCCTTTCAGCTTGGCTGCGAACGGCATTTCGGCGGCGGTCTCGCGCATCAGCCTGTGGGAATCCTCGCCCATATTGTCTGGCATCTGCACGGCGAGCGCGCCGCCGGGCGCAAGAAACCCCATCAGCCGCTGGAAGACATCAGGATGTTCCGGCAGCCACTGGAACACGGCATTGGCGAAGATCACATCGACCGGTTGAGCCGGCGCCCATGTCGAGGCATCGGCAAGGTCGAAGCTGACATTGGGCAGGCGTGCCCTAGCCTTCTCGATCATGTCGGGAGACGTGTCGAAGCCGCTCACCTGTGCATCCGGCCAGCGCGCGACCAGAAGCTCCGTCGAATTGCCCGGCCCGCAGCCTATGTCGACAACCCTGCGGGGGAAGTCGACCGGCACCTGCGCCACCAAGTCGCGCGCAGGACGCGTGCGCTCGTCCTCGAACTTCAAATATTGGGCGGCGGACCAATCGGGCTTTGCTGGGCTGTTCAACGGTAAGACCTCGCGGCGGTTGCCACCTTCCATGACCGGCGCGACAAGCCGGCTATCCCAATTGGATGACGATCCCGTCGTCGCCGACCCGGAACCGCCACTGCAATAACGGCCCTTACCGCGTCAGCCTCTTATGCGTCATGCGGTGCGGGGCCGCCGCCTCCGCGCCCAGGCGGCGAACCTTGTCCTTCTCATACTCCTCGAAATTGCCTTCGAACCATTCGACATGCGCGTCGCCCTCGAAGGCGAGCATGTGGGTCGCCATGCGATCGAGGAACATGCGGTCGTGGCTGATGATGACAGCGCAGCCGGCATAGGCTTCCAGCGCGTCTTCGAGCGCGCTCAGCGTCTCGGTGTCGAGGTCGTTGGTCGGTTCGTCGAGCAAAAGCACATTGCCGCCGCCTTTGAGCATCTTGGCCAGATGCACTCGGTTGCGTTGGCCGCCCGAAAGGTTGCCGACCTTCTGCTGCTGATCGCCGCCACGGAAGTTGAAGGACGAGCAATAGGCGCGGCTGTTGACCTCGTGCTTGCCAAGCTTGATGACTTCGGCGCCACCGGAGATTTCTTCCCACACCGTCTTGTTCGGGTCCAGCGCGTCACGGCTCTGGTCGACATAGCCGAGCTTGACCGTCTCGCCGATGCGGATCGACCCCGCATCAGGCTTTTCCTGGCCAGTGAAGGTCTTGAACAGCGTCGTCTTGCCAGCGCCGTTCGGGCCGATGACGCCGACAATGCCGCCCGGCGGCAGCCTGAACGACAGGTCCTCGATCAAAAGCTCATCGCCGAAGCCCTTGGTGAGCCCTTCAACCTCGATGACGACATTGCCGAGGCGCTCGCCCGACGGAATGACGATCTGCGTGTCGGTCGGCTTGCGATTCTGCGACTGCTCGACCAGTTCCTCATAGGCCTTGATACGGGCCTTGGACTTGGTCTGGCGCGCCTTCGGCGAGGATTGGATCCACTCGCGCTCGCGCCAGATCGACTTCTGGCGGGCGTCGTCCTCGCGGCCTTCCTGGATCAGGCGTTTGGCCTTGGCGTCGAGATATTTGGTGTAGTTGCCCTCGTAAGGGATGCCACGGCCGCGATCGAGCTCGAGAATCCATCCCGTGACATTGTCGAGGAAGTAGCGGTCGTGGGTGATGATCAGCACCGAGCCCGGATAGTCGCGCAGGTGCTTTTCGAGCCACGCCGTGGTCTCGGCGTCGAGATGGTTGGTCGGCTCGTCGAGCAAAAGCAGGTCGGGCTGTTCCAGGAGCAGCCGGCACAGCGCCACGCGGCGGCGCTCGCCGCCCGACAGATTGGTCACCTCGGAATCGGCCGGCGGGCACTGCAGCGCGTCCATCGCCATCTCGACCTGCTGCTCGAGGTCCCAAAGGTTGAGCCGATCCATCTCGTCCTGGAGCTTGGCCGACTCGTCTGCCGTCTCGTCGGAATAGTTCATCATCAATTCGTTGTAGCGCTCGATGATGGCGGTCTTCCTGCCGACGCCGTCCATGACGTTTTCACGCACGGTCTTGCTGTTGTCGAGCTGCGGCTCCTGCGCCAGGTAGCCGACCGTGGCGCCTTCGGCCAGCCACGCCTCGCCCTGGAACTCCTTGTCGAGCCCGGCCATGATGCGCAGGATGGTCGACTTACCCGAACCGTTAGGACCGAGAATGCCGATCTTGGCGTCCGGGTAGAAGGACAGATGAACGTTATCGAGCACCTTCTTGGTGCCGTAGGCCTTTGACAGGCCTGACATGTGATAGATGAACTGGCGTGCCACGCGCGCTTTCCCTGAAAAACTGACTGATTTGTCGATCTGAATGGAGGTTGGCCGCTATGTAGGCGATGCGGAGCCGAACGGCAATCGCTTTCGCCGCATCGAACCGATCACAGGCCGCACAACAACGGGCGTTGGCGCCCCGGCCTGCCTGCCGGCTGGAATGAGCTCAGGACCTACTGGAACCCGATTGCGTCGACGGTTCCGGTCGGGCAACCGGCCTTGTTGGTCGGCACCGAGGCCAGCAGCAGGTCCTTGAGCGAGCTGTTTGGGCCGATCGGACCGGCAAGGCCAAGCGTCAACTCTCCGATCAGCCGCCGGCCGCTCGACGGATCGATGACACAGGAGACGCGCACGCGATCGCCGGCGCCGGCGCCAAAGGCCTGGTCGAAGGCGCCGCGGATCTGGTCCGCCGTCAGCTTGCCGCCGATGTTCTTGGCGAAGAGATCGCGCACCGCTGAGCCGTTCACCGCGCGCATCAGGCCGAGTGCGTCGGAAAAATACTCCTGCTGGTTCTTGCCGTAGCAGGTGCCGTGCTTGATCCATTCATGCCGCTCCAACTGCGAAGCGGTGCCCGGCATAACCTTGTCGAGTTCCGCGCGCGTGCCGGCGTCCAAATTGACAGGCGGAAGATCCTTCCAGTGCGCCGGACTGTCGTTGGCCTTGTCGCTGGCCGGTACCTGGCAATAGAAGTTCCCGTTCGGCTGCGGCCACAGGCCGTGCAAGGTGAAGTTGCTGGCATCGAATTCATTCGGGTTTTGTGCCTTGCATTCGCTCTTGCTGGACTTGGTCTCGCAAAAAGCCGGCTGCCAGCTCAGCGCGAAGACATATTCGGGTTTTCCCGACGCCGCCGGCTTGCCCTGCCCGCCGGGGGTCGCCGGCAGCGTTGCTGCGCTGCTGCCGGAGAGATGTCCGCAACTGACCTTCACCCAGCGCCGATCCGGATCTGCGCCCGGCACCAGAATGAGATAGTGCGTCGGCGCATCCTTGTTGCCCGCCAGCAGTTGATAGCTCTGTCCGGCATCAGTCGAGACATTGCCGGGATTCTTGCCGTTCTTGATGGCTTGCGTCGCCGGACAGGAGGCGTCGGCAACGAAGGTGCCACTCATCCTGACGTCGGCATGGGCCGCACCCGTTAACGATGCCGCCAACATGGCCAATCCGAAAACAACAGCAATGCGCATGGGGAATCCCTGGATGAAAAAGGTGGGCGACAGACTGAAGCTGTCTCCATGTCAGAATTGCGATATTCCACCGGCCAGATGCAAGAAACATCATCGCGAGAAATCCGGAATGGCGGATTGACGCTGAACCGGCCCCGGCGCAAACAAGGCCGGCGCCACCGAGGCGGGCCAGGGTGGAAATCACTGAATGTCATTCAGCCAGCAGCGCATGGTCCGTTCGCCGACCGGCGCCGACCTCAATCTTCTGGTCCGGCAGGCCGACGGCCATCCGCGCGCCGTCATCCAGATCAATCACGGGCTGGCAGAGCATGCGGCGCGCTATGATCGTTTTGCCGAATTCCTGGGCGCGCGCGGCTTTAGTGTCTATGTTCACGATCATCGCGGCCATGGCACAACGAAGGCACCCGACGCACCGCTGGGCAGGTTCGCGCATGAGGACGGCCCCGCCAAGGTCATCGCCGATGTCGGCGCCATCCATGATCTCATCGCCGGGGAGCAGCCGGGCCTGCCCGTCATCCTGTTCGGCCATTCGATGGGCGCGTCCGTGGCGCTGAACTTTCTCCTGGCCCATTCGAACCGCGTTCACGCCGCCGCCATCTGGAATGGCAATTTTTCAGCTGGCCTGCTCGGGCAGGTGGCGCTCGGCATCCTTGCATGGGAAAGGATGCGGCTCGGCTCGGACGTCCCATCGCGCCTGCTGCCGAAGCTCACCTTCCAGGCCTGGGGCAAGGCGGTGCCCAACCACCGGACCTTGTTCGACTGGCTGTCACGCGACGGGGCCGAGGTCGACAAATACATCGCCGACCCGCTATGCGGCTGGGACGCCTCGGTGTCGATGTGGCGCGATGTCGTCCAGATGGCGCTCAATGGCGGCAGGGACGCCGGTTTCGTCGGCGTTCGGCGCGACCTGTCCGTCAGCGTCGTGGGGGGCGAAAAAGACCCTGCCTCGGATTATGGCAAGGGGATCATCCAGCTTGCCGGACGCATGCGCAAAATGGGCTTTTCGAATCTCGTTTCAAAGGTTTACAGCGAGACCCGCCACGAAAGCTTGAACGAGGTGAATCGCGACATCGTCATGGACGATTTCGCAGCGTGGGCCGAAACCGCCTTGAAGCGATGAAGCGTTGGCCCATCGCAAGAGCCGTGACAGCGGCAATCTCTGTTGATAGAGGCTTCGGTTCCGACCAATTCTGGTGATCTATGGCTGAGCCCCCGCTGAAAGGCGTCCGCGTCGTCGAACTCGCCCGCATCCTTGCCGGGCCCTGGGCCGGGCAGTTGCTTGCCGATCTCGGCGCCGACGTCATCAAGGTCGAAAGCCCTGATGGCGGCGACGACACCCGCAAATGGGGCCCGCCCTTCGTCATGGGCAAGGATGGCGAGAACCTGTCGGCCGCCTATTACCATTCCTGCAATCGCGGCAAGCGCTCCATCGCCATTGATTTTTCGACACCGCAGGGCGCCGAAACCGTGCGCCGGCTGGTGACAACGTCTGACGTGCTGATCGAAAACTTCAAGCTTGGCGGTTTGAAGAAATACGGACTCGACTATGACAGCCTGCGCAAGATCAATCCGCGCCTCGTTTATTGCTCGATCACCGGATTCGGCCAGGACGGTCCGTACGCGCCGCGCGCCGGCTACGATTTCATCATCCAGGGCATGGCCGGCATGATGTCGATCACCGGCGAGGCGGGGCGCGAGCCGCAGAAGGCCGGCGTCGCCATCTCCGACATCTTCACTGGCCTCTATTCCGTCATCGCCATCCAGGCGGCCCTTCGCCACGCCGAAAAAACCGGCGAAGGCCAGCACATCGACATGGCATTGTTCGACACCCAAATCTCGGCGCTCGGCAATCAGAACCTCAACTATCTCGTCTCCGGCAAGTCGCCTGTGCAGATAGGCAACGCGCATATGAACATCGCTCCCTACGAGGTGCTGCCGGTCCGGGACGGTCACATCATCCTGGCGGTCGGCAATGACGGCCAGTTCGCCAGGTTCTGCGCGGTGGTCGGGCTGGACGAATTGCCCGGCAATCCCGATTTCGCCACCAATCCGGCCCGCGTCGCCAACCGGGCGGCGCTACGCGAGCGGATCGTCGAGGCGCTGAAGACCAAGGATCGCGACCCGCTGCTGGCCAAGCTGGAAGCGGCCAGCGTGCCGGCGAGCCCGATCAACACGATCGGACAGATGTTCGCCGACCCGCAGGCGATCGCGCGCGGCATGCGGCTCGATCTCGACGACGGCCATGGCAATCTTCTGCCCTCGGTTCGCGCACCGATGATCATGTCCGAAACACCGCTCGTCTATGAGCGCCCCTCGCCCCGCCTGGGCGAACATACTGACGAAATCCTTGCCGAACTGGAGAGAGCAAAATGAAAACCGGCGGACAATTGATCGTCGACGCGCTCGAGGCCAACGGCACCGACCGTATCTTCTGCGTGCCAGGCGAATCCTACCTCGCGGTGCTCGACGCGCTGCACGATTCGGCGATCCGCACCATCGTCTGCCGCCAGGAGGGTGGCGCCGCCATGATGGCCGACTGCCAAGGCCGCCTGACCGGCAAACCCGGTATCTGCTTCGTCACCCGCGGCCCCGGCGCCACCAATGCCTCCGCCGGCATCCATATCGCCATGCAGGATTCAGTTCCCGTGATCCTGTTCATCGGCCAGGTCGCCAGCCACGCCAAGCAGCGCGAGGCCTTCCAGGAAGTGGACTATGTCAGGTTCTTTGGCGACATCGCAAAATGGGTGGTAGAGATCGACGATGCGTCGCGTATTCCCGAATTCGTCACCCGCGCCTTTGCCGTGGCGACCTCCGGACGCCCAGGTCCCGTCGTCATCTCGCTGCCGGAAGACATGCTGACCAGTGTCGTCGATGCACCGGCCGCGATCGCCTACACCCCGGTCGAGACCAGCCCCGCCGAAGCCGAACTCGACCGGCTCGAGGCGCTGCTCAATGCCGCCAAACGACCGATCGCGATCCTGGGCGGCACACGTTGGGATTTCCAGGCTGTTCAGGAAATCACCCGCATCGCCGAGGCGTGGTCGCTACCGGTCGGCTGCTCCTTCCGCCGCCAGATGCTGTTCGATCATCTGCACCCGAACTATGCCGGCGATGTCGGCATCGGCATCAACCCGAAGCTGGCGACAGCAATCAAGCAGGCCGATCTGGTGCTGCTGATCGGCGGCCGCATGGGCGAGATGCCGTCCTCGGACTATACGCTGCTGAAGAGCCCCTACCCTGACCAGACGCTGGTCCATGTCCACCCCGATGCCGGCGAACTAGGCCGCGTCTACCGTCCAACGCTTGCGATCAACGCCTCGCCCGCCGCCTTCGTGCGCGCCTTCGCCAACCGGAAGGGACCGGCATCGCCGGGCTGGGCGGCGGAGACGGCAAAGCTCCATGCCGCTTATCTCGACTGGTCGACCCCACCGGAAAGCGGTCCGGGCGCCGTCCAGATGGGGCCGATCATGACCTATCTCGAAACGGTGCTGCCCGACGATGCCATCCTGACCAACGGCGCCGGCAACTACGCCACGTGGGTGCACCGCTTCCATCGCTTCCGCCGCTTTGCCACACAGGGCGCGCCGACCTCAGGCTCGATGGGTTACGGAACGCCGGCGGCGGTAGCGGCCAAGGCGCTTTATCCGGATCGCACCGTAGTCGCTTTCGCCGGCGACGGCTGCTTCCTGATGAACGGGCAGGAATTCGCCACCGCCGTACAATACGGGTTGCCGATCATCGTCATCGTCGTCAATAATGGCATCTACGGCACCATCCGCATGCACCAGGAGCGTGAATACCCCGGGCGGGTGGTGGCCACGGACCTCAAGAATCCGGACTTCGCCGCCCTGGCGCGTGCCTATGGTGGCCATGGCGAAACGGTGGAGAAAACCGCCGACTTCGCCCCTGCCTTCGAGCGTGCTCGCGCCAGCGGCAAGCCGGCAATCGTCGAAATCCGGCTCGATCCGGAGGCAATCACCCCGACCCGAACGATGACGCAGATAAGAGACAAGGCCTGAAAGTCGGTTTCCGGCAGGAGAAAGGGCGGCGCTGTCCCGCAAAGCTTTCGCAAGCAAATACGGGCGCGCGCCCCGAGCGACGTCGCGTTACATCGACGCCGCCGCCTTTTCGATCTGACCGCGGATCTCGCCGTCCTTGTTGGCCGCGGTGTGTATGTTGACGTAATATTTGCCGGCTTCCAGATCGGTCACCTGCGTATCGGTCAATGTCGCCGATCCCTTGATCGGGCTCTTGAGTTTTTTGAACGGGATTACGGGGTCCGCATTTTCCCCCTTCGCGGCCGGGCCATGAATATGTGCGGCCGTCGCCGGCCCGCTGAGGCCGGAGTATTTGACGTTCCAACTGAGTTTCTTCTTGGCGGTGTCAAAGGTGAATGTGGCGGTTCCCTTGCCCTTGGTGGTAACGGGTGGGCTCTGCTGGCTGCCATCGAGCGTCGCCTTGAACTTCATCATGTCGGCCAGGGCCGGCGACGCGAACAGGAAAGCGGTCGAAATGGCCAGCGCCGAAAGCGTCGGCAAGACGGTCTGTGTGCGCATGAAGAACCTCCGATTGGCTGTAGCATCCGCCGTGGCTCCCCGCACGCGCATGCCTCCGACGCAACGCTCGGCCGCCCCAATGTATCCAGGCACACGCTTTTGTGATTTGGCCGCATGAAAAAGGGGCGGTCGCCCGCCCCTCCAACATCGTCCATCAAGCCCCGTCACGAGGCCGCTTTGAGGCCTACTTGATCGCCTTGTCGGTGATCGCGGTGGTATAGGCGCCCTTCGGCTCCTTGGTGATGATCTTCTGGTCGAGCAACGCCTTGGCGGTACGCTCATAGGTCGCCGGGTCGAGCTTGCCGTCGGCATTGTCGATGAGCTTGGCGACTTCGCTCATCATACGCTTCTGGTGGTTCTCGTCCTGGCCGCCACCATCCATGACGATCTCGGCCGCTTCGTCATTGTTGTCGACGGCGTATTTCCAACCCTTCATCGAGGCGCGCACGAAACGCACCATCTTGTCCTCGAAGGCCGGATCCTTGAGCTTATCCTCCGAGGCATAAAGCCCGTCCTCGAGCAGGTCGTTGCCCATCGCCGAGTAGTTGAACACGGTGAGCTGCTCCGGCTTGTAGCCGGCGTCGATCAGCTGCCAAAATTCATTGTAGGTCATGACCGAGATGCAATCCGCCTGCTTCTGAATCAGCGGCTGCACGTCAAAGCTCTGCTTGAGAACGGTGACGCCGTCCGGGCCGCCATCGGTCTTTAGGCCAAGCTTGTTCATCCAGGCGTAGAACGGATATTCGTTGCCGAAGAACCAGACGCCGAGCGTGTGGCCCTTGAAGTCGGCTTCGGTCTTGATCGGGCCGTCTTTCGGACAGACCAGTTCCATGCCGGCCTTCTTGAACGGCTGGGCGATGTTGACCAGCGGCACGCCCTTTTCGCGGGCTGCCAGCGCCCCGCCCATCCAGTCGACGATAACATCGGCGCCGCCGCCGGCGATCACCTGCTCGGGCGCAATGTCGGGACCGCCCGGCTTGATGTCGACGTCGAGACCCTCGGCCTCGTAAAAGCCCTTCGCCTTGGCGACGTAATAGCCGGCAAACTGGGCCTGCGTGACCCATTTCAGCTGCAACGTCACCTTGTCGGCGGCCATTGCCTGGAACGCGGCCAGCGACATCGCGCCGGCCAGTACAGGAACAATCAGTCTTTTCATTTTTTTCCCTCTGGAGTTAGTGCCCAAACCCACCGCCCCTATCCACCACGGACAGAGGGATGCCAAAACGTGACGGCTCTTTCGACAAGAGCGACCACACCATAAAAGACCGAACCCGCAAGGGCTGCAACTGCGATTTCGGCCCAGACCATGTCGATGTTCATCCGTCCGACTTCGGTCGAGATGCGGAAGCCCATGCCGACGACGGGCGTGCCGAAGAACTCGGCGACGATGGCGCCGATCAGCGCCAGCGTCGAGTTGATCTTCAGCGCGTTGAAGATGAAGGGAGCGGCGGCCGGCAGCCTGAGCTTGATAAGCGTCGGCCAGTAGCCCGACGCATAGGTGCGCATCAGGTCGCGCTCCATATGGCCGGACGCGGCCAGACCGGCGACGGTGTTCACCAGCATCGGGAAGAAGGTCATGATGATGACGACAGCCGCCTTGGACTGCCAGTCGAAGCCGAACCACATCACCATGATCGGCGCCACGCCGATGATCGGCAGCGCCGAGACCATGTTGCCGATGGGCAGCAGGCCGCGCCGCAGGAACGGCACCCGGTCGGCGAGAATGGCCGTGACAAAGCCGGCGCCGCTGCCCACGATATAGCCGAAGATAACAGCCTTGAAGATGGTCTGCCGGACATCGGCGCCAAGGATCGGCAGCGAACTGGCGATGCGCGCGCCGATGGCGCTCGGCGGCGGCAACAGGATGAACGGGATGCCGGCGCCACGCGTCACCGCTTCCCAGATGATCAGGATCCAGGCGCCGAAGATGGCGGGGATGATCAGGCGCAGCGCCGTGCGCATCCAGCTTGCGGTGGGGTGCAGTCCCGATAGCACCGCGACGCAGCGCCAGCCAAGCAGCCAGGCGGCCGTGAGCAGCACGAAATACGGCGCCAGTGCCATGCCTTCGAAACCAGCGATACCTGAGATCAGCAGCCAGGCGACGAGGTGGGCGCCGACAAATAGTACGACCGCTTCCACAAAGGGCGAAATCCTGATCATCGAGACCAGGGCCGTCAGCATGGCAAGGCCAAACATCAGGCCCTTCGTTCCGAGATAGGGATAGTTGGCGCTGGTTGTCGGGTCCGCTAGCGCCGCCGCTTCCGGCTTCGACATGGCGCCGAGTGCGACCGCCATCAGGCACAGCACGATGGCCAGCACAGCCTGCCAGGAAGGCTTCAGCCGGTTCATGCCGGCCTCCCGCCCATGGCGCGGTCGACGAGGCGCCCGGCAATGCCGACCACCATGACCAGCAGCGCGGCCACGATCGAGCCCGCGACAAGCGCCGACCAGATGTCGATGGACTGGCTGTAATAGGCGCCAGCGAGCAGCTTGGCGCCGATGCCGGCGACGGCGCCCGTCGGCAGTTCGCCGACAATGGCGCCGACCAGACTGGCCGCCACCGCCACCTTCATCGAGGTGAACAGGAACGGCACCGAGGCCGGCACGCGCAGCTTCCAGAAGGTCTGTGCACGGCTGGCATTGTAGGTGTGCATCAGGTCGAGATGCATGATCTCGGGCGAGCGCAGGCCTTTCACCATGCCAACCGTCACCGGGAAGAACGACAGATAGGTCGAAATCATCGCCTTCGGGATCAGGCCGGTGATGCCGATCGCCGCCAGCACCACGATGATCATCGGCGCCACCGCCAGGATCGGGATGGTCTGCGAGGCGATGATCCATGGCATCAGGCTGCGGTCGAGCGTCGCCACATGTACGATGCCCACCGCGATGATGATGCCGAGCGCCGTGCCGAAGGCAAAGCCCAGCAGCGTCGAGGACAGCGTCACCCAGGCATTGTAGACCAGGCTGCGGTTCGAAGTGACGTTGCGCAGGAACGTGTTCTCGAAAAAGTTCACCGCCACCTGGTGCGGCGCCGGCAGCGTCGGCTTCGGCTGCGAGAGCGTCTTGCCGATGAACTCGACGGTGCCGGGCGTTTCGTTGGCACGTTGGTCGAGATCGCGCTGGAACGGCGTGTTGAGTATGACGGCGAAGACGTACCAGAGTACGACCACGCCGGCGAGGATGGAGGTTACCGGGATGACCTTTGAGCGGAAGGTGTCCATCTAGCGCCGCCCTTCTCCTCTCCCCACCGGGGAGAGGGTGGCCGGAGCGAAGCGGAGGTCGGGGGCCCTTGCCTTCGTCATCCTAGGGCGAAGCAAGGAGCGAAGCGACGCGGCGCAGACCCTAGAATCCATGCCGTTACCTCTCCGCTCCGCGACCATTCGGAATATGGCTCCCTCCGCGCCGCTTAGCCTGCCGAATATTCTCGACTGTTTGCGCCTTTCGGCAGGCGTCACGGCATGGATCCTAGGGTCTACGTATGCCGCTTCGCGGCTACTCCGCCCTAGAATGACGAAGGCGTAGGTGGCCGCTCCTTCGTGAGGTGGAGGCGCCTTTCGGGGCGCTGCCGCGAGTCCATCCTGCCCCCGCTCAATCATCATAGCTGTGCCCTGCCCTTAAGCCGTCTCGCACCCGTGCGGCGATCGCCAGGAACTCCGGCGTCTCGCGGATGTCGAGTGGCCGCTCCTTCGGCAGCGTCGATTCGATGACGTCGCTGACGCGGCCCGGGCGCGGCGACATGACGACGATGCGCGTCGATAAATACACCGCCTCGGGAATGGAGTGCGTGACGAAGCAGATGGTCTTGTTGGTGCGCGCCCACAATTGCAGCAATTGCTCGTTGAGATGGTCGCGCACGATCTCGTCCAGCGCGCCGAACGGCTCGTCCATCAACAGAAGGTCGGCATCGAAGGCGAGCGCGCGAGCGATCGAGGCGCGCTGCTGCATGCCGCCGGAAAGCTGCCAAGGATACTTCTTCTCGAAGCCGGAAAGGTTGACGAGATCGAGCGTGCGCCTGATCCGCTCTCCCTGCTCCGCCCCGGACAGACCCATGATCTCCAGCGGCAGCGCGACGTTGCGCTCGATGGTGCGCCAGGGAAACAGGGCGGCGGCCTGGAAGACATAGCCGTAGGCGCGTTTCTCGCGCGCCTGTTCTGCTGTCATGCCGTTGACCGAAATGGTCCCCGAGGTCGGCTTCTCAAGATCGGCGATGACCCGCAGCAAGGTCGTCTTGCCGCAGCCCGACGGCCCGATGAAGGAAACGAACTCACCCTTGCCGATGGTCAGGTCGACATTGGACAGCGCCTGTACCGGCCCGTCATTTGTCTGGAAGGTCAGGCCAAGCTTGCTTGCCGCGACGACGGCTGGCGAAATCCCCGTCATCGGCCGCGGCCTGCCTGTTCCTGCCCCTTTAGTGCCGGCCCGATTCCGATTGCTTTTATCGCGATGTTGTTTTCCACTCGCCCAGTCCCATTGGTCTTGTTCCACTCATTCGACGCCCGGAGTTTCCCCGATGTCGCCTCAACCCACTTGCCATCTTATCCGCCCTGAAAGCTCTTATGAAGGCAAGCAGGGATTGACCTATTTCGCCGGTATCGCCACCGAGTCGGTCGGCTCATCTGGTATCTGCATGCATGTGCTCACCATGCCGCCCGGCGCCCGCGCCAAGGCGCATCTGCATGAGAACCATGAAACGGCGATCTACGTGCTCTCCGGCGAGGTCCATACCTGGTACGGCGACCGGCTTGAGAACCACATCGTCGCCAAAGCCGGCGACCTCTTCTACATTCCGGCCGGCGTGCCGCATCTGCCCGCCAATCTGAGTGGGGCCCCGTCTTCGGCCGTCATTGCCCGCACCGATCCCAAAGAGCAGGAAAGCGTCGTCCTGCTGCCGGAACTGGATGCATTGGTCGCCTGAAGCCGGCCTTGCGGGGCTAAGCGCCCATCGGCCAATTGCTTGAGGTTTGCGCTGCCCCTCATCGCCCTGCCGGGCACTTCTCCCCGTATAGGGACGAGGAGAAGGACGATTTCGCGAAGGATTTCGCCGATTTCCAGCGTTGCCGGAAAGGGCGCCAAGATTGCGTTCAGTTCCCTTCTCCCCGTCCCTATACGGGGAGAAGGTGCCGGCAGGGCGATGAGGGGCAGCACCAACTTCGGCAATCATCGGCACCCGGAAACTTCCCCGCAGACGGTGCCGTCCTTGTCGGCGATCATCAGTTTCTTGGCGCTTTTCGAGCTGCCCAAGCTCAAACCCCAGTCGCCGGAATGCCTGTCCGCTCCACCTTGCGCGGCGCGGTGATCTCCTTCCAGGTCGACAGTGCCCGGTTAACCGCCGCGTTCGGCTCGCGGCCGACGAACTGGCCATGGCCAGGCTTGGCCTTCACCTCGGTCTCCTCGATCGACAATTCGCCACGCGAGAAGACATAGCGCGGCAGGCCTGTCACTTCGACGCCTTCGAAGACATTGTAGTCGATGACCGACTGCTGCTTCTTCGAAGAAATCGTCTTCTTGCGCTTGGGATCCCACACGATGATGTCGGCATCCGCGCCTTCGACAATGGCGCCTTTTTTCGGATACATGTTGAGGATCTTTGCGATGTTGGTCGAGGTTACGGCGACGAATTCGTTCATTGTCAGCCGCCCGGTGTTGACGCCCCTGGTCCACAACACCGGCATGCGATCCTCGAGGCCGCCCGTGCCGTTCGGGATCTTGGTGAAATTGCCGACGCCGAAGCGCTTCTGGTCCGTGGTGAAGGCGCAGTGGTCGGTCGCCACCACCTGCAACGATCCCGCCTGCAGGCCGGCCCACAGCGAATCCTGGTGTAATTTGTTGCGGAAGGGCGGGCTCATCACGCGGCGCGCCGCATGGTCCCAGTCCTTGTCGAAATACTCACTCTCGTCCAGCGTCAGGTGCTGGACCAGTGGCTCACCGAACACCCGCATGCCTTTCTGACGCGCCCGGCGGATGGCCTCGTGCGCCTGCTCGCAGGAAACATGCACGACATAGAGCGGCACGCCGGCCATGTCGGCGATCATGATGGCGCGGTTGGTCGCCTCGCCTTCCACTTCCGGCGGGCGCGAATAGGCGTGCCCCTCCGGGCCATTGTTGCCGGCGGCAAGCAGCTTCTGCGAGAGCGCCGCAACCACGTCGCCATTCTCGGCATGCACCAGCGGCAGCGCGCCGAGCTCGGCGCAGCGCTGGAACGACGCATACATCTCGTCGTCGTCCACCATCAGCGCGCCCTTGTAGGCCATGAAATGCTTGAACGAGGTGATGCCCTTGTCGACGACGGTGGCCATCTCGTCGAACACCTGCTTGCCCCACCAGGTGATCGCCATGTGGAAGGAATAGTCGCAGGACGCCTTCGAGGTCTTGTTGTCCCACATCTGCAAGGCCTCGAGCAGCGACTGCTGCGGCGACGGCAGGCAGAAATCGACCACCATCGTCGTGCCGCCGGCTAGGGCCGCGCGCGTGCCGGACTCGAAATCGTCGGCCGAATAGGTGCCCATGAACGGCATTTCGAGATGAGTATGCGGATCGATACCACCTGGCATGACATAACAGCCGGTGGCGTCGAACTCATGGTCGCCGTGTAGGTCGGAGCCAATGGCGACGATCTTGCCGTGCTGCATCAGCACGTCGGCCTTCCAGGTGCGGTCGGCGGTAACGATGGTGCCGTTTCTGATGACTTTGGTCATTTTTCTCGTTCCCTTGTTCCTTCGCGCTTCTTGCGAGCAGCGTTTGGAAAACCAGCTTTCCAGCTTACTCCACGATAACCGCCGTCTCCACCACGGCATGGAACAGCACGTCGGCTCCTGCCGCCGCCCATTCCTTGGAGATCTCCTCGGCCTCGTTGTGGCTGAGACCGTCGACGCAGGGGCACATCACCATGGCGGTCGGCGCGACGCGGTTGATCCAGCAGGCGTCGTGGCCCGCGCCCGAGACGATGTTGCGGTGTGTGTAGCCGAGCCGGTCGGCGGCATCACGGATCGCCTTGACGCAACCCTTGTCGAAGGTGACCGGATCGAAATGGCCGACCTGCTCGATCTTGTACTGGATGTCGAGCGCCTCGCATATCGTGTCGATGCCTTCGCGGATGCGCCCATCCATGGCGTTGAGCACTTCCTTCTCCGGCGAGCGGATGTCGATGGTGAAGACCGTGCGCCCGGCGATGATGTTGCGCGAGTTCGGATAGACTTCCATGTGGCCGACCGCGCCGACGGCGTCCGGCTGGTAGTCCATGGCAATCTCGTGCACCAGTTCGATCACGCGCGCCATGCCGAGCCCGGCATTGCGGCGCTTGGGCATCGGCGTCGAGCCGGTATGCGCCTCCTTGCCGGTCAGCGTCACCTGCAGCCATTTCAGCCCCTGTCCATGGGTGACGACGCCGATGTCGATGCCTTCGTCCTCGAGGATAGGCCCTTGCTCGATATGCAGTTCGAAAAACGCGTGGATCTTGCGATCGCCGACCTTCTCCGTGCCCTTCCAGCCGATACGCTCCAGTTCCTCGCCGAATTTCTTGCCGTTCTTGTCCGTATGCTCGTAGACGTCGGCCTGGTCGAGCACACCGGCGAACACGCCGGACGCCATCATCGCCGGGGCAAAACGCGAGCCCTCCTCGTTGGTCCAGTTCGTGACCACGATCGGATGTTTGGTCTTGATGCCGAGATCATTGAGCGAGCGGACGATCTCCAGGCCGCCGAGCACGCCGAGCACGCCGTCATACTTGCCGCCGGTCGGCTGCGTGTCGAGATGGCTGCCGACATAGACCGGCGGCAGGCTGGGATCGGCGCCTTCGCGCCTGGCAAACATGGTGCCCATCTCGTCGACGCCCATTTCGAGCCCGGCCGCGTCGCACCAGCGCTTGAACAGATGCCGGCCCTCGCCGTCCTCGTCGGTCACGGTCTGGCGATTGTTGCCACCGGCAATGCCGGGGCCGATCTTCGCCATCTCCATGATGGAATCCCACAAACGGTCTGAATTGATTCGCAGATTCTCGCCGGGTGCGGCCATTCAAAACCTCTCCAATTGCGTGGCGTTCCCCTCCCCCTCGAGGGGAGGGTGGCCGCGAAGCGGTCGGGTGGGGTCGCCGGACATGCGCTCGACCTTCCCTTTGACCACCTGCGCAACATGCCAAGGGTTGTTTATGACATCGGGCTCATCGACGCGAAAGACATCAAAGCCGAGCGAGCGCAGATAGGCATCACGAACGGCATCATGCCGCTTGCCCTTCTCGTGTTCGTGCAGATCGCCATCAACTTCAACGATCAGCTTCACGGCGAGGCAGGCAAAGTCAACGATATAAGGCCCGATCGGACACTGACGACGAAACTTGATGCCGGCCGATTTCAGCTCGCGCAGTTCATACCAGAGCAAGGATTCACCCCTGGTTGCGTGAACTCGAAGCGCGCGCGCCTTTTGGCGCATTTCGTAGCTCACGCGAGTGCGGGGCATCAACGGCAGCCTCGCGGCAACAGATCAGGTCGGCACCCCGTCGCACCGACCCCACCCGACCGCTTCGCGGCCACCCTCCCCTCGAGGGGGAGAGATATCCGCGCCCAGTTCTTCAATCGATCGACCTCAGTACCTCACGCACATGATCGATCAGTTCGTTGATCTGGCCCTTGGTGATGATCAGCGGCGGCGACAGCGCGATGATGTCGCCGGTGGTGCGGATCAGCGCGCCGCGCTCGAACGCCTTGACGAAGGCCGAGAAGGCCCGCTTGGTCGGGCTGCCGGCAATCGGCGCCAGCTCGATCGCACCGATCAGGCCGATGTTCCTGATATCGATGACATGCGGCTCGCCCTTCAGCGAATGCAGCGCGTCTTCCCAATAGGGCGCCAGTTCCTCGCCGCGGGTGAGCAGGCCCTCTTCCTTGTAGGTGTCGAGCGTGCCGAGCGCCGCGGCGCAGGCGATCGGATTGCCCGAATAGGTGTAGCCGTGGAAGAACTCGATCATGTGCTCGGGGCCGGTCATGAAGGCGTCGTGGATTTCCTTCTTCACGAACACCGCGCCCATCGGGATGACGCCGTTGGAAACGCCCTTGGCGGTGGTCATGATATCAGGCGTGACGCCGAAATAGTCGGCCGCGAACGGCGCGCCGAGACGGCCGAAGCCGGTGATGACCTCGTCGAAGATCAACAGGATGCCGTGCTTGGTGCAGATTTCGCGCAGCTTCTGCAAATAGCCCTTGGGCGGCAGGATGACGCCGGTGGAGCCGGCGACCGGCTCGACGATAACGGCCGCGATGGTCGAGGCGTCATGTAGCGCCACGATGCGCTCCAGCTCGTTGGCGAGCTCTGCGCCATGTTCCGGCACGCCCTTGGAGAAGGCGTTCTTCTCGGGCAGGTGCGTGTGCGGCATATGGTCGACGCCGCCGAGCAGCGTGCCGAACATCTTGCGGTTGGTGACGATGCCGCCGACCGAAATGCCGCCGAAATTGACGCCGTGATACCCGCGCTCGCGTCCGATCAGGCGGGTGCGCGAGCCCTCGCCCTTCACGCGGTGATAGGCGATCGCCATCTTCAACGCGGTCTCGACCGATTCCGAACCGGAATTGGTGAAGAACACGTGATCCATGCCCTTCGGCGCGACGTCGACCAGGCGGTTGGCCAGTTCGAACACGATCGGGTGGCCCATCTGGAAGGCCGGAGCGTAGTCGAGCTCGGCGGCCTGCTGCTGGATCGCCTCGGTGATCTTGGGCCGGCAATGGCCGGCATTGACGCACCAGAGGCCGGCGGTGCCGTCCAGCACCTTGCGGCCGTCGCTGGTCGTGTAGTGCATGTCCTTGGCGGACACGAACATGCGCGGCGCCTGCTTGAACTGCCGGTTTGCCGTGAACGGCATCCAGAATGCACTGAGATCGTTCGGCGTGACTTTCAGCCGGTTGGACATGACCAAGACTTCCCCTTGTAACCTGTTTCGGTACGTCCAACGCTTGGTCTTTGCCGCGCTTTCGTGCTACGCAAATTTTTGACCGATTGGACAAACGTTAGCACCGCCCTGTCGGCGGTCAAGGGATTACTAGCGGAAATGCGGCTCCTGAAGTGCGTTCCACAGGCCGGGGAAAAACTGGTCCAGAGAATTGGGCCAGACCGCTTTCAACACGAGGGCGCGCAACGGTGAACACCAGCACGGAAGCCCCTCGCCGCACCCGCATCCAGCAGGAGAAGCGCGAACTCATTCTCGAAGCCGCGCTCGAGGTGTTCTCCACCAATGGCTTCCGCGGCTCGACCATCGACCAGATCGCCGAAGCCGCTGGGATGTCGAAGCCCAACCTGCTCTATTACTTTCGCCGCAAGGAAGACATTCACGAGACGCTGATGCAGCGCCTGCTCGACACATGGCTGGCGCCGCTCAGAGAACTCGACGACATCGGCGATCCCCTGACCGAGCTCAGGAGCTACATCAGGCGCAAGCTTGAAATGGCGCGCGATTTTCCGCGCGAGAGCCGGCTGTTCGCCAACGAGATTCTGCAGGGCGCACCACGCATCATGCCCTTGCTGACCGGCGAACTGAAGACGCTGGTCGACGAGAAGGCAACCGTCATCAAGGGCTGGATGCGCGCCGGCAAGATCGCCAGGACGGATCCTTGGCACCTGATCTTCTCGATATGGGCGACGACCCAGCACTATGCCGATTTCGACGTCCAGGTCCGCGCCGTGCTCGGCCCGAACCGCGGCGGCGACGGCCGCTTCGAGGACGCAGCGAGATTCCTGGAGCAATTATTTCTCGACGGGTTGAAGCCGAAGGCCTGACCCTGCGCTGAAGGCTCAGGCGCTGCGCCGCTCGGCCGGCAGTGCATCAAGCAAGCTCTGCAGCTTGGCGATCGAGTTCTGCTCGGCCAGCGGCGTGTAGACGACCAGCCGCATGTCGGATCCATCGTCAATCGACAGGCTCATATGCTCGAAGGCCATGGCGCCGGCCGTCGGATGGCGGACGTGCTTCAGACCCGTCAGCTTTCGCGCTACGTCACGTCGGGGCCACCAATCGCGGAACTCGGGGCTCGAGCGCATCATCAGCGCGATCAGCCGGTCGAAATCGGGATCACCGACATATTTGGCGCTTTCGGCGCGAAACGAAGCGAGCACCACGCGAGCAAGCTCTTCCCAGTCGACGAGCAGGCGACGGTGCTGCGGGCTTGTAAACACCATGTGGACGATGTTGCGGGCGTCGCCTTCCAGCAAGCCATAATCGCCGAACACCGCGACGGCTGCCGGGTTCCAGGCGAGCACGTCCCAGCGCCGGCCAACCACATAAGCGGGTTGCAGCACAAGACTTTGCAGCATGTGCAGCAACGGCCCGTCGACCTTTTCGGGCGTTGCCCCACGACGCTCCGGCTGTTGGCGGCCGGCGAGGATGAACAAATGCCGCTTCTCGACAGCGTCGAGGCGCAGCGCCTCGCAGAGCGCCGCCAGCACCTCCACCGAGGGCCTGACATCCCTGCCTTGTTCCAGCCAGGTGTACCAGGTGGTGCCGACACCGGCGATCATCGCCACCTCCTCGCGCCGCAGGCCCGGCGTGCGCCGCCGCGCGCCGCAGGCAATGCCGGCGGCCTGTGGCGAAAGCCTCTCGCGGCGCGAGCGCAGGAAGGCGCCGAGCTCGCGCCGGCGGCTGTCTTCAGCGGAATGGGAAGGAGCATCCATGACCCTATTATAGCAGTACCGATACCAGGATAAAGTTTGAACTGTTTGGCGCGCACCCGCTGCCCCATCTTCTGTCGAGAGCAACGAATGGAGGCTCAAACATGGACCTGAAAGACAAGACAATCCTGATCACCGGTTCGACCGACGGTGTCGGCCAGGTCGTCGCGCAACGGCTGGGCGCAGGTGGCGCCCGGGTGCTGGTGCACGGACGCGACGCGGCGCGCGGCAAGGCCACGGTCGCGGACATCGAGGCGGCCGGCGGCAAGGCCGAGTTCTTCGCAGCCGACCTCGCCTCGCTGGCCCAGGTGCGCCGGCTCGCCGAGGCCGTGCGTGAAAAAACCGCTCGGCTCGACATCCTCATCAACAATGCCGGTGTCGGCACGGTTGGCCAAAACGCCAAAAGGCAGGTCAGCGCCGACGGCTATGAACTGCGCTTCGCCGTCAACTATCTCGCCGGCTTCCTGCTTACGGAGGGATTGCTGCCCCTGCTGAAGGCCAGCGCGCCGGCGCGTATCGTCAACGTCGCCTCGGCGGGCCAGCAGGCCATCGACTTTAGCGACGTCATGCTTACCCATGGCTACAGCAGCGTGCGCGCCTACTGCCAGAGCAAGCTGGCGCAGATCCTGTTCACCATCGATCTCGCCGAGCAGCTCAAGGGCAGCGGGGTTACTGTGAACGCCCTGCACCCGGCGAGCTACATGAACACCACGATGGTCCGCCAGGCAGGCGTCACGCCATGGAGCTCGGTGGAGACCGGCGCCGAGGCCATTGTCAATCTCGCCACCTCCCCCGCGCTCGAAGCGCGCAGCGGCCTCTATTTCGACGGCCTGCGCGAATCCCGCGCCGACGCCCAGGCTTACGACGCCAGAGCAAGACAACAATTGCGCGACTTGAGCCTCGACCTAGTCGGGCAGGCTACAGTGAAGAAGGAAGAGCGTTCATGACCAGCAAGATCGAACATACAGTCGTCATCGGTGGCTCGTCCGGGATCGGCCTGGCGACCGCGCGCAAACTGCTCGGCCCCGGCATGAAGGTGACCATCACCGGGCGCAATCAGGACAAGCTCGTCAGCGCATGGAAAAGTCTCGGTGGCGCCGTCGACAAGGCGGCGTTCGATGCCGCCAAGCCCGACGAGGTGCGCCAATTCTTCGAGCGCATCGGCCCGTTCGACCATCTCGTTTTGGCGGCGAGCGGCGGCAAGGGCCTTGGCCCGTTCGAAACACTCGACCTTGCCGATATCGCTGGCGGCGTCGACGAAAAGGTGCGGCCGCAATTATCCTGCTTGCAGGCGGCCTTGCCAACGCTGGACAAATCAGGATCGGTCACCTTCATCTCGGCGGTATCCGCCCAGCTCGCCACGCCGGGCGTCGCCGGCATCGGCGCCGTCAATGGCATGCTCCTGACGGTGGCACCGATCCTGGCCGTCGAGCTGAAGCCACTGCGCGTCAACGTCGTGGCGCCCGGCGTCATCGACACGCCCTGGTGGGACTTTCTGCCGGACGAGCAGCGGCAGGCGATCTTTGCCGACTATGCCGGCAAGACACCGGTCGGCCGCATCGGCCGCGCCGAGGACGTCGCCTCGGCCATAGCCTTCCTCGTCTCCAACGGCTTCATGACCGGCCAGGTATTAACCTGCGATGGTGGTTTGCGGTTCGCGGCCTAGCTGCAACTGTCAAAGCGACTGGGCGATCAGTGTCAGGAAGCCGCCGCTCAGCGCGACATTGCCAACAAAACCATTGATACGCGACGCACGCTCCTGTCCCTGATGATCCCAGAAATTGTGGAACATCGGCGTGGCGACGATCAGGAACAGCACCAGCACCGCACAGGCAGTGGCGGTCCAGAAGCCCGTCACCACCAGCACGCCGGCGACGATCTGCAACACGATGCCGGCCCAAAGTGCCAGCCGCGCCTGCGGCACACCGCGCGCGACCATCAGCCCCGTCAAGAAGCCCGCGTTCTGGATGTTGCGCAAGCCGGCGAAGACAAACCCGCCGCCAAGCAACAGCCGGCCGAGAACCAACAAGGCGGCGGGTAAATCGGCAAGCATCAAACGCTCTCCCTTTGAAATAATGGGAGCGCCGCCTCCCTTGGCGGCGCTCCGATCGTGATCGAACAATCAGGCGGCCTTGGCGGCAGGCATCGGATGAATGGCGTGGAACGGAATGCAAAGCCGGTTCCAGGTATTGATCATGCCCAGCGCCACGGAGAGCTTGACCAACTCCTCTTCCGAGAAATGTTCCAGCGTGCGGGCATAGAGTTCGTCCGAAACACCATTGTTGGCGATCAGCGTCACGGCCTCGGTCCAGGCCAAAGCGGCGCGCTCGCGCTCCGAAAACAGCGGCGATTCCTTCCAGGCCGAAACCAGATAAAGCCGCTGTTCGGTCTCGCCGTCGCGCCTCGCCTCACGGCTGTGCATCTCGACACAGAAGGAGCAGCCATTGATCTGTGAGGCCCTGAGCTTGATCAGGTGCAGCAGGCTTTCCTCGAGCCCGCATTCGTCGACCGCCTTATTGAGCGCCGACACCGCTTTCATGATCTCGGGCGCCTTGGCGAAGAACTGGAGCCTCTGTCTCATCATCTTTCCTTTCATGCTTGCTTGGTTGAACTGGATTTCTGCTGCCGCTGGTGGCGCTCGGTGAAAGCGCAGCTTGCCGCGACCGACCGCGGATCGGCGCCTTTCATGAAGTCCGACACGATGTCGGACAGCCTGACCTCGGCCAGCGCCGCGCGATAGGCGCGCTCCGCCTTCAGCATCGCAGCATTGATGCCGCACGGCCTGACATAGGCCGATGCATCGAGTTTCGTCGGGCCGCGCTGGCGGATTTCGCCGCATCGGAAAGCCGGCTCGCGCCCTTCGACCGCCAGCACGATGTCCAGCAGCGTGATGCGTTCGGCCGGTTTCGCCAACCGGTAGCCGCCCGCCGGCCCAGGAACGGATTCCAGGATGCGCGCAGCAGTGAGCATGTTGAGATGTTTCAGGAGATAGCTCGGCGACAGGCCAAACGCCTCCGCCAGGGCCGCACCTGGCATGGTGCTGTCGCCATCGACGCCAGCCAGCGTCGCCGCGCAGTGGATGGCCGCTTCGACGCCATCGCCGAGTTTCATGATACCAATCTCCAATACATGGATAACTTATATCCTGGATATTTTGTATCTGCAATAGCAAAATGAAAACGGCGCCCGAGGACGCCGCTTTTTCCTTGATTGTTCCGCCCTACTCCGCCGCCACCTTGGCCATTGGGTTGTTCGGGTGCGTGGTCCAGTTGGCGTAGACCGGCGACACAGGCATGCCGGTGCGCTGGTCCATCACCCCGGCGGCCAGCGGCTCCATGGTGATGCAGTTGTCAACCGGGCAGACATTGACGCAAAGATTGCAGCCGACGCATTCGGCCTCGATCACCTCGAAATGCCTGACGCCGTCGACCATGCTGGTGATCGCCTGATGCGAGGTGTCCTCGCAGGCGATGTGGCAGCGGCCGCATTTGATGCAGGCATCCTGGTCGATATGCGCCTTGGCGACATAGTTGAGGTTGAGATACTGCCAGTCCGTGACATTGGGCGTGGCACGGCCGATGATGTCGTCGAGCGAGCGATGGCCCTTCTCGTCCATCCAGTTTTCGAGACCGGCGATCATCTCCTGCACGATCTTGAAACCGTAGGTCATCGCGGCCGTGCACACCTGCACGTTTCCGGCGCCGAGCGCCATGAACTCGGCAGCGTCGCGCCAGGTGGTGATACCGCCAATGCCGGAGATCGGCAGCCCCTGCGTTTCGGGGTCGCGCGCGATCTCGGCCACCATGTTCATGGCGATCGGCTTCACCGCAGGGCCGCAATAACCGCCATGCGAGCCCTTGCCGTCGATGGTCGGCATCGGCGCGAAGCTGTCGAGATCGACGCCGGTGATCGAGTTGATGGTGTTGATCAGCGACACCGCGTCGGTGCCGCCGGCATGTGCTGCTCGCGCCGGCTTGCGGATATCGGTGACGTTGGGCGTCAGCTTGGTGATGACGGGCAGGCGCGTGTACTGCTTGCACCAGCGCACAACCATTTCGATATATTCCGGCACCTGGCCGACGGCGGCGCCCATGCCGCGCTCCGACATGCCGTGCGGGCAGCCGAAATTGAGCTCGATGCCGTCGGCGCCGGTTTCCTCGACAAGCGGCAGGATCGCCTTCCAGCTTTCCTCGACGCAAGGCACCATGATCGAGGCGATCAGCGCCCGGTCGGGCCACTCCATCTTGACCTGCTTCATCTCACGCAGATTGGTCTGCAAGTCGCGGTCGGTGATCAGCTCGATGTTGTTGAGGCCGAGCAGACGGCGGTCGGCGCCCCAGATCGCGCCGTAGCGTGGGCCATTGACGTTGACCACCGGCGGGCCCTCTTCGCCCAGCGTCTTCCAGACGACACCGCCCCAACCGGCCTTGAAGGCGCGCACGACATTGTAGGCCTTGTCGGTCGGCGGCGCCGAGGCCAGCCAGAACGGATTGGGCGATTTGATGCCGACGAAATTATTCCTGATATCTGCCATGCTCATGCCCTCCCGTTCGAGGTCAGTGCCCGGTGAATGGATTCCGCCGCATCACGCCCTTGCGCCACGGCCGAGACGGTCAGGTCGTCGCCACCGAATATGCAGTCGCCGCCGGCCCAGACCTTGGCCAGCGAGGTGCGCCCTTCCGCATCGACCTTGATGCGCCCGGCCTCGAGCTCGATCGCAGCACCGCTGCCGTTGAGCGCAGCGGGGACGAAACTCTGTCCGATCGCCTTGAACACCTGGTCGGCAACGAGGGTCAGCGTCTCGCCGGTGCCGGCAAGACTGTCGCCGTTCATGGCGGTGTATTCAAGCTCGATGGCATTGACCTTGCCGCCTTCGGCAATCACCCGCTTCGGCTGTAGCCAGTGTCGGATGACGACGCCGTTGGCGGCCGCCAGGTCCTGCTCGAATTCGGAAGCATTCATATGTTCCTGGCCGCGCCGGTAGCAGATCGTCACCTCCTCGGCGCCAAGCAGCTTCGACTGCACCGCGGCATCGATCGCCGTCATGCCGCCGCCGATGACGACGACGCGGCGGCCGACCGGCAGGCCGGAGAGATCGCTGGCTTGGCGCAGCTCGGAGATGAACTCGACGGCGTTGGTGACGCCCACGGCGGCCTCGCCATCGGCGCGCAGCGCATTGACGCCGCCGAGCCCCATGCCCAGGAACACCGCGTCATAATTGCGGATCAGGTCGGAGAGCTGATAGTCGCGGCCGAGCGCCTTACCGTTCTGGATATCAATCCCGCCAATCGAGGTAACGTACTCGACCTCGGCTTGGGCGAAATTGTCGACGCTCTTATAAGCGGCGATGCCGTATTCGTTGAGCCCGCCCGCCTTCGCGCGCGCTTCCAGGATTGTGACGTCGTGGCCATGGCGGGCGAGCCGATGTGCGGCGGCAAGGCCGGCCGGCCCGGCGCCCACCACGGCGACCGTCTTGCCTGTCGGTGCGGCACGTGGATAAAATTGCCTGTTCTCGCTCATCGCGATATCGGTGGCATAGCGCTGCAGCCGACCGATCTGCACCGGCTTGCCTTCCGCCACTTCGCGCACGCAGACCTCCTCGCACAGCGTCTCGGTCGGGCAGACGCGGGCGCACATGCCGCCCAGAATGTTCTGGTCGAAAATGGTCTTGGCCGAGCCGATCGGATTGCCCGTGGAGATCTGGCGGATGAACAGCGGAATGTCGATCGAGGTCGGGCATGCGTTCATGCACGGCGCGTCGTAGCAGAAATAGCAGCGGTCCGCTTCGACCAGCGCCTCGTGGTGATCGAGCGGCGGATGCAGGTCGGAAAAATTGTCCGCATACTGATCGGCAGGCAGCCGGCCGCCTGCAATGCCTTCCCTGAATTGGCCTTCTGCCATCGTCAGTTCCCCTTGTTTTCGTTTTAGGGAAGGCTAGCACGTTTTATTTTTTTATCAATTGGTCAATTTTCTACATAAGCCTCTGAAAAGGCTCGAATAAAACATGATAATTTGGTTCACGTTTAATATCATAATGCGCGAATGTCGAACTTTCGAGGAAGGACGGTCCGCTAAGCGGCAGGCCGCAATCATGGCATGCCTGTCGAGCCGCAATTTTTCCTCCGCTGTCGGATTTCCGTCTCGAAGATCGTCCTATGATGGATCGAAGGACGATCGACGCAAAAGGTGAGGAGACCGACGATGCCGAAATCCCCAATGCCCTTCTTCTGGTACGAATTGATGACATCAGACCTCGACGCCGCCGAGGCGTTCTATACCAAGGTGGTCGGCTGGACCGCGCAAGCCTTCGACAAGGCTCCCGGCATGCCGCGCTACATCGTCATGAATGTCGGCGAGCGTGGCGTCGGCGGGCTGATGACGATGCCTGAGGATGCCGCCAAGATGGGCATGCCTCCCGCCTGGCTTGGCTATATCCACACCAGGGATGTCGATGCTGCCACGGCGTCGCTGCAGAAAGCCGGCGGCGCCGTTCATCGCCAGCCCGACGACATTCCGGGCGTCGGCCGCTTTGCCGTCGTCGCCGATCCGCAAGGCGCGACCTTCATGTTCCTGCAGCCGAACGGGCCCGACCAGCCGGTCGTGCCGGCCAGCACGCCGGGCCATATCGGCTGGCACGAGCTTTACACAACCGACTGGAAGGCTGCGTTCGACTTCTATTCCAGCCAGTTCGGATGGACCAATGCCGGCGATTTCGACATGGGGCCGATGGGAACCTATCAAACCTTCGCGGCCGGCCCCGAATCCGGTGGCGGCATCATGAACAAACCCGAACAGATCCCGGTGCCGGTCTGGCAGTTTTATTTCAACGTAACCGCCATCGACGCGGCGGCAAAACGGGTGACCGACAATGGCGGCAAGATCCTGATGGGCCCGATGGAGGTCCCCGGCGGCAGCTGGATCGTGCAATGCCAGGACCCGCAAGGCGCCCATTTCGCCTTGATGGCGCCCGGACGGTAAGGGGCTCAACGTCGCACAGGAGAACGGCCTTTGATCGTAAGATTGAGGGCCGTGTCCTCGCTTGGCGCCGAGCTATTCCGGCGTCAGCACCGCGACTTTCAGGCCTGCCTTTTTTGCACCGCTGAACTGGACGGTGGCCGGGCCGGGCGCAAGCTTGAACCGAACGCTTTTGCGAATGTCCGGACAGGTCTTGACCCCGCTGTAGCCGGCCAATTTCACGGTATGGCCGTCTTGAATGACATCGATCCAGGCTTCGCCCGACAGGCTTATCTGGATGCCCCCTTCCGGCGGCACAACCATGCTGGCGACAGCGCCGAACGTGCCAGGCGCCGGGGCACGTTCCGGCGGGAGGGCGAATTCCGCTGTCTCGGCCGGCACCAGAACCAGATCGGCGGCAGCGCCGACCGCCAGCGTCGTCCCCGACGCAGCAGAAGGAGGCGCGGCGAACAGCGCCTGCTCGCGCGTTACCGGCCATTTGAAAGCCTCACAGCCGGCATCCCCGGCCATCGCGAAGCTGGTACCTGCAAGGATTGCGAAAAAGCTGATGACGACTTTTTTCATGGCGAGAGACCCCCAAACGATTTCAACTATCTACAGATCGATACAACCATAGGGATAATAATGCAACCTTAGGGAGAAAATATCGACGCGTTGCGGAACATCTCGCATCACCGATTGTTGATGTCCGGTAGCGGGAAGTGAATGGTCCATCTCGGGGCGATAATCTAGGCCGGACCTGGGGGGAAAACGGAGTTTCAGATGGCGCTTTTTGAAGGCTTGGCCCGATACCAGCCACAGGCGCTCGGCGTTCTGCGCATCATGACCGCGCTGCAGTTCATCGAGCATGGCAGCCAGAAGCTGTTCAATTTCCCGGCAAGCGCCGAACCCCACGCCCTCAGCGGGTTGACTTTGACAGCCGGCATTCTCGAGTTCGCCGGCGGCATCCTGCTCGCGCTGGGGCTGTTCACCCGCCCAGTCGCCTTCCTTTTGGCCGGCGAGATGGCGATCGCCTATTTCATGGCGCACATGCCGCGCGGCTTCTTCCCGGTCAACAATGGCGGCGATTTGGCGATCTCGTTCTGCTTCATCTTCCTCTATCTGTTCTTCGCCGGCCCTGGCGCCTTTGCGCTCGACAATCGCCGCGCTGCCTGATGCGAGCCGGATGCGGATTGTTCACGCCCGCATCCGCTCCAAATTGGCGTCGAACAGCGGCACCGGCTGCATGCGTGCGGCATGGCGCTTGCCGAGGATTTCGATCTCGAAGCCTTCGCTCTCCTCGGCGATCTCCTTCGGCACGTAGCCCATGGCCACCGATTTCCTTGAATGATGCGCATAGCCGCCTGACGTCACCCAGCCACGCACCGTGCCGCCGAACCAGATCGGCTCGTCGCCGATGACATCGGCGTCGGCAGCCTCGACGATGAAGGCGCGCAGCCTGAGCCTGCCGCCCTGCTTGCGCTCTGCCAACGCCGCGGTCTTGCCTATGAAATCGGCTTCCTTGCCATAGGCGACAAAGCGGTCGAGCCCTGCCTCCAGCGGTCCGTAGATCGGCCGGTATTCGCGCGCCCACGAGCCATAGTTCTTTTCCAGCCGCAGTGCGTTCAGCGCACGGGAGCCGAACAGGCCAATGCCGAACTCCTCGCCCGCCGCCATCAGCGCCTGGAACGCCGCGCGCTGATATTCCGGCGCCACCCAGATTTCATAGCCGAGATCACCGGTGTAGCTGACGCGGCCTACCAGGCACGGCGCCATGCCGATATCCATCTTGCCGATGGCCATGAAGGGAAAGGCGGCGTTCGAGACGTCCGTCCGCGTGACCTTGGCCAGCACGTCCCGCGCCTTCGGCCCGGCGACGACAAGGCCGGTGAGTTTCGCGCCCGAAGCCTCGATGCGGACAGAACCATCCGCGGGCAGATGCTTTTCGAACCAGCGCATATGGTACTGCTCGGCAATGCCGGAACCGGCGATGAACCACTCCTCGCCGCCGAGATTGGCCAGCGTGAAATCGCCGATGAGCTTGCCGTCCTCCTTCAGCATAGGCGCCAGCGTCATGCGGCCTGGCCTCGGCAGCTTGCAGGCGAGCAGCCGGTCGAGCCATGCAGCAGCCCCCTCGCCTGTCACGCCGTATTTGGCGAAATTCGAAATCTCGGCGATGCCGACGCCCCCGCGAACGTTTGCAACCTCCCTGCCGACATGCGCGAAATCGCTCGAGCGACGCCACGAGAACTCGTCCTTGACGCCTTCGGGCGCGTACCAGAGCGGCACTTCTAGCCCATAGGACACGCCCCATTGCGCGCCCTTGGCCGACAGCAGGTCATAGACCGGCGTGGTCTTCAGCGGCCGTCCGGCGGGCAATTCCTCATTGGGGAAGCGTATCGAAAAGCGCCTGGAATAGTTCTCGCGCACCTTAGCGTTGGTGTAGGCCATCGTCGCCCAGTCGCCATAGCGCGACACGTCCATGGCCCAGATGTCGGCGCCGGGATCGCCCTCGATCATCCAGTTGGACAGCGCGAGCCCAACGCCGCCGCCCTGGCTGAAACCGGCCATGACGCCGCAGGCCACCCAGAAGCCCGGCAAACCGCGCACCGGCCCGACCAGCGGGTTGCCGTCAGGCGCGAAGGTGAAGGGTCCGTTGATGATCTGCTTGATGCCGGTGTTCTGAAAGGCCGGGAAATGCCGGAAGCCGACTTCCAGCGACGGCGCGATGCGGTCGATGTCCGGCTCCAGCAATTCATGGCCGAAATTCCACGGCGTCTGGTGCTCGGACCATGCCTTGTTGGCCTTCTCATAGGTGCCCATCAGCATGCCGCCGCGCTCCTGGCGCAAATAGAGCTCGCCGTCGAAATCGACGGCGTGGATGATCTCGGTGCCGGTCTTGGCGTTCCAGGCGGCGACCTCCGGCATGTCCTCGGTGATCAGATACATGTGCTCCATGGCCAGCACCGGCAGTTCGAGCCCGACCATGCGGCCGACCTCGCGCGCCCAAAGGCCACCGGCGTTGACGACATGCTCGGCTACGACCTCGCCCTTGTTGGTGATGACGCGCCACAGCCCGTCGGGACGCCGCACGATGTCCTCGACCTTGGTGAAGCGCTCGACCTCGGCGCCCAGCTTACGCGCAGCCTTGGCATAGGCATGGGTGACGCCGGAGGGATCGAGATGGCCGTCCTCCTTGTTGCGGACAGCGCCGACGAACTGCTTGGGGTCGAGCAGCGGCATCAGTTCGGCCGCTTCTTTCGGCGAGATTTCTTCGAGATCGATGCCGAGATAGCGACCCTTGGCGACGACGCCACGCAGCCAGTCGAGCCGTGCCTCGGTCGCCGCCAGCAGCACGCCGCCGGTCAGATGCACGCCGGTCGCCTGGCCGGAAAGCTCCTCGATCTCCTTGTAGAGGTTGATCGTGTATTTCTGCAGCTTGGCGACGTTGGGATCGCCATTGATCGTGTGCATGCCGCCGGCCGCGTGCCACGTCGAGCCTGAAGTCAGCTCGTCTCGCTCCAGAAGCACGACGTCGGTCCAGCCATGGCGGGCGAGATGGAACAGCACGGAACACCCGACAACCCCGCCGCCAATGACCACGACCTTTGCATGCGATTTCATGGGTTCTTCTCTGATATCAGTGAGTTGGATGGGCTAGATGATTCAAAACGGGACGTTCGTGGCGCATCACGGCTCGCCCGCCCCAATCGCTTCCTTGCGCTTGGTCACGTAGGCCTCCAGCGCTTCGCGCACGGTGACGTCCATCGGCGGCTCGACATAGTCTTCGAGCGCCTTCTTCCACAACCGCGTGGCGCGCGCGGTTGCGTCGAGGCCGCCGGCTTCCTGCCAGGCTTCAAAATTCTGCCAGTTCGAAAGCATCGGCTGATAGAAGGCCGTCGCATAACGTTCCAGCGTGTGCGGCTCGCCGAAGAAATGGCCGCCGGTCGGCACCGTGCCCAGCGCCTCGACGGCAAGCTCGGCCTCGTCGACCACGATCGGGCGCAAAAACTCCATCATGTGCTGGATCATTTCGACGTCGATGATGAATTTCTCGAACGACGCCGTCAGCCCGCCCTCCTGCCAGCCGGCGGCGTGATAGACGAGGTTGCCGTGGCCGAGCACAGCGCCCCACAGCGCCATCAACGTCTCGTAAGCGCCTTGCGCATCGGCGGCGTTGGAGGCCGAGCCCGGCGTTGTTCGGTAGGGCAGCCCGTAACGCCGTGCCAATTGCCCCGACGCGATGTTGGCCTTGGTGTTTTCAGGCGTGCCGAAGGCCGGCGCGCCCGACTTCATGTCGACATTGGAGGTGAAGGCGCCATACATGACCGGCGCGCCCGGACGCACAAGTTGCGTCAGGACTACGCCGAACAGTGCTTCCGCATTCTGCTGCGCGAGCGCACCCGCCAGCGTCACCGGGCTCATCGCGCCCATCAGCGTGAACGGCGTGACTGCCACAGACTGGCCGAATTCGGCCATCGTCATCAGCCCCTCGGCCATCATCTCGTCGAAACGGCGCGGCGAGTTGACCGAGATGATGGTGGCGATGCCGGGATCGTCGCGCAACTGGTCCAGCGTCAGCCCACGCGCGATCGCCATCATCTCGATCCCGTCCAGCGCCCTGCCCCGGCCGATCGCCGAGACATGGAAGCTTTTGTCGGTCAGCGTCAGATTGGTGAAATAGGTGTCGAGATGGCGCGAATTGGCCGGCAATTCGACCGGCGCGCAGACCTGGTTACCGAGCATGTGCACGCAGTTGAAATGCTGCGCCAGCCGGGTCAGATCCGCATAGTCGCGCAAATTGCCGGGGCGGCGGCCCCGCGCCATGTCGTGCACATTGGGCGGCCCCGCAACGAGCGTGAAATTGATTGTGTTGCCGCCGAGATGAACGGCGTTGGCCGGATTGCGCGGTGTAAGGGAATAATTGGACCGCGTCGTCTTCAGCGCCTCGTCGACCATGCCGCGGTCAATGCGCACGTTCGCCGACGCGTGGTCCACGCTGGCACCGGCCTGCTCGAACAGCGAGAGCGCCCGCGGGCTCATCACCTCGATGCCGAAATTCTCCAATATGTGCATCGACGCTTGGTGGATCGCCTCGATCTGGTCGGGCGACAGCAAGGCCATCGGCGGATAAGGATTGGTCACCCGCCTCGCCGGCAGCTGCGGGATAGGCCCTGGTCCCCGGTTGCTGGTGCGCTCGGCGCCGCGCTTGCGTCTTGGTTCGTTCATGCCAGGCATCAAAGCCTCGGCAAACCGCGCCAGCTGTCAGAAATACGCCGTTTGCGGGCGCGATTTTAACCGAGGCGGCATTTTCGAAACATCGATTTATGAAAAGCGACAAGATATGTCGGGTGATCAATATGGCATTTTTCTGAAGCGCCCGCATCGGCGGCCCGTTAACGAGGGCAGCAAGATTCCCTTTATGATTTGAGCCTATTGCTCTGCCGATGCGTAGGTCAAGTTTTAGTAAAATTGTAGCGGTTGGTATGCTGCTGGCACTTTCGGCCTGTGCGACGGCCCCCAGCCACATCAACAATGTCTGCGCCGTCTTCGACCAGAATGACGGCTGGTTCGACAATTGGCAGTCGGCCGCCGAACGCGCCGAGCAGAAATACGGCGTGCCCGTCCCCGTGCTGATGGCGACCGTGCGCAAGGAATCCGGTTTCAAGAGCAACGCCCGGCCGCCGCGCACCAAACTGCTCGGTTTCATCCCCTGGAAGCACGTCTCGTCGGCCACCGGCTTCTCGCAGGCGCTGGACGGGACCTGGTCGCAATATCAGAGCGAAACGGGCAACTGGGCGGCCCGCCGGACCAAATTCTCCGACGCCGTCGATTTCGTCGGCTGGTACCATTCCAAGACAGCGGATACCTACGGCGTCGCCCGCAACGACACCTACAATCTCTACCTTGCCTACTATCTCGGCTGGACCGCCTATGGCCGCGGCAATCGTGGCGATTCCGGCGTCCAGAGCTATGCCCGGGCCACCGACAAGATGGCCCGCGACTATGCCGAACAGCTAAGGCAGTGCGGCAGCTAAAGGGCTCCCGCTACAACGACAGCATCTGTCAGCGCGGCTTCCTGCCGAACACCTTGATGTATTCCGCCTCGCCGCCCTTGGCGAGCGCCTTCGCCTGCTTGACCCAGTCCTCGCGCTCGATGCGGCCCTGGAATCTCAAATGGTCGTCGACCCACTCCCGTTCGGCCTTCTTCCACGAGGCAATTTGAGCGTAGGTGAAGATACCGAGGCCATTGAGGATGGCTTCCGTCTTCGGACCCACGCCGGATATCAATTTCAAGTCGTCCGGCTTGGCAGGCTTGGAGATGCCGGCGGGTCGGTTCCTGTCGGCCGCGCCATCACGCGCCGCGCCTGGTCTGGCCGCACGGCCGCTAATTGGTGCGACACGCGCATTCTCTGCCTGGCGGCCCTCGCCAAGCGTTCTCGGCGTAAAAGGCGCGGAGGTCGCGTTGGCATCGGTCGCCGGTGCACCTGTTTCGGAGACCTCGTCGCGCACCTCGTGGCGGCGGGCTCGCCACACGGCTTCTGTCTCCTCGGCGTCCTCTCCCACCGCGCTGGCTTCCGCACTGGCGGTCTTGCCATGTGGTCGGTTGGGTGGCTGACCGGCAAAGCCCGGGCCGGCCCCATGCGGCGCGTCGTCCGGCACGCCCTCATGGTCGGCATGCTGCTTGTCGAACTTGATCACCGGCTCCATCGTCGCCAGAACGTCGTCCGAGAGCCAGCACAGGCTCATGTGCCCGTCGCCCAGGTTCTTTACCGGCGGCACCTTGGTTTCGCAGAGATTATCCGGCACCAGTCTCTTGTAGCCGCAGCGCGTCTGGAATGGACAGCCTGTCGGCGGGTTCATTGCCGAGGGTATGTCGCCCTCCAGCACGATGTGCTTCTTGATCACGCTGGTGTCGGCGATAGGGATCGCCGAAAGCAGTGCCTCGGTGTACGGATGATAGGGCGGCGCGAAGATCTGGTCGGTCGTGCCTTGCTCGACGATATAGCCGAGATACATGACGACGACCCGGTCGGCGATATAGCGCACGACCGACAAATCGTGGCTGATGAACAGCATCGTCGTCTTATTCTTGCGCTGGATGTCCATCAGCAGCTCAGTCACCGCCGCCTGCACCGACACGTCGAGCGCCGAGACCGGCTCGTCGGCCACCACCACCTTGGCATCGCCGGCAAAGGCGCGCGCCACGCCGATGCGCTGCTTCTGGCCACCCGAAAGCTGGCGCGGCTTGCGGCTCTCGAAGGCGCGCGGCAGCTTCACCAGGTCAAGCAATTCCAGCATGCGCTTGCGCCGGTCGGCGACGGTCTTGCCGACGTTGAACTTTTCCAGTGTGCGGATGATCTGCGAGCCGACCGAATGGCTGGGGTTGAGCGTATCGAACGGGTTCTGGAACACCATCTGGATCGACGACACCGTGTCGACGCTGCGGCTCTCGATGCCGGTCGACTGGATTTCCTTGTTGGCGAGCGTGACCTTGCCGGAGCTCGCCGTCTCGAGCCCGAGCAGTACTTTGGCCAGCGTCGATTTTCCGCAGCCGGATTCGCCGACAATGGCGACGGTTTCGGATTCGCGCGCCGTGAACGAAATCGTCTCGTTGGCCTTGACGACGCGGCCCTCGCTTGAGCCGAACACCTCGCTGCCGCCAACCTTGTAGTATTTTCTCAGATCCTCGATCTTGAGTACCGGTGCGCCAGGCACGACCTTCTCATTGACCTTCTTGGCGCCGGGCGGCAGGGCGTCCCAATCGATTTCGTTGAAGCGCACGCAGCGCGAGAAATGACCTTCATGTCCCGCGACTTCGATCATCGGGATTTCGGCGGCGTTGCAGACGCCCTCGACGAAATGGTGGCAGCGCGGACCGAAATTACAGCCCTTCGGCCTTTCATGCGGCAGGGGCAGCTGGCCGGGGATCGAGATCAGCGGCCGCGAGTTCTTGTCGGCGCCCGGCAGTGGAATCGAGCGGAAAAGGCCCTGCGTATAGGGATGGCGCATCCGGTCGAACACGTCCTTGATCTTGCCGGTCTCGACGGCCTCGCCCGAATACATCACCGTGATGCGGTCGCAGGTCTCCAGGATCAGGCCAAGATTGTGCGACACGAAGATCATCGAGGTGCCGAACTTCTCGCCCAGCCCCTTGACCAGTTCGACGATGCCCGCCTCCACCGTCACGTCGAGCGCCGTCGTCGGCTCGTCGAGGAGAAGCAGCGCCGGCTTCGACAGCAGCGCCATGGCGATGACGATGCGCTGCTGCTGGCCGCCCGAAAGCTGGTGCGGATAGGAGCGCATCATGCGTTCCGGATCGGGAAGCTTCACCGAGCGCACCATTTCGAGCGCACGTTTATAGGCCTCTTCCTTCGACACCTTGTCGTGGATCAGCGGCACTTCCATTAGCTGCTGGCCGATCTTCATCGCCGGGTTCAGACTCGCCATCGGCTCCTGGTAAATCATGGCGATCTTGTTGCCGCGGATGCTGCGCAGCTCCTCCTCGGAGAGCTCGCCCATGTCCTTTCCCTGGAACTTGATCTTGCCGCCGACGATCTTTCCGATGTTGGAGAGATCACGCATGATGCCGAGCGACACGGTCGACTTGCCGCAGCCGGATTCGCCAACAATGCCCATCGCCTCGCCGGGCATGACCGTGCAGGAAAAATCCATCACGGCCGGTATCTCGCCCTTGCGGGTGAAGAAGGAGATCGACAGGTTCTCGATCTCGATGATCGGCCCATTGTTCGGCCTGGCCGGATTTCGAACTGCCTCGTTCATGGGTCGCTCCAATCCTTGGTTTTTCCGGGCAAGTAGGGTCGAGGACCCCGCCATCAATCCTTCATCGATTGCTCGCGCAGGGAATCGGCGAGCAGGTTTAGCCCCAGTACGAACGACATCAGCGCGATCGTCGGCGGCAGTGCCGGGTGGATAAAGGAACGCAGCAGCCGGCTGGCATCCTTGATCGCCGTGCCCCAGTCGGGACTTTCCGGCGCCAACCCGAGGCCGAAATAGCCCAGCGTGCCGAGCAGGATGGTTGTGTAGCCGATGCGCAGGCAGGCATCGACGATCAGCGGTCCGCGCGCATTGGGCAGGATCTCCCACAGCATGATGTACCATGGCGACTCACCGCGCGTCTGGGCCGCCGCCACATAGTCCCGCGTCTTGATATCCATGGTCAGGCCACGCACGATGCGGAACACGCCCGGGCTGGAGGCGAACACCACCGCCACGAAGATGTTGAGCTGGTTGGGATCGATATGCACGATCTTCAGCGGGTCGGCATCGAACACCAGGCCGGCATAGATCCAGCCGCCGACCACCAGCGTCAGTCCGAGCAGGATGTAGATCCGGTCGGAACGGTTCTTGTAGCGCGTCCAGAACAGCACGCAGAAGAAAATAATCGGGAACAGGAAGAAAACGCCGGCCAGCGCGTAGGGGATCGGCGTGTCCATGATGCCCGGCGTCACCAGGAGGTAGAACAGCAGGATAACCGGGAAGGCCAGCACGAGATTGGCCAGGAACGACAAAACGGTATCGATCTTGCCGCCATAATAGCCGGCCGGCAGGCCGAGCGTGATGCCGACCATGAGCGCGAAGCCGGTCGCCGCCGGCGCGATGATCAGGACGATCTGGCTGCCATAGACCATGCGTGAAAAGACATCGCGGGCGAGCTTGTCGCCACCGAATAGATAAGCGAGGCCCGATTGCGGTTCGATGGCTCCGGGCAGTGTATCCTTCATGATGGGAATCTGGCCGAGCGGATCGAAAGGCGAAATGGTCGAGGCGAAGATCGCCGTGAACAGCCAGAACAGGCAGATGGCCACACCCGCTATGCCGACGCCGCTGTCGAACAGTTGGCCGTAGAGAGCCAGCTTCTTCTTGTAGAGGAAGCTCGCGCCCATGACGATGAGAAGCGCGAGCCAGACCGGCCAGAAGCGCCAGAGCACTTCGAGGACGACGGTGGAGGCGCCGATATATTGGGCTTGCATGCGCCGTCTCCCCTACTGGACCCGAATGCGCGGATTGAGGAACGCGTAGCCGACATCGGAAATGAGCTGCGTGATCAGGACGATGAACACCGAGACCAGCGAGCAGCCGAGCAAAAGGTCGATGTCGTTGTTGCCTGCGGCCTCGACCAGCGTGTAGCCGAAGCCCTGATAGCGGAACATCACCTCGACGATGACGACGCCGGTGAGCAGCCACGGAAACTGCAGCATGATCACGGTGAAGGGCGCGATCAGAGCGTTGCGCAGCGCGTGCTTGACCACCACGCTTTTGAAGGAAAGACCCTTCAGCCGGGCGGTGCGGATATATTGCTGCGTCATCACCTCGACCATCGAGGCACGCGTCATGCGCGCGATGTAGCCGATGCCGTAGATGGCCAGCGTGATCACCGGCAGCGTGAAGTTATAGAAGGTGATGCCCTGGCTTGCCGATGCGGCGGATCCGTTCAGCCAGCCAAGCCAGGAGGCGAAGATGACGGTAAAGATGACGCCCGATACATATTCGGGCGTCGCCGTCGAGGCGATCGAGGCGACCGACAGCACCCGGTCGGTGCGCGACCCCTCGCGCATGCCGGCCAGGATGCCGATCAGCAGCGAGACCGGCACCATCACCGCCAGCACACAGAACATCAGGATGCCCGTGGCGCCGAGCGCAGGGAATAGCTTGGCCCCCACCGTGGTCTTGAATTTGGTCGAGCAGCCGAAATCACCCTGGAGCACGCCGGAGAACTTCGGCTCGGCCGGATCATTGCAGAAAGAGAAGCGCTGCGCCGGCTTACCGGTCGCCGGATCGGTTACCGGCTGCTTGGGCACGACGCCGAGCCACTGGCCGTAGCGCACGAAAAAGTTCTGCCGGTAGCCGTGATTGACCAGCCAGCTTTCCAGCTGTTCGGCCGAGGTGTGCATCTCGGTCTGGCTGATCGCCAGCTTCTTCAGGTTGGGTTCCAGATTGACGAGGAAGAAGACGACCAGCGTCAGGCACAGCATCGTGAGCAGTATCGTGCCGATGCGTCTGGCGATGAATGAGAACATTGTACCCCCCTGCCGGCCGGGTTGGGGTCAGATAGGTTCAACCCTGTATCAAAAACCTTGTGACGTCACGCCGCCGCTGCATCCAATGCAACGGCGGCGATGCCGCGGGAGCGAAAGGCGCGCTGGCGCCCCGCTCCCGACAGGCTGTGGGTCACGCCTGATCGAGCCAGACCTTGCCGAAGTCGTGCTCGTAGGTGGGGTGCATCGAGTGGTTCTTCACCTCGGGCTTGATGTTGATGTAGAGCTTGCGCCAGTAAGGCTGGATGATGATGCCGGAATCCTGCAGCATCTGCTCGATGTCCTTCATCACCACCTTGCGCTTCTCCGCGTCGGCGATCCCGAGCGCCTCGTTGACCTTCTTGTCGAAGTCCGGATTGGCGTAGGCCGTCTCGTTCCAGGCTTCACCCGAGCGGTAGGCGATGGCGATGACCTGGATGCCAAGTGGACGCATGTTCCAGTTGGTTTCCGAGAACGGATATTTCGTCCAGTCGTTCCAGAAGGTCGAGCTCGGCAGCACGGTGCGCTTCACCTTGATGCCAGCCTCGCGCAGTTGGGCCGCGATCGCGTCCGTGGTGTTCTTGTGGTAGTCCTCGTCGTTGCTGATCAGCTCGTGTTCGAAATCGATCACGCCGGCTTCCGTCAGCATCTGCTTGGCCTTGGCGATGTCGCGCTTGATTTTGGGCAGCTCGACATATTCGGGATGGATCGGCGCGACATGGTGGTTCTCGGCCGGCGTGCCGGCATTGCCGTAGCCGAGCTGCAGCACCACCGAGTTGTCGACGGCCAGACACATCGCCTGACGCACTTTCTGGTCGCCATAAGGCTTGGCGTTGACGTTGAAGCGCGACACCACGGTGGCGGCGGTCACGACCTCGGAAGGCGGCGCGCCGACGTCTGCGATGATCTTGACGTAGTCGGCGGTCGTCTCATGGTTGGTCTGAACTTCGCCCGATTCGAAGGCCGAAACCGTTGCGGCCGGATCGGTGCCGTAATCGATGAACTCGACGCCATCGAGGAAGGCTTCGCCCTGCCACCACTTGCCGGTCTCGCGGCGCTTGTAGACGACCTTCTGGCCGACGTCGTAGGAGACGAGCTCGAACGGACCCGTACCGATCGGGCAGTTCTTGAAGTTGGCGCCCTTCTCGTCGAAGCTCTTGTGCACCACCAGTGCCGGATAATCGGTCAGGTTGGGGATGATGGCGATATCGGGTTTGGTGAGCTTCAGCTTGACGGTCATGTCGTCGACCTTGATGACCGACCCTTCGCGCAATTTCTTGGTCTTGTCATCGACGAGGCTGCCGAGACGGCCCGGCATGGAGTTGCCTTCCGCGGCCTTGTCGGCCCAGCGGGTGAAATTGTAGATCACGTCGTCGGCGGTGAACTTGTCACCATTGTTCCATTCGACGCCCGGCCGCACATGCAGCGTGTACTCGGTGGCGTCGTCATTGATGTCCCAGCTTTCCAGGAGATAGGGCGCGAATGTGTACTGGTGGGTGTATTTCACCAGCGGCTCGAGCGCCTGCCTCTCGGCATTGGAGATTTCCGACCAGTCGGCCGTGCGCGGATCCTTGGGATCCTTGACCGACATTGCCACCTTGAGCACGCCGCCTTTCTTACCCTGCACGTCCTCGGCCTTGGCCGGCGTCGGGGCGGCGAGCCCCAGAAGGCCATAGGCCATGGCCGTCGAAGCGCCGAAGACGCTGGCGACCGCGAGGAATTCGCGGCGATCGACCTTACCCGACTTGGCCTCTTCGGCCATGGCCAGGATGTGATCCGGAACGCTATCGCCATTACTCTTGTAGATTGTCATGACTAACTCCCATTGTTGGCTTTCCGCCGATTAACATTCCGCATCCAGGCCATGATGTCAAAGACGGCATGGTTGGGAACATATTGACGAATGTGCAACTTTGGAGGGGGAGCGGTTCGCGTGATAGCGACAGTCTTGGCGCAAAATTGCTAGTGCGCGACGGATTTCCACTAAATCTCTTCAGGCGATTAAACTGAGACATTGGCGCGGTTTGCGACAGGACCAGCCCTCGCCAGGATGAGGGCCAGCCCAAGTCTCCGCTTCAATATTCCTTCTCGTAGAAGATGCCGCCCTTGGCTTCGCCGGCGTCCGTCGCCTCGCCGCGCAGTTTGACGCCACGTCCCACGTTGAGGTCGATCGTGGCCTTGCCCGAGCCCGGCTTGTCGCCTTTCTGGATCGTCACATAGGTGCGGTCGTTGAGGTACTTGCCGGCAGAAACCGCCGTGCCGCCCTTTTCGTCGGTGGTGACATCGAGATCGTCGACGCCGATCGCGCTGCGCAGGTTTTCCAGCAGCGACGTCGAGCCGCCGACACCGGCGAGTTGCCCGGCGGCTTCGGCCAGTTGCGCGATCTGCAGCGGCGACAGGTTCGACATGGACCGCCCGAAGATCAGTTGCGCCAGCACCTCGTCCTCGGGCAGCGCCGGCACCGAGGTGAAGGTGAATTTCGGATTGGTCGCCTCGCCCGACACCACGATGGTGAGGGTTGCGCTGCTCGTGGTCGTTGTCGCGGTCAGGTTGAGATAGGGCACCAGCGAGCCAGAAAAGCCGACCGTGCCCTCGGTGAAGGTCAGCCGCTTGCCGAGAATCGACAGCCGCCCGCGTTGCAGCGTGAAAGTGCCGACCGCTTGCGGCGATGAGGCCGGACCGGTCAGCCTGAGCGAGCCGCCGAGTTCGGCGTCCACGCCCCTGCCCTGGATGAAGATCTGGTTCGGCGCGTTGACGGTGACATCCAGCACAAGGCCGCTGCCACCCGTCTTGCCGCTGGTCGTGGCCGGGCGCAATGCCTTGTCCTGCGCCCTCACCGCGCCGGGCGCGTTCTTGTGTTTGACATCGAGCGCCGAAAGCGAACCTGGCAATTTGTCCGGAACGGTGATCACGGTCTTGGCAAGGTTGACGGTGCCGGCAATCACCGGCGCCGACGTCAGCGGTCCTTTGATCGTCAGGTCGCCGCCAAGATTGGCGGTGACCACCCGCCCATCGGTGTAGCGGCCGTCGGTGAGCTTGATCGACAGATCGGCCGGGAACCCCTGCGCCGGATTGATACCGACCGTGCCGCTGGCCGACAGGCTGCCGCGCGTCGACAGCGTCCCGGTCAGCCGGTTGATCCTGGCGACGCCATTGCCGATGGAAATTTCGGCTGCGATGTCGTTGACCGCAAGCCCGGAACGCGCGTCGAGCAGGCGGGCGCCCGACGTGCTGATGCTGCCGCCGATGACCGGCGATGTCGCGGGACCGCGTACCTGCACATTGACACTCGCGGTCCCCGTCAGCGACAGGCCTTGCGCGGCGAGCTTCTGACTGAGGATGCCGAACGGCACGGCGCCATTGAAGTCGAGCGCGAGCGCCGGCGTGCCTGATGTCGTCACCGTGCCGCCCCCCTTGAGACCAAGGCCGGCCCCATCGCTGACATTGGCGTTGAAGGTCAGCTTGTTGCCGGCAAAGGTGCCGGAGGAAGAGACACTCACCGCACCGACCCCCGCGCCGCGGGTCTGGGAGGTCTGGACGCCGGCAGCATCGAGGTTGAACGCCGCACTGGGGCTGGCTGGTGCCCCGGTGACCTTCACCGTGCCCGAAATCGAACCGGCGGCATCGAGACCCCGCGAAAAACTGTTGGCAAGCGAGATCGGCACCCGCGCCAGCGCCGCGTTGATGTCGAGCGCCTGCCCGATCTTGCCGGTCACCGTCGCCGTGCCGCCGCCCAGGTTGAGCACCAGCCTGTCCAGCGTCGTCGTGCCATTGGCGATGGTGACGGTCGAAGCCTGCGCGATGGCAGCCTTTATGCCTTGGACGGTCGCCTCGCCGGAAGCAAGCTCTATGGTCGTCGTGCCGTTTGCCGCCTTCACGCGGCCCGCGGCCCTCGCCGGAATTCCTTTCACCGTCGCGCCGCCGGAAAAGCCGGTCCAGTCGCCGTCACGCTTCAGGTCGACATCGATGCCGCCGATCACCGTGCCGCCCGACGTGACGGTGTCGGCATGGATTTTTCCGGAGATGACCGGAGCGGCGAGGTAATTGGCGATCAATGCGTCGATCGACACGGCCTTCGCCTGAAGATCGCCGCGCGTGACCGAGGCGGTCGTAGCCTTGATGGCGACCTGCGGTGCGGCACCGTTCTTCGAGAACGCAATCGTGCCGCGCACATCGCCTTCCGCTTTTTCCAGCGCCAATGCGGCAAGCGGTCCTATATCGGGCAGGTCGAGAGAGATCGTGCCTTCGGGTATGAACTTGTCGTCCAGCGCCAGGTCGCCGGAAATCCTGTTTTGGCCCAGCGACAAAAGCAGGCCATTGATGGCGCTCTTGCCGTCCGCGGTCGCCAGCACCGCACTGCCTTGCAAGGGTTGGCCCGCGACATTGCCTGTCAGCTGCACATTGGCCGCCGGCTTGGCCGCGTCGGCTTTGCCGGTGGCGGTTAGTCTGAGCCCGGTGATCTCGCGCGACGCCACCGAAAGCTTGTCGCTGTCGACGGTCAGCGACAGATCCGGCGCGGTCGCCGGGCCCTGCGCATTCAGCGCAAAGGCGATGGCGCCTTTGGCATCCTTCGACAGCAGCGAAACATCGCCCAGCACGCCCTTGATGTCGGCGGCCAGCGTATTGTCGGCAAGGCTCGCCTGCCCCTGTGCGGTCAGCGCGCCGGAGGCCAGCGTCAATCCGCCTATGGCGATATTACCGTTGGGCTCGCGCTTCAGCGTGGCGCTCAACTGCGCCCGTTCGCCAAGCATGCCGCGTGCTGCGGCCGGCAGGGCCGACGATGGAGCATCCGCCTTCAGCTTGAGGTCGATGGCGCCGTCACGCAGCGACACCAGGCCGGCGACCTGGCTGTTGAGCGCGTCGCTTTTGAGCGAGCCGCTGTCGATGGCGACAGCGTCGGCTGACAGGCGCCCGCTGAGCGCGGCCGTGACCTTGCCGGCGATCAGCGGCGCGATGGTGGGATTGTCGAGCCCAACCCTATCCACCGAAACTGTGCCCGAAACCGGCCCGGCGCGGTTCTTCAGATCGAACGCATCCGAGTGCAATGCCAGGCTCAGTCCGTCCACCTTCGCCGGTCTCGTCGCGATCGAGGGCAGGATCGCGGACATATCCAATCGGGCCCGCGTGCTCTCGCCCGCCACCTTTGCCGACAGCGACCGGACCTCGATCTTGATGGGACTCTCGGCGCTTCCGACCGTGAGCGGCAGACTTGGACCGGATGAGACGAGGTCAAGGGCGAAATCGCTGGCGCCGTTCGGATTGATCGTGCCGGCGGCTTGACCGGAAACCTTGTCACCGGAGAGCGTCGCGTGATCGAGGACGACGCCGCCGGCCATGGTGTAGCGGCCGGCCGCGTCGACTGCGAGCTGCCCAAGCCCAGTCTGGCGGGTTTGGCTTGTTTCGACACCGGCCAGTTGCACATTGAACCGGACGTCCGGAGCCGACGGCGAGCCCGTTACCTCAGCGCTGCCATCAAGCGTTCCAGCGGCATCGAGGCCGGGCGAAAAGCCGTTGGCAAGGGCAGCCGGCAAGGCGGAGACCTTTGCCGCGAGATCGAGCGTCTGGCCGGCGGTACCGGACAGCGCCACCGAGCCGCCGCCGACATCGAGCGCTAATTTTTCGATGCTGGTGGTGCCATCGGCGATACTGAGCATAGATGGCTCGGCAATTGCCGCCTTGATGCCGCGAATCGTAGCCTCGCCCGAGGCGATCTCGACGCTGGTGACGCCATCGGCGATCTTCACGCGCCCCGCCGCCTTCGCTGGAATGCCGGATACGGTGGCGCCGCCGGAAAAATTCGTCCAGTCTCCGTCGCGCTTCAGATCGACGATGATGCCGCCGACTTGGGTGGTCCCCGACGTCACAGCATCGGCCTTGATCGAGCCTGAAATCGCCGGCGCCTTGAGATAGTTGGCAATCAAGGCATTGACGGCGATTGTGCTGGCCGTCACCTCGCCGCGCGCGATCGACGTGCTCTTCGCGTCAATGGCAACGGAGGGCACGTCGCCACTCTTGGCAAAGCGAATGGTGCCGTTGATGTCGCCGGTCACCGCCTGGCCGGCCAGCGCCGCAAGCTGATCGATTGCAGGCGCAGAAAGAATGAGCGTGCCCAGCGGCATGAACTTGTCATCCAGTGCCAGATCGCCCGACACCTTGTTGTCACCCAGCGACACCGCAAAGCCATTGATCGAGCGCTTGCCTTCGCTCGTCACCAGCGCCGCCTTGATGTCGAGCGGCTGGTCGTTGACGGCGCCGGTCAGCGAAACCTTGGCGGAAGGGCTAGCAATGTCGGCCTTGCCGCTCGCGGTCAGCTTGATCGCCTTCACCGTGCGGCCCGAGGCCGTCAGGCTATCGCTGTCGGCGGAAACCGTGAAATCCGGCGCGGTCATGGCGCCGCTTGCCGACAGGGCGAAATCGACACCGCCCTCGACCGGGACGCCGACCGTCGGCGACAGCACCGAAACATCACCCAGCCGGCCTTTGATATCGGCCAGGATGTCGGTACCTTGCATGCTGGCGGTACCGCTGGCGCTGAGCGAACCGGACGTGAGTTCGATCGAGTTGGCGGCGAACGAGCCCTGCGGATCGCGCGACGCTGTGGCCGAGAACTTCACCCGCCCGCCGAGCACCGAGGCGATCTGCTGCGGGAAGGCGGTCGCCACGGCATCGGCATTCATCTTGAGCTGCATCGACAGGTCGGCGAGCGCCACGGTCGCCGTCAGCGAGGCATTGAGCGCATCGGACCGGAGCGTGCCCTGATCGATGACAATGGCGTCCTTGCTGAGGGAACCAGCCAGGCCGACATCGACCTTGCCAGTGACCAGCGGCGCCAGCGTCGCGACGTCGGTTTTCAGGCCACCGGCCCCAAGCTTGACGGTAACCGGCCCGGTGCGGTTCTGGATGTCGAAACCGTCGGAGTGTATCTGCGCCGCCAGGTCGTCTAGCCGCGTGCCGCCGACGACGATCGAAACGAAGGAGGCGCCGATATCGACGACCGGCGCCTTGCCGTCGCCGAACGCCCGGGCGGTGGCATTCTTGATCGCCAGCGTGATCGGCTGCGCCTTGCTGCCGACGCTAACCACCACGGGTGGCCCCTTGGCGGCGAGTTCGACCGAAAGATCGCTGGCTCCGGCGGGATCGACGATACCGGTCGCGGTGCCGTGCACGGCATCACTGTCGATGTTGGCCCGGTCGACACTGATCCCGCCCGCCGTCGTGGCAGTGCCCGCCATATCGAAGCTGGTCTTACCGGCAAACAATGGTTTCAGGTTCTCCGGCAGGAAGCGGGCGAAATCGCCGTCGCCCTTGGCTTCGAGATAGTTACCCTTGTCGGTGAGCTGATGGCGGCCGGTGAGCTGGGTTACGATCCGATGATCGACAAGGAAGGTACCGACGCCACTCCAGTTGGCCAGCGGCCCGGTGCCCGAGACGACGATGTCGACCGGCGGCGTGTCCGGCAGATTGAGCAGATTGGCGATGATGCCGCCGGCCGGTTCCGACGCCTTGAGGTTGAGGTCGAGCTTGTTGTCCGCTGGCGCGAAATGGATCTGCGCGTCGACATTGCCCTGTTTGCCGTCATGGCGGGTAATGTTGAGCACCGTCTCGACCGACAGCGGTGCGGCGTCGGCCTTCACCGAGGCCTTGGCGGCGAGTTCGGCGATGCCGCTGCCGGCCAGTTGTTGGCCGAGCGCGACTTCCGGCAAGTCGATCTGCTTGATATCAATGGAAACCGGCAGCGTCGTCGCGCCGCCTTGCGCCGGCTGCTGCGTGCCGGCCACCGGCAGACGCGCAAGTTCGATGCGCTCCGCCGCGATGCGGTCGGCGCTGAAGTTTTTGGACAACAGTGCCAGCGGCGACCAGTCGATGGCCACCTTGCGCGCCACCAGCCAGGCGCCCTCGCGGTCCTCCAGCACGACATGGTCGACACTGAGCGCGCCCGACCAGATACCGTCGATGCCGCTGACGGTGACCTTACGCTCGTCGCTCGAGGCCAGGCGCGAAATGATGCCGGCGAGATTGTCGCGTCCACGCTCGGTCTTGGTCAGCACGAAAAGCGCGCCGATGGCGCCTGCTACCACGATCAGCAGCGTGTAGAGAAAAATGCGAAGGATGCGCCAGACCGTCTTCATGTTCAAAACGCTTGGCCAATGCCGGCATAGATGCCGAAATGAGGGTCGCCTGGGTCGCGGTTGAGCGGCACGGCGGCGTCGATACGCAGCGGCCCGAATGGCGTCACATAGCGCAAGCCGACACCGGCGCCCACCTTGACGTCGGAAAAATCGGGGAACGACTTCGTCGATACCGTGCCGGCATCGACGAACGGTACGATGCCGATCGTGTCGGTGATGGCGATACGCATCTCAACCGAGGTCTCGAAGAAGGACAGGCCGCCGATCGGCTGGCCGGTGAAATCCTTGGGGCCGATGCCTTGATAGGCATAGCCGCGCACCGAGCCGCCGCCGCCGGAATAGAAACGCCGGTCAGCAGGCACGTTCTGCAGGCTGGTGCCGACGATCGAGCCAAGTGCGACACGTTCCGCCAGCACGAATTTCGAAGCGGTATCCAGCGACTGATAGGCCGATCCCTCGCCCTTCAGCTTGAGGAAGGCGGCACCGCTCAATATGTCGTAGCTCGGCTCGGCATAGGCCAGCAACCTGAAGCCCTTGGTCGGGTTCAGCCTGACGTCCCTGTTGTCATAGACATATTGCAGCGGGATGCTGGCGATCAGGTATTTATGTTTGCCAAAGGAATCGTGGATGCGTGAATAGTCGAGCGCGACCTCGGCCGACACGGTTTGGTTCTTGGTCAGTTCATAGGACAGGCCGGTGTTGCCCTTGACCGAGAAATGGTCGTAGGCGTCGGGATGTTCGAGCACGGTCTTGATGCCGGCGAAGAATTTAGATGCCGGCCCGATCACGCCGGGTTTCTCGAACATGATGCCGGCATTGTAGTTCAATTCGGACAGGTCATTGCTGCCGATGCCGCTGATGGCTCCGTCGATGCGCAGCTTCTCGGCCCGGCCGAACAGGTTGCGATGGCCCCAATACCCCTCCAGCCCCAGCCCTTCCGTATTCGAGAAGGTGCCGCCCAGTCCGAAATAACGCGGCTTGCGCTCGCTGACTTGGACGCCGATCGGAATGTTGCCCTCGGCATCGAGCTTGTCGGCCTCCTTGAAAGTCACGCTGTTGAAGACCTCGAGCGCCAGCAGCCTGTCGCGCGCATCGTCGATCTCCTGAGGCGAGTACTGCCGGCCACGTTTCAGCCCGGCCATGTATTCGGTGAAGTCGCGGTCGACCTTCTCGGTGCCTTCCACCGTGGTCGCGCCATAGCCGGCGACTGGCCCGGCAGCAACCGTCAGCGTCACGTCGAGGGTCGACGTGTCATGGTCGGCGACGATGTGCCTGCTGGTCACCTCGGCCAGCGGCCTGCCCTGCTCCTTCAGCGTGCGCACGATCAGCGCCTCGGCCTTGAGCACCGCGCCAGACCCAGCGTCGCCGCCTGATATCAGGCCGTAATCGGCGCTCATCAGTCCAGCGGCGTCACCCTCCAGCCGGATATCGCCGAGGGTGAATTTGGGACCCGCGGCGATGTTGATGGCCACGGGAATGGGCTGCGGACCCTTGAATTCGGCGTCCGGCGGCAACTCGTCCAGCGGCTTGCCCTCGATGGTGATGGTGACCACGCCTTCGTAGCGGGCATCGGCGTAGAGCGCCGCCACAAGCTGTTCTCGATCGCTGCGCGCCTTGGCCATCAGACCGAGCGAGCCGGAGACGGGATGGTCTTCGTCGCTCTTCAGCGCCGAGGCGTTTTCGAGCTTTTTTACCAGGTCCTTGTCGGCGTCGGGCGCGGAGATGGTCACGGCGTAGCGCATCGGATCGACGATGTCGGCATCCTCATCGCTCGATGAGCCCCACAGCTTGATGCCGAAGATTTCGAAGGCGGCCGCCGGTCCCAGCCCGGCGATCAGCGAGCAGCAGATCACGGCCAGAAGCAGCGCGCGCGAAAGCACGCGCTTTGGCTCGGTACCCCCTGACATCTGCCTTTCATACGCCGGCATTAAGACAACCTACTTTACAAACCTAAAATTGGAATGAAGTTCTGAAGCGCTCGTAAAGGGGCCACAATCCAATTGTCTGAAATAGGACGGGCTTGGAATTCACACCTTTTGCATTGCCGCAAGAATGCGTGATCCCCTGTCCTATGGAGGTACTACCGGCTGTTGGCCGGAAAGGAAACCGTTGGCAGGCGGAACCCTGCCGCGTCCTCATGTTGACAAGCCTGAGTGAAGCTTGAACATGCCCGGACGTCTGCAAATTGTCTGGAGGGTGTTATGGCAATGCGCGCGGCTCGTCGTCTGTCTTTCCTGATCCTTCTCTTCTTCGCCTGGGCCAATGTCTTGGCCTGGGGTAACGTCGCGCAAGCGGCCGAAGCACGGCGAGTCGCAACGACCGACAATTCCGACTATTTCGGTTTCGACCTCCGGTCCGACCAGAACGTCACGCTCGATCAATGCAAGACCACCTGCCTGGGCGATCCCGCCTGCCGCGCCTTCACCTATAACACCAAGGCCAAATGGTGCTTCCTCAAATCCGATTATAACCAGTTGAAGCCCTTCAACGGCGCGGTCGCGGGCAAGGTCGTCAATATCGACGGCGATCCCGACATCGGCGCGCCGCCGGAACTCGCCTTCGTCCCCAACTGGATGGCCGACCAGGCCCAGCAATACCGCAATAGGCTGCTCGGCCCGGCCTATGACAGGCCGACTGAGGGCATGGCCGCGCTGACCACGGCGGCCGAGCAGGCGGTGCTCACCGGCGATCATCGCACTGCCATGCAGAAATACGAGGCCGCGGTCTCTGTCATGCCCGACGATGGCCAGCTCTGGCTCAACCTGGCGCGCGAAACGCTTGCCGTGCAGGCGGCGGCCAACACATCCGAGGCCTCCACCTTGCCGGCAAACGGTACGTCGGCCGCCTTCAATGCCTACAAGCTCCTGCGTACAGCCAGGACCCGCGCGGAGACGCTGGCTCTCATCGGCTCCGGCCTCGACAAGCGCGACCTCTATCGCCCCGCCCTCCAGGCCTATGAAGCCAGCCTTGCCCTGATGCCCTCGCCTGCGGTCCAGGCCGACTATTCCGATCTCAAGGCTCGCAAGGGTTTCCGCGTCATCGACCACACCGTCGATGCCGACACCAGCGCACCGCGCATCTGCGCCCAATTCTCCGAGGAATTGGTCAAGACCGGCGTCGATTACGCACAATTCGTCACCGTCGACAACCAGCCGCCCAAAGGCGTTGAAGCCAAGGACAAGCAGATTTGCGTCGAAGGACTGGAACACGGCAAGCATTATGACGTGACCTTCCGCGCCGGCCTGCCAGCCGCCATCGGCGAAGTGACCGCCGCGCCCGTCGTGCTGTCGATCTATGTGCAGGACCGTGCGCCTTCGGCCCGCTTCACCGGCGACAGCTTCGTGCTGCCGGCCGGCGCGCGCCGTGGCATCCCCGTCGTCACTGTCAACATGAACGCCGCCGAGATGAAGCTCTATCGCATCGGCGACCGCTCGCTGGCCCAGCTTCTGTCCGGCTACCAGTTCCTGCATCAGCTCGACAGCTACGACATCTCAAACATTTCCGAGCAGATGGGCGAGCCGGTCTGGGAAGGCCAGCTCGACATCGCCAACGACCTGAACAAGGAGGTCACCACCTCCTTCTCGGTCGACGAGGCGCTGCCGCGGCGCAAGCCCGGCGTCTATGTGCTGACTGCCCAGGCTGTCAGCGAGAAGAGCGACGACTACAACTCGATGGCCACGCAATGGTTCGTCGTTTCCGACATCGGCCTCTCGACCTATACCGGTCAGGACGGGCTCAATGTCTATGCCCGTTCGCTGGGCAGCGCCAAGCCGATAACGGGCGCCGAACTGACGCTGGTTGCCCGCAACAACGAGATCCTCGGCACCGCGACTTCGGATGCCGATGGTCATGCCGTGTTCAATCCCGGCCTGACGCGCGGCGACGGTGGCATGGTGCCGGCCGTGCTGATGGCCAGGCAGGGCGATAACGACTTTGTCTTCCTCGACATGGCCCGCGCCGGTTTCGACCTGTCCGACCGCGGCGTCACTGGACGCGCAGCGCCGGGCGCGCTCGATGTCTACGCCTGGACCGAGCGCGGCATCTACCGCGCCGGCGAGGAGGTGCATGTTGCGGCTCTTGCCCGTGACGGCGCCGCCAAGGCGGTCGAGAACCTGCCGCTGACCTTCATCTTCTCGCGCCCGGACGGCGTCGAGGATCGCCGCATCGTCAGCGATGGCGCGTCAGCCGGCGGGCACGCCGTCGATCTGCCGCTCCAGCCAAACGCCATGCGCGGCACCTGGTCGGTATCGATCTATACCGATCCCAAGCAACCGGCCGTCGCCAGCCAGATGTTCCTGGTCGAGGATTTCGTGCCGGACCGCATCGAATTCGACATGAAGGCCGACAAGCAGGAGATCGCGCAGGGCGAAACCGCCAACATCACCGTCGACGGCCGCTTTCTCTATGGCGCACCGGCTGCTGGCCTCGCGCTCGAAGGCGAACTGACCCTGTCGACCGCGCGTGACTGGGACCGCTTCAACGGCTATTCCTTTGGCCTTGCCGACGAGCAGTCGTCGGAACCGACCGTCACCCCGTTCACCGATCTTCCGGTGGTCGGCGAGGATGGTAAGGCGACCTTCCCGGTCTCCGTCGAGCAACTGCCGTCGACCACGAAGCTCATCGACGCCAAGGTGACGGTCCGTATGCGTGAGACCGGCGGCCGCGCAATCGAGCGCTCGCTTAATATCGGCATCCGCCCGCAAGGCCACATGATCGGCATCCGGCCGGACTTTGCCGATGATGAAGTGCCGCAGGGCGGCACGGCGAAATTCAGCCTGATCGCCGTCGACCCCGACGGCCAGCGCGAGGCGCTGAAAGGTGCGCAATGGTCGCTGGTCAAGGTCGAGCGCAATTACCAGTGGTACCGCTCCAACAACTCATGGAATTACGAACCCGTCACCTTCACCAAATCGATCGCCAATGGCCAGGTCGACCTTGGCGCCGACGGCGAGGCGACAGTGTCGATCCCGGTCGACTGGGGCCGCTACCGGCTCGAGGTCGAGACGGCGGATCCGGAAGGACCCGCGACCAGCTATGAGTTCGATGGCGGCTGGTATGTCTCCTCCACCACCACCGAAACGCCTGATGGTCTCGAGATCGCGCTCGACAAGGGCAATTATGCCGCCGGCGAAGTGGCCAGGCTCAAGGTCTCGCCGCATTTTGCCGGCGAACTTCTGGTCAACATCGGTTCCGACAAGCTGTTGAAGACCGTCACGGCGTCGGTGCCGGCCGGCGGCGGCACGGTCGACATCCCGGTCGGCGACGACTGGGGCGCCGGCGCCTATGTCACGGCAACCCTGTTCCGGCCTGGCGACGCGCAGGAAAGCCGCATGCCGGCCCGCGCCATCGGCGTGAAATGGCTGAAGGTCGATCCGGGCTCGAAGAAGCTCGCCGTCACCCTTACCCCGCCGGACAAGACCATGCCGCGCCAGCAGCTGTCGATCCCGGTCGCGGTCGCCGGCGTAGAGCCCGGCAGCAACGCCTATGTCACTGTCGCCGCCGTCGATGTCGGCATCCTCAACCTGACCAACTACAAGGCGCCGGATCCTGAGAATTGGTTTTTCGGCCAGCGCATGCTGGGCATGGAAATCCGTGATCTCTACGGCCGCCTGATCGACGGCTCTCTCGGTACTATGGGCAAGCTCAGGACCGGCGGCGACGGCGCCAACATGCAGGCGCAGGGCAGTCCGCCGACCGAAAAGCTGGTCGCCTTCTTCTCCGGCCCGGTGCAGCTCGATGCCGACGGCAAGGCACGCGTCGACTTCGATATTCCGCAGTTCAACGGCACGGTTCGCGTCATGGCCGTCGCCTGGACCAAGGAAGCGGTCGGCCACGCCCAGTCGGACGTGATCGTGCGCGATCCGGTGGTGATCACCGCCGGCCTGCCGCGCTTCCTGGCGCCCGGCGACGCCGCCGTCATGCGGCTCGACATTGCGGACACCGACGGTCCGGCCGGCGACTATGCGCTGTCGATCGACACGACGGGGGACCTCTCGACGGGCGACAAGCCCCTGCCCCAGAAACTGACGCTGGCGCAGGGCAAGCGCCAGACCCTGACCGTGCCGCTGATCGCACAGACGGCAGGCAATGCCTCGCTCACCATCAAGCTAGCGCACGCCGACGGCACCAAGGTCGAGCAGACGCTCTACGTGCCGGTCCGTCCGGCACAACTGCCGGTCACCACCCGCATGGTGGTCGACCTCAAGGGCGATGGCGGCGCGCTGCGCGTCGACAAGGAGCTTTTGGCGGCAAGCCTGCTCGACGGCGCTTCGGTCAGTGTCGGCGTTTCGCAGGCGGCGGCCTTCGATGTGCCTTCGCTCCTGATGACGCTCGACCGCTATCCCTATGGCTGCGCCGAGCAGACCACCAGCCGGGCGATGCCCCTGCTCTATGTCAACGAAATGGCCTCGGGCGTCGGCATGGAGAGCGATCCCGAGCTGCGTGGCCGCATCCAGGACGCGATCTACAAGGTGCTGAGCTACCAGGCTTCGGGCGGCAGCTTCGGCCTGTGGGGCCCGGGCTCCGGCGATCTGTGGCTCGACGCCTATGTCACCGACTTCCTGACCAGGGCGCGCGAGCAGAAATACGACGTGCCGGCGCTCGCCATGAACCAGGCACTGGGCAATCTTCAGAACTCGCTTGGGTACGATCAGGACGTCCAGGACCGCGGCAGCGAGATCGCCTACGCGCTCTATGTGCTCGCCCGCAACAAGAAGGCCTCGATCGGCGATCTGCGCTATTACGCGGACACCCAGCTCGAGGCCTTCACCAGCCCGATGGCTGTCGCCCAGCTGGCGGCGAGCCTGGCGCTCTATGGCGACGCCCAGCGTTCGGAAGCGACCTTCCAGACGGCGCTGCGGCTCGCCAAGTCGAGCACGGACTATGACTATTATCGGTCGGACTATGGCTCGGCGCTGCGGGACGGCGCCGCGATGCTGGCGCTGGCGGCGGAATCAAAACCGGCGCCGACGATCGTGCCGGAATTGATCAAGCTGGTGACCAAACAACGCGCCGAGGTCCGCTGGACCAGCACCCAGGATGAATCCTGGATGCTGCTGGCGGCCCGGGCACTGAAGGAAGGCAATGATTCGATCACGCTTTCCGTCAATGGCGCGCCGCATTCCGGCGGCTATTCCAGCCAGGTCAACGGCAGCGATCTGGCCGACAGCCCGCTCACCATCGCCAACACCGGCAAGACCCCGCTGCAGGCCGTCGTCACCACCGTGGCGTCGCCGGTACAGCCCTTGCCGGCGGGAGGTGACGGCTTCACTATCGAGCGCACCTACTACAAGCTCGACGGCACCGAAGCCAATGTGACGGAGGCAACCCAGAACGAACGCTATGTCGTCGTGCTCAAGGTCAACGAACAGAACAACTGGCCTTCGCGCCTTTTGATTACCGACCTTTTGCCGGCCGGCTTCGAGATCGACAATCCCGGCCTGGTCTCCAGCGCGCAATTGTCGAACTTCTCCTGGCTGGCGCAGACCGACGCCGCGCATCTGGAATTCCGCGACGACCGTTTCGTCGCCGCCTTCAACCCCAGCGACGGCGACCACGACCACAATCTGACGCTCGCCTATGTCGTGCGCGCCGTGACGCCGGGCATCTACGCCCATCCGGCCGCAACGGTGGAGGATATGTACCGGCCGCAATATTCGGCCCGTACCGCCACCGGCATGATGGAGGTCAAGGCGCCGTAAGGTGTCGCGGCGGACATGAACGTGAAGTTTGCGCTGCCCCTCATTGCCCTGCCGGCACCTTCTCCCCGTTTAGTGACGGGGAGAAAGGGGCCTGCACCAAGGCTTTCGCCAATTTTCAACGTTACAGAAAAGGCGCCGACGATTGCGACAGCTCCCTTCTCCCCGCCACTATGCGGGGAGAAGGTGCCGGCAGGCGGATGAGGGGCAGCGCCATGCCCTCAAGAAAATTCCTGCGCCGCGCGGCTATCGCTAGCACCTCCTTGGTGGCTGTTATTGCTGTTTCCGCCGCTACCCTGTGGCAGCTCGACCGCGCCTTCCCGCCTCCGCTTCCTGAAAAGCTTACCGTCTCGACGGAAGTCCAGGACCGCGACGGCCAGCTTTTGCGCGCCTTCGCCACGCCTGATGGCTATTGGCGGCTCGAAACCCGCCTCAACCAGGTCGACAAGCAGTTCGTCGACATGTTGGTCACCTATGAGGACAAGCGCTTCTGGAACCATGAAGGCGTCGATGTGCTGGCGCTTGCCCGCGCCGCCGGCCAGTTCGCCACCAGCGGCCACATCGTGTCCGGCGGCTCGACGCTGTCGATGCAGCTTGCCCGCCTGATCGAGCCGCGCGACAGCCGCAGCCTCGGCTCCAAGCTCAAGCAGATGCTGCGCGCCATCCAGATCGAGCGGCGGCTGTCCAAGCGCGGGATTCTCGAACGCTATCTGACGCTGGCGCCCTATGGCGGCAATCTCGAAGGCGTGCGCGCCGCTTCGCTCGCCTATTTCGGTAAGGAGCCGAAGCGGCTCACCGTCTCGGAAGCCGCGCTTCTCGTCGCCCTGCCGCAACTGCCGGAAAAGCGCCGGCCCGACCGCAATCTCGCGATCGCGCACGCCGCCCGCGACCGCGTGCTGTCCCGCATGGCCTCGGCTGGCCTGCTTGGCGAACGCGAGGCCGCGCGCGCCGCGCTCGACGATGTGTCTGGCCTGCGCCGTAGCTTGCCGGCGCTCGCCGCGCACGCCGCCTATGCGATGCTGCCCAAGGCGGTTCCCGGCCAGCCGCTCAAGCTGACGATCCGCAAGAGCGTCCAGGAAGGGCTGGAACAGGTAGCGCGCGACGCCGCCGCCAAGCTTGGGGCGCGTCTCTCCGTCGCCATGGTGCTGGCCGATTCCCGCACCGGCGATATTCTAGGTGAAGTCGGCTCGGCCAATTTCTTCGACGCCAGCCGCTCCGGCTGGATCGACATGACCAAGGTCGTGCGTTCGCCCGGCTCGACGCTGAAGCCGTTCATCTACGGTCTTGCCTTCGAACAGGGACTGGTGGCGCAGGAAATGCTGATCGAGGACAGCCCGGCCGATTTCGGCGGCTACCGGCCGAAGAATTTCGATATGGGCTACCAGGGCGACGTCAGCATCCGCGAGGCGCTGCAACTGTCGCTCAACGTGCCGGCGATCCGCGTGCTCGACGCGGTCGGTCCCGCGCGGCTGACGGCCCGATTCCGCCAGGCTGGGGTAAACCCGATCCTGCCGGTCAACGAGGCGCCGGGCCTGGCCATCGGCCTTGGCGGCGTTGGGATTACGCTGCGCGATCTCGTCCAGCTCTATACAGGGCTCGCCAATGGCGGCAAGACGCACACGCTGCATGATGGCACCGAGCCGGCCGATGCCGACCGCACCACCGCGACCATCCTCGACGACCAGGCGAGCTGGCAGATCATCGACATTCTGTCGGGCGTCAAGCCGCCCGAGGGTGCATTGCAGCGCGGCATCGCCTACAAGACCGGCACCTCCTATGGCTACCGTGATGCCTGGTCGGTCGGCTTCGACGGCCGTTACGTGCTGGGCGTCTGGGTCGGCCGGGCCGATGCAGGCGCGGTGCCTGGCCTGTCCGGCTATGTGTCGGCAGCCCCAATTCTGTTCGAGGGCTTTGTCCGCTCGGGTCTCGCCACCGTGCCGCTGCCGGGCAAGCCCCCCGGCGCCTTCACTCCTCGACGTAACGACCTGCCTGTGACGCTTGCCCGCTTCGGCGCCGGGTCCGACGGCCTGGTTCAGGCCTCGACCCCCACAGAGCCCGCGCCGACCATTATCTTTCCGCCCGACGGCGCCCGCGTCGATCTCGCCACCAACTCGGCCGACGCCTCGCCGCTGGTACTGAAGCTGCAAGGCGGGCGCGCGCCGTTCCGCTGGCTGGCCAACGGCAAGCCGCTGACCGGCATCGACCGCCGGCGCACCGCGACATGGCAACCGGACGGCACCGGCTACTCGACCTTGACCGTAATCGATGCGGCGGGACGCGCGGCAAGTGTGAAGGTGTTTGTTGAATAAGATTGCGCAAGCGATTCAGGGGATTGCGCTTCTTCGCCTGAGGTACGGCGCCTCGCGACAATACTCGCGACGCTAGTTCCTTTACCCGCAATCTCCTCCCAGCCCGCGCCGACGCCCTGCCCGCCGACTTCGTCCGCGTTGCCGGCCCCTTGATCCGCCAGGATATCCGTTACGCCGGAACGGACAATTTTCCTGTACCGCAAGCGAAGCGACGGCAAACCGCAAGCCGCTGCTCGGCGCGATGCACTCGGCCGGATTCAAGAACTATGCACGCGAATGGCGGCACCTTCACGCTGAACCACGATCCCTCCGCCAAGCAGCGCTTCGATTTCCCAGTCCAGCCGGATAGCGTGCCGACCAAATGCCACAGCCTTGCTTCGGCCCCGCTTGTTCCTAGATAGGTCGATGGGGATTCGCCAGCGGACGTTTGAGGGAAAATGTTTCTCCGCACCGCGAAATCAGGTCCAAGATTTTCTCCAAAACGACAAAAAAGGCAACATTTAATGCATCTAAATTCTACCAATTCGGTAGATTTGACGCGGGTTCAACGGAGGCAGAAATGACCAAACCTCGTTTCAGGAGACTGCTCGGCGCACTGGTCGCCACGTCTGTCCAGTTCGGCACGCTCGGTTTCGCGTTCGCCGATACCACCATTCTCAACGTGTCGTACGATCCGACACGCGAGCTCTACAAGGCCTATGACGAGGCCTTCGCCGCTCACTGGAAAGCCGAGACAGGGGAAACGGTCACCATACAGCAGTCGCACGGTGGATCGGGCGCACAGGCCCGGGCCGTGATCGACGGCCTCGACGCCGACGTGGTGACGCTGGCGCTCGAAGGCGATATCAACGCCATCGTCTCCAAGTCGAAAAAGATCAATCCGGACTGGCGCACGAAATTCGATAACAATTCGGCACCCTACACCTCGACCATCATCTTCCTCGTCCGCAAAGGAAACCCCAAGGGCATCCACGACTGGAACGACCTGGTCAAGGACGGCGTCCAGGTGATTACGCCCAACCCGAAGACATCGGGCGGCGCACGCTGGAACTATCTCGCCGCCTGGGCTTATGCCAACGCCAATGACGGTGGCGACGAGGCCAAGACGAAGGAGTTCGTCGGCAAGCTCTATGCCAACGCTCCGGTGCTCGATACCGGTGCGCGCGGCTCGACGGTGACCTTCGCGCAAAAGGGCCTGGGCGACGTGCTGATTGCCTGGGAAAACGAGGCCTATCTAGCGCTCGACGAGTTCGGTGCCGAAAATTTCGATATCGTCTATCCACCGATCTCGATCCTGGCCGAGCCGCCGGTCGCTTTGGTCGACGCCAATGTCGATGCCAAGGGCACGCGCAAGGTCGCCGAAGCCTATCTGGGCTGGCTCTATTCCAAGGAAGCGCAGACGATCATCGCCAAGAACCACTATCGTCCGGCCAAGCCCGATCTGGTGCCGGCAGAGGACCTGGCCAAGCTACCGCCGATCAAGCTGGTCACCATCGACGACCCACAATTCGGCGGCTGGAAGAAAGCACAGCCTTACCATTTCGGCGATGGTGGTATATTCGACCAGATCTACAAGCCCCAGTAAGCAGTCGATATTCAGGACGATATGATCACAGCACCCGCTCGGGCGGGTTGGCGGTTTCGACAGCCGAGCGTCATTCCGGGTTTCGGATTGACGCTCGGCTT
>NZ_VFVH01000007.1:0-297410 GCF_006442685.1 Mesorhizobium sp. B2-4-7
GAGGCTGCTGAAGCGGGGTTCCTGGATCGTCGTCCGGAGAATGCAAAAGTTTCGGGACGTTTTGAGCCGTTGGAATGGCGGCGATCTTTCGATGACGGAGGCCGGCGAGTTGCTTGGCATGTCGGAGCGGCAATTCCGACGCTACCGCGATCGGTACGAAAAGGCTGGGGAAGCTGGCTTGCTCGATCGGCGTCTGGGCAAGAATTCGACTCGTCGGGTCATGATGCTGCATCAGGACGGCAGACGCGTTCTCAGGCTGGCGTCAATCTCGATCATGTCGGCGACGCTGCCCGTCCAGGTCCGTGACGGTGAAGCGATCTCTGGCAACTCGGCCAGCTGGGCTTGCTTGCGTCGGATATCGGCAAGGATCGGGATCGCGCGAAGATAATTCGCGATCGTATCGAGCCTGGCCGACAGCACCGACCGCTCGGCGATGCTGCGGTCGTAGTTTTCTGTCGCGTCCAGGCGCTCTGTCTCAAGGGTTTCGAAGGTCGACGCCAAGGTGTCGATCGCCTCCCTCCTCGACTTCAGTTCCGCAAGCCGCTTCTTGAACAGAGCAAGCTCGGTTCCGTGTGCCTGCTTGCGATAGAGCCTGTCCGCCTCGGCCTCGAGCAGGCTCAATGTATCGCTTGCATGCCCGAGGCCGGCGCTGGCCGTGAACAGCAGCTTGCCGAGGTCACCGCGCGATTCCAGGATTGATTTTCCACCTGCTTCCAGCGTTTCGTCGTCCAACGAGAACATGGTCTCGTAGGCGTCGCGCGACAGGCCGGCGAGATGGGATGATATCGCCATTTCGCTGACTGGTTGGCCAGTCGCGTTCAGCAACGAGTTGGTGCGCTGTTTGGTGCGTGTGAAAATCTGCTCCGCGCCGCCAAGTTCGAGCACCCCGCCGATGCGCATTGCGCTGTACTCGTGCACGAAATTGTAGCGGCTGCGCTCCTCGATGCCGAACAGCAGATCTCGAGATAGCCGGAAAGCACCGTCGACTTGCCGGCCTCATTCAGGCCGAAGACGACATGCAGGTCGGGACCGGATTCCGGTTTCGGCCCGAAGTCGATCGTCCTGTCGGTGAACTTGCCATAACGGATGAGATCAAGTCGCCGCAGCCTCATTGTGACCCACCGGCCTTGAGGCGGGCGGTAACAAGGTCGGCGCCGCTGGCAACCACCCTCTCCAGGAACAACTCCTGCTCAGTCTCGTCCTTGCCGGCGAAATCGCGCCCGTCAGGCGGAAAATCCGCGATCATCTTTTGGACCAACGCCCTCGCCTCGGCACGGAAGGCTTCCGAGCCGGCATCGGCGCGCATGGACTCTGCGAGCTCGAAAATCGGATCGGCGACGCCCTCGGATGTTTCGGCTGCGGGTGGCGAGACGTTAAGTTCGAGCTTCTCCACCCAGGTTTCGCCTACCTGGTCCGCGACCTGCTCAGCTTCCGCGAGCAGCAGATCCCGGTCGCGGATCAGTGCCCACGATAGAGGTGACGCCCCGGTCAGGCCGAGGCGAACCACAGCATGACGGGATCTAACGGAGGCGCGCACATCTTCGAGCGCGGATCGGACACGCTCGACGATCTCGGACCATTCCACCGTTTCGGTCACGTCGACGTTCACCCGCTCGAATTGCGCGATACTGGTGAGCCTTTCCTCGATCTCGATGGTGCGGTCGTCTTGTATCGTCACCAGGGTGACGGATTTCTCGCCGGCCTCGTTGATGTCCCTGCCCTGTGGAATTCCTGGCATCACCACGGTGCTTGCCCCGGGATGGACTTGGCGGACATGGATGTGCCCAAGCGCCCAGTAGTCGAAACCGTGGCCGTGCAGGTCAGCGACATTGCAGGGGGCATAGACGTCGTGGCCCGGCGATCCGGCCAGGCTGGTATGCATGATACCGACATTGACCGCGCCCTCGCGCGGCGCTGAGTACTTCGGGAGTAGACTGTCCGGCGCCTTGGGGCTGGCAAAGCTCAAGCCGTGGAACATGACGTCAAGCCCGCCGGCTGTCTGCAGCACGGTCTGGGGACGGCCGCCGAAGATCGTGACCGTGTCAGGGAACACCAGCTGTTTCGATATCCGCGACAGGGCGTCATGATTGCCACGGATCTTGAAAACCCTGATGCCGGCCTGATGAAGCCGTGTCATCTGTGACGCCAGGAAGCGGGCCGTTTTCATCGAAGTCTGATCGCCATCATAGAGATCGCCGCCAATGACCAGGGCATCGACACGTTCCGTGAGGCAGAGGTCAGCGATCGAGACAAACGCCTGACGGCTGGCGTCTCCGACGAGTTCGGCAAGGTCGGGGTTTCGCATCGCCAGCGAACGCAGCGGCGAGTCGAGGTGGATGTCGGCGGTGTCGACGAATCGAAATGGCATTGGAAATCTCCGGTTTGAACATACCGGTGTTCGACCGCGGCTCGACAGGGAAAATCTTAAGAAAATCCGGCGGCCGATACCGCCGCCCCCCTTCCGCATGAGTTCGCCGACATCTTCCGAGCTAGAAGTCTGTTCGCTTATTCGAGGACCGAGCGCGACGCTGCGGGACAGACCCTCCACAGATAAAAGCGCTGGGAAATGGTGGGGCAATGTATTGACGATACCCCCAACATTGCAGTGATACGTGATGAGCTTAAATCCCTCTGCAATGTTTAGGATGCTGACTTAACAACTCTTCCATTTGATGTCGCACGGTGTGCGTTGCTCAATTCGGCCGAACGAGGCAGTGTGTGGATTCGGGGCCTCGTCTCGGCTATGCACACACGATGGACGACAGATCCTTGTTTATGAAATCCAGCATCGACCACCTCCCGCCACCAAAGCAGCGCGAGCTGAGAAAGACGGTTGAGCTGCTCCTCGAGGAGTTTGAGGATGCCCTCAAGGGAGGGATGACCGACTTCAAAAAGCGCGGGCGCATTCTCAAGATCATACTTTTCGGGTCCTATGCACGTGGTGGCTGGGTCGACGAGCCGCATACCAGGAAGGGCTACCGTTCGGATTTCGACCTGCTTGTGGTGGTGAACAATCGCAAACTGACCGATTTTGCCGGCTATTGGCAGACGGCAGCAGACCGGTTGATGCGCGAAATCAGCACGCCAGTCAGCTTCATTGTACATTCCCGCCGGGAGGTGAACACTGCCCTCAGGGAGGGTCAGTACTTCTTTGTCGACATCCGTCGCGAGGGAATTGTCCTCTACGAGCTCGACGAAGAATCGCTGGCGCATCCGGCACCTACGAAGCCGGCCGATGCATTCCAATTAGCAGCCGAACACCTCGAAGACAGGCTGCCGCACGCCCGAGTATTTGCAAAGACAGCTGGATTTCTTCTCAGCGAATCCAATTTCAAGGAAGCGGCCTTTCTCCTTCACCAATCAATCGAGCAGGCCTACGCGGTGTTGTTGTTGGTTCTAACAAATTACAGCCCTGCCTCTCACAACGTCAAATTCCTTCGCAGCCTCGCTGAAGATCAAGCACAGGAACTTGCCGAAGTTTGGCCCCGCGACCAGCAGCGTTTCGTAGCTTGGTTCAACGTCATCAACGAGGCTTATGTGAAAGCGCGCTATTCGAGGCACTTCGAGATCACTCGCGAAGCGCTCCAGTGGCTTGCCAAGCGGGTCTCCGAGTTGATCGATCGTATCGAAATGATCTGCCGATCACGGCTTGAAAAATTGAGGAGCGAGGCAAATACGGCTGATCAGCAAGCGGGCTAACTTCGCGATTGCACCAATTCCGGTGTGATGTTCGGAATTATCTGTCGTCGTCCGAATTTAAGTGGGGCTGCCCACGTCGTGTGCGAAGTCGTTTCGGCACTCGTATAGAACCTTGAGCACATCGCTGCCGCACGACATGCCGCGAAGCGTGGTCTCTATCCGGGGAAGACGAATGCTGCCGAAGCCGCTGGTACCCGCAGCGCAATTCTGGAGGAGATGGCACAGCGCGCGAAGGGAGGTGTTTTGCCCGTAGGTGGCGATTGCCACGTAGGCGTCGGCTCCTTCAACGTTGTGTTCGGCGTCAATCCTCAAGCAGTCCTCCCGCGTCGGCTGCCCGATCTCGAAACGCATGCCGATACGGCTTTCGATCTGATCCATAGCATGGGTATCACGCCTCGTGCCCGCTAACCGATGAGTGTTGCCGGCGAGCAGTAAAGCGAAGCCGCATCGCTCCTGAAGATGCAGCAGCTCCCGCAAAACAGTGGGTGTGAAGTTCTGATATTCGTCCACCAGCAACGGGCGCGTCGGGCCGTATCGGGCGCCCAAAAAATTCATGCAATCCTTCGCAAGATCGTATGTGTGCTTGCTGTCCCTTTGGACGCCGTAGGCGTCGTGCAGCATCAGGAACATCGGCCTGATAGCCTTGGTATGCTGCGCAACCTCACAATAGGCAGCTCCGCTTTGGGCGGCTATCCAGTTGAGCGCTACAGTCTTTCCGAGTCCTCGGGTGTCTGGTCGGGCTTGCCGGTTTCCGGGTCTCGCGCGTGCAAATGCAGGATCGCGGCACCGGCCTCGGCCGCGGCGATCGCCTCCGACGCGATCTGGTCCGGTGTGATCGGCAGGTAGGGCGACATGGTCGGGGTGTGGATCGCCCCGGTCACCGCACAGGTGATGATGACCTGGTCGCCGTCGCGCCGGGCTTGCGGCTGGTTTCTTTCATTGTCCGAACTCCTGATCCGATTTTTTCTTGTGTGCCGCCAGCGCCATCAGCCGGCGATCCCGCCAGACCTGCCGGTCACCCAGTTTTTTCCTTGGCAGGCGCTTGCTGCGCTCGGCCTCGACGGTTGCCATGACCTCGCCCGCCCAGTCGACCCGGCGCAGCATCTGCGGGAAGATGTTGGAGTAGATGCCCTGGTAGCGATCGACATAATCGCGCACGCCGCCGGGCGCATTGAGGTCGATGGTCTCGAACGGCCCCATGAATGACCAGCGCAAAGCCAACCCGTCGCGGATGCCGATGTCGACATCCTCGACGCTGGCATAGCCGTCGACGAGCCGGAAGGCTTCCTCAAGCAAGGCGCCCTGCAACCGGTTCATGATGAAACCGTCGAGCTCGCGCTTCATCACCAGCGGCGCATGACCGGCATCGATAAGGAAGGCGCGGGTTCTTTCCAGCGTCTCAGCGGACGTCCATGGCGCTGGCACCACCTCGGCCGCCGGAATGAGGTAGGGCGGATTGATCGGATGCACGACCAGGCAGCGGTGCCGCCCCTGCAGATGGTCGGTGAACTTCGACGGCAACAGCGCCGAGGTGGAACTGGCGATCACCGTTTGCGGGCCGGCCAGACTGTCGATCAGGGAGAACACTTCCCGCTTCACATCGAGGTTTTCAGGCGTGTTCTCCTGGACATGGATTGCTCCAGCCAGCGCCTCCTCCAGTTCGACCGCGATGGCGATGCGGCCAAGCACGGTGTCGACGGACTGCCCACGCAGCAGGTCGTTCGAAGAAAGATCGCCAAGCACGCCTTCTATGTAGTCGCGCGCGCCGCCCGTCGCGGCGGGCGACTGGTCCCACATCCGCACGTCATGGCCGGCGCGAGCGAAGCTGATCGCCCAGGCCCGCCCAATGAAACCGCTGCCGACAATCGCAACCTTTGCCATGGATCGGCCCTCCTCAGAGCGTTTCGACGTTGCCGTCGACGCCGAGCGACTGCCCGGAAATGTTGATGCCGGCGTCCGACAGCAGGAAGGCGACCATCGACGCGACATCATAAGGGCTGGTCATGCGACGCAGCGAAATGTTTTGGAGATAACGATCGGTCATCTCCTCGTGGCTGATACCGACCTGCTTGGCGCGCGCCGAGATAACACCTTCGATGCGGGGTCCCTCGATGATGCCGGGCAGGATGGCGTTGACCCTGATGCCGTGCAGCCCAAGCTCCTTGGCGAGGCTTTGCGTGAAACCGATGACACCGCACTTGGCCGCCGAATAGGGCGTGCGGAACGCATAGCCGTGGCGGCCAGCCGCCGACGACATCGACACGATCGAGCCCCCGCCCGCCGCCTTGATCAGCGGCACGGCGCGCCGGGCGCACAGGAACTGGCCGGTCAGGCAGATGTCGATGCAGCGCCGCCAGTCGTCCGGATCGATCTCGTCGACACCGCCTGTCGGCCCGGCAATGCCGGCATTGTTGATCAGCGCATCGAGCCCGCCGAGTTCTTTCTCGACCGCCTCGAACAGCCGGTCGACGTTATCGTCGCGCGAGACGTCGGCCTTCACTGCCGCGATCAGGTCGATCTTGTCGGGCGCAGCGGCGAGCGCTTCGTCGGAAACGTCGCAGACAACGACGCGGGCGCCGAGCCGCGACAGCGTGTCGGCTATGGCAAAACCGATGCCCCCCGCACCCGCTGTCACCAGAACGCGCTGGCCTTTCAGCCCAGCCAGAAATTCGTTTGCGGAGTATGGCGCGCTCGAACTCATGATCGTCCCTCTGACAAGCTCGGCCGGAAATGATACACCCGGCGAAAAGTGACGACCGTCAGCACTTGGGCGGACGAGTTGCTTGAGCGTAAACCGGAACGGCAGGTCACAGTCGCTCTCGCCAACAAGGTAGGACGGATCGATAGCGCGTGAGGAAAGCTACCGCGCGCCGCACCCTTGAGGATGACCGACAGTCGCACGAAAAGACGTCCCCTTTCGGCAGGAGAGAACGACATCAGTGATGGAGATCCGGGCAACCCGAGGATCGGGAGAAGTGATTCAAAGCCCATCGCAGTGCAACAGCTTGATGAGGGCCGATCAACCGTCACTATCACGGGATCGTTCACACATCTTCCAGGAGAAATCCCATCTTCGGGCAAAGTATGTCGCTTCGCTCCAGCGGTTCCTTTGATTAGGACGACAAAGATGAGCACGATGCCCGGCATCATACATCTAGCCGTCCAACGGGGGCGCGAGGTGGGGCGGCAGGATCTGTACTGCGGGATCGCGCGCCAACCTTGCTGCATGTTCCTCCTTAGCTGAAGCTAGCAGATCGGGGTGGCTAAAGAGGTCCGCCGCCGTCGCCGCCAGCGCTTTGGCAACATGGATCATGCCCTTGTGTGCATGTGGCGATTTGCCCTGCGCCGTTACTTGCCATGTGTGCAAAGGCGTGCCGATGGCATAGGTCGCGCCATATGCCTGCACGGTCGGTACGGCCCAGCTCACATCGCCGACATCAGTCGATCCAAGCATCTGCTTGCCACCGGAAGCGGCGCCGACGATACCGTCGCTGAGAGCGCTGTCACTCTCCTGAAGCCGGAACATCGCATAGGCTGATTGGATGTGCTCCCTTGTCAGCGTGGCCTGGATCTGCCCCGCGAACGCTTGGTCAGCCGCATCGAATTCCGGCGGCCCCAGCATCTCGAAATTCTGCGCCATCGCTCCCTCCATAACGCGATTGCCAAGCAGGCTGTTCATCGCACAGACAAAGCGCGACTCCACTTGTGTCTCGCTCATCAGCGCTGCACCCTCCGCGATGCGCTTGACCCGCTCGACTAGCATCAACACCTCGGAGGCTCGCGGCGACCGAACCATGTAGCGCACAATTGCGGCCGCCTGCACGATGTTCGGCGCCGGACCGCCCGCATTGAGATAGGCGTAATGAACCCGGCAATCGGAGGGGATGTGTTCGCGCAGATAGTTGACGCCGACGCTCATCAGCTCAACGGCGTCGAGCGCGCTGCGGCCGAGATGCGGCGAGCCCGCAGCATGGGCGGACCGTCCAGTGTAAGAAAAATCAAGGATCGCGTAAGCGAGCGAGGCCGGCTCCATTACGCCCGCGAACGAGAAGGGGTGCCAGGAAAGCGCCGCGTCGACGTCAGCGAAAACCCCGTCGCGAACCATAAACGCCTTGCCCGATCCGCCCTCCTCGGCCGGGCAGCCATAATAGCGTACACGCCCGGGCAGGCTGTTCGCGGCCAGCCAATCCTTCGTCGCCGTAGCGGCGAGCAGTGCGCCGGCCCCGAGCAGATTGTGTCCGCAGCCATGTCCCGGTCCATTGCCGGAAAGACGCCGGTGTTCCGCTACGCCGGCTTCCTGGCTTAACTCCGGCAATGCATCGAACTCGCCGAGGAAGGCGATGACCGGGCCGCCTTCGCCTGCCTCGCCCATGATGGCCGTCGGCATGCCGGCAAGGCCGGTAGCAACTCGGAAGCCCTGATCGTTAAGCGCCTTCAGATGCTCGGCCGACGACCGATGTTCCTGATAGTTCAGTTCGGGCGTTTCCCAAACCCTGTCGCTCAGTTCGATGAAGCGCCCGGCCTGACCGTCGACATGCATCCATATTCCATGGCCGTTGCTCATTATCGCTCCGGAACTCCCTCAGACTGCGACAGTCTTGTGCTCGATGTAGTGATTGATGGCTTCCGGGCCGAACTCGCGTCCCACGCCGCTTCGCTTGAAGCCGCCAAAGGGGGAGAGCAGGTCCGAGGCCGCGTTGTTGATCGTCAGCCCGCCGCTGCGGATGCGGCGGGCGATCGCCAGACCCTGGTCAGTATCGTTCGTCCAAACCGAACCGGAGAGACCGTACTCCGACTCGTTGGCGAGCCGCACTGCCTCATCCACCCCGTCATAGGGGATGACGCAGACGACTGGGCCGAAGATCTCCTCCTGGGCGATGCGTGAGTTGTTGTCGACATTGGCAAAAACCGTCGGCTTCACGAAGGCGCCGTGATTGATGCCTTCCGGCATTCCAAGGCCGCCCGTCGCAAGTTCCGCGCCGCTTTCCAGCCCAGACTGGATGTAGTCACTGACCCGCTGGCGCTGGCGCTCGGCAGCAACCGGACCGAGGAAAGTTTGCGGGTCGGCCGGATTCCCGATCTTCATACCCGTAACATTGTCCACCAGCGCCGAGGTGAAGGCATCGTGGCGCCGGCGCGATATGAGTTCCGAGTCTGCGCAACGCAGACCTGGCCGTTGTTCGGAAACGAGCGGTAACGCAGCGCCTCGACCGTTTCGCCGATATCCGCGTCGTCTAAGACGAGCGCCGCGGACTTGCCACCCAGTTCTAGGCTGACTCGCTTCAGCTGCGCACCGGCGAGGCTGGCGATGCGGCTTCCGGCGGCGGTCGACCCGGTAAAGCCGATCTTGTCCACTCCCGGATGCGTGACGAGATACTCGCTCACTTCCCGGTGCGCTACCAGGATGCTCAGCACGCCGTCCGGCAGTCCGGCTTCGCTGAAAAGTTCGCCCAGATATTGGCCGTCAATCGCCGTCTCCGGCGCCAATTTCAGAATCACCGTGCATCCGGCAAGCAGAGCCGGAAAGAGTTTCGCTAGCGCGACCTGATGCGGTGCATTCCAGGGGATGATGGCGGCAACCACGCCGACTGGTTCGCGGATCCAGATGGACGTCCCTTTCGGGAAGCCCTCGCGCTTCACTTCCCAGGGATAGTGTTCGGCCGCGGTCAGATAAGCCTGGCCCTGATCACGGATCAGGGCCTGGATCGCCGCGGCGAACCACGCGGGAGCGCCCATTTCTGCCGTGACCAGTCGGGCAAATTCCGTGGACCGCGCCTCGTAGAGGTCGGTGAATTTACGGATGACCGCGATGCGCTCGGCTACCGGCATGCGCGGCCACGGCCCTTCGTCGAACGCTTTGCGCGCCACGTCGACGGCAAGGTCGATGTCCGCCTGTGCGGCGAGCGGAGCCGTGCCGACCAGGCTGCCGTCGTAGGGCGAACGAACTTCGATGGACTCCGGGCCGAGCGGGTCGACGCGCCTGCCGCCGATGAAATTGTGCTTGAAATTCCTGGTCATTGCCCGTCTGGCTCCTGTTCCGGCTTGCCTGGGATCAGGGATGGATGAGATCCGCCGCCCGCTCGCCGATCATGATTGCAGTCGCGTTGGTGTTGCCCGCGATGTGGCGCGGAAAGATCGAGGCATCCGCCACCCACAGCCTCTCGGTGCCGCGCACGCGCAGTTCCGGCGTCACCACCGCCTTATCGTCGATCCCCATCCGGCAGGTCCCGACCGGGTGAAGGAAGGGGACCGTTGCCTTGCGCACATACTGCTCCTCCGCATCGCGGCCGGCCCCCTCGGGCGGCACGTCGATCAGCTCGCGCACGTGGTTTCCGAATGGCGGCGTCGAAGCAAGGCGGCGAATCCAGGCCAGTCCGCGTAGAACGCAGTCCAGGTCGTCTGGGTGGTCGAGGAGCCGCGGATAAATCGCGAGCGGCGTGCGCGGATCGCTGCTGCGTAGTTCCAGACGGCCAGTACTCTTGGGGTAATTCACGTTCGCCAGAATGGTGACGAGATTGCGCGTGGGGACGCGCAGGCGTCCGCTTTCGCTGAAATAGCCGAACGGGAAGAGGTGGAACTGGAGGTCGGGCACCTCCTGCTCGGGTGTGGATTTGAGGAAGGCGAGCACCTGCGCGGTCGGCACGCTCAGCACGCCACTGCGCGACAGCGCCCACTGCCCGGCGGCGCGCAGCCGGCCCAGGGCCGACGCATAGGCATTGCCCGTCTTGACGTCCATTTCGGCGCGGACATAGAGGCCCGGATGCTCCATCAGGTTGCGCCCGACGTCGGGGCTGGCGACGCGCACTTCGATGCCATGGCGACTCAGTTCGGCCGGATCGCCGATGCCCGAAAGCATTAGGAGCTGTGGCGAGTTGATGGAGCCTGCAGACAGGACCACACCGCGGCGTGCTGTTGCCCGGATTGTCTTGTCCCCGCGCATGATGTCCACGCCCGAGGCCCGCTTACCCTCCATGACGATACGCTCCACCAGCGCGTCGTCCATGAAGGTCAACTTATTGTCCTTGAGACGTGGGAGGACGAAGGCGTCGAACGCCGAATGACGCAAGCCCCCTGTCGTGGACCCTTGATTCCAGGCGACCCCTTCATGCGAGCTCCCGTTCAGGTCCGGGTTGCGGGGCACGCCGGCATTGACGAAGCTGTCAATGAATTTCTGCGATAGTGGGTGTTTCCAGCGCAGCGATGAAACCCGGAGCGGACCCATCCCGCCGCGGTGAGAATTGTCCCTGTCGTCGTCCGCCGTCTCCATCTTGCGGAAATAGGGAAGCACGGAGGCCCAGCCCCATCCCTTGTTTCCCAGCGCCTCCCAAGCGTCGTAGTCGCCGGCCGCGCCACGAATGAAGATCATCCCGTTGATGGCCGACGAACCACCCGGAACCCGCCCGCGCGGCCAGGCTTCCTGCAGTCCGTTACGGCTCGGATCAGGCTCGGTGACGTAGTTCCAGTCGTACCGGTTGTTACCGATCGTATACATGAGCGCGGCCGGTACGCGCGTCAGGTGGAGCTTCTCGCGCTTGCCCGCTTCGAGGAGAAGGACGCTCGCACCCTTTTCGACAAGCCTGGCGGTGAGCGGTGAACCCGCACTGCCCGAACCTACGACGATATAGTCGAATTCCATGATACGCTTGCCTCATCGGGATTGCGGGGCACCGCGCCGGGGTCAGGGGCGCCCAGGACGGTCAGGGACTGCGCCGCTGTTACGGGCCGCTCAGATCGACCGCCGGCATCAGCCTTGGCGCCGACAAGCCGGCCTCGACGAGATGGCACGCGGCGTAATCCACGTCGCTTCGTTTCAGCAGCGCCGGATCCTCCGTGACGCAGCGGTCAAAAGCGAACGGGCAGCGTGTGCGGAAGGTGCAGCCGGAAGGAATGTCGATGGGGTCCGGCGGCTCGCCTTCAAGGAGATAGGTCGCCGTGTCGTAGGGCTTGTGCTCGATCGCCGGAACCGCACTGAGCAGGGCTCGCGTGTAGGGATGGCCGGGATCGAAGAACGTCGCCTCGTTGCCGGCGAGTTCGGCGATGCGACCGAGATACATCACGGCCACGCGATTGCAGACGCGGCGCACCATGCTCAGATCGTGCGAGATATAGATGTAGGTCATGCCGTGGCGGGCCTGCAGACGCTCGAAAAGATCGAGCAGCTTGCCCTGTTCCACTTGGTCGAGTGCCGACAGCGTCTCGTCGAGGATCAGGAGTTCCGGGTCCAGCACCATGGCGCGGGCGATGTTGACGCGTTGCCGCTGGCCCGCACTGAGCCCTACCGGCAGTTTGTCCGTCAGCTCGGGGCGCAACCCCACCTCGTTCATCGTGTAGGCGACCTTCTCGCCGATCTCCTTGGCGCTCATTCCGCCATGGATGCGCAGCGGTTCGGCGATCGTCCGGCCAATGGCCAAATGTGGCGGGATGGCGTTGTAGGGATCCTGCAGCAGCAGCTGGAACCGACGGCGCAGATCAAGCAGCTTCTTTCGGCCGAGATGCGCGATGTCCTGGCCCTTGAACAGGATCTGGCCGCGATTGGGTGCTTCGAGGCGGCTGAGTAGACGCGAAAGCGTCGACTTCCCGCAACCGGATTCGCCTACGATGCCAAGATTATCGCCTTTGTAGACGTCGAACGAGACGCCCCGGACGGCCTGGACAACCCGGTACGCAAACAGCCTCTCACGGTCCTTGGTTGCGTAGGAACGGTAGACGTCGCGGACCGAAAGGATGATTTCGCGTGTGTCGTCCTTGGCCAAGCCCGGCGCGGCGGTGACCTGCTCGGCGCCCCAGATGCGCGGCACGCTCTTGATGAGGTTGCGCGTGTAGTTGTGCTGGGGTTCGTCGATCAGTTTACGGGTCTGCTGGCACTCGACCACGCGGCCATCGGCGAGCACGAGGACGTTGTCTGCGATCTCGTTAACCACACCGAGCGCCGAGGAGACGAAGATGACCGCCGTGCGAAAATCGCGCTGGAGATCCCTCAGTAGGCGAAGAATCTGGGCGGCGACCGTCACGTCGAGCGGCTGCGTGATGTTGTCAGCGACGAGCAGGTCAGGGTTGGTGACCAGGGCATCGACAATCAGCACGCGCTGCATCATCCCGCCGCTGAACTGGAAAGGAAATTCGTGAAAGCGCTGCGCCGGGGAAGGAATGCGGACCGCGTCGAGGACACGAAGCACGCGCGCCTTGGCTTCCGCAGTCGAAATGCCCGGCTCGACGGCGCGCAGCTTCTCGATGATCTGCTGTCCGACCGGGATGGTCGGATCGAGTGCGCTGCCAGGGTCGGAGCCTATATAGGCCACCTTGCGCCCTCGCAATCTCTGCATCTCGGCGGGCGCGAGATCGAACAGGTTGCGGCCATGGTAGGCAATCGTCCCGCCGGTCACGACCAGCGGCGGGCTTATCCAGTTGACGAGTGCGCGCGACAGGACGGTCTTACCCGAGCCGCTTTCACCGATGATGCCGAGGACCTCGTCCTGGGAAACCGAGAGATTGACGTCCTGAAGAACAGCGCGCCTTGCGCCGCCTGGCAACGCTAGATCGACCGACAGGCCCGAAATCTCGAGAATGCTTACACTCTCCCCGCTCATAGGACACCTTGGAGTAGCTTGTTGCGGGAGCGCTCAAGGGCACCGCCCATGAGGTTGATGCTGCACAGCGATATCGCCAGCAGCAGGCCGGGAATGGTGGTGATCCACCACGCATTCAGGAGATACTTGGTGCCGTCGGCGATGATCGTCCCGAATGTAGGCGTGGGCGGCTGGATGCCGATGCCGATGAACCCGAGGATGGCTTCGAAGATCATCATGCGCGCGACGTCGAGCACGGCGACGAATGCGATCGGGGGCAGGATGTTCGGCGCGATATGCACCAGCAGTATCCGGACGTCCGATGCGCCGAGGATCTTGGCGGCGCGCACATATTCCTTGCGCCGCTCGGACATGGTGACGCTACGCGCCACGCGTGCGTAGCCTGGCCAGCCCGCGAGGATGAAGACGAGGATGACCGTCAGCGGCGTCGGCCGCGTCACGCCGAGGATGGTGATGGCGAGGATGATCACCGGGATCGACATCTGCGCATCCGTGATGCGCATCAGGATCAGGTTGGTCCAGCCGCCGACATAGCCGGCCACCATCCCGACCGCCGAACCTAGAACGAACATGCCGATGACGCTCGTAATGCCGATCATCAGGGCGTTCCGCAGGCCGATCAGCGATCGGGCTAGAAGATCGCGGCCCAACTGGTCGGTCCCTATGAAATGAGGCCAGACCGAACCTTCGGCAGGCCAGGGCGGCGAGAACTTGAGGCCGACGTTGAATTTCGTCGCGGAAAGGCCGAGCAGCCCCGGCGCGGCGACCGAGAGCAGGATCACGGCGATGAAAATGACCGCCCCGACCCGGAACTCCGGCGTCTTGAATGCTTGAAGGAAGATATTAGCGCCGAGGCTTCGGGCTTTTGGGGGAACGCTGACTTCCGCGTCGACGATGGTGTGTTCGGACATCAGTACTGGAGCCTTCTGTCGATCGTGGTCGATGCGAAATCGACGAGGATGTTCACACCGACGAGCCCGGCGCAGGCGAAGATCGCGATCGCCTGGATGATCGGGAAATCGCGCTGGAACACCGCATTGATCATGAGCAGGCCGATCCCCGGATAGTTGAAGAGGTATTCGACGACGAACAGCGAGCCGAGGATCAGGCCGACCGCCTGGATGCCCAACACGTTCAGAAGGGGTATCCCGGAGTTACGCAGAACATGCGCCGAGATCATGCGCCGTCGGGTCAGCCCGCGGATTTGGCCAACATAGACATAGGGCTCGAGGAGGTTGGAGGAGACCGAAACCGAGAGCGACCGGACGATGATCGGAATCAGTTCCACCGCCAGGACCAAGGCCGGCAGGATCGCATAGGTCCAGTTCTCGTAGCCGATTGCAGGTAGCCAGCCAGTCCTGGCCGACAACAAATAAATGAACACCAGTCCGAGCCATACATTGGGCAGCGAGACGAGGACCGAACTCAGGTAAAGCGCGAATCGGTCGGGCGCCCTGCCCGCGTTAAGGCCGGCCCAGATGCCGAGCGGAACCGCGATCGACAGTGAGATCAGGAAGGCCAGGCCGGCCAGCAGCAGGCTGTAGGGCAATGTCGCGCCGATCAGATCAATGACCGGCGCCCGGTTGCTGGCATCGAAGGTCGATTCGCCGCGCGAACCTCCAGTGCTGCCGCCCTGGGCGCTGCGCACGAAGGATCGGCCGAAATCGCCGCGGACGATCTGGGTCATATACCGCCCGAACTGGACGATTATCGGATCCCGGAGGCCGAGCTCCTTGGCCGTCTGCTCCGCCACGGACTGCGAAACCATCGGGCCGAGCATCAGCCGCACGGGGTCGCCGGGCACCACGCGCAGCAGGGTGAAGATCAACAGGGCGATGCCCGCCACAATGATCACGCCTTGGGCAAGACGGCGAACGAAGAAGTCTATTGCAAAAAGCATAACGGCAGGCTCACGAAGGAGCAGCGCCGCCGGATGGCGACGCTGCTGGGCCAAAGGTTAGACGAGATCCGCCTTCGACAGGTCGATAGGTCCGTAGGGCAGGTAGACCGCGCCTTCAAGGTTCTTGGCGGCGCCGTGGAAGGTGAGCGCAGAGAACAGTGAGAAGCTTGGGACTTTCTTGGCCATCGTCGGGAAGGTTTCCTCGGTGAGGATCTTCAGCCGCTGTTCCGGATTGGGCGCGTTGCGCTCCTTGTCCAGGACCGCGTCGATCTCGGGATCATTGATGCCCGAAATCAGCGCCGCGCTGGAGTGCCAGTTGGGCCGCAGGACGAGGTCCGGCTCAGGCGACGGCGTCATCCAGCCGACGTCGCACATATGGCCCTGGCCCTGACCGTCGGCGCGGCGATAGATCGCCACTTCCCAGGCCGCTGGCTCGAGCACCGTCAACTGCACGTTGAAGCCCTGCTCCTGGAGCATCGCGGCGATCAGTTCGCCATACTCCTTGGTCTTGGGATAGAAGCCGATCGAAGTGATATATTCGAGCTGCGGCAGCCCCGCCCCGTTCGGGAAGCCGGCTTCGGCCAGCAGACGCTGCGCTTCCTCGGGATTGTAGTCTGGATATCCCTTGATGTCGGTGAAGCCGAACTTCATCGGGGAGACGTAACAGCTTGACTCGAGCGCCGCTTCGCCCATCAGTTCGAGGATCTGCTTGCGATCGATCGAATGGCATGCCGCCAGGCGGATGCGCGGATCGTCGAAGGGCGCCTTGTTGCAGCGAAAATGCAGATATTTGTTCTCGGTCGTGAGACCCTTGCGAGTGGTGACCTTCGGATTTCCGGCGAGCGATGCGTACTGTTCCGGCTCGAGACGTTCGGCGATGTGGTACTGGCCGTTCAAGAGGCCGAGAACCCGCGTGTTGGCATCCGGAACATAGGCATAGACGACCTCATCGATCTTCGGACGCCCGCCGAAGAAGTCGTCATAGGCGTGAAGAATATTTTTGTCGCCGTTGGTCTCGACATACTTGAAGGCGTTCGTGCCGTTCGGACGCTTTTGGAGAATCTTCGGATCAGCAACATCCTTCGCCGAGAGGATCGGGATCACGCTTGAAATAAACCACCAAGCCGATGCCGGATAGCCGTGCTTCTCGGTGTGCAGTCGCACCGTAAGGCGATCGACAATTTCGACATCGACCTTTCCGGGGCAAAAGGAAGCCGCCGGGCGGGCCGGGTCGCAGGAGTATTCGAGCGTCGCCTTTACGTCCTCGGCGCTGAATTCCTTGCCGTCGTGAAATTTCACGCCGTCGCGCAGCTTGAACTCGAACGTGTTGGTGTCGATCAGCTTCCAGCTTTCCGCCAGCGCGGGTTCGAGCAGGTCCGCCTCGCCGTCCCGCATCGGGGCACGCGTCAACGCATTGAAGACGAACTTTTCGAAATTGCCCTGACCAAGGGTCGTGTGGGAAGTCGGATCCCAATTACCCGTGACGGGCCCCATCGACGCGAGCACGAGTGACTTCTTGCCCTGCGCATTGGCCGGCACCGCGAGCTTGCCGAGCACGCCGGCCACGCCAAGCGCGCCCGCGCCAACCATAATGTCTCTACGCGTAATCATTGATCCTGTTCCCCTTTTTGTATCGGCGGTTGTTTTGCCGATGTGCGGTTTAGTTTTCTAGGACCCGCTCGGCGCCGGCCCGTTGAACTCCATCCTTCGACCTGCAGCATGGCACTTATTCGCCATTGCCAGACGAGCCTTCCAAATCCTGACTGGACGCCAGATCCATCCTCAAACCGATCCAATTTCTCAAAACACACAAATCGGTCAAAAACACCAATATCGACACATTTGCCTGTGGTCAAGCGCGGCTTGGCCTACTCTCGGCGAGTGCCCAGTCCCGAACAGGTCTAAATCTCAAGGCTGTTAGACCCTAGGACTGTTGAGCGACTAAGACGGATTTGACTGGTTTGAGCATGTCGACTAGCTTGGCGCCGGGATTTTCGGTCTTCCGGCATCTCGCAGTGTTCGACGTGCTCGGGGATATGTTAAGTCCGGAAAGACCCAAATGGTCACAGGCAGATTCGGTCCATGAGATTTTCTGAGTTTCGCCAGGAAAAAATCCTGGAAATACTGCGCGCGAATGAGCGCGCGAGTGTCAATCTGCTCGCCGATCGCCTCGAAGTCAGTCCGGAATCCATCCGGCGCGATCTGCGTCTACTCGAAACAAATGGCTTGGCTCGGCGCGTCTACGGCGGTGCGGTACTGACGCCAAAAGAGGGGGACAAGCCGTTTGGCGAGCGCAGCCGGGTCAATGCGCCGGAAAAAAACTTGATCGCCGAAAGGGCTGCCAGCCTTATCCAGAACGGTATGAAGATCTTCGTCAGTTCGGGAACCACTACGCTGGCCTGCGTGAAGCACCTTGACAAGCATGCAGACCTGACGATCTTCACGAACTCCATCGCCATTGCGGCGCATTTTTTCTCCCACGGCTGGGGCACCAGTGTCCGCGTGCTCGGCGGTCCGATGGTGCCGGAATATCAGGCCACATTCGGGCATTCTACCATTACCGCGCTGAAAGGGCACAGGTTCGACCTGGCTTTGATGGGTGCCAGCGCCGTCCATGTCGATCACGGCTTCATGGGCTTTGGTGAGGACGAGGTTGCACTGCACGATGAGGCGAGGCGTCAGGCCGGCACCACCGTCATGGTAGCCGATCGATCGAAGTTCGGACGCTTCGGCTCGGTTCGTGCATTCGGCCTTGCCGACGCCCAACATGTCATCACCACTAAGGGTGTCGGCGAAGAATTCGTCCAGCGCTTCGCCGAACTGGGCGTCGACCTCATCCGCGTTTAAGTGCATCTCGGCGCCGATAGGCACGTCGGCACTTTACTCACGCCCGCATAGATATAGCATTGCGTTTCCTGCTGGCGCGCCTGTCCCCCGCTCCCTTTCGTGGACGGGCCGTCGCTGGTCGGTTGTGCTTGCTTGGATTACAAGGGTTCCGCTGGCTTCATGGAAATTGGTCTGTCGCGAAAGGGTATGGATCGCCGCATCGGCCCGATGGACATTCATCGTCTCCCGTCCGCAACAAAAGAAGTCCGTTCCCTTTTTGCGGATGACCTCACGGCGCCGGCCGACCTCTGTCTTGTGACGCCCGACGAGCCCGCCTGCTCTGGTGCCGGACCGCAGCTGTGCAGATCGGCACAGGAGATGGAGCCGGGCATTCTCGTCCCGTCGCATCGTGGCGTGGACAGCACCCGCCTGCTTCTGTCGGTCGATGGCCAGCATCCGTCGCTCCTGCTCAAAACCATTCAGCCCGACCAGCGCCGCTTCATCGATGCGGCCGCATCCTTCGATGCGCAGCGCAAAGCGGCCGGCCTCGGCTGCGCGCCCAAGATCCTTGCCATCGATGCGCGGCGCGCGACCTGCATCATGGAATATCGCGACGGCTGGGCGACCGCCCGTGTCAGCGACCTGAAAAAGCTGGACGTCCTCAATGAGGTGATAGGTGTTAAGCGCAGGGTCCACGGCGGACTGCGCTTCACGATCCCGGTGTCGCCGTTCGACCGGATCCGCGCGCTGAAGCAGGAATGCGATCGGCTCGTGGCCCAGGCTCCTCCCGACCTTCCGGTCCTGTTCGAGCAGGTTTTGCGCTTTGAGCGCATGATCGCCGCATCGGGGGTCGACAGTGTGCCCTCCCATGCCGACGGCCTGGCCTCGAACATCCTCATCGGGCCGGATGGTCGCATCGAGCTCGTGGACTTCGACGGTGCCGGCAACGTCGACCCCTATTATGAGATCGGGATCCTGATCAACGAGGTTTTCGAAGACGAGAAGGACTTCCTCCCGGCCCTCGAAATGTTCGAAGGCACGCCGAGGCCGGCAAGTCTCCGTCGCGTGCGTCTCTACGCGATCGCCGACGATCTCGCATGGGGTCTCTGGGGTCTCGTGATGGACGCCACCTCGCAGCGCAAGGATGTCGAGTTTTACCGCTACGGGTTCTGGCGCTTCATCCGCTGCCGCGCCGCGCTCGGAAGCCTCGATTTCGGCTCGTACGCCCGAATGCTCTGAGAACCCTTCATGGAACGGAAGTGCGGAGAAGGCCAATCGGCCTCCGAACTGGCATTGGAAACAATGCTTTCCTTGGTACCCCCATGGCAGGGCAAAGACATCTTTTACCGGCCAATCTTCGGGGGCTTTAGCAATTCTAACTGGCACGTCAGGATCGGAGGTGAGCGTCAGACGTTTTTCCTTAAGATGCCAGGCCCCGGGACCGAGAAGTTTATCGATCGGAGCGCTTCGCTCGAGGCCGGCAGGCGCGCGCACGAACTTGGCATCGGGCCTCGGATCTATAGTGATCTCAGCGACCGCGGCGTGGAAATCAGCGACTTTGTAGAGCGGTCTCGTCCCTGCACCACCCGCGACTTCCACTCCGCCGAGATTAGGGCGCCCACTATTAACTTGTTCCGCACCTTCAACAATTCTGCCCCGCTTCGCTTAACCAAGACCCTGTTTGACATGATCGATGAACATATCGTTCAATTGCGTGAGCTCGGGGCGGCATTCCCGCACGATTTTCCTACCATTCACATGAAGTACCGCACCGCTCGCGCCGCGCTGGAAGCGTCAGGACTGGACATCGTTCCTTGCTGCAACGATCCGGCACCAGCTAACTTCCTGCTGACTGAAGACAGGATCCTGATCGTCGACCTCGAATACGCGTCGAACAACGACCGCTGCTGCGATCTCGCCACCTGGTGTGGGGAAATGGTCCTGAGCGACGTGATGCAGGATGAGGCGATCGAATGTTATTTCGGTCGCGTCGAAGCCAGCACCAAGGCGCGCATGTTTGTCTACCAGATGCTGGGCGACTTGAAATGGTCGCTGTGGTGCATGGTCCAGAACATTACCTCGAGCATCGACTTCGACTTCTACAAATACGGCGTGTGGAAGCAGATGCGCCTGCGCTCGACCCTTCAGAATCCATATTGGGACCGCGCCCTCACGTCCCTGTAGGAGCCCGCCAGCTTCTGGCTCGAGGCTTCCCTTGCCATTCGAGGATTGTTGCTACATCTGGGCAGTGGAGGCCACCGGTGGAATGACTGCTTTCTGCGCTGAAAGCAGACCGTCAGCTTCGTTGTTGGCCACAACCGCGGGAGCCTCGGGTTTGCGCAATGTTGCGAGTGCCAACGCCGGAGGAGGAAGACCGTGGCCGGTTGAGCAGAGTGGGCAGATTAATTAATTGCGAGCAGGGAGTCTCGAAGTCCGGCAATCCTAGGCTCCGGCCGACGCTTGTCTAGGTTGCGTGGGTCTGGGTGCCCCATCAACCCAATTCGCACTGAGCCAGTGGTTCAGGGCGCGAGTCATCCCGAATGGTGGCCGGTGCAAGAAGGCGGCATGGTCGCCCTCGCTCGGAAACTGTTTGTTGCGCTGTGGAAATACGTGAATTCCGGAGTCGTTATAGAAGGAGCTCTCCTGACGAAACCATCAGCATAGAGTAACCGCCCGATTGTCACCGCCTATTCCTAGAGCGCCTCCGAGACGCCTTCGACGCCGGCCAGCTTCGCTTCTTCAGCGATCTCGCTAGCCTGGCCGACCCTGCTACTTTCTGCGCCCAACTGGCTGGACTGAAGCGGATCGAGTGGTCGTTTACGCCAAGCCCCCGTTCGGCGGTCCAAAACAGGTCCTCGCCTACCTTGGTCGCTACACCTACCGCGTCGCCATCGCCAACAGCCGCCTCGTGAGCCTGGATCATGGAGTTCTGGTCAGCTTCCGCTGGAAGGACTATCGCCACCACGACAAGTCCAAGCACAAGCTCATGACCAAGATCACACTTGCGGGGCTGATTAAGCCAGCAACCGAGAATGTCTCAAGGTAAGCCGAGCAGACGACCAATTCTTCAGACAGAATGTCAGAGGAAGCGAGGCTCACTGCTATAACATGGGGTTTCACATTGTCGTTTCGGTGAGTCAGATTTGGATCATCCGTATCAGGCTGCGATAGGTCTTCTCCAACGCGTCAAAGCCACCTTCGCCCAGTGTAATTGGCGCGGCGTTGTCGGCGATCGCCGCGAACAGCAGCGCGGCGTCGCCGGGCACGACATTCGGCGACAACTCGCCGCGCCGGCCCGCCGCCGACAGCGCGCCGGCAAACAACGCCGAGAGCTCCGCGCTGAAATGGCCGAGCATCTTCTGGCCGTCGGCATCAAGGAGGTCGGCATCCTGCCGCAGCCTCGAAATCAGGCTCCAGTTTTGCCCTTCTGTGCCGGCTGGGTTGAAATGCCGGAAGCGGGCGCGGCTGTAGGCGATCATCGCCTCGACCTGCTCCTCGAGGCTTGACCCCTCATGCGACCAGACAGCCCGCAAGCCGCTCAGCGTCGCCTGCATGTAGTCGTCAAGCACCTCGTCGACGAGCGCCTGTTTGTTGCCGAAATGATAGTGGATGTTGGCGCGCGTCGTGCCGAGCGCCGCCGAAATATCCCCGAAGCTGGTGCCGCGATAGCCGTGGCGCACCAGAAGCTCCAGCGCCGTATCCTTGATCGCCTGTCTGGTGTCGGTCTCGTCCATGCTTCCATCATAGCCAAATGCGTTGGCCGTGGACGCCGAAGCTTTGCTGCATCCCCAGCATTTGACGGAACACTGACTTGCAGGTAAGTAAGTAGAAAATCAGCGGGAGGATACGTGGTGCGGATGCGGACATTCAGCGATATCGAAGGATCGGCGCCGCAGGCCGTCCGCGCCGGTGACCTGGTCTTCATCGGCGGGCTGATGGCGACGGACGTCAGCGGCAATATCGTCGCAACCGGCATAACGGGTCAGGCGCGCGTCATTTTCGATCGGCTGGCGGCCCTTCTCGCCCAGGCCGGCGCCGGCATGACCGATGTGGTCAAGCACAACATCTATTTCAGTTGCAAGGCCGATGCCGTGGGCGCCTTGCTCGACGAACTCGATGCCGTGCGCGCCGGCTGTTTCACCGCTCCCGGCCCGACCACCACCGAAATCCGCTGCGGCCTCGACCGCGAGGGCGCGCTGCTGATGGTCGACGCCTGGGTGGTGATCGGCGGCAAGCGCGAACTGCTCGACCCCCCGGGTCACTGGCGCTGGCGCAGGGAGCTGCCCTTCGTCCATGGCTGGAAGGTCGGCGACATGCTGTTTGTCGGCGGCCAGCGCTCGCTCGATGCCGAAGGCAATGTGCTCGGGCTCGGCGACATCGAGGTGCAGACCGACGAGGCCTTCCGCAACCTCGACACCATGCTGCGGTCGGGCGGCGGCGACCGCCACAGCCTGATGCGCCAGAACACCTATTTCCGCTTTTTCGGCGAAGGCCGCGAGGTCACCGACTACTGGGAGAAGATGACCAATGTGCGCCGCCGCTACATGTCGGTGCCTTCGGCGGCCGGTGCCGGACTGCGCATCCAGGGCATGGGCAATGCCGGCGAACTGATCCAGGTCGAGGGCATCGGCATGCTCGGCGACGACAAGCAGCGCCTGCAGCCGGCCAACCATTGGGACTGGAGCATTCCCAACACCCAGTTCACGCAAGGTTGGAAGATTGGCGGGCTCGCCTTGATCGGCGGCCAGATCTCGGCCGACAACAAGGCGCAGGCCGTCGGCGACGACATGGAGACGCAGACCCGCAACGTCTTCGAGTTCATCCGCCGCACGCTGGCCGAAGGCGGGCTCGACGAAAGCGACGTCGCCAAGCTCTATATCTACTATCACGCCGAAGGCAGCTGGGCCGGGATCGAGGCGACGCGCGCGGTGATTGCCCGCGTGCAGCGCGAATTCTTCCCCGAGCCCGGTCCGGCGGTGACTGCGATCCGCGTCGCCGGCTTTGCCTTCGAGAACCTGCTGATCGAGATCGAGGCGATGGCGGTGACGCGAGGCTAATGTCGAAACACGATTTCACCGCCGCCGAATTCGCCGATCGTCTGGCGCGTGTCCGCGCCGCCATGGCCGCACGCGACCTCGACTGGCTGATTGCCGTTCACCCCGCCTCCATCCATTGGCTGACCGGCAGCGACGCCAAGAGCTACCAGGAATTCCAATGCCTGCTGGTCGGCGCGCGCAACGAGCCGCTCGTCGTGCTGACACGCCAGGGCGAAGTGCACGAATTCGAAACGGATTCAGCTGCCGACGAGGTGCATGGCTTCGGCGGCGGCGAGAACGAGGATCCGGTCGCGGCCTTCGCCGACGTGGCGCGGCGCCACGACGTGCTAGGCAGGCGCGTCGGCCTCGAAGTGCCGGCCTACTATCTTCACCCACATCATTGTCTCGGCCTTCGCGCCGTCATCGGCGATACCTTGCTTGCCGAGGCGACGGAACTGATCGCCGGCCTGAAGCTGGTGAAGTCGCCGGCCGAGATCGCTTATATCAGGCGCGCGGCGGCCCTTGCCGACCTTGGCATGGAGCGTTTTGCCGGCGAGTTCGCGGCGGGCCTGTCGGAACTGGCGCTGGCCGGCACCATCCACGAGACCTTGCTGCGCAACGGCAGCGGCATCGCCGCCAGCCCGATCAACCTCGTCTCCGGCCCGCGCTCCGCCTACAGCCACGGCGCGCCGACCGCGCGCCGGCTTGAACATGGCGATTTCGGCAATCTCGAATTCGGCGCCACCTTCAACCGCTACACAGCCACCATCGGCCGCAATTTCGCGCTGGGCAAGCCGACGCCGCGCATGGCCGAACTGCACGACATCGTGCTGCGCGCCGGCGACGCCATGATCGCGGCGATTCGCGACGGCGTGCCGGCAACCGTGCCGCACCAGGCGGCCCGCGCCGTCATCGGCGAGGCCGGGCTCGAAGCCTGCCGTGTCCACACGTCCGGCTATGCGCTGGGGCCAGGCTTTCCGCCGAGCTGGGCCGAGCCGCTGCACATGATCGGCGACAGCCCGCACATGCTGAAGGCCGGCATGGTGGTCACCATCGAGCCGCCGGTCTATATCGGCGCCGAAGGCCTTGGCGCCCGCATCATCGACAATGTGCTTGTCACCACGGCCGGTGCGGAGGTGCTGTCCCGCACGCCGCGCGACATCATCGTCGCGGGCTGAGCCTCCCTACCCTCCAAGCTCATGCGCGATCTCGGCACAAGCGAGCTTCAGCCGCGCCAGCATGGCCTCGAAATTGGGCGCGGCGCTGCGTCGGCTGACCGCCGCCACCGTCACGCAGGCCACGGCGCGCCCGTCGCCGGCGATGATCGGACAGACGACGTCGGTCACGCCGATGATGTCGCGGCTCTCGTGGATGATGGCGCCGCGCTCGCGCACCGCGTCGAGTTCGGCGGCGAGCGTCGTCGGGTCCGGCGGCTCACGCATCAGCATCAGGCATTCGGCGATCATCCGGTCACGCACGGGCTTGGGCTGGAACGCCATCAGCACCAGGCCGGAATGGGCATCCGCCAGCGGCCGGCGATAGCCGAGCTTGAGCGAGAAGTTCATGTCCGCCCCGCCCGATGCCGCCGCGATGATGACGGTTTCACCGCGATGCGCGACGACCAGATGCGCCGCCTGGTGCACCTCCTCGGCGAAGCGCTCGACGATGGGGGCCGCCGTGCTGACCAGGTCGCGGGCGCGCGCCGTCTGCATGCCAAGCCCGAACAGCTTGTTCGACAGCATCAGCCCCTCGCCGCCCTCATCGCGCTGGAGGTAGCCGCGCGCAAGCAGCACATGGACCATGCGGAAGATCTCGTTCTTCGATCGCCCCAGTTCCTCGGCGATCTGGCGCGTGCCCATGCGCTGGCCGGCATTGGCCAGCAATTCGAGGATATCCAACCCCTTTTCCAGGGCCGGCGCGCTGTAATTCAGCTTGTCGTCCGTCATTTGCATCCGCTTCATAGATGACGCTTGACGTCACATATGAAGCGACGATAGCGTGGTGTCCAGCAAATCCGAGCGGAAAATAGCGATCTGCCTGGAGTTGCATAGGGGGACGCTCTACTTCCATGAGCTATAATTTCAAATTTGATGTCCTGCTGCGCTATATCCCCGAGATTGTGCAAGGCGTGCTGCTGACCTTGCAGTTCTCGGTCGTCACCATGCTCTGCGGCCTTGCCATCGGCTTGATCGTCGCCATGGCCTCGATCAGCCCGCTGATGCCGCTGCGCGCCTGCGCTCGCGTCTATGTCGAGGCGCTGCGCAACACGCCGCTGCTGGTGCAGCTGTTCATCGTCTTCTTCGGCCTGCCTTCGATCGGCATCAAGCTTGGCGCCAACACCGCTGCGCTGATCGCGCTGTCGATCAACATGGGCGCCTATGGCGCGGAGATCCTGCGCGCCGGTTTCCAGTCGGTGCGCCAGAGCCAGGTCGAGGCTGGCCGCTCGCTCGGCCTCACCGCCGGCCAGACCTTCCGCCATGTCGTGCTGTTCCAGGCGGTCAAGACCATCTACCCGGCGCTGGCCAGCCAGTTCGTGCTGATCATGCTGACCACCAGCGTCGTCTCCTCCATCGGCGCCACCGAGCTGTTCCACCAGGCCGCCTTCATCGACTCGCGCACCTACCGCTCCTTCGAGACCTACACGCTGATCACCATTTCCTATCTCGTGCTGACCCTGGGCTTCCGGGCCTTCTTCGCCGGCGTCTACTGGATGGTCTTCGTCAGGAGGCCGCGCCGATGATCCGCGAATTTGGCGGCACCGATATCGTCTACCTGATCGAGGCCGCGCGCTGGACGATGCTGCTGGCGCTCACCGCCACGGTGGGCGGCGGGCTGCTCGGCATCGTCGTCGCCGTCCTGCGCGTCATCCCATTCAAGCCGCTCAACTGGCTGGCCATCGCCTGGATCAACCTGATCCAGGGCACGCCGCTACTCGGCCAGCTCTTCGTCTTCTTCTTCGGCCTGCCGCTGATCGGCCTCTCGGTCGACGCCTGGACGGCGGCGGCACTTTCCCTGTCGATCTACGCTTCGGCCTTCTTCGGCGAGATCTGGCGCGGCAGCCTGCAATCGGTGTCGCAGCGGCAATGGGAGGCGGGTGCCGCGCTCGGCCTCACCTACGCGCAGCGCCTCGGCCATGTCGTGCTGCCGCAGGCGATCCGCATCTCCGTCGCGCCGACCGTCGGCTTCCTCGTCCAGTTGGTGAAGAACACCTCGCTCACCGCGCTGATCGGCTTCGTCGAACTGACCCGCGCCAGCCAGATCATCAGCGGCGCGACCTTTGCCCCGCTGCCGGTCTACCTCACCGCCGCCGCCATCTATTTCGTCATCTGCTTTTCCCTCTCCCAGCTCGCCCGCATGCTGGAAAGGAGACTTCATGTCGCTCGTTGAAATCGCCGATATCCGCAAGCGCTTCGGCGCCATCGAGGTGCTGAAGGGCATCTCGCTCAACGTGGAAAAAGGCGAGATCGTCGCCGTCATCGGCCGCTCCGGCTCGGGCAAGTCGACCATGCTTCGCTGCATCAACGGGCTGGAGAAGGTGCAGGCCGGCCGCATCGTCGTCGACGGCATCGACGTCACCGCGCCCAGGGCCGACCTCAACCTTCTGCGCCAGCGCGCCGGCATGGTATTCCAGAGCTACAATCTGTTCCCGCATCTCAATGTCGAGCGCAACGTCACGCTGGCGCTGAAGCTGGTGCGCAAGCTCGACACGCCGGCCGCCCGCGAAGTCGCCCGCGCCGTGGTCGCCAAGGTCGGCCTCGCCGACAAGCTGCTTGCCTATCCCGACGAATTGTCCGGCGGCCAGCAGCAGCGCGTCGCCATCGCGCGCTCGCTGGCCATGCAGCCGACCCTGATGCTGTTCGACGAGATCACCTCGGCGCTCGACCCCGAACTGGTCGGCGAAGTGCTGCGCGTGCTCGAAAGCGTCGCCAGCGAAGGCATGACCATGATGCTCGTCACCCATGAGATGAACTTTGCCAAGAACGTCGCCGACCGCGTGATCTTCATGCATGAGGGCCGCATCCACGAGGATGGGCCAGCGCGTGAGACCTTGCTCGAGCCTCGTACGGCCGAACTCAGGAGCTTCCTGAGCGCCGTCCTTCACTAGGAAAAGAAAGTCCAACCAGAAAAAGGGGAAGTTCCATGTTCAAGCATCTCACCAGGATCGTCACAGCCGTGCTCCTGGCCGGCGCCGTCTCGGCAATGCCGGCGCGAGCGGCCGACCTGCAGAAAATCCTGTCCGCTGGCACGGTGCGCATCGGCGTGCCGATCGACGTGCCGCCCTTCGGTTCGGTCGACGCCAAGAACGAGCCGGTCGGCCTCGATGTCGACATGGCCAGGAAGATCGCCGAGGCGCTGGGCGTCAAGCTCGAACTGCAGCAGATCACCGGCGCCAACCGCGTGCCCTATCTGGTCACCGACCGCCTCGACATCGTCATCGCCGCCATGGGCGCGACGCCGGAACGCGCGCTGCAGATCGCCTTCACCTCGCCCTATGCGGCGCTTTCGATCGGCGTCTTCGGCCCCGACAGCATCACGGTGAAGAGCCCGGCCGAGCTCAAGGACGAGACCATCGCGGTGGCGCGCGGCACGACGCAGGATCTCGAACTGACCAAGGCCGCGCCCAACGCCAAGATCGTGCGCTTCGACGACGACGCCACCGCCGCAGCCGCTTTCACCTCCGGCCAGGCGCAACTGCTGGCCACCGCCGATGTCGTGGCCAAGGATTTGATGGACAAGGACGCCAAGGTGCAGCTGAAACCCAAATTCATCCTGCAATTCTCGCCCTGCTACATCGGCATCCAGCAGGGCAGCCCGGAGCTGCTTCGCTGGCTCGACACCTACATCCATCTCGGCATGCTCGACGGCTCGCTCTCGGCGCTGTCGCAGAAGTGGATCGGCACCACGCTGCCGACCCTGCCGCCGATCTGACTTCTTCGGCGGCGGGGGCCTTTCCGCCCTCGCCGCCTCTCCCTCGCCACCTCCATCCCCTAGAGTTTCAAAGAGAAACATGGCCCGCATGTCCACCGCCCGCACCACCATCGATTTCGACCGTTCCGGCAAGCAGATCGGCTTCGTCGACATTCCGCATTCGCCGCATGACGACGCCTGGGGCGCGACCCGCATTCCGCTCGCGGTGATCCGGAACGGCAGCGGGCCGACCGTCATCCTGCAGGCCGGTAACCATGGCGACGAGTATGAGGGGCCGATCACGCTCGGCGAACTCATCCGCGATCTCGACCCGGGCATGGTCAGCGGCCGCATCATCTTCCTGCCGGCGATCAACCTGCCGGCCGTGCTGGCCGGCCGCCGCACCTCGCCCGTCGACGGGCTGAACCTCAACCGCACGTTCCCAGGCGATCCAACCGGCACCATCACCCAGCAGATCTCGGCCTATGTCAGCGACGTCGTCATGCCGCTTGGGCATGCCTATATGGATCTTCACTCCGGCGGTTCCTCGCTCAACATCCTGCCCAGCGCCATCATCGAGCCGGCGCCCGACGCCGCCCACCGCAAGCGCAACACGGAGGCGGTGCTCGCCTTCGATGCTCCGCTCACCGTCGTCATCGACAATCTCGGCGAGCCGCGCACCTCCACGGCCACATCGGTGCGGGCCGGGCTGACCACGGTCGGCACCGAGATGGCCGGCGCCGGCACGGTCTCGCTCGACGCGCTCGGCATCTGCCGCAAGGGCGTGCGCAATGTGCTGAGCCACCTCGGCGTGCTGCCGCCGACAGGCAGGCCGCCTGCCGCGAGGCCCGAAAACATCCTGCGCATTCCCGGCCATGACGGCTATGTGCTGGCCACCACCAATGGCGTGTTCGAACCGTTCCACGCGCTGGGCGCCGAGGTCCATGCTGGCCAGGACGCCGGCCGCATCCACGACCTGGCCGACCCCGGCCGCGCGCCCGAGACCGTGCGCTACCTCTCGGACGGCATCGTCTATGGCCGCCGCCAGCCCGGCCGTGTCGTTGTCGGCAATTGCTGCGTCACCGTCGCTACGCGCTATGAAGGAGAGCTGGCGTGATCGCGCTGGAAGACATCCGTACTGCCGCCGCGCGCATCGAAGGCAATGTCAGGCGTACGCCGATGATTGCCGCCGGCAACCTCAAGACGCCGCTGGCCGGCGGCGTCGACCTGCTGCTGAAGCTGGAACTGCTGCAGGTCACCGGATCGTTCAAGGCACGCGGCGCCACCAACAGGCTGCTCTCGCTCGACCCCGCCGCGCTGGAGCATGGCATCGTCACCGCGTCGGGTGGCAACCATGGCATAGCCACCGCCCGCGCGGGCCTCATGGCCGGTGTGCCGGCCACCATCTTCCTGCCGACCAACGCCTCGCCGGCCAAGATCGAGAAGCTGCGCGCCTGGGGAGCGGCCACCCACATTGTCGGCTCGGCCTGGCACGAATCCAACGAGGCCGCGCAAGCCTTCGTCCGCGAAACCGGCGCCGTCTATTTCCATCCCTTCGCCGACCCGGCTGTGGTCGCCGGGCAAGGCACGGTCGGCCTCGAAATCCTCGACCAGATGCCGGATGTGACGACAGTGTTGGTCGCCATGGGCGGCGGTGGGCTGGTCAGCGGCGTGGCGACAGCGATCAAGGCGCTGGCGCCGCATGTGCGCGTTATTGGAATTGAGGCCACAGGCTCGCCGGTGCTGCTGCGCGCCCTCGAAGCCGGACACAATGTGGCCCTGGACAAGATCACGACATCTGTCGCGACGATGGCCTGCGCCAAAACCGACGATCGCATCTTCGACATTGTGCGCGATAGCGTCGATGAGATCGTGCTTGTCGACGATTCCGAGATGCTGTGCGCCGCCAAAAGCTTGTGGTTCGAGATGGGCCTTGCGGCTGATCTAAGCGGTGCTGCCGCGGTTGCCGCAATTGCGGAGGGTCGGGTGCGGTTCAGCTCAGGCGAGTGCGTCTGTGCCATCATCTGCGGCGCCGGACCAGATGGAATTCAAGGATAGAGCTGACCGAATGTCAGCAGCGAAAAATACCAGACCAAGTTCCAGACTGCGTTTTATGCGACTTTCGAGCACAGACCGGAAACATCGACCGTTTCCGTTCATCGCCCAAGGCCAGTGTAGCGTTGGAAAGCCAAAGTGGGGGTGTCGTTCGTGCGTTTCATATTCGGTGGGGAACCTGTTGACGGTTACTCCAAACAGGTCAACCCGACAGGCCCGGACCAGTGGTCGAGATGACTTCCCCCGTTGCAAGGTTCTCCAGGAATGTCGTCGACGGGACGAAGAACAATGTGCCAGTGACTGCGCGGCTGAAGTCCAGTAACCGATCGTAGTTGCCTGGCGGCCGGCCGATGAACATGTTTTCCAGCATCTGCTCGATTCTGCGCGGAGAACGGGCGTAGCCGATGAAATAGGTACCGAACTCACCCTTGCCGACGTCGCCGAACGGCATGTTGTCGCGTACGATTTCCAACTGCTCTCCGTCCTCGACGATCGTGGTCAGCGCATTGTGCGCCGAGGTCGGTTTCACGTCATCGTCCAGTTCGATATCTGAGAGCTTTTTTCTGCCAACAATTCCCTCTTGATCCTCGATTGGAAGCGCGTTCCATGCTTTCAGATCATGCAGGTACTTCTGCACGATCACATAGCTGCCTCCGGCAAATGAGGGGTCCTCCTCGCTGATGATCGCGGCCTTGACGGCGCGCTCATCCACCGGGTTCTCTGTGCCATCGACGAAGCCGATCAGGTCGCGGTCATCGAAATAGTTGAAGCCGTGCACCTCATCCGCCGTGGAGACTGCGCCGTCGAGCTGCGACATGATCTGTGTCGCCAGTTCGAAGCAAAGGTCCATACGCGATGCACGAATGTGAAAGAGGATGTCGCCCGGCGTCGAGACGGCATGATGCTGACCTTGGATTTCGCGAAATGCATGCAGGTCCTTCGGTCTGGGGGCTCCAAACAAGCGGTCCCAGACATCGGAACCAAACGCCATGACACACGAGAGCCGGCCCTCGAGGTCACGGGAGCCGACCGCGCGCAGAAGTGTGGAAAGATCGCAACATAAGGCGCGCACGGTCGCTTCGTGTTCTGGTCCGGAAATGACCGTCACAACAAGAAATATCGCGGCCCGCGTCAGTTGCGCGACGACCGGTTGAGCAACAGCGGATGGCAATGTCGAATCCACAACAGATCCCTTTCAATCTTGATCGAAACGCCACTGGTCGACCGGCATAGGGCCGGAGGGGCGGAGTTGGATTTACCCAATTCGCGGATCATCTCCGCATCAGTTGGTCACGAGTTCGCCCGATCAGTATTCGCCGACGTCTATGACTGCCTGGGCGAAAGCCTGTGGGGCTTCCTGCGGCAAGTTGTGGCCAATTCCGCCCGTGATGGTCCGATGCGCGTATCTGCCCGAAAATTTCTTGGCATAGGAACTGCTGTCGGGGTGGGGTGCGCCATTGGCATCCCCCTCAAGGGTGATGGTCGGCACCGTGATCAACGGGCTCTCGGCCAGCCGTTTTTCCAGGCCGTCATATTCCGGTTCGCCTTCGGCAAGCCCGAGCCGCCAGCGGTAATTGTGAATGACGATGCTGACGTGATCCGGGTTGCCGAGGCTCGCCGCGCTGCGCTCAAAGGTGGCGTCATCAAAATCCCATTTCGGCGAGGCGATCCGCCAGATAAGGTTTGCAAAATCGCGCCGGTATTGTTCGTAGCCGGCCCGGCCGCGTTCCGTCGCAAAATAGTACTGATACCACCATTGGAGCTCGGCCTTCGGCGGCAGCGGCATTCTGTTTGCCGCGAGACTGCCGATCAGATAGCCACTGACCGAAACGAGAGCTTTGCAACGCTCCGGCCAGAGCGCCGCTATGATGCAGGCTGTGCGCGCGCCCCAATCATAGCCGGCGACGATTGCCTCGCCGATGTTCAGCGCGTCCATCAATTCGATGACATCGACAGCCAGCACAGACTGCTGGCCGTTGCGGACAGTCTGACTTGAAAGAAAGCGCGTGGTGCCACAGCCACGCGAATAGGGAACGATCACGCGATATCCCGCCATCGCCAACAGGGGAGCGACATCGACAAAGCTGTGGATGTCGTAGGGCCAGCCATGAAGGAGGATAATAACGGGACCATTGGACGGACCAGCTTCAGCGTAGCCGACGTTCAGCAGGCCGGCGTCGATTTGCCTGAGCGCTGCGAACGAGGCAGCCGGCAATGGTCCTGCCGTTGCTCCGTCCAGCCCTGAAACGCGTTGCGCCTCGGCTGAGCGAACTGTCGCGAACTGAGCAGCAGCCAGACCCATTGCAGCAACGCCGACGAACGCCCTGCGATAGGGATCAATTTGTCCCGGCCGTCTTGTATTTTCCATTCTTGCAACCTCTTTCACGGCACCGTCCGGATGCCACCTGTTATGGCGCGGCGCCGGCATCAGCTTCATTCATCGGCTTGGCGTTCCCGGCCGGCATGCCTTGGCAACCCCCTTGGACAGCCGAGGCGTCGGTGGCTCCGCCGAGCGCTGTTCAGACATACATTGAGCTGGAATGACGCGATCACATGGGAAGGTCATGCCGAGTCCCGCCTCGCCTTCCATGCTTAGAAATTCGGGGCGTAGCCCGTCGCCGCGCTTGGTAGCGATCAGGTGGAGGTTCTGCAGGAACAGAAGCATGGACAAACTCCTTCGTAATGTGTCGTGGCTGAAGGTTGACACGACACGCGGCCGGTCTCGCACTTAGACAAGGCCCTCGCGCTTCATTGCGATGCGAACGGCCGGACGGGCCGCTATTCGGGCGCGCAACGCTTCCAAAGGAGCTGGAACAGGGACTTGGAAGCGGACTGCCCAAAGAAGCATCACGAAAAGGTAGAAGTCCGCTACGCTGGGTTTCTCGCCGAACAGAAAATCCGTCTTGAGACCGTCCGCGAAGAGATCAAGTTGCGATGTAATCGTGGTCCGCGCCTTGGCCTTTTCAGCATCGCTGCCTTGGTGCCACATGGGTTTGAAGCTTCGGTGTATTTCGGTCGAGACGTAGGTCAGCGCTTCGAGAACGCGGGTACGGCCCATTGGCCCTTCCACTCCCAGTGCCGGGTACTGCGACGCAATCCAATCGAGGACGGCGATATTTTCTGTCAGCGTTTCCCCGCTATCCAGCACGAGGGCAGGAACATACCCCTTGCGCGTGACCGTGGTGAAATCATCACCGGAGCCCGTTCGTTTGGTTTTGAGATTGACCGTTTCGCGCTCGAAGGCGGCACCCGCCTCCTCCAGTGCTATGTGGTCGGCCAGGCTGCAGGCGAGAGGGCTATAGTAAAGTTTCACGGGTTTTCCCTTTTTGAATCCTGACGAAGCTTCGCAATTGTCCGGCGGCGGCGCCCGCCTAGCTGGGCACTTGCCAGCGGCGTCCATCAGGTTCCAGAAGATCTCACTTGCCGGGGAGGAAGGCTACGACACCGACAGGTAGGCGTGCCTATGCCGAGGTATGATCAAGCCAAGCAATCGTTCTGCGATTGCCCGTGCAATGCCGGAATCCCGCTCAAGTGGGGAACGGCAACAACCAAGGATTCGCATCCACTACGCCTGGCGTCCTCGAAAGTCCCGCAGTCCTTCGCTCAGGGCTCATAAACGAAAGTATTGGACACATGGGCCCTTGGCACGATGGCCCACATCCCGCTGCGGCCGGCATAGTTCAACTCGAAATGAGCAAACGCGAACGGCGAAAGGCCGCGGCCGGGTTTTCCGACTGCACGCCGACGCACTGAAGCAGCTTTCCAATCAGAGGAGTCGTCGTCATGGCCGAGCTATCCCAGACCGAAACCGGCACTGCCGCATTGCCCGCCGAGGCTGTGGCCGCGGTGGAAGTCGACGTCTCCTCGCTGATGCCGGGAATGTCGCTGGTCGTGCAATGGCGCGGCAAGCCCGTCGTCGTGCGCAACCGCACGGAGAAGGAAATCAAGGACGGCAGAGCTGTCAGCTTGGCCGAGCTCAAGGATTCGGTCGCCCGTAACGCCAATCTGCCGGCCGATGCGCCTGCAATCGACGCCAACCGCACAGCGCCGGGCAAGGAAGCCTGGATCGTGATGGTCCAGGTCTGCACGCATAGCGGCTGCATCCCGGTTGGTCAGCAAGGCGAGTTCGGAGGCTGGCTCTGCCCGTGCCACGGCTCGCAATACGATACTGCCGGCCGCATCCGCAAAGGCCCAGCGCCCGAGAACATGGCGGTGCCGGTGTTCCAATTCATTTCCGACACCAGAATCCGTATCGGCTGAGATGGGGCAATTTCGATGAGCGACAAAAATTCGACCTATACGCCCAAGACCGGTATCGAACGCTGGTTCGACGCCCGCCTGCCGCTGCCGAGGTTGGTGCACGATAGCTTCATCGTCTATCCCGTCCCGCGCAACTTGAACTACGCCTATACGTTCGGCGGCATTCTCACGGTCATGCTGGTTTCGCAGATCCTGACCGGGATCGTGCTTGCCATGCATTACGATCCAGATACCGGGTTGGCCTTCAATTCAGTCGAGAAGATCATGCGCGACGTGAATTCGGGATGGCTGCTGCGCTCTCTCCACGCGAACGGCGCCTCCTTCTTCTTCATTGCCGCCTACATCCATATCTGCCGCGGGCTCTACTACGGCTCTTACAAGGCGCCGCGTGAGCTGCTGTGGGTGCTCGGATGCACCAACCTCTTGCTTATGATGGCGATCGCCTTCATGGGCTATGTGCTGCCCTGGGGACAGATGTCGTTCTGGGGAGCCACCGTCATTACCAACTTTTTCACGGCCATCCCACTGGCCGGCGACTGGTTCCAGCGGCTCCTGCTCGGCGGTTTCGCGGTCGGCAATCCGACGCTGAATCGCTTCTTTGCGTTGCATTACCTGTTGCCGTTTGTGCTTGCAGGTGTGGTGACCTTGCATGTCTGGGCGCTTCACGTCGTCGGGCAGAACAATCCAGCCGGCATTGATGTGAAATCAAAAACCGATGTCGTGGACTTCACACCCTATGCGACCGTCAAGGACGCGTTCGGCATCATCGTGTTCCTGTTCTTCTTCGCCTATTTCGTCTTCTACCTGCCGAACTATCTCGGCCATCCTGACAACAACACCGTCGCAAATCCGCTCAAGACGCCTGCGCACATGGTGCCGGAATGGTACTTCCTGCCCTTCTATGCGATCCTGCGCGCCATCACCTTCAATGTCGGGCCGATCGATTCCAAACTTGGTGGCGTGCTCGCCATGTTCGGCTCGATCGTGGTGCTTTTCGTCGTGCCGTGGCTCGACCGGTCCAAGGTTCGCTCGGCCGTTTACAGGCCATGGTACAGGGTGTTCTTTTGGCTCTTCGTCGCCAACGGACTGTTTCTCGGCTGGCTTGGTTCGCGGCCGGCCGAAGGGAATTACGTCGTCATGTCTCAGTTGGCGACGCTTTACTACTTCGCCTTCTTCCTGATCGCACTGCCGGTGCTAGGCTTAATCGAGAAGCCACGGCGGCTGCCCAACTCGATCACTGAAGCGGTGCTCGAGAAGAACAAGGGGGCCGGCGGCAAAGGCGCGATCGCCGTGGCCGGCGACCAAACGTAGATGGGAAGAGGCGATGATCGTGTCTCGCCAGCCCGTCTCAAAGGCGCCGATAGCAACACGCTTTGGACCGAACCGTTGCGTCGAGGCGACGAGACAACTTTATGTCGAGCGCCAGCAACCGCTCTGCTCCGAATGATGAAAAACAGGGATTGCGATCATGGTCGATCTGGGTCCGGTGATGAACTGGTGGAACTCACCTCTGATCTACATCGTGTCGCTCGGCCTCGCCGGAATCGTCGTTTGGAACCTCGTTCCGGGACGCTTCGCCAATGCGAGGTTGATCGTCCAGCTCGTCTTTTTCCTCGCAATGTCGATCATGGTTCTCGAACTGCGGGTCGTCCCATACGAGCCCGCACGAAGCGATGGGACGACCAGTGGAGCGATCCTCATCGGATCGGTCAAGCTGCTGTGGTGGGTCCATCTTGCCTGGGCGCTAATTGGGTTTGTCCGTATCTATATCGTGTTCGAGCGGCAGCCGCGCGAGGCACGCCTCCTGCAGGATGTCGTGGTCGGCATCATCTATACGGGAATGCTCCTTTCAATCCTGGCGTTCGTCTTTGCCGTGCCGGTCGGAACGCTCATCGCCACGTCGGGCGTCTTTGCCGTCATGCTAGGTTTGGCGCTCCAGAATACGCTTGGCGACGTATTTTCGGGAATCGCGCTTAACCTCGGCCGCCCTTATGTGCTTGGAAACTGGATCATTCTGAACGACGGAACCGAGGGCCGCGTCGTAGAGACCAATTGGCGCTCGACCCAACTCCTCACCCCGGCCCACAACGTCATCGCACTTCCGAACAGCCTTGTCGCCAAAATCGGGGTAACAAACCTTAGCGGCCCAGACGAGAGCCATGGACTTACCGTGACGGTAAAGATGACTCTGACCAAGACGCCGGCTATCATCGTAGACACGATGCGCATGGTCCTCCTGAGCTGCAACTCGATCCTCCAAGACCCTTCGCCCGTGGTAGCCATCACAAGCCTGGATGCGGCGGCAATCGGGATCGAGCTGTCATTTCGCGTCGCCAGCCTTGACCAGCGGATTACAGCTCGGAACGAAATTTTCGATCTGGTCTATCGCCATTCAAGGTCGGTCGGGGTGCTGCTGGCAGCGCCACTTTCGGCTTCGATTGCCATGACCTCCCAGCCAATCGACGGGACGGCGACCTCCCAAGGCTTCGCCGCGATCGACCTGATCAAGGCCATACCGATCTTCTCGACGCTAACGGATGCCGAGCAGGAGGCGCTTGCCGCGACGATCCTGGTTCGCAGCTACCGCAAGGGCGACGTCATTGCAGAACAAGGAGAGATGCTGCCATCCCTCATGATTGTCCGGAAGGGCGTCATCGTCCGGCAACATGTCCAAAGCAATGCTAACGTGCAGGAGGTTGGCCGGCTTGCACCTGGCGACTTCTTCGGCGAGACCGGCCTGCTCGCAGGTATTGGCGAGACGTCGACATTGCGGGCGATGACCCACGTCTTGGTCTACGAGATAGACCAGCAGAGGTTCGCGCCGCTCCTGCACGACAGGCCCGAGATGGCCGAAGATCTTGCGGCAACCCTGTCGAGGGGGACGTTGGCCTATGGCGAAACCGGCATCCCCGGCCAGCAGCACAAGAGCTCCAAATTTGCGCTCCTGAAAGCCATTCAGGCTGTCTTCCACACCGCCCCATTGGAGCACGCTCGAGCACGTGGTCGACCAGGCATTCGAAAGGACTAGATTCATGACCATCCGCCAAAGCGACATCGTCGGCATCGACCCACTTAGGCAGCCGAGTATGCGTGATTTTGCCGACGGTTTGAAGGTACGGCGCGTACTGCCCTCCTCGAACCGCCTGATGATCGGTCCCTACATATTGTTCGACCATTTCGGCCCCGCGGTATTCGACGCAGGTCGCGGTTTCGACATGGGGCCGCATCCGCATATCGGGATTGCGGCCGTGACCTATCTGTTCGACGGGGAGATTATCCATCACGACAATCTCGGTGAAGTGCAGACCATCCGCCCCGGCGAGGTCAACTGGATGACGGCCGGGTCCGGCATCGTCCATTCCGAACGCACGTCGCCAGAAGCCCGAGCACCAGGAAGCAATCTCTTCGGCGTTCAGGCCTGGGTGGCCCTCCCCACCAAGCACGAAGAAGTTGCCGCCCACTTTTCACATTATGGCGCTCCCGAAATCCCACGGATCTGTGGCGACGGGGTCGAGTTCACTTTAATCGCCGGGGTTTCCGACGGGTTGGTGTCTCCGGCAAGGACGTACTCCGACCTGGTCTGCGCCGAAATCGTGCTCACCAGCAGTGCGCGATATCAGGTGAAACCCGGATATCTCGAGCGTGCGATCTATGTTGTCGCCGGCGAGATCGAAGTCATGGGCCAACTTGGCACGTTCGGTGAAGGCGAATTGATCATGCTGGAGCCGGACGCTGAGATCGTGCTCCAGGCGCCTGCCTTCCATGCCGCGCGGCTGATGCTGATCGGCGGCGAGCCTCTTTCCGAACCACGTTATGTTCATTGGAACTTCGTCTCCTCCTCAGCCGAACGGATTGAGCAGGCAAAGGCGGACTGGCGCGAAGGCCGCTTCCCCGACGTACCAGGCGAACACGGGTTGATGCCTCTGCCACAGGAAGAATAGGGCGGTGACGGTTTCGGCGGTGGCCACATCCGCCGGTCGCCGGCGGCGTTATGACATCGAGTAGAGTTTGCGCATCGTGCCCTCGTCGATTTGACCGTCGAACCAGACGTCGAAGATGGTCTTGAGCAGGAACTCGTCGTTACTTGCTTCGGAAAACAGCGTTAGGGACGCGTGCAATTTCTTTGTATCTTCATCACCGAAGACCGCGCGAGCACTTAGATTGGAAAGTCGTTGCAGTGTGCCGACGCATTCCCGATAACGACCGCCCAGTATCGGCGATTGGAGGTAAGCGCCTGCCTCGTCGAGTGATGTGATCGCGTACGGATCGGCGTCAGTGTCGCTTAGCCCGGCAGCCAACCTCGGGAAGATCAACTCCATGTATGGAGTACACATCACGCCTCGACGCAGTATAGCCAGGGCGTCGCCGTAGACCGGATCCTGAGCGTTGACGAACCTCTGCAAATTATATTGGTCGTCCATCTCGACTCAGACCTTTTTTTGCAAACAGCTGTATTCGGGGCCTGATCACCCTGCAACGACATCGGTGTATTCCGGATACCTGGCGACGAAGCCGCTCATGAAGGGACACTTCAAGACCGCTTTGCGGCCCGTTTTGCGGAGCAATTCGAAGGTGCCTTGCGCCAACCGCGACGCGATCCCCTGTCCGGAAAATTCCAAAGGCACTTCGGTATGTATCAACACTACCTTGCCGTCTTGGAGCGAATAGTAGGCCACTGCGAAGGCTTGACCGGTGATCGGGAGCTCGAACCGATGCTGCTGAATGTTTTCTGTGACCTTTGCGTGCATCTCTATCTCTCGATGTGCGTTGCGTGAGGCTGGATGTAGCTTGCCCGGTCGCTATCGCATCGCGGGCAGACGTAGCGTGACAGTTGTGCCTGCCCCGGGCGCGCTCTGAATATCGATGCTTCCGCCTGACTCTTCGGCAAAGCGCTTGACCATTGGCAGGCCGACGCCGCCGAGGCCCTCCGTTTTTGTGGTGAAGAAGGGATCGAATGCGAAGGCAATCGTCTCGGCGGTCATTCCCACACCGTGGTCGGCGGTGGTGATATCCACCTGAGCGGCTGAGGAGCCATCAAAGACCACTGCGGTATTTATCGAGATCAGGCCTCCGTTGGGAGATGCATCGCGCGCGTTGAATACCAGGTTCAGAATCGCGTTCTGCAAATCCAGGCGATTGCACCTCACTGAAGGCAAGTCCGGCGTCACTCGAACCTCGAGGCGGATCTTGGGATCCGACGCACTTCGAATGAGGGTCTCGATTTCAGCCAGACAGGCGCCGACATTTGCATATTCGCTTTCTCTGCGGCTCTCTCGGGCGGAACTGATAGTCTGGCGGACAAGCGCGCCGGCTCGTTCCAGGGCAGTTCTGGCGCCCGAAATTACATGCCCAAGCGCTGGAGCCGCCGAGACGCTCGGGTCACGGGCCAGGTGATTCAATGCCGACGAGGCGACCTGGATGAGATTGCCAAGGTCATGAACGATGCCGGCGGTCGCTAGCTGAATGGGCAGGCCATCTCGTGGAATCTCGGGCGGGCTGTCGAAGACATCCACTTTCACTTCCGGACGAGACATTGTAACCCTCATGTTTGCTCACGCAGAATTCAGTTGCTTGAAGACGGTACAATAGAGGACGGGAGTGGTCGATTAGATCGAGTAAGAAGCCAAACCATATTGCAGTATATGTCCCGCGATCTGCGGACCATCGCCAGTGGGGGACCAAACATCTCGCGAGACAGATCTCCCGCTCTTTCGTGCTCATCGCACCGTCGCGAGATTCTCCTCTATTGGTAGCCAACGCCCCCGATATAGTTGGCGAGCAGCCGCTCCTGGAGCTCTTCCTGTTGGAAGAGCGCCTTCATCGCGTCGCGGATATCGAGGACGCCTATCGGCTTGGCGCCGCCGCCGAGCACCGGTAGGTTCTGGAGCCGCTGTGTTGTCATGGTCTGCCAGACCGAATGCAGGTCGTCATCGGGCCCACAGGATACGAAAGACCGGCTCATCAGTGTCGATACCGGCGCTTCCGCCGGCCCCGAATTCGCCAGATGACGGACAAGGTCGGACTTGCTCAGCACGCCTGCCGCCTCGCCACTGCCATGGCATACGACAACCAGGCCTATGGCCGGCTTGGACAGCCATAGCGCGGCTGCCCGCAGCGACGTGTCGAGGTCGACCGCCGCAAGGCGCGCCGATGTTTCTGGATGTAGACTGTCAATTCGCATGATGCCCTCTTGAGGCGTCTCGCGGCCGCAGCCGGAGAGATCAGGTTCGAGGTTTCGCTTACTCTTCGAAGGGAGTGTTCATCACAAAATCGACGGAAGACGGCGCCTTGTAGCCGGCCACAAAGCGCTCACCGAAATCCCGGGCAAAGTTGTCGTAGGTCGTTTCCGGGTTCACCTTGGCGATGTGACAAAAGCATCGCGTCATCCGCCGCTTCATTTGAAGACGCGGAAATTCGCCGACGATCCTGGCTATCTCGGCGGAAGAGATGAAACTGTATTGCAGGCCCACGACATCAAGGCAGATGCCGGCTGTGCACAGCGCCACCTCGGCCTCCTTGTAGAGGCCGATCGACGGCGTCGAGTTGAGTGCGACGCTGTCCCATATCAACTGAGCACGACGCTCGTCGAAGCCGCCTTGCCGGACGAAGGCGCGAGCCAGATCGGCGCCTTCCACCTCGAAACGGCGCGGCCCGGCGAAGGTCTCGTTGAGCGTGACGTCGTGCAACAGGGTTCCGACGGCAACAACTTCACCGTCGTGCTCGATGTTCTGGACCTGTGCGATGCGGACGGCGAAAAGCCATGATCGAACCACGTGGTTGAACAAATACGGTTCACATAGCTGGCGGGCATGTTCGATCGCCCGGCCGACAAGCGGCGTATCGGGGACCGAAACCCCTGCAAGCGTGCGCCTGGCGATCGCATCCATGTCAGTGCCTTTCCTTCGCCGATTGTGTGTCGGTTTGACGCCCTTACCTTGGCAAGGGCGTCACCAGTTCATTTCGCGTAGGTCGTCAGGTTGGTCTCGTTGGTATCGACGACGAAGATCGCAAGCAGGCGAGCGCGTTCCGTCTTGCTGGCGTTTTCACTGACGGCGTGATGGTCGCCCGGAAATTCCGAGAAGCTTTCGCCTGCACGGTACGTCTTCACGGGCCCACCGTTGACCTGGCTTCGGATCGCCCCCTCCAGCACCGTGGCATAGATGAACGCGGAACTGGGATGGGTATGCGCCGGCGATGTCCCGCCCGGCCCGTACTCGACGAGCACGGCTTTCAAGCTCTTGCCGGGCACATTTGGAAGGGCGTGGTCGTAGACGAGCTTCACGCTGTCCGCGTCTTTGGCCATTGCTGCGGTGACGGATGCGGCGGCGAGCGCTGCACAGAGGAGTTTCCTGATCATGTCCGATATCCTTGTTGGAATGAGAGCTAGGGAATGCTGGTCTGATGGGTCGCGAAACCGGCGTTCAGTACTTACGCCGGTGGCGTGTATCGGCTGAGCCAGTCGTCGAAGTGGACGGCGCCGATACGCGCGTTCTCGCCGGGGACAAGCGTTTGATCGTCGATTGCCACTTGACCGTAGTAGAGAGCGCCAGGATCCGAGACGATTTTGCGCGGATCGTTGGTGGCCTTTAGAAAGCGACCGACGAGCTCGCTCATACGAACGCGATCGGGGCCGGCAATTTCGATCGTGCCGTTCACTGGCGCTGCTAGGGCGACGTCCGCCATCGCATCGGCAACGTCGTCGGCTGCCATTGGTTGGAAGTACGCCGGTGACATGTGGACGGTATCCCCTACGGCGCCGGTGTTTGCGATGGCGGCGGTGAACTCGAAGAACTGTGTGGCGTGCACGATCGTGTAGGGGATAGCGGACTCCTTGATCAGCTTTTCCTGAAGCAGTTTGCCGCGGAAATACCCCATGTCCTGCAGCCGGTCGGTGCCGACCACAGACAGCGCGACGTGATGGCGGACGCCGGCGGCCGCTTCGGCTGCAAGAAGATTACGCCCGGATGCCGCGAAAAATTCGAGCGCGGCCTTTTCCTCGAATGACGGTGAGTTCGCGAGATCGACGACGACCTGTGCCCCGGCAAGAGCGACGGCCAGCCCTTCTCCGGTGACGGTGTTCACTCCCGAATTCGGTGAGGCCGCAAGCACGTCGTGTCCCTTCCTGCGCAGTCTTTCCACAGTCTTGGAACCGATCAGCCCGGTTCCGCCGATGACGACGATCTTCATTTCCAATCTCCTTTGTTGAGGGTGTTGATTTGCGGGGTGTTGGTCGAATGTCGGCTTTCCGGCGAGCTACTCGCTGGCCGATGCGGCGTCCTCGATAAGTGAGGTGACCTCGTCGGGGTGCGAGACCATGAGCGCGTGGGACGCACCCTCGATGACGACCGTCTTCACGGCGTGCGCGCGCTTGGCCATGAAGCTCATGACGGCTGCCGGGATATTTCGGTCATCGGTGCCGTAGATCATGTAGGACGGCAGCGTTTTCCATGAAGCTACGCCCGAGGGCTCGGCCAGGGCTGCCTGCGCGATCGGGCGTTGGGTGGCGGCCATCAGCGACGACTGCTCTTCGGGAACGTCAGCCGCGAACTGGGCTCGGAATTTGTCCGGCTGGATGAAGAGATCCTGGCCGCCGTTCGGCGACGCGACTGGAGCAAGCGCGCTTGCCAAAGTGCTGCCGGGAAACATGCTGGACAAGGTGGCGCTCGATTCGCCGTTATCCGGCGCGAATCCGGCCACGTATACCAAGGCCTTCACATTGGGATTGCCGTTGGCGGCTTCGGTGATCACGGGTCCGCCGTAGGAATGCCCCACCAGCACGATCGGTCCGGGAACCGACCGGATGATGGCCGAGACCGCCGCGGCATCGCTGGCGACGCTGCGGAGGGGATTGGCTGCCGCCTTCGCCACATAGCCGTCCCTGCCGAGTTTGGTTATGACCGCGTCCCAACTCGACGATTCGGCGAAGGCCCCGTGCACCAGCACGATCGTCGGCTTGGGCTTCGCTCCGGCCGCCTGCGCCGTTGCGCCACCCGCGACGGCAAGCGCGGCGGCCAGCGCCAGGATTCCAGTGACATTTCGCATTTGCTTTCTCCTTTGTCGGCCTTCCGTTTGACCAATGTGGAGAAGGATGCGCCGATCCGGGGCGCCGACCTATTGTGCGGAATGGTCGGTCATACGATGCCAAGGTGCAGGGTGGGTCATCGCTGCGATCAGGTGACCTGGGTATTCCGCACGCGGATCGCCGGCAGCGCAGGGGTTCGTGACCAATACAAATCCATGGAGCTGCTGCCTCCAAACACCACTGCCGCCCCGGCGTAACGGCAAGACTCCCACCGCGAACGACATTGCCCCTGACCTTAGGCCTTCACAGCCCATGCTTTCGTATGGATCAAACAGCCACATCGTCTGATCGTTCCGCAATGACGCAGCATTTATATTGTTATTGTGAATACGATCCAAAATTAACCATGGAGTTACCAAAATGAAGAACACATCTCTTGCTGCCGCAATCCTTCTTGTTGCAGCAGGAAACGCCGTCGCCGGAAGCGATCACTACGGATCAAACTCGGTCCAGCAACCCGCAACTTCTTCCGAGAGCATGCACACCTCCTCGATCAGGAAGACGGGCAACGATGCCGGCGTGCAGGAGACCGTGCGCAAGCCGATTGCTCCCAGCAAGGACCCGGGCCAGGGCATCTGGGGTCACTAGCACCCGAAAATTGTAGAACCTGGAAGGACCGGGGCGTCGCCCCGGTCCTCTTCACGCTTTCCAAAGGACCTTGAAAGTGCGTGGGGGCCCTGACACAGGTTCTGAGACCGGGGAGCTATAAAACCACCTTTCACCTTGGATCTGGCCGAGTGGGATGGCGATCGACGCTCGACCGTCAAACGGCAGCGACTTGGCTACCCCAGCTCAAAGCAATGCCATTCCGCCGTCGACCCGCAGATTGACACCGGTGACAAAACTGCTTGCGTCCGATGCCAGGAACAGAGCGGCTTTTGCCAGTTCTTCCGGCTGGCCCATTCGACCAAGGGGAATTGCTTCGGCCATGGACTTCTCGAAGGATGCTCGCATTTCGGCCGGGACACCCAGTTTGTCGAGAATAGCCGTATCCACGGGGCCGGGGCTGAGCACGTTGACGCGTATGCGACGCGATTTCAGTTCTATCGCCCAACTGCGCGCGAAGGCGCCGATGGCTGCCTTGGAGCCTGCATAAACGGCATGGCCTTCCAAGACCTTCTCGCTGGCGATTGATCCCGTCAGTATGACTGCGCCGCCATCGCGCATCAGCGGGATCAGTTTCTGCACACCAAAGAAGACGCCGCGCGCATTGATAGAGAACTGCGCATCGTACTCGGCTTCGGAAACTGCCGACGAATGCGTGATGGTGTTCACGCCGGCGTTCGCCATATAGATATCGAACGCCCCAAACCTCTGATGGATCTGTCGCGCGACATCCTCGTGGTGCGCCACGTCGGCTACATCACCCTGAATGCCCAGTGCGCCGGCTCCGATCTCGGAGACTGCCTCCTCGACCGCACGCTGTCTCCGGCCGGTGATTACGACCTGCGCCCCCTCCGACGCGAAAGCTTTCGCGGCGAATAGCCCAATCCCACTGTTTCCCCCGGTGATCAACGCGGTCTTTCCTGAAAGTATACCCATTTGCATTGCCTCTGATGATTTTCACGAGAGCCGCCGCAGTTGCCAACCGCAGTTCTCAGCGTGAACTCGGACGGCTGAGACCAGAAAGCATCTCCAGGAGCCATCGATGCTGAGTTTTCATAGTCAGGCTGGCCGCACCGGTGTTGTGCGGCCAGCCATGACCGCCGCTTGAGAGCACTAGCCCTTGATGAAGGCGAGCAGATCGGCGTTCACCTGGTCCTGGTGTGTGGCCGTGATCCCGTGGGGCGCGCCGGGGTAATATATGGCCTTTGCGCCCTTGATCAGCCGCTCCGACTTGACTGACGAATCCTTGACCGGGACGATCTGGTCGTCCTCGCCATGCAGGATCAAGGTCGGTATATCGAATTTCTTGAGGTCCTCGGTGAAGTCGGTTTCGGAGAACGCTTTGACGCATTCATATGCATTCACGAGACCGACCTGCATGCTCCAGAGCCAGAACTGATTCAGAACCCCCTGGGAGACCGTGGCGCCTGGCCTGTTTGCACCATAAAACGGCTGTGCGAGGTCCAGATAGTGCTGCGAGCGATCCTTGAGGAGGCCGGCCCTTATGCCGTCGAACACTTCGATCGGCAGACCTTCCGGATTGGCCGGCGTTTTCACCATGATCGGCGGAACAGCGGCGATAAGAACAGCCTTGGCCACGCGTTCCGTCCCGTGCCGCCCGATATAGCGAGCGACCTCGCCTCCCCCGGTTGAATGCCCGACCAGCGTGGCGTCCCGGAGATCCAGCGCCTCGATCACGGCTGCAAGATCGTCCGCGTAGCCATCCATGTCGTTGCCGGAGGTGGCCTGGCTGGAGCGGCCATGGCCCCGCCGGTCATGAGCAACCACGCGGAAGCCATTATGGGCCAGAAAGAGCATCTGTGCATCCCAGGCGTCGGAATTCAGCGGCCAGCCGTGTGAGAAGGTTATTGGCGGACCCCTACCCCAGTCCTTGTAATAGATTTCCGTACCGTCCTTGGTTGTGATGGTGCTCATTGTTTTGCGTCCTGATTGAGGGGTGGGAACATGTGGGTTTTGCTGGGCGCCGGATGACGAAGCGACTGGCAGTCCGGCTATGACCGCTGCTGAAAAACTGGCCAACAAGACGTCGCGGCGGGTTGCACCGAGGGTGAAAAGTCCATCCATACTCATCGTGTCCATCCTTGGTGAGCGGCTTCTCGGGTCGGCTCACCATCACGATCACCGGGTCGACCTGCACCGTCGCTTTCGGGGGGGAGGAGCGGGCGAAGGAGCGGCGACGCCCGATGATCGTGATGGCTTGCGAGGGAGAAGATGCGCCGATCCGCCCCGCGAACCTATTCTACGCAAGCATCTGTCGTACGATGCCAAGGTGCAGGGTAGGTACGCCGAGGTGCTGGAACTGTCGCTGAGATGGGGCAAATGATGCGATGACGTTGGTTCGTGCGCGACGTGCCGCGTGCGGCTGTCACAAACACGACCTATCAAGCCGTATGAGGATTCTTCTCAAAACGAGGAGCGGCTGATCGCGAGCAAGTCACCGCCCGAACGGACCGCGATAGGTTTCGCCTACGTGGTCCTCATGTTGAGTAATCAACTCACCGCCGGCCAGAGCGCAATATGCTTAGGTGTACAACGCGTTATTATAACGACAAAGGCTTTAAAGCTTTCGCCTTATAGAAATTGCACGGCATTTGCCGCTCTTGGAGCACTTTGTACCTCACAACCCCGGAGTGCTTTATGCGCCTTAGCTTTCTTTCTGGTTTCCTCATTGCGGTTCTTGCTGCCGGGCCATCGACTTCTGCCAGCGCACCGCACTCCGGCGTGCCGCTCGGGCAATCGACCGACCTGTCGGCACGTATCGTCGACGGCAAGGCCGACGTTAACGGTGTGGCCTATCACTATTTGCTGGCAGCAGGCGGCCCGAAAACCGTGGTGTTGTTGCATGGTTGGGGCACGACCTCATACATGTGGCGCTTTGTAATGCCGCAACTGGTGGCGCGCGGTTACACGGTACTTGCGCCCGATTTGCGCGGTTTGGGGGACACCGCCAAGCCTGCGGCCGGCTACGAAAAGGCGGCGATTGCCGAGGATATTCGAGCACTTGTCAATCAGCTGAACCTTGGTCCGGTCCTCAATCTCGTCGGTCACGATATGGGTGGCATGGTCGCTTATTCCTATGCGGCGCAGCACCCGGGGGAAGTCACCACACTGGCAATCGTTGACGTCCCGCTGCCAGGCATCGAACCGTGGAACGAATTGATCCAAGGCCCTCGCACTTGGCATTTTCGCTTCCACTCCGTACGCGACGTGCCGGAAATGCTCATTGCCGGTCGCGAGCTTGAGTATTTAAAGTGGTTTCACAATGCAGAGGGGGTAAATACTCGCGCGTTCGACACCGAAGCCGACGAAGTCTACGGCCGTTCTTATGCCCAGCCTGGCGCATTGCGCGCAGGCTTCGAGTACTACCGGGCTTTCCCGCGTGACGAAGAACAGAACAAAGCCTTTGCAAAACACAAGCTGACGATGCCGGTACTCGGTATAAGCGGTTCGGGTGGCCTGGCATCGATGTACGAAGGCCATCTCCGCCACGTCGCCGAAAACGTACGGGCCGTAGTAGTCGAAGGCTCAGGCCATTGGGTTCCGGAGGAGCAGCCGGCCGCCGTCACAAGGGCCCTGATCGAATTCCTGCCACCAGCATACTAAGCTTCGCGGCTGGCTGAAGCACAACATTAGCGATAGTCGCCGTGATGGAGATACTCCGCTCCAAAGCTTTCCCAATGCGCCGCCGTTAGCTGGCGATGCGCGGCAAGAGCTTGGTAGTGTAGCCTCAACACCAGGTTACACGCGGCGATCATCGCTCTAAACTTCATGAAAATTTGTCTGAGTCCGGATCGTCCTGGGCAGGCTACTCTTAACGGAGAAGCGCCAGCCGCTGGGCGATCCTATCGGACGGAGGCGAGGTTCACCCTTTCGAAAGTCCTGGCCGCGCCGGCCTCGCGCATCGGCGGGGGCAGCGTTTCCCAGGCCCGGATCAGCTCTCCGATGGAAGCTGCTTCCATCTTGCGCATGACATTGCCGCGGTGAAGCTTGACGGTCACTTCACTGATGCCGAGGTCGAAAGCGATCTGTTTGTTGAGGCGCCCACGCGCCACTTCATGCAGCACCTCGCGCTCGCGCGGGGTCAGCGTCTCGACACGCTCGATGTTGCGCTTGACGACCACCGCATCTGCCCGCCGCTTGGCATCCACCGCAATGCCCGCGATCACGGCGTCAAGGAGTGTTTGGTCGCGCACCGGTTTGGTGAGAAAATCCACCGCGCCCGCCTTCATCGCCTGGACAGTCATCGGTATGTCGCCATGCCCAGTCAGGAAGATGATGGGCTTGGGATTGCCGTTTGACGCAAGATGGTGCTGTAGATCCAGGCCGCTTGCCCCTGGCATGCGGACGTCGAGGATCAAGCAACCGGGGCTGTCCAAGACGTCAGCGTCGAGCAATTCTCGGGTCGAAGCGAAGCAGACCGGTTCAAAGCCCATCGACAGTATCAACTCCGACAGTGCCTCCCGAACAGACGCATCGTCATCGACAATGATGACGAGCGGCTGCTGCGGCTCGGCGTTCCGCTGCCGTGACACCGGCGTCGATCTCTGCAAGAGCGGTTGGTCAACTCTCATGTTCATCCCTCGGTTCTTGGTTGCGTAAAGCGTCGCTCACAGCCGCAAGCAGGGCCTGGCCATCGAAGGGCTTTCGGAAAAACCCGCTGATGCCTTTGGCGCGGTGCTGATCGGCTATCTCGTGACGACCGGTGATCAGGAACACCGGCAGGTCCGCACGCGTCTTCTTGACCAAGTCACGAAGTTCAAAGCCGTCCGTACCAGGCATCCCGATATCGGTAATGAGCAAGTCCACGTCAGACAGCCCGCTGACGAGCAGTGATCCCGCCGACGAGAAGATGCGGGCAGCATAGCCCGCAGACTCCAAAAGGTTCTCGAGCGACTCGAGCAATCTTGGGTCGTCATCGACAATCGCCACGACAGGTCGCACCTTGCTCACACTCCGTTCCCTCCCGTTCGTCGAGAGTGGCTGATCGGTATCTCCAACCGCTCCGCCATGCGCACGAGATCAGCGAGTGATGCCGCAACCATTTTCTGCATCACGTTCCGTCTATGGATTTGCAGCGTGACCTCGCTGATCCCCAACTCAGCCGCGGCCTGTTTGTTGAGCAGGCCACTCACAACGAGCGGCAGCACCTCGCGTTCTCGCTGCGTGAGCTCTTGATAGCGTTGCCTCAACACGGTGAGTTCGGCGCGCTCTGATCGCCTTTCCCGGTCCTGGGCGATCGCTGCCCGGATCGCGACCATGAGGTCCGTATCGCTGAAAGGCTTTGTCAGGAAGTCCACAGCGCCGTGCTTGATCGCACGCACAGAGGACGGGATGTCGCCATGCCCCGTTATGAAGACGATCGGCGGATGATCGCCCTCGGCGATCTGCTTCTGCAGATCTAGACCGTTGATGTCAGGCAATTCCACATCGAGGATCAGGCAGGCGGGGACGTCCGGCTTGTCGGCAAGGACATAGTCGCCGGCCGATCCGAACGCTACGGCGCGCATGCCATGGGACTCCAGAAGCTCACCAAGCGCTTCCCGAATACGCACGTCGTCATCGACGATGAAGACCATTTGATCGTGGGGCGTCATGCTGCCGCTTTCATTTCAACTGGCATCGTGAAGACGAACGCCGTTCCGTGCGGGTCGTTCTTCTCCACCCACAACCGTCCGCCATGGGACTCGACGATCGAACGGCAGATCGCGAGTCCCATGCCCATGCCATGCTCTTTCGTCGTAAAGAACGGCTCGAATATTCGGTCAGGAAACTCAATGCCCGGGCCACAATCGCTGATCTCGATCTGGATCGCGTCCCCTATACGGCCCACGCGAAGTCCAAGAACCTTGTCACCGGTAACAGAGTCCATCGCCTCGATCCCATTGCGGATGAGGTTCACCAGAACCTGCTGGATCTGCACCCGATCGAGCGCGACAATAGGAAGGTCGCTTTCGACATCGATATCCAGACGAACACGGCGCCGCACCGCCTCCTCGGCGATGAGGTCGCGCGCCTCCGCGATGACGCTGTCGAGTGCTGTGTAAGCCATCGCGTCTGCCGATTGCTTGAATAAGGCGCGGATACGGCTGACGACATCCGCAGCTGAGTTGGCATCACGGATAATACGCTCCACAGTCTTCTGCGCCCGCTCGATATTTGGCGGATCGGCCGTGAGCCAACGCTGGCAGGCATATGAATTGGCGACAACAGCCGCCAGAGGCTGGTTCACCTCATGCGCTATAGAGGCTGAAAGCTCGGCGAGACTCGCCGCCTGGCTCGCGCGTGCAAGTCTCTCTTGCGCCAGGCGCAGCTCTTCTTGCGTGCGAACTTCACCGTCGATGTCCAGACAGACGACGTTCCACTGAACAATCGCCCCTTCTGCATTGCGCATCGGTGCCGCGCGCGTATCGACCCAGCAATATTCGCCATCGAAGCGACGCAGACGGTGCCTCCGCGCATACGGTTCGCCAGTGGCCAACGAATGAGCATAGTTCGCTTTGACGCCCGCCAGGTCGTCAGGATGAACGCCTTCGTCGAGTGTCCCGGAAAGGCGGGATTTTCCCTTACCGTCCAATACCTCCAACTCATATCCGAGGAACTCGCGGAGCTGACGGCTTCGATATATCGGCTCACCATTCGGTGCGGCGCAATCGATCATCACCGGCAGCGTTTCAACCAGCTGCCACAGCGAACGTTCTCTCTCGCGCAGCGCCACCTGTGCGCGCATCTCCTCGTCGATGTCGATGGAGACCTGGTACCAGTGAACGATGGCTCCGTCCCGATCGCGCAGAGGCTCGCAACGCCCTTCTATCCAGCGATAGCTGCCGTCTTTCCAACGCCGGCGATACCGCATGATGAAGGAGTCGCCAGTTTTGAGGCAGCTGGCTGACCTATTGAGCACCTCGAGAGCGTCTTCGGGATGAATCAGATCTCGAGCCACCCTCGTGAAGTCTTCGAAGTTTGCCCCGGAGATGCCGAGTTCCTCCAAAGACCGCCTATTGACGTACGCAAGCTTGCCATCGGGCGTCCAGCTCCAGATGTGGACCGGCAAGGCATCGACAAGCTGCTGAAGCTCGCGCTCTCTTTCGCGCAATGCCTCCTGCGCCCGCATCTCATCTTCGATGTCGATTGAAGCCATATACCATTGAACGATCGCGCCATCGGTATCCCTTAACGGTTGCGCTCGTGCTTCTATCCAGCGGTACACGCCATCCTTCTCGCGTCGACGAAAGCGGTTCACGAAAGGCTGGCCGGACGCAAAGCCATTCGAAGCCCTCCGAAACATTGTCGGAAAGTCTTCAGGATGGGCCAGGTCCCGGGCCAGGGCATCGAAATTATTGATGTGCGTCGGTGGCGAACCGACCTTCTCCAGGTATCGCTTGCTGGTGTAGGTGATCCTGCCTGAAGGGGCAAAGCTCAGGAGATTCACGGGCACAGCGTCAATCATTTGCTCCAGTTGCCGGTTGGCTTTCCGCAGCGCTTCTTCTGCCCTCACCTGGTCGTCGATGTCGTGCGAAAGACCGTACCATTGGACGACAGTCCCACACTCGTCCCGCATCGGTTCCGCTCGGCCCGACATCCATCGGAAGACGCCGTCAGCACGACGCAGGCGATAGTTCAGGGAGAAGCTTTCCCCGGTGGTGACCGAGTGGTTGATCGCTGTTTCCAGCGTGGCGGCGTCATCGGGATGTACGACAGCCGCAATGGCCGCCTTCAGGCCATTTCCTCCGACATTCTCGTATCCTCCTACGTCAAGGCCGAGATACTCAACCATTCGCTTGCTGAAGAAGACCGGCTCGCCCGACGCAGACAGGCGCCAGAGGAAGCTCGGCACCATGTCGACCAGTTGCGAGAGTTCCCGCTCCCGGTCGCGCAACGCTTCCTGTGCGCGCATCTCGTCGTCGACGTCGATAGAGATCACATACCACTGAACAATCGCGCCGCTGTGATCACGCAGCGGCTCGCCGCGTCCATCCACCCAGCGGTACGCTCCGTCCGCACGGCGCATTCGATACTTCATGGAGTATGGTTCGCCGGTAGCCAGAGAGTGGCGGACGGTCTCCAGGAGGCGTGCCGCATCTTCGGGATAGACGAGGGACTGTATGGCCGCCGCCTGCCGGCTCATCCCCGGCTTGTCCAGATCCGCCACACCGTCGAGACCGAAGAAGTCAAGCAAACGTCTGTTGAAGAAGGTCGGCTCGCCTTCAGGCGTCAGCCGTCTGATCTGGACTGGGACCATGTCGACGAGCTGAGAAAGTTCCCGCTCCCGACCGCGCAGCTCCGCCACGGTTTTCTTGTAGACATCGTTGTCGAGCGCGATTCCATACCATCCCGTGATACGACCCTGGCTGTCGCGCGCGGGCCGCGCGGCGGTTCGGGCCCATACATAGGTGCCGTTTGCGCGCCGAAAGCGAAACTCGACATTGAAATGATCGCCGGTCCTCAGACAATGGCGCCAGGTAACCGCGATCTGCTCATAGTCGTCTGGATGAAGCAAACGCTTCCAGGCGGTGTACCCCTCGTTCAATGGAGCGTTCAGATCCTCCAGCGTCACCCCGAGGGAGCTCAGCGCGAACGGATGCAGGTAGATCCATCTACCCGCCGCATCGAACGCCCATCCGTTCCCGAATATGCTTTCAACGATTTTCGCCGATCGAATTGGCCCGGCATTGTTCTCAACCAAGTGATCCAGGTTCGCCCCGGAAAGCGGCTCCCCATCTGTCACCAGATCATCAATGTCCACACTGACACTGTAGCCGGGCTCCGATCGGGTCTCGTTCCAGCGATAACTTCCGTCGGCCTGCAGTTGCCTGTGCCTCGTTACCTGGGGGACACCTGTCCAGAACGCGCGGGCGACTGCGTGCGCCGCCGCTGTCCGGTCGTCCGGATGGACCAGTCTCAGGGAATGGTGAGCGTCGGAGGCTGCTTCCTTCTCGGCCGCAATGATCACGTCAGCGGATCGCTCTGTGGCTGCGGACGGCGAATCGCCTTCAATCAATGTGCCATACCATGCAACGGCGTTACCTTCGCTATCGCACAGCGGCTGTCCGGAGATTCGGCTCCAACCGTAAGCACCGCTCGCGCGCAAAATGCGGTGCTCCACATTGTAGTGCTCACCTGTCTGCAGGCAGCGACGCCACTCGGCCACGGCTCGGTCATAGTCGTCTGGATGGATTAGCCGCTTCCAACCCGCGGGGCCACCTTCTGACGAAGTGTTGAACTCCTCCAGCGTCGTGCCGAGAAGCGATAGCGTGCTGGGAGTAACATAGCTGAATCTGCCGGCCGCGTCTGTCGCCCACCCATTGCCGACCACGCTTTCAATGATCCGAGCCGCCCGCAACGCTTCCGCGTCGGGTTCGCCAAGCGAGTTGAACGCTGTCGTCATTGTCTTCTCCTGCCGGACAATGAAAGGCGGAGACTGTCAGCGCCTTCTTTAACTCTCATCATTGACCATCTGGGCTCGTGAATTCGTTTTTCCGATCTTAACCGGACCACGCCGCAGCCGCACCTCATGGAAATCCATGAGATGTGAGTGACCAAACCTCCGGGTGAGGCACCTACACGTCCCGATTGAAGCTATAGCCTTTCACGCGGAGAAATCGAAAACCTAGCCGTTAAAAACGCATGCCTTCACCGACATACAGAAAGCCTCGGGCCTCGCCTCAACTACGCTGAGCAGTCCCCGGAACTCCCCGTGAAATTCATCTTCGCCATGCCGGTATTTTCGTAATGTTTGCCGCAACACTCGTTCGGGGCAAAGGCCAAATGCCCGCTCGCCTCCAAGCTGCCAAGATCGGCCGTCCACAGCGTGTATCGCAATGCCGGCTTCAGGGTGATCGCGATGCCGGCCTCCGGCAGTGCCACCGATCTTGAGACGCCTGCCAATCCAAGTGGTTTGCCTATCGAAGTTTTTGACGGGCTGAGCCAAGCGCTGCAAGTCGGGCGCAGTTCTATCTCGATTTTGCGAGCGGCCCGTTCTAAGTGTTCAACCGATCCGACGCGAAGCCATTGCGAGCGTCGTTCACACATGATGGGCGCCGCCAATGCCCAGATTCAATTCATCAAGGCCTTTTCGGAGACCCACTTCACCGAACACCTCCAAGTCAATCGACTTGTCTCCGTTCGTGATGCATGGCGACGACGACTAGATCGTTCCGATCCATGACTCGGCGCTACTCTCGCGAACACTGAAGCGAGCAACACTCAAGGTCTATGAGAAATTTCCGCACGGCATGTGCACGACGCAGGCCGACACTATCAAATCCTGACCTGCTCACCCTAGTCAGGTCGTAGGCTCGCGCCGCCTCCCCCCGACAAGAGCCCAGTCTGGCTGCCGCTCCGATCGGCAGGCAATCCCCCTTCACAAACAGGAGCAAGAGAACGATCAGAACGACCATCTTCATCGCTGCTATCGCAGCCACCTCCCTATACGCTGGTGCAGATGATTTTCGGCTCGGATATCGCAATATGTACTTCGAGCCGTGTCAACCGGACGAGGTACGGACGACGAAAGCAGGGGTTTTTCCGGTTTCTCTCTGCAGCCAACGAAGAGGCAGGCGAGCTTCTTACCTGTCCGGCTTCCGATTTTTGAGCACAGGGGCATTCCGCTCTTGCGCAAAACACGATGAACGTCAGGACGAATGAGATGTCCGAGATGCCCGCGACCACCAACTTCTCCAACGCACCCGGCGCGGCCGTGCCTCAGCCGCGGCCGGCTGCCTTCGTCGAGCAGCCAGCTCGGCCCTCGGCGGAAGAGCCGAGTGCCTTGCCGGTTGGTACGGAAGCTACTCCCGGCGACGTCACTGCGGCGGTATCTAGGAGCCGCCGCCTCAAGCGGATCGCATTCGCGGCGACGTTTCTGATTTGCGCAGCCGCGGGAGGTGATTGGGGCTATGGCTACTGGACCGCAGGCCGGTATCTGGAGTCTACCGACGACGCCTATTTGAAAGCCGACTACACGACGGTGGCGCCGAAGATATCGGGCTACATTGCCGATGTGCCGGTGCATGACAACCAGACTGTCGAGACCGGGCAGGTTCTCGCCCGCATCGATGACCGCGACTTCCGTGCCGCGCTCGCCCAGGCTGATGCCGAGGTCGAGGCCGCCGAGGCGGCCGTCCGTAATCTCGACGCACAGATCGCGCTCCAGCAGTCGCTGATCCTGCAGGCAAAGGCGACAGTCGCCGCAACGCAAGCTTCGCTGGCGTTCGCCAGCACCGACGCCGACCGCTATGCGACGTTGGCAAGGAGCGGCACCGGTACTGCGCAGAAAGCCGAAGCAAGCCGCGCCCAGGCCGATCAACTCATCGCCGGGTTGCAGCGCGACCAGGCTTCCCTAGCCGCCGCAAAGGCTAAGATCGACGTACTCGCCACCGAGCGCGACAGTGCCGTTGCCCAAACGGATCGCGCCGAGGCAGCTTCCGATCAGGCCCGACTGAACCTTTCCTATGCCACAATCACGGCACCGGTCGACGGCACGGTCGGCGCGCGCACGCTCAGGGTTGGACAGTATGTGGCATCAGGCACGCAGTTGATGGCTGTGGTGCCGCTGCATGCCGTCTATGTCGTCGCCAACTTCAAGGAGACGCAGCTCGCTCATGTGCGTCCCGGGCAGCCGGTGCGCGTCGCCGTCGACGGCTTCCCTGGCGTCGAATTGACTGGTCAGGTCGACAGCCTGTCGCCGGCGAGCGGCCTGGAATTCGCATTGCTGCCGCCCGACAACGCGACCGGCAACTTCACCAAGATCGTGCAGCGTATCCCGGTGAGGATCTCCATCGACAATCACAAGCTCGACGGGCTGCTCAGGTCCGGCATGTCCGTCGAGCCGACCATTAACACCAAAGCGGCCGTGCTGGCCGACGGTCGTTCCTCAGTTTCGCGATGATTGACACTGGCGCCGTTCTTACTGGCGCTTGAGGAGTTGCAGCAATGAAAACCGCCGTCTCCTCGCTTCCGACGTCGGCCGGCGACGTCCAGAACGCGGCCGGATCTGCTGGTGCCGCCAATTCGCTGCGGGTCTGGGTGGCGGTGGTCGGCTCTGCTCTCGGAGCATTCATGGCCGTGCTCAATATTCAGATCGTCAATGCCTCGCTTGCCGACATCCAGGGGGCGATTGGGGCTGGCATCGATGACGGTGGCTGGATCTCGACGTCCTACCTCATAGCGGAGATTGTGGTGATCCCGCTGACCGGCTGGCTGTCTCAGGTCTTCTCGCTGCGGATCTATCTGATCACCAACGCGGTGCTGTTCCTCGTCTTTTCGGTCGCCTGCGCCTTCGCCGCCAATCTAGGTCAGATGATTGTCCTACGAGCGATCCAGGGTTTTACCGGCGGCGTGCTCATCCCGCTCGCCTTCACCATTGTCATCACGATGTTGCCGAAAGCCAAGCAGCCGATCGGCCTGGCCCTGTTCGCGCTGTCGGCCACCTTCGCGCCAGCGATAGGCCCGACCATCGGCGGCTATCTCACCGAGAACTGGGGCTGGCAATACATCTTCTACGTCAACCTGGTGCCGGGCGCGCTGATGGTCGGCATGCTGTGGTTTTCGCTCGACGGCCAACCGATGCGGCTTGGCCTGCTCGCCAAAGGCGACTGGCCGGGCATTGTCACCATGGCCATCGGACTGGCGGCCCTGCAGACCATACTTGAGGAAGGCAACAAAGACGACTGGTTCGGCTCGCCCTTTATCGCGCGGCTGGCAATCGTCGCCGCGGTGTCGCTGACCCTGTTCGTCTGGATCGAGCTGACTTCGAGCCATCCGCTGCTGAACCTCAGACTGCTGGTACGCCGCAACTTCGGCTTCGGCGTCCTCGCCAACTTCCTGCTTGGTGTCGCGCTCTACGGATCGGTCTTCATCGTACCCGTCTATCTCGCCCGCATTCAGGGCTACAATGCCGAGCAGATCGGCATGGTGCTCGCCTGGACCGGCCTGCCGCAGCTTGTCCTGATCCCGCTTGTACCTGGCCTTATGCAGCGCTTCGACATCCGTCTCGTCATCGCGATCGGCTTCGCCCTGTTTGCCGCATCCAACTTCATGAACGTCCACATGAGCGGAGCATATGCCGGCGACCAGCTGTTCTGGCCGAACATCGTGCGCGCCATCGGCCAAGCCCTTATATTGGCGCCGCTTTCGGCAATAGCCACGTCAGGCATCGAGACGGAAAATGCCGGCTCTGCCTCGGCCCTGTTCAATATGACCCGCAACCTCGGCGGCGCCGTCGGCATCGCGCTGCTGCAAACCTTCCTCACCAAGCGCGAGCAGTACCATTCGAACGTGCTGGTACAATCGGTATCCCTGTTTCAAGAGGCAACGCGCGTCCGCATTGTGCGGCTCACCGCCTATTTCCATTCGCATGGTATCAACGACCAGGCGCTCGCTGCACAAAAAGCGATTGCTGCGATCGCGCTGAGGGTACGCCAGCAGGCCTTCGTCATGGCCTTCAACGACACCTTCTTCCTGCTTGGCGTTAGCTTAATAATCGCGTTGTCGGCCGTCCTGTTGCTAAAGAAGCCGGGTCATATAGCAGCCGGCGGCGCCCACTAACCTACTGGGGGAAGCCGGGAACGCCACCGGACATCAATTCGCTGGTTCGAGCTCCAGGGCCAGTAGGCTTCATAGGACGCGGCTTTGGCATGGCCGCACTAGGATGCAGTGTGAATTCGCGAGCCGTGATAGGTGCTGCGCCAAGCGCTGACGATGCTCACGCCGGTTGCCGCGCCATTGCGCGACCACAGATGTGCCGGGCACCAGCGAAGAGAAATCGACCTCGACCGTAGCAAGGTCTTCAACAGGTAACACCAGCTCGGCGGGCCGTCTTTCGGGTTCGCCAGGATTGCTCATGATGAAGGTCTCTGTTGCTGGAAAGTGCTTCATCGCGCCGGCGGCAATCGAGCAGGCATGTCTGCGGCCGTGGTCATCTCTTTGCTCAAGTGGCACCATGGGGGCCGAGGCGGGATATCAGTCATTGTGCCAACAGTGTGTGCGCCCGATACTTTCGCTTATTATTTCCTCAGCGAAGGATTGGCCTGATAACCGAGAACGCCATGCGGCGACAGGCGGTCTTGGCTCTTCCGGCGACCATTTCTCACGCCAGGCTTGGCGCGCGCGGCAATCAAAGAACAATTGTCTCGGCGCGCTCACACCTCGGCATAGGCATACCTACCTGTCTGCACCGTAGCCGTCTTTCCTGCCAAGTGCGAGCCTTCCAACGCGCTATCCGGAACGACCGGCGCCAAGTGGCCGAACGGGCTCGTGCCCCTCCATTTGCGGAACGTCATCTGCATTCAGACAAGAGAAAGATCGTGAAACTCTACTACAGTTCCTTCGCCTGCAGTTCGGCTGACCACATCGCGCTTGAGGAGGCCGGCGCTTCCTTCCAGCGCGAGGCGATAGACCTCCAGACGAAACGAATGGCTTCCGGGCACGACTTCCTCACGATCTCGGCAAAGGATAGTGGCGAAACGCTGACCGGGAACGGCACGCACGACGGCGAGCATGTTTGGTTTCAATGCTGGCAAGGAGACGCAACATGAAAATTGTGGTCATTGGCGGCTCACGTTATATAAGAGCACGCACCGTCAAGAAACTGCAGCGTAAGGGCCACGAGGTGGAGGCTGCGGCCTCACTCCCTCACGTCGACAACTACATTGCGGACTATCGCGATGCTGGCTACGCTGGCCAAACTCTGAGGCGTCTGCTCCTGCATTTGGCGTCGCTCGTTCATGAGCTGTGGCGTCAAGGACGAATATGGCGCGGCAAGCTTTGCATTCGGGTCGAAGGACATGACCCCAAAGCGATGTAGATCGCAAGCGCATGACGCGCTTAGAAGCACTCTCGGCCTAGTCAAGGCGGCCGGAGTGAAGGGACTACGGTAATCGTTTTGAGGCCGGCCAGGATGCTCGGGTCAGCAGTGTCGACAAGATGCGTGAGGCCCTTGAAACAGCAGGCGCATCGACCACTGCGGCGCGATACCGCCCTTACCGACCTTCACGAGCAGGCCTTCCTTGCACATCGGGGACAAGTAATAGCGAGGGATTCCTGCATTTGACAAATCACAGGTCCGCACCTCACAGCCCTTGTAGCCAGAGCAACAGCTTGGTTGAGAAGTGATGGTTTGGGACCGCAAAGCGAAGTGCCTCCGCATGGTGTGCCGTCCAGAATTATCTGTCGCTGTCCGGAATTAATCAGGCCGTCGCCGTCGTGCGCAAGCGCCAACGCTGAGATACTGACGCCATCTGGCTCAAGTCTCAAGCGATTGGGGAGGAAGTATAGAGCTGAACCTCGGTGCTCAGGTTTTACCAATCCTGTCGTCTTGGGTCGACCAATCCGTTGTCGACCGTGAGCGGGTTTACCAATAAGGGCGGCTATATTCTACGCAAATCCAATCGCTTAATGCCAATCCAGAATTAACTGTCATTGAGGCCATTAGTAAACTCGATCTTTGATCGGAAACCCCTACCCTCAGCCAGAAAACTCTCCTGTTTTCAATCGCCCGCCCGCCAGCAACCCATAATTCCGGACTGGTTACCCCGTGAAATGCTCAATAATTCCGGACGTCGCACCAGACTGCCATTTATGCGGCTTTTTGAGCACAAACCAGGAACAACCCCCGTTTCCATTCATCGAAATGTTGCGATGCTCCCTGACGTGGGATCAGGGCCGTCGCTTGACTCAGACATGTTCCTCTGGGGTCTCGACCTCTTCAATCATAGTTATTACTGAGAAGCCCATGAGGCGCCCGCAACGCTCGCCGAACAAGCCAAAGTCGCAGCAAGGATCCCCGCAACCCTGAAGGCGACGGCGCTCGGTCAGCCTCAACCCGTGTTGACTTCATTCTCGGCCAAGCTTCGGTGCGTCGCACCGTCGCCGACAGACACTCGTTCCTCCGACTGACCCCATGGGCCAGAAACACGTTCTTCGCCAATCGTCGCGGATAAACTCCAGCCCAAAGTCTTAGACGGGATGCAACGCTGACACCATGGTGGTACTATTTGCGCCGTGAAAGAAACCGCCTCTCATGAACGACCTGGTCAGCGATTCCATAATTTCGTTGCCACCCTGGAGCGTATGTTCGCGCACCATGACGGCGTGACGGTGGATTCCTCCTTACGGTTACCCGACAAGGACACCGGGCGGCTTCGCGAACATGACGTGGTGATTATCCGTCGTACTCATCACGGGCCCAACCTGACGGCCATTGAATGCAGGGACCAAGGGCGAAAGGTGGGAGTTCCTCAGATTGAGGCCTTCGCTAAGAAGTGTGAAAAGACTGGAATCCATCGCGGAATCGTTGTTGCTGCGAACGGCTTTACACGCACCGCCCGCACCAAGGCAAAGGCACTGAACCTGACATGCATGGACTTGGCCGAGGCGGAATCCTTTGAATGGATTGGCACCGTCACCATCGTCGGCCAATTCTACAACTTCACCGCGATCGGGGCCTGCGTTGGCGTGGTGGAAAACGGGCGAAAGGTCACGAATCCATCCGCAGTCTATACGTCTGACGGCTTGCCCTACCCCGGCGAGGGTATTCAATCCCTCATCATGGACAAATTGCCCCCGGAGGCCCGCAATCCGACCCGCCAGACCCTCAACAGTCAAATCGTTGCTCCGATGGACGGACTGTACGTCATCGACGCTCTGGGCCAGCGCTTCCAAGTGAAGGATATCACATGCACTTACGCACTGGAGATTGAGGTTACGGAGCGCCCAATTACGTTCCATTACTACGCCGGAGAAAGCGCAGCGCTGGAGATCGCGTCCGGACAAATTACGTTCCCGAGTGGGCAGTCTACGTTGGCATTCATCAAATCAAAGGACGGCATTATGGGCTACCTCGTCTCAACGGGAGCGTTGGACCATCGAGTGAAGATCGGCAATCTACCGGAACGGCGCTTCGTCTAGATTCTCGTAGAATCTTCAGCAGTCGGCACTAGTTTTGGCAACCTAGGACCACGCGGCTCATAATTTGGCCGTCTCCGGCCACTCCATAGCCTCGTACCCTCGCGAACATTTCCTGTAGGCCCAGCAAATACATACATAGGATTCAGACAAATGCATTGCCGGGAGGGAATATGAAAGAGCGGTTTGAAGGCGGCAACAGTTCGGCGCTTATCGCTAGTCTGAAGCGGCAGTTTGACAGTGGTGACGCAGCGGTCGCTGAGGCAATCGCGACGGCTGGCGAGCTCGTAGAATACAAGGCCGCGGATACGCTCATTGCCGAAGGCGGTGAGGACAACGACGTGTTCTTTCTTGTCGCCGGCGGCGTCTCTGTAGTGGTCAAAGGTCAAGAGGTGCGAACTCTAAAGGCCGGTGCGCACGTCGGCGAGATGGCCGCGATAGAGCCTTCCCAGCGGCGGTCCGCCTCAGTGTTCGCTGAAGATACGGTCGTAGCGATAAAGATGTCGGGGGCAGAATTCTCGGCTTTGGCTGACAAGTTTCCGGGTTTGATCTGGAAATCCGTAGCCCAAGAGTTGTCGCGGCGGCTATTCGATCGCAATCGACTCATGACGACCCCCAACGAGAAGCCGAGGATGTTTATAATGTCGTCTGTGGAGGGGCTCGACGTTGCGAATGAAATCCAGACCGGTCTCCAGCATGACGTACTTGCAACCGTGTGGCCGAACGGCGTCTTCTGGGCGGGCGGCTATCCGCTTGAATCTCTGGAACTAGCCGTGGCCGAAAGCGATTTCGGTGTAGCGGTCGCACTATTCGAGGACATCGTCGAAACCAGCCGAGGCGCTCGCAATTCTGCCATCCGAGACAACGTGCTCTTTGAGCTTGGCATGTTCATGGGACGCCTTGGTCGGCGTCGCAGTATCCTAGTATATCCGCGCCAAACGGGGATAAACCTTCCGTCGGACCTCCATGGTCTGACGCCAGCGTCTTTCGCAACGGGCGATCCCAGCACGCTGGCGTCACGCCTTGGACCGGTTTGCACGCAAATCCGAAAAATCGTGCGGCAACTCGGCGTTAAGACACCAAATTCCTGAGCCAATCCAGACTGGCTTCCATGAGGCTCCTCTTCCTTGCTGCGGTGCCAACATCACCGACGACGGTCACCGACTCAGGAGGAAGTAATTGGGAAAATGCGGTCGCCGATAGGGCGAGCCTCGTGGAGCCGGTACGACGGACAATCAACAGGACAGCGAAATTCACGCCTACTTTCGGGTCGCTTACAATCGATCGCATCGTCCTGACATCGTCGGCACTTGGGATCGGGTCGAAGCTCGGATGCGAGTGCCATTCACCCAGATAATTGTACCGCTCAAAATCTCTGCCTGTTCGCTCGAAAAATTCTCGCAGGAATTCCGCGTGCAATACAGGATCGCGTTCGAAATGTGTGGGAGTGCCATGGCTCGTCTGGATTGAAATATCGACAATCCGAAACGTTTCGTCCGTCACGTGCTCGCCGACGATAAGACCACCGATCTCCTGGCGTCTAGCTTTCGCCAGCGCGATATTGAGCCGCGACGCTATATCATCCGGCAGGAGGAGTTTGACCAAATGATCTCCCAAGTATTTGGATAATACGTGCCCGTTCGGCAGCTACGTCGGCTTCGTCGAGAATGTTCTGCTCCGCAATAACCTGAGAGGCCAGTCCGACGTCAACAGGTTCCGTATGGAACGGCTCACTGTACAGCCATCCTTCCGCAAGCCCGATGAAATATACTGAGTGTGGAAAAATGGATGGCGAGCGAGGGATCAACAGGTCGATCGCGAATCGCGAGGCGTGAGCTGCGATAACAGACACATCTGCATCATCTGCGACCCAAGGAATGCCTACATTTCGATCCTCATATGACCTTTCGGGGCGCTCAACCACGAGTCCCTTCTCGGCGCACCAATTTTCGATCACTCGCCGCATCAGTGCTGGGCCGGGCTCAATGCCTGGCCGATGACGAGCGATCAGGCCGCCGATACCCCCGCCGTGAATTTCCGCCCATATCATTGGCTTCGCACCACTTTCGGCGGCGGCGCACAGATAGTTGAACGCCTCTGCGCTAGATGTCGCGTCAACAATAAGGTCGCACTGCGAGATGACTTCGATGAGCCCTTCGAGACTACCGCTCGACTCCTGTCCGCCAAGCCGCTGTCGACGAATGTCAGTTTGGGCCATCGGATTCACTAACTGGACGCGACGTGCAACGCCGTCTGCTTTGTGTGTCACGATATCCCGCCAATCGAGATCATGCCGCACGAAGTTACCGGGCATAAGAACGTCATCATCGACTAGAAGAAAATTCCCAACGCCAGATCTGGCAAGGCTCGCTGCAACCTTGCTACCGAGTGATCCGCAGCCTACGATAGCCACCTTCCTTTCCAAGAGAGAGCGATGGTCCTCGCCCAGTCGATCCACGACTAGCTCGGGACCGACGATGGTCACCTTGGAAACGGAGTCTCCATACATCCGAAAGGCGTGAAGCGCTTTGCCCTGCATAAGCAGGACAACCCTTCTATTATCATCCAGCGGGAACCATTGGGCAGCCAAGTCAGCGCGAAAGTCTTTAACTGTCGCAATGGTTGGAAGGCTCGTTGCCGACGGCCATGGAATTAGAACCCCGTCGATGTTGAAGGATTCCGCTCGGAGGGGCTTTGGGATTGACGCGTCACGCCAGACTTCGGCACCATTCCGAGCAAAAAGTGAAGCGTAATATATGACGGCTTCGTCGTGTACTATGCAGTCGACCTTCCCTTCCAGGGGCACGTCTTGAGTGGCGGCAAATTCCAGCAAAGATGTCGTCGCTGCAAGCCGGCTCACCGTCCAACGAAGGTCCTGGCCGAGGGTCGTCTGATGCCGAGATGGAATTTCGGAGCTTGGTATTCGCTCCACCTCCATTTCAAGCAGACTATAGGCACTTCGAACCATATCTGCGCCTGTAAAATCCGAGTTCCAGTTGTCGGCGCCAATTTCAAGACATAACTCACCGCCAGCTCCCCACTGGTGGCTGGACCATCTAGACGTATCGCCTCGTTGCATCACGAGCGGCGGTGAATGAGGAAAATGGTTGGGATATCGAAGATAAATCGGAAATATGCGTTCTCCGATCAAGATGTCGGCGTCCCAAACCAAACGAAGATGTTCATCGATTCGCCAATCGAGCGGGCGTAACCATTGGACTTCCCCAACGAGCGCTTCGATGGCGAGCCGCTCGTGCCGCGATCGATCCGCGTTCTGAAAATACCAGATCAAGAAAAGCCGTCTTTCTTGGCTGGTCCGGTCGGGCGATTCTGAAAACTGTAGGGACTTGCGGGAGCCGACGCTGGTTTCAGTAAGCCGGCGGTTGCAAAGGCCGCCGCTGCTTTGGCGACCTTGTCGCCCTTGGACGACAACTCGGTAACGGCTACATCGTAGTCCAAATTGGCGCGCTTCCGCCTCGAACCAAAAATACCGCGAACTGCATCATTGCCTTTGTCATAAGCATTCTGCCCGATAGCGGTTTCATGTTCTCCGCAACGATGCTGCTCCCGTTCCGCCTGTATGACTCCCCGGCTTACAGAACACCGGACAAGCGCGCCTTTTACCCCGAGTCTCGTGACTGTCATCGGTCCGAATTCGAACCCAACAGCAAGCCCAAGGTCTGTCGCATCAGTGCCGTCATCTTGCAGTTTCTCGATTGCCAGGTCGAAACTGCTTCGCATCCCACCGGCGCAGAGCACCATATTGCTGATCGTCGTCTCGCTATCGGTAGTCTGAGCAGTGCCCTCGACTAGAAGGCCATGCACACAATCGCCGATGAAACGAACCTTCCGGCCTGAAAAGTCTTTGTGAAGAACGGCATCGAGCTCGCTGCGAATGACATGAAGAGCGCGCACGACGTGCTTTGCACCACTGTCGTCGCCAATGTTTGCGCTGACGTAGTTGGTGAAGTTGTCGATGTCGCCGTAAACTGTCGCGGCATCTTGCCGGCGCGAATTCCGGACCGACAGCGTTTCAATATCGAGAGTGCTGTACGGCGGCGTGTGACCGCTGAAGCTGAAAGAACCAATTGGGTTGTTGGTCAAGTCAGTCTTCCACTCAGAGACGATCTGATCTGCTGTCACGCTCAGATTGGCTGATTTTTGCGATGTTTCGATTTCCGACGCCGAAAGCGGATTGACGTCTGGATTGTCGACGTCCTTCAATCCAATCACTTTGCGCGCGAGGTTCGTCAGATAAATCCCGGTAGCTTTCCCTCCCCCAGCCCGCTTGGCTGCATGGTTGGCGGGTTCACCCAAAAAAAGTGGTTCGCGGTGGCCGCGACGGCCATTGCTGACGGCAACGGCCTTCCCACTGTCGATACCCACTCGAACCTTCGCCGCAGGGTGGTCGGCGTCCTCACCTGTTCGCTTCAGGACATCAATGATCAACTGACCAATTGCCACGGCGCGATGGATACGCCCGTCTTCAGTGTCGTACGGCTTGGTGACCACTGAATGTAAGCGCTGATTGTGAAAATCAACGAAAAGCGCGTCGACTTCCTGCAGAATTCGATGCACCGCGCGATAATGGAGGTTAAGAAAACGCAAGGTCCGTTTGTGGCAGGTTTCACCCTCCACGGTCGTTACGTTCAACATATCATCGAGATTGACGATATCGGCATACAAATGCACGCCATCCACGCGATAAGCTACCGTGCGCGGAAGGTTGTCGAGGTTTATGTCGCGAACGTATTTACGGATCTCAATGTCCTCGAGGCGGACTTCACTCAGCCTAGTTTGAATGCGTTTCGCAGCACGATCACGATTCCAAGTCCGAGCCATGATTTCCCTCAAAAAAATTCCGACGACTTAAGCAGTGTTAGTGTATGTTCACGATAAGTTCCATCTAAATTTGCTGGAATTTACCTAGGAACAGCGCGCTTGTGGCTTGTGCCGTGCAGTGGGAGGCGACCGTGTGGTGTTGTGGCAGTACAATCAGTTTATGACGACGAAACACTGCGGGACGTCGTTCAGCGGCAGCCTGTCGGATTTTCCGGGGGCGAAATTCCGATATTTTGCGGCCGCCTCCCCGACGAAGCTTCACGACGGCCTTCATCCTTGGCAGCGTTGAAGTACTGCTCGCCGGGTTCTTCGATGGTGTGATCGGCCGCGTCCGCGTCGACCGCAGCTCTTTGGCTTGGTAGGTGTCGTCGGCAAAACCCTCCAGCCAGGTGTCGGCTTCGGCGTCCGAACACGCAAACCGCGCAATCGCTCGGTCGTAATCGGGCTTTTTCCGTGCGCACCATTCTAGCTTGATACCGTAGGTCGCTGCCCGACACTCTACCTGATGCGTGCCGAACATACCACGAACATATCACGTGCGGCCATAACGAGACGAATCGGAAGGCAGTGAGCCCAGGATAAATTTTGGCGGCGCACCCGATCACCCGAAAGGCCGACCGCCCGGATGAAGCGGCAGCCCAGAGTTCAAGTCGACACTCTTGATGAGATCGGTTATCATGCTATATATGTAATCACCCTCACCAAACCAACGGAGTTGGATATCATGGCACTTTCTAATGACACCATCGAACTATCGGGATTTGGCGCACTCACCGGAACGCCTAAGCAGGTTGGCGACCAACTTGATCGGCTGACAGCGGAGCAGGTCATCGCACTAACGTTCGAGCATGGGAGCGAACCCGCAGTTCGGGCGCTAGCCGACACGGTCGTCAGCATTGCGCCGTTGGTTCGAACCATCCTGATGCGTCGCCAGCGTGAGGCAATCAACTCGATAATTGAGGCCCTGGTCCCTCAGGTTCCGCCCCCACAGCATATGCTTGTCGAGGCGCGGATGGCGGCCGAGGCAAGAAAGGCCGTGCTGGAAAGCGGCGATTGGCTAACCGCTCCCCAAATCGCTAAGATGGCTGGGTTCAGCACAAGCAACCCAAGTGCACAGCCAAACAAGTGGAAGAAAGAGGGTCAGATCTTTGCCGTTCGGCATCGGGGTATAGACTATTTCCCTGGCTACGCTCTGGATTCCGCCACCGGATATCGGCCGATGAAAACGCTCGCTAAAATTCTGAGCGTCTTACACGGGAAGAAGGATGACTGGGGGCTCGCCTATTGGTTTGCATCCGTTAATAGCTTCCTCGGAGGCAAGCGTCCGCAAGATGTGCTCGCTGCGCAACCCGAGCGCGTTCTTGCGGCGGCCGAGGATGAGTTGGTAGGCGCACTCCATGGCTAAATCAAAGATTGGACGGGGACCCCTGACAACACCAGTTCCCGTCCCATCGAACGATTTGCACGACAACATAACGCGAGCGATATGGCCAGCGGACCAAACTATCCATCGCATACATTTGAATCTCTATGCCGGCGCGGAATTCAATCCAGGCTTTAAAGGCAACGCCCGATTCAGCCCGATAAAGCGTGCAAATGGGGCAAGTGTCCCAACTCTCTATGGCGGTACGACCTTCGACTGTGCGGCCATGGAAACCGTCTTCCACGATGTGCCATTCACCGCAGGCCTGAAGACTTACGACAAGGTGAAACTAGCCGATCAAGTCTATTCGCAGGTGGTGCCACGGAGGGATTTGGTCCTAGCTGATTTGAGCGTCACCGCGTTGCGGAAACTCGGCATCAAGCGCAGCCAGATTATTGACACTGAGAAGGACCGATATCCTGCAACACGCCCCTGGGCTGAAGCCATTCACGCACAATGCCCAGATATCCAGGGACTTTGCTGGATTTCTCGGCAGGACGACCGGGCTCTCGCGGTGATGCTGTTTGGCGACCGAATTCCGGCAAACATGTTGGTGCAGTCCGGCGCGTCGCTCGATTTGACCGGCAACTCTGACATCTATTCCGAGTTGCTCGAACTCGCCGACCGGATCGGCGTAAAGATCGTAGGCGTCAGCTTCTGATGGCTGAAACGGGCGACCAGGGCAAATCGGGAAACAGCAACGAGGTACTTGTTGACCTCCCCAGCCGCGTCTTCCGGCAACCATCTGACCAGAGTGTGCCGCTATCAACGCGACTTGCCCACGAAATCCCAAAACCTAAGGATTGGCAGGCGCTGCAGCGCGGGTGTGTGATCTTGTTTCGCGATGAGCTGAACGACCCGAACACCGTTGAGTACGGCCGCGGCGGGCAGGATCAGCGCGGAATCGATGTAATCGGACGTCGCAATGGCGATCCCAACCACTATGTCGGCGTCCAATGCCGAAGGGTCACAAAGCCGCTCAAGCAGGCGAAAATCCTCTCCGATTGCCGGGCGGCGCTGCAACTCGAGGCAGCACTGAAGGAGATCATTTTTGCCACAACCGCGGAAGACGATACCCATGCGACCGATGCAGCGGTTGCCGTTGAGAAAGCCCTGCGGGAAGAGGGCCACGACCTGACGGTTTCACTCTATGGTTGGGGAGCGCTCCAGGTCCTGATCGCCCTCCATGAGCGGGCGTACGCCTTTTTCTTCCCGGCTTCGGTATCCACGTCTGCCCCACAGCAGCCATTACCGGGAGACCGCGCTCCAGGCGACTTGGCGGGACAGATTGCCTTGCAAGTCGGCGAACAGCTTCGGCAAATGGGATTTGTTTCCTTACCGACAGATAGCTCATCGAATAGCAGTCTCTCCAGCGAGGATCCGGCGTTGCATGCCCGCATCGATACATTTCGCGATCTATTGGGAGAGGATCAGCCGCTTATTGCGGAGAAGGCACTTCTTGGGCTGCTAGAGAAGGAGGTCCTGGACAAGAAGCCGTGGGCCCGCTTTCGGATTGAAACCAACCTGGGCGCGGCGGCTCTCGATCTGGGCCGGGAGCCGGACGCGGCACGGCGGTTCGAAACGGCGCATTCGATCCGCCCTGATGATCCGAATGCCAATGCCAATCTCGCCTTGGCCCGGACGATTCAGGGACGATATTCCGAGGCCATGGATCTTGCGCAAAAGGCTTTGGCCGGTACGCCGCGTGCCGATCATGCGATAGGTTATCTACTCCAAGCAGCGGCGCGATCAGATTTCGCCGGCGACCCACATTCGCTCATCCCGCCGGATCTCGTCGATAGCACTCATGCGGATCTCGGTCTGGCAGAATTTTACAGCCGTCGAAACGTCTCCGATTGGGCAGAGCGAAATCGTCAGCTTGCACGAAAGCATCCCGAGGTCGCGGAATTCAAGCGAATTGGGGCCGTTGCAACGCTCTCTATAGTCGTGACATCCGGCGCCACCGTTCCGGGAGCCCGTAGCCCGATCAGTCCCGATGAACTCAACACCGCGGCCAACGATATGAAGGCAGTTGCGGAACATATGCTGGAAATCGGCTTTGCCGATCGACATGATCTTGTTGCCTATCTGAACAACGCTGGCGTCCTCCTGCGGCTGGGGGATCGGCCCGCGGAATGCGAGACACTGCTTAAGCGCGCAGCCGCCGTCGTTCACGGCGAGCCTCAGCTGCGACGTCTTCTCGCGTTATCTCTGATTGGCCAGAGCAGACCGAAGGATGCCTTGGCGACGCTGGAAGGCGATCGTGATCCCGAGAACCAGTTTCTCGCCGCTGACCTAGTCGCACTCGATGACCCCTCGGGAGCATTGGGTCGGGTGTTGGCTATTGATCCGGACGAGCTGAGCCCTGCCTTGGCAAGCTCACGATGGCATCTCATCGGCGAACTCGCGCTTGTTCTCGATGACGAAAGAAGGGTGCGGGAGGCGGTGGAAGCCCTTCGACAGCTGGGCACGGATAAAGTCGAGGCTGAGTTGCTCCTTATCCGCTGTGACAAGAAAACCGGCGTTGGTAATGATGAGATCACGACTCGCCTGCGAAAAATTGTGGAGGGCTTGCCCGACACGGTTGATGTCGTCACGCGATATCAAGTCGCCGACCAGCTTCGCCACAACGACTTGCCGGAGGAAGCTGCCGCACTCTTGGACAGCGCTGTCGACCTGAACCGTCCCGGTCCCCTGACTACGATGTATCTGCAGTGCCTCGCCGCGGCCCGTCGGGATGAGGCTTTTCGGAATGCGCTCCAGCGTGCAGCACCAATCGTGCGCGACACACCCGACGTACTTTGGGCAACCGCAACTCACGCGTGGAACGTTGGCGACCTCTCTACGGCGCGTGCGTCCGTCGAAAGGATTTTGAGTCTCGATGCTTCGGATGCGGACGCGCGCCTTCTGAGAATTGAAATCCTGCTCCGTCAGAATCAATCGACGGAGATCGTCGCCGAACTCGATCACCCCCTGGAATTTCTTCGATACCGACGCCTTAAGGATCGCTTTCGAATTGCAAGCTTGCTTGGCCACTTTGGCTACCTCGATAGGGCGGCGGCTCTTGCGTATCGCCTCTTTCTCGAGAACCGCGATCGATCGCAGGCATGGATGACGCTTTCGGCGCTCGTCATCGAGGAAGGCCGTACCGACAACGAAGATCGATCGTGGAATGCTAGAGTCGTTGCATCTGACGTTGCGGTGGACCTCAGCTACGACGACGGCGAGCGGCTCTTTCTGGTGGTCGAGCCGGATCCCGATCTCCGTCGACTCGACAATGAATCCTGGGAGCCTGACCATCCGCTCGTCCGAGCACTCATAGGACTTTCAAGCGGTGATCGGTTCCTGGATCCATCTGGCAGGCCGGGCCAGATTATAGCGCTTCGCCACAAGTACGTCGCCCGACTTCACTACGTGATGGAGCATCATGAGGGCCGCTTTCCCGAAATATTTGGGTTTCGGAAGGTGTCAATCGATATTGAGCGACCCGACGGACTCAATGACCTGATCGCCGAGTTGAAGCAAAGATTTGACTGGGTCAAGCAGGAGCAGGAAACCTACACGAACGGACCGTGGCCACTTGCTATGCTCGCGCATCGCATCGGCGTCGACACGATCGAGGTCGCAGCTGGGCTGGCGTCCCAGGGAGTGCCGCTGAAAGTCGCGATCGGCAACGAGGCTGAACGAGATACCGCCGCAATCGCCGTCCGTGAGAACGCGATCCAGGGATGCACGCTGGATCTCTTGGCATTCTGGACAGGCTGGCGGTTGAGGGCTCTCGAGACTATCGAGGCAACGTGTGGTCGAATTCATCTGCCTCAGAGCGTATCTGACCGGTTGCTTGCCCGTCGTGAACAAATTCAATTTTCTCTCAAAGACGGCCTCAAGACGGCTCAATACGACAACGGACGGATCGCTGCGACGGAAGTCGCTCCGGAGATCGTCAAGACCTGGCTCGAAGATATCGACAAGGCGATAGCGTGGGTCGAAACCAATGCCCACGTTTGTCCGTTGCTTCTGACCGACGAACTGCCCAAGGAATTGATTGAATTCTTGCAGGGTGGGAAGAGCGACTTCTTCGACAGCGTAGCCTTGGCCATCCAGAACAAGCATCTATTGATCAGCGACGATCGGCCTATCAGGGAGTTTGCGCACATTATGGGATGGAGCCGTAGTGCATGGCTTCATCAAGTGTTCGGGGTCGCGGCCGAACACGGCCATATTGACTTCGACACGTTCATTCGCTGGTCAGCTGACTTGGTAGATAGCGGCCATACATACATTGGAGTTTCGGGCATTGCTCTGGCTCGCGCATTTCGACTCGACGCCGCCGAAGGCCAGGCACCGGGATATTTGTACCGGACTTTGTGCGAGGTCATAGGTGGGCGAGGCGCGGAGCCAAAATCCCACGTGCTGGCGGCGCTACAGTGTCTTCGTGACCTCTGGTCGGATGGTTCTACTTACCCATTCCGGCAGGCTGCGACCGGATTGTTGCTCGAGCACTTGATCAAAGGGCGATCGGACTACGTTGCGTTGCTGCGTACGATTCAACGGCATGTGCAAGATCTACCGTTTCTCGTCGACTATTTGGTGCGTTGGGTCCGCGGGCATTTTCTTCCCACCGATACCTTGCGACCCACACGGCCCTATTAGCTGCAACGAGAACATCCACCATATCGATTCCCTGAGGCGGACGACCGCGCCGCTGGGCTTGCTTGGCGCGCGGCACTGTCGCTGCAGGCAAGATGCGCGTGTGCCGCAAAGGTTGCCTAGCCAGGTCCAATCGTGCAGGTTGCTACGCTTGAAGGATTCAAGCCGGCAGATGGATCAGACCAGCGATACCCGGGAGTGGGGCGAAAGCGACGGCCTGCAGTTTTTCGGCCGTCATCTCGTGGCGATCTGCGTGACCTATCGTTTAGTAAGCGCTTCCAAACAGGAAGCGCTCTCTTTTGCGGCATACAATGGCACGCTGATCGACATCGCAGGCTCCACCTGCTTCGTCACCGCAGGACACGTTCTGGCCGATCTCAAGGATAAACTCGCCGATGACAGGATCGAAGTCATCGATGTCGTTCTGGCTGACACGTTCGCTCAAGGCCGTGTCACAGACAATCCAATTCCGTTCGATGTGAGAAACGAGCCATTCTACATCGTCGATGACGATGAACAGGGGCTCGATTTTGGTGCCATTCCTCTGCGTCCCTACTATACCAACCTTCTGGCGAAGAACGGAACAGTAGCACTCGATGAGGAGCGGTGGATTCACCAGCACCGAGTTTGCTTTGATGGCTACGCGATGCTGGGTCTGCCTCAGGAATTCACATCGCCCGCGATTGACGCTTCGGGAAACGGCGCAGTCTCGCCTACCATGTTTCGCGTGTTGCGACATGAGACGCTCCCGCCTGGCACGCGCCAGACCACCTACCCGCGATTTGTTGGAGAGATCGATGACGGCTTGCAGATCTCCAGTGTCGTTGGCATGAGCGGCGGGCCGATATTTGGGTTTCGCATCGAGGGCGAAAAGAGGGTTCGCTACTGGGTTGTCGCTCTGCAAAGCGCCTGGCTTCCTAGCCGCCGTATTATCTTTGGTTGTCCCCTCCCAACCCTTGCTCCCCTTTTGAGAGATCTGATGGCGGGTGTCCCCCCGTCCGACGTGGCCTAGCCGCGGCGTTAGTCACATCGGGGAAGCTGAGAGCTAAAGCGAACTCCCCGAAGGCGATTGGCGGCTTTGCAGCTCGCTTACGATCAGGTTGTGCAAGCAAAATCTATTCAGCACTGGATCGCGAAATTATCACCTTGGCCGCGGCATGGGACCTGATTGGCTCGACGGTGCACTAGGCTCACTTCGAAAAGGAGCACCCGGCATCGAGGATGCGATCCTCATGTCGGGACCAAGCAAGCTCTTCCGATCATGCTTGCTGACTGCGTCTCCCTTCTCTCACGATGGGGCGCTTGGGTTGGTCCAGCCAGCAGCGCAAGGCACCTTGGCAAAACCTATGACGCGATGCGACCCTAAGGCACTACGGCAACACTTCAGCCGTCTAGATACGTTTTGATTTCCTCATCGTCTGCCGTTCGAATTCCGGCAAGCAAATTGTTGCGAAAATAGTAATCTTCCTTCTTGTTCTTTTTCCAAGCGTCGGCGATCTCTTGCGCGGTGCAGTATGCTCCCTTCAGCATAATTTTCGGTTTGGTCGCTGTCAGCAGAACCACGTCCAGCGAGAGCGGCCAGTTGTTTCTGAAGTTCGGCCAAGGGATGTTGAGGCGGCCATTTTCAATCACAGGCCTATCCCCGGCGGCGGCGCGGTCGGCGGCGGAAAATGCGAAATCAGCGTAACGGCTTTGCTTTTCCGTAAAGGCAGCCCAATCTTCCAGCAGCTTCGTTCGATCCGCAGCGTCCTCGTGGTCGAGAAAGCCGGGCGACGTCAGGATCGCGACACATCCCCAGCCTGCGGAGATTACGTCGTTGCCATTTGGCTGCTCCGCTCTCCAGAGTTCTTTGGCCTCCTGCACCAAATCGTCGATGCCGTTGGCAGGATTGCGACAGCGGAAGATTTTGCCAATACCAAGTCGTGGACCAAGCTCAGGCGAGAAAACCATCGTATAGGTGTTGCCACGACTAGAGGACCGCCGGCCATACCGGATCGGGACACGAACGTATTGGATCGACCGCTTGTCTGCTTTTAGGCGTGTCTCCCGCCACTTCATGCGAACTTGATCCGGCTTTCCGACAAAATGCCCGCCGTAGCTTTTGCTCTCCCAATCGAGCGATCCGACGACAAGTATCCCGATACGTAGATTGAGCGGCATGGCTCTTCCCCCTGCGCAGCTATCCAACTCCTAACCGCTTTCGCCCGTCAACGATTTCTCACGCTTGGAGCGAGCACCATCCACCATCTGCGTGGATGCTAATAGCTAGCGGGCATTTAATCTTCGATCTCGCCGTTGGAGTTTTGCTGGATTGAAAATTCCGGCATGATGTCGCCCGCCAGCAGCTTCTCCTTCGACAACAGCCCCGCGTCTTCGAGGGCTTCGAAATCCGGCAGGTCGCGCAGCGTGTCGAGCCCGAACTCCAGCAGGAATTCTTTTGTCGTCACGTAGGTGTAGGGCGCGCCCGGCGTTGGGCTGCGCGGACCGGAAGCGATCAGGCCGGCACCGCGCAGATGACCAATAAAATCGCGACTGATCTCCTTGCCGAAGAACGACGACAGTTCGGCGCGGGTAATCGGCTGGAAGTAGCCGATGCACATCAGCACCAAAACCTCCGACTGCGTAAGGTCGGCCGTCTTCCCACTTCCACCTACAGCAGCGCGGATGGCGTCTGCATAGGCAGGCCGGGTCAAATGTTTCCAGCCGCCGGCGACCGAAACCAGATCGTAAGGGCGGCCGCGCAGCTCCTCGCGGATGTCGTCGATGAGAAGATCAATGCTGCAGCTTTTCCCGACGATGCGGGCGAGCATTTCGCGGTCGACTGGCTCGCTGGCCGCAAAGATCGTGGCCTCGACGCGGTTCATCCATTCGCGCCAGCGCGCTTCCGGCGGCAGGTGATCCAGCTCCCGGTCAAACAGCTGGTCAGCTGATCGACGGTCATCTAGCCGGCTCCCTCCTCGCCTACGTGCACTCTCCGCCATTGTCTTCACAGCCCGTAGATGCGGAAGGTGGCGCGGCCGGACAATTCACGCACGGCACCGAGCTCGACCAGCCGGTCAAACAGGCGGCGCAGGCCGCGATCGCTCATGCCGGCGATTTGTTCCGAGGCGACGATCGAGTCGTCAGAGAGCAGCTTTTCCACGACGACGTCCGCCGCCTTGGCCCTGAGTTTCGGCGCAACCGCAAGCAGCCGTTCCGCGCGGCGCTCGAGTTCGGCGAAAAGATCAATGGCGCGCAGCGCAGCGCGCGCCTGCGCGGCCAGCAGGCTTTTGGCCCAATCGGCTTCCGTTTCGGCGCCGGCAGCCAGAGCGGCAGTCACTGGTCGACGCGCCCGGCCCGTACCCACAACTAAGGTCACTTCGGCGCCCAACAAAGGGATTGCATGTGTCCAGCCTAGCCGCTGCGCGAGCAAGACATCGGCAAGCCAGGCTCCGAGAACGCGCCGGAAGCCGTAACGCTCCGCGACCGCGAAGACTCCGACCAGCGTTTCGACCGTGCCGGTGTTGGCGGCAAGCTGTCGCAGATCGTCCGTCAGGTCGCTGACCGCCTCATCGTTGAGCGTGAGACCTAGATCTTCCAGCACCGCCTCGACATTTTTCTCCGTCAGCAGATCGTGCGCTGGCCGAGATGCCAGCCGCCGCCAAGCAAGAAGGAAAAGGCCGGCGGGACCGACGTTGTCGCCCGGTCTTGTGAGCAATACGGCATCGCGCAAGGCCGCTTCGTCCTCGACGCGGCCGGCCTGCTTTGCCGTTGCCGCGGCCGCCGAAATTGCCAGCCGCTGCCGCCAGGCGCCGGCCCACCGCTCCTGCCGCCGAACCACCGCATCGAGTGCGCCGATGGCGGCGCCGGCAACGAGCGCCACGTCCTCAATATCTTTTCCTGCACCGCTTTGCGCATCGGGGATGGCCCGGCGCAACCAAGCCGGCACCGTTGCCATCGGTGCGATCGAAGGGGCGCCGCCGAGCACGCCATGGCGAGACAGAGAGGGTTTGGGTCGCAGAATCATCGCAAGCACGATGAATCACGGCGGCGCTTTTAGCAATCTATTTGCACATAACCGCCGCACTTGTCGCACATATCAAACGAATGATAATGTTGCATTATCGTTCGTTAGTGGGCTACAAGGACGAATGGCCGTTTTCGTCGAGCAGAAGCCCAAAATTCACGCCCAGCGACCCTCCGGACCATCCCACAGCGCGACGGTCTTTCCTGGAACGGCTAACGATAGCGCTGGTGCATCCCACTGACGCTTTTACGCCTGCGGGCGCAAACCTGGCGCTGCCCGGTAGAAGATCACCCGCACCGACGGAACAAGCTGGCTGAGGTAATCGAAATCGCCAACATTGCCGGTCAGGACCGTCGCCCCAAGCATACCGGCCTGGTGAAAGATCAGCGCATCGTTGAGGAAGCGGCGCTCATGCCCCTCCCCTTTCGGCAGATGGTTCAGCCGGAACAACAGGCCGGCCAGCATGCCGGCGCGTTCCCAAGCGTTGGCGTCGGGTGCATGCAGCCGGTGCGCCGGAATATCCTCAATCGTATCTGCAACGGCTCCCGGGACCGACTTTGTCGTCGGGTGCGCCGGATCGAGCCGGCCGAACACATGGCTGAGCTCGGCAAGGCAGACGGCCGAGTGGTGACAGAGCCGATAGGTCAGAAGGTTATCGACCGCTTCGGGCGTGCGTCCCTGCAGGACATCCAGATAGACGCTGGTGTCGAGGAGCAATACGCCGCCGACGGGCGACTGGTCACCTGCCCAGGACAGGGCGGAATCCGGTCGCCGTTCCAGCCCAGCGCTGCGCCGCTGAGGTTTTAGGGACCGCAGTGCGCCGCCTAGATCAAATGCCAAGATCGATGTCCGCGGAGATGCTGCCCTTGCGGCCGACGAGCCGGGCGCCGAAATCATCCTCGAGCGCCAGCCGCGACAAGGCGAGCTCAAGCAGTTCGGTGTCTGAGCTCACATGGGCGCGCTTCTCTGCCGCCTCGATCAATTCCGACGACACCCTGCCGGAAAGGCGGGTGTTCTTGGCCGCGCCAAGCAGGCCGACCGCCCTCGCCTGCTCAAGCACCAGACGGTTGCGGGTGTGGGCGATCCGCTCCTCGCTTGCGGCTGTCGCTGCGCCACGTATGGTCATCTTGGGATCTCCATCTGTTGAACGGAATAGGATGTTGAACATGAAAACAAGGAGAGACCACCCTTGAGAGGCCATCCCTGGATCGGACAGGCCCGTTGCGCTCCCGCTGATGCGATACCAAGACCGGAGCGGACACAATTCCCTCAGCTATTCCGTCACACAGCTCGCGGTGGACAATTCCGGACTTTGGCCGCACCTTCGCTCGCAAGAATCGCATTGCTGCGACATTAGAATGGACGAGGCTGGATGGGCAAAGCCCGTAATTTGATGGTGTCCACCGACGCAATCGACGCCGATGACCTGCCGGACATTGTCGACGTCGTCATGGAGATGGGGCGGTCGGATGAAGGCCCCTCCCCTCTCCCGTCGGTCCTTGACCCGCGACAGACATCGTTGCCTACGCATCTCGAAAAGCTCGCCGACCGTGCGCGCGATTATGTCGAGGCAGCAAGTTCGGCGAACACCCGTCGCGCCTACGCAGCCGACTGGAAGCATTTTTGCGCCTGGTGCCGGCGCCAGTCTTTTGATCCATCGCGGCCGGACCCGCAGACCGTCGGCCTCTATATCACCGCGCAGGCTTCGGGCACTGGAAGGGACAAAAAGGCGGTAGCGACGATCGAGCGCCGCCTGTCATCCCTGACCTGGAACTACACGCAGCGCGGCCAGCCGCTGGACCGCAAGGATCGGCACATCGCCACCGTGATGGCCGGCATCCGCAACAAGCACGCCGCCCCGCCCCGGCAGAAGGAGGCGATCCTTCCCGAGGATCTGACCGCTATGCTAGAAACACTCGACCGCGGAACCTTGCGCGGCCTGCGCGACCGCGCCATGCTGCTCTTGGGTTTCGCCGGCGGCCTGCGGCGCTCCGAGATCGTGGCTTTGGACGTCGGCCGCGACCAGACTGAGGACGGCCGCGGCTGGATCGATATCCTCGACAAGGGCATGCTGGTTTCGCTTCGCGGCAAGACCGGCTGGCGGGAGGTTGAAGTCGGGCGCGGGTCGTCCGATGCCACCTGCCCGGTTGTCGCGGTGCAGACCTGGCTCAAGCTCGCCCGTATCGCGCACGGTCCCCTCTTCAGGCGCGTCACCAAGCAGGGCAAGGCGGTCGGCGCCGATCGGCTCAACGATCAGGAGGTCGCGCGCCTGGTCAAGCGCACTGCGCTGGCGGCCGGCGTGCGCGGCGATCTGTCGGAAGGTGAACGAGCAAAGCTCTTTGCCGGACATTCGCTACGCGCTGGCCTCGCCTCCTCGGCCGAAGTCGATGAGCGCTATGTGCAAAAGCAGCTCGGCCATGCCTCGGCTGAAATGACTCGCCGCTATCAGCGCCGACGCGATCGCTTCCGTGTCAACCTCACAAAGGCGAGCGGACTATAGGCCGGGCTCGCCCCTCCCCTGCCCTTCGGATGCGGAAAAGTGCGTTATCTCCAGGACAGCTGGTCCTTCGGCAACCGGCCGCTTGGGTCGAATACGGCTACCTTGTGCGGCAGACCCGGACCCCAGTCCCAAAGGACCAGGTTACGATCCTCCTTCTCGGCGCTCGGCGCGAAACTTGGGACCACAATGCCGGCAATATTCCGAGGCCGCAGCCTGTCGTAGACGGACCAGGACGCCGGGCGCTCTCCGTCGCTAAGCGCCGTCGCCCAGGCGCAGGCCATGTCCTCGAGCGCGATAGAAAATTCTCCCCTCGCCTCGTCCGTTGTCAAATCCACGATGTCATCGAAGTCGATCTCATAGGAACACAGCACGCAAGGATCGATCCGGTGCGCGAACCCCTGGTTGGCTTCCTTGACCGCTGTCATGATGGTCAGCGCCAAATAGAGCGCCGGCACGCCTTTGGGATTTAATCGCGCACCTCTGATCGCCGCCCCTTCGCCGGAAGTCGGCTTGAATGCCCAACGTGGATCGTGTGCCCGGTAGCAGGTTCCAACGAACCTCAAGCGAAACCACCGACGGCCATATGATCGAGATAATCACGGACCGCTGCGGCCTTGCCATCCTTCACCAGCGCCTCAGCGGTGCGTCCGCCAAATGCTGGAAGCGGCTGAGCCCGATACCAAGCCATCGCCTGCTCCTTGCCACCCGCCCAATCCGTCACGCGACTGATGATCTCGAGCATTTCCCGCAGACGCCCCTGTGTCTTTACCGCAGCGCTGCGCTCTGAGCGATAAAGGGTCTCGCGCGCAAGACCGGCGGTCTGGGCCAACTGGCCCTTGGACATGCCAAAACCGTCCGCGACCTGCTCGATCGCAATCTTCCCGTTCCGGTCCATATAGGACAAGATGAGAGGTCCATTCTGCTCGAGGATCTTGAATGCAGGGGCCACAGAATTCGTCCTACCATATTGAGAGGCATATTTCTTGTGCAAAAGATATGGCAGTTCTCGGCAGCTTTCAAGCCCGGGCTGCTGCCACCGCCCGAGTACGGACGCCGATCGAGCCGACCGTGCGCGCGAGCATGTCGAGGTAGCGAGTTCGGCAAACACCCGTCGCGCCTCTGCCGCCGGCTGGAGCATTTTTGAGCCCGGTGGCTTCAGGACTGTAACGCCCCTCCCCTGCCCTGATCAGGAGCCAAACAGCCGCGGCCCAGTAAAAAACGGCATAAGCTGGGTTGATCAGAATGTTGCCCGGTCGTGCGATGACATGCAGGGGGCAAGGTCTCACACGACAAAGTCGGCTAAGCATCTACAGGCAGAGCGGTCGTTTGGTCGAGCGCCCGCACAAATTGTGGTGCTCATCATCATCCGGTCATTCTTGCTGTTGCCCCATTGGCCTTCAGGGCTGCCATGAGCATCGGTCCGACCGAAAACTCTCCCGCCCTCGCCTTGTCGGTCAGCACACGCAAGTAGCCGCCGGCCGAATTGATGTGCTGCGCCCTTTGCAGGATGCACGCAATCACGATCGCGGCAACCTCCTGGCCCATCACATGGCAGGCCTCCTCGTAAGCTGAGGGCGAAACGCCAAGGTATCCCCGCACCTGGGCGGCAGTCATCATCAGATCGCGCCAGTTTCCGATCCCGTTAACGGCATAGTCCGCAATTTCGGGACAAGCGCGCAGCACCAGTCCAATTGGGTAGCCTTTCGGCTTCTCAGCCGGAGGAGATGCTGGCTCGGCCGCCGCCCTGCTTTTTTCGAAAGCTGGTTCAAATACAAAAGTAGAGTCTGTGTTTGAATCAGATTGCTGCCGCTCATTATGGGATTCATTGGCGCTAGGATTCGTGGAATTCATAAAGCTTTCCAACATCCTATCCACTTCATCGTGGAGCTCGGCGAGATCTGCAACGATGCTCTCCAGATCGGACAGGCCGGCCCTGCGCGGTATTGCCTCCACGATAGCCCTAAACCGTCTCCAGACCGCCCCCCAATCGCCCGCGGCGCCCTCCTCGATCGCGGCCTCGACAAGCTTTTGAATATCGCGTCGATGGAGCGTGATCCGTTCGCGCATCAACTTGAGCGCCAGAGCGTCGGACCGGACCTGCTCCGCCGCTCGCTGGAATTCCGCTGCCCGTGTCAGCAGCGGCGCCAGCGAGAACCCAAATGCCTCCGCAATATTCCCGCCATGCCCCTTGCGAGCAAACCTTTTGCCGTTCGGACTGTCGCGGCGGACAATCAGCCCGCAACTCACCAGCTCGGCCAGATTCCTCCGAAGCGTGGACTCGGCCATGCCGTGCGCGCGCAGCGACAACTGTGCGTTCGACGGAAAAACCATCAAGCCGTTTTCTTCACTGACCTGGTCATCCGGGTAGAAGGACAACAGCCCGTTCAGCACTGCCAGGGCGCGGTCACCCACGCCGATGATGGACTTACCTTCACATAGCCAACGGTAGACTTGCCATTTTTCGACAGCAGATCCTTGCGGGATCTCCCGTGATGCCGCATTCGCCTGCACCAGCGCAAGCGTCATCGGCCGCCGCCCAAAGGGCGTCGTCGCGTACCCACTCTCCATTTCCCTCACCTTTCAATCAGGCAAAAGAAATCTGCTCGCCGAAACGGCGCCACGACTCTTGACAGTGATTCGGGGAAATGCGATTCTCAGCTTGCTACAGACGTGAGAAGGGCTTCCGCGACGGTGACGTTCGGGGGCCTTTTTCTTTTGCGGTCTTAGTCTCCTGTTTTCTTCGCCATTTCCGACTCCCGAAATGCCTCGAAAAGCTCATCGAGTTTGCCGGCAATGAATGTACCGAAGGGCAATGCTTCCTTGGACTTAAAGGCAAGCGTAAACACTTTTCCCGTGTCGGTGATCTTGGCCTGAACGGATTTGTCCTGGGGCATCCACGCCCGCTCCTTGGGCTTCGCTGCTGCGCGTGGGCGCTTTTCTAAGGCGCTCACAAGGTCGAACAGACGGGCAAAACGGGCCTCACTGCCTTGCTGCGCGAAATCGGCGCGGCTCACGCACTCCATGGCCTTCGCCGCCGCACCAGGATGTTCCATAAGCTTGGCAAGCTGCCACCAGCGGTCTCGGCCAACGCCTTTGGCAGCCCCTACCGCCAAAATGACCTGTTCTGGAATGGTGCTGGTCACGGAGCGCATCTTCGAGAAGGTCGTATCGTCGAGCGCGAGGGCCGACTTCACCGTATCAGGCGAATGGCCCCGCTTGAGGATGCGGTCGGCAAAAAGCGTCCGTTCGATGAAGGACAGATCAGCTCTGGCGGCGTTCTCCTGGCCTTGGGCGATGACATGGTCCCTATCGTCCATCTTCTTGACGACGGCGCGCACAGGCCGTTCCAGCTGCCGGGCAACCCTGACGCGCCTGTGGCCAAAGACAGTTTGAAAACGTCCCGAAATGTCAGGGTGGGGCCTGACCAGCACAGGAGAATCCTGGCCACGTTCCCGAATTGCAACCAGCAGCTCCTGAAACGCTTCATCGTCATCGTCGATACGGTCCGACACGAATGAGGTGTCGACCAAATCCGGATCGAGATCGACGACTGAGCCCTTCGAGAGCTCCTGGAACGACTGTATGATCGACCGTGATGCACCACGAACGGCGTAGCTCGAGACGTCCTGGGCATCGGCGACTGCCGATGCGGGACCCATGACACTTCCGAAAATGTCCTTGCGTGCCATTCAATCGCTCCGATTCGCGGCTAATGGACTGAATTCACGGCAAAAATTGCCACTATTTACTGCCGTAAACCGCGTCGTCATGTCCGTCCCCAGGCGCGGTGAATAAGTGTCGTGATCTCCGAATTCACCGCGTCGAGCGATTCAATCGCCCGGTCATAGGTTGAGCGGGTAAAAGACGACTTCTCCACCTCATAGAGCGTCTGTTTCGTCAGGCCCGCATCCGAGATCGCTGTCGATTTGAGCATGGGATTTTCGAGGATCTGGCCAGCAAGCATGGACTGCATGAAGCCGACCATCTGGGCTTGCGGAATGTCTGTCGGTTCGTACCGCGTGATCAGATAGCGGAACCAATCGAGTTCGATCGCCGCGCCAGCGGCTTTGATGGTCTTCAAGATGCCGCCGAGCATCAAAAGGAACTGGCTCATCGACATCAGGTCGAGCATTTGGGGATGAACGGTGATCAGAACGGACGTCGCCGCCGACATGGCCGTTAGAGTCAGATAGCCAAGTTGCGGAGGACAGTCGACGACGACCACGTCATAGCGGTCGTCCACCTCGGACAAGGCGTTTGCAATCCTGACGAAGAACTGCCGGCCGGCAGCGGAGGATTTGTCCTGCATAGCGAGCGGCGTGTCATACTCGTACTCTTGCAGCTCGAGATTGGCCGGAATGATATCCAGGCCAGGAAAATTCGTCGGCACGATCACATCGGAGATCGGCCGGCGCTCGTCATCGTAACGGATCGCCTCATAGAGCGAGAGGTTGCGGTCGAGTTCCGGTTGAAATCCATGCAGAGCAGACAGCGAGGCTTGCGGGTCGAGATCGATCGCGAGGACCCGGTGACCTGTCAGAGCCAAGTGCTGGGCAAGGTGGGCGGCAGTCGTTGTCTTGCCGCTGCCCCCTTTGAAATTGACGACCGCAACGACCTGGAGCTTGTCGCCGGGTTTGCGGTGCGGGACATACTTCTTGACCTCGGTCCTGCCATGCTGGTCCAGAAAATGGCGAAGTTCGAGTATCTGCGCGGCCGTGTAGGAGCGGCGCCCGGAAGGCATCTGTTCCGGCAAAGGACCCTTGCGCTCAAGGTGTAGCCGCTTCAGATTGTTTTGCGACACACCGAGATAGTGGGCGACTTCTGCCATCGAAAATGAACGCAGCGTCTTGGTCGCGTTGGGTGGAAATTTCTCCATGCGCAACTGATTGAGGCGTCGCGATATCTCAGCACCCTGCTCGAGGATTTTGTCATCGAACTCGAAGCGTGGTAGCCGCATGGCGATATTCATTCTTGTCGAAACCTGAATTGGCGCTTTTTGCGAAGAAACTATTCAACAAGCGCCATTAAGCTCCGATTCGGACAGCCCGGCAAGAAGTTTTGGGTTAACAGAAGGTTAACGCCACCAGCAGGCGTCTTACTGCCGAATAGCGAGATCATAGCGGCTGCTTGTCGTCTGAACCCAGGACTCTGCCGCTGCGTGGCTAAATGCATGTTTTCTCTGCGACAAGGGCAAGTTTTTACCGCAGTAAAGATCGCGCCAGTCAAAGGTCGAGGGTGGCACAAGCGGACCGGTGCCTGGCAGGGCGGTTCCAACCCGCCCAGCGCTGACGGACGCCATCCGCCAAGCGCTGCTCAAACCGCACAGGGGCGCTGCAATTTTTGATCCTCATTGGCGCGCCCGATTGCGATCGATCCACGGGAATCCAGTTTTACATGTCGTAAAGGGCTCTGTCGGAAATCGAGCCACTGAGATCATTGGGCAGCTCACATTGCAGCGATCCTGGTAGGGCAGGGCGGCTGCCCTTGCGACTTCAGCGATGCCGGTCGAGTCTGCCTGCCATTGCCGACCGCAAACCCGGATGGCGACGCAGGCGCAAGGGCGCCGTGACAAGCAACTTCAAGAGGCCGCAATCGTCGATCGCGGCGCGACCGGTGTTGCGTTGAGAGAAGGAGTTGAACGGCTGCGTTGAGCAGCCTGCACTCTAGACGTGCCGATATGAATGGCTCTCGAATTGGCAGAGGATAGCGAGGTGGGGTTGCCCCGCCGGTGGAGCACTCTGCGTCTGCCTGCCGAGACTGCGCTGGATCGGTACGAGAAGCCAAGTCAGGGCTGGACCACGGATCGGGCACCGCCGCCCGCCTTGCAAACATGCCTCGGCGTTTTCGAATGCGCGCACGACCAATTGAAACGGCCCATGCCACAGCTGTACGTCAGAGGAGCCAAGTTTCTGAAGGCCTCGTGAAGTCGCACGATGCCCATCTGCGCTCGCAAGCAGGCGAATTGGTTCAGCTCGTTCGCGGTATCTATGTCGATGCTGCCGATGACATCGAGACCACGATCCTGAACCATGCCGTTCGGATCGCACGTTATCTCTATCCAACGGCGTATCTGTCATCGGCAAGTGCGATTCTGCTCGGACCTACGCCGGACGGGCGGCTTTTTATCAGCGGGCGACGCAACCAGCGCACCCGCCTACGCACCCTCGAGATTATTCAAAATGAGGCGCCAGCCCACCCGTCGACGATGGGCGTTGTTGTTGGAGATGACATGGGGGAGTTGCGCACCGATGCTTCGTCCCCACGACAGGGGTTTTTGGAAGCGTTCCGGCTGCGCGGCGACCATGCGAGTGCGATACCCGGGCAGATGCGGGCACAACTTGCTGTGCGTCTCATCGGTGAGTTTGGATCGCCGCAAGCAGCCGCGGACGCGGTTTGGGCGCTCGCCCGTGAGAACAGCTGGTGTCGGGAAGGGCAGGGGCAGAACGCTATCTTTCGGCGCGGGCCGACGCCGGCAAATCGCCGGCAACAAGTCCGCATTGGAGTTTCTCGTTGCCTGGCACGGGATCTCGCTTGGACAGCTGATCCATGACGGTTTCGAGAGGCGGTGGAAGCCTGCTCACCGAACAGGCGGCACGCTGCTCATTCGCGAGACGATCCCAGGCAACTTGCCACCGTTCATCGTGTCGCTCTTGCCGGAGGAGTGGCTCGCCCACATTGCGTCAGCGCGATGGAGCGCGACGTCCTCAGAAAGCGCTGAATGTCCAAAAAACTGAAGGACCGTGCGGAGCTTGCCGATCTTCGTCGAGACACCGCAGGGCGAGCTTCTGGCCTTCTTGAAGGCCGGCCTGTTCACCGGTTCCTATGCAGGCCGGCGAGGAGGTCTCGCTGGGTCAGTAGCGGCCGTGAAGTGCCGCCAAGAGGAGTTCAGCGTTTCGGCCGGTTGACCTCGATTTATCATGAAGGCGCCGGATCTGCTCCTAGGCTCCAGCGCGTGCTGAACGCGCGCCAGAAGCGGCTCTCAATGGCGGCAAAGTGCCAGGCGAACAGTCGATCTCAGCGTAGCGGCTGCACTCTGCCTTTTAGCGCAGTGCCTGCTCCAGATAGTCGCTGAAGGCGCGGGCTTTCTGCGAAGGGCGTCGCCCGGCGGGGAACACGACAAAGGCGGTCACCGGCTCGAGGCTGTAGTCAGGAAGGATTTCAACCAGAGCTCCCGAGACAAGCTCGTCCGCGCACATCCACCTCGATGCGATCGCAATACCGAGGCCGGCGCTCGCACAAGCGATAGCACCTGCGGCAGAGCGGGTTCGCACGCGCGGGCTGACGGGCTGAACCTCGGTAACGCCTTCGCGATGGGCGGTCCAATTCTGATCGCCCGTATCACTGGGACCGCCAATGAGATGGTGCTGACTAAGCTCGGCGAGTTTTGTCGGTGTGCCGCGTCGTGCGAGATAGGTAGACGCGGCCACGAACAAACGGCGGCTAGCGGCAAGTTTACGCGCCACGAAACTGGAGTCCGGCTGGTTGCCCAGGCGGAGCGCCATGTCTGCGCCTTCTGCGACGAGATTCTCGTAGCGGTCGGACATCATGAGATCGACCTTGAGCAAAGGATGCCGCTCCAAGAAACCATGCAGCAGCGGTACGATCTGCCGCACCCCATAAGTCGCCGGCAGAGCCACCCGCAATATCCCCGACAACTGATCCGCCCCACGCGCTGCGCTCTCCGCCTCTTCGATCCCAGCAAGTGCCTCGCGCGCCCGGGAAAGCAGCGCCTCGCCGGCATCAGTTAGCGAAAGTTCGCGGGTCGTACGCGTGAGTAGCTTGACGCCCAGCCGTTCTTCCAGCGCCGCGACCGTCCGCGAGACGGAGGGTTGCGACAATCCGAACTCTCGGGCCACTTTCGAGAAGCTGCCGGTTTCCACCGTGCGAACGAACATCGCGAGTTGCTGGAGCCGATCATTCATACGGAATACGTATACATTATATGAGATCGGCAGCGCTACTCGCCGATTTGCGCATGATTTAACTCCTGAGCAACACGCCACTCAACGGCGGTTCACAAAGCTGAAAGGAGTAAGACCATGGACAATCTCAGGGGCAAAGTAGCAATAGTGACCGGCGCATCGAAGGGCATAGGCGCGGAAATCGCCCGGCAGTTCGCCGAGGCGGGCGCGGCCGTTGTCGTCAACTACGCGTCGAACAAGAGCGATGCCGACAAGGTGGTGGGCGAGATCCTGGGCGGCCACGGCAAGGCCGTTGCGATCCAGGCGGACGTAAGCAAGAGCGCCGACGTTAAGCGGCTGTTCGCCGAAACGAAGACCGCGTTCGGAAGGCCCAGTATCCTCGTCAACAATGCGGGCGTGTACCGCTTCGCCCCTTTGGAGGAGGTGACGGAAGCAGAATTCCATCGCCAGTTCGACACCAACGTGCTGAGCATCCTCCTAACGACGCAGGAAGCCGTAAACGCCTTTGGCCCTGCCGGCGGCAGCGTAATCAATCTTAGTACGATTTCGAGCACCAATCCTGTGCCGAATTCGGTCATCTATTCCGCCTCGAAGAGCGCGGTGGATACAATCACCAAGGCGCTCGCCAACGAGCTCGTGGGCCGCAATATCCGCGTCAACGCGATCGCACCCGGCATGACCGAGACCGAGGGTCTGGCGGTGGCAGGCATCGAAGGTGAGACTGCCAGAAATATCGGAGCAACCTTGCCGATGGGCCGACTGGGACGGCCCGATGACATTGCGCGCGTCGCAATCTTCCTCGCTTCGGACCAATCCGCCTGGCTGACAGGCGAACGCATCACGGCCTCCGGCGGCCAGCGTTAGGCGGCCGGCCTTTCTTCGACGGCACTGCGGGAGCGTCTTGGAGTCGGCCTCCCTCATATCCTTCATCCAGAACTGACGGAGAGAACTCATGTCTGAGCCCGAACAATATGACGTGGTGATCCTCGGCAGCGGCCAAGGCGGCAAGCTGCTCGCATGGCACCTGGCCCGCGCGGGAAAGAAGGTTGCGGTCGTGGAACGCCGATGGATCGGCGGCTCCTGTCCAGCCGTCGCTTGCCTGCCGAGTAAGAATGAACTCTGGAGCGCGCGGGTCGCACACCTCACCCGTCACGCCGCGGAGTTCGGAACGGTCATCGGACCCGCTGTGACCGACATGGCGCAGGTCCGCCGCCGCAAGCAGGACATGATCGACCGGGAGGTCGCCTTCCATCTCAACGCCTACGAAACCAGCGGCGCGGAGCTAATCATGGGGAGCGGCCGTTTTGTGGCGCCAAAGACGCTCGAAGTGGCTTTGAACGGCGGCGGCACGCGACTGCTCGTTGGTGATAAAGTCGCAATCAATGTCGGGACGCATGCGGCCATTCCGAGCATTCCCGGCCTTGAGGCGGCACGACCGCTTACACACATCGAAGCCCTGGAGCTCGATGTCTTGCCACCGCATCTGATCGTGCTCGGCGGCGGCTATGTCGGCCTTGAGCTGGCGCAGGCCTACCGCCGTTTCGGCAGCCGCGTGACCGTAATAGAAGCCGGTCCTCAACTCGTCGGCCGCGAAGATCCTGACGCCGCCGATGAGATGCGTCGGCTTCTTGCTGGCGAAGGTATCGAGTTCCTTATAGGGGCGGAGCCTCTCAATGTGCATGGCCGCTCTGGCGAAGGCATCAGCGTGGCCGTGCGCACCTCATCAGGCGAGCCGACGTTGGAGGGCAGCCATCTCCTTGTTGCGGCGGGGCGCGTGCCGAACACTGCCGGAATTGGTCTCGAAAAACTTGGCGTCGAAATCGACGGACGCGGCTACATTCGGGTCAACGAGCGGCTGGAGACGAGCGCGCCTGATGTTCTGGCGCTAGGCGAATGCGCCGGCAGCCCGCAGTTCACGCATGTCTCCGTCGACGACTTCCGCATCGTCAGGGACAATCTGGCAGGCGGCAACCGCAGCACGCGCGATCGGCTGGTGCCCTACACGATGTTCACCGACCCGCCGCTTGCCCGTGTCGGGCTAAGCGAAGGCGAAGCACAACGCCAGGATGTCAGCGTGCGCGTCGCAAAGTTGCCGATGAGCAGCGTCTTGCGCACCGAAGCAACTGAGGAAACCCAGGGGTTCATGAAGGCTGTCGTGGGCGGGGATGATGACCGTATCCTAGGGTTCACGATGATCGGTTCCGAAGCCGGCGAGGTCTTGGCTGCCATCCAGACTGCCATGCTGGCGAAGCTGCCGTACCCGAAGCTTCGCGATGCCGTCATCACGCACCTGACGATCGCAGAGGGACTAGGAGCTCTCTTCTCCAACGTGCCGCCTAGGTCGAATCAATAGCGATGAAAACATCACAGGCAGGTCCAGTTGATATGACGGGATCTGCCTGCGTCTGACCTGCACATTAAAAATTGACGCTCGAGCGACGCAGCCAACGGTCTGCATCGGATCGGTCCCGACTATGCAACCGGGCACCTCAACGTTCTCCCCGGACTGATCTGTATTTCGAAGCTGCGGGTTCGTTCTCCGGTGCGGTCCTTGAACGGTTCTGTAATCAGAAGCAGCCCGGCCACGAGACTTTTCCTGCAAAGAAACGTCGGAGGGCCATAGCGACAACAACGCAGAGGGAAAGATCGCCTATCGTAACGGCCGAGGTACCGTTGCAAGCATCTGGATCTTGGATGTGAGGCGGTCGATATCTCTTCGACCTGATTTCGAGAAGGCTACCGCGCGGGGTTCTCTGGATCGCCAATGTGCGTATGCTATGCGCGGACTATCGAACAATAACGAATTGTTTTTCGTGAGGGAGCTGAGAGGCGCCACAGGGTGTTCCCACCGGGAGGTAACAAGGTCGAAGATGCGGCGCAATGATGATTTTCCGGAATGGATTTCCGTAACTGATGCAGCGCCGCATCCACAGATGAACGAAAAAGGTGGGCTTTCTGCCCGCAATGCCCGGGGTGCAGGAATTCCTGAGCGCGAACTTCTCGCGCAAATTAGCGCTTGCCGATATGGCCGCGGTTTGCGGGCTTTCATCCTCTCATTTTGTGCGGGCTTTCTCCAGGACAGTCGGGGCGCCGCCGCATCACTACGTTCTCAATCTGCGGCTCGACTTGGCGGAGAGACTGCTTGCCGACAAGCGCATGGCCATTGCGGAGATCGCCCATGTGAGCGGGGTTCTCTAGCCAAAGCCACTTTACGACCGTCATGAAGAAATGCCGGCATCTAACGCCGGCGCAGGCGCGGGTGGGCAAGGTTATACGCGAAGCTTAGGCTGCATGCTGGAAGGCGGCTGGGCGCGAGGAGATGGAGGACGGCGTGTCGAGCGTTAACATAAGCGTCGGGCCATTGCACGTCGCTCGATGCGTGACTGGATGCGGGCTTCCGCTGGCTGGCTGAAATTTGGTTGGCCTTTACCGCCGCAAGGCGCGCCGCAAGCTTGGCAGGGGCGCAGGAAGAACCAACCCATTGGGATCTCCAGAGCTTCAGCTTCGGCGGAGGCAAAGGGTCGACGTGGTGCGCGGCTCGACGCACCGTACAGGGCCAGCAGCGGCATGCGGCGAAGCGCAGGCCAGTCTCCCTGGTTCGATCCCGGAAGTCCATCTAGATCGATTGAGACAAGCGGAACCTAATTCCATAACCTGGTATCTACCAGCCCTGCCGACCATACCAGTCATCGACATCTCGGCGTACGCGATCCTTCTCGATGCCGTAGCGTTCCTGGATCAGGCCCTCGAGCTGATCGCGTTTGCCGCCAATGCGGTCGATATCATCATCAGTGAGCTTGCCCCACTGTTCCTTGACTTTACCTTTGACCTGCTTCCAATTTCCTTCGACGCGGTTCCAATCCATCGTGGCTTCTCCTTCGAATCACACATCGGAAGAACGGACAAATCGCCCTCGAGTTCCGCTATAATCGGGAGAGGCGGGCTGGGAAGATGGTGGCGCACGTTGGTTTGATCGGCGCGATGATCATTGCGGAAGTTTCTAAGCGCTCCCATCCGTTTCGCTATCCTCATCGATTTGGCGCACCGGCAGGTAGGCGTTGGTTTCCAGCCACTCGCGCAACACAATCTGAATGAGATCTGACCGGCCGATCTTCATCTCTCCGGCGATCGAGTTCAGCGCGTCTTCTGTTGCCGGCTCCAGGGGAACGCCAGCGACGTTTCGCAGCATCAAGGCGGCGCGGCGAAGGATAACTTGAAGATCCGGCCGCGGCATGTCCGCGATGCGGTCGGCGGCACGCTCAAGCTCTTCGGCAATGGATGCGCGGGTCATGGCTCCATTTTTGCCACACCGGCGGTGGCCTGCCCAGTACAAGGGCAGGATTTAGTTCGCGTCAGGCGACTTTGGCCGTGGGTTTGGCAGGAGGTTTCTTCCGAGGGACCGGCTTCCGCCCCAGACCCGACGCCTTTGCCAAAGCGGACCGCTGTTCCGCATAGTTCGGCGCCACCATCGGGTAGTCGGCTGGCAATTTTCACTTGGCACGGTATTCATCGGCCGTCATGCCAAGGTAACGAAGGTGGCGTTTCAGCGATTTGAACTTCTTGCCGTCGTCAAGACAGATGATGAAGTCCGCAGTAACCGACTTCTTTGGATTGACCGCGGGGACCTGCATCTCAACTGCCGGCGCGGCAGGCTTGCTCAGACCAGGCAGGGAAGCGTGTAGAGACGCAATGAGGTTTGGCAGTTCGCCGGCCGGCACGGGGTTGTTGCTGACATATGCGGCGACAACACCCGCGGTTAGCTCGACAATCTCAGTGACACTATTGGTCCGCTCCGGCAATTATTGGAACTCCTATTGCTTCGGCACCTTCTACTTGGGATTTGCCTCTTCGCAATTCGCGAAAGAGCAAAACGTTCTGCGGTTGTAGATTGGCGCGATCGTATACGACCGCGCTGGCGGGTGTCCCGGTGTTTCATACTCTCAAGATGATGCAAAGCCAGGCGACCAGAAGATCGCGCCAAAGCCTCGAAATTGCGGCCTAATTCGGCTTCACGTCGCGGTGCAGGCAGTCCTGCACTTCAATCGACGTTCAGGGGCCGCATCTCGAACGCTGGCGACGCGGATGTCCGTCGCGCGCTCCACGATGCTGACGGCGGCGAACCGCCGGTCCGCATTTCGCGGCAGGAGCGGCGCAGCCCGGTTGCCGTGCTGTTTCATCATATTCGGTCATCAGCGAAAGTCGCTGACCTGACCTTGGTCGTGTGTGACGCGTATCGACATCATACCGGGTTGGCGTCCGGTCGTCACCGTCGACCCTTCGATGAGGACGCCGCCTGAATGGCGCTTGGCGCCCCAATCTTGTCAACTCCTCCACGACAAATTCGGCCATCGATGGCTCCTGAAAGCCCGCCCAGCGCGTCAGCCGTATCCCGCGGTTTTCTGGATCCAGTGCTCGGCCTCTAGTGCTGCAAATTATTCTGGAGACTTGAGGTTCCGGTAACTTGCGAATTCGAACTCACTGATCTTGCGCGTGCCGAGATCGGTGACGCGCACCCAGGGTTTGCCGGATGTTCGCCCGGGCTTCAGTGGTCGCTGGACGACCTTCACAACGGCATGAACATGGCTGTGGGCTTCCACTGAGGTGGTGCTGATCACCTTCGTGCCGTTCATCGCCTCAACTTTGAAACTTGCCATCGGCCCGATCTCTCCGAGGCGATCCTAGCCAAGTCCGAATTCGAACGGAACTGTCGTGGCTGTTGCTGGTGAACAGGAATTGCTTGCTAAGGTGCTGGTGCACGAAGGCGGCTATTCGAAAGATGGGCGGCCTTGTTCGCTTAGATGCAACTGATGGTTTGGGGAGCGTTGCTACCCTTGGCCAGCATCGTCCTCCGCTGGCCGGCTCCGATGAAGCCCGTCACTGTTTCCGCAGTGGCGGGCTTTTTAACATCCGCTGACTGTGCGTGACGCCTATCCCGCCATTGCCGCCATTGCCGCCCGTGGTGGGAGCCGCATTGTCGTTGCCACCGCTGCCGCCATTGCCGCCGGTGATCGTCCCGAGGTTAGTGAATGTGGCTCCGGAGACAAGCGAAACGCCGGCGCTTCCATTGCCGCCATGACCGCCGAGCACCGGGATCGTTTGCGTCGAGCAGCAGCCGACGTTGTTGCCGCCGTTGCCGCCGTTCCCGACGAGGATTCGCAGATCGTGGCTTCAGGCTTCAACTGATCGCGTTCCACAGCCCGCTCGAGCATGAACCGGGCTGGCAGCAGCTTCATCAGGAAGAAGCTGGCGCCGAAAAGAGCTCCGCCGAGCGCCACAAGGCGCGGGCCCTCGAAATCTTCCAGCTTTCGCATCAGCGCACGGGTCGACATGGGTTACTCCTGCGTGCCAGGCGTTCAATGGCGAAAGATCGTCGGCTCGAAATTGGACTGACGCAGAGCGCCTGCCGCGCGATCGATGTTTACGGATGCATTCTGGTCTCTAGCGTCGAACATCAGTCCGACGACCGTGCCGCTGTGAGCGACCTGAACGCCAATGGCGCCGAAGCGGTCACCGACGGTTTCGATCTCTCTCAGCCGTGGTTTGGCAAGAAACCGCTCGTTGATCCGCGCGCTCGCCGTCGCAACCCTGCCCAGCATGCGGGCGTCCGCATTCTTGATGGCTGTTCGCAACAGGCTTCGAAGCGGCCGAAAGGTCTCGATCTCCAGGTGACCGTAACGCGCCGGCTCGAATTCAAGCGTATCGACCGTGAGCTGGGGGGTGGTATCGATGCTGATGAAGTCGATCGGCGGCAGCGGCTTGCGGAATGCCTCCATCACGATGCCGTCCCGGTGCGCAAACAGCACCGCTTGCTGCCTGAACAAAGTGGAGTCACAGGCCGTTTCCGCGCTGACCGCGAGCTGCATGACCTCATCCGACGCCGCATCGATCTCCAACCAATTCAATACCGCCAGGATGCTTGCCAGAACGTCGGCGGTGGAGGAGCCCATGCCACGGCCAATGGGGATGTTGCTATCCATCGAGAGATGGCCGCCGCTGCCGGGCCGGCCGAATGCATTGATGGTCAACTCGGCCGCGCGTCGAGCCTTCTCCCGCGAGGCTGGCCAGACAGTCACGTGATCGCTATCGTTTGCGCTGAACCTGGCTTTGGACCTCAGATGACGACAGGGCAGCGAGACCAGCGCGCGTCGCAACCGCGCGCCCTCATCCTCGAAAACGCCTTGAACCAGTTCCCCGTGATGGCCAATGGCTTCAGCGTATCCCGAGCCCTCAGACATGGGCATTCCTCCATATACTTTAGCAACCACTTAAGTTACTCGGTGAATACTTTCGCAGGCCGGATCGTCTACAGCAACAACCAAGTTGATAATCTTTTGTATTCCAAAACGTTGCGAGTACATGACGCGCATTTATTTCCTCTTACATATTGGTCACAAATGTAGAGCCCGACCAGGCGGGCAGGGGCGGCTGCCGGCGTTCCTCGATATGTGCTGCGGGAATGATCAGGCCGACTGGTCTTCGAGCGCGTATCCGGCGAGCCTTACAGTGCGAATGGCAACGCTTCGTGATGACCGCCTGAGTAACTTTCGCAACTGGCTCATGTGAACATCGACCACGCGCGTGCTTACACTGGCGCTATTTGTCCAGGCCACGGCGATCAGCTCATCGCGGCTGAGCACCTTTTCCGGATTTTCCAGCATGTGGCGCAGCAACTTGAACTCGATTGGCCCGAGCGATATCTCCTTGCCGGCGCAGCGCACGCGATGGGTATCAAGCTGCATCTCGATATCGCTATATGCCAGCGACTTGCCACGCCGGGATCCCTGTTCCGATGCTTGGCCCACCGCCAGCCTGGCCCGCAGGTATTCGAGCAGCTTGGCCGGGGCAAACGGCCGGACAAAGCATTCGTCAATGCCAGACCTCAGCAGCTGAATGTGCTGAGCTTCCGCGCCGGGCGACACCAGAGCGACACAGGGGAGGGCGCCTGTGCGAGCATCCTGCTTGAGCCCGGCACTTTTGGCCCCCAGCTGGTTGTCCGGTCGACAATCCAGCACCACGGCCCGAACCGGCATGCCCGCTGCAAGCTCCAGCACTTCATCGATGGAACCGGCCAGCGTACTGGCGAAGCCGTCGACCTCGAGAATGTGGCTGAGGAGCAGATAAAATTCCGCGTCCTTCGAGCAGATCACTATCAATGGCTTCATATGCGCAGCGTTAGGATCTTTCAGCTGCCATCAAGACGGGCTGGCTATATTCGAATCCCGCATTCCCAAAGGCCAGCATGCCAGAACAAGCCACCCAAAACAACAAAGCCCAAAAACGAGCTTGGCGTCGCAGCAAACATGCCGGCGGCCGGTCCGTGCTTCCCTCTACGGCAAATTCGAGTCCAGCGGCGGCCGCCGCCAAAAAAGACAAAGGGCGTATAAACCGAAATCCCGCGCGCGTCCGCAACGGCGGACAAGCCTCGCGCGTGGGATGGAGGAATTCCGCCTCGGCCGCGGTGGTGAACGGGACAGCCTAAGGAGCGTCAGCATAGCGACGGCTGAAAGCCTGGACGCGGGACTGACTGTCCCCGCCAAGGCGGTCCGCACACTGCACGATGGTCGAGGTAGGCCGTGGTATCTGTCATCGGCATCCCGCCGCAACGGATCTCGCCGGCGAACCGGAACCTATCGCCTGATCATTAATCTACTCCCAGGGGGAGCCCGATGGCCGGCGATGACCAGTTCGAAAGATGTTGCGGCCCGGAAAGCCTTACCGCGTGTTCTCGAAGGGCTGAAAGAGGCCCATCACGCCCGCAGGCTATTCATTGAGGCCGCGACGAAGGGGATATTCTGGCTAAATGGGGCCCGCTGAGTTGAGCGGCAGCCGCCTTTTCATCGAGAGCCAGATAGGCTTACTCTAAGAAGGTCGCCCGGAGCCTTCCATGTGCAACGATTATGAACAGCATGTCCTGTGGGGTGAATACTGTCGGATGATGGCGTCGCTGGCGCTCAAAATCCCGGCGCACCAAACCGAACTCGATTTGCCGCAGGCGGATGACATCCGCATTAATGACCCGGCGCCAATAATGCGCGGCGCCGGCGATGCGATTGAATTGGCATCGATGACGTTCGGATTTCCGCCGGCGGGCCCAAAGGGGGGACCGGTGTTCAACTTTCGCTCCGAAGGGAGGCAATTCGCAAACAGCAATCGATGCCTCATTCCGGCCTCCGGGTTCTTCGAGTTCACTGGTGCGAAATATCCGAAGGCGAAACATCGCTTTACGCTCAACGGCTCTCCATTTATGGCCATCGCAGGGCTTTGGCGTGAGGCCGCCGGCAACAAGCCGCCTACCTTCACCATGCTGACGACTGATCCCGGGCCCGATGTCGCACCATTTCATAATCGGCAGGTCGTTGTTCTTCAGCCGCAGAATTGGGCTGCCTGGATCAACCTGACGAAGCCCGAATCTGAACTCTTGCGGCCGCTTCCGGCGGGGTCGCTTAGAGTGGAAACGGTGCGCCCGCAAAGCGCGTAACACGAGGCCGATCCTGACGATCATTCCATGTCGGGTACGTCACCGCTGACGAAAAGCGTTGTAGGCGGGCCGTAGTCCCCAAGCGCTGGATCGGCATCGCGGCTCCATGCGATGACGCCGACATGCCTGGTAGCCAGCGCCTTGGCTATGCGAACTGCCCTTTCCTCGCTTTGCTGATCCGCCGGGCCGTAGGCGGCAAACAGATCGCCCTCGTTGCCGCGATCAAAGGCAATGACGACGATCAGCTTTGGCTTCTTCTGGCCAGGCAGGACATGGTCGGACATCATCTCTCCTTCGCATCAGCGCGAGGCCTGCTTTTCCGTCGCCGCTTCAAGCGCGTTTATTGCATCACAGACGGCTTGGCGCTTGGGTTCGACCGGCTCGTCAGGGTGGAAATGAGAAAGCGAAAGAGTGGTGAAGACGACGGTTAGGTCGCCGATGAGGTCTCGCATTTTGAACCGATCTTCGACATCGGCCGCAATGCGCCAGGCCAAGATGGAATCCCTTCCGCTAAGCGTGTCTTTGCCGCCTCGCTCAACATCTGCACGAAGCATCGCCAACGCGGTGACGCGGTCGACGAGTTGGGTTTCCGGATCGATCAGTAGCTCCAGATCCACGCTTAGAGGCTTGCGTTCTTCAGGCCAGCCGGCACAGCACGCCTCCAGGGCGGCGGTATGGGCTTGGCCCCAGGCTTGTGCGCAGGCGCCGGCTCGACCGTCCAATCCATCTTCCGGAAAGCCGTTTATATCCCAGCCTTCGAGTGCAAAGGCGCCTTGTGCCGCTTCCTCGGCTGTGAAACCGGCGCGCTCCAAAGCCGTCTCGGCGGCCGCGATGCCGCGCGAAATCTCCTCAGGCGATGCGCCTGGGACGGTCAAAACCAGGTCCATGTCTGTCTCCGGTAACTATTTTAGCTACAGTGAACGAAAAGAGAACATTGAGTCAAGACTGCTCTTGACGAGGAAGGAATATGTTCCTTATTCCTGAATGACATCTGAGCAGGAAAGAGGCATGGGAACGCGCCAGAACGCGCCGGCCGGCGAAGCTATGTCCGAACTGGAAGAGGTGGCTGAGCAGGCCATAGCCGCAGCCGGCGGCGATGTCTTGGTCGCGTTGCTGAATGTCCTTGCCAGGAACAACGACCTTGAACGGGAACTGGGCTTGTCGCGGGCCGCAGTCTCGAACGGCTATTCTCGCGGCTGGCATAAGGCGCGGGTTCAATGACCGAGACGGCGGAAGACAATTTCCGGATCGAAGTCTGGGATCGAGAGGAGAAAACCCATCTAGAAACCATATGCCGATCTCCGGACGCGGTGGTCAGCCAGGCAGCTTGGCAGGCGGCCATTCGGCGTCGGCCCGGAATGCTGCTGATTCACTACAACAGCCGCCATGTCATGGAGAAGATTATCACTCCGGGCGAGGTGAAGGTTCCACCGCAGACTGTCATCAACGGCAGCATTCATGCCGGGTTGGACGTTTCACTTGGCGATCTGCGCGAATGGCACACGTTGCGAGCTTGGTGCAAACGCTGCTCGCACTATGCCGAGGTGAAGCCAGCCGCGCTTATTCGGCGATACGGCAAGGACGCGCTGTTCAGCTCCGTTGAGAGGGCGCTTGTCTGCACGAGCTGCGATCGAGGCGGTCCGGTGAGACTGGAGATTCACAAGCTGCCGCGGAATTGAACCGGCTCCTGAGGGAACGGCGAAGGTCCTAGTGTTGCCTGCGCCAATTCCAGGGCTTGTCGAATGAGCCGGCCCACAGGCCGCGCTTTGCGGTCCTGGCTTCCTGCTCGGCTCCAACGTAGAAGCCGGCACTGTATTTCGGCCAATCAAGCGCATAGCCCTGCCTGACCATCCATTCGCCGATATCGACGCCTGCGGCGGTGCAGACAGCGACCATGCGCCTGTAGCGATCGCGGTCGACTCCAATGCACGATGTTGGGCGATGCGCATCGAGGAAATCCGCCAACACCAGAGACGCCTGCTGGCCGCAACGGTACTTCTTGCCAGAGGCGATGGCGCAGATCTGAGCACTCTCCGGCGCGTCCATGCCATTGAGGCGAATCCGCTGTCCATGAATTTCGATCGTGTCGCCGTCCACGACTGATGGAATGCCCACCAGTGGTTCGGCCACGGAAGGCAAGGTGAGGCAGAGCAAGGCGGCCGACAAGCGGCAGACGCCAAGGGCGGGAAATCGCGGCATCTCAGCCATCGCACGCGCAGCCGGGCGCTTTGTGGCATCGCTTCTCTCGCGAGATGCAGCTATCGCCACATGCCTGACCGGCCGAACAAGTCTTGCAACATCCCTCGACATAAACCGTCGACCAGGGCACCGGCGCCTGTGGGCGCCGCACGACCGACGCAGGATCCACCGGCATGAAAACGCCGCCGATCGCCAATGCGGCGATAATCCGAAACATAACTGCGCCTCCCTACGACACCCCGGCTCCGTGCCAGCGACCTCGGTGATCCAAGACCCAGGTCCTTAGTTCTCTTCTTTACCTTCTTGGTCGGGGCAGTTCTTCCCTCATCCGGTTCCGCTGTGCCGCAGACTGAACCGACATGCAACTGAGCCCCGCCACGCGGCGGGGCTTCATCAAGGTCAGGCCGCTACAGCCTGGCACCTTGCCAGGGCAGTCCCTCAGGCTTTGACGGATGCCTTGCGCGTCTTCTTCAGCGGTGACTTGATTGACGCCGCAGGTGTTCTTGCGGCTGCTAAGCGCGCTGGTTTTTTTGTTTTCTCGTTCGCGGTTGGTGCGGGCACCACCGCCTTTCGTCCAAGGCCTGCTGATTTCGCCAATGCCGAGCGCGTGGCCGTATAGTTCGGCGCGACCATAGGATAGTCGACTGGAAGGTTCCACTTCAGGCGATACTCATTAGGGCTCAGATTGTAGTGAACTCGGATATGGCGCTTGAGCGATTTGAACTTCTTCCCATTCTCAAGGCAGATAATAAAGTCTGGCGTCACCGACTTTCTGATCGATATTGCCGGTTCCTGCTTGACCACAGGCTCTATCGCCGTCGTGCCGATGCCTTTCAGAGCGGCATGAATATCGCCAATCAGCTTCGGCAACTCGCCAACCGGCAGCGGATTGTTCGAGACATACGCGGCGACGATGTCGGCCGCTATCGACACAGTATCCAGTTGGCCGTCATGTTCGAGAGCAGTGGTCATATAGTTTCCTCTTACCGTATCGGACGAATTGATCGAGCTTTGATTTGCCATACCGCCAGCGAGACAAATAGTTTATTTCCCTCTACAAGCCACATGTTTTTTCCCAAAACATGCCGAAAATACTACACCTAGGCGAGTCAACCTAGCCAAGCAGAGCCGGCAAGGCTGCCATGAACGAAACGCCGAGAGGTCGGTGTAAGAGGAGAGGCCGGGACATTTGTCGATCATGGCGGAATGAATCTATTCCCTGCGGTGATTCCCTTGCAAACAGGAAGTCGACGATATTCTCGTCATCGTCTCCAGGTAGTTCGGTAAACGCCGCTTCGAGTTTAAGGCGATCCCAAATCACGCGGCCGTCAACTTTCTTCGGCTTCGGCATGCGCCGGTCAGCAACCATCTGGTCGAATTTTGTCATGGCCGCGCCAACATATCGGGCAGCTTCTTCGCGTGAGAGACCCCGAGAAGGATAGGAAAGGGAGTCGCTTTTCATAACCTCGCCCCGGTATGTGTCCGCCCTTGTGCGTGGGCTTCCCATTCATGGATCAAGATCTGGATTGTATAGCCACTGCCGGAAGGGATCCGATCAAACGGTGCGGTGAATTGCGGTCAGGGCGTGTAAATAGGATGGTTTGCTGGTTGAGCGCCGAGTTGGTGTACTGGAAATAGACCGTCGGAATCACGCGACGACCGGTAAAAACGGTGCCCCCTTCTTCGAAGAGTGTCTTATTTTACGCAGGCATGGCACCAATCGTTTTTGATCCGGCGCCCTTCGCCGGGGGCGGTCGGTCCCGCATCCCGCCTGGCGGCGGCGCTATGCTGATGCTCCTTCGGCCGCCTCTGTTGAACCGGTCTCAGGGCCACGAACTTGCTCCAGCACCGAACTGACTTGGTCGCAATGACGGACATTTCGGTGCCTCCGCCTTGTACGCCGTTTTTCATTTGGTCGGGAAAGCAGAGCTCTCCCGACGGAGAGTTAGAGGATGGGAGGGGTTTTTCGCGACGGGTTGAAAGCGGAAGGAGAGGCCTTCGGCGCCCGTCGCGGAGAACCGCGATGTATGTCCGGACCAAACGAACCCACGCCGCCGACCGGTCGAACCTCTACGACGAGATCACCGGCAAGATAATTGCCGAGCTGGAAGGGGGTCGTTTTCCCTGGGTTCAGCCATGGGGAACTTCCGCCGCAAACGCGTCGCTTTCCCTGCCGAAGAATGCCAGGACGCATCGCGCGTATAGCGGGATCAACGTGCTTATTCTCTGGGGCGCGGTCGTTGAATGCGGGTTCCCAACGCAGAGTTGGATAACTTATCGACAGGCTTTCGCGCTCGGCGGGAATGTCCGTAGAGGCGAGCGCGGGACAACGGTCGTTTATGCCGATCGTTTTGTCCCGGATCACGAGAAGAAGCGCGCTCGCGAGACGGGTGAGGATGCTCAAGCCATCCCGTTCCTCAAGCGCTTCACCGTTTTCAACATTGAACAATGTAAAGGGCTACCTGACGAAATCGCAGCTTCGGCTGTACTGCCGGTGGCTAGCCCGATCGAACCGCGTGTCGAGGCGCTGATCAAGGCCACCGGCATCGACTTTCGTATCGGCGGCGATAGGGCGTTTTACGTGCCGGCCCACGATTATATACAGGTGCCTCCGCCCCAAGCCTACTTCGAGCCGATCAATTGGCATCGGACAGCCTTGCATGAGCTCGGTCATGCCACCGGCCACAGTTCACGTCTCGATCGCAAATTATCCGGCTCTACCGCCTCCAGGAAGTATGCGTTCGAGGAACTCGTGGCAGAAATCAACGCGGCCTTCTGCTGCGCCGCCTTGGGCATAGTGCCCACGGTTCGGCATGCCGACTACATCGGCTCATGGCTGGAGGTTTTGCGCGAGGACAATCGCGCCATCGTTCGCGCCGCCAGCCTGGCCAGCAAGGCGGCCGATTGGCTTCTTGGCCACGTGCCGGTGGAGGCCGAAGCATCCATCGGGCTGAGCGCAGGCAACGACAAATGGGCGGCATAATTTCGCTGACCCGAACAGCGCATGCACCGTTCCGCCGATCGGCATAGGTATCAAGTGCCAGCCGCACTTCGTCTGTCCGCTCCAACCATCGGCTCACGCGGAGACAACGTACAGGCCGACATGCGTGCGCGCTCGGCAGTCGAGCAACGGTGTGCCGGATTGTGCAGGCAGGAGAGGGAGAGGGTTGGAGGGATCTTGTGACGGGTTCAAGGCTGAGAGAGAGGCTCTCGGCGGCCCGTCGCGGAGACCTTCAAATGACCACTGCCGTTCAAAAGATCACGCTGTCGTCCTCGCGCGATATCCCTTTCAACAAGCTGGTGCTCGGCCAGTCCAATGTGCGTCGCATCACCGATACCATGCGCGAGCGGCTCACCGCCTACGGACTCTTCCATGAAATCATATCCTGGAAGCTGCGCATGTTTGTGCCGGCGGACGCCAGCGGGCCTGCGGTGCCGGCCAAGGTTATCGAGTGTTGGCCAGTGCAGCGCATCAGTGAGAGGGAGGCCCGCTGATGCTGCCTCGCGATGCATCCGAACTGGCAAGCCATCTTGCTCGGCAGGCTGAGGCTGTTTGCCGCCGTTACCTTTCCAACGGTCGCCGTGAGGGCCGCTACTGGCTGGTTGGCGACGCCCGCAATGCGCCGGGGCGCTCGATGTTTGTGCGTCTCAAGGGACCGGATTGCGGCAAGGGTGCCGCCGGGAAATGGACCGACGCCGCCACCGGCGAGCACGGCGACCTTCTGGACGTCATCCGTGAATCGCTTGGCCTGACGGACTTCAAGGATGTGTCCGGCGAGGCGCGCAGCTTTCTGTCCATGCCGCCCACGAACGAACCAAAGGGCCAGTGGGAGCAAGCCGTTCCCGCTGCCGGCGGTTCCCCTGAAGCGGCGCGGCGGCTGGTCTCCATGTCGCAGCCGATACGGGGAACTCTTGTGGAGACGTATTTGCGCGCACGCGCGATTACAGCCGTGCATGAGACTGGGAGCCTACGGTTTCATCCTCGCTGCTACTACCGTTCAGACCGCGGCCGGACTGAAACCTGGCCGGCAATGGTCGCGGCGGTCACCGACCTCAAAGGCAAGCTTACCGGGGCCCACCGCACCTGGCTCGATCCGGGCGGATTTAGCGAAGCCCATCTCGGCCGCGCTCCGCTCGAGACACCGAGACGGGCCATGGGCGAACTGCTCGGACACGCTGTCCGCTTCGGCTGCTGCTGCGATGTCATGGCCGCCGGTGAGGGCATCGAGACCATGCTGTCGCAACGCACTGTCCTGCCCGCCATGCCGGCACTCGCAGCCTTGTCGGCGGCGCATCTGTCCGCAATCCTGTTTCCTGACACATTGCGGCGCCTCTACATCGCCCGTGACAATGATCCGGCAGGCGACGCAGCAGTGGCAACCCTGATTGAACGCACCAGCGCGGCCGGTATCGAGGCCATGGTTCTGACGCCGAAACTTGGCGACCTCAACGAGGATCTGCGTCTACTCGGCGTCAATGCGCTGAGGGGGATCCTGCGGGTTCAGATCGCGCCACAGGATGTCGAGCGCTTCGTGAAGCTGGCGGCCTGACCGGAAGGGGAAGGGAGGGGTGGCATTTGCTAGGCGTACCTCGGTGCGCAGGGGGGCCTTCGCTGAGGCGAGGGCCGGCCCACCGGCCTTCCAGAGGGCGATCGGGCACCAGCCGGTCCGGACAGGCAATGGCTGCGCCCCGTTATTTTCCGGCGGCCCTTGCCACCCCGTGCGGCGAGCCGCCCGGGACCTCGTCTTCGGGCCTTTCCATCGCGAACCAAAATAGCCGGGCTTCGCCATCCTTCACTCCCGTTCCGGCCCTGCGCTGGCGCTTCGGGTGCAAGTCCGGATCGTCCATCGCCTTCGTCGCCATGAAGGCCGCGATGGGCGCGGCCGGTCCCACGAAGGCAAGCCGCCATGAGCACCGAGCACGATACCGACTTCGAGCCGCAACCCGCATCATCATCCATCGACCACATCCTGCACGAGCTTCAGCTCTACGGCTACCGTCCCTTCGACGATGAACCCGATCCGCGCCCGCTTCCCGAAGGCCGGGTCATAGCCGCCAGCATCGCCGACATCTTCGACGCTCTCCTGGTGGCGATGGCCGACACACGCCTTGAGCCCGACCTCGAGGAGTTGCTGTGGGGGACGGTCAATCTGTTCCATCGCGCGACCAAGCGGATCGAACGCGAGCTCGATGAAAACGAGCTTGGCCAGCAACGGCTACAGCGCGAACAAGACGGATCCGAGGTCAAGTCGGTCGAGCTCGAGCGCCTCATCGCCCAAGGTCAGACGCTGCTCGAACGCCGCAACGCCTTCGAATTGATGCGCGATCAGGCCGCCGAGCATTACGAGCGCCACACACACTCGATCTGGCGCCCGCGTTCGGGCTCTGTCGTCAACCATCGCAACCTGACCGCGGCTCTGATCGACAGCCGGGACTTCGTTGCCGCGAGGAAGCATACAGACAGTCAGGTGCTGTTGCCTCCGGGCCCGAAAGTCGCCTTCACCGGCGGGCTCGATTTCAACGATCATTGGCTGATCTGGGCCAAGCTCGACCAGGTCCATGGCAAGCATCCGGACATGGTCCTGCTGCACGGCGGGTCACCCAAAGGTGCCGAGTTGATCGCGGCCAAATGGGCTCACAGCCGCAAGGTGCCACAGATTGCCTTCAAGCCGGACTGGACCAAACATGGCAAGGCCGCGCCCTTCAAGCGCAACGACGCCATGCTCGACACCTTGCCGATTGGCGTCATTCATTTCCCCGGCTCAGGCATTCAGGACAACCTCGCCGACAAGGCCCGCAGGCTCGGCATTCCGGTGATGAGGTTCGGCGCCACATGACGGCGCCACAAGGCGAGTCGCCTCCAGTCATTCGCTTTGTTTTTCGTCGCTCCCGGCGCGTTGATCGAACGATCGCTCCTGCCGATTTGGCGGCGGTGAATGCGAAGTGGCGAACCATGAGGTTCACATCCCATCCCGTCCTGGAATGGAGAACAGGGACCCTATCCCCGCGTTTGTCGGCGCAATTCCTTGGTCCGGTCCGAGGGCCTGATGCCATCAATCCATAAAGGGTCGGACTACGCAAAGCGTGCCGCCGTTTCGGCTTTGCCTTCACGGTGATTGCGGCCCTCGGCCGGATACATCGGGCGTCTGTCACGCGGGGATCGCTCCCCGCTTCCAGAACAGGAGCCGGGAAAATGTCCCTCGTCGAAGCCAACGCCTTCGCCTTCAGCCTCGCCACCAGGCGCCGGCGACGGTACACTCACGGTCGTGCGGCCGACGAATATGAAGGAGAGGTTTCCCAGATCGTCCGCGACGATCGATCCACCCGAGCGATGATCCGGACAAGATGCGGCCGGACGTCCTTTCCGTCCTGGCCCCAGGGCAGTGCTAAAGCTCGAAGCGCAGTTGACGTTGATCCGGCGGCAACACATCGCCTAGGGAGGAAAGCGTGACGCCCAACAGGCGGATTCCCTTCCGCACCGGAAACACCGATTGAAGGAGATCGGCTGCGAGATGTTCGAAATCCGGAAGTTCGATCGGCACCGCCACCGTGCGGCTGCGCGTGATCTGCTGGAAGTCGGCGAACTTGATCTTCAGCGTGACGGTCCGGCCCCGAACGCCTTTGCCCTCACAGTAGCCCCGGACCTTGGCGACCAGCGGCTTGAGTTCGGCGATTGATGCATTGAGGTCGAATATGTCGACTGCGAACGTGTCCTCGGCGCCGATTGATTTGCGCGGCCGATCTGGTTCGACCTTGCGTTCGTCGATGGCGCGCGCGATTTGATAGTACCAGAGCCCCGCCTTTCCGAAATGCTGCTGCAGGAAAGGGAGCGACTTGCCCTTGAGATCGGCGCCGGTCTCAATTCCGAGCGCCTCCATCTTCGCGGCGGTCGCAGGACCGACACCATGAAATTTCTTGACCGGCAAACCCTCGACAAACGCCGGCCCATGGCGTGGCGTGATGACGAACTGGCCGTTCGGTTTGTTCTGGTCGGACGCCATCTTGGCGAGAAATTTGTTGTACGAGATTCCGGCGGAAGCGGTGAGACCGGTCACCATCAGGATCTTTGTCCTGATCGTCTCGGCGATCGTCGTGGCCGACGAAATATTGAGCCGGTTCTGCGTCACGTCGAGATAAGCCTCGTCGAGCGAGAGCGGTTCGATGAGATCGGTATGTTCGGCGAACACCTCGCGGATCTGAGCCGAGACTGCCCGGTAGACGTCAAAACGAGGCGGCACAAAGATGAGTTGGGGGCATTTGCGCTTTGCCGTGACCGAAGGCATGGCGGAGCGAACGCCGAAGGCGCGGGCCTCGTAGCTTGCGGCAGCCACCACGCCGCGGGCGGCCGCTCCACCGACGGCAAGCGGCTTGCCGCGGAGTTCTGGATTGTCGCGCTGTTCGACCGACGCGTAGAACGCATCCATGTCGACATGGATTATCTTGCGCGGGTCAGCGCCGCGGCAGGGGCCATTTGCCTGCAATGTCATTCCGCCAGGATATAAGCTTCGTGCTGCCGGATCCTACAATCTTCAGTTCCGGACATCGCCCCTTATCATGACCGTCAAATCGTCATTCAAGGATTGGGCCGCGTGGCTCGATCCGTCGGTCTCCGCCAAATCATTGACCAGACCGTTGCCGGCAGGGACATTGTCGGTCGAACAGCTCGGTCAGCTGGACCGTTGGCTCGATTCCAATATCATATACGCAGCGTGCACCTGTTGAAGGAGGCCGCACCAGACCAGCCAATTGAATTACAGCATAGCGTCCCTCGCCATCAGGCGTGGTCGACCGATCCTCTTGGATGCGCGCTTGCGCTTTTCCAGATAGGAAAGCAGAGCCGGCAGGCGCATCGCATTGAGGACTCGCTGCGCAGGGACGCCGCCCTTGCGCGACATCTCAACGCCCCAGTGCATGTGATCGAGCTCGCGAATTGAATGAGCATCCGGATTGACACTGAAGATGCAGCCGTATTCGAGTGCCTCCTGATGCCAGCGCCAGTCGAGATCGAGACGCCATGGATGTGCGTTGACTTCGACGGCGACGCCAAATTTGGCGCAGGCCCGAAGAACTTTGGCGATGTCGAGATCGTAGCCCGGGCGCCGCAACAGCTGGCGGCCTGTCATGTGGCCGATGATCGTCGTCCGGGGGTTGCCGATCGCCTCGATGATGCGCTCAGTCTGCTCCTTCCTGGGCAGTTTGAAGCGGCTGTGCACGCTGGCGACGACGAAGTCGAACTGCTCCAGGACATGATCCGGATAGTCGAGCGAGCCGTCCGCCAGAATGTCAGCCTCAATGCCTTTCAGGATACGGAATCTCCCACCATACCGCCGGTTCAACCGGTCGGCCTCGCGATGCTGTTCAGTTATCTCCTGCAGCGAAAGGCCACCCGCATAGTGAGCGGACTGCGAATGATCGGCGACACCATAATATTCGAACCCGCGCTTGCGCGTGGCTTCGGCCATCGTCTCGAGCGTCTCGGTGCCGTCGGACGCTGTCGTATGGGAGTGCAGGATGCCACACAGATCTTGGTCTCGAACAAGTGCGGGCAGCTCGTGGCTGGCCGCCCGTCTGATCTCATCCCTGCCTTCGCGCAGTTCGGGCTCGACGAACTGCAGGCCTATGGTCTCGTAGATATCCTCTTCTGTCGCTGAGGCGACCAGCTTTCGGCCGCGATAGAGCCCGTCACCCTTCAGGACAAATCCCTTGACGGCCGCGAGCGTCTTCAGCTGCTTGAGGTGATCTGCCGAACCGGTCGCGTCGAGGAGCCTGGCGCCAAAGTGCTTCTTGTCGGTGATGACAACCCGCAGGGTCGCATCCGCGAGCTCGGCCTGCTCCGTGCCTTGCGCTACCAGCGCGAAAGCGGAAACGAGCTCGCACCCGCGCCGGAAGTCACCGGCGATCTCGACGCGGGAGAACTCCGGATGTTCTTGCTGCAACGATGCCATTGCATGCTCCAGGAGAGCAGCAGCCTTGTGGAGATGAAGCTGCATCTGACCGCTTCGCGCGATAGCCAGGTTCTCCAGGATCTTCGTCTGAAGCGCGGCACCAAGCCCCTTGACCGGCCTGATGCGATCTTCCTTCGCCGCGGTTTTGAGCTCCGCCAGCGAACTCACGCCGAGCGCCTGGTGAAGCTTCAATATCTTGTCGGGCCGAAGACCAGGGATTGCAAACAGCTCCATCACGCCTGCCGGCACCTCTTCCCGCAGTTTGTCGAGGCTTGGGTGCGTGCCGGTCTGATGGAGCTTCGTCACGATGTCCGCGATGGCGTCCCCGATCCCCGGGATACTGGTGAGGGCGCCGGCGGCGATGATGCGATCAAGTGGTTGGGAGAGTGCCGCCAGGCTGTCAGCGGCACGTAGATACGCCTTTGCGCGATAGGGATTACCGCCGCGCAGGGATGTCCTATGCGCGTATTCCCTCAGAAGATTGGCGATGGTCCTCGTGTCGGTTTTTGCCATGGCTTCAGGCAAACGAGGCCGGTCTTGGCAGGTTCCAAAGAATCCTGGCGGGCCATGGCGCCGGGTTGGAAAAACGGCGTGGCTTCTCCTCTGCCCGCTGGCGCTACAGATGTGGCAGGGATTGATCAGCGCGCCCCCAGCCCGCCAGAGCCTTGGAAGCCGCTCGTTTCTTCAATTCGGGAGCGTCGCCGACATGGAAATGCGAGGGTGCATTGATGGTCTTCATCTCCGCCCAGGTGATCGGCGCCGCCACCGGAGCACTCGGCCGGGTTCTCGCGCTGTACGGCATGATCGCGGTCGCTCCGCGCTGGTTGCGCAGATAGTCTACGAATATGCGACCCTTGCGGCGGGCCTTCGACAACGCGGCGGTAAAATGGGCCGGATCGCTCTGGGCGACCGCCTGAGCCAGGCGGGACGCGAAATCCTTTACCTCCGGCCATTCTGCCTGTGGGGTCAGCGGAGCGATCACATGCACCCCCTTGCCGCCCGTCAGCATCGGGAAAGTCGTCAGTCCCAACGATTTGAGGATGTCGCGGAATTGAAAGGCAGCCGCGCGGACGGCTTCAAAATCCAAGCCCTCGTCCGGGTCCAGATCGAACACCAACCGGTCGGCCTTTTCGACGTCCTCGATGCGGGCTCCCCATCCATGCAGCTCAATCGTTCCCATCTGGACGCAGGTCATCAGCCCGTCGGCATCGTCCACATAGAGGTAAGGCTCCTCGTGTCCGTCCTTCTCGGTGATCCCGACGTGATGGACCTTGTCGCCAAAGCTGCCGGCGTCGTGTTTTTGGAAAAAGCACTTCTTCGCGCGGCCCTGCGGGCAGCGGACCAGACTGATCGGCCTGTTGCCGACCCACGGAAGCATGATGTCGGCGACCTCGGCGTAATGATCGGCTAGCTGTCCCTTGGTGATGTTGGATTCCGGGTAGATGACGCGGCCGCGATTGCTGATCGCAATCGTGCTGATTGCCGGTGACGGCAGGGTTGCTGTGCGGTGTTCCGTCTCGAGCACGACGGCCTCCGGCTTCTTGTCCTCGCGCAGGCCAAGATAGCTTGGATGACGCAGCGTTCCTTCGTTGGTCATCTCGGTAAAGGCGATCTCGGCTACAAGTTTGGGACGCAGCCAGTGGGCGCCGCGAACCTCCGCGCGCGGCGCCTCGACCGTGGCGGCTTTCTGCTCGAGCGGCGCCATGATCTTCATCAGCCGGGCCATCTCGGCGGTATCGAAACCGGTCCCGACCTTGCCGGCATAGCGCAGCTTTCCGCCATCATTGAAAACAAGAATCAGCGATCGAAACGCGCGATCCTTGTCTGACGGCGTCCAGCCGACGAGCACGAATTCCTGACGTTTGATGCACTTGATCTTCAGCCAGCTGCCGTCCCGGGCGCCGACATAGTCGGAATCCGCGAGCTTCGAGATTACCCCTTCCAGGCCGGCGTCGCAGAAGCGGTTCAGCAATTCCTCTCCACGGCCCTGGATATGATCGGAGTAGCGAAAGATGGGGTTCCTGGCCGGCAGAATTGCCTCCAGTTTCTTCTTGCGCTCCAGGAGCGGAAGCCTGGTCAGGTCTTCGCCATCGAGCTGCAGCAGGTCGAAGGCGAAATAGTCAATGCTCGCCGGAGCACCCTTCAATGCGTTCTGAAGCGCCTGGAAACTGGATCGTCCCTCGGTGTCGGTGACGACGGCCTCTCCATCGATGAGCGCCGAGCGAATCTTGAGCTTGCGTGCCTCGGACAGGATCGAGGGAAAACGGTCGGACCAGTCCAGACCGGAGCGCGTATAGGCGCGCGCCTCTCCGCCACCCACAGCGACGAGGATGCGGTAGCCATCGTATTTCATCTCGTGAATCCAGCGATCGCCGGGGGGAACTGTGTCCACCAGTTTTGCGAGCTGGACCGGCCGGAAGGCAGGTGGCGCGAGTTTGGCCGCGCGTCGCGAGGCTGGCTTCGTAGGGGGAGTTGAAGATCCTCTGATTGTGAGGCGACGCGACGCTGACTTGCTCACAGAATTTACTCTCACCAAACCGAATTGTCCGACGCGCCATTCCGGCGCGCGGCCTATTTCTTTAGTTTCTGCGCGGCGGCATTGAGCTTGTCGCGGTCGTTGCCGACCCGCTTTATCAGCGCCTCGGCCTGCTCTTTGCTGATGCCGTGCTTGCGGGCAAAGTAATTGACCTCGTAGCCTTCACCGCCGGAGACTTGCCGACGGTCGGCGGCGCCTCGCTTCGACTTGTTGTCTGCCATTATCGTCTTCCTTCTTGCCAGGGCGCGGAGTCACGGTGTCGACGTGTAACGCCTCGGGTCGTCTTGCGATCCTGAGCCGGGCAAGAAATTCGATTCACCTGAACTCCCGCCGTCTTGACCTTAATGTTGTCAATATGCAGACCCGGGATGTAGATGTCGCGGCTTGCGCAGTTCCTTGGGCGGCAGTTCGCGCGGATCGGGTCCCGAGCCGCCACTGCGGACGAGGTGGCGGTCGCCTCATGCCGACGTGATAAGGGCTTGATACAGCCCATGCCAAGCCGATCGAGAGACATCTTGGAGACCCGGTGGCTTGGTCTTCTAATCGCATGTGCCGCCATTTCCTCCCTCTTCATTTCACAGAGTGCACCAACGACCTCTCGAGCCGGCTGATCTGGCCGAAGGACGGCTGAAGCCTCGACCGCCTATGCCGCAAGGGCGCGTTGCGCGTTTCTTCCCCTGGGCAAAGCCCATTCCTCGCGGAACCAAGAAACGCGCGCCTCCGCCATCCTCCGCTTTTGCTGCGGTCGCAAGCGATGCGGCGGCGGTCGCCTCCGGCCCCGCGATCGCCATCGAGGCCGCATGGTGCGGGCTCGGAAACGAAGAAACGGAGACTGAAAATGGCTACCATCGGCACTTTCAAGAAGACCAATGCGAACGAGTTCACCGGCGAGATCGTCACCCTCAGCGTCCAGGCCAAGGGCGTGCGCATCGTCCCCGACACCCGGGCCAACGGCGAGAACGCTCCAAGCCACCGCGTGGTGGTCGGCAAGGCCGAAATCGGCGCCGCCTGGTCCAAGCGCTCCAACGAGGGCCGCGACTATCTCGGGCTCAAGCTCGACGATCCGAGCTTCACCGCCCCGATCTACGCCAACCTCTTCGCCGACGAGGAAGGCGAGGGCCACAGCCTCATCTGGTCCCGCCCCAACCGCCGCAACGGCGAGTAACTCTCAATCGAGCCCGTTCGACCCCGGTCGGACGGGCTTTCGCATTCGACGGTGGTCCAGAAATCGCGATCAGCTGCTCTTACGCAAGAGGATCCCATTGTTGGGAAGTACTTCAATGCCTGCTCTTTCAAGCGCATTCACGATCGCTAATATATTATTTGCAATCGGAGTCCGCGCGCCGCGTTCGAAATCAGCGATTGTCTGCCGTGCGACGGTGGCCGCGCGGGCCAGATCATCTTGGCTCCAACCCAACATTGCACGTGCGCCGCGGCACTGCTCGGCGCTGAAATTCGCCGCCTTGTCTCCAATATTATGATTGACCTCAATCAATTTGTATATTACCCCTGTCTCGAACTTGCGGTCGAAGAGGGTGCGCGAACACCCTTTTCGACCTGACCAAAGCCAAGCTGTGTGGAGCTCGGATCATGGCTGATTCCGACAATACCACGACTTTGCCTCCCGTCACGCTGGGACGGGAGAGGCAATCGCCATGCACCAAAGAACACCCTAAGCGTTCGGCCGACCATGCGGTCGTAGACCCGCCGTCGGCCGATCCAGCACTCGTCCTGTCCCTTGCCTGGATCGACGCTCATGTTGGAATGCTAGCCTCCTGTGTCAGGCAGCAGCAGGCCGAGGAGGGGCTCTTGGAGCGCGGCGCGCTCTTCTCCGTCGGCGAAGTCCCTGGGCGCGGGGAGGGCGCTGACGCCGACCGCTATCTCGATGCCCGGACGGCGGAGCAGAGCGAGGCTGAAAAGGCCGATGCCTTGTTGGATAAGATTGCAGTGACGTCTGCCCAATCGCTGGCGGGCGTTATCGCCAAGCTTGCAGTCATCGTTCGAGAAGCGGCTGACAACACAGACCTGTGCGAATTTCCGTTGCCCCACATCCGCTCGGCCCTGGCCGATCTGCGGCGCCTCACGCCTGAAGCGATAAACAGCGAGCCTGCCGGCTGGCCTGCAGGCGACCAGTCGATCGGCGCGCTGTTCGAGCAGTCTGCATCCTCTTTCGCCGCCTGGCGCGCCTTCAGCGCGTGGAGCCAGGGCGATGAGGAGGCCTATCGCGCCTGGACGGACACATTCAAGACACTGGAAGGGGCCAGCCAGTAGGCATCGCAAAGTCTCGGCCTGATGCTCGGCGCCGAGATCTCTCTCGTTCATTCGTCAATGACGGAATCCAAGGATTTCGCTCAACGCTGCGTCTCCGTATCAAATCCATGAGAAGGGAAGGATACGGATGAAGCCCGATACATCGCAGTGGTGTGACCCACAGGCATACGCGTTCGTTAAAGGCGCCGCGGCCGATGAGATTGCCTGGGAGTTCCTGCGACGAAATCCCCAGTATCAGCGGGACTTCGCGGCCTCCCGCTCGGCTAAAGCGATGCGTGCGCTGCGCAAGCGCTGGGGCTTGCAGTTTCGCCGCCAGGCCTGATCAGTCCGCGGTCGAGCAGCCGGTCTATTGGGCGCCTCAGATCGACCCTGGGGTCGTGAACCTGGTCGAGGTTCCGGCGGATATGCTCGCGCGGGAAGACAGCGCCCGCGATGTTCGGTTGGCCGCGGGAAAGCGTGACGAAGTCGGCCTTCACGTGCGATCTTCGCCGGCCGGCGTGCAGTTGGCGCTTCTCGGCGGCGCGCGACCAGGCGAGCCGCTGGCTGCCATAATTCCACTCGATGACATGGCGCATGACAGGCTACAGGCGATCGAGAGATTCGTCCGCTCGATCCACAGGCAACACCTTCCCGATGCCCGCTTGACCTCGGCCCAGCGGCGGCGTCTTGGCCATATGCTGCAGTGCCTTGACGGCCGTGAGGAGCAGGCATCTCATTTCGAAGTCGCGACGGCCTTGTTTGGTCGGAAGTTGGTCAGTGCCACTGACTGGCAGGACTCGCCTTTCCGCTACCAGACGTATCGCCTCGTGCGCGACGGCCTGAAGATGGTCGAGCGCGGCTACCGCCAATTGCTGCGCGCACGAAGGCGCCTCTCCTGAAGGGGGTCCGTCCGGCGCCTGGTCCACTTATGCGCTGTCGGCAGATTCTGGAGTGAACGGCTGCTCTTCGCCTTCAACTCCGACGTAGAGCCCGCCTTTGCGATATCCCATAAGCGCACCCGTGCGCGCGGTGTGAGATCGCATACTACCTGAAGCGGAGACCGACCCCCCGGGGTCACCGCGATAACGGCTAGGTGGGAAGATGGCCAGCGGCGGACCAGCATTGGAGAATTGTCGTACATCTAAGAAACCGCTAATATAGCAAACTGGCTTCCGGAGGGCCGTCCGATGTCGATTCACGAGGAACTGCAGGTTTTCTGGAATTCCTATGTGGCTGCCTATCGTGCTGGCGACGCCAAAACATGCGGCGCCATGTTTACGGCCGATGCCGAATTACTTTCGCCCTACGCGCCTCCTGCTCGGGGCCGGGATGCTATCGAAGCTCTCCATACAGCCTGGACGCACGGCCACGACGAGGCGCCTGAAAAGAAGATGACAGTGATACACGCGGGCAGATCTGGTGACCTGGCTTGGTGTCTGGCGACGTATACCGAGGGCCTGGAGGTTGGCAGCGGTACGTCTGTCAACGTCTTCGAGCAGCAGGCCGGCGGATCATGGCTGATACGGATGTGCAGCCTTAACAGCACCGACTGAGGCATAGGTTTGTTGCCGAGTTGGCTGAGTGTCGGCATCCATGGATGGGAGGCGACGGGAATGCAGCAACTCGACTTCTTCTATTTCTTCGGAAGCGGCTACTCGTATCTGTCCGTGATGCGCGTTGATGCGGTGTCAAAACGGTCGGGTGTTGCCGTTCGATGGCGGCCCTTCAATGTCCGCACCGTCATGGCCGAGAACAACATCGCCCTCCGCACCCAGGCGGCAAAGGTGAAGTACATGTGGCGCGATGTGGAGCGACGCGCGGCGACGCACGGGGTGCCTTATGTCAGGCCACCCATCTGGCCGACCGATCCGGACCTTGTGGCCAACCGAGTCGCCATGGTGGCGGCCGAAGAGGGCTGGTGCGAGGCTTATACCGTCGCAAGCTTCAGGGCGTGGTACCTAGAAGGCATGGATCTGGGTAGCCGTGCCCATCTGGAGCATGTGCTAGCCCCCCTCGGTCAAGATGTCGGTCGTGCGATTGCAAGGGCCGATGAGCCCGGTGCCCATGAGCGTCTCAAGGCTGAAACCGACGCGGCCCGCAACTACGGCATTTTCGGCTCTCCAGCGTTCGTCGTGGATGGCGAGACGTTTTGGGGTGACGACAGGCTCGAAGAGGCGCTTGCCTGGGCCGCTGGCCGACATGATCTGCAAGCGCTGAGACATCATTGATAGGACTGAGTGCGCCAGGCATTTGGTGAAAACCATGCGCGGATTGTCAGTCCCACGGGAGGACTCAAGTGCCAAGCCGCTGGACCATTCTTGCTGTCTTGTTTGTCGCTCGCACCGCCTTCGCATTTCAGTTCGGGAGCGTAGGGGCCGTCGCACCACAGCTTAGCCAAAGCGTCGATGCGAGCCTGGCCGACATCGGTATCCTTATAGGAGTTTACTTTGCGCCCGGCGTCCTGCTTGCTCTGCCCGGTGGCACGATCGGACGCCGCTATGGCGACAAGGCGACCGTCCTCGGGGGGCTCCTGGCGATGCTGGCCGGCGAATTGCTTATGACTACGTCGGCATTATGGAGCGTGCAGATCGCGGGCCGACTGATTGCGGGCACTGGCGGCATTCTCTTGAGCGTCCTGATGACCAAGATGGTGGCCGACTGGTTCACTGGTCGCGAAATCGCAACCGCGATGGCCATTTTCGTCAACTCGTGGCCGGTGGGCATCGCAATCTCGCTCATGCTCCTGCCATGGATCGGAGCGAGGTTCGGGCTTCATCTCGTCAACCTTGCCGTCGCGGGGTGGATTCTGATCGGCTTCGGCCTCATGGCTTTCGTCTACCGCGCGCCGGAGGCGGCGGTCTCTCTTGAAGGCGAACGAGGCAGTCTGACCTCGGAAACGGTCTATGCAGTCGTTGCCGCTAGCTCAATCTGGTGTCTCTACAATCTCGGTTTGTCGATGATCTTCAGTTTCGGGCCATCGATGCTGGTTGAGCGAGGATGGTCCATGGCTGCGGCTGGATCGACGATCAGCATCGTCCTCTGGCTCGCGGCGATTTCGGTTCCCTTTGGTGGCTTCCTCGCTGATCAGACCAAACGCGGCGAAGCCATCATTGTCGCAGGCAGCATCGCCTTTGCCCTGCTAACGGTTCTCCTGTCGCGAAGCGGCCACGTGCTTCCCATCGTCATTGCCGTCGGTGCCGTCTGCGGCCTCCCCGCCGGTGCGATCATGAGCCTTCCAGCACGTGTGCTCGAGCGGAAAACGCGGGCGATCGGAATGGGAATATTCTATACGGCTTTCTATGCCGGGAGCCCGGTTGGAGCGGCGATCGGCGGAAAGCTTTCCACCTCGATCGGCTCCGCCAGCGCCGCGCTGGACTTCGGGGCCGTCGTGCTCCTGGTTTGCCCAGCCATTCTGTGGTTCTTCCGCCGTATCGTTGCTGGCCAGAAGCGGCTGGCGCTTCCCTCGACGTAGAACGCGCAAGCAAACCTTGGTGATACCCCGGGACATGGTGTCGTTGCGTGGCACGGTAGTCATCAACGCTTTATTCTAGGCGTGGGTGTCGAAGCCAATCGTCCTGCTGCTTCTCTCGTCAGTGAGGGCCATTCGACGAGCGTCGGGACGTTGTCCGGTCGGCCACACTCGACCTGGGCTCAGATCGCTCCTCGGCGATACGGCTGGAATGAGGCGACCGCGGGTCACCCGTCCCAACCCCACAAGCATTCCCCGCTTGCGCCGGAGAGTCTCGGAGAGGTGATTCCAGAAGGTAGTCGGGATGCGGACCTCGGGTCCGATTCGAGAACCCGCGTGACACGATGCAGCGCGACGACCATGTCTCTTCGCTTTCAGCCGAAATGATGGGCAGCAATGCGCCCAATTCCGGCCGTTGAAGTTAGCGCTGCTGCTCACCAAAGCGGACTTGCACGGGGCGGGCGCGTTAGTTCAATTCCTGACCCGAAGCAGACATTGCGTTTCCCGCCAGAATCAGTTGAAATCGACAACAGATATTACCGCCTTCGGGCAATAATCTCGACCGGCCCAATCAGGCCGGCTGAAATACTTTCGCTCATGTTTCGGACCATCTGGGGCCGCCGCGCTCCCATGAGAGTTTGCACGCCCAGTACTGCCCGCCCCATGGCCACTTGGGCGCGCTGCCGTGCGAAGTACTCGAGCGCAGCATCACGCCGCTGGCGTTCCGACAAGATCTCGAACCCTGCCGCGGAAAGTGTGTCGCGGTACTGCTCTGGAGCGGCGATCGCGTTCGTATCTGCCGTACTCGCCCATGGCAGCGGATAAGACAGTTCGCCGGGTCCAGTGCGCATGACGTCGAAGACACCGAAACGCGCCCCGGGGCATAGGACCCGCGCAATGTCCGAAAAATAGTGCGCTCTTGTCGGCGATATTCATTCCGACATGCAACATGTATGCGGCAGTAAACGATCCATCTGGGAAGGGCAGCCGCAAAGCATCGCCCTGCTGCAACGAGACGCGCTCCCCTAGATGGAGCCAGCCGGAAAGGACATTGCCGGCTTCGACGTAGTCGCGAGTGAGATCGATGCCGGTGAGGTGGCAGCCATACTTCGCTGCGATCTGTCGCGCTGGTCCACCGAGGCCGCAGCCGATGTCGAGCACTCGATCCGCAGCGGTGAGCGCAAGTTGCCCTGCCAACTCTCCCGTGGCGGCGCGGCCGCCAATGTGAAACTCGTCTACGGGCGAGAGGTCCTCGGCGGTGACCGTGCTTTCGGTCTTCCCCATGGCGGCAAGACCATCGCGAATACCTGCGACCAGGCTGCCTCGCGCGTAGTGGTCAGCAATCTGTGAATGCGGCGCTGCTTCCATCATCATCGCCCCTTTGGTGCAGCCTCCGGATCATCTCCGCCTACGGACCGCTTGCGTCCGCGAATGGGTCTCCGAACTCTGTCGATCCGACGGTCATAGCATTTGCACTTCGTTCAAGCCATATTATGCCGGACGTTGAATCCAAATGTTTGGATGTCGCACACCTGCTTTGTTTTATTGCCGTCGCCGAGTAAGGCTACATTGCGCTCCCGCCGGAGCGGCCCGGCATGCAGCCCGTCTGTCAATAGGGAGGCGAGTTAGAAGTACAGCTCTTCCGCCACGGCGCACGCGGCTCCGAGTGACTAAGCGGGGGTTCCAAGTTTCCGACGATGCGCGTTCAACCCCATGCGCAGCTTGATGGTGCCGTATTCTGTTAGCCTGAGGAATGGGCGGCATTTAGGCCCGCCGCCTGGCCCTGAAAGCCTCGTGTCGGAAGACGGCGCCTATACACGCCGTCAGAACTCCGACCATGTCTACGGCCGCTTGCACCGATTCGGCCGTTCCGACGAGCTTCAAACCTCGGTCAGTTCCAAAAGCAAGGTTGAGAACCTGTCAGTGAGCGGCGGGCTGGAACAGTTCGATCACGTTCCCCGACGGTCTTCGAGCAGGATTTGCGAGCCACCGACTCCACTGATGACCTCATTGCGAAATGGCAACCCGGCGCCTTTCAGCCGTTCGACTTCCTCTTTCAGATCTTCGACAAGCAGCAGGATGCGGTTCCACCCGCCGGGCACTGGACGGCGACCGTCCGGCATCGGCCGTGCGCCGGAGCTTGCAGCGCCACTCAACATCAGCCGCAAGGGACCACGGGTCACCGACGCAAACGCTGGCCGTGCGTCCTGCTCGATGGTGAACCCAAGGTGCTGCGTGTGGAAGGCGACGGAGATTGCGACATCGTTGACAATGTACCGAACACTGGCTGGCGTCATTATGGATCACCTTTCAAACGACCCCCGGCAAGTTTATTAGAAGCGATTTCGTATGGGCAACGCAATGGACCAACAGCTAGGCGCGCCGATACGCGGGTCCGCAGGCGAAGTCTTTCGTGTATTCCTGAGGCTTGGCCTCACATCGTTTGGCGGACCCATCGCGCATCTCGGTTACTATCGCAACGAACTGGTGTTGCGTCGCAAATGGCTCGATGAGCAAGCGTATGGCGATCTCGTCGCCCTTTGCCAGTTTCTTCCTGGTCCGGCGTCCAGCCAGGTGGCCTTCGCCCTCGGCGTATTCAGAGGTGGTGGCCTGGCAGGTGGCCTTACAGCATGGCTCGCCTTCACCCTGCCATCGGCACTGATCATTGTGGCCTTCGCTTTTGGTGCGGCAGGGCTTCATGGCCCAGTCGCGGACGGCGTATTTCACGGGCTCAAGCTCGTGGCTGTTGCCGTGGTAGCACAAGCAATCTGGGGCATGGCGCGAACGCTAACGCCCGACAAGCAGCGCGCCGCCATTGCGATACTCGCGATTGCGGTTGTCGTCGTCGTCGGCGGGTCGTTCGCGCAAATAGCTTCGATCGTCCTTGGAACCCTCGCCGGGCTATGGCTTTGCCCTGGCGAGGAAACCAAGGTGCCTGGACATTTGAGTTTTCCCGTTTCGGCTCGCGGCGGCGCTGTTTCGCTAGCACTCTTTGCTGTCCTCCTTGTCGTTCCGTCGCTGACGGAACGGGCCACGGGTAGTCACGCTATCGCATTCTTTGACGCCTTCTACCGCTCTGGGGCCTTGGTATTCGGCGGAGGCCATGTGGTGCTGCCGCTGCTGCAAACGGAGGTCGTCAACACGGGCTGGGTGACGAACGAAGCCTTCCTGCAGGGCTATGGACTGGCGCAGGCAGTGCCGGGGCCGCTCTTCACGTTCGCTGCCTATCTGGGGAGCGTGGCAAGCCCCGTTCCAAACGGCCTGGCCGGCGCGGCGATCGCGCTTATCGCCATCTTCCTGCCCGGTACGCTGCTTGTTTACGGCATGTTGCCGTTTTGGGACGCCCTGCGCTCGCGTCCAGGCGCCCAGGCTGCGATGCGCGGTGCGAATGCGGCTGTGGTCGGCATCCTTGGGATGGCTCTCTACGATCCGGTATGGAAGAGCGCAGTCGTCACGCCAGGGGATTTTGCTCTGGCTGTAACCGGGTTCCTGCTTCTGGTCGTATGGCGGATGCCGTCGTGGGTTGTTGTGGCGTTGCTTGCCGCTGCTGGCGCGCTTCGCGCCGCGATGATTTGACAATGGCCTTTGCGATGGCGCGCCTGAATCCTGGCGTCGGCGAAGCAGCCGCGGACATTTGGCTGCATTCCCGTGAACCACAGACCCGGCCGCGTCGGATCATGATCGCCGCCGTTAAAAAGCGGAACGCCCTGCCGTCCAGAACGCCAAGCTTGCCCACCATCGATTCGAGGCCCGTACTATAGCCGTCGCCGCGATCACGATGTCGGGACCGATCAGATTGCGGTTAGCCAGGATCACGCCCCGAGGGGTACCCGCGTTTCTCCGGTGGCCAATCATGGCCGAAGGAGAAACGGAATGGGACACTCGTATTACAACCTCGCCGCCTCCGATCGCTGCGCATGGAATGCAGGATCGTGCTCCCCAAAGCTTATTTTTCGCGAGCGGACCACTCGGCGGTCGCCGGCGGTTCCTAGAGATCAGTCACTTCAGCGCAGAGATGCAGCGCTCCAGGCGTTGAAGTCGCAACTTGCGGGAATGGATGTGATAGCCGAGCTCCGCGAGCCTTCTTAGTTTGAATGACTCTCTTTCCGTAAGTAGTTCCATTTCGAACTGGGCGATTTGCTTTCTGAGCTGTTGAGCGTCAGCAAGCCGCAGTTCCCGAATCCAGCCTCGGCCCCGCATTCCCATGCACTCCGAATAGTCTGGTCACAAGGCTCCGAGGCCGCTGCTGCTCTGTGGAAGATCGATTGGGCGAAGTTCGGGATTTTTCAATGTTCCGTCACCATCATCAAGGTTGTGGCCCGCGCACCCAGCGAACCGCAGTGCATCCCCGCGACCCGATATGCGCCCCCGTGAGTGCATGGCAACCCTTCGAGCTCACTTTTTTGCGGTTGGGGTCTGGTCAATGACAAGCCGCTCAACTCTGGTCCACAACCGCTGCGGGTGTGGCACACGACCCTTGTTCCATTGTTGAGTTGAATCAAAAGCGAATGATCGGGAACCGGTTCATTCGGGGGATAGTTTACATTCCAGGGACGTCTGACGGCGCTCACTAAGGTGAATGGGAGTGTTCGTCTTCTAAATTAGGATTCACTAATTGAAACGTGAATGTCTTCCTGCCTCGCGCTGTGACACAGGCCGACTGATATGACTTCTTCTGAGCACGATCTGGATGCCGGCTTCGATCCACCCGAACTGGACTTGCAATCTGTTTCTTCGACAACCGATGAGCGGACGATAGCGACTCAGCGGGGCAGGGCGTCTTGTTCCGTCATGGCACCTGGTCTACACACCTTCGAGGCAAGTGATCACGTTGTCTATGTCGGTCTCGAGGCCGCACCAGGCGTGTGTGCCTCCCTCGGGGGAGCCAAGGCTGAGCGCTACGACGCGGCGGCAGGGAGCATCATCGTCAAGCCGGCACATCTTGAAGCTCGCTTGCGGCTGTCGAAGGCGCGGGAGAGCGCAATTATCGTCTACCCGGACGACAGCCTGAAGGAACTGGCCAGGCAGCAATTCGGCCCGGTGGAGACGGAGTTGATGCCTCCGCCCCTTGGCACGCGGGACTTTAATGCGTTGCGCATCGCCAAACTGCTCAAGGCGGAGCTTACGAAGAAGGAGGGCGTCAGCCACGTCCATATCGAGCAGCTGATCGCAATCATGGGCATTCACGTGCTTTACGCCTATGCCTCACGAACCAGCCGACCGGAGCAGTTCAAGGGCGGCCTTTCCAGGCAGTCCGCGCGAAAGCTGCAGGAGTTCCTGAGCATAAATCTCACCCGCAAGAAAGGTGATCGAATTGCGCATGTGGAAATTCCCGCTGGCCAGTGCAGCGGCGACGCTCGGCTTGATGGTGATGGGCACCGCGGCTTTGTCTCAAGATGTGACTTCAAAGCTGCCAGGCGGCGCGACTTCGCTCCAGGAAAGCTATCAAGACTGGAGCCTGACCTGTCAAAGCAGCACATCAACGGTAACGTGCGGTGTCTCCCAGCAACAGACGCAGCAGAACGGCCAGCGGGTCCTGGCTGTTGAGCTTAGGCGAAACAGCGACGCCACGCTCGCGGGCAATGTCGTGCTTCCGTTTGGGCTTATGCTCGACGCCGGCGCCGCATTGCAGATCGATGACAGCCAGCCCCTTGAGGCGCTGCGCTTCTCAACCTGCTTGCCGGCCGGCTGCATCGTGCCGCTCACCCTCGATGAAGGAACAGTAGCCGCATTGCGGGCGGGTTCGGTGCTGAAGATCAAGGTCAGAAGCACCGACCAGAAGGACATCGCTTTGTCCGTATCTTGCTGGAGCGTGAGACAGACAGCTGGTGGGCTGATCGGGAAGCCGCGCTACTGAAGGCCCCCGAGGAATGGTCCAGTGCTGTAATTATGATATTAAGATATTGGCTCGACGCGCTACGTCATCGGGATTGAAGCGAGAGGAGCTTAAACCCGCGCGGTTGGCTTACCTTGGGAGAATCTACAGGGCGCGCGTGGGATTTCGACAGCCCTAGACGTAAAGGCTGCTCCCGGCGAGCGGACCTATTCTCTTCAATTTCTCGATTTCGCTGTTCGCGTTCGGATCAGTTCAGCTGAGGCGCACAGACCTCCTGTTAAGTCCGCTTCTGATGATCTGAGCCTAGAAGCCAGCCGTCCGATTCCGTGAAGAGTTTCGGGCGCCGGCAGGCGTACGAAAGTCTCCGAAGAAGGAACCCTCGAGCCACAGGCGAGGGGTTATGGGGATTTCGATTTTTGGCTGGTGTCGGGGATAGCGCGACCGCCGGCGAGAAGCGGCGGGATTGATGCACGGACCGCCTTGTCTTCCGGCCGTGCGGCCTCCTCGGCTCGGCGTGCGGTCGGACGCAGCCCTGTCGAGGCCGATGATCTCCATGGACGCGCGTGGGTTCGTCGCCGGAGGCTGAGCGCCTGTGGCTGAAGGCTGGACTTCGCCATGCCGCGTCATGGGACGCTCTCCCGGTTCGTCGCCGACGCGTCCGGCGGCCCGCGCGGCTGCCTCCACGTTCGAACACGTCGATGATGATCATCCGTCCGCCGCAGCACGGGCATGGCGGGCGGAAGTCAGTCGGTTCTTCCGGAGTGCCGTCTTCGGGCAGCGGCGCGACGCTCAACAGTTTGCGCGCGAGTGCGAGGCTGGCTTTGTGGGAGCCGCCGGCGAGCAGGTCGTAGTGCCGGATGCGGTGGAAGCCACGCGGCAGGATGTGGAGCAGGAATCGGCGGATGAACTCGTCGGTGGCGAGCGTCATGATCTGCTGCCGGTCTGTGCCGTCGCGACGATAGTCCTTGTAGCGGAACGTGACCTCGGCCTCATCGAATCGGATGAGGCGGCGGTTCGAGATCGCAAAGCGGTGGGTGTAGCGGGACAGATAGGCAAGTACGGCTTGAGGCCCGGCGAAGGGCGCCTTGGCATAAACCACCCAGCGCTTCTTCCGGACCGGCGCCAGGTGCCGCAGGAATGCTCGCCGGTCGGTGAAGTGCGCCATCGATCCGAAGAAGGTGAGCCGGCCGGCATCGTGCAGCGCAACCAACCGAGAGAGGAACAGGCGGCGGAACAGCTTGCCGAGCACGCGCACCGGCAGCAGGAAGGCCGGGCGCGACGATATCCACCGGCTTCCGTCTGGCGCGATGCCGCCGCCCGGCACGATCATGTGCACATGCGGATGGTGCGACATTTCCGAGCCCCAAGTTTGAAGGACGGCGGTGATGCCGATGCGCGCGCCGAGATGCTTCGGATCCGCAGCGATCGTCAGCATCGTCTCCGATGCCGCCTTGAACAGCAGGTCGTCGACCGCCGCCTTGTTGTGGAAGGCGATGTCGGCGACCTCGGCCGGCAGCGTGAACACGACGTGGAAGTAGCCGACCGGCAGCAGGTCGGCCTCGCGCTCGGCAAGCCATGTCCGCGCCGCGGCACCCTGGCACTTCGGACAGTGCCGGTTGCGGCAGGAGTTGTAGGCGATGCGCCACTGGCCGCAGTCCTCGCAGGCCTCCACGTGACCGCCAAGGGCGGCGGTGCGGCAGTGCTCGATCGCCGACATGACCTTGAGTTGCTGCAGTGTCAGATGCCCTGCATGGACGGCCCGGTAGGCGGGCCCGGCAGTGCGGAAGATGTCGGCAACCTCAATCGAGGCGCGCACGCTCAGCCGTCGGGCGAGATCTCTTCCAGCTTGAAGAGGCCAAGCTTGTCGAGCGGGCTCGTGACGGTGCGCACCGTGAGGGTTGCAACCTTGGTGTAGAAGGCGGTGCTATTTAGCTTGGCGCGCCCGAGCAAGACCTGGATGATCCGGAATGTCGGTGCCGTCCTCCAGCAGGTGGGTGGCGAAGCTGTGACGCAGCATGTGCGGCCCGACCCGCTTGGCGATGTCGGCCGCCTGCGCTGCCTCGACGACCACGCGATAGAGCTGCCGCGTGCTGATGGGCTTCATCGCATGCTGCCCAGGAAACAGCCAGCCGTCGCGATGCATCACCCCCCTGCTGGCGTCCGCCCTTCCACCACTGGCGCAGCAACAAGAGCAGGTCTTGCGACAGCATGGCGTTGCGGTATCGCCCGTCCTTGCCGCGCTCGACGCGCAACAGCATGCGCTGGCTGTCGATGTCAGCAACCTTCAGCGTCGCCACCGCCGCCACGCGCAGGCCCGCGCCATAAGCGACCGACAGCGCGGCCTGGTGCTTGAGGCAGGTGGTGGCGTTGAGTAGCCGGGCGACCTCGTCGCGGCTCAGCACCACCGGCAGCTTGCGCGGGTGCGCCAGACGAACGAGCTTGCGCGCCAGATCGGGGCGATCGACCGTATGTGTGAAGAAGAAGCGCAGCGCCGACACGATGCTGTTCATCGTCGGCACGGGAACGCCGTCGTCCTGCTGCTCGATCTGGAATCGGCGCAGGTCGTCAGTGGTCGCTGTATCCGGCGACCGGCCGAGGAACGTCGCCAGGCGTCCGATGTCGCGGAGATAGTTGCGCTGCGTCTCCTGTGAGAAACGCCGCATATTCATGTCGTCGATCAGCCGCTGACGAACTGGACTGATAGGTGCATCAAGAACAGGACAGGGCATGGTCAGGCTCCTTGTTGAAGAAGCCTGTGATGCTCTGCCGCTGCCGAACCACCCTCAAATGCGAGCGCGACGTCCGGTTCGTGATCTCTACCTCATCCCAGCGCGCCCATCCCGCGCAGCGGGTTCGTTCTTCGGCCCAAACAGGACATTCGCAGTGTGCCGTCGCGTGCGCTTGGCACAACGGGGCAAGCCTTTGATGCGGGTCAACATTGTGGGCGGACCTCCTGGCCAACCAATCCGCTTCGTCGCCGAGCTACCGATGCCGCGATTGCCTCCCTCCTTCATTTCGCAGAGCGCACCAACGACCTCTCGAGCCGGCTGATCTGGCCGAAGGACGGCTGAAGCCTCGACCGCCTATGCCGCAAGGGCGCGTTGCGCGTTTCTTCCCCTGGGCAAAGCCCATTCCTCGCGGAACCAAGAAACGCGCGCCTCCGCCATCCTCCGCTTTTGCTGCGGTCGCAAGCGATGCGGCGGCGGTCGCCTCCGGCCCTGTGATCGCTATCGAGGCCGCATGGTGCGGGCTCGGAAACGAAGAAACGGAGACTGAAAATGGCTACCATCGGCACTTTCAAGAAGACCAATGCGAACGAGTTCACCGGCGAGATCATCACCCTCAGCGTCCAGGCCAAGGGCGTGCGCATCGTCCCCGACACCCGGGCCAGCGGCGAGAACGCTGCAAGCCACCGCGTGGTGGTCGGCAAGGCCGAAATCGGCGCCGCCTGGTCCAAGCGCTCCAACGAGGGCCGCGACTATCTCGGGCTCAAGCTCGACGATCCGAGCTTCACCGCCCCGATCTACGCCAACCTCTTCGCCGACGAGGAAGGCGAGGGCCATAGCCTCATCTGGTCCCGCCCCAACCGCCGCAACGGCGAGTGAACTGGCAGACGCCTCGCCCGGTGTCGGGCGAGGCGCCTTCTGCCGGTGCCGCGGAAGCTTTCCGCGCCGCCGGCTGCCATTACCGGCTTCCTGTCGTCTGATGCGCGACGCCGTGGAGATGGTCGAGCGCGGCTGTTCTCAATGGCTGCGCGCCGGCGCCACTGCCTGAAGGCCTCTTGGCGGTGCGAAATAGCGCCCCTCAATTGCGCACCTGATCACCGTCTCCACACTCTTCCATCCTGGCCATCGATCGCCGTTCAATCTCGACGGCCGCAAGGAGACACCCGATGAATGCCGACGCCGCGCCATTGCCGCCGCGCTACCTGCGCACTTCGGAAGCTGCGCATTTCCTCAGTCTTTCGGCGCGTACGCTGGAGAAACACCGCACCTACGGCACCGGGCCTGCCTATCGAAAACTCGGCGGCCGCGTCGTCTACGCCGTCGACGACCTCCAGGCCTGGGTGCAGCGCGGCGCGATGACGTCGACATCCGATCCGCAAGGCTCGGTGCTGCCCGCCAAGCCTCAAGCCGCCCGCCTGATCGCCTATGCCGGGCGCGAAAGGCGCTGACACGGCTGATCTCCCCTATGTCGGCACGACCACGCCAACCATCGGAACGCGGACAGCTTGATCTGTTCCACGCGCTGCCCGGTGTTGTCGCGCCACGCGATGCGCAGGACCTCATGGCCTATCCCTTCTTTTCCCTCGCCAAATCCAGGCGCATCGCGCCCATCGACTTTCGCGCCGGCGATGTGGCTATCCGTGTCGAAGCGATGCCCGACCACGGCATGGCGACGATCTGGGATGCCGATATCCTGATCTGGGCCGCAAGCCAGATCGTCAATGCGCGGGACGCCGGATTGCGCACTTCGCGCCTGATGGCCGCGACGCCATACGAAATGCTCACCTTCGTCGGCCGCGGTGTCTCGAAGCGAGACTATCTGCGCCTCAAGGCGGCGCTCGATCGCCTGCAGTCGACAAGCGTCGTCACCTCCATTCGCCAACGCGCCGAAGGCCGGCGCCATCGCTTCTCGTGGATCAACGAGTGGCAGGAGCGCTTCGATCGAAACGGCCACCCGCTCGGCGTCGAATTGATTTTGCCGGATTGGTTCTACCGCGCTGTTATGGACGATGCGCTCATCCTGACGATCGACCGCGCCTATTTCCGCCTGACGGGCGGTCTGGAGCGCTGGCTCTATCGGCTGGTGCGCAAGCATGGCGGTCGCCAGCACTCCGGCTGGCGTTTTGACATCAGCCACCTGCATCGCAAGTCCGGCAGCCTCTCGCCGCTCAAGCGCTTCGCCTTCGAACTGCGTGGCATCGTGCGCCGCCAAACTTTGCCGGGATACCTTCTGTTCACGGAGGTCGAAGCCAGCGGCCGTGTGCTGTTGGCTTTCGAGCCGGCGCCCGGATCAGTGGACAGGGTCGTGCCATCAGGAACCCGGACTATCGTGCCATCGGGAACCGGATCCTCGTGCTTTCGGGAACCGCGATCGGCCCTAAGCGGCGGGGTCGACACGGAAAATCGCGCTCTTAACTTAGAGTCTAACTCTCAATCTAACAGTCTTGCGCGCAAGCCGTCGACTGGCAGTGAGGGGCAGAAGCGGCGGTGCGCTGGCTGGCGCAAGGGAGACGACACATGACGTCGTCTACCCAATCGACGCCGCGCGACGACCTCACGACGGTCGAGCTGATCTGGATCGAGAATCGGATTGAGCATCGCATCCGCTTCGGACGTCCTGCCCATGAGACGATCATCGACAAGCGGCGCCGCGTCGTCGGATTTGCGCCAGGCAGTGTTTTTGCGTTCGTGCGCTGGGCGGCGAATGACTTTGGCACTGTTGTTTCGCGCATCGACATCGTGCGCGCGGTCTTGCCCGCTGAAGCGTATCAGACTCTGCCTTACATCCGGCCAGGCGGCGAGATCCTGCTCAAGATCGCAGGTTGGGACAAGGTCGAGCGGGTTCTCCAACTGATCGATGCGGTCGAGGCGATCGGCCTCGATCCGGTCGAGGCCGCACCGGGCTATTGGCGTCAGACCCACAACCGTCTGATTGCGGGCGGAAGGCCGCGTGCCTATTCGCTCGAGCAGCACCGCGCCTTTCTGTTGCGCAAGCGGGTGACTTCATGAGCCGCACCGCCTGCATAGCCGCGGCACTTGCAGCCGTCACCGCGACGGTCGCTCCCGCTGTCGTGGAGATGCCGCAGCTGCTGCTGTGGAACGCGTCGGCCAGCGCGCCACTCGGGCTTTATGCGATCAGGAACATGGCCGTCCCCACGGCCGGCGCGCTCGTTGTCATCGAACCGCCAGACAAGGTCGCTCGGTTCGCCGCCGAGCGTGGCTACCTTCCGCTCGGCGTGCCGATGCTGAAGCACATCGAAGGGCTTCCTGGGCAGCAAGTCTGCCGTCTCGGCCGCCTCGTCACGGTGAACGGGCTTGCGCTGGGTGCTGCACTGGAGCGCGACCGCAAGGGGCGCGCGCTGCCGGAATGGCAGGGCTGCCGCATCATCGCCGCCGCCGAAATCTTCGTCATGAACCGGAAGGTCGGGGAGAGTCTCGATGGCCGCTATTTCGGCCCGTTCCCGGCGAGCTCGATCGTCGGGGCCGCGCTGCCGCTTTGGACCGACGAGAGGGGCGATGGCCACTACACCTGGCTCGCTCCGGCGAACTGAAATTCAGTCCAGCCAACAAGAGAAGGAGATAATCCATGGCCGAGATCGGCGTCTTCCAGAAAACAGATTCGGGTTACTGCGGGCGGGTTCGAACGCTGCTCGTGGATGCCGAGCTGGTGCTTGTGCCGACCACAATATCTGACGGCAAAGCGCCGGATTTTCGTATCCACATCGGTGACGGCGGCGGCCCCGAGGTGGGTGCGGCCTGGAAGGAAACCGGACAGACGGTTGGCGACTATCTGTCGTGCCGGTTGGAGGACCCGCTGTTTGGCCGGCGCTTTCGCGCCGGTCTCTTCCGAACCGACGACGGCTCCTGGTCTCTGCGCTGGATCCGGCCGAAATCGCGGCCGGAGCGTGCTCGATGAGTGGGCCATCGGCGCCGAAACGTGCGGACGGAAGCCGCCCCGTCAGTCGGTTGCCTGGTCGGCGAGAGGCACTCTGGCTGATCGGTGGCATGCTGATCGTCTGTCACGCGATGACGGGGGCGCTGGCACAATCCGCGCCGGCCTCCCGCAAATCCGCGGACGATCCCTATGCCGCGCCTATTGCCGAGGCGTCGCATCGCTTCCGCGTTCCTCAGCGCTGGATACGGGCAATCATGCACGTCGAAAGCGCCCGCGACCCGCGCGCCGTGTCGCGAAAGGGCGCCTTGGGCTTGATGCAGATCATGCCCGCAACCTTTGCCGAGCTGCGCCTTCGTCACCAGCTCGGCCGCGATCCCTATGATCCGCGCGACAACATCCTTGCCGGCACCGCCTATCTTCGCGAGCTGTATGATCGATACGGTTCACCGGGCTTTCTCGCCGCCTACAACGCCGGGCCAGGGCGTTACGAAGCCTCCTTGAAGGGCCGTCCGCTGCCGGCTGAGACCCGGGCCTATGTTGTCACGCTTCGCCCTTTCTGGGGCGGCGGTGATGCGCCCGGCGCACTCACCGCCGGCCATGCCAAGGCCGTCAGCTGGACGGTTGCGCCGCTGTTCATAGTCCCGTCCGGGTCAATGGCCGCTTCCGGTCTTCCGGCTGGCGAAGACATTTCCGTCGAGGTTTCGTCGTCACCGTTGGTGCGCAAACTTTTCGCGGCCGGTTCGCGGCCGCGCCAGCTGTTCACAGGGTCCGACGTCCGGACATCGCAGCGATGACGAAGTCTCCGTCAGGTCGCCCCCTGGGGTCTCGTTTGACGTCGCAGCCAATGAGGCGAGTCGGGCACGAGGTAACAACCGAGGGATGGCAGGATAAAAGGGCGCACATTGCGCGGCGGTCTGGTGGTTGTTCTTGCTTGATTTTCTGGCGCGTTCCGCACATTGCCGGCCATCGGCGCAATGTGTATGAAGCAGCCAGCATATTGTATTTGCTTTTCTTTTTCCACATTGCGGTGCCGCGCCATGGCTGATGAGCGCGAGTTTCGCATTCGACCCGGGCGCATCCGCTCCACGCGCGCCCAGCAGGCCCGGCCCTTCATCGCGCAGGTGTTGGCCGCGGCGAAAAAGGCCGGCGGCGGTATTTCGCGCTCGGGCCGGATTGTACAAGCAAGCCGCTCCCGCTTTGGTCACGGTCAGCGCGCCAGCATCCAGGCCAACCGCCTCATCACCTCGCGATCGCGCGGCGCCGTCGTCAAGGCGCGAGTCGTCCGTCATTCCGTGCGCGCCGCTCCACTTGGCACTCACCTCAACTATCTGCGCCGCGAGGGTGTCAGCCGGGACGGGGAGAAGGGGAAGCTGTTCGGGCCGGGAACGGAGAATGCCGATGGCGCTTCCTTCGCCGCTTGCGCCAAGGACGATCGTCACCATTTCCGCTTCATCGTCTCGCCGGACGACGCTCTCGATATGGCGGACCTCAACGCCTTCACCCGCGATCTGGTGGGGCAGATGGAGAAGGACCTCGACACGCGGCTCGACTGGGTGGCGGTCGATCACTGGAACACCGAGCATCCCCACATTCACCTGATCGTGCGTGGGGTTCGCGACGATGGCCAGGATCTGGTCATCGCGCGTGACTACATCAAGGAAGGCATGCGCGACCGGGCTCGCGATCTGGTTACCCAGGAACTGGGTCCGCGCACCGAGCTCGATATCCGCCACTCGCTCGAAAGCCACATCCAGTCCGAGCGGTGGACGCAACTTGATCGGCAGTTGCTTCGCGACAGCCGTGACAGCGGGATCATCGATCTCGCGCCATCTCCCCAAAGTCAACCGGACGAGTATCACGCTCTGAAAATCGGTCGCCTGCGCAAGCTCGAGACCCTTGGTCTTGCCCAACAGGCCGGGCCTGGCCAATGGGCAATCGACGAACGGGCCGAAGCAACACTGCGCGAGCTAGGCGAGCGCGGCGACATCATCAAGCGCATCCACCGCGCGATGAGTGCGGCTGACATCGAGCGTGGCTCAGCCAATTATGTCCTGGCCGCGGAGAGCCTGGAGACGCCGGTTGTCGGCCGGCTGGTCGATCGTGGGCTCGATGACGAACTGATCGGCACGGCCTATGCCGTGGTCGACGGCGTCGACGGACGCACCCATCACATCAAGCTCTCCGATCTGGAGGCCGCTGGCGACAGCGCACCGGGATCGATCGTCGAGCTGCGAAAATTCGATGATGCGCGCGGGCAGCGGCGAGCCGCGCTCGCCGTGCGCTCCGACCTTGGAGTGGATCAGCAGATCACGGCATCGGGTGCGACCTGGCTCGACCGTCAGGCAATCGCGCGCGAACCGGCCGCCCTGGCCGAGGCCGGCTTCGGCGCCGAGGTTCGCGACGCCCTCGACCGGCGCGCCGAACATCTTGTCAAACAGGGGTTCGCGGAGCGCCAAGGCAGACGGGTCGTCTTCACCCGGAACCTGCTCGACACGCTGCGACGTGCGGAACTGGAGACGCTGGGCGACAGGCTCGCCGCCGACACCGGAAAACCCTTCAAGCGCGCCGCCAGCGGAGACTTTGTTGCCTGCACCTATCGCCAGCGCTTGGCGCTCGCCTCCGGCCGTTTCGCCATGATCGACGACGGACTAGGCTTCCAGCTCGTCCCCTGGACGCCCTCACTCGAAAAGCATCTCGGCCAGCACGTCTCCGGTGTCGCACGTGGCGACGGCGGCATCGACTGGAGCTTTGGCCGCAAGAAGGGTCTCGGCCTCTGACACTGGAAGAAAGGAACAACCATGTCCGCCACGAAAATCCTGTGGGGCCAGATCCTCACGGTCTTCCTGATCGTCCTCTTGACGACCTGGGCGGCGACACAATGGACCGCATGGCAACTCGGTTTCCAGATGGGGCTCGGTCCGCCCTGGTTCGAGATCGCCGGGTTGCCTGTCTACTATCCGCCCGCTCTGTTCTGGTGGTGGTATTTCTACGACGCCTACGCCCCGTCTATCTTCGGGAAAGGCGGATTGATCGCCGTGTCCGGTGGCTTCCTCTCGATCATTGTTGCCATCGGCATGTCGGTGTGGCGGGCGCGCGAAGCCAAGACTGTCCAGACCTACGGGTCGGCGCGCTGGGCCGAGAAGCGAGAGGTGGAGGCAGCCGGCCTAATCGATAACGATGGTGTCGTGCTCGGGCGCTATGACCGCCATTATCTGCGTCACGACGGGCCAGAGCATGTGTTGTGCTTCGCCCCGACCCGGTCCGGCAAAGGCGTCGGCCTGGTGGTGCCTTCGCTTCTGACCTGGCCGGGCTCGGCGATCGTCCACGACATCAAGGGCGAGAACTGGCAGCTCACCGCGGGCTTTCGCGCTCTGCACGGTCGCGTGCTGCTTTTCGATCCGACCAATTCGAGATCGTCAGCCTACAACCCGCTTCTGGAAGTCCGCCGCGGCGAATGGGAGGTTCGCGACGTGCAGAACATCGCCGACATTCTCGTCGATCCGGAAGGGAGCCTGGAGAAGAGGAACCATTGGGAGAAGACCAGTCACGCGCTGCTGGTCGGCGCGATCCTCCATGTTCTCTACGCCGAGCAGGACAAGACGCTCGCCGGCGTCGCGGCCTTCCTCTCCGATCCCAAGCGCCCGATAGAATCGACGCTTGCCGCGATGATGAAGACCGCGCACCTGGGAGATGCCGGCCCGCATCCGGTTATCGCCAGTGCGGCGCGCGAGCTGCTCAACAAATCCGACAATGAACGCTCGGGTGTGCTCTCCACCGCGATGTCCTTCCTCGGTCTTTACCGCGATCCGGTTGTCGCCGGCGTGACCCGGCGCTGTGACTGGCGAATTTCCGACATCGTTGCGGGGACGCAACCAGCAACGCTCTATCTCGTCGTGCCGCCTTCGGACATCAACCGGACCAAACCCCTTATCCGCCTCATCCTCAATCAGATCGGTCGCCGCCTCACCGAGGACCTGCCTACCAAGACAACCCGCCACCGGTTGCTTCTGATGTTGGACGAGTTCCCGGCGCTGGGCCGCCTCGACTTCTTCGAGAGCGCGTTGGCTTTCATGGCCGGCTATGGCCTGAAAAGCTTTCTCATCGCGCAGTCGCTCAACCAGATCGAGAAGGCTTATGGCCCCAACAACTCGGTCCTCGACAACTGTCATGTCCGCGTCAGCTTCGCCACAAACGACGAAAGGACCGCCAAGCGTGTCTCAGACGCGCTCGGCACGGCAACCGAAATGCGGGCGATGAAGAACTATGCCGGTCACCGGCTTTCGCCGTGGCTTGGGCATCTCATGGTGTCGAGGCAAGAGACTGCACGGCAGTTGCTCACTCCTGGCGAGATCATGCAGCTTCCGCCGACCGACGAGATCGTCATGGTGGCAGGCGCGCCGCCGATCAGGGCCAAGAAGGCGCGGTACTATGAGGACGCCAGTTTTAAGGAGCGCGTGTTGCCGCCACCCGAACTGGCGCGGTCCGGAGAGGCCGAGCCTGACGACTGGAGCGAGTTGCCGATCCTGGCTCACTTGGAGGTCACGCACGTTTCCGGAACGCTACAGCAGGGCGATGGCGATCCAACGGGATCGGAGCGCCGCCTGCAAGCCGAACTCAATCGGGCGCAGGCCGTCGAGAGGGCGGCGCCGATTGAAGACGAATTCGATATGGGACAGGACGACGATGCCGACGACGACGATGATGCCGTCCGCAACCGGCGACTGGCGCGCCTCATGCAGGGCGTTGCGCGGCAGGTTTCCCTGGATCCCGATGACGGCATGGAGTTGTAGGCGCCATGATGGCTCGCAAAAAGAAGGCGCAGATTTCCGTCTATCTCGACCGGAGCGCTGCAGGCGACGCAAGCTGGCAATCAGCTTCTTGCGCTTCAGGGCCAGCAGCTCGCGGACCTGACCGCTGTTGTCGCCGCCAACGGTCGCGCCCAGGCGCTGACCGAGGCCGAACGTGCCGCCGCGGTCGATCAGGGGCGGGAGCAGCGCCGGCGCTTCCTCACTCCCGGCTCGGGCTACGAGGTCGGCTCGGTCCAGATGTTTAACCGCTGAGGTCGATGGCCATGGACGGCAAAACCCTCGCTCGCGCGGTGGCTGTGATCTTTGTCGCGGCCGCCCTCTCGGCGGCCGCGCTCGGTATGAGCCGGAAACAGAATAAGCTGGCGGGCGAGGGCGCGCACACAAGCGCAGGCTTGATGCCGAACCCGCTTCGCGAGGGTCTGCGCCGTTGCCAGGTCCTCGGCGAGGCTGCCCTGCGTGACGATGGATGCGCGCGGCTATGGGCCGAACAGCGCGATCGCTTCCTCGGCCTGAAACAGCCATCGGGGCCTTCGATAGGCGAGCCCGACGCGCCAGATGCAGCCCTGCACGAGGCCCGATAGATATGGGCAATACTGGCGTCATCGACCAATTCCTGGCGACTTTCACCCGCTACATCGACAGCGGTTTCGGCCTGCTCGGCGGCGAGGTCGCCTTCGTCGCCACCACGCTGATCGTCATCGACGTGACGCTCGCCGCGCTCTTCTGGAGCTGGGGCGCTGATGACGACATTCTTGCGCGGCTTGTCAAGAAGACGCTCTTCGTCGGTGTCTTTGCCTATCTGATATCCAACTGGAACGGTCTCGCCCAGATCGTATTCGAGAGTTTTTCCGGTCTTGGCCTGAAGGCGAGTGGAACCGGTTTCTCGGCTCAGGACCTGCTGCACCCCGGCAAGGTGGCGCAAACCGGTCTCGATGCGGGACGGCCATTGCTCGAGGCGATCTCAGGTTTGATGGGCTACGTCTCCTTCTTTGAAAACTTCATCCAGATCGTCTGCCTTCTATTCGCCTGGTCACTGGTCCTGCTTGCCTTCTTCATCTTGGCGGTACAGCTCTTCGTAACGCTGATCGAATTCAAGCTGGCGACGCTGGCCGGTTTTGTGCTGATCCCCTTTGGCCTCTTCGGCAAGACAGCCTTCATGGCCGAGCGCGTCCTTGGCAACGTCATCTCATCGGGCATCAAGGTGCTGGTGCTGGCCGTCGTCATCGGCATTGGCTCGACCCTGTTCGGCGAGTTCACTCAAGGGTTCGGCGGCGAAAACCCCACCATCGATCAAGCTATGGCAATCGTGCTGGCTGCATTGTCGCTTCTCGGTCTCGGCATCTTCGGCCCGGGCATCGCCAACGGCATCGTCTCTGGCGGACCGCAACTCGGTGCGGGTGCCGCCGTCGGTACAGGCCTGGCCGCAGGCGGCATGGTGCTTGCCACGGGCGGCACCGCAAGCCTCGCAGCCCGCGGCGGCTCGGCGGCTTTCTCCGCAGGCAGCTCCATTGTGCGTGGCGGCTCGATTGCAGGCGCGTCGGGCCAGGGTGACACCGCAGCTGCCGCCTCCGCCCTGGGCGGCGGCGTTGGCAGCGGCGGTGTTTCGCAAAATGGCTCGCCGCTCAGGCGCGCCGCCGCGCGTGCCGGTGAATCCGTGCAATCGGCCTCCTCGGCTAGCCCACGGTCCGCCAACGCGGAACGCGGTGAGACCGCGACAGCGGGGACGGTTAGGGGCAATGCCGAACGCGCAAGCGACCCTCCCGTCTCCCGCGCGGCCGGCGCGGGCGAAGTGGCACAAAATACACCCGACTGGGCCAAGCGCATGCAGCGGTCCCAGCGCCTGTCGCACGGCGTCCAAACCGCTGCCCACGCAGTTCGCGCTGGCGACGGCCATGGCAGCGGTAGTTCCGTTTCTCTCTCCGAAGGCAAATGACCCATGAACATCTTTCGACGGCCCGCCACCCACTACGGCAAGGCGCCCCAGCCCGAGACTTCATACCAGAAGGCCGCGCAAGTCTGGGACGACCGCATCGGCTCTGCTCGCGTGCAGGCCAGAAGCTGGCGCTTAATGGCCTTCGGGTCATTGATCCTGTCGGCCGGCCTGGCCGCCACGCTCGTTTCGCAATCACTGCGAGGGACGGTGATCCCTTGGGTGGTGCAGGTTGACACGCTCGGACAGGCGCAGGCACTCGCGCCCGCCACCTCGGACTATAGGCCAACCGACCCGCAAATTGCGTGGCATCTCGCCCGTTTCATCGAGCAGGTCCGCTCCATCCCGGCCGATCCGATCGTCGTGCGCCAGAACTGGATGCGCGCCTACGAATGGACCACCGACGGGGGCGCCGCGGCACTCAACGACTATGCCCGTGTCAACGACCCCTTCTCCAGGGTGGGCAAGCAGCAGGTCTCCGTCGATGTCTCGTCCGTCATTCGTGCCTCGGCGGACTCCTTTCGCGTCGCCTGGGCCGAGCGTCATTACGAGGATGGCCAGCTCTCCACCAGCGAGCGATGGACAGCCATTCTGACAACCGTGATCCAGGCGCCACGCGACGCTGACCGGCTGCGGGCCAATCCGCTTGGCATATACGTCAACGCCATAAACTGGTCGCGGGAGATGAGCCAATGAACCAGCCATTCGGTATCATCGCCACTCCAGCTTTGAGAAAGTCGGCGTTTGCCGCGGTGTTGTTGTCGGGCTGGCTACTTGCCGGTTGCGCTACACCGCAGAAACCACCTCAGATCTCCTATGACGCCTCCGTGCCGCCTTTGCCTGCCGCTCCGGTGGCCGCACTCGATGAGAGACCCAAACCGCTGCACGTTCCACCAGGGTGGGTCCCGGCCCGCGGCGGCGCGGCCGGCAGCACGCCGGTGGCGCGCGTCGAGAACGCGAACGCGGCGGCGCGGGTCCAGCCGCGTCGTGAGGGTTATTACAACGCCATTCAGATTTATCCTTGGAGTGAAGGAGCCCTTTATCAGGTCTATGCCGCTCCAGGACAGATAACGGACATCGCGCTTGAGCCCGGCGAAAGCCTGACCGGCGAAGGTCCGATCGCGGCGGGCGATACCGCGCGCTGGATCATCGGTGACACCGAAAGCGGAGCGGGCGTCTCCAGGCGCGTCCATGTGCTGGTCAAGCCTTCGCGTCCGGACATCAACACCAATCTCGTCATCACCACCGACCGGCGCAGCTACATGATCGAGCTGCAATCGGGCGAGGAGCCTTACATGCCCGCCGTGTCATGGGCCTATCCCGCGGCGCCGGCCGGACAAGCGCGCGCGATCCCCGCGACACCGGTGATTCCCGCCATCACCGCACGCAATTATCGTTATGGTTTCACCGGCGACGCGGCCCCGTGGCGGCCCGTCAGCGTCTATGACGACGGCAGGCGGGCCTACGTCGAGTTTCCACGCGGGATCGTGCAAGGCGAGATGCCGCCCATCTTCGTCATAGGCCCGGACGGCGAGGCCGAGATTGCCAACAGCCGCGTCTACCAGAACACCCTGATCGTCGACCGTCTCTTTGGCGCCGCGGAATTGCGGCTTGGCAGTGGCAAGCGGCAACAGACCGTCAGGATCGTCCGCACCGATGCCACGAGGAGAGGTCTGTGGATGTCAGGCACCAATGCGGCGCCGAGTGCAAAGAACGCATTTCGTCAAAGGGGAGGGGAACAATCATGAGCGAGAACGAAATCCCGGCTGCCCCCATGCAGCTTCGCGCCGATCCGCCGCGCGTCACGCGCTTGTCGCGCAAGGTGCTTGCCGGCATCGGCTTATGTGCATCGCTTGGCGTCGGCGGCGCGCTGATCTACGCGCTTCGGACGAGTGAAACCGGCAGGCATGGCGACGAGCTCTACTCGACGTCCAACAGGCAGCCCGCCGAGGGACTGGCCAGCCTGCCGCGCGACTATACTGGCCCTGTTCTTGGACCGCCGCTGCCTGGCGATCTTGGCCGGCCGATGCTTGATGCCCAGAACAAGGGACAGCCCGTCGTGCCGCCTACGATCGCAACGCCGATGGTTGATGAAGCCGAACAGCGCCGGCGGGCCGAAGAGGAGGCGGCCCGAACGTCGCGTGTTTTCTTCCAGACGGGGCAGTCAATCGCGGCATTGGCCGAAACCCCGCCCGCAGGAACTTCCCCGCCGAACCTTGGCGGCCCCGACCTTGCCGGTCAGATCGGCCAGTCGACCACGCAAGACCGCCAGCTCGGCTTTCTGAATGCGGCCGCTGATCGGCGCACCGTGGCGCCGGATCGCGTCACGCCGCCGGCGTCGCCCTATGTGCTCCAAGCAGGGGCCGTCATCCCGGCGGCCCTCATCACCGGTATCCGTTCCGATCTGCCCGGTCAGATCACCGCCCAGGTGATCGAAAATGTCTATGACAGTCCGACGGGTCGCTCGCTGCTGATCCCGCAAGGCACGCGTGTCATTGGCCAGTACGACAATGGCGTCGGCTTCGGCCAGCGGCGCGTGCTGCTTGTCTGGAACAGGCTGGTCTTTCCCAACGGACGCTCCATTGTTCTTGAACGCCAGCCTGGCACTGACGCCCAAGGCTATGCCGGCCTTGAGGACGGCGTCGACTACCATTGGGCCGAGCTGTTCAAGGCGGCCGCACTCACCACCATTCTCAGCGTTGGCGCGGAGGCCGGCTCGTCCGGCCAGGAAGGTGACATCGTGCGCGCCTTGCGCAGCGGCGCCTCCGACAGCCTCAGCCAGATGGGCCAGCAGATCGTCCAGCGCCAACTCAACATCGCACCCACACTGACGATACGGCCTGGCGTCAATGTGCGTGTCGTCGTTACGCGCGATCTCGTGCTCGAACCCTACGGAGGCTGAAAATGGCCAATCTGAAACTCGGTCCGATTGCAGACGACAAGCCGGTTAAGGTCACAGTGGAACTGCCGGCGCCGCTGCACCGCGATCTGTCCAGATATGCTGAGATCCTTGGCCGCGACGGGGGTCAGCCTTCCACTGATCCTCTTCGCCTGATTGTGCCCATGCTTGAGCGATTTATCGCGACCGATCGGGGCTTTGCTAGAGCCAAGCGGGAGCGGAAAGGTTGAGGGCCACCTCTGCCGCCAAGGTTAAAACTTTGTAATGCTGTAGCACGACTGCAAAACTGCGTGGGAGGTGTCAACTCGTGGGGAGCTGACGGGCAGCGGCTTCCGCAGTGTCCTCGGGTCTGGTGTTGAGGCGGCGTTAGGCGCCGCCTTGTGGATGATGTTCACAACGGTTTCGAACAAGGGTAGCCCCTTGGGCGGCAGCCTAGGCCGCCACCGATCACCACGCAATCGTACGTCGCATTGCTCAGCGCTCCTTTGAGTGCGGCATCGGGCGTAATCATGCAGGTGTCACCCTGCCAGCCCCGTTCCTCGATTTTCGCCACGCCCAAAGCGATCCCAGCGTTGATTTTTTCGGCATTGAAGCCGGGCGGCAAGGACGGGTCCGAGAAGTCGACGGTTTCAGGTTTCTGGCCGGCAAACAGTATTCGCGTCATTGAAACACTCCATGAAGTTTCGGGTTTCCGAAAGTGGCCGTATGTCTTCGGCGACAAGGGTGCGAAGGCCGGATCTTGTTCGGGTCGAGGCAACGAGTATCCACGCAGAGACGCAGCCCTTGTGCTAGGAGTAGCCGCCCTCCCGTTTTGTGCAGAACCATAGGTGGCGGCCGGCCCGAAGGTTCGGAACGGGCACACGCCTTTTTGTCGTATTTTATGGCAATGTCAGCCACTCAGTGATTAATCCAGATTGGTCATCTCCGATTGACATCGTGTTCTCGCCAAGAATCACAGCCGAACCAGATTGATTGCCGCCCGATGCTGCAGTGCGGTCGGCGGATTGGCGGGGCTTGTTCGAGCGCGCTCAGAGACCGATTGAAAACGCCTTGAACGGTGCGATCGCACGTAATTCAAGCTTGGGATGTGGACCCGAGCGACGCGTGGCCGGATGGCCGACGTCGAGAAGAAGACCAAGCGTTATCCGTCCGATCTGACGGATGAGGAATGGTCGCGGATACAACCGTTCCTGCCGGGCGCGTCCATGACCGGGCGGCGCGTGGCGAGGGACCTGCGCGAGTCTTGAACGCGATCCGCTACATGGCCCGACCGGGTGGCGGCTGGCGCATGCTGCCGAAGGATTTCCCGCCCTGGCAGACCGTCTACTGGTGGTGCCGCAGCTTCGTGCGCCGTTTCAGTTCAAGACAATCCACGATGTGGCGCTGATGCTGGACCGTGAACGGGAGGGTCGCGAGGCGAGCCCGTCGGGAGGCGTCCTCGACGTCAGTCGGTCAAAGGTCCGGAAGCCCCGAAATGACATGGATCGCGGTGACCGCCGGTGCCATCGTTGCGTCGTCTTCCGCTTGGGCATTGACGTCTGACAAGAGACAACATTCGCTCCAAAATAGCGACAGGTTTTCGCCCATGCAATTGAGCCAGCGCAGCGACGGCGGGCGACACGATGTCGGCGTGGGCGCCGACGCGGATCTCGTCCAGTGGTCACGCATTTGCGGTGGATCAAAGCCGGGCTCGCCCACCGCGACTACCAATACCACGCAAGTTGGCCATCCGGGCCGGCATCAATGGAGGCGAAAACCGATGAAGCTAATGGCAGTTCTTTGTCTGGCGACGTATCCGGACGCAAATGCTGGGGCAGTGGCCGTAAACGCTGTTGCCGTCGCCAAGCAGATCGGAGCGGCGCTTCATGCCGTCGCCATCAATGTCGATATTCCCGACGTTTCAAATGCGCTCTCAACCTACCTCCTCGACCTCCCCTACAAGATAGCGGAAGCTGAGGCGACAAGCCGCAAGCACGGCAAAGCTCTGCTTGAGGCGGTTGCCAATGAGGCCTCATCAGGTGCGGTGATCCTGTCCGCCCAGGAGATCGCAGCGCCACTGGCCCTGATGGGAGATGTTGCCGCAGAGCACTCCCGCTATTTCGACACCTGCCTTGTCGGCTGGGCGCCCGCCAACCAGACGGCACGGACGCTGGCCGAGGCGACAGTCTTCGGCTCCGGTAGGCCGACCGTTCTTCTTCCCGATTCCACGAAGGTGGAACCCTTTGAACATGTCGTTATCGCCTGGGATGGCAGCCGAGTGGCCGCAAGGGCTGTTGCAGACGCGCGGGCGTTTCTCGAACGTGCCTCAATGGTTACGGTTGTGACCGTCACCGACGAGAAGCCGCTTCCGGGGCAAGGCATTGGCGAGCGCCTTGCTTCGGGCTTGAGGGCGCGTGGTCTGATGGCCGAGGCGGTCTCGATCCAGGCACAGGACCGTTCGGTCGCGACTGCACTGCAGGAGCATGCCCTCAAAATCGGCGGCAAGCTTCTGGTCATGGGCGGATATGGCCATTCTCGTGTCAGGGATTTCGTGCTCGGTGGCGCTACGGACGGGGTGCTTGCCGATCTGCGCCTGCCTGTCCTGCTCTCCCACTAGGGCGTGGCGACATGCAAGGCGCTCGCGGCACGGATCCTATCCTGCGCTTTCACGGCGCGGCCCACGGCGTCACCGGCTCATGCTACGAGATCGAAACCTCCCGCTGGCGGGTTCTCGTCGATTGCGGCCTTTTCCAGGGATCGAAGTCGGAACGGGAACTTAATTATGGCCAGTTTCCGTTCCCGCCGGAGACGATCGACGCTGTCATCCTGACGCATGCGCATATCGACCATAGTGGGCTGTTGGCGAAGCTGGTCAAGCAGGGCTTTTCCGGTCCCATCCATTCGACCCGCGCCACCATCGATCTCTGCTCAGTGATGCTGCCCGACGCGGCGCATATCCAGGAAATGGAAGTCGAACAGCTGAACAGACGCAACGCGCGGCGCGGTCGGCCGCTGGTCGAGCCGATCTACACTCTTTCAGATGCGGCCGCCTGCATGACCTTGTTCCGGGCCCTGGAATATGGCGAATGGACAACCGTCGCCGAAGGCCTTCGGGCCCGCTTCTGGAACGCTGGTCACCTGCTCGGCTCTGCCTCGGTCGAACTTGAGATCGATCTGGATCACCAGAAGAGACCCATGCGCATTCTGTTTTCAGGCGATATCGGGCCTGGACACAAGTTGCTGCAGACCGGCCCGGAAGGTCCGGCTGGGGTCGACTACCTGATCTGCGAATCGACCTATGGCGACCGCGAGCGCCCGGATGTATCGCCCGAGCAGCGGCGATCGCAGCTGGGTGACATCGTGCGTGGCGCCGCCGAGACCGGCGGACCTCTCATCATTCCGTCCTTCGCCGTGGAGCGAACGCAGGAACTGCTGGTCGATCTCCATCTGCTCATGCGGACCGGTGCCGTGCCCTCCGCGCCGGTCTTTGTCGACTCGCCGCTGGCGACACGCGCCAGCGCGATTTTTGAGCGGCATGCCGACGAGATCGAACAGGGTGACGCGCTACGGCAGGCCCTCAACTCGAAGGAGTTACGCTTTACCGAGACGGTGGAACAGAGCAAGGCGATCAATCGCCTGACCGGCTTCTTCGTGGTGATCGCTGCCAGCGGCATGTGCGACGCGGGCCGGATCCGCCATCACCTCAAGGCCAATCTCTGGCGCCGGAATGCCACGGTGATGATCGCCGGCTACCAGGCCCAGGGCTCTCTAGGCAGGATCCTGCTCGACGGCGCTCGGCGCGTGCGCATCCAGGGCGAGGAGGTCGAGGTCAAGGCGCATGTCAGCCTGTTCGACCTCTATTCCGGTCATGCCGACGCAGCCGAACTGGTTGCGTGGGTCGCGTCCAGAGGTCCGGTAAGGCAGGCGGTGTTCCTCACCCATGGCGAGGAGGAAGGGCTGCGTGGCTTCAGCGAGCGGCTGCAATCGATTATGCCTGACGGCAGGATCATCACGCCGCGGCTGGATGATGCCTTCCAATTGACGTTCAGTGGCAGTCTGCCGGTCGAACTCAACCAGCCCCGCCGTCTGAGACCAGAAAGCGTTGCCCGCCTCGACTGGCACAACGACCTTTCCAGACTTCTCCTCGACATCAACGAAGCGGTCGGCGCTGCGGCCGACGAGCGGGGACGTGCGGCGGTCATCAGGCGCATGCGCCGCGCGCTCGACGGCAATGATGCTTAAATCCTGCGAAGAGATGCACTGAAACGCCGACGCGTTTGTGTTCCTTCGCTGCAGCTCGACGAAACACAGGCGCAAGTCGAAATCGCAAGACTCAAGACTGTCGCCAACAACGGAGCCAGACATGACCGAGCACACGACAAATCCAGCCTCCAGTGGTGTCCTGTCCAACCGCGAGGCGTACGACATCCATGCCTATTGGCGTGCCGCCAACTATCTCACGATCGGCCAGATCTACCTGCTCGACAATCCACTGCTGCGCGAACCGTTGCGGCTGGAGCACGTCAAGCCACGCCTGCTCGGCCATTGGGGAACGTCGCCGGGGCTGAGTTTCATCTACGCCCACCTCAATCGCATGATCAGGCTCAGTGACGCGAATGTGATCTATGTCTGCGGACCTGGTCACGGCGGACCGGCAATGGTGGCGAACAGCTATCTTGAGGGCAGCTACAGTGAGCTCAATCCCGACATATCGATGGATGAGCAGGGGATGCGCAAACTTTTCCGCCAGTTCTCCTTTCCGGGCGGCATACCGAGCCACGCGGCGCCCGACGTGCCGGGCTCGATCCATGAGGGCGGCGAACTGGGCTACGCGCTTTCTCATGCCTATGGCGCGGCCTTCGACAATCCCGATCTCGTGGTCGCCTGCGTCGTCGGCGACGGAGAGGCCGAGACCGGGCCGATGGCCACCGCATGGCATTCCAACAAGTTTCTGAATCCTGAGCGCGATGGAGCGGTTCTGCCGATCCTGCATCTGAACGGCTACAAAATCGCCAATCCGACCATTCTGGCCCGTATCCCAGAAGACGAATTGCGCTCGCTGTTCGTCGGCTATGGCTATGAACCGCTGTTCGTCGAGGGGCACGAGCCGGCGCTGATGCATGAGCGCATGGCGAGCGTGCTCGACGATGCGTTCGACCGGATCCGTGCGATCCAGCAGACCGCGCGGAGCGGTTCCGCAACAGGGACTTCGCGACCAAGATGGCCGATGATCGTGCTGCGCAGCCCCAAAGGCTGGACCGGACCGAAGGAGGTCGATGGACTGAAGACCGAGAGCTTCTGGCGCTCGCACCAGGTTCCCTTGTCGGGCCTTGCGGAAAACCCGGCGCATCTCAAGCTGCTCGAGGACTGGCTGAGAAGCTACCGGCCCGAAGAACTGTTCGATGCAGCCGGCGCCCCTATTGAAGCGATCCGCGCTTCCGCCCCTGAGGGCACATGGCGCATGGGTGCCAACCCGCATGCCAATGGCGGCCTGCTGCGCAAGTCCCTCGTCCTGCCCCTAGTGCACGACCACGCGGTTGCGATCGAACGACCGGGCGCGGTGAAGACCGAATCGACACGGGCGATGGGCAAGTTCCTGCGCGCCGTCATGGAGCTGAACGAGGCGGCGCAGAACTTCCGCATCGTCGGTCCCGATGAGACGGCCTCGAACCGGCTTCAGGACGTGTTCGAGGTCACCGAGCGCGCCTGGATGGAAACGATCCTGCCCGAAGACGTTCATCTTGGCCGCGACGGCAGGGTCCTGGAGATTCTCTCGGAACACACATGCCAGGGTTGGCTCGAAGGCTACCTGCTCACCGGGCGGCACGGCTTGTTTTCCTGCTACGAGGCGTTCATTCACATTGTCGATTCCATGTTCAATCAGCATGCCAAATGGCTGGATGCCTGCCGCGACATTCCGTGGCGTCGGCCGGTGGCGTCGCTGAACTATCTGCTGTCGAGCCATGTCTGGCACCAGGAGCACAATGGCTTCAGCCATCAGGATCCAGGCTTCATCGATGTCGCTCTCAACAAGAAAGCCGATATTGTGCGGGTCTACCTGCCGCCGGATGCCAACACCTTGCTGTGCGTGACCGATCACGTGCTGCAGACATGGAACCGCATCAACGTGATCGTCGCCGGCAAGCCGCCATCGTGGCAGTGGCTTTCAATGGACAAGGCCATCGTTCATTGCGGGACGGGTATCGGCATCTGGGACTGGGCTTCGACCGACAATGGCGAGGATCCTGACGTCGTGATGGCTTGCGCCGGCGACGTCCCGACGCTCGAAACGCTGGCGGCCGTGCAGATCCTCAGGTATGCCATTCCCGAACTCAAGATCAGGGTGGTGAATGTCGTCGACCTGATGACCCTGCAACCCAAGGAGCATCACCCCCATGGGTTGTCGGACCGTGAATTCGACGCCCTGTTTACCTCGGAAAAGCCGGTGATCTTCGCCTATCACGGCTATCCCTGGACCATCCATCGCCTGACTTACCGGCGCACCAATCACGACAACATCCATGTGCGCGGCTACAATGAGGAAGGCACGACGACAACGCCATTCGACATGACGGTGCTCAATGGCCTGGATCGATACCATCTCGTCCAGAGCGTCCTTGAGCGGCTGCCAAAGGGCAAGGGCGCCAATATCGGGCAGGTGCAGGAGATGGAAGGCAAACTGATTGAGCATCGGGCCTATATCCGTGCTCATGGTCAGGATATGCCGGAGATCCTTGGCTGGAAATGGGAGCAGGGCATGGATGCGGCGCCAGACTTGCCCAATAAGCCGACGAGCGGGTTTCGGCGCACCACCGGGCCGAGAATGCGGACGGCTTCATGAGTGATGCGTTCCTTGTCCTGAACAGCGGGTCATCGAGCTTGAAATTCGCGGTGTTCGAGGCAAGCGCCGAGCTTTCCGAGCTGCTGCGCGGCAGTATTTCGTCGCTCGCACGGCATCCGCGCCTGCACGTCGCGGCCGCGGCCGGATCCCCCGAGATCGACATCAGCCTGGGCGAAAAATCGATCGATGTTGCCAAAGCCTTCTCAACGGTCGCTGCGCTGCTCGCCGATCGCAACCTTCTTGGCCGCATCAACAGGGTCGGGCATAGGATCGTCCATGGCGGGCGCGACTTCACCCAAGCGACGCTGCTCGACACGGACGCGCTCGAGGCACTACAGCTGCTGGAGCCGCTGGCGCCCATCCATCAAAGGATCAATCTCGAGATCGTTGCCCGGGCTGCAGAGCTCCTCCCGCGGGCGCGTCAGGTCGGATGCTTCGACACTGCGTTTCATGCGAGCCGGCCAGCACTTGTCAAGATCTACGGGCTGCCGCGCGCGATGACCGAGGCGGGCATCGTTTCCTATGGTTTTCACGGCCTGTCCTACAGCCATATCGCTGCGAAGCTGCGCGAGCGCTACGGTGCGGCCGCCGGCGGTCGGGTGATCGTCGCCCATCTCGGCAGCGGCGCCAGCCTCTGCGCGATGAAGGCTGGACGCAGTGTCGCCACGACGATGGGGTTCTCGACGCTTGACGGCCTCGTCATGAGCACCCGCTGCGGCGTGCTGGACCCGGGCGTCATCCTGTATTTGCTGCAGGAGAGGAGGCTGTCGAGCGAAGACCTGGCCAGCCTTCTCTACGAACGTTCGGGCCTGCTGGGCGTCTCCGGCATTTCTGGAGACATGCAGGTTCTGCTGGGCGCAAAAGAGCCTTCGGCCGTTCAAGCCGTCGACCTATTTGTTTATCGTGTCGGACGTGAAATCGGCTCGCTTGCCGCCGCGCTTGGCGGGCTCGACACGCTGGTGTTCACCGCTGGCATCGGCGAACACGCGCCACTGATCCGGCACAGGATCTGCGAAGCAGCTGCGTGGCTTGGCGTCGAGCTCGATGAGCATTTGAACCAGAAAGGTGCGGAGAGTGTCAGCGCGCCAAATTCGCGCGTCGACATTCTCGTCATTCCGGCCGGTGAGGAACAGGCCGTTGCCCGCGAGACGCTGGCATTCTGAGCGGTCTGTCTGCCGCTGGAACCGCGTGCCCAGCTACTTCGGCAACTTGGCCCCTCGCTTGCGTTGCACCAGCACGAGGGTTGCGTCATCCGGATCCGTCGTGACGGTGAAGCCCATCTCGCGCTCAAGCTCGATTGCCGCACGGTTTTCCCGGTGTTCGATCGACTCGATGGTTTCGAGACCGAGCTCATCCGCGTAGCGCGCAATGTGGGCGAGCAATTCCCAGCTGACGCCCAGTTGCTTGCGGTCATCGCGAATGCAGACAGCGACCTCGCCACGCCGGTCGGCCGGATCGCTGGCCAGTGTCGCCACCGCGATCAGCATTCCGTCTGGTGCGAATGCAAGAAAATTATGGATGTGCGCATCATCGGACCGCGTCATTGCCACCAGCCGTTCGTGCGAAACTTCCCGCACGGCGCCGAGAAAGCGGAAGCGCAGATCTTCAGGGGTCACATGGGTGAAAAACTCAGCCAGTGCCGGCTCGTCCTCGGGGCGCGCGCCGCGCACTTGGAAACAGAATCCCGTGTGGGTGGTGAGCGTCTTGTTCATCGTCTCAAATCCTTGGGTGTTGTCTGGCGTCGTCGCAGCGGCGAGGGTGGGTTATTCACCCATGTCCAAAAGCACGTCCTGCTTGAGGATTTCGATGCTGCGCAAACCGAGCAGGCGAATGACGCCTTTGTCCTTCAGTCGGGTGAAGACCCGCGACACCGTCTCGATGGTGAGGCCGAGATAGTCGCCAATATCCAGTCGCGACATCGGCAAGTCGACCTGGCGCAAGCCGCCCTGCCGTTCCGTCATGTCGACTAGGAACGCTGCGACCCGTTCGATGGCGTTCTGGCGGCCAAGGACCAGCAGATGTTCCTGAGCTCTGATCAAGCCCTTGAGCGCAAGCGGCAGCAACTGGCGGGACATGTCCGCGGCCGCAGCGATCCGGACAACGCGGATACCGGTCGCGTTGATGGCCTCGGCGAAGAAATGATGGGTGGCCTCGGCCTCGAAGCCGAAAGTCTCTCCGGCCATGTGGAAGGCGCTGATCTGCCGGCGGCCGTCGGCGAGCAGCCGGTAGACACGCACCGCGCCGAATTCGACCTGGTAAAGGGGTCCTGCCTTTTCGCCTTGGGCGTAGATCTCCGTGCCAGCCGGGAAGAAGCTGACCGGTTGCGCCATAGCCCCATCGAGGAGAGCGAAAGGGCTCGGCTGCGTTGGCAGTTCAATCTTGGCGATCTGTTGAGCGTACATGGCTGTGTTCCCGGTTGATCCGTAACACAGCAATCGCGCGAATCCGCAGATCGCGAAATTCGGTTATGTCCCTAAGGGAAACCACCTAATCCGTTCAGGCTGGCCCGTTGCATCGGCGAATGGCCATCCAGAACCGGGTGTCCGTTCGGCATTTGAACGATAGCCTTTGCGGTAGGTCAAGGCCCGCTCTATTCACCTGATTAAAGATGTTGGGAACGAGGGAAACACCCAAATGTCCCAATCCACCCGACCCACTATCGCTTTGTCTGGTCTCAGCGAGGTCGAGGCACAAGCCAGGCTCGCCCTCAATGGTTTCAACGAACTGCCCAGATCGAACCGGCGGACGCCGCTGCGGATTGCCTTCGAAGTCGTGCGCGAACCGATGCTGGCCCTTCTGTTGGGCGGAGGTGCCGTTTACCTGCTGCTTGGGGATCTGCATGAGGCGTTGATCCTGGCTGCTTTTGCCACCTTGTCGGTGGGGATAACCATCGTACAGGAAGCGCGGACAGAACGCGTTCTGGAGGCGTTGCGCGACCTGACAAGCCCGCGTGCCCTGGTGATACGCGACGGTGAACGTAGGCGCATTGCAGGGCGCGAGGTCGTGCGCGGCGATCTGGTGGTGCTGGGCGAGGGCGATCGGGTGCCGGCCGACGTCTTGCTGATCCAAAGCCTGGATCTCCAGACCGATGAATCGCTGCTGACCGGTGAGTCGGTTCCGGTGCGCAAGTTTGCAGCCAAGGATGGCGACCCGCCAGCCGAACGCCGCCCAGGCGGCGACGACCTGCCTTTCGCATTTTCCGGATCACTCGTGGTGCGCGGTTCGGGCATTGGCGAAGTTCTGGCAACCGGGCCGCTGAGCCAAATCGGTGCGATCGGCCAATCGCTCAGCATTATGGAGACCGAAGCACCCCGCTTGCAGCGACAGACGAAACGTCTTGTCGGCATCTTCGCACTGGTCGGTGGTGCGGTCAGCGTTCTGGCGGTCGTGCTTTATGGCGTTTTGCGGGGCGGGTGGCTCGACGCGGTCCTTGCTGGCATCGCGCTGGGCATGTCGATGCTGCCCGAGGAATTCCCGATGGTGTTGACCATCTTCATGGCCATGGGCGCCTGGCGCATCTCGCAGGCGCGCGTGCTCACCCGTCGTGCGGCGGCGATCGAAACGCTTGGCTCGGCGACAGTTCTCTGCACCGACAAGACCGGAACGTTGACCGAAAACCGCATGACAATCGCGGAGCTGAGAACGCCTGACGGCAAACGGTTCCGGTTACCGGACAACATGAATGCCGGGATGCCGGCGGCCTTTGGCGAGCTGGTCGAGCTTGGTGTGCTCGCCAGCGCCGAAATTCCTTTTGATCCGATGGAAAAGGCATTTCACACCCTTTCGCAGGAGCGATCACCCAGTCGCAAGGATCTGGACAGTGTTGATCGGAAACTTGTCCGCGCCTATGGGTTGCGTCCCGAGCTGCTGGCCATGTCGAATGCTTGGCGATCACCGGCTGACGGCAGCGACTGTCTGGTCGCCGCCAAGGGCTCGCCGGAGGCCATAGCGGCACTCTGTCGTCTGAGCGCGGAGCGCTTCGCTTCGATCAAGGCTTCCGTGGACGCCATGGCGACCGAAGGACTGCGCGTCCTCGGGGTGGCCCGAGCCAGTCATTGTGCTGGTGAACTGCCAGAAAGGCAGACAGGCTTCGATTTCGAGTTCATGGGCCTCGTCGGGCTGGCTGACCCCCTCCGCCCGGAGGTTCCGGATGCCGTGAACAACTGCCGGTCCGCTGGAATCAGAGTGGTCATGATCACGGGGGATTATCCGGCGACCGCCAGAGCAATAGCCAGTCAGGCTGGGCTCGATTTCAACGACGTCGTGACCGGTGAAACGCTCAAGACAATGGACGATGCGGCACTTTGCGCGCGCGTCAAGACCGCCACAGTGTTCGCGCGGATCACGCCCGAGCAGAAACTGGCGATCGTCAGAGCGTTGAAGGCCAATGGCGAGATCGTCGGCATGACAGGAGACGGCGTCAACGACGCCCCCTCGCTGAAAGCGGCCAACATCGGCATTGCCATGGGAGGTCGCGGCACCGACGTCGCGCGCGAGGCTTCATCCATTGTCCTTCTCGACGACGACTTCGGGTCGATCGTCAAAGCCATACGGCTGGGCCGCCGCATCTACGACAATTTGCGCAAGGCCATGGGCTTCATTCTTGCCGTGCATGTGCCGATCGCTGGGCTGGCCCTTCTTCCTCTGCTGTTTGGCCTGCCCATTCTGTTCGGACCGATGCACATAGCCTTTCTGGAAATGGTGATCGATCCGGTGTGTTCCTTGGTCTTTGAAGCCGAGACCGAGGAAGATGACGTCATGAATCGCCCTCCACGAGATCCGCAAGCATCGCTCTTTTCGCGCTCGCTCATAGCCTGGAGCGTTGTGCAGGGCCTGCTGGCGTTCGCACTTGTCGCAAGCATCTTCCTTTTTGCCTTCCACTGGGGAATGCCGGAGAACGAAATTCGCGCCTTGACGTTTTTTTCGCTGGTCCTCTCGATCGTCGGCCTGATCTTCGTCAACCGTACGTTCGGCGACTCGCTGCTGATTGCGTTGTTCCGGCCCAATCGATCGCTTGCTCTTGTCGTCGTGGTGGTTGCTGCAGCGCTGGGCGGGACACTTCTCTGGCCATTCGCCAGTGGTCTCTTCCAGTTCGGACCGCTGCACCTTGACGACCTCTCGATGACGCTGGCGGCAGGAGCCGCAGTGCTGGTCTGCCTTGAGTTCCTGAAGCATTTCTGGAGAGGGTGGTTAAAAGCCTGACCGCGCCATTGGTGCTGACCCTGCGGGTTTCACCAAGCCGCGCTAACCTTGCCTACGAGATGGTTGGGTACAAATCCGCCGGTTTAGGAGGCGTTTTGACGCCGCCGCCGTCACCTTGTCTTGGCCGTTCTGGCCTCGGGTTCGCAAGATGCCGTAGAGCGTTTGCAGGATCCGTTCGACCTCCGTGTGGCTCACCCAGGTTTCCGGATGCTCGGCGGCTACGCCCTCGCCCCCGGCGTTCTCCTGGTTGCGCTGGCAATCACCGCGTTACGCGCGCGCCATGCGATCGCGGTGGCCGGCGTTCTGATCGGAGGAGCGTCGTCCATCGGCTTGATGTCGGCGGTCAACTTCACAATCGGCTCCGACTTTAGGTGGCCACTCTTCGCCCGCGACTGGTCTGGGCCGTCAGCCTCATCGTCTATGGGCTCGAAAGCTCCCGCAACGACAATCGCTGACAAATAAGGAACCCACCCCATGAACACCAACAACGTGCACCGCATGTTCGATCCCCCGACCGGGTCCGAACCAGAACCGAAGGCCGAGGCAGGCGGATTTTGGACTTCGAAGGCCGGTCTGGTCACGATCGCTTTCCTGCTGATCGCCGCTTAGCGGAGCGTGATCTCCGATATGCTCGATAGCCTTATGTCGGAACGGCAAGGCTGCGGTCGACACGAATGGCAGCAACTGGCGAAATGGCGGGTGGACAACAGTGGACGACATTTGTTGGGAGAGGGGTTTCGACGGACCTTCACCTACGGCCTTGGCCGGGTCGAGGATCTGGCCGGCATCATCATCGTCCTGATTATCCTCTTCAGTGCCATCGTCGCCGGCTATGAGGCGATCGACAGGTTGATCCATCCCCAAGCCATCAGCTTCCTCGGCTGGGTTGCCGCCGCCGGCCTGGTCGGTTTCCTGGGCAATGAGGCTGTCGCGGTATTCCGCATCCGCGTCGGCCGCGAGATAAACAGCGCGGCCCTGATCGCCGACGGCTATCACGCCCGCACCGATGGCTTCACCAGCCTTGCGGTGGTGCTTGGCGCGGCCGGCGTCTGGCTAGGCTTCCCGCTCGCGGACCCGATCATCGGCCTTTTGATCACTGTGGCTATCCTCGCCATCGTCTGGCAGTCCTCAAAGGCGGTGCTGACACGCATGCTGGATGGCGTCGAGCCGGGCATCGTCGAGGAAATCCATCATGCGGCTGAACATGTGGGGGGCATCCAACGGGTCGCCCAGGTGCGGGCGCGCTGGATAGGCCACAGGCTGCACGCCGATATCGCCATCAAGGTGGCCGAGACAGCGAGCGCAAAGGATGTGGTCGGCATCGCGGAGGCTTTGAGAGGGGAGCTGTTCGACCACCTGCCGGCGCTCTCGGAGGCGAACATCCGTCTGGAAGGCGAAGTCGGATCCGTGGCGGGCGGTTCGGCCCACGCCGATCATGCGCCGGAGCCTTTCAAGGTCGTCAGCGACCTGGCAACGGGAACGCTCGAAATCGTCGATACGCCCGCTGGCGAGCGCTTCCGTCTCACCATCGACAGCCATGCCGACGATCTAGGGGCGACCGTGATCATCGACCGGTCCGAAGATCCCGAGACGCTTTCGCTCGGGCCTGTCGCCGGCAATCACCACCGTCGTGAAAGCAGCGTCGCCCCCGCCGAGCCGCACGAGTTCGAGGCGAGGCTGATCCTGACCTCAAAGGGCAAGCAACAGGTCCTGCCGTTCAAGATGGTTGAGCCGGAAGGCCACAAACACTGATCCTACTACTGGCGTGGCACCTTACGCCGCCCAAGCATCCCGAGAAGATAATCATGCTGGAAGTTCTCGCCGATCGCACCTATCGGCATCTGTTCATGGCGCAGGTCATCGCGCTCATCGGCACCGGCCTCGCCACTGTCGCGCTCGGGCTTCTCGCCTATGATCTTGCCGGCGCAGATGCGGGCGCGGTGCTCGGCACTGCGCTCGCCATCGACTGCTCCCACAAACTGCGCGGCCAGCTCGGCGCCTTCCGGAGCCATTGTCACCGGCAGCGGAGCTTCGGCCGCGCAAAAAGCCTATCAACCGGGCGAGGTCGATACCTACCCTGGCAATGGGCTCGATCGGACCGTCAATGTCCACGTTCAAGCGAATGGATTTGTAGCTCATCCGCCGGCGCCCCGTTCGCGTTTCCAGGAGCAACCTAACGTGCGACGCGGCTTGCCTTGACGGCGATCAAGCGATGCGCATGACGATGAATTTTAGAGGTACTGGGATCTCAGCGAGCAACCCGGCTGGAAAAATGCTCGAAGGCCTTGAAGGCCGGACGGCTCAGGGGGCGAACAGGGTGCCTCGCTCGCCTTTGACGATTTCAACGGCGTCCTTGAGTTGGCCTATCGCTGAAGGATTGCCAGTCGCTTGCGCGAATTCGACCGCAGCTTCGATCTTTGGCCCCATCGATCCCACTGCAAAATTCCGCCCTGATATTTCCGTTGACCGCACTTGACGAAGCGCGCGAGCGCCCGGCGTGCCGTAGCCTTCATAAACGGCGTCGACATCGGTCAGCATGAGCAGCATGTCGGCTCTCAGCTGTCGGGCGAGAAGTGCGCTTGCCAGGTCCTTATCGATGACTGCCTCCACACCGCAAAGACTGCCGTCCTCCCTTGCTATCACAGGAACACCGCCGCCACCGGTGCAGATGACGATCACGCCGCGCTCGACCAGGAACGCGATTACCGATGCTTCCAGGATTGCCAGGGGCCTGGGCGAAGGCACGACGCGGCGCCACTTGTCGCCATCTGGCGCGATCTGCCAATCGCGCTCGCTGGCAAGCCTGCGTGCGGTTGTCTCATCGTAGACAGGGCCGATAGGCTTCGTTGGATGAGCGAAGGCCGGATCCTGCGGATCGACCCTCACCTGCGTCAGCAGCGTCGCAAAAAGCCTCTCCTTAAGGAGGTTGCAGAGCTCCTGCTCAATGACGTAGCCGATCATCCCCGCGCTCTCGGCGCCAAGCACGTCGAGTGGAAATGTGCGACCGTCCGCAGTTGTCGCTGCCTGCAGGGCCAACAGTCCCACCTGCGGACCGTTGCCGTGCGTGACGACAATCGAGTGCCCTGTGTTGACCAGCTTCGCCAACACAGCGGCAGCGCGCACGATGTTGGCGCGCTGGTTTTCGGCCGTCATCGGTTCGCCGCGTCGCAGTAGCGCGTTTCCGCCAAGTGCAACGACGATCAGCATCTCAGTTACCGATCGTGGCGACGAGGAGCGCCTTGATTGTATGCATGCGATTTTCGGCCTGATCAAAAACGATGGAGGCAGCAGACTCGAACACCTGGTGGGTGACCTCCATGCAATCGATGCCATATTCCTTCGCAACGAAGGCACCGATCTCGGTATCCGTGTCATGGAACGCCGGCAGGCAATGCATGAATTTGACGTGGGGGTTGCCGGCGGCAGCCATTACCTCGCCGGTCACGCGGTAGGGTGTCAAAAGACGAATACGCTCGGCCCAGCCGGATTTGTCCTCGCCCATTGACATCCACACGTCGGTGTAAATGAAATCGGCATCCTGGACGCAACCCGTCACATTCTCGTCGAGCCGGAAGCGGCCGCCGCTTTGTGCTGCGAGCTCTCCGACATGGCCGCAAAATACCTCATCCGGCCAGAGCTCCCTTGGCGAGGCGATGCGCATGTCGATACCGACCTTGGCTGCGCCTAGTGCCAGCGACAGCGCGACGTTGTCGCGCCCTTCGCCGACGAAGGTGACGGTCATGTCCGAAAGATGCTTGTGCGTGTATTCGCGCATGGTCATGAGGTCGGCGAGGATCTGTGTTGGATGCGCCTCGTTGGTGAGGCCGTTGTAGACGGGCACGCCGGCATGCGCGGCAAGCAATTCCGCCTGGTGCTGGCCAAAGCCGCGATATTCGATCGCATCGTACATGCGACCGAGCACGCGCGCCGTGTCCTTCATCGATTCCTTGTGGCCAATATGGCTGCCGCTGGGACCAAAGTAAGTCACGTGTGCGCCCTGGTCGTAGGCCGCGACTTCGAACCCTGTGCGCGTGCGAGTCGAGTCCTTCTCGAAGATCAGTGCGATGTTTTTCCTGACCAGACGCGGGATCTCATGCCCGGCGAGTTTGGCCGCCTTGAGGTCCGCGGCAAGCTTAAGAAGAAAGCGGATTTCATCGGCGGTGAGATCGTCCAGCGTCAGGACGGAGCGGCCGTGAAGATTGGTCGACATCCAGAATTCCTTTCACGTCAGATTGCGTCGCGGACCACCGGACAGGTCATGCAATGGCCACCGCCGCGGCCGCGGCTGAGTTCAGCCCCCTCGACGGTGATCACTTCGATGCCCGCGCGGCGCAGAAGCGTGTTGGTGTAGACGTTGCGGTCATAACCGACCACCACGCCGGGTTCGACCGCAACGACATTGTTGCCATCATCCCATTGTTCGCGTTCGGCCTCGTAGCGGTCGCCACCGGTGGCGATGATTCGGAGCGTTTTCAGCCCAAGCGCTTCGGCAATGACAGCCGTGAATGGTTTTGCCTCATCCGTGACCTCGACCGCCGCCTCGCCATCGCCCGGCCGCAGCGAGAAGGAGCGCAAGCGGTCGACCACCGGTGGATACAAGGTCACAAGATCGCGATCGCAGAAGGTGAAGACGGTGTCGAGATGCATGAAACTGCGGTCGCGTGGCATCAAGGCGGCAATCACGCGTGTTGCCTCACCGGCTGCGAACAGCTTGCGGGCCAGGTCGCCAACGGCTTGCGGCGTGGTGCGCTCCCCCATGCCGACGAGAACAGTCCCGCCACCGATCGGCATAACGTCGCCGCCTTCGAGGCTCGTGCCTGTGCCTAGGTCCGGCGACACGAAAGGTATGCCGCTGTCGCGAAAGCGAGGATGGAAGCGGTAGACGGCCTCGACGTTGGCGGCTTCAGGGCGCCGCGCAGCCCAGTACATGGAATTGACCGAGACTGAGCCGTAGATCCAGCAGGAACTGTCGCGGGTGAACAGCTGGTTCGGAAGCGGCGGCAGCACGAAATCTTGGGGGGCGAGCGTCCTCCCGGTCAGACCTTTGGGTTCGAAAGGAAGCTCCGCCCTGGCAACCCCGCCGACGAGGAAGGACGAAAGCTGCGCCGACGGCATATCATCGAGCCATCCGCGCAGCTCATTGACCATGTCGAGACCGACGACCCCGGGGTGGACCCTGCGGTCGAGAAGCCACTCGCGGGCCTTGGCCAGGCTCATCGTCTCAGCCAGGAGCTCTCCGAAGGAATGGACCACGACGCCGCGTTCACGCAATGCATCGACGAAGACATCGTGCTCCTGGCGGGCGCGCTTGACCCATAGCACGTCATCGAAAAGCAGCGCCTTGCAGTTCTCCGGCGTCAGCCTGCGCAGGCTGAGGTCCGGACGATGGACCATAACCTCGCGCAGACGGCCGACTTCGGAGTGAACACCCAGGCTTGTCATCGAACCGATCCCTTCAAAGCGGGCTGACGGCGCCGGTCCACATCTCGTAAACGGCGAGGATGGCGACGGCGACGAGAGCTGCGGCGAGCGCTGCTTCGGCAGGGTGGAACACACGCTGGTTGGTTTCGCGGCGCGCCCAGATGTAGAAGATGATGCCGGGCGCATAGAGGATCGCGCACATGAACAGGTAGGCGGGTCCCGCCGCATAGACGAGCCACAGTCCGTAGACCGTGGCCAGCAATCCGGCAAAAAGAGCCCCGACGCGCTGCTCGCCATTCCCGTAACTCTCGTCGGTCAGCGCGAGCTTGGCTGCGTAAGCTCCGGAAAAAATGTAGGGAACCAGGATCGCGGCCGACGCGATGTAGAACAGCGCTTGATAGGTGCTTTGGGCGAAGAGCGTGATCACCAGGAATGCCTGGACGAGCAGGTTGGTGATCAGCAGCGAGGTCGATGGCACACCGCGTTCGCTCTCCCAGCCGAAGAACTTCGGCATTGTGCCGTCCTTGGCGGCGACATGCGGAATTTCAGCCGCAAGCAGCGTCCAGCTCAGGAAGGCGCCGACCACCGACACCACGAGCGCGATGTTGATGAGGCTAGCGCCCCACGGGCCGACAACGGCTTCTAGCACACCGGCCATGGAGGGGTTCTTCAGGCCGGCGAGTTCGGGTTGACTGAGGACGCCGAGTGACAGCAGCGACACCAGGGCGTAGAGCGCGAGGCATGTGAAGAAGCCAAGAACCGTCGCGGTGGCGATGTCCTTGCGGCGCTCCGCACGGCCAGAAAAGACGCTGGCGCCCTCGATGCCGATAAACACCCACAACGTCACCAGCATCGTGCTCTTCACCTGTGCGGTGATCGAGCCGAGACTGGCGTTGCCGAGACCGGTAAAGTCGAGGGACCAGACCTGAAGCTTGAAGGCAACGGCAACAACGCCAACGAACAGGACGATCGGAGCGATCTTTGCCGCGGTGACTATGAGGTTGACGACCGCGGCCTGCCGGATGCCGGCGAGAACCAGGATGTGGATCAGCCACAGCAGGACCGATGCGCCGAGCACCGCCTGCCAGGTGTTTCCGTCACCGAAGGCCGGAAAGAAATAGGACAGGGCGCTGAACACGATCACAGCATAGGAGACGTTGCCGACCCAGGCACTGATCCAGTAGCCCCAGGCGCTGTTAAAGCCGATGAAGGGACCAAAGCCGGCCTTGGCGTAAGCATAGGGACCGGCGTCGAGCTCGGGCTTGCGGGTCGCAAGCGATTGATAGACGAAGACCAGCGCCAGCATGCCGAACGCGGTGATACCCCAGCCAATCAGAATTGCGAGGGGACCAGCGCCTGCCGCCATGTTCTGCGGCAGGCTGAAGACGCCGGACCCGACCATCGAGCCGATGACCAAGGCGGTCAACGACCCCAATCGAAGTTTCGCAGGCGCCAAGGTACCGACTTGCGGAACCGGGATGTTGAAATCAGCCGTAGTCATGATGCTCTCCCCACTTTTGAAAGCTCTGATGGGAGGCAATAAACAGGAAGGCAGGACCGGCAGCTTTGATGCGGGTCAATAAGCGGTTGCTGAATAAAAAGAGTGGCGTTGGTGTTCCGGTTTCTGGGTCGCCGCACCAATGCCTGCTCTTATATTATCCGCTCCGCCCATGTCGCATCGCGCGCTTCCAGGGCCATGTTGAACAAGGAGCGACCGACACGCGCCCCCGATATCGGCCGGGGCGCAAATCGAATTTGGCCCATTGGCAGGTCGTCAGGCGATGTCCGCCGACTCGGCTTTGCGTTTTCGCCCGGTGATCATGGCCCGTACCAGGTTTTCGCGATGGCGAAAGCTTGCCAGCGCGACGCCGCCTATATGGAAGAGGACCAGCACAAGTAAGCCGTGCGCGCTCAGGCTGTGCGCCGTTTCAACCCGCGACACGCCGAAATAGGCGTCCGTAGTCATCAGCCAGCCGGTCAGTGCGGTTGACCCCATCGCAGCCATCAGCGCGACCACCATTGCGCCGCCGGCCGGGTTGTGGCCGATGTAGCGGGCTTCGCGACCGCTCGGTATTGCAGAGAGATAGCGCAGCACCGTCGCCGGGTCTCGCACGAATTGAGTGAACCGCGCATAGGGCGTGCCCACAACGCCCCACAGGAGCCGCATCACGACCAGGGCGGCGGCGGCGTAACCTGCCAAATGGTGCAAGACCTCGGAGGAATGGGAGGTGAACCAGGCCGTTACGAAGCTGAGCACCAGCGCCCAGTGGAAACTCCGTACGACCAGGTCCCAGACGCGCACCATCTGCGAAGATGGCTGCACGTCCGCAGTGGCTGAAACACGCAGATCAGTTTTCGCCGGCTTCGGCATTGTCGAGCTTTTCAAGGGTTTCGGCATTGTAGGCCAGGTTGACTTTCTTGCCGGCCTTGTCGACCGCGTAGACTTCGTAGCAACCCTTCTCGACCTTGATCTGGCGCACGGTGAGGCCTTGGCCGGTCAATTGCGCCTCGAGCGTTGCCTTGGGCTTGAACTGTGATTTCGGGGCGGTGCTGCAGCTGTCGCCGGCGGCGAGCGCCGGTCCTGCAATCATGCCAGCGAGAGCGGCGAGGACGAGTGTGCGATACATGATGGCTCCATTCGGGAGTTGGGCGCCGATTTTGCGCCTGCGGGTGGATTTCGATCGGTCTGTCAGACGGCCTTTTCGCCGTCATTGGTTCCGAAATAACCACTTCAACCTGACAACTGGCTGACAGTTTGGTCGGGCCGCAGATCGGGCTCGCATCGGTCGGTTTGATCTGGCGCAACGACCGCGGGTGTGCTGCGAGCATGATGACCGCCAGGATGTAGAGCGCTTCTGCTGCCGTCCTGAAAGAGGAATACCGTGGAAACCATATCGAGGAGAGTGGCGCTCGGGCTTGCGGCCGCAATGCTGATGGCAAGCAGTGCGGGCGTTGCGCGGACTGCCGAGCTTGTTCAGGTCTCGCTTTCGGACAAGGGCGCGAGTACGGAGATGCCGATGGCTCTTGCTTATGCAACGCCAGGACGCGATCTCTCGAAGGCCACCATGGGCATCAAGGCGTCCCCCGGAGCCGTGAAGGCCGGGGAGGTCACATTCAAAGTGAAGAATGACTCCAAGGACACCGTTCACGAAATGATCGTGATGTACCTTGCCGATCCCGGCAAGCCGCTTCCCTATGTTGAGGCCGAGAACCGGGTCGACGAAGACAAGGCGGGCGACAAGGGCGAGGTTTCGGAGCTCGATCCCGGCAAATCGGGCACATTGACCGTCGACCTGAAGGCTGGAAAATACCTGCTTATCTGCAACGTGCCAGGTCATTTTGGCGCCGGCATGTGGACCGAGTTCACCGTCGGTCCATGAACCCCCAAAACAGAGCAGCGCTAGGAGCCTGCGACTTGTCGCCGTTTTCGAAAGGTTGCCCGGATCGCATCCCATCGCCTGGTGCCGGGAATAGCGGAGGAGTTGATCGTAATCGGCTTCGTTTGTTTGCGGGGCAACATGGAGCGCGTCATAAGAGCAATGGTGCTCGAAAGCATAGGCACTCCCTTGAAACTGGTCGAAGATTCGACCCCTTACCGGGGATGGGTGAGATCAGGTTGAAGGTCGAGGCATGCGCTATCTGTCGGACCGATCTCACGTCATAGATGGCGATCTGCATCACCCAAAATTGCCGCTCGTTCCCGGTCACGAAATCGTCGGCATCGTCGATGCCGTGGGCAAGGGGGTGGCGCCTTCCAGGATCGGGCAGAGAGTCGGTGTGCCATGGCTTGGGCATACTTGCGGGCGTTGTCCCTACTGCGCCACAGGACATGAAAATCTTTGCGATCAGCCAGATTTCACGGGCTACACGCGCGATGGCGGCTTTGCCAGCCATGTCATTGCCGACGCGCAATTCGCCTTCGATCTGGACCGGGATGCCGACCCCGTATCGCTGGCACCCTTGCTTTGCGCCGGCCTGATCGGCTGGCGATGCCTGAAGAAGGCCGGCGACGGCAAGCGGCTCGGGATTTACGGCTTCGGCGCCGCCGCGCACATCGTCGCTCAGATCGCGATCTGGCAAGGCCGTGAGATTTTCGCTGTCACCCGGCCCGGTGACGAGCAAGCACAGGATTTCGCGCGCTCGCTTGGAGCGACCTGGGCGGGCGGTTCGGATCAACTTCCGCCCGGGCAACTCGATGCCGCGATCATCTTTGCTCCTGTGGGTGACTTGGTGCCGATCGCGCTTGGTGCCGTCCGCAAGGGCGGCCGGGTGGTTTGCGGCGGCATCCCTATGAGTGACATTCAGGCGATGGCCTACGAGTTGCTCTGGGAAGAGCGCGAACTGGTGTCGGTGGCAAACCTGACGCGCCGCGATGCCGAAGAGTTTTTCCCCATTGCCAAGCGTGCGCAGGCACGCACCCACACCAAGGTCTACTCACTGGAACAGGCCAATCAGGCACTGGACGATCTGAGGCAAGGCAGATTGAGCGGCGCCGCCGTCCTGGTACCGTGATTGGCGGTTGAGGATTATCTGGCCCGCTCGCCAAGATTTCGGATCTGGCTGATCCACTTCGCGCGGGTCGCATCGCTGGCGCCGGCGACCATGCCGAACAACGTCTCGCGCACCGGACTGATACCGACAAAATGCAGGATGCTTCGCTTCATGCCGGCGATGCCGTGTCCCAGGAACCATAGCCGGTAAAGAACGGAAGGCATACCCATCGTCACCACAACGCGCGCGGAGCGGCCGCGAAGCAGTGTCTTGGTAAAGCTGCCGCCCTTGTCCGGATAGGCAAAGGCCGTCCCCGGCCGCATGACCTGTTCCAGAAATGCCTTGAGCATGGCCGGCATGGTCCCAAGCCACAGCGGAAAAACAAAGACAATGTGCTCCGCCCAGACGATCGCTTCGGCTGCGTCCTTCAGTTCATCGGGAATTGAACCGTGCTCGAACTCCTGCATTGTCCGCAGCATCGGGAAATCGATCGCCGCCAGGTCGACCCGGCGGACGGCGTGCCCCGCCTTCTCCGCGCCCTCGCCATAGGCCCTGGCGAGACCGCGGCAGAGCCGGTCCGGGGACGGATCGGGATGGCCGACCACAATCAAGATGCGTCGCGACATGGTCTACTCCAGGGGAGCCTTGCGTCGCCGCGTCAGGGCCGCTCGACCCTCGCCACCTGGTACGTGTGCATGGCGCCGTTGCGCTCGATCGACACATACTCGCCGGTCACGAACCGTTCGTCGCCGAGACGAAAGCCGATCTCGTCGTCGCGGTCGCCGTCGGCATAGTCGAAGAACCAATGTCCGCCGGGCTTGCGCCTCAGCCGACCGACCAGATCCTCCTCGCCAGTGCGAAATCGGCGAACGCGGCACGAGGCCTTGTGCGATTTCCACTCTTGCGCATCGATCCGGCCTTCGCCGGTCAACGGAGCGAGCACGTCATAGCCCTCTTCGCGGTCGCCTTCCGGATGACCTTTCTCACGGGCGAGCAGCAGCCGGACGTTGCGGAATTTCGGGGTGAGGTCCTTCACACTGGTCATGGCGAACTCCTTCTACGGAGTTTCATAGAGCGGTGGCGGGACCTAGCTCTTGATCCGTATCAAAAAAAGCGCGAGCACAGCACTTCTATCCAGGACCGAGCAACAACAGGGCGCAGATACCCATGGCCGCGGCTATCAGTGTTGTGACGGCCAGTGGCAACCAGAACGTGATCGGACCAGCAAATACTGCGAGCGACAGGCGACCGATCGCGTTTGCTGCGAGCGCCGCGAGCACGGCCTGGCCCACGGTCTCGACGGACACGGAATGCTTGACCAGGCGCAGCGCGCCAAGCACCGAGACATCGACATCGAATGCGCCGGCCAGCGCCGAACTCGCCAGCAGACCGCGCCCACCGAATTGAACGGCCAGCCCGGCACTTGCGGTCGCGACGATGGCAAAGAGCAAGGCGAAGAGCAGCAAGGGGCCCAGTTCGAATGGATTGCGCGCGATCGCGCTGCCTTTACCGTTCCCGCTGTCACGAGCCAGCAGCAATGCGCCGCAGACAGCGAAGGCAAGCGCTGCGGTAATCGCCGGAATCACGACCGATGCGAGCACACTTGGCTCGACGATCAGAACCACGGCGCAGACGCGGAGCACCGAAACCATTGCTGCCAGGGACGCCGCCCCGGCGAGCGGCAGCGGATTGCTTGCCGACGCGGCATTGCGGGCAAGCGCCAAGGTCACTGCTGTGGAAGAGACGATTGCACCGGTGAGCGAACTGACCAGCAGACCGCGTGTATTTCCCAGAATGCGAACAGCCACGTATCCGGCGAACGAAATCGAGGCCATCAGCACCGTCAGGAACCAGACTTCCCAGGGATTGAAACCGGCCCACGGGTCGATCGTGCGGTTTGGCAGCAAGGGCAAGACGATCGCCGTCATCACCGCAAGGACCAGCGCCGAACGCAGTTCGACCCAGGTCAGTCGCTTCAAAAGACCGTGCAGGACCTCGCGGCTGGCCAGGATTACCGCCAATGCCGCGCCACCGGCGGCTGCAGCACGATAATCGCCGGCGACGGAAAGCGCGCCAAGGGCAAACACCCCCAGGCCCGCGATCACGCTGGTGACGCTGAAGTCCTCGTCATGGGCAGCCTCGCGTGCCTTGTACCAGGCAAAGATTGTCGCAAAGGCGATGAACCCGCCGACCAGCACGGATACAGCGCCGAGTGCGTTGGCGAGTGCAGCGAGCACGCCACCCAGCAGGCCAGATATGCCGAATGTCCGGATGCCAGCTGTGCGACTGCGATCGGGCGCGTCCCGCTCCTGCCAACCACGCTCCAAGCCGACAAGAAGACCTATTGCGAGCGCCAGCCCAAGCCGGGCGATGATCGGATCCATTGGCGCGACGACTTCAGGCGGTGACCGTTGGCGGCAGGCGGTCACGAACCCACCTGACGATTTGGCCTGCCGTCATTGCGCCGGATGTGCGCGCGATCTCGCGCCCGCCATGGAACAGGATCATGGTCGGAATGCCACGGATGCCGAGCCTGGCCGCGACAGCCTGCTCATTGTCGGAGTTGAGTTTGATCAGACGAACATGCGGCTCCAGTTCACTTGCCGCCGCTTCATAGGCTGGCGCCATCATCTTGCAGGGGCCGCACCAGGGTGCCCAGACGTCGACGACAACGGGCAGACTGCTGCGCGCGATCTGATGATCGAAACGCGCGGCGTCGACATCTTCCGGGTGACCCGAAAACAGCGCGGTCCCGCACTTTCCGCATTTCGCCTCACTGGCATTGCGGGCTGGCGGCAGGCGGTTGACCCCACCGCATTTGCTGCAAACCACCAGATTTTGCTGTGCCATCGCCATTCACCGATTTTGTTCTCAACCACTATGCGCGCCACAGATGCCCATCGCCAAGCGTGCGCAAGGCGTTCAGGATAACCGCGACGTCAATCCCCTCCTGAAGCAGCGCTCCGGCAACCGGCGTGATCTGCCCCATGGCCGCCGCGATCATTGCCAGCCCGGACAACGCCAGCCCGGCGATGATGCTCTGCAAGGCGATCGATCGCGTTCGCCGTGCAATCCGAACCGCGTCCGCAACCGGCTGCAGCCTGTCGGTCAGCACGATGACGTCGGCCGCCTCGGAGGAGGCGGTCGCACCACGGGCGCCCATGGCGATACCGACCGTTGCGGCGGCAAGGGCAGGTGCATCGTTGATGCCATCGCCAACCATCATTGTGGGCGCTGTTGCTTTCTCGGCCTCGACGGTGGTGACCTTGTCCGCAGGGACGGCATCGGCGATGATGACATCCAGATCAAGCCTGGAGGAAACACGCTTTGCTGCCGCACTGTCATCACCTGTAAGCATGACCATGCGCGTGATGCCAGCCGAGCGCAGATTGGCGAGCGCGTCGCGTGCATCAGGACGCAACGCATCGCCCAAGGTGAAAATCCCAGCAAGCTCTCCAGCGACGGCGACAAAAACCCTAAGCACCGGCTCGTCCCGGTATTTTTCTTCGCCGCTTTTCGCCCAGCCGGGCAGCGGCTCGTCGGCGAGCACGAAAGCCCGCGATCCAGCCGCGACCGACATGGTGTCGACCCGGCCGTTGAGGCCTGCACCGCGATGCTCGCTGACATCATGCGGATGCGAAAGCATCAGCTGCCTGCCGCGCGCCGCCCGGATGATCGAGTCGGCGAGCACATGGTGCGATGCCTGTTCCAGGGATGCCAGCAGCTGCAGCGATTGGTTCGCTTCACAGCCGGGTGCGGCTTCGATGTCGATGAGCTCGGCGCCGCCGATGGTCAAGGTCCCCGTCTTGTCGAAGATCGCGGTTCGGACTTGCGCAAGCGCTTCCAGAGCCGCGCTGCCTTTCATCAGGATGCCTGCACGCGCGGCACGCGAGACGCCGCCGATGAAGGCAACAGGGGCAGCCAGGATGAGCGGGCAAGGTGTGGCGACTACCAGCACGGCCAGCGCCCGGATTGGATCACCGGAGATGTACCAGGCGGCGCCGGAAACCACCAGAGTGGCAGGCAGCAGGAACAGGGCGAAACGGTCGGCCATGCGAATGAAGGGGGATTTCGCCGTCTGCGCTGCAGCGACCATGCGTACGATCGCGGCATAGGTGCTCTGGTCTGCCAAGGCGGAAGCCTGCATGCTGAATGTCTCGCCGGCATTGATGGTGCCGCTGCGCAGCGTGTCGCCCGCTATCCGCCGCTCGGGCAGCGGCTCGCCGGTCACCGCGGACTCGTTGAGGGAGGCCGAAGGATCAAGCAATATACCATCGACGGGAAGCAATTCGCCGGCCCGGACCAGAAGCTCGTCCCCGACAGCAACATCTTCGACGGGGACTGTCTCTGTCCCTCGGGTTGTCGTCCGATGGGCCACACGCGGCGATCGGTCGGTCAACGCCTTGAGGTTCCGTTCCGCGCGGCCACGAGCGAAATCCTCAAGGACTGTACCACCGGCATACATGATAGCGACCACCACTGCCGCAAGCGGTTGTCCGAGCAGCAGCGCGGCGGACATCGAGACCAGCGCAATCGCATCAACGCCGAAGCGGCCGATCCAGAAATCGCGCAGAATGGAGATTGCGAGAGCCGCCACCACGGGCAAGGTCGACACCGTCCAGATCGTGTGGGCTTCGATGGGACCGAGCCCCGTTCGCCAGGCTCCGGCTCCGACGGCGAGACCCAGGATAGCGATGACCAGCAATGCGCGTCGTAGAGCAGACTCGCTCATCCGATGTCCCTCAACCTTGATGGCCCCTTTGGCGCTAGAGCTCGCGGACCATCTCCTCGAGCACGCGACGCACAACGTTCGCGACCTGCGCAAGCTCGCGATTGGCGATGGCCCCCATTGAAGCGACCGGATCCACCGCCGCGACTTCTACCTTTCCTGGTTCGACCTCGGTGACGATGACATTGCAGGGCAGCATGGTTCCGATCTTGTCTTCGGCCTGAAGGGCTCGCCAGGCGAAATGCGGATTGCACGCGCCCAGGATCACATAGGGCCTGAAATCTTCACCAAGCTTGGCCTTCATGGTCTGCTGAACATTGATCGAGGTCAGAACGCCAAACCCCTTGCTTGCGAGCTTGTCGCTCACGTGGTCGATTGCCGCTGTGAACGGCATGGCGACGATCTTGCTGAAATAGTAACTCATCTTAACTCTCCAATCCTTGACCGCAGCAGTGGCTGCTACGTCGCAAGCGACCGCTTCGAACCCTCTTGCAACAGCTAATCGCGAGAACCGGACGAGGCTTTGATCCAGCGCAATGAAGGGGCAGGATCGATTGGCGACTATCGCCGCGAACGGGAGACCCACCGGTGACGATCCGAAATCTTGAACATGCGTTCGCCCCGAGGTCGGTCGCCGTATTCGGCGCATCGGTGCGCGAAGGCTCCGTCGGCCGCGTCGTCTTCGACAATATGGTCAGCGGCGGCTTCGAGGGCGAGATCTGGCCGGTCAACCCGAAATATTCGCAAGTGGCTGGTCGGCAATCCTATGCCAAGGCGGCCGATCTTCCAGGCGTTCCAGACCTTGGTGTCATCGTCACGCCGCCCCGAACAGTTCCGGCCATAGTGCGCGACCTTGCAGAGAAGGGCACGCGGGCGGCGATCGTCATCACCGCCGGGCTCACGCACGAAAACGGCCTGCGTCAGGCGATGCTCGATGCGGCCAAGCCCACCGTTTTCCGCATCATTGGGCCGAACACGGTCGGGCTGATGATCCCGCCATTGAAGCTCAATGCTGGATTTGCGCACATGGCCGCCAAACCCGGCAGCATCGCGCTGCTGTCGCAATCCGGCGCCATCGCGACGTCGCTGATAGACTGGGCGGCGGACAACAATGTCGGCTTCGCCCAGATCGTCTCTCTGGGCGACATGGCGGATGTCGACGTGGGAGATTGTCTCGACATGCTGGCGGGCGACATGCACACGCGCGCCATCGTAATGTATCTCGAAACCATCCCCAATCCGCGCAAGTTCATCTCGGCCGCGCGTGCGGCGGCACGCATAAAGCCGGTGATTGCGATAAAGTCGGGCCGGCACGAGCAATCAGCCAAAGCAGCCGCGACCCATACCGGCGCGCTATCGGGCGCCGATCGCGTCGTCGATGCGGCATTGCTGCGTGCTGGCATACTGCGCGTCAAAGGTCTCACCGAGTTGTTCGATGCGGTTGAAACGACCGCCCGTTTCGTTCCGCTGGAACGAGCCCGCGTCGGCATAGTCACCAATGGTGGCGGCGCCGGCGTGCTTGCCGTCGATCAACTCGTCGAAGGCAACGGGCACCTGGCCGAGCTATCGCCGGAAACGATCACTCGTCTGGATGCCGTCCTGCCGAGTACATGGTCCCACGCCAATCCGGTCGACATTATCGGGGACGCCCCGCCAGAACGCTATGCCGCCGCGATCGAGGCGATCATGGCCGATGCCGGCACCGACGTCGTCCTGGTCATGAACTGCCCGACTGGGCTCGGCTCGCCGCTTGCCGCGGCAAGCGCCGTGGCGGTGCTCGCGCAGGGCGGCAAGATCAGCGGCAAACCTGTCCTGACCTGCTGGCTCGGCGAACACACGGCGCGCGAGGGGCGACGTGTTCTTCAGGATGCTGGTCTTGCCAGCTTCGAGACGCCGGCGGACGCCGCAACGGCGGTTTCTTATCTCAGCGAATGGTCGCGTGCCCAGCGGGCATTGATGCGCACGCCGTCGAGCCGCAGCGACATCGCGAGCGACCGGGAAGCCGCGCTTGCAATATTCAGGGCCGTCGCCAGGGAAGGGCGGCGTATGCTGACCGAGTCCGAAGCCAAGGCGGCAATCTCGGCCTACGGCATCCCTGTCCCCGAGACGATCGTCGCCAGATCTCCTGCCGAAGCGCAACTGGCAGCCAGCCGGTTCCTCAAGACATCCGAGCAGGCCGTCGTCAAACTCCTGTCCAAGGCGATCACGCACAAGTCGGACATTGGTGGGGTGGTGCTTGGCATCGCCGACCCCGTTGCCGCCGGGGAGGCGGCACGCGCAATCGAGGCGCGCGTGCGCAAGCACGCACCGCAAGCCGACATTGAAGGCTATGCCGTTCAGCCAATGGTGGCGCGAAAACAGGCGCAGGAACTCATCCTCGGGATAAGCCGCGACCCGATCTTCGGGCCAGTCATCCTCTTTGGAGCCGGGGGCGTCGCGGTCGAAGTGATGAACGACACGGCGATCGCGTTGCCGCCGCTCGACGACATTCTTGCCGGTGACCTAATCGACCAAACCCGGATCGGCCGCGTTCTTGCCGGGTTTCGTGATCGCAAGCCGGCCGATCGGCAATCGATCATTGCTTCACTCAACGGCCTATCGCAGATGATCGTCGACTTTCCGTGCCTCGTTGCGGTGGATATCAATCCGCTGCTGGCCGACGCCGAGGGTGTGATTGCACTCGACGCCCGCATCGAGATCGAGCCGGAACGGGTGGAAGAGGCGGGGCCGAACCCGGCACTTGCCATAAGGCCCTATCCGTCGGGTTGGGAAAAGGTGTTTTCGGCGGGCGACATCGACTACAATATCCGTCCGATCAAGCCGGCCGACATCTCGCTCTATCCCGAATTCCTTGCCAGGATTTCGCCCGATGATCTGCGCCTGCGTTTTCTGTCGCCCCGCAAAAGCTTCTCCGACCAGATGCTGAAGCGGCTCACCCAGCTAGACTACGGTCGCAACATGGCTTTCGTTGCGCTGAATACGAGCTCCGGCGCGCTGGCCGGTATCAGCCGGATATCTTGCGATCCCGACCACACCGTCGCCGAATACGCCTTGCTGGTGCGTACAGATCTCCAGGGTCATGGTCTTGGCTGGGAATTGCTCAGCCAGATCGTCGATTATGCGAGGGCCGATGGGATCGGACGAATCGAAGGGATAATGCTCGCCGAGAACACGAGGATGTTGGCCATGTGCCGCGAGTTTGGCTTCTCGATAAGGCGTCATCCTAGCGAACCCGGCCTTGTCGAGGTAACGCTCGAACTCAGTTGAGGCCGATCGCCCGCTGCACCGATCAGGACGCTGTGCACAGGGTTTCGGACGCATCGCTCTCTGAGTGCCTTCTCAATTCCAAGACAATGTCGGCGAGCATCCGATCAGCGTCGATTTTTCGCCAGCCAGACTGGGTGGCATTTCGCTCCAATTGCCGCGAGAGTATCTCGATCGTGGCATCTGAAGGGCCGCCCTTGCGCTCGCTGACCCGCTGCCACAGGACAAGCGGGGCCGCCTCCAACCAAAATCCGGAGAATCTGATAGCCCGGCTGCGCGCCGCTTTCTCGATCCGCTCACGATCGGCGGGTCTGTCGAAAACGGCATCGGCCACGACCGAGCCGCCCTGCGAAAGGATCAGGCCGGCGCGCCATGCCATTTCGCGGTAGACGCGATCGGAAACTTCGGGCCGATAGGCTTTGTCCGGCAGCCTGGTCTCCGGCGGTACACCATGCATGGCCTTGCGGACGCGGTCGCTTTCGACAATGCGGGCGCCTGGCGCTGCACCGAAATGGGCGGCCAGCGCCTCGGCAACGGTCGTCTTTCCCGAGCCACTCAGACCGCCAACGGCAACGAGTCGCGCCGGTTTTTCCTGGAGAAATGTTCGGGCAAGGTCGAAATAGGATCTCGCCTCGGCAACCAGCCTGTCGCTGTCGGCGCTGCGTTCCTCGACCTGCGTTGCGATGACGTGGGCGCGCACGGCAGCCCGCACAGCCATGAAAAAGGGCAGCAGCACGAACCCATCCTCGTCGTCGGCTTCATCGAGATAGCGGTTCATCACAAGGTTGGCGAGCTGCGGAAAACCGCGATGCCAAAGATCCATCAACAGGAAAGCAAGGTCGTATAAAACGTCGATGCTGGCGATCTGGTCGTTGAATTCGATACAGTCGAAGAGGCGAGGCTCGCTGTCTAAAAGGCAGATGTTGTGCAAATGCAGGTCGCCATGGCAGCCGCGGATCTTGCCTGCGGCTTCCCGGCGGTCGAGCAATCCGGAATGCCGGGCGAGGGCGTTGCGGAAGGCCTCGGCAAAGCTCGTGACCTCAGCTTTTGCGAAAACGTGGCTGGTGGCAAAGCCAGCCTCGTTGATGTCGAGCACGCCAGCCAGATTTGATGAGCCGCCGCCATTGTGGATCGTCGGCGCGGCACGGTGGTAGCTGACGATCATGCGCGCAACCGCGGTCATCAGCGCCGGCGTCAATTCTCCGGCGGTTGCCATCCGATCGAGGAGCTTCGACTGGTCGAAGCGGACCATCTCGATCGCAGCATCGACCATTTGGCCGGTGCCATTGAAAGCCAGTTTGCCGTCGGCTTCGCGGGTGATTCGACGCACGACCAAATAGAGGCCGGGCGCGGTCTTCGAGTTGAGTTCCACCTCTTTCTCGCAAGCGGCAAGCCTGAGGGCCGGCGCCGAGAAATCGACATAGGGCAGCTTGACCCCCCGCTTCATCTTGTAGGCGCGTTGGCCAACGAGGAAAATACGGGAAATGTGAGTCTCGATCGCCTCGACGGCCCCGACCGCGCCATGGGTAGCAGGATCAAGCAGAAAAGAGGCAGCGGCTTGCTGCTCATCGACGATCATGGCCGGCCTTCCACGTGTGTTTTGCGTATTTCGTTTGCGCGAGCTGCGTTCATTGCTGCAATGTCTGGACATAGCCTGCCAACTCATGGATCCGTTCCCTGGTGACGATTTCGCCTGCGTTCGGGCCATATTTCTTCACGTCGGCAGGCAGGAATTGGCTGCCCCACACCGGCATGTCGCGCTCGCCATGCGCCGGCACCATGGCGCGGCCGTCGATCACGGCATAAACACGCCAGTAAGGGAATTCGCCGCCATTGCGCCTGGAGAGGCGCGTCAGGTCGCTCGGCCGCTTCAACAACTCGTCGCCAACGGGCCGTCCCCCTTGCCTTCCGGACCATGGCAGACCGCGCACGAGTTCATGTATTCGGCCTTGCCGTCGCCAAGTTCCTGGGCGCGAGCCGCGTTGAAGGCCAATCCTGCCAGAGCCGCCGCGATCAGGAATTTCATCTGCGTTTTCCGATTGATTAGCTGAAAACCTACAGCCCTGGTTTGGCAGTACGTTGATGCGGATCAAATGCCCCGCGGTCACGGTATTTGATTCAGCGCAATGAGCGCGCCGGGCACCCGCGCTAATGACTGAAGCCAGATTGACCTTTCAATCGAAATCAGGAGTTGCCGCCGTGACTTTCAGGACGCTGCTTACGGTTACTGGGCCGAACCAGGGCGAAGCCGATCTAAAGCTGGCCGCCTCACTGTGCGAACAGGTCGGTGCCCATCTCTCCGTGCTCGTTCTCGAGCTGGCCGCGCCGCCCTCTGGGGGCGAGTATGCCGCTGTCGTCTCGCCTGCCTGGCTTGCGGAGCGGCAGGCCGAGTTGAGAAGGCTTGAGAAACGAAAATCAGACGTCGCCGGCTTTCTCTCCCAGACTGCCGTATCGGCCGATCTGAGCGACGACTATCCCGACATGGGATGGGCCGACGACGTCATCGGAAGGCGTGCCCGCTACGCCGATCTGACCCTTCTCGGACCAGATCTGCTGGCAAGCCATGCGCTGAAGGAGAAAGTCATCGAGGGCACGCTGTTTTCATCGGGAAAGCCCATCCTGCTTGTTCCCGAGGGCTCGCGCCCGACGCTGAAGCCGAAACGCATCCTCGTTGCATGGGACGCCCGCCTGGAGTCATCGCGCGCCGTCCGCGAGTCGCTCGATATGCTGAAAGGCGCCGAAGATGTGCGCCTTGTCATCATCGATCCCATCGAAAATGAGTTCCATCACGGCGACGAGCCAGGTGCAGATGCCGCGGCTTATCTTGCCCGGCACGGCGTGAAGGTTACCGTCGAGCGGCTACCGAGTTCGAATCATTCGGTTGCCGACGTGCTTCGCCAGCATGCCGGCGACGTCGCGGCCGAGCTCTTGGTCATGGGCGCCTATGGTCATTCCCGCCTGCGGGAGCGAATCTTCGGCGGGGTCACTAAGTCAATGCTTGAGGGCTCGTCACTACCGGTCTTAATGGCGCGATAACAATCCAAAAGGGCCGGTGCAGATTGCGCCAGCCCTTCGCATCTCGCGCAAATTGATGGAATGACTACTCGCTCGCTTCCCGTCCCGATACCCGTTCGATCAGGATCCGAAAGAAGACATGCGGCGCACTGTCGGCTGTGGGAGGAACCAGCGGCTTGAGTGCGCCGGGTTCCCACCAGTCGGAGTGCTTGCTCAAGACCGTCCAGGCATGATCCCGCTCAAGCTTGTGGCCGATCCGGTCAGGCAGTTCTTCGTATCGGCCGTCAACAACGACGCTTCTCCATCCCCGCCCCTGTCCATGCTCATCCACCTGGACGCACACCAGCGGATTGGCCCGCATCCATTCGATCTTTTTGCCCGGCATGGAAAACGCGTAAAGATGGGCGTCCGAATAGGCGTAGTGGAACGGCACGACATAGGGCTGTCCATCCTTTGCGCATGCCAGGCGGCCCACGCGATTGGCCGTCAGCAATTTGGTACATTCCAAAGCAGAAAGCGTGCGGATCTGCATCAGTTCGATCTCCTGTTCTTCATGGCCTTTGAACCAGGCCGGAAACGTGCCACTGGCCAGTTTTGTACAGCTGGGCAGCCTCGTCCATAGCGGAGACAACGTCGTTGTCAGAGAGTTGCGGGAACTGGCGATAATGATGGCTCAAGGCCTGGAACTGTCCTGGCCTACTGAGGCAGACTACACGGTCCGCTTCCTGCTCCAGCGCGGCGACCGTCACTTGCGGTGAAACGGGAACCGCCACGACGATTTCCCTCGGTGACCGGCGCTTGAGGGCGCGGATCGCGATTTTCATGGTCGTACCGGTCGCGACACCGTCATCGACGATGATAGCCGTCTTTCCTGCGATCGACATCGGTTTGGTCTTGCCACGATAGGCAACGCGCCGGCGTTCGAGTTCAGGACGTTCATTTGCAATCAAGACACGTAAGGCGTCGTCGTCGAGCCCATAGGCTCGACAATTTCACGGTTCAGCACGACCTCCCCAGGGTCGCCATCGATGATTGCGGCAACAGCCAATTCGGGATTGCCCGGGGCGCCGATCTTGCGGACGATCAGCAGGTCAAGAGGAGCGTTGAGGGCTTTGGCCACTTCCACTGCGACGGGCACGCCGCCACGCGGCAATGCCAGTACGATGGGCCGATGCAGTTGAAGTCTGCTCAGCTCCAGGCCAAGCTTCGCTCCAGCGTCTTCCCGGTCACGGAACATCGGTCAATCCACCGGCCACAGGTTTCGCAGCGACTTTTTCATCGAGTTTCTGACCTGTACGATCTCGCCATGCGAAATGTGACGGTCGAGAAGCTTGAACACGGCACTGATCGCGACATCGAAATCGATCTCCTCATCGTAGCCGAAACTGTTTCTGACACTGATAATGAAGTCGCGCTTCGTGCGCTCATGCGCAGGCACCGACGGCTTCCAACCTTCGAAATAGATGCCGCGGACCAAAACAGGCAGTTGCGCCGAGAGATCGGCCATTTCCGCCGGCGACAGCCAGTCCCGCACCGTGTGCAGGACAGCCCTCAGCAGCCGGCACGCGCTCGGTTCGCTCCAGCAGAGGTCTTTGGCGAGCTCCTTGACCCATTGTTGCGCCTGCTGGCCGGCATGCGTGAAGTCAGCGAAGGACGTGTGAGGACAAGGACCCATGGCGATGCTCCTGAGATTTGGCGCCATTCTGGGGCATAATAAGGCTCTGAGCATTGAGCGGGATCAAATCGTTCGGGCTCTGCGTCAAACGAACCGGAGGTGCTGGGCGCCAGTTCAGCCAAAAGCCTGCTGCACCAGCAGGGGAATGATCCGGTCGGTCTTGGCCACGGAAGGTCGTCCTGCTGAACCATAGGAAATGCCGAGCGCGTCCCAGGTCTCGACCAGGGCGTCCTGCAGCTCGGCGATCAGCGCATCCGAATGGAACGGCGTCGGCGTGATGCGCAGCCGCTCCGTGCCGCGCGGCACGGTCGGATAGTTGATCGGCTGGATGTAGATGCCGTGCACGCCGAGCAGCCGGTCGCTTGCCATCTTGCAAAGCTCGGGGTCGCCAACCAGCACTGGCACGATATGGGTCGCCGATTCCATCACCGGCAGGCCGGCGGCGGAGAGGATCTGCTTGGTCCGCGTCGCCTGCTGCTGCTGGGCGTCACGCTCGGCCTGCGAGCGCTTGAGATGACGGATCGAGGTGGTGGCAGCGGCGGCGATGGCCGGCGGCAGCGCGGTGGTGAAGATGAAGCCCGGCGCATAGGAGCGCACGGCGTCGATGACAGCACTCGTGCCGGTGATGTAGCCGCCCAGCGTGCCGAAAGCCTTGGCCAGCGTGCCCTCGATGATGTTGATGCGGTCGGCGAGGCCTTCCCGCTCGGTGATGCCACCGCCGCGCGGACCATACATGCCCACGGCGTGGACCTCGTCGATATAGGTCATGGCGTTATAGCGCTCGGCGAGGTCGACGATCTCCCGGATCGGCGCGATATCGCCATCCATCGAATAGACGCTCTCGAACACGATCAGCTTGGCGCGTTCGCGGCCCGCCGCCTGCAGCAGGCTTTCCAGGTGCGCGACATCGTTGTGGCGAAAAATCTTCTTTTCCGCGCCCGAGCGCCGCACGCCTTCGATCATCGAGGCATGGTTGAGCTCGTCCGAAATGATCAGGCAGTTGGGCAAAAGCCGCGCGATGGTCGAGATCGAGGCTTCGTTGGAGACAAAACCGGAGGTGAAGACCAGCGCGGCTTCCTTGTCGTGCAGGTCGGCGAGCTCATGCTCGAGTTCGACCAGCGGATTGCTGGTGCCGGAGATGTTGCGGGTGCCGCCGGCGCCCGAACCCATCCGGCCCGCCGCGTTCTGGAACGCTGCGATGACATCCGGGTGCTGGCCCATGCCGAGATAGTCGTTGGAGCACCAGACGGTGATTTCCTCTGCGCGGCCGTTGGCGCGCCAGATGGCACGCGGAAATTTGCCCGCTATGCGCTCGAGGTCGGCAAAGACGCGGTAGCGTCGTTCCGCATGGAGCTGGTCGATCGCGTCCTCGAAGAACCGCTGATAATTCATGTCCGAATCTCCTTATTTACTCGCTGTCGCGCTGCGGGCATCGGCTACACCGAATTTGGCAAGGGTTGGACGTAACCCTTTGCGGCAACGGACGACCTTGATTCATGTCAAAATCACGACTCCGAGGCTCCGCCTGCTCAGGTCGATATGAACCGATGCAATGATCCGCTGCGCAGCACAGAACGCGTCACGCCGCCAAAGGTCCTCTCCAGTAGCCGACTGTGACCGTAGCCGCCGAGAACTATGAGATCGGCCGCAATATCCTGTCCGATCTGCAGGAGGATGTCCGCCGGTTCGGAGAGGCGCGCATCCAAGACCACAGATCGCGCTGTCACTCCGTGCCGTGCCAGAAAGAGCTAACGTCCGCGACATCGTCGCCACGGGACGCCAGGATGAGACTCGCCGCATCCAGCATACGATTATGGTCGACCACCAGATCGGTCGACGGCGAGCCGGTCAAGATCAAATCGGCAGCACGCGCATTGAGTGCAAGTTCGCGCGTGGGATTGCCTATCTTTGCGCGCCAAGATGCACGATTGCTGCCGTTGACGGTGCTCAGGAATTCCTCTCTCAGGCAGTCGAGGCGACCTTCTATCTCCTCCACCTGGCACCACAACGCCTTGGGCGCGGCCTGGTCGTCAGTGCCGGTCGGAAGGACAAAATGCGGCTCGGCGGCGCTAGAAGCCAGAGGTCGGCCTCGAGCCGTTGAGCCAAATCCCATGCCATCGAGATGCGCGGCGCGGCGTCGCGTCTACGTCCAGTTGCACCATAATCATCTTAAAAGCCATCGCTCATTCCATCTGCGGTTGAACCGACTTGGCCATCAAATAGAGGGAGGCGTAAAAGCAAGGAAAACGGCTGGTGCCGGCACGCTCGTACAGCCCGCAAGACCATAGGGTTGATCCTGATCAAGGACATGACGACGAATGGCGTCAACGTCGTGCTGTGGAGATTCAGAACGGAGTAGTCGATAATGCACACTCAGCCCGAGCCATCCTCATTAGGCACACAATTGTTGCCGGTGGCGGAGAATGGCCAGAAGCTCTTCCTCGCCGCCGCGTCCCTTCAGGTGCACGCCTTCAAGGCCATGATGCGCTTCAATGTTGAAACGCTGGCGTTTCTGAAGCATCGTTGTGAGCAGGACGTGAGGCTGGCCGATGACTTGATCAGTGGTCCGCAGTTCAATGATGCCTTCGACATCTTCGCTGCTTTCGTGCAGAATGCGACGTCGCAATACGTGATCGAAGCCGGCAAGGTCGCCGCATTGACCTCCAGGCTCGCTTCCGAAACGGCCAGAAACATGCGTAAGGGCGCCAGGATAGCGATCGAGGATGCCGCGGCTAAGACTGTCGTGTAGACGGCAATGCGGAGGTCGTCAGACAACATGAACGCCGTTTACAGACATAGTCGTCTCAGGGCTTCCGTATTTGCGTTGATGTTACTCGGATGTGTGCAGCCAGCCTTGGCCGATAGCGTAACGGAGCATGGCAAGGCGTTGGTGGAGGTCAACTGCGCCCGCTGTCACGCCGTCGGAAAAACTGACAGGAGCAACCATCCCGACGCTCCGCCATTTCGCACCTTGTCAAAGCGCTATCCGATCTCCGATCTGGAGGAAGCTCTTGCGGAGGGCATTTCGACTGGCCATCCGGATATGCCAGAGTGGACTGCGAGCCCCGATCAGATCGAAGCAATCATCACGTATATCAGCACGCTGCAGCAGCCGTGACCCAGTCTCGAATGCGGCAGGCGATCGGGTCTGAACGGCTCCGGCTATTCGCGGCCAATTGCCGGCCAGCAAACTGCTACCGGAGAGGGCCAGGGCAACATCCGGCCAGGGGCACGAAGAAACGACTGCGCATGCGCCAGGATCTGGGCCTCGGTAGGAGGATCCGCCGGTTCGATGCCGACAATGCGATTGTTTAAGCCGGTGTTGTACTCGCGGATGTGCGTGGCCAGCTCGTGCTTCGCCGACCCTGGTCGCGGACCGAAGGGCGCTGAGGATGTCGTGGTAGAAGGCCTGATTTCCCAATGCACGCTTGCCGTCGACCGAGCCAGCCTTGTTGTGGCTCGGATGATGCGCAAGCGTCGTCGCAAGTCTCACACTGTCGGAGGTTCTCGCGGTTGAAAAAGAACACCTTGGCTTCACAATGGTCGCAGGCGCGGCGTGTCGGGTCGCCATTGCTGGAAATCCTTGCGTGTATTGCTGAACGGCAATCTGAGGCGCTGAGGGCTTAAGCAGGCTGCGACACCAGGATTGCCAGGATCGATCCAGGTTTAATGACGGTATTCGCCGATGCGACAATGGTCGCACGCCCAGCTGCCGGCGCGACAATCTCGTGCAGCGCGCTTTCGACGCGAACCTCGGCTATGCGCTCTCCGGCCCTGATCGGGTCGCCGCTGGCAATGAACCAGTGCTCCAGGATGCCCTCTGGCAACATGCTGGCCGCCACTGCGCCTTCGTCGACCTAGGTATACCGCATGGCAAATCTCGTTTTGCCGTCGAACGATAGGCTCCTAGGCGGCGCAGTCCTTGATCACGATCAATCGGCGTATGGCGCAGATGCCGCGATTGTGCGGTGATTGACGCGGATCAAATTCTGGTTCGGCAGCCGGCCTAAGATGGCCGATCATCGCCGGAGCGAGGTCATGGAGCAGTTCAGGGAAATGGTGCCCATCGCCATGGACGTCGGATCAGATATCAATGCTGCAATCGCGATCGATTGGGCTGCCCGCGGCGCGCATGTGATTGCGGCCGGTATGGCGTCTGCCGCAGGAATTGTGGTCGACATCGGTTCGACACAGGCAATCGCGCCCGCTTTGCCGGTAATTTCAAAAAGTGATGCAGATCAAGGCGCGCCACACCGTTTGCGAAGATTTTGATGCGATGTGGAAACCAATCCTAAGCGCTCCTTTTGGTCGCGATCTAGAACTGGCCGTTTTCGACGAAGACGGCGAGCACGCGCTTGTGTTTGCCTGCAGAAGGATAAAGGAGGGCTGGAAGAATGCTGCTAGTGGTGCCCGTCTCGACATCCGGCCGACCCATTGGCGCGATTGGGATTGGGAAAGGACCGAGGTCAGAAATCGCAATCCTCTCGAGGACTCTCCCTAGGGTCGGGACTCCACGATCAACGCCATACGCACCAGGTGTGACAGACTACTCGCCTCCATTTTGCTCATGACATTGGCCCGGTGGATTTCGACCGTGCGCGGGCTGATCCCCAGATCGTAGGCAATCGTCTTGTTGGGTAAACCGGCAACGAGTCCGTCCAGCACTTGGCGCTCGCGGTCAGACAAGGTCGATAGACGCGCGCGGATATCCGCGGACTGGGGATGCGCCGCGTTCGCCTCGTTCCGGTTGGCCAGTGCAGAGCGTATCGCCTGGATCAGCATCTCGTCGTCAAACGGCTTTTCGACGAAATCGGAAGCGCCTTCCTTCATGGCCTGAACGGCGAGCGCCACGTCGGCGTGACCTGTCATGATGATGACCGGAATCTTGTGGCCGCCTGTTCTGAGTTGCCGTAGCAATTCGATGCCGTCTATTCCCGGCATGCGCACGTCCGTAACGATGCAGCCGTCGAGATGGCCATCCGCCGCTGAGAGAAAAGCAGTGGCCGACTCGTACAGGCGTACGGCAAAGTCGGCTGTCGCCAGCAGAAAACCGAGAGACTTGCGAACATCAACATCGTCGTCGACGACGTGGACCAGATCACTGTCGGCCATTTGTGACCTCATCCTTCTCAACGATGCGTAAGGTGAACCGAAAGGCGGTGCCGCCCGTCGGCATTGCCTCGGCCCAGATGTGGCCGCCGTGCGATTCAACGATGGTGCGGCAGATGGAGAGACCGACACCCATACCCTGCTTCTTGGTGGTCACAAATGGCTGGAACAGTTGCGCCGAAACCTCTGGCGCGAGCCCCGGACCGGTATCGATCACGCTCACTTCAGCCATGCCATCGTCCCGGGCAACGGTTGTGATTTTCAATTCACGGCGCTGCGTTTCCTGCATGGCCTCCACTGCGTTGCGCATCAGATTGAGCAGAACCTGCTGAATTTGGATGCGATCGGTCAAGACCAGTTCCGCGGCAGGGTCGAGCTTGTAGCCGATCTGGACATTGATCTCCCTCGCACCAACCAGGGCGAGCGACGAGGCTTCCTCGATGAGCGCCGGCAATCGCTCGACCTGGCGCTCGCTTTCGCCCCTGGCAACAAAATCGCGCAGATGACGAATGACGTCGCCTGCCCGCAGGGCCTGCTCGGCGGCCTTTTCCACGGCATCCCGCAGCATCGGCGCGTTTGCTTCCGTGCTCTTCTCCAGGAGCCGTCGGCTGCCCTTCAGGTAATTGGTGATGGCTGTCAGCGGTTGGTTGATCTCATGAGCGAGCGTCGATGCCATCTCGCCAAGGGCGGTAAACCGCGCCATGTGCAGAAGCTCCTGCTGCTGTTCCTGAATTCTTGCTTCCGCGCGATGACGTTCAGTCAGGTCGCGGCAAAAGCCGGTAAAGAAGCGTCCGGTTCCCGGGTGCATTTCGCCGACGGAAAGCTCCATCGGGAAAGTCGTGCCATCCTTGCGTGCCCCGGTCACGGTGCGGCCGAGCCCGATGATCCGACGCTCCCCGGTCGTCAGGTAGCGAAGCAGATAAGCATCGTGCTCTTCGCGATAGGGCGCCGGCATCAGCATCTTGACGTTCTGTCCGATGACCTCGCCCGACTGGTAACCGAACAGCGTTTCGGCGGCCGTGCTGAAGGACTGGATACTGCCTTGCTCGTCAATGACGACCATCGCATCAGGCACGGTCGCCAGGATTGAACGCAGATGATCTTCGCGCAACAGAAGCGCGGCATTCGCAAATGAGAGGTCGCTGACATCCGTGCCTTCAATGAAGATGGCGGTAATTCGACCGTCATCGGCCCTGATCGGCTGATAGACAACATCCAGGATACGCTCTTCAATTGGCCCATTGCTGCTGTTGCGGAATCCGACCTTCACGCCTTTGCCGCTGTAGGACTCGCCAGTCACGTACACGCGGTCGAGCCGTTCGAGGAATTCGTGTCTTTCGAGTTCGGGAAAGGCCTCGCGCGCCGATTTTCCAATAACCTGCCGGTCGCCAATGAGTTGCTGGTAGGCGGCATTGGTCAGTACGAACACATGGTCAGGCTCGCGTATCAGAGCCATGAACCCGGGCGCCCGATCGAACATTTGCGACAATAGGGATTCGAGCGTCGTCCCGCCAGGCGTCAAACTGAATGCTTCGTCTTGGATCACCCGCGGTTCCTTAGGCTCGAGACACATAAACAAGGCCTAACTATCACTTCTCCGATCAGAGACAAAACGGATCGAGGCCGAAGTCTAGATGCAAAAGCGATTGGCCGGTTCTTTGACGCGCATCAAGGAAGCCAGCGCCCGTGAATGCAATTCATAGCACATTCGAAACGCTTGAGTGAAAGGCGCGTCCAATGTCCTACAAGTCCATAATCGCGAATCTCGCCGTCGATACGCCCCCTGCTGCGATTGTGAAAGTGGGTATCGAACTCGCAGAGCGTTTCGGCGCCCATCTCATTGGTCTGGCGGCGGCGGATGTTCCGCCCTTGGTCGCGACGGGTGAAGGCATGGTCTACGAAGGGGAGGTCATGCAGATTCAGCGGACTGAAATCGAAAAGAGGCTTGCCGAACTGCGTGCCGAGTTCGAAAGCCTGGTCCCGGCTTCGATCACAAGCGAGTGGGGACAGGCCGTCTGCAGCCCGACCCGCTTCCTCAGCGTTTTCGCCCGCGCAGCCGATCTTGTCGTGACCGGTGCGTCGGGAGACGACGTGTTTCGCGCCGCCGATGTTGGCAGCCTGGCGCTCGGCATCGGCCGGCCAGTCCTGGTCATCGGAAACAACGTCGAACACCTCCGCGCTAATACGGTCCTGGTTGCCTGGAAGGATACCAGGGAGGCGCGACGGGCGGTGGCGGATGCCTTGCCTTTTCTGGCCAAGGCCAATGAGGTTGTCGTCGCCACGATCGCCGCCGCCAAAGGCGACGACAATGTTCGTGACAGTCTCGCCGATGTCGCTGTCTATCTTGAGCACCATGGCATCATGGCGCAGACGGAACTGATCACCGGTGAAGTCGATGGCGAGCAGTTGTTGACATTCGCACGCTCGATCAATGCCGACATGATCGTCTCAGGCGCCTATGGCCATAGCCGCCTGCGCGAATGGGCGTTTGGTGGCGTCACCCGCACGCTGATCGAAGAGAGCAGCATCAACCGCTTCCTGTCATACTGATGGCGAATATCGTGTCTTCTGGCGTGGACCAACATTCCGTTGCGGCGGCCGCAAGTCCGTATTGGTCGATCACCAGCGAAGATCTCGTGCGAGGTCTGGCAACTTCGCCCACATCGGGCCTGGCTGGGTCGGATGCCGCCTCGCGGCTCATCAAATACGGCGCGAATACGCCGGCCTCGAAGTCAGGCGCGTCGGCGCTTAGCGTGTTCGTTCGCCAGTTCCGTAGCCCGCTTGTCCTGATCCTGATCTTCGCGGCTAGCGTTTCGGCCTTCGTCGGTGCAGGTCAGGAGGCCGCAATCATCGGGGCGATCGTGCTGGCAAGTTGCGTTCTCAGCTTCACCCAGGAGTATGGGGCGTCGCGGGCGACAGAGGCACTTAAACAGCGTATCTCGCGCAAGGCTACCGTGCTGCGAGATGGCGTCGAATCCTCCGTTTCTGCCGAAGAAATCGTGCCGGGCGACCTCATCCGGCTATCGGCCGGAAACCTCATACCTGCCGACTGCGTCATCCTCGAAGCGCGGGATTTCAATGTCAGCGAGGCGGTGCTGACTGGCGAAACCTTCCCCGTCCTGAAGGCGGCGGGGCGATCAGATCCTGATGCGTCCGTCGCCCAACGCAACAATGCGGTGTTTACCGGTACGTCCGTGCGCAGCGGCACGGCGACCGTGCTTGCGGCAGCGACCGGCCGGCGCACCGAATTCGCCTCCATCGCAGCGGCACTGGAGCGACAAATCCCGGAAACGGATTTTGCCCGCGGGATCAGATCGTTTGGCTATCTGATGACCGAGATCATGCTGGCGATTGTCATCATCGTGTTTTTTGCCAATCTGATGCTGCATCGTCCGCTGATAGAATCGCTGTTGTTTTCCCTGGCACTCGCGGTCGGCCTCACACCTGAACTGCTCCCGGCCATTATCAGTGTAACACTTGCTCGTGGCGCCCGCGCCATGGCTGCCAATGGCGTCATCGTGCGCCGTCTCGACGCCATCGAGAATCTGGGCAGCATGGACGTGCTTTGCACCGACAAGACCGGCACGCTGACGGAAGGCGTGATCCACCTTGACGGATGGCTTGATGTCGACGGCAACCCGTCAACCGACATCCTGCTTTGGGCACGTCTCAACGCAACCCTGCACACTGGACTGAAGAACCCGCTGGACGAAGCCATCGCCGGTGCGCCGGGCAAGGGTGCATCATTGGCCGCTTTCACCAAGGTCGACGAGATCCCTTATGATTTCATTCGCAAGCGCCTATCCGTTGTTGTGCGAACCAAGGATGGCGAAGATCTTCTGATCACGAAAGGCGCAGTACAGAACGTCCTCGAAACCTGCAGCTTCGTCGGCACAGCGAAAGGCCTGGAACCTCTCGAAGACACGCACCGCGCGGCGATCGACAAGATGTTTCGACGCTGGAGCGCGGAAGGATATCGCGTTCTGGGGCTAGCGACGCGTCGATTTGAAAGCCACGCTACCTATGGCAGGAAGGACGAGGTCGATCTCGCCTTCGCCGGCTTTCTGCTTTTCCTAGACCCGCCCAAGGAAGGCGTAAAGAGCACGCTTGCCGAACTCGCCCACCGGGGCATCGCCGTGAACGTCATTACGGGCGACAACCGCTACGTTGCAGCCCATCTTGCTCAAGCGGTCGGCTTGCGTAGCGATCGGATCATGACCGGGGAGGATCTGTCGAAGTTGACCAAGAGCGCGCTCTTTGCAGCCGTGCAGGACACTGACCTCTTCGTCGAGATCGATCCCAACCAGAAAGAACGCATTGTCCAGGCCTTGCGGAGCAGGGGCCATGTCGTTGGCTATCTGGGTGACGGCATCAATGATGCGCCCGCGCTCCATGAGGCCGATATTGGGGTCTCCGTCGACACCGCATGCGATGTCGCGCGTGAGGCTGCCGATATCATCCTTCTCAAGCAGGATCTCGGAGTGCTGGTGCGGGGCGTCGACGACGGCCGCAAGACCTTCGCCAACACCATGAAATATATCTCCATCACCACCAGCGCCAATTTCGGCAACATGATAAGTATGGCGGTCGCCTCGCTATTCCTGCCTTTCCTGCCACTTCTGGCAAAGCAGATCCTGCTCAACAATTTCCTTTCCGACGTGCCCTCACTCGCCATCGCAAGTGACAACGTTGACGCAGATCAGCTGCACAGGCCGCGCCACTGGGACATCCGTTTCGTGAGGCGATTCATGATCAGCTTTGGCCTGGTCAGTTCGCTGTTCGATTTCGCAACCTTCGCGTTCCTGCTGCTCTTCGCCCATGCCACAGAGGCTGCATTCCAGACAGCCTGGTTTGTCGAATCGTTGCTGACCGAGCTTGCAATCGTGCTCATCGTTCGTACGCACCGCGCTTTTTGGGCGAGCCGTCCGAGCCCCTTGCTCGCCTGGCTGACACTGGGCGTCGGGTTTGTCGCGATCATGATTCCGTATCTGCCGTTCGCAGACTGGTTCGGTTTCGTGCCCTTGCCGCTGCCTATACTTGCCGGACTTGTCGCTATCACCGCGCTCTATCTATGGGCCTCAGAGGCGACAAAGCGCGGGTTCTTCGGCCAGGAGGAGCCGCAGTCGCACCCGAAGAGGCCGGGGCAACCTATTGGCAGAGCCACCAAGTCTCATTCTGCGTACCCGACATTATAGGCTGGGTGGAGAGGCTTGAAACCATCGTGAAAAGAGCGCCGGCATTTTGCCTTATCGCAGATTGGACAAGGGGCTGCAGGTGCTGCTCGTTCATCCAGGCGGCCCATTCTGGCAAAAGCGAGATCTTGGGGCCTGGTCGATTGCAAGGGCGAGTATAATCCTAGCGGGGACGGCGCGGCGCGAGTTCACCGAAGAGACAGGCTGGGAGCTCAAGGGCCCACTGCTGAATTTGGGTGAGTAGCGCCAGCGAGAAGGCAAACCCAGCGCTCGAGGGTGATTTCGACACCGCGATGATGCGCAGCAATCTGTCTGCTATGGAGTGGCCACCACGCAGTGGCCGGGGACAATTGTTTGTCGACGTCGACCGCGGTGAATGGCTGGATCTAGCCTTGGCCCGGGACAAGTTGGTAGTCGGCCAACGGCGTTTTCTCGACCGCCTTGTCGCTTCAGCTCAGAGCCCAAGCCCTCCCGTTTAGCCTCAGGGATTAGCAACGACGCCTGCTGTTGATCGAGATCAATGATTGCGGCCGCCGACATGACAATGATGGTCGCTAGGCAGGAGTGATCAGCATGACATTTCTCGATTATCTGGTTTCAGTCGACGCCAGGACCGCCCTGATGGGCCGCATGATGCAGAAGCTTGGCGTCGACAAACAATTGAAATCGGTGCCGGATCATGCCGCCGTCACCAACCGGGCAGTGGACCGATGCCGCTCGTGTGGGCATCAGGACGAATGCTCGACCTGGCTCGACGAACACCAGCAAGCCGATAATCCGCCAGACTATTGCCGCAACCGTGATCTTATCGCACGGCTGCAACACGCCGCCGGTCAACGTTAGAACCGTCGACGCCTCGAGCTGGATGGAGGGTCACTCAACCTCTGGAAAGACCGTACGTCTTGGAGGTCCAGCGCAACCGGATGCGTAGGCTCCGGACTCCATGGATCGCCCTGGCGGGCTTGATAGCACGGACCTCTTCAGCTGGTGGCCACATCTTCAGGCGAGCATCCAAACCCGTTTGGCATGGTAATCGGCTGGTGATGTTCTCATTCTCGACAATTCGCTGTCGAGCGAGATTGATCGTGGACCCGCGGCTTGCAGTGGCAAGTTCGTCGGGATCGTCCCGCCGCTACGAAACAAGCACCACGGACAACGGATCGGCGCAGAAGAGACCATCCCTGACAGCCTTTACGCCGGCAACGTTTTCGGCTGCCACAAAGGCTGCCTGGCGCTCACGTTCGTCGAAGATGACACCGCTCAATATCACCACGCCCTTGTTCACCATCACGTGGATCAGGTCTTTGCCGGTCCATTTGTGCTTTGCAAGCTCGCCAGCGACGTTGTGGCGAATCTGCTCGTCATCGATGACCGAACGGCCTGCATCCGGAAGGACGCTGAGCAATGCCCGCAGCAGATCAGAACGGGTGATGATGCCGACGACTTTCCCGGCATCGATGACCGGAATGCGTTTGACGTGATGTTGCGTCATGAGTTCGACGACCTCGGCGAGCGACGCGGCGGGAGACGCCGTGACGACATCGCTGGACATCACCTCCTCGATCCGTCGACCATTGGCGTGGACATATTCGTCGGCGGCCTTTCCAGGACTGACGAGAAACTCTAGCCAGCGCGAGCGCTTTTGCTCGGTGTCCAGTTCTCCTCGTCGCAGGAAATCGCCCTCGCTGACAATCCCCACCAGCGTGCCGTCGCCGCGAACAACAGGCAGGCCGCTGATCTTATTGGACAGCATCAGCCCGGCCACCTCGGCGATCGAGGCGGACGGGTCCGTGCAGATGACTGGCTTGCTCATGATGGCTTCGGCTTGCATGCTCGCTCCCCGGAGATATTTCATTCCCGGCTTCTTAGATGCCGCATGAGCGAAGGGCCTTGATTTGAATCATTTTGCCCTCGAGACAAATGACCCAAGCTGGGGCTGCAAATAACCAGGCGCGTGCCCGTCAACCAGCGATCGCGGTCTTAGCGACGTTCACGCCAAGTTCGTAGACAAGCAGTCCACCATAATAGGCCGTCGCCGTGACCAGAATTGCTCCGCCAATTTCGACCAGAGGAATAGCAATGGTCAGTAGCCGCAGTTCACGATTCCGCACCCAAAGGCCGAGCCTCACTAGGCCCCAGATCAGAAACGCGAACGCTGTGATACCTCCCAGGCTCTCGTGGATCTCCGCTATGTCACTGCTGAAGCCGGCGGCTTCAGCATGATCGAGTGCCATTCCCCCATAGAACCAGGTTCCAATCGCGAACGCCCCGGCTGCGAGAGCGATAAAGGTCGATACCGTCCCCACGCCAGAACGCTTGGTCACCGCGTTGCCGCGAGCGAGCACCACAAGGTCGATCGCCGCCAAAGTGTAGATGAGGACAATGGGAAAATGCACGAGCATGGGATGGATATGCTGGACTGGGATCATGACAAGGAAAATCTCCGGAGTGGCCAAGGGATGGCGCAGATAGAGGGGGTAAGTTTGGCGATAGCGCAATTGATCAGCGGACGCCCAGCTCAAGGGCTGGGCATAAGCTTTTCGGTATCAGTCGTCGTCCCCCTGGCCGTCCTCGTCAGTGCTGCTGAAAACGGCCTTACTGGAAGTGTGACTGTCGTCGCATTCGTGGTCATCGCCAACGCCCTTGATCGCCTTGGGACCGGTGGCATCCTGCATGGGGATGGCCTCCAGATCGATTGGGCCGGCAGGGGCAATTGAGGATGAGGATGACGCTGCGCATGAACCTTCTTCAGATTCAGCGGCTGCCGGCAGGGCAAAGGTCGAGAAGCATCCGAGTGCTGCGAGTAAGAACAGGGAATTGCGCATGGTTTCGACATCCTTTTCTCTGCGCGGCCATGATTGGCCGCGAGGATGCCGTGATAGCGAGCCTTTGCTTGCCGGCAGCTGTGGATGGTTGACAGCAAATTGAAAGCTTCGACGTGCGACATGCCTCCCTCATGATGGTCAAACTAAAGAGCCTCGCAATCCTGGGCCTGGCCGGGCTTGTCCTGGCCCAGCCACTTGCCGCGCGGGCTGACGAGGACGACGATGGCGATCATGACAGGGCGCGGGATCTCTACGAACACGGTGAGATAAAAGGCCTTTCCAATATCCTCGATATTGTTCGCGCGCAGGCTCCAGGCGACATCGTCGCGGTTGACCTCCTCCGCAAGGCCAACAAATGGGTCTATCGATTCCAGGTCGTCGGCGCCGATGGCCGGCGAAAGACTGTCGATGTTGACGCCGGTGCCGGTGTCATCATGCGCGAAAGGGAGGGGGACTGATGAAGATCCTCCTTGCCGAGGACGAGCCCCGTATCGCCGCCGATATCGCTACAGCCCTTAAGGCATCCGGTCTGGCGGTTGATATCGTTCGCGATGGAGAGGCTGCCTGGTTCGCAGGCGATGTGGAGAACTACGATGCTGCGATCCTGGACCTCGGGTTGCCGAAGCTCGATGGTCTCACTGTCTTGAAGCGCTGGCGGGCCAATGAGCGCAGGTTTCCGGTTCTCATCCTGACGGCAAGAGGTACGTGGACCGAACGCGTGGACGGTATCAATTCCGGTGCTGACGACTATCTTCCCAAACCCTTTGAGATGGAAGAACTGCTCGCCCGATTGCGGGCGATCCTGCGTCGTTCGGCCGGGCAGGCCGCACCCGTTCTGAGGTCCGGGCCGTTGCTTCTGGATACGCGCCAGATGCGTATTTCGCTCCGTGGCGTCCCCATTTCTCTTTCGCCGCTGGAATACCGGCTCCTGGCGTTTCTGATGCATCATGCTGGTCGGGTGGTGGCGCCCACCGAACTTGCTGAGCATCTCTACGATTCAGGGAACGACCGCGATCCGAACACGATCGAGGTGATCGTCGCGCGCTTGCGTCGCAAGCTCGGGAGTGGCGCCATCGAAACGCGGCGCGGCTTCGGGTATCTGATGCCCGATGATCCCGCCTGATGGGCGGCTCGATCCGCTTCAGGCTGTGGCTGGCGGCAACGATCTCGATTCTTGTCGCGCTCGCCATAGCCGGCGCCGGCTTGCGCTATCTGTTTGAACTTCACGTCGAGCGGCGCGTTGTGGGCGAGCTGACGGTCGATCTCAATGAGTTGATCGGCGCAACGACCTTCACAAGCAACGGCCAACTGGTGTTAGCCCCGGTGCTCACCGACCCGCGCTTCGCCAATCCGCTGTCCGGTTATTACTGGCAGGTCGAAGACATCGCTACCGGCGGTCTCCAGCGCTCACGATCTTTGTGGGACGCCAAGCTGGTCCTGCCTGCCCGCAGCGCAACGGGTGAGATGCGAACGGTCGAGGAGTTCACGGGACCTGGCGGAGAACTCAGCATTGCGGTCGAGCGTACAATCATCGACGCCGGAGGTCGGTCCTTTCGCGCAGTCGTGGCGGAGGATCATCGAACCATCGAGGCGTCTGTAAGCGAGTATGTTCGCGATCTTGCTCCGGCTCTCTTGATGCTCGCCGCAGTTCTCATGGCCGCGTTTTTCATCCAGATCACGATCGGTCTCGCACCTCTGGAGACCTTGCGGGCCGCCGTCGGAAGCGTGATTGCGCAGCGAACGACACGGCTCGATGTGGTGGCACCGAGCGAAGTGCAGCCGCTCGCTGACGAAATCAATCGTCTTCTCAATGCCCAGGAGAAGGCTCTTGCTCGGGCCCGTTCGCGCGCCACCGATCTGGCGCACGGCCTCAAGACGCCGCTCCAGGTCCTGTCGGCTGACATCCGTGCCTTGCGCAAGAAAGGCGAGACGGATCTGGCCGACGAGATCGAGAAGAGCACAGAAGCGATCCGGCGCCATGTCGAGCGGGAGCTCGCGCGCGCCCGCCTCGCGCCCGGCGTTTCCGGCGAGGCATCCTGCCGGGTATCGCAGGTCGCGGCCGGCGTCATTGCCGTCGTCAAGCGCACGCCAAGCGGCAAGCAGCTTTCATTCAAGATGACCGTCCCGGAGGATCTGACAGCGCCGATGGATGAAGGCGACTTGTCGGAAATCCTCGGCAATCTGGTCGAAAACGCCGCGCGCTACGCAAAGTCGTCAGTGCGTGTCGATGCATCCTCCACCGCTGACGAGGTAATCGTCACTGTCGCCGATGATGGTCCTGGCATACCGGATGCCGATCGGGAGACCGCTCTGTCCCGTGGTGTCCAGCTCGACAGCAAGGGCGGCAGCAGCGGGCTTGGCCTGGCCATCGTATCCGATATCGTCGAAGCCTATGGCGGACGCCTTGCCATGGCCAACGCCGATCCGGGTCTGTTTATGGCCATTTCCTTGCGACGACACAGTTGAGCGTCCTTCAGACGAAACCCGGGAAGTAGTCGACCCTTATCTTCGAGCGACGCACGCCCATGGCCAGCAGCTTCTTGCGCAGCGCCTTGACCATCGCCTGCGGGCCGGAAATGTAGAAAATCCGCTCGAGGTGGTCCGGTATAGCCAGACGGATCAGGCGCTCGTCGATGTAGCCAGGATACTGGCCACGCTCGCCACCTCGCGCGACGGCGTGGAACGTTCGGATGCCGAGTTCGCGTTTTGCGGCACCGAGCACGTCACGGTAGGCAATGTCCTGCTGCCCCTCGGTTCCGTAGAGGATGACGATCGGCCGCCGCTCATTGCGGTCGAGTAGGTATTGCAGCATCGAGCGGAATGGCGTGATCCCGATGCCCCCGGCCAGGAAAGCGATCTTGATTTCACGCCGGGCGGGCAACGTGAAATTGCCGGCCAGTTGCGCGGCGTGAATCGTGCTGCCTGGCTTCATGGCCATCAATTCGCGCTTGAAGGCGCTTGATTGCGGATAGAACTTGACGCCGAGGCGGACCGTTTCCTCCGTCGGCGCCGAGGCGACCGTGAAATACCGGCGGTTGCCGCGATTGTCGGCACGATGGAGACCAAGCGTCCATTCGAGATACTGACCGGCCTCGAAGGCGAGCTTGCGCGGCGAGCGGAAGATGAAGTCAAAGCTGTCGACGGCCGACTGCTCGATGCGTTCAAGAGTCAGCACGAAGCGTCCCTTGGGGCCTGCCGCATAGGCAAACAGGTTGCCGGCAAGCAGCGCCAGTTCCGGCGTGAAATAGAACGAGCCGAGATGAATGGCGGGAGCAAACAGAAAGCCGACGATCGCGGCAAAGGCGATACGCGGCCAACGCATCGTCGGCGCGGTCAGCGGCTCGGTCAGCATCACGAAGGCAAAGAACAGCAGGGGCGAGGAACTCAGTGTCTGCGTGAGCGCCGTCCAATACTGGTCCGGATCGGTCGTTGCCAGGATGGTCGCCAGCGCCGCGACAAGGAAGGTCGAGACAAGGTCAAGCCGGCGCAGTTTGCGGACAATGAGCATACCGCCGACGAGCACGAGCGGAAGCAATGGCAGATTGCCGCCCACCCACCAGGTGGCTGGTTGGTCGAGCAGCAGCGCGGACAGCGCCACGCCCAGCGCAGCCGGGTTGAAAAGGTGCTTTCGGCCGATGGCGAGAATGAATTTCGATGAAATCGCCCAGACGGACGCGAATGCCACCGCTGCGATCCCCTTTGTGTCCGTGACCGCCACCGGATCGAGGATAAGCGCCAGGATGAGCGCGGTGATGTAGGCGGACTCGTTGTTGGCCGGGACCGCGAAGACACGCGCAAAGGCCTTGTTGGTGATCCAGCAGGCGGCCAGCGCAAGAGCCGTCGTGAAGCCAAGCGCAATGGGGTCATGTGGCACCAGCTTGGCGAAGCCGAGCACGAACGCTGCGCCGACAAGCGTCATCAGATAGTAGAGGACCAGCCTGTACATGGTCAGGTGATCGAGAAATCGGTCGATGGTCTTGATCATGGCAGGCAAAGGGCTCCGAACCCGGCTGTCGGGGTGGCGCGGCCACTGGCGTCGACGAGATATCCCTCCAGGCCAGGGGTCTGCTCGATGAAGAAAATGCCGTCCCGACCCATGGCGAAGGCCGCGGTGGCGAAACGATCGGCTTCGAGCACATCGGCGCCGATCACGGTCAGGCTGACGATGTCCTGGATTGGATTACCAATCCCGTGCGGGTTGTAGATGTGTTGGCCGCGGACATAGGTGCCTGAGGTCGCGACGCCGCGATCGCGGGGATAGACGACCTTTACGATCTCGTGAGCATTGAAGGGATTGCGGATACCGACGCTCCAATCCTGACCCGAAGCATTCTTGCCGCAGGACTGGATATCGCCGCCCGCCTCGATGAAGAAATCGCTGATGCCGGCCCGTTGAACGATGCCTGCCGCATTGCGGATTGCCCAGCCCTTGACGATGCCGGAAGGATCGAGCGATCCGTCGGGCTTGCGAATATCGAAGTATCCGTCCGTCTCGTCTTTCGTCTGTCTGGCGAGAGCGAGCACTTCCATCATCTCGCCGCTCCAGTCGGCGACCGGAACGTCGCCGCGGTTGATGGCCGCGATCTCGCTGTCGGCCCGGTATGTGCTGAAGCGCCGGTCGATATTCTCGAAATAGCCAAAGACCCTGTCGATCAGCTCCCCGGTCGAGGCGCCACCGATGTCGACCGTTATGGGCATGCCCATCAAAATTCGCGTGTCGCGCATGGACCTACGACGTCGCTTTCTTCAGCGCGCCGCGCAGCGACTGGATGAAAGCCCTGCTGGTCAGGGTCGCGCCCGAAATAATGTCGACATTGGCGCTTTGGGCGCTGATCGCTTCGTCGCGCAGCATGGGCAGCGCTTGCCTGTTGATATTGATGGAGGTGCGGCGGTCGGATGGGTATTTCAATACCTTCAGCGCCTTAAGCTGCCCGCCCTGTATCAGGGCCTGAATCTGGATGATGCCGTAGTAGGCATCGGCCGTAGGGCCGGTGTAGACGCCGTCGGCATAGATCTTCATGTCGACCCGGACGACACGTGCTGGCGCATCCCGATATGCTGGCCTCGGCTGCGGGACTGGTATGTAGACGGCGGGAGTGACGGCAAATGAAGGTACCGATGGCGCAGGATCGGAGGCAGCCGGCGCCACTGGCTGCGCCAGCAGCGCTCGCGAGGGTTGTGGGGTCACCGGAACCACTGTCTGCTTGACCGGATCATCTGTTCGTTCGGCGGGCACTGCTATGCCAGCCGTCGTTTCCGGGGCAATCGGGAACCTTGTTCTGAACCGGGGGTCGAGGGGCGCCGGCAAGGTCGCCGCAAACGGGGCCGGCTCTTTTGGCTGCGCTGAAGGCGCTTCGGCTGCGTCGGCCGGCAGCGCTTCGCCGAGCATATCGTTTGCAGGGTCCTTGCCGGCCTGATCCCAGACATAAGCGCCCGACGCGGCGATCACGAAAAGTGACAAGGCAATCTGTTTCATCGGAGGTGTTTCCACGTTGACTCTCGCAGGGCGGCCTATCTGCTCTCCGGAGGCAATATCCCACGACCAAGCTGACAACTGGCTGTCAGCCGAGTTCAAGCTGCGAGTGCCCGGCAAAGCTCATGGACGACATCAAGTCGATTTGTCATAGATCAAGATATCCACATAAAGCCTGAGCTAAGAGGGCTCTCTCAAACAAGGTAGCTGCCTATGGCTGTTGTCAAAGAGCCGGCCGGATACACCGGAACCCAGATATTGCTGCATTGGACCATCGCGGTGCTGATCGTCCTGCAGCTTGTAATCGGTGAGGACATCAAGCCGGCTTACCGGGCGTTCTCGCGCGGCACCGAGCCGGCAGCTGGCGACATCTTAAACGCGAATATTCATGTCTATGTCGGTTTGGCAGTTCTGGTACTGGCGATCTGGCGGCTTGCGGTCCGTCTCAAGGTTGGTGTGCCGGCAGCACCGTCGGAAGAAAGCGCACTGTTAAAGGGGATCGCCGCTGCCGCCCATTTCCTGCTCTACCTGTTCATTTTCGGGATGCCAATTACCGGAGCGCTGGCATGGTACTTCAACATTCGAGCAATGGGTGAGATACACGAACTCGCCAAGCCAGTGATCATCATCGTTGTAGGCCTTCATGCCGTAGCGGCGCTGTGGCAGCATTTCTTCGTAAAATCGGATGTGCTCGTCAGAATGCTCCGGCCTGCTGGACGGCGCGCGCGGTGATGCCATGAGCCGCCTGCACAGTGAAAACCATCTCGTATCGCGCGTCGGCTGGCTGCGCGCCGCCGTGCTGGGCGCCAATGACGGAATCGTGTCGACGGCCAGCCTGATCGTTGGTGTGGCGGCGGCCAATGCCGCGGCCTCAAATGTTCTGGTGGCCGGCGTGGCCGGACTGGTCGCCGGCGCGATGTCGATGGCGGCCGGAGAGTATGTTTCGGTCAGTTCGCAGTCCGACACCGAACAAGCTGACCTTGCGCGTGAGAAGGGCGAGTTGGCCACGCAGCCAGATTTCGAGCGTCACGAACTTGCGGAGATCTATGTCAGACGAGGCGTCGAGCCAACCCTGGCCTTGCAGGTCGCCGACCAATTGATGGCGAAGGACGCGCTCGGCGCCCACGCACGTGACGAACTTGGTATCTCCGAGGTGACCACGGCGAGGCCGATCCAGGCCGCTCTGACCTCGGCTGCCGCATTTTCGGTTGGCGCAGCCATGCCTTTGGCGATGGTGCTTATTTCGCCGGCCGCCTGGCTTGCCACAACGGTGTCTGTCGCCTCCCTCCTGTTCCTGGCGGTTCTGGGTGCCATCGGGGCCAAAGCCGGCGGCGCCAATGTGCTGAGGGCAATGGTTCGTGTCACCTTCTGGGGCGCGCTGGCAATGGCTCTGACCGCCGGTATCGGCGCCGCCGTTGGTATTGCCATCTGACCGGCCTAGTTATTTCGATCTCGCTGTGTGGCTTGGGCTAGCGCTTCAGCACCAGCGCTCAGATCATTACATGGTCAGTGTGCGAGGCGCAGTGGAACCTGTTCGTGAAGCGAAGTGGCTCGGGATCGAAGTGGGCCAGATCAGTCGGGGTCCCAACGTCAGCAGCCTCATTGTGCTACAAGGAAGGAATTGACGGCCTCGCAGATGTCTCCAATTGCGCTGGGCACGGCTCAAGCCCGCCTCCAACGACGCTTTGGGGTCGCCACGATTAGTTCCTGGCTGATGATCTCACCGTTTGGACCGACAACTATTGTCAACTCACGATCATGAGAACGGAAGGCCAAACGGTGTTTGCCATCGTCCTCACCAACCCCTCGCTCAACCCGCCCTTTGATGCCGCCACGCTGGATCTGCCTTATGAAATACTCAACAGAGAACTTCATCGCTTTGGCGGCAGCCGCGGCATCGATCTCGGGCGCAGCATCCGCCCATTTAACCGAGATCATTCAGACCTCCACACGCAATCTCTGGCAGCGTCTTGTTCTGCATAATTCTCAACCTGCTGATTGCCCTCGGCCAACTGGCAAGGTGAATCCGCTCACCGCAGTTCTGCGTCCATTAGCATCGCGATAGATTCTAAACGACGGCCTTCCATCAAACTGCTAGCTCCAGTTTATGGCATCCCATCGGATGTTCTTTGCTCTAACGCAAGCGTCCTCGTCGCCGTGCTCGCCCCGACGGATTTCGGCCTGGACGGGCGGCTTTGCCCAGGGACGTTGTGGACTGTGGTGATTGCCTTTGGACGACTGATTAAAGCGCTCCCAAGCTGCTCTGGCCATCCTCGCGGCAATTGCTCTACGAAGGCTTGGTCTTGTCGGTCAAGCAGTTGCGATTGCGGAGATCGTTCCCTGCTCAGGCGTAATCGCGCTTGTCAGCGTCCTCACTGCTCTTGCACCGGAATGGCACCCGAAATCCCACAGGGCGATCACTAACCCGAGTAAGACGCGGATCGACCCCAGTTTGCGCGAACGCAAAGAACTATTGGGGCATGTCGGATAGCTTCTCGTAATCGACGTTCGACGACTTTGACCTGATGTGTTCGCGCGCTGCCCGAGGGGGATACGATTGCGCTTCTGCCGTACGATGCGGGATTGCTAAAGCGGTCGCACGTCGAAGCAAACAAAGGATTGCGAGGCAAATGCGAAGCGCTTTGACGGACGCCTCAGCGACCGGGAGTTCAAGGAAGTGACATGAACATGCAATTCGAGATAGGGATGGAAGACGCGATCAACGGATGCCCAAGCCTCGTATTCAGCACTGAAGCGGCGAGCGGCCCAAAGGCAGAGAAGACATGGCTGCCCATGCTCATCGCTGGGCTCGCCCCAATCGTGTTGGGTGCCACAGCGGTGATGGCCCTTGTGTAGAATGTCTGCTGCTCCGATTTGGCGAATGAGTTCTGACATGTCCCATGATCGCAGATGTTTTCATTGTATAGCTGTCTGGCGATGATCAACTCGGCTCTTTCGCGCTGGACCATGGCGTACTTCGCCTCGGCACTGGTGTCTTTGGTCGCCGCTCAGATGCTGATGATGGCCGGCTACGGTTTTCCGACTGTTGCCTTGGAAGCCCCAGAGACGCTTATGATCGTCCACATGATCACAATAGGCTGGCTTAGCCTTCTGATGTGCGGAGCCTTGTTCCAGTTTGTCCCGGTGCTCGTTGCGCGGCCACTTCGCTGCGAGTCTCTGGCCTTGCCGGCGCTGCTGTGCCTGATTGTCGGTCTGACTTGCCTGGTCACCGGATTCTTGCGCCTATCAGGAGCAATTGACGTTGATGTTCCTGCGCTTGCGTTTGCCGGGCTTCTCCTTCCGGCTGGCTTCGGATTGGTGGGATGGGCGCTCGCACGTACGTTATGGGATGTCCGACCATCCAGACTGCCACTGCCCGCGCGCTTCGTTGCGGGAGGGCTTGCCAGCATCGCAGTCACCAGCGTCTTGGGTGCCTCCTTTGCATTCTCGCTCTCCGGCGAGGTGCTAGGTGGGATTGGCATAGATGTGCAAGCGGCTCTTCCCACTCACGTGATGGTAGGCCTTGGCGGCTGGCTCGGCTTCACGGCCGTTGGTGTGAGTTACCGCTTGCTGCCAATGTTTATGCTTTCCCCGGACAGCGAACGCACCACGGGTTATCTGGTCTTGTGGGCCGGCGCTACCGCCCTGCTTCTTATTGTGTCGTCAGAGCCTTTGACACGTCTTTCCGGAGAGATAATGCTGCCTGCCGTTCTCGCTTGCTTACTCGCGTCCGCCGCGACGGTGTTCTATGCCATCGATCTCGTTTTCTTCTATCGCAGCCGCAAGCGACGCAAGATCGAATTGAACAGCAGTTCGGCGATCGGCGCCTTCTCCGCCCTTTATCTGTCGGTTGTGCTTCTCCTCGCTCTGCTGGCGACGGGAACGCTTGCGCAGCATGCAGGCGCAGTTGTCTATCTCGTTGCTTTCGGTTGGCTAACAGGGCTGGGGCTTTCGCAACTCTACAAGATCGTGCCGTTCCTAACCTGGCTCGAATGCTACGGACCGGTGATGGGCAGGAAGCCAACGCCGCGCGTCCAGGATCTTGTCGTCGAAACGCGCGGCAAGGTGAGTTTCGCACTCTTCTACGCCGGCGTGCTGGTCGGGACTGGGGCGCTTCTGACCGAGGTGCCGGGTCTGTTCCGCATGGCTACGGCTGTGACCTTAGCTGCTACGATAGCGATCGTCGCGGAACTCGTTCTTGCGCGCCGCCTTGCCAATGTTACCGCAGCCTTGCGCCTGCCCGAGGGAGCATCGCGCCCGCGCCTTTTCCTGCCCTCCTGGCGCCCATTATAGAGGAAACCCGAATGAGTGCCCCGCATTACGACCTCGACGTTCGGCCGATCCTTCGCGAAGGTGGCGAGCCCTTCAGTGCCATCATGGAAGCGGTGGCCGCACTCGGCCCGGGTCAAAGCCTGCGCTTGCTTGTGTCCTTTAAGCCCATTCCCTTGTTTCAGGTGCTTGGCGCGCGAGGCTTCGAGCCCTCGGCCAAAGAAATTGGCAATGGTGACTGGGAAGTTGTCTTCACGCCGGTTGGGGCAGCACAGCAGGTAGGGGAACCGTCGGAACGATCAGCAAGCACCGACGACATGCCACGCGACTGGCCAGAACCAATCATGGAGCTCGACAATCGCGATCTCGAGCCGCCGGAACCGATGGTCAGAACGCTGCAAGCGGTCAAGACCTTGGCACTTGGTCAGACGATGGCAGTGCTGCTGCCGCGCGAACCAGTTTTTTTATTCGATGAGTTGCAGGTACGTGGGCATCGCTGGCGCGGCACCTTCGAGCCGCAAGGGCACTATCGCATAGTCATCCGCTCTGGTGGGTCAGGAGGGCGAGTATCATGAACGGAGCGGAAGGCCAGGCACTAGCGGTTGGCATACGTGAATCCCTGCGCATGGTCATTGATCCGGAGCTTGGAGAAAATGTCGTCGATCTCGGATTGATCTACCAAGTTTCGGTGGAACAGGATGGGATAGCGCATATCGAAATGACGACCACGGCCCGTGCTTGTCCCGCGACGGGATACCTCAAGGATGCAGTCCGCTCGGCCGCCTGGATAGTACCTGGGATCCATTGGGTAGACATCCGGCTCACATATGATCCACCATGGGCACCTGATATGATGAATACAGACGCCAAGTGCCGTCTTGGCCTGACCGCAACGTGACCCATTGCATGACAGCATGGCTGCAAGGCAACGCCTCGTCATAGACGGTGCGCCGCTCTGGAAACGTCGTTGATTTACGACGGTCAAATGCGCTCCACGGCGTTGTGAAGACATCGGTCCTGATCGTCTTCATGGTTGAAAGGTGTGCGCGATTTCTGACCCGGACCCTTGCTACGGAGTTCCCGCAACCAGCGGCGCATATGCTTGCCTTGCAAGGCCGGGCCTTGCAGTGGCGCGTTTCACTTGTGGGCTTACGCTGTTCGGCCACGGCGAAGCGCGCTCGCTTTCCCGACCGTCGGAATGTTTATGACACGGGCGCTTAGCATCGGCTCAGAGTTTCCTGTTGGGGTGGCATGCCTACTCCTATGGACCAAGCAGCCTGCGCCCGCCCTCGGTGTCCAAAACGCATCTCAGCGTTGCTTGGGAAGGGGGCACACGCGGGAGGGCGCTTCCTCTTTGTCTCAGCGCAACGATCATCTGGAACAGCGGTTGCAAGATATTGCTTCCTAAACCTGGACGACGCGCATGAAGACCCGACTTCGCGACGATGCAACGATGGACGAAATAATGCTCAGGTGGCCGGCAACCATCGGAGTGGTTCTCCAGTATCGCCTGCTTTGCGTCGGCTGCCCGGTTGCCTCGTTCCACACCATTTCCGAAGCGGCGCGTGAGCACGGGATAGGCGAGGAATCACTGCGTGTCGATCTGAACGCCGCGATCGAGCGAACCGGAGCGGACTAGTTGTTCCCAGTCCGTCCTTCGGCCAGCAAAAGCAGGCGGTGAGGTTCCACCACGGTCACCTTTTCGCGGCCACTTTTAACGAGCCCCTTTTCCTCCCAAGATGAGAGCAGCCGACTCACCGTGTGCAGCGTCGTTCCTGTCATCTCGGCGATGTCCTGCCGTGATATCGGGAAATCAATCATGATTCCCTCATCGGTTTGCCGACCGGTCTGCTTGATTAACTTGAGCAGCGCATGGGCGACGCGCTGATCCACCTGTTCGGTGGACATCTCGATCACGCGCGTGTGAGCGTCCTGCAGCCTGCTGCCAACGGTTTTATAGGTATTGGCGCCAAAACTTGGGAAGGAATCCGCGAACTTGAGCCAAAGATGACCTGGCCATGCAAGAGCCACGCAATCGACGGCAGCAATTGCGCTGGCCGGATAGGTGCTGCGACCCAACGCGTGGGCAATCCCCATCAGTTCACCAGGACTAATGTAGCGCACGGTCACTTCTTGGCCGTCTGGCGTTGTCTTAACGACACGCACATGTCCGTCGAGCAACAAGAAGAAGGAGTGGGCTTCCTGCTCTTGCTCGAAGATAGGTTGATCCTTGACAACCCGCAACGATCGCGCTTGGCCGATCATGTAATCAAGATCCGTCGGGGTCATGCCCTGGAAGGCCGATAGCCCGGAGATCAACGACCGATCCAGACGGCTCAAGGGCAATTCCTCTTCCAAGATCTTGCAATGGGCATCAGCAAATCCGTGTCTCTGTCGAGCACACAATGTCATGGGTTCCCGACGGACGGCAAGGGGCACCAAGCCCGGCCTTTTCCTTCGACCTTGTTTGCGTTGCATCAAAGTTCGCATGCTGAAGTCAGTCTAAAAGCTCCCCAACGGCGAACCCGTCAAATATGAAATCACAGAAAGGTAAAATCATGAGATACGCAGTCACCATCGCCACCGCGCTCGCCGCCGCATCGCTAATGAGCGGAGCTGCTCAAGCCGCCGATCACCAGATCCAGATGCTCAACAAAGGTGAGAAAGGCGTAATGGTCTTTCAACCGGACTTTGTCCAGGCAGCGCCTGGTGACACCATCACGTTCGTGCCAACCGACAAGGGCCACGATGCCGAAACGATCAACGGCATGATCCCCGACGGCGCGAAGACTTTCAAGGGCAAGCCGGGCGAACAAATCACCGTTACACTCGACAAGGAAGGTATCTATGGCGTGAAGTGCGCGCCTCATTATGGGATGGGCATGGTGGCGTTGATCGTGGTCGGCAAGCCGGTCAATCTGGCGCAGGCAGCGGCGGTTAAGCAGTCCGGGAAGGCGAAGAAAGTGTTCGAGACGCTGTTGGGTGCAATTCCAGCAGGCAACTGAAGGTGGGGCAATTCTTGTTCAGAGACCTAAAGGACCTGCGGGCGGACGTTAGTCCGCCTATGGTTCCCTTTTGAAATGCATCCGATGGCAATCCCACGCACACGACCCGGCACTTATCCGGCGGTTCTCTCCTACGGTTTCCGGCCGTTCTTCCTGCTCGGCTCGCTGTATGCCGGAGGGGCGATCCTGCTCTGGCTGCCGTTGTTTTACGGTCGTATCGAAACCTCAAGCGCCTTCTTGCCGGTAGACTGGCATGTCCACGAGATGCTGTTTGGCTATCTCGCGGCGATCGTCACGGGTTTCTTGCTGACCGCGATCCCGAATTGGACCGGACGACTGCCGGTGCAAGGCCTGCCTTTGCTGGCACTCGTCCTGTTGTGGCTTGCGGGGCGGTTCGCCGTGTTCTTTTCGGCGCAGACCGGCTGGCTCGTTGGAGCCGCAATCGACTGCGCCTTCCTTGTGGCTGTCGCGGTCGCCGCCGCGACTGAAATCATCGCGGGTCGGAACTGGCGGAACCTCAAGGTGCTGTTGCCGGTCGCCGTACTTTTGGTGGCCAATGTGATGTTTCATGTCGAAGCGCACAACCATGCAGTCTCGGACATCAGCCGCCGGCTCGGACTCGGGGCTGCCGTCGTTCTGATCATGATCATAGGCGGACGTATCGTTCCCAGTTTCACCCGCAATTGGTTGGTACGCGAAAATCAGGGACGCCTGCCGGCCCCGTTCAGCCAATTCGACATCGCAGCGATCGCACTGTCGGCGACCGCGTTGGCGGCCTGGGCATTCTTTCCCGAAAGCAGCGCGACAGGCGCGATGCTGATCGTCGGGGCGGCCTTCAACGCTATCCGGCTTGTGCGCTGGGCGGGTGATCGCACGTTTCGTGATCCGCTGGTGCTGATCCTGCACGTCGCGTTTGCCTTCGTGCCGATCGGTCTCCTGCTCGCCGGACTTGCCGTCGTCGTGCCGGAGACAGTCCCTTCGGCGGCGGGCATTCACGCGTTCAGCGTAGGAGCGGTGGCATGCATGACGCTCGCCGTCATGACCCGAGCCACGCTTGGGCATACAGGGCGCGAATTGCGGGCGACCATTGGCACACGCGTGGTCTTTGTCGCGATCGTGCTTGCGGCCGTCCTGCGCATCGGCGCCGCGTTCCTACCTGCGCAAGCAATGCTTCTCCACATGTCGGCGACGTTGTGGGTGGCGGCCTTCCTCGGATATGTGGCCCTGTTTGGCGGCATGCTCGTTCGGCCCAAATTACGTGCGCGGCAGCCGAACAAGGCGCCTTCTTGACGCGCGAGACCTGGACCGCGCCGTATCGAAGCAAACGGAATGCCGTCGACATCGCTTGGTATGACGAATCCGGAATTTGTATCACGTTGGAGCAGCGCAATTGGCGAATTTCGGTGTTGAACCCACACTGATCGCGCCAACAATCATAGCGGCTGTTCGTCGAGATATCTCAAAGTAGCCAAGCGCTTAATGGCAGTCGTTGCCAGCATTTGAGCTCGGTCGCGGTCGGCCTGGAGGGGAAGGGTTTCCCCCGCGTTGAGGTAGGATTCGGCCAGCAGCTCGCAGAGAGCATCCAAGGATTCCGGCGATCGGTCGCTGATAGACGTGTTCGTTCCAAACGGACTGGCCGTGAGTTGTTGCGCAAGTTTTCGTGCCTCTGCCGCCAGACCGCTAAGCACGGTCTCGTCATGTTCCCCGCGAAGCGCCGCAAATGCTTTCAGTCGGATCGCGACCTGTTCTTCCATGGTTGCAAGGTCGCCAGCGCTGGCAAATGTCGCGTCGGCCTCACGACGCGAAGAGAATGCAAGCCGGCGTTCGACCCGCAGAACACGGGCATGTTCCAACTCCTCTCTGGCCATCTGCTCGGCAGCGGAGCGGATCTCCGTTGAAGGTGCGTTCGAAGCTACGTAGGACCAAAAGGCAAAAGCGCGCTCTTCGTTTCTCACTGCCATCGCAAACGAATGGTAGGGGTCCACAAGTTCCGGCGAGACCACGGCCGTGTTCTCGTCATCGAAAACACCTTTCGGCGTCCATCGGAGCTGCCTCAGATCCGGATCATTGCCACTGGATTGCCGGGACCAGCGAGTGACGTTTTCGATATGGCCCGTTTCCTCCTTGACCAGGCGCTCGAAGACCTCGGCCAGTCTCGCCTGACCCTTATCGCGCATTCGTTGTGCCAGTTCTGAGTACCTTTGAGCAGATTCCTTCTCCATCGCGAAAGCGATTGCCAGAAGTTCGGCCATCGACCTGACCGGCGCCGCCGGCTCTGCTCCCAAACGAGACATGACTTTTTCCTCCGATGCCAGTTTTTCCGACACTAAGCCAACTGCCTGGGAGTTGTTTGCGCTGCGTCAAAGAACTCCCGTCCAAAACCGCCGACACACGCGCCAGAGGCTGCTGGCGGACGAAACCAGCCGGCTCCCAGCTTGAGAACGTGATGAAGGAAGCCAATGCCGGGGAGCATTTCCACACGATATATGTTGGCCGCTTGTTTCCGACTCTGGAGGAACTGGCGCCGCCTTGCTGCGTGGGCAATTACAACCCTTGCAATCCTAACTGTCTTGTCCGCTCCCACCCATGCGGCTGGGAGCCTTAAGGATTACCTGGCAAACACCAAGCCCGGGGAGCTTATCCAGGGAGGCGACCGATACGGGGAGATGGAGGGGGTCCCGGCGCTGGCGCCAGTCTATTCGGGAAACCGAAAGATCGGATATGCCTACCTCAACACCGACTTTTCCAGCGCCGTTGGATATTCGGGAAAACCGATCAGAATTCTTGTTGGCATTGATCCCGCGGGCATTATCCGCGGAATCAAGCTGGTCGAGCACAAGGAACCGATCGTCCTCATAGGCATACCGCAGGCAAAGGTCGTTGCGGCGCTCAACTTATTGATCGGCAAGGACCTTAGTCGCGTCGCTGCTGGGGCAGAACAACTTCCGCAGGTCGACATCGTCAGCGGTGCCACCGTGACAGTTCTGGTGATGAGCGACAGCGTCGTCCGCTCCGCCGTCAAACTGATCCGGAGCAACCGTCTTGGTGCAACGGGTTCGTCCACCTCACCAGTCGCCCCAGGGCTGATTAAGAAACCGGACCTATCCAAGTCTGAAATCCGCGATTGGGCTTCGCTCCTGGGCGATGGCTCAATTCGCAGCCTCCGCCTCAGCGTCGGCGAGGTCTCCGACGCTTTCGCGCAAGCCGGCCATCCAGAAGCTTCCGTCAAGCCCGAGACAGCCAATCCAGGCGATCGCTTCATCGACTTGTATGTGGCTGCGGTCAGTGTGCCGACGATCGGTCGCAGCCTTCTGGGAGATGCCGCCTACGAGCGGCTGCAAAGGAAGCTCAAGCCCGGGCAGCAGGCAATCGTTGTTGCCGGGGAGGGCGCTTATTCCTTCAAGGGCTCTGGCTATGTCCGGGGCGGGATCTTTGATCGGATCGAACTGCTGCAAGACGGCCAAGGTGTCCGGTTCCGCGATCGAAACCACACCAGACTCGGCGACCTGGCGGCCAAAGGCGCGCCGAGCCTGCGCGAAATAGCATTGTTTTCCGTACCGGAGGAATTTTCGCTCGATCTGACGCGGCCTTGGGAACTGCAACTGCTAGCCCAGCGTAGCTTTGGTGCGCGCGACAAGGCGGTGCTTCCGTTCAATGTCGGCTATACTCTTCCCGACCGTTACCTGACGATCGAAGAGCCTCCGGTGCAGGAGGCCGTCAAATCGGTTTCGGAAGCGGCCGCGCCGGCACCTGCGTCGGCTGAAGAGCCAGGCGCGACTTTCCCCGACCAAGAACCGCTCTGGATGAAAATTTGGAGGATGGACACCGTTTCGCTCGCCATCACCGTGGCCGCCCTCCTTGTCCTTACCGCCATCTTCTTCTTCCAGAACTGGCTGGTTCGGCGGCCACGCCTGTTCGGTTGGGTGCGACGAGGCTATCTCCTTTTCACACTGGTCTGGCTTGGATGGTACGCCAATGCCCAGCTCTCCGTGGTCAATGTGCTGACGTTTTTCAACTCGTTGATCAGCGGCTTCAGCTGGGAATTCTTTCTGTCGGCACCCCTCATCTTCATCCTTTGGGGTGCGGTTGCGGCCGGGCTGCTCTTCTGGGGCCGTGGGCCGTTTTGCGGCTGGCTTTGTCCGTTCGGTGCGCTCCAGGAGCTAAGCAATAATCTGGCGCAGTGGCTGAAAGTGCCCCAGATCACGCTGCCCTTCGGCCTGCACGAGCGGCTGTGGCCAATCAAGTACATCATCTTCCTCGGCCTCTTCGGCCTTTCGCTCTATTCGGTGGGAATGGCAGAGACTTACGCCGAGGTCGAGCCGTTCAAAACCGCGATCATCCTGAAGTTCGCCCGCGAATGGCCGTTCGTGATCTTCGCGCTGGCGCTTCTGGTTGCCGGCCTGTTCATCGAACGCTTCTACTGCCGCTATCTCTGTCCGCTCGGCGCCGCACTCGCCATACCAGGGCGCATCCGCATGTTCGAGTGGCTGAAGCGCTATCCCGAGTGCGGCTCGCCCTGCCAGCGTTGCGCCAAGGAATGCCCCGTGCAGGCGATCCATCCAGAGGGCCAGATCAACGTCAATGAATGCATCTACTGCATGCATTGCCAAGAACTCTACCACGACGACCATCGCTGCCCGCACATGATCCAGGTGCGCCTGAAGCGCGAGAAATTCGAGGCGCTCTCGTCACCGTCGAGCCGGGGCAAGGGGCCGGCCAAGCCGGTGATCGCCTTCAAAGGCAAGCCAATCGAGCAAAGCAGCCCTGTTCTCAGTTCAACGACCTAAGACTCAACCAGAAGGAGACGGAATATGTCGGAAGAAGACCGCAAGAGAACCCTGAGCAGGCGCCAGCTGTTGGGTACGTCGGCAATCGTGGCGGCCGCCGGCGCATCGGGCATTGGCGGCACGCTGACATTGGGCGGAAGCATGGTGTCGCCGGCTGCGGCACAGAGCGCTGCGTCTGGAGGGCAAAAGTTCGAGGTCATGCCAGGCGAGCTCGATGAATATTATGTGTTCTTTTCGAGCGGCCAAAGCGGCGAAGTCCGCATTGTCGGTGCGCCTTCGATGCGCGAACTGATGCGGATCCCCGTCTTCAACCGCTGCAGCGCGACCGGATGGGGCCTGACCAACGAAAGCCGCAAGGTGCTGACCGAAGGGCTGCTGCCGCAAACCAAGGAATTCCTGAAGGACAAGGGCGGCATCTACCTCAACGGCGATCTTCATCACCCGCACCTCTCGTTTACGGATGGCACCTATGACGGCCGCTACCTGTTCGCGAATGACAAGGCCAATACCCGCGTGGCCCGTATCCGCCTCGACGTGATGAAATGCGACAAGATCATCCAGCTGCCGAACCAGCACACCGTGCACGGGCTGCGCGTCCAGAAATATCCGAAGACAGGCTACGTTTTCTGCAATGGCGAGGACCGGGTGCCGATCCCGAACGACGGTAAAGTCCTCGACGACAAGACGAAGTACCACGCCATCTTCACCGCCGTTGACGGGGAGACAATGAAGGTCGCATGGCAGGTGATGGTCGACGGCAATCTCGACAACGTCGATGCCGACTACCAGGGCAAATATTGTTATGCCACCTGCTACAATTCCGAAGAAGGTGTCAATTTGGCCGAGACGATGGCGAAAGAGCAGGATTGGGTCGTCATCTTCAATCTCAAGCGCATCGAGCAAGCCGTCGCCAAGGGTGATTTCAAGGAAATCGGCGGCGTGCCGGTCATCGACGGACGCCACGGTTCGCCCTACACGCGCTACGTTCCCGTTCCGAACAGCCCGCATGGCATCAATACCGCGCCAGACGGAATCCATGTGGTGGCCAACGGCAAGCTGTCGCCCACCTGCACGGTTTTCGATGTGCGCAAGTTCGACGATCTCTTCGACGACAAGATCCAGCCCCGCGATGCCGTCGTGGCCGAACCCCAGCTCGGTCTTGGGCCGTTGCACACGGCTTTCGATGGCCGGGGCAATGCCTACACCACCTTGTTCATCGACAGCCAGATCTGCAAATGGAATATCGACGATGCCAAGCGCTCCTTCGCCGGCGAGAAGGTCGATCCGATCCGCCAAAAGCTCGACGTCCATTATCAGCCCGGCCACAACCATTCCTCGATGGGGCAGACGAAGGAGGCGGACGGCAAATGGCTCATCTCCCTCAACAAGTTCTCCAAGGACCGGTTCCTCAACGTCGGCCCGCTCAAGCCTGAGAACGACCAGCTCATCGATATCTCGGGGGATACCATGGCGCTCGTCCATGACGGGCCGAGCTTTGCCGAACCACATGACGCAACGCTGGTTCACCGGTCGAAAATAAACCCCGTCAGCGCATGGGATCGGGCGGACCCGTTCTTCGCTGACGCGGTAAAACAGGCAGTTGCTGACGGCATTGACCTGCTGGCGGATAGCGAAGTCATCCGCGACGGAAACAAGGTTCGCGTCTACATGACGTCGGCTGCACCGGCGTTCGGACTGGAGAGCTTCTCCGTCAAGCAAGGCGACGAGGTCACGGTCTACGTCACCAATATCGATGAGGTGGAAGACCTCACCCATGGCTTCGCAATCGTCAACTACGGGATCAACATGGAAGTAGCGTCCCAGGCAACTGCTTCGGTGACGTTCACGGCCGACCGCGCAGGCGTCTACTGGTATTACTGCTCCTGGTTCTGTCATGCCATGCACATGGAGATGCAGGGCCGCATGTTCGTCGAGCCGCAGGCGGCGTGACAGCATGGCTCGATTGGCCACCCTCGGAACTTTGGGAATGGCGGCGTTTCTCGTCGCCATTCCTGGTAACGATGCCGGGGCGGCGGAAATCGCCGTGCCGGCCGATGAGACGCCCCTTCAAACGACCGTCGATGCCGCCGCCCCCGGCGACGTGCTGTTGCTCGCAGTCGGCAGACATCGCGGTCCTGTATCCATCAACAAACGGGTGACCCTGCAAGGCCAGGCGGGCGCAATCGTCGAGGGTGATGGCCAGGGCAACGTGATCACCGTCGAGGCCGCGAATGCTGCGGTGCGCGATTTGGAGATTGTTGGTTCTGGGTCCGACTTGGATGCGATGGACGCCGGCGTGTTCGTGAAAGAGACGGCCAAGGGCGTGATGGTCGAGGGAAACACGATCCTCGGCAACCTCTACGGAATATATCTCCATGGCGCTGCGGGCGCCGTCGCTAGGGGTAACCGCATAGAGGGCATGCGCACAGGGCGGACGAACCAGGCTGGAAATGGCGTCTCCGTCTGGAACGCGCCAGGCGCCAAGGTCGTCGGCAACCAGATCAGCTTTGGACGCGATGGCATTTTTGCGACTGCCAGCAAACACAATGAATTCAGCGCGAACACCTTCCACGATGTGCGGTTCGCCATCCATTACATGTACACAAACGACAGCGTGATCAGTGACAACGTTTCAGTCGGCAATGTTGTTGGCTACGCCATCATGTATTCCAGTAGGCTGCGGGTCACGGGCAATTTGTCCGACGGCGACCGCGACAACGGGCTGCTGCTCAATTATGCCAATGGCTCAGAAATAAGCGGCAACGTGGTTCGCGGCCGAAGGCAGCCGATCGGAAGATGGGCGAGCAACGGACAGCGTTTCGCCGACACGGACGGACTTCCTGTGGCCGACGCGGACAGGGTGGTGACTCCGACAGGGGCCATTACCCGCCTAGGCCCCGAGAAGTGCGTGTTCATCTACAATGCAAACAAGAACCGCTTTCGCGGCAATCGATTCGAGGGTTGCGAGATCGGCGTGCATTTTACGGCCGGTTCGGAAGGCAACGAGATGGCCGGTAACGCCTTCATCCGCAATCGAAACCAGGTGAAATATGTCGGTACGCGCTACCTTGAGTGGTCGAGCGGCGGCCGAGGTAACTACTGGAGCGACAACCCGGCTTTTGACCTGAACGGCGACGGTATCGGCGACAACTCCTACCGACCAAACGATATGATCGACAAAGTGCTCTGGACAGCGCCGGCGGCGAAGGTTCTCGTCAACAGCCCCGCGGTGCAGGTGATCCGCTGGGCGCAGACCCGATTTCCCGCAGTCTTCCCCGGCGGCGTCGTCGACAGCCATCCTCTGATGAAGCCGGCTGACACGAAGGAGAGCCCATGAGCGTCAACATTCAATTGAACTCCGTTGCCAGGCACTTTGGCAGGGTCAGGGCCGTCGATGACGTTTCATTCGCACTGAGTGATGCTGAGACCGTCGCCCTCGTTGGACATAACGGTGCGGGCAAGACAACCCTGATCAAGCTCATGCTTGGGCTGAGCCGGCCCACATCAGGTTCCGTGACCGTGCTGGGGCAGGATACGTCAGCCGGAAATTCCGCCGTTCGCAGACATCTTGGCTATCTGCCGGAGAACGTTTCGTTCAATCCGGTTCTGACTGGCCGCGAAATGCTTCGATTCTACGTTGGATTGAAGGGCGAGAGCCCGCGCTCCGTGAACGAGCTGATGGATCGGATCGGTCTTGCGCATGCTGCGGACCGACGCATTGGAACTTACTCGAAGGGCATGCGGCAGCGGCTGGGATTGGCGCAAGCGCTGATCGGAACGCCGCGGGTTCTTCTGCTGGACGAGCCGACCACCGGCCTCGATCCAGAACTGCGCCAGCAATTCTATCGGATCGTGCGTGAAATGCGGGATGCGGGGACAACGATCCTTCTGTCGTCGCACGCCCTCAACGAGCTCGAAGGAAACGCCACGCGCGTCATTATAATGAACGAAGGCAAGAAGATCGCGGACGGGTCGCTCGATGAATTGCGGCGGATCTCTCGCCTGCCGACGGTCATTCGGATGAGGGCTACCGACGGCGGCGTCCAGCGCATCAGGGACTGGATGGGAAATGGGCCGGATCTCCGGCAGGTGAACGGCCATACCATCGAATTGGACGCGTCCCCCGATAGCAAGATCGCGTTCCTGCGCCGGACAGGCGGCGCCGAAGTGCCATTCGACGACATCGAGATGGTGCCGCCCGGCCTCGATGAACTTTATGCCCATTTCCTCGGCGGGAGACCATCAGCATGAGTACGATCGCGCTTCTGGCCGTCAAGGAAATCCGCGAAGGGCTGCGAAACCGCTGGGTGGTGGCAGCGACAGCACTGTTGGCGGCGCTCGCGCTAACCCTGACGTTTCTCGGCAGTGCGCCAACTGGCAATGTCGGGGCCGGCGCTCTTGACGTTGTCGTGGTGAGCCTGGCCAGCCTCACCATATTCATCGTTCCGCTCATCGCCTTACTGATCTCCCATGATGCGATTGTCGGCGAGATCGAGCGCGGCACGATGACGTTGTTGCTGAGCTATCCCGTGCGGCGTTGGCAAGTGCTTCTCGGCAAGTTCCTTGGCCATCTTGCGATCCTGGCATTTGCGACCCTCATTGGGTATGGCGTTGCCGCGATTGCGCTGGCGGCGACCGGAAAGTCGATTGGCGGCGCCAGTTGGTTCGCCTTCGGAACAATGACGGCCTCATCGGTGCTGCTCGGAGCCGTGTTTGTGGCGATCGGCTATCTTGTGAGCGCGCTCTCACGCGACCACGGAACCGCGAGTGGGATCGCGATCGGTATCTGGCTCCTGTTTGTGCTGATCTACGACATGGGGTTGCTGGGATTGCTGGTAGCCGATCAAGGGCGATTCGTGACCGCCGGCATGCTAAATGCCCTGCTTCTTCTTAATCCGACCGATGCGTACAGGCTGCTGAATCTCATGGGCACTGCCGAGATCAGTTCGGCATCCGGCATGGCTGGAACCGTCCAGAGTGTCGGGCTCGGTTCCTTGTCGCTCGTGGCGACACTAGCAGCGTGGACGGTGGCGCCGATGGCCGCCGCCGCTTTCATATTTTCGACGAGGGAGTTGTGAGGATGCGCTTGGGACTGGGACTCCTCGCCGGAAGCCTCATAGCCATAGCCGGCTGTCAGCGCGGCCCGGACAAGATGCCGGCGCCGTTCGCCATGACCGAAGATGCGATGGGTCGCTATTGCGGTATGAACATCCTCGAACATCCGGGCCCGAAAGGGCAGGTTATCCTTGCCAAGTATGACGAGCCCATCTGGTTCTCCTCGGCCCGCGACACGATCGCCTTTACCATGCTGCCAGAGGAACCCAAGGACATACGGGCGGTCTACGTGTCCGACATGGCGAAAGCACCCAACTGGGATAATCCAGGTATCAACAACTGGGTGAATGCCAAGGACGCCTTTTTCGTCATCGGGAGCGACAAAAAGGGCGGCATGGGAGCTGCGGAAGCGGTGCCTTTCTCCTCCAGCGAATCCGCCCGGGCCTTTGCCAGCGAGCATGGTGGCCAGGTCCTGAACTTCACCGACCTGCCGCGCGATTACGTTCTGGGGCAGGAGTCTGAGACGGTTTCCGATCGGGGCTCGGACCCGCAATCGCTTGATCCCGACAACGTCAATTGAGGGCGCCATGATCTCCCATATGTCTCGCCGTCGATTCATTGGCATAACTGCTGCGGCTGCTGGAATGGCCTTGCTTCCGCTCGGTCGCAAAGCTCTGGCGACACCGTCGGCCGTCTCGTGGCGCGGAGAAGCTATGGGCGCCCAGGCAACGCTGCTGATCAACCATCCCGACCGAGCCTTGGCCTTGAGGCTCGTTGACCAAGTTGCCGCCGAAGTCCGCCGCTTGGAAAGGATTTTCAGCCTCTATCGTGAGGATTCGGACCTTTCGAGATTGAATCGCCAAGGATTCCTGGTCTCGCCGGCAACGGATCTCGTCGAAATCCTTCGCCGTTGCAACGACGTCTGGCGTCTTACCGGGCGCGCCTTCGATCCTACGGTGCAGCCATTGTGGCTGGCCTATCAACGCCACTTTTCCGATCCCGGAGCCACTGCGGCCGGGCCGTCGCGGCGGGTCATGCAAGAGGCCCTTGATCGGGTCGGCTTCGACAGATTGGCCTACTCGGAAGATCGCATAGAATTGCCGATGGCCGGGTCGGCGCTCACGCTCAACGGCATCGCGCAGGGTTACGCAACGGATAAGGTTGTCGATCTGCTGCGTGCCGGCGGCGTTGAGCACGCGCTCGTCAACATGGGCGAGGGCCGTGCGATCGGATCGGCGCCGGAGGACCGTCCTTGGCGCATTGGCATAACTGATCCCTTCAATTCCGATTCGATTCTGAAAGTCTTGCCGCTGACGGACAGCGCCGTCGCCACCTCGAGCCCGGCCGGCTTTCAGTTCGATGAAGACGGCCGGTTCACCCATATTATTGATCCGCGAACCGGATCCACTCCCCAACGCTATGCGAGCCTGAGCGTCGTCGCGCCGACTGCCACGATTGCGGATGCACTGTCGACCGCCTTCAGCTTGATGGACGTGGAGACAATTGCCGGTGCGGTCCGACGCCTCGATGGCGTAGACGCGTATGTTCTGTCGCAAGACACTCTATGGACGCACGTCAAGTCTTAAATCGGGGAGTGGGGATGGGCGGCAAAGGTACAAGTCCAATTGCCCGCATTGTCAGGCGGCTCTGCCAGGATCGGGTGCCAAGTGAGTCTTCTCCCGCAAGACTGCGAGATAATCGAGAAAAAGCGATACTGGCTCACCTTTAGAAATCGCCAGTCAGTCGGCACAGGTACCTGGCCTCCCACTGCCGGCGAGAACGCGGAGCCGTTGGGTCACTGGTACAACCGCGAAGGACGGGCATCTATTTTCTCAGGACGGACGGAGCGTCAGTCATGCTAGCCGTTCGCCCGTACGGCTCTTTGCGGAATGCCGACAAGCGGCAATTTCCCAATTCCTCCAGGATTCTCGGAATTGTTTGCGTTTCGACAAATAGGCTGACTGACCACGGGGTAGATTTTCGCGCCGGGATCGACCATCGCCGCCGTCTCCTGGCTCCAACGTTTCTGGCGGCCGGGAATTCCAATCGACATGGCAGACCCAGAACTTGCATCGACACTTTTGATCGACGTGCGGACCATCGCCCCGATAGATCGTCACCCGCGAATCTTCGGGGTAGCGGCCGCGTTGGTCGAGGGTTCTTCTTTCATCATCGTCAACGACCACGACCCACGACCTCTGCACTATCAGATCGAGGCCAGATATCCCGGTGTATTCGCTTGGGAATACCTTGAGCGAGGGCCGGAGGTCTGGCGCGTCGAAATCAGCAGACCGCAATCGTCTGGCTGCGACTGTTGCTGCGGCAGCTGATGACCAGCCCAACGTCCGGCAGCACTTTGCAAGGTTTCTTTTTCGTCGCCACCGACTGGTCTGGCCGCCGCCTAGGTCAAACATTCGAAACATCTAAGGCGAGGAAGGTTCCTCGCCATGAGAATGTCGCTGAAGGTTAACGGTCAGGCGATCGAGACTGAGATCTTGCCAATCTCGCGATTGAGCAGCTTTCTTCGCGACGTCCTTGGCCTGACGGGTGTCAAGGAAGGCTGTTGCGAAGGCGAGTGTGGCGCATGCACGGTGCTGCTGGATAGCCAGCCGGTTGATTCCTGCCTGATGCTGGCCTTTCAAGTCGCGGGGCGCGAGATCACCACCATCGAGGGACTCTGTGGGAGCGGCATCAACGATCTGCAGCAGGCCTTCTTGAAGATGGGTGCCGTGCAATGCGGCTACTGCACGCCGGGAATGCTGCTGGCAGCCCAGGGACTCTTACATGCCAATCCCAGCCCAGGTGAAGCCGAAATCCGCCATGCACTAGCAGGCAATATCTGCCGCTGCACCGGCTTCGAGACCATCGTGCAGGCGGTCGCTACCGCAGCCGCCGCTCGCCAGGGGGCAGGGCGATGAATGCGCTCACGGTCTCAGCGCCCGTCGACATGGCCGAGTTGCGGGCGACGCTCGCCGCGGAAGCGGGGCCGGTGCATTTCGTCGCCGGAGGGACGGACATGCTGATCGCGGGCCGTCCGCTCCCCGAAATCGGACTGCTGGTTGATCTCGCCCGTGTGGCGGGCATGGCCTTCATTTCCACGGATGGCTCGGATGTTCGCATCGGAGGTGCCACCACTGTCGCGGTGCTTGCCGCGGATTGCAGGCTGCGAGTACGAATTCCGGCCCTTTGCGAGGCTGCCGCACAGTGCGAGTCTGTCCAGATCCGCAACCGGGCCACCATCGGTGGCAACATCGCCAATGCCGCCCCAGCCGCCGACTTGATGCCCGTGTTGGTCGCCGCGGGAACAAGACTGGTGCTGCTCAAGCACGACGGGACACAACACGAGGCCGCGCTCTGCGAACACCTTCCAAGCTCCGGTCATCTGATTACGGAAGTGATCTTGCCAGCAAGCGGCCTTCTGCCGCGAAGCGCCTTCGTCAAGCTCGGATCTCGGCAGGACATGACCATCTCGCGCCTCAATCTCGCACTGCTGGCTGAGTTTCAGAGCAACCATTTCGGTGTCGTGCGGATCGCAGCCGGAGCGCTTGGTCCCGTTTCTAGCAGACTGCTCCAGGCAGAGGGGGCGCTCGCGGGCCGTAAGCTCGGTGCCGCCACGTTGCGCGACTTCATTGCGGCGTTAGTCGACGATGTCGATACGGCCATTCCCGGCCGGAATTCGCAGATATACAAGCGCCGCGCGATCGCCGGACTCGGCCTCGACCTGATCGCGCAGGCCCTGGGGCTCAGCCCACGTGGATCGGCTCTTCGAGGAAGCAGCGGGATGAACCAGATCTCCCATCGGGTGCCGCTCGTTGACGGTGTGGCAAAGGTCACGGGCGCATTGCGCTTCGCGGCCGATTTGCATGTCGAAGGATTGCTGCACTGCGCGCTCGTTTTCAGCCCGCATCCACATGCCCGCGTCGCCTGTGTCGATGCTGCATCCGCGTTGGCGGTTGAGGGCGTACACGCTGTCTTCTGGCATGAAAACACGCCCCCACGATACTACAACAGCTCGATCTGGTTCGCCGGACAGGAGGCGCTGGCAGACGAGCGAATGTTCCCGGCGGTGGTGCGCCATATTGGCGACCGGGTTGCGGCTGTGGTGGCGGACACGGAGGAGATCGCGCGGCACGCCGCACGGTTGGTGGCGGTCGAAGATGTAGATCTCCCCGCTATATTTGATCCTGAAGCTGCGCTCGGTCACGCCGGGCCAGCGATGCGGGACGATGGCATCCCGGCTTTCATGAACCCCGTGGCCGACGAGAGCTTTACGCATGGCGATCTTGATGCCGGATTTGCGGCGGCTGACCTGGTGGTGGAAACACATGTCACGACTCCGCGCAGCCATCACTGTGCCCTTGAACCTCACGCCTGTATTGCCAAGCCTGAATCCGACGGTCGAATCTTGATCCTTTCGCCGTGTCAGAGCGTTTTTGGAGTGCAGGCTGTCGTCGTCCAGGCATTGGGAGTGCCACCAGATCAGATACGCGTAGTGAAGACTCCCATAGGCGACTCCTTCGGCGGCAAGGCCGAGCCGATTCTCGATCCGTTGTGTGCATTCTTTGCGCTGGTACTAGGGCGGCCTGTCATGATCCGCTACGACCAGCATGAAACCTTCACCGCGACCCGCACGCGGTCGAGCGTTGTCGGCCGGATGCGGATCGCGCTTAGCTCCGACGGCCGAATCCTGGCGCGCGACACCGAGACGCTGGTGGACATCGGCGCTTATTGCACCGGCGGCAACTATCTGCCCAGTTCGATGCTTCAAAGACTGGTTCGGCTTTATGACGTTCCCGCCGAGCGCTACACGGGCCGCGCAGTCTACATCAACACCGCCCCGGCAGGCGCTTTTCGCGGTTACGGATCCCCCCAGATCCACACAATAGCCGAGATCACGCTTGATATATCCGCGCGGCGGCTGGGGGTGGATCCGGTGGCGATGCGGCTGAGGAATCTGGTTGAGCCTAACGCGATTGAACCTTGGCAAGGGCTCAACGTTGGCAACGCTCGGGGGAGAGAATGTCTGCTACGCGGGGCCGATGCATTCGGCTGGCAGGCGCGTAGGCAGACGGATGCCGGACGAGGCCGGTGGCGGCGAGGAGTGGGGGTAGCCTCGGCCACTCACATCAACGGCTGCTATCCCGGTTTCCACGAGGAAACGACGGCGAGGTTGAGCCTCCTGCCCGACGGGCGAGCGGAACTCGTCTGCGCGCTCCACGACCTCGGCTGTGGGGCCGACACGACGCTTGCGCAGATCACGGGCGAGACGTTGGGTCTTAGGGCGTGCGACATTGCCATCGTTCCCGCCGACACCGATAGCTGTCCATATGATCTCGGCACACGGGCCAGTCGCATGACCTATATCTGCGGCGAAGCAATCCGACTTGCAGGCGTGGCACTCTCGGAAGTGATCCGGGCTGCGGCGGTCCTGGAATTGAATACAGAAGTTGATGAATTGAGGCTGGAGGCGGGCGCAGTGCGCCGCCCGGACGGCTCGGGCCTGGCGCTTTCAGAACTCGCTGCCCGCTTGACGGTCCGCGGGGCGGAACTGCCCACGGCGACCGAGACCTATCGCGCCCAGGCCAATTCAGGCTCATACGCAGCGCATTTTGCTGAGGTGGAGGTCGACGGACTCGCCGGTCGCGTACGCGTGACAGATTATCTAGCCGCCCATGACGTCGGCCGAGCGATCAACCCCATGCTGGTGGAAGGCCAACTCCATGGGGGAATCCAGATCGGTATCGGATATGCCCTTTACGAGGATGTTGCGATCGACCCTGTCACTGGTCGAATGCGTGGCGACAGCTTCAGCCGCTATACATTGGCCAATGCCTCCGAGATGCCGCCGATGCGTGTCCTGCTCACCGAAGAGGGTGAGCCGACCGGCCCCTTCGGCGCCAAAGCCGTCGGAGAGATCGCGACAATCCCGGTCGCGGCGGCCGTGGTCAACGCCGTCAATGATGCCCTGGGCACTGAACTGACAGATTTGCCGCCAATACCCGTGCGAGTCCTCGCTGGATTGAGTTGAGGGACAATGGTCATGGAGGTGCATCTAAGCCACTGTGGTATTGCACTCGGTCCGAAGCCTAGGGTGCGCCTGCGCTTTCTGGCCGTGCATCCCTTCCATGCCTGTTCACTGCCGATGCCGCCGAACGATATCAAATGCGCGGCAAGCGCCCACACCGGATATCTCGTAGGATAGCTGGGGTAGGGCATGTCAATCGATCACGCTGTTGTGTGGCTGGAATTCCGAACAGCAAAAGTGTTCCTTTTTGAAGACGCTGCAACGCCGTCAGTCGCTGGAGAACCTGAATTCATCGGTGACATGCGGCTGACGCATGATGGTCAGAAAGGCCAACGTCGAGACGATGATTTCTTCGGGGAGGTTCTTGGCTTTCTGGAAGCTCGGAAGAAATGGATTATAATCGGAAATAGATCGAGCTGTGTCGGCTTGCTCGAGCGCATATGCCGTCAGAAGGCCGAGGGTCGTGTCGTTGGCGTGGAATTTGTCGATGCGGTCACCGCTGAGGAAGTGTTATCGCGAGCCCGTAGCTATTTTAGCGACCGCCACTAGGCATTTCCGCCACGCCATTGGCCGTCGTGAGATCAGGCCAAACTAGGATAGGGCAGGGCGAAGACCTGGCCGATGCCAACGACATCAGGGACAGGTTGGACGAACTGGAAAGGCGCGTTGGTCCACAGCGAGTTGGTGCTGACGACAACACGGTGGCTACCTCAGTACCAAGACCATCAGCCGAGGATTCGCTATGCGATCCGCGTAGCTGCAGTCGTCGTCGACGTTAGGCGGCTAGACGCGGCCTTCCGTTGCCGCGAACCGCGGGAACAGGATGTTGTTCTCCAAGTGGATGTGTTCCATCAGGTCTTCGGCAAACTGAGCCGTGCCGACGTAGAGCGCCTGCCAGGAGCGGCAGGCTCCGTCGGGCGTGACGAAGTCGCCGGTGAGGCTTTCGAGGAGCCGAAGCAAGGTGCCTTGGTCGTCGTGCTCGTGCCGCAGTTCCGAAATCGGGATATCGAACTTGCCTTTGCCCCACTGCCGCATTGCTGGAAACAGAATGGCCTCTTCCTTGGCCATGTGTTGCTCCAGTTCGCTCTGCAACTGCCGTAACGCATCCGAAAGGCCGGCCGGCACCTTCGGATGTTCGCGATGCACCGCCTCAACCTTACGCGACAGTGCAATGAGCTCGGGCAGAGCGCGCCGGTGCGCTTCGTGGTAGCAGGCTTCGATGTGGTTGATCAGTTCATCGCTGTCCATCGCAGCCGGCGCCGCTGTACCCGCAGTGTCGGTACCAAGTGCCTCCAACGCGCGCTCAAGGTCGTCGGGATCGACTCCGCGCCGGTGCGCGGCGCCATCGAGGGTGAGATCGCCATTGCAGCAGAAGTCGATCTTGAATTTGCGGAAAACGGCGGTGGCGCCAGGCAGCGTTGCGGCTATGTCGCCGACCGTGCGTTCCCATAGTTCTGGAACTGGGAATTGGGTGTTCATGACGAAGCTCCATGCATTTTCGACACAACGGCTTTGAAACTTGAAGCGGGCCCATTCGACGCGACGCAATGTCTCGAGGACGAAATCGTGCCAACCGTTGGACCATGAATTGCCCAGATAAAGGTCCGCGTCTTTGCGCTGGAACAAAGAGGAGCAGATCACCAAGCTGTCGCCGTCAGCCTCCCAGCGGGAAGCCTGAGTGCGTGCGGCGCGGCTGAGTTCAGGGCATTTGGCTCAAAGAACATAGCAATTTATCAAGTTCGGATCCTGCGTGTCCGGGCAGGGGTGCGCACCTGATCGCCTAGCGTGATAGGCCCGATGTCTTCGGCGATTGAACAGAGTTTTCCGCTGTTTCAGCCGCAGGAGGCATGAGGGCATCCGGTGCGCTTCATCCGGCCGTCGCGCAAAGGCCGCAGGCTTATGCTCTGATCGGCGGCCAGCCAAAGTCGCAATGGCCGACGATGCCGATCGCCTGCGCCATGTGATCGCAAACACGCGGTGCGCCAAGCCACTCTGGTCGAATGTTGCTTCTCAAAGCTCAAACAGGTGTGACGCATCGCAACTCGCTTGAGAAAACAATCAGGAATTCCCTCGTTGTCGCCCTCTCGCAGCTACGATCCGATGGATCAGGTGATTGTCCGCAGCTCTTAATCTAAAAGCGCTGTCGACACGGGATCATCCGAACATCGCTCGGGTATGATTGGCGCTGCGCCGATCAGTTCGAGACAGTAAGGCACGGCAGGAAAGACGGCGTTCAAGCATACGTCGATTAAAGCCGGCTTGCCTGGCAGGTTTATGATCAGCGGATGGCCGCGGACTCCCGCAGTCTGACGTGAAAGAATGGCTGTGCGGACTTGCCGCATGCTGGCCTGCCGCATGAGTTCGCCAAAACCGGGAAGTTCCTTGGTGATGACTTGCTGCATTGCCTCTGGGTAAGATCCCTTGGAGATGGACCGGTCCCTCCAGTCGTCAGGATAAGATCAACGCCGCATTGGTCGCAAAGCTCGATGAGCACATTCCGGACACTTTCCACGCCGTCAGGGACTATGCGGCGGATGAAGACGCAAGGCGATGCTACGACACGTCGAAGCCAGCGCTCGATGGCAGGCCCGCCAAGATCTTGATATTCGCCGCGGCTTGCACGTTCTGACACTGTAATGATTGCAATCTGGGTCATTTTTTCTGTTCGAGATCCACCTTCAGATCGAAGCGGTCGCTTGCCATCCGGGCTTGGCATGGGCGTATCCATCGACGAGCGTGCCGGGCAGATCGAGGCACGAGAGAATAAAACGGGCCCCCTCGCGATCCTCTCTCCCATTGGCAAGAGCTCTGTACGTCTTTGCCACCTCGATCATGTCGCACGTGTGCGGAGACAGGCGGATGCGCCGGACGCCTCTGGAGGCGAGATCCGCGGGTGCGGGGCAAAAGGCCTGCACCTGGTTGGAGAGCGTCTGCACGCCATTGATCGCGAGGAACTGCTGGTCGTCGAGCGTGTCTACGGCAAGACCGTCCGGGTCTTTCTCGCAGGTAAACTGGCACGAATCCTTGTGAAGGCCGTAAATGCGCGCATGATAGCATCGCCCGGAAGCGCGAGCGGCAGCCGACCGAAGGCGAAAATCTCGAAATCCGCCTCGGGACATGCGCTGGCCATGGCGCCGACGGCGGCGAGCGACAATTCCACTGGCGGGCATATGGTTTTGGCACCGCGATGAATGAGGAATTGCGCGGAAGACCCATTATAAACGTTCAGGAACGGACCTGTCACGAAAGGCTTGCCGGAGCGTGACGGCAGGGCGGTGACATCGTTGATCTCGATCAGCCGATCGTCGCCACAGAGGTCCTCGATGCTTCTGCGTTCCCGAACGGTCGCCGGTGCTGCCAGGGTAGACAGCACCACTTCCTTTCCGGCACGCTCGAGGCGTTCGATGATCTCAGGCCATACGGGGTCGGAAAACGGCATCCGCTTGCCGCAGACGACTTCGCCGATATGGACCCGGTCGATCGGAGCCTCGTCCGCGATCCTGCGGTAGAAGTCCGTGAGGCGGTCGGGCGACCAGTGGAAGAAGACCGGCCCAAGCGTCAACGCAATTGCGGACAAGGTGCTATCTCCACTTCTTGCTGTACGCTCCTGCCGTCTGCCGGGAACCTTCCGACTGGCCAGCAAGAATCCGATCGATCTCAATGGCGTCGCCGCCTTGCTCGACCGCGTCAACGGCCTTCCGGAAGGCGCGGACCACTTCCGTCACATAACCTTTGCCGCGCTGGCGTCCTTCGATCTTCAAGGCGGTTACGCCGGCGGCCTTCAGCCCGGCAATCATCCCGCCAGCGTTCAGGCTGACGGGATCCTCGAACAAATAGGAGGTCTTGCCGCCGGCCTTGAATTTGCCCTTGCACAAAGTGGGATAGCCTACTGGCTCGCCGAACTCGTAGCGGTCGATCGTGAACCCTGAAAGCCGTGCTGCCGTGCCGTTAGGCTCGTCGTCGTAACTCACCATTTCGGGTGGCGAACAGACGCCATTCAGATTTGGCGATTTTCCCGTCGCGTATGAAGAAAGATAGCATCGGCCTTCGATCATCACGCAAAGGCCGCCGAACACGAATGCTTCGTCTCCACGTCGATCGCGCGGTTGAGCGCCGCGATCTCCTGAACCGAAAGAACCCGCGGCAGCACGACGCGACGAACTCCGAAACTTTTCGCGTAGAATCCGATTGCTTCCGGCGTTGCTGCCGCAGCCTGTACCGACAGATGAAGACGAATTTGTTTATGGTTCTTGGCGACATGATCAAGGACGGCTATGTCCGCCGCGATGATGGCATTTGCGCCGCATTCGGCTGCGGTATCCGCTGCCTTTTTCCACAGGCCAACATCGTTGACACGCGCGAATGTATTGATGGCGACGAGAACCTTGCTGCCGTGGTTATGCGCGAAGCGGACGCCCTCGGCCAGTTCTTCCCCGGAGAAGTTGAGCCCCGGGGAAATTCCGGGCATTCGTTTCGTCGCGAAATCCGCAATAGACTGCGTCCGCGCCTGCCTGGACGGCTGCCCTCAATGTAGGCGGGGTTCCGGCCGGGCAGACAAGTTCCATGCGTCCGCTTGTCATGCCTCTGGCGCCTCGCGTCTGGAATTTCGATTGGCCATTTGGCGTGCGACGCTCAATGCGCCGAGAATGCCCGTATTGGCGAGACGAGCCAGGAAGCCACGCAGGCCGAGTAGGTCCGCGGGGCTAAGCTCGGCGTCCTCGATTGTGTTCCTCAGCGCGAGCACCGCCTCCGTGCGGCCGCTGATCGAGATGATCCGGCTGAAGAAAAGCGCATCGCCATCCAGCGTGCCGTCGAGCAGGCTCAAGAGTGTCAGAAGAGGTCCCCTGATCTGGACGTTTGATGTCGCGGCCTCACTTCTCCTGACGACACGAACGATCGAACGCTCTGCGTCCGGTACGACGGTAAATGCGAAGGCGAGGTCGACCGGGTCGATGAAATCGCAAGCTGTTCGATGTTCGCCCAGGCGGTCGAACAATCGGGGCTGGCGCCTAGCCATCGAGCGCAAGGATAGCGTCAGCAACGGCCCGAGGGGAAGTCCGGCAAAAGGTGGGAAAAGATGACGAATGACCGCCGGCAACGTCGGTTCCGTGCTGATCGTCACCATTCAGTACATCCTATCCACATGAGCTCGTTCAGCAGGCCCTTCCGGCCATCGACTTCCTGCGTCCGTCTGCCAGCAAGTCCGCGAAATTGACACTGTTGGGACAGAAATCCTGATAGTGGCTTTCGAAATCGAAGGCGGCCAGGTGGCCATGACACTGGCGGCGATGCTGGCAGGCGATGCAGATGCGTGACATGAAACGGTGCGCGGCTTCCAGCGATTGAAAGCTGTCAGGATCGATGTCAATCGAACGCATCGCGGAAGAAAGCAGGTCTTGCGAAGCGTAGGGTAGCCGCATGGCTTCATCGAATTCGCTTCGTGACAAACCGATGCCATTCAGGATGCCTGTACACTCATCCAAACCCATTGCCCAAAAGTCCCTTGTCGCTGCCATGCTCTGCCGGCGATCCGCGAGAAGGGAAATTACGGACCGCAAAGCTTCGACAGTTTCGCTAATGAGATTGCCTGCCATGTGAAATCCTTTTGGCTCGATCGCCTTCCTCGGAAATGATGTGAGAAGGGAAAAATAGCGGGGACGGATCGTTCGCTCTTTGCGCTAGCGCAAAGTTCTTCGTCAGCCCTGATGGCAAAATCGATCGCCGACGAACCGGTCGGGCCGGATTTCGCTATGCATCACCGCTGCCTTCCCTTGTTTTCAGATCTTGGCTCATTCCTTTCGTTCCTCGATCGGAACGGGCAGCTTCGTGAGGTTGGCATCCCTGTCTCGACACGGCTCGAACTGACCGAGATACACAGGCGGGTGATTGCCTCGAAAGGCCCAGCGCTCCGCGTTACGGCGCCTGTCGACGATCGCGGCGTCAAGTCAGCCTTTCCCGTCGTCGCAAATCTTTTCGGCACCCGGGAACGTGTAGCCTGGGGCCTTGGCACCGACCTTCACGGTCTGGAAACCCTCGGCGCGCTCCTTGCGTGGATGAGATCGCCTCAGGCTCCACAGAACCTTCGTCAGGCCCGACAGATGTTGCCTGCGGCGCGGGGTGCACTCGTGGCGCGGCCGAAGATCGTCTCCCCGCCCAGAGAGTGGCGCGACGCCGATCCGGATTTTTCGCTTCTTCCCATCCAGACTTGTTGGCCGGGAGACGCAGGCCCACTCATAACATGGCCAGTGGTCATTACTCGCCCGCCTGGCGAGGACGACCCGAGCACATACAATCTGGGCATATACCGGATGCAGGTGCTAGCCCGTGATCGTGCCATCGTAAGATGGCTGCCCATGCGAGGTGGAGCAGCCCACCATCGCATATGGCAGGCGAGGGGGCTTGAGATGCCGGTGGCGGTCGTCATCGGGGCAGATCCCGCGACGTTGATCGCCTCGGTGATGCCGGCGCCTGAAGGCGTGTCGGAGCTGGCACTGTCCGGGATGATCAATAATCGCCGAGTCGGATTGGCGCCCTGCAAGAGCATCATGCTTCACGTGCCAACCAGTGCGGAAATCGTGCTTGAAGGTGCCGTCTCTTCAACAGAAACCGCGCTGGAGGGCCCTTTCGGCGATCACACGGGATATTACAACACGCCGGAGCGATACCCCGTATTCAACCTCAAGCGCGTTCGCGTTCGCGACGGGGCAAATTACCTGACCACGTTCACCGGGCGCGCGCCCGACGAGCCCTCGGTTCTCGGCGAGGCACTGCTCGATGTGTACAAGCCACTCCTGCGCCAGCAGATACCGGAAATCGTTGATGTGTGGCTTCCGCCGGAAGCCTGCTCCTACAGGATTGCGGTCATCTCGATCGCCAAGAAGTATGCCGGACAGGCCAGGCGCGTGATGATGGGGTTCTGGTCCCTGCTGCCGCAGTTTTCGATGACCAAGATTGTCATCGTGGTGGATGACGATATCGACATTCGATCATGGCCGGACGTGATGTGGGCGGTCGCCACCCGGATGGATCCCTCGCGCGATCTGATGCAGGTGGACCGAACCCCTATCGACCAGCTCGATTTCGCCTCACCCCTCGAAGGGCTTGGGGGAAAGATCGGGTTCGATGCGACGCGCAAGATTGGGTCCGAGACCTCTCGCGAATGGGGAAAGGAGCTGACGATGTCAACTCATATCGAGGAGCAGGTGTCTCAACGATGGAACGAGTTTGTTTCGCAGACGACCGCTCAGGGGCAACAATGACCAAACGGCTGATAATCGGTGTGACAGGTGCATCCGGCTCCGTGCTCGCGCTGGAGACCATACGTCAGTTGGTCAGGGCCGGGGTGGAGACGCATCTCGTCGTCTCCAAGGGCGCGCGATTGGCGATCCCACATGAGCTCGGCACCGACGGCCTTGCCCAACTGACCTCCGTCGCCAACCGCGCGTATTCCTATCAGGACTTCGCCGCACCAATCGCCAGCGGCTCTTTCAGAACGGATGGCATGATCGTCGTTCCCTGTTCGATGCGGACCTTGGCAGCTATGGCACACGGTTTAGGCGACAATCTTCTCACCAGGGCCGCCGATGTCGTCCTGAAGGAAAGGCGCCGGCTGGTCATTGTTCCACGCGAGGCGCCGCTCCATGAAGGGCACCTCGACGCGATGTTGAGACTAGCACGGATGGGCGCAGTCATCGCACCGCCGGTACCGCCGTTCTATGTCAAGCTTGCCTCGATCGAGGAAATGGTAGTCGAGATGGCTGCCCGACTGATTGGCTGGGCGGGCGTTGACCCGGGCGACAAGCTCACGCGTTGGGGCGAAAAGAAAGTCGCCGCCGCGTGATCATCCTGATGGATTGGCTCAACGTGCAAGGATAGCAATGAATTTGCAGACGTCGAAAGGCGCGACATATGACGTACGGAAACTTCCACCTGAAAGGAAGCAGTCCGCTGTATTGTCAATGTTCGACGGACTCAAACCCGGTCAGACATTCGTGGTCGTTCTCGATTTTGATCCTGATAGACTCAGGCGTCAGTTCGAAGCGTTCTTTGCTGGCGAACACATCTGGCTTTGCCTTAGACCGGGGCCACCAGAATGGCTGATCGAGATAGGAAGACCTCAACCTGCGCAGTGATGTCGAGCTCTACGAAGAGGTCGCACACGCCGATCGACCGATCTGGTCACTCAAGACTCAGGTGGCAGTGACCGTGAGGGCCCCCTTCATTCCAAGCTCATAATGACCCCGTATCAGGTGGTCGTATTCGCCTTCATTGGTGAAGGCCAGACGCACCGTCTCGCCTCTTTTTACGGTGACTGAAACCGGATCGAACGCCATCGATCCATCTTCGTTCTCGACCATGCTGATCGCGATGGTACGATCTATTTTGGCCGCCATGCCCGGCTGACCGATAACCATCAGTTCATGGCCGTCATGAGTGCCGGAATGCATTCCCGCCGCAAGCGCCGGGGCGATGAAGAGGACCATGGCGATTGTTGGCATCATGCATTTCTTCAGTGCGATTTCTCCGTTGTGAAATGTGTTGAGTTTCACCCTGTCGGAGGTGGCCGCGGGCTCTGTTTTGGACCGCGATCGGCGGAACCAGGTTAGCAGGGTCGCCTGAAGCCTTCACCAGTTCTTGCCGCTGATCACCTATGGCCCGTCTGCACCGCAGATAAACTGAGTTGCCGCATCGAAAATGCACCCTCCTTTGCGGTGCTCGCGATGTCGTCAAACAGGAGAGCGAGATCCATGTAGACGCTGCGATCCCGTTCGGCTGCGCCCATTTCATCGAGATCCTGCAGGAAGAAGAGAATGGCTTCGATGCGCTCGCGTTGACAGCGGGCGTTGGCAAGATGCTCGCGTGCCGCGCGCCGCACTTCCAGAGCCGTAAATCGCGCCAGCGTCTCGTCGAGTCTGGAACGGCACTCACAATCGAGCCGGGCGTCCTTGATCAAATTTGCCAGCCTGCCGACAACGGCCATGCCAGCAAAGCGCCGGGAACAGTCGTCAATACTACTCAATGGAACGTTTTGTTTCATCTTCTTCGCTCCTAGGGCAGACGTTTCGCAGCCGGTCGCAACGCGAACAGACGACGCGCGCCCTGCCAATCGGCAGACGCGGTCTCGAAAATTGTTTTGATTATAAGCGACTATTTTTGCTGCCTGTTTGCGCTGGAGCAAACACGTAGACCGATCATCGACGGTATTGCCTTCGCATTGAGTTTTTTCCGACCGCCGATCTTGCGAGTTGAGAAGCGGCACGAGGACGTCGTGTCAGTCATCCCTGTAGAGGAATTGTCGCATGGCCGCCGACGGGAGTGTGCTTATTTTCGACGCGAAGCAGAGGCGGATGTCGGCGCCGTTTCGGCCATTCTTTCTAATCGCGGGGTTGGACGCGATTGTAGGCCCGGCGGTCTGGCTGCCGTCAACGTTCGGAATACAGGCCATCGGCCCGACCGGGATATCTCCCGGCGATTGGCATCGCGACGTGCTTCTTTTCGGGATGGTTCCAGCCATTTTGACTGGCTTTCTGTTGACGGCATTGCCTCGATGGACAGGACGACGCGCAGTCTCGCCACTTACCACGCGTCTGCTCGTCGCCCTATGGCTGTGCAGCCGGGGGACTTTCCTGTTTCTGTCGCATTCGGCCGGGCTTGCCCTCTATGCGTTTTTGGTGCTGACGCTCCTCTTGATTGCGGCGGGACGGGTGATCGCGAGCCGCGACCGCCGCAACCTGAAGATATTGTTTCTGCTGCTCGCCTTTTGTGGTGGCAACATACTTGCGGCGGCGTCCTACCAAGTAGAATTTGCGCTGCGGCTAGCCTTGGCTTCGATCGTCGGACTTGTCATGATCATCGGAGGACGCGTCGTCCCGGCGTTGACGGTGGCCTATGTCGAGAGCGCGGGCGGTCGAATCTCCGTCAACCGTTCTGCCGTTTTGGAATACGCGGCAGCGGCTATTGCGGCATGCGCCCTTGGTTTGTGGGTTGTTGCGCCGCAGGCACAACTCACCGGCGTTGCCTGCGCGCTCGCCGCCTGCGGTCAGACCATGCGAGCCGCCCAATGGAATGGTTGGCGAAGCGCGGCCTCGGCGACGGCTCTTGCCCTTCACATAGGATATGGATGGATCATCGTGGGTTTCGGACTTCTGGCGATCCACATTCTAGCACCGGAGTGGCTGGGACAGGCGGCTGCGGTCCACGCATGGACGATCGGCGCCATTGGCACGATGGCCCTCGCTATCATGGCGAGCATGATCCGTAAGCATAGCCACCGCGCCTTCGCGTCTTCGGCTCCGACGACCGGTGCGTTCATAGCGATGACGACTTGCTGCCTGTCGCGCCTCCTCGTCGAACTGTTGCCGGACTACGGGACAGGCTTGACCAACCTCTCGGGAGCAATGTGGGTTGTCGCCTTCGGTCTGTTTGTCACAGCATTCCGTAGAATGCTCATCCTGCGCAAGACGAAGCCAGACTGCCGCTCCACATCCTAAGCGACGATCAATGCCGCAGCGCGCCTGATTGAGCTGATCCGAGGGTGCCATGCCGTCGCTGCCGATTGCCTTCACACCCAATTCGTGAAGTTATTTTTGCGACAGCATAGGGCCGCCGGTTCGGTCCAGTGGAAGATGCTACCCACGCTGCTGAACGCCTTCAAGGTTGCGGCTTATACTTATCCGGGGGTTGAGATGCGTAGTATTGTGCTACTTGCTCCATTTCATCGTCCGTCATTGCGCGTGCAATATTTCGCATCTGCTGGCTAATATCGTTGCGACGACCTCCGTCTGCGAAAGCGCGCAGTTGAGCTTTGATGTAGACGGCCGACTGGCCTTCGAGCCACGGACTGCCGGCCTTGTTGTCCAAACTGCCGTGACACGAGCCGCAAGGCGCAATTCCGCGCATTGGGGCTCCATTGATGACGATGCGAGGCGCAGGAACCTTTTGCGAGGGATGATAGGCAGGCAATCGCGGCAGGTAATTATAATAGGCCGCGAGGTCGATCATGTCCTGGTCGGCAAGATGAGGCGCGAATGGACTCATTACGGCGTTCACGCGCGCGCCCGATTTGAAGTCTTTTAGCTGTTTGTATATGGCGGCTGGGTATTGCCCTGCGAGGTTGGGCGAATCGGCGCGGCTGACGCCCGTCGGGCCATGGCATATCGCGCATTGCTGAGCGAGCGTCGCACCGCGGTTGATCGACTCGTTCGAAGGATTGGCGAGCATGGCTGACGTCATGATGACGTCCGAGGTCTTGAACGTGGGCTGAACGGTCCTGGCACCCGATGTCAGTTTGGGAATGCCGGCAGCACTGCATATTGCGTCCCACAAGCCAGCCAGCTTCAGATCAGACTGTGCATAGGGAAGCAGGATGAAGCCGCCAAGGGCTGTCAAGACCACCAGCGCGGCCGTGATACCAATACTCAACCTGACCCAAGGGTTTGTCGCTGAGAAGAGGCGTTCCGTCGACATTATCGGGCTCCAATGTAGACAGCCGGAACAGAGGTGCCCTGCCTGAACGCGAGTTGCAAGATTGGGAACCCATAATTGGTCACAGTGAGCCCGATCATCAGTGCCAGCCAAAGGCCATAGCTGTTAAGGGCAGCGGGCACAGAAACGGGAGCATGGACGGCCGTGCTGAAGCGATATTCGCCCGCATCCATCGCCGGGGCGCGCTGGCCTCGTATGAGGATGAGAATGAAGATCGCGCCGGAGATCAGCAGGATCAGCCCCCCAAAGGCCGACATGCTCACTGACATCGCTTCGGAGGCAAGTCCGGGGTCGGTATAATCGAAGTAAGCCATGCGGCGAGGCATGCCTAATATACCAACATAATGCCACGGGAAAGTTGTAATGATCATGCCCAGAAACCATAGCCAGAGCTGCAGGCGCATGAGGCGGAAGTCGATGAACGCGCGCCCCGTCAGATGTGGCCATAGATCGTAGGCGATGGCGAAATACATGATCACGATCGCGCCGCCGAAGATCAGATGGAAATGGCCGGTTATCCACTGCGTGTTGTGGATCGTGGTGTCGAGCTGATAGCTCATGTTAATGAGGCCTCCGGCGCCGCCGAAACCCAGAAGCACGAAGGAGAATGCCGTTGCCAGCATGATCGGATTGTTCCACGGCAATGTAGCGATCCATCCCAGTGGTCCTCTGCCCCCACGCAGGCGACCTGCGATTTCGACAGATGCGCAGATCGTGAAAACAGTCAGCAGGGTCGGCAGGGCCACAAGCGCCGTGAACGCCGAATGGATGAACTTGAAGCCGGCGCCGACCTGCGGATCGGCGAAAGCGTGATGGATGCCGATGGGCATCGCAACGACCAGAAAGAGGATGAAGGCAATCCTGCCCATGGAGTCGCTGTAGAGCTTCCCGCCAATGGCCCGCGGCACGATCGTGTAATAGGCGATATAGGTAGGCATCAGCCAGAAATAGACGATGGCATGAAGCGTCCATGAGAAGAAGACGCGGGCCAACCCAGCGTCTATGGTCGATTTCAAGCCGAGCGCTACCGGCAAAATCTGGAACAAAAGCTCTAGCGCCGCTCCAACGGCCGTCCAGGCCCAAAGATATGCGCCCGCTACATTGGCGAACATGGCGAGAGGCACCGGCGCGTCCGGGTTGTTTCGCTTCCAGATCCTCAGGTTGATGGACATGAGTGCGACCCATATCCATGACCCGAGCACCACCAGCACGACGCCGATATAGTAGAATGGGCTCCCAATCAGCGGCGGATAGAACGTGTAGAGTACGGATGCGCGGCCAAGCGACACGGGAACCATCGCCGTCACTGCGCCGATCACGATCAGCCAGAAGCCCGCCCAGGCCCATCGCCGTCCGATGAGTGGTTGCTTGAGCGCGCTTTCGGAAATGGCGTAGCCGAAGCCCATGGCCACGAGCGTCGGGAACACGTAACCCATAATGGTTCCGTGGGCCGTCAGCGAGCGATAATACCATTCCGGATTGGTGATCCAGGTATGAAGCGGGCTTCGAATGAACATCTGCCAGGCGCCCATGATAAGCGCGAGCCCAAAAACCGCAAACGCAAGCCAAAAATGAGCAAGTATCAGTCGCCGGCTATTTAACACAGCTCACCCTCTCTTGCTTGGTTGCCATGGTCATGAACTCGGCTTTGTCAATGACCTTGACTTTCCCCCACATTCCTTCGTGCCCGAAGCTGCAATATTCCTGGCATGGCATCAGGTACTCGCCCGGCTTGCGGAAGCGGGCGTTCTGCACGGAAATGTAGCCGGGGACGAGCATGGTGTTGACGTTCGTCCCCTGAATAAGAAGGCCGTGGATGACATCTGCACTGGTGGCGCGGATGGTTATCGTCGTGTCAGTCGGGACGAGAATGCACTGTGGCGCGAAGGAGTATTGTTGCCCGATTGCCCGGACAGTTACTGAACCGTCAGGCTCGATGGCGCTACCAAGGTTGGATTCGACGAACTCACCCGAAATGTGAAGCGTGGTTGGATCAGCGGTCTCCACCCGCGCCTGCGGCATCGTCGCCTGATGGATGCCGGCGAAGGCCGCCATGCCGGCGAGGAAGGCGATGATCAAGACCGCGATTATTGCCCAGTTTTTCTCGGCGCGAATCGCAGCCCCGGCATGGTCAACAGGATCCTCGGTCATCTGGATAGCCTCGAAGCCCTAAGGATTGGCGTGGGGGATGAATACGAGTAGGTAGAACGTCAACCACATGCCAAGCACAATGGCGGTCGTAATACCGGCGAGGAGAAAAGCTCCGCCTGGGCCCGATCGTAATATCCGCTCCAGTGCCTCCTTTTCGGATCCGGCTGCGCCTGTCGGCTCATCAGAGTTGATCATCCGGCCCTCAATTCAATGTCGCAGAGCGCAGCTGGTTTGCTTCCGACGGGCTGATCGCTGCTCCCCGATTGCCCCACGAGGTGCGGACATAAGTGACTACCGCCGCCACCTCGTTGTCTGACAAAGTGCCGGCAAACGGAGGCATGCCATACGGCATCGGATTGCCGGCGGTGCCGGGAGGATAACCGCCATTCAGTACCATCCGGATCGCGTTCACCGCCGACTGCATCTGGATGGACTGGTTGCCGGCCAATGGCGGGTAATGTGGCGGAGCCCCTTCGCCTCGCGCGCCGTGGCAGCTTGCGCATCGTTGATCGTACACCGTTTTGCCAAGGCTTATCAGCAGGCTTCCTTCGCTCGGCGGCACGGAAGGTTTAGCGACATCGGGGGCGCTGTCCTGAGCGATGCTCTTCAAGTAGACGGCCATTGCGCGCGTGTCTTCGTCGCTGAGATACTGGAGGCTGTTGTAAACGACTTCGGCCATCGGCCCGTAGACCGCGCCCCTGTTCGAGACCCCGGTGCGCAGCAGATCGGAAATGTCCTTGATGCTCCAGTCGCCGAGCCCCGCTTCCTTGTTCGAGGTGAGGGATGGGGCATACCAGTTCTGCATCGGGATAAGACCGCCCTTGAAGGCGTCGGACTGAGAGTTGCCTCCAAGGGCGTTGATCGGCGTATGGCACATGCCGCAGTGCCCGAGCCCCTCGACGAGGTAGGCGCCGCGATTCCACTCCTGCGACTTGCTTGGATCGGGCTGATATTCGCCTTCGGTAAAGAACAAGGTACGCCAGCCAAGGATTAGTGATCGGTTGTTGTATGGAAAACTGAGGTCATGGGGCCGGTTTCGCTGTTTCACCGCTTCGACAGACTTGAGATAGGCGTAAATCGCGTCGCTGTCTTCCCGGGTCACCTTGGTGTAGGAGGCGAACGGCATTGCCGGATAGATCAATCCCCCATCCCGTGAACGCCCGGTATGCATCATCCTGTAAAACTCGTCGGCCGTCCATTGGCCGATACCGGTCTCAGGATCCGGTGTGATGTTGGAAGTGTAGAGTGTGCCGAAGGGGGTGAGCATGGCGCGGCCGCCTGAAAACAACTTGCCTTCGGGCGCCGTATGGCAGGCGATGCAATCTCCGGCACGTGCCAGATACTCGCCTTTGAGAATAGTGGCCGCCGGGTTTGTCAATGTCCGTTCTTGCGCCCAGGCGGCGTCGTCCAGCTTGAGGGCGGCAAACGAAACCGCGCCTGAAAACGCCAGGAGGCCGACGAGAACTTTGGGCTTCAGCATAGCGTCCTCTCAGTTCGGCTGGCTTCCACAATCGAAGGGCAATGTGAAGGTGCCTTTCGGGGCTGGCGCGGCATTCGGCGGGGCCGGCAGGGAAGACAGCCACGCCGCCACGGATCTCACATCATCTTCCGTAAGGTGCCCTGCCACGACTTGCATGCAATCAGGAGCAGTCGCCGTCCGGGTCCCGTAGCGCCAGGCGCCGAGCTGAGCGCTTACATAGGCTGGGCGCAGACCAAGAAGGCCGGGAATTGCAGGCTCCATGCCCGTAAGCGAAGGGCCGTGACAGCTCGCGCACGCAGGTATGGAGCGCGCTGAGTCACCATGTGTCACCAGTTCCTTGCCATGCATCAAAGCGTCTTGCGAGACGTCGGGGGGCGCGGCAACAGGCAAGGCCGGCCGTTGGTCGGCAAAATAGTCCGCCATCTTCTTGAGATAGGACTGCGGCAGGAATTCGAGCAAGTAGTTCATCGGCGGATAATGGCGCCGTCCCGCTCTGAACGCGAGCAACTGATTATAGAGATATCCGGATGGCTTGCCCGCCAGTCGCGGGAAATAGACGTCGCTGGTGCCCTTGCCTTTGTCGCCATGACAAATGGTGCAGGCCTGCACGCGAGCTTCCATTGTGTCTGGAGCGTTGTTTGGCGGATTGTCTTGCGAAAGTGCGGAGACGGAGGTGAGCAACAGAGACGCAACAACAGCGAGCGGAATTGGGTTGCTCATACCTAAGCTCCATCGGCCTGGCTGAGACCATAACCAAGACAGCAAGGATATGGAACCCCCGCAGCGGCAACTCGCTTGTTTTCACAGACATGAGCTGATGGGCCACGGAAATTGCCGCAAACGGGTCGAGGAGCGCGTTGGAGAGGACGAGACGAAGCAGATGGAGCTTGAGCCGGAAAGGTAGCCTGAACCGCAGTGTTTGGCAGAAACGCGGGGTCGGAAACGGGCGGGGCAGCTTGGGGTTTCTCCAGGCGATTTCTGGGGCATCGACGCGTATTGTCAGCCAGACCGAAGGATCCTAGCTCATACTAACCCGCTTGAACCGGCAACTCCATGCGGAACCATTCTGCGCCGTACAGGTTGCTTTTGCAGAGTGTTCGATTCCCCGAGGATGCAGCCGCTTGAGGCCCGTTGTCCGTCCCTCCGGCAGCGGGCCTTCCTTGCTCAGTCAGCCCCCTAATGGGGCACCTCGGAATTTCCCCTCCTCGATAGCAGCCAGCTTGAAGCACTCTCGAGCCTTCCTGAGGTGTCGCTTGGCCAGCCAGAGCGGCCCAGCAAGCGCGCACCGCTTGTTTCCACTTAGGGCCACGCTTACTCCACTGAAGGAGATGCTCGGCGGCAGCCTCTACGCTGCTGACCATGTACGTCATGCCTGACGGGTTGCCGCTGACGGGACCGGTGGGGTGAACCAGTGGGTGGCCATCAAGGTGGCCATCAGCTGACGCTCCGATAGGAGAGCCTGCGTTTGAGTTCAGAGGCGTTCAGGAGCATCACGAGGTCCGTCGCGTAAGGTGACCTCAAGGCCGACCGCTGGGTGACCCTCGGGTTCAGCGGGTTTCCCGGTCTTTTGGTCGACCACCGTCCACCCCTTGGGGTCTCTTTTCCGTTCGTACCTTGGGGCCATGAGACCATTCGCTGTATTTCCGTCTCAGTTCTTCGAGCAGGGACCGATGCTCCTGGGGGAGATCGTGGTCTATCCGCAGCCCCAGCAACTGGCGAAGGTGGCGGCGGAACGCCTCTGTCTTGATCCACCGGCGAACAAGGTGGGCTATGGCCTGCTGCCGGGCTTTGTCGAGTTCTGCCATGGTCGGTCTGCACGAGTAGTTCAGCACCGAACTCCGGGTGCCCTGGATGGTTCCCAAGGCCAGAAAGCGCCCGAGAGCCCTGAGCTTCGTCATTCAGGCTAAACTGACGCCGGCAGGGACAACTACTTGCTGATGATCCAATCCACCAAGCCAACTTCGACCGGCACGCACCCGACGTATTCGAGTACCAGGCTCTTAGCCAGATCGCGCCATTGACACTCGGGCGCGTTCGTTCCCGAGACCAAATCTCGGAACACAGCGCGGAGAATATCGGCATCGAACGCTGAGATGGTAAGGGGAGCCGGGTCTGCATCTTCCCAAGGTCGGACGGTGTCATCGTTCTGGGACTGGTGAAGCCGTCTCAGAAGGTCGTGTGATGCCGTGGTTACGCTTCGGGTATGATTAATATCGCGCCGAAATGCGGCTCTTTCAGCAAAGGAGCGATGCCGCAGCAGGAAGGTGGCTTCGATGGCCGCGCGCGATGTCTGTATGCGCTGCAAGCATGGGGCTTCCTCCCCCTCGAAAGGATTTATTTACTCCCTGTTGAACGGACCCCACAAAGCAAATCAACACCCGAACCAAAGCGGCCGGGAATGTTTGAGCGCGAAGGATCAATCAAGCGTTGCCAAGCGTTCGCTTGCGATCAACCGCGTTCAAGACGGCCACCAAATCCTCGGCAAATTTCGGGACGCTTATGTGGTTCCTTACTCATGGAGGTCGAAGAGGACGAGCTTTTCACCTATTGACGCAAGGTGAACCACCCTCGTTCATCGGCGGAAGGATCGTTCCGAGTTTCACGCGCAACTGGCTCGTCCGCCAAGACACGACCGGCTGCCGACACAATTTGCCCAACTCGACATCGTGGCAATAGTCATCTCGGCCGTCGCGCTGGGCACGTGGTCGACCGCTCATGACGACAGCGCCTCAGGACTGTTTATGGCCGTGGCCGCTATCCGCCAGGCGTGGCGACCGTGGGCTGCGCTGGTCCTCCATCTTGCATGGGCCTCGTGCCGGTTGAAGTTGCCTTCATTTCGGCGCCGATCTTCTTTCCTGCCATGGTGCCGACCGCTGCCGGGCTATGCGCGCTCGGAACGGGTGCGGTGGGCGCTTTGACACCTGCTCTGATGACCAGCGCTCGGGCACACTGGGCGAGAGTTCAAAGCTGGAAATGGCGCCTTTGTTCATCTTCGTAGCCGTCCTTCTTGCGGGATCACTGGGAATTCTGATCGCCTTCGTCCCCAACTGGAGCGGCGGGTGCTGGCCGGATGGCGGCTTTTGCCGGCTTTATCCTGATCTATCGAACAGCATAGATGAGGCCAAAGACACCGTGAGCCCGGAGCAGCAATCGACCGACGAAACCAGAACGCAGCACTTGCTCCTGACTGTCAGGTAATGCCGAGATAGCTAAGGAAACGGTTGGCCCATCCACGATGCCCTCGCACCAGTCTGAATCCCAGATTGTCGGGGGGCAAGCCGACGGCGCAGCCTCCGCTTTTTCCGTCACTTACGAAATTCGACATATAGGCTCTGTGAAGGCCTTCAAGGACATGGACGCCACAATTGTCGACCGCGCTCACAACCCCGCTTCCGTCTTCGGCCAGCGTCGTGCGGACATAACAGGTCGAAGTCCACTCCCACACGTTGCCGGAAAAGTCGGCCAAGCCACGCGAATTCACACCAAAGGAACCCCGGCTCCTGGGCAACGGGTCCGGTTTGCGATTGAGGTCAAGCTCTGCCTGGTAGCTGGTGAGCCAACGCCTGGCAGGGTTGTTGGCATCGTTTTCGACACCTTCGAATTCGCCTGCAAACCGCTCAGCTGCCGCAAATGCCCATTCCTCGTCGGTGGGCAGCCGCCATTGGTCACCTGTTGCTTCTGAATACCACCGGGCGTAGGCAACGGCGTCGAGATAGCTCACTGTCGTTGCGGGTGCGTCATGCGGGATTGAGCGGGTCTCCTCCGCCGGCCGACAGGCCCCAGCCGACACGCAATCCGTATAGTCGGCTGCGCTGACCTGATAAGTCATGATCTCAAGCGGACCGTTGAGTTGCTGCTCGACCTTGGGATTGGTTTGCGGTCGTCCGTTCTTCAGGAACTCGCCGGGCATCGGATAGGTGATCGAACCGGGGAACAGGCTAACCGTTGTGGCAATGGCGTGGGGCTGTCGCTGGCCATCGGCGGCCTGTATCGAGAGTCCTACCGCTACCGCTGCGGCCACCACGGCCATTGGCACGAGCTTCAGGATGAAAGCCGACATAGTTCTTGTCCAAGCCCGGACAGGATCACTGTCCGGGCAAATGCGAGGGCCGTTCAGTTCATGGCGACGGGTTTGGGCGCTTCCACCTGCGTCATGAGGTCGTCGTTCCAATCGCCCTCGACCTTGAAGTGAGCGGTCGCTCCGAGCTCCACGGCCTCGATCAGATTGTGATTGACGTAGGCGTAGACGCCCGGCTGCAGGAAGGTGTAGAGCGCCGAGCCCGCGGAACCACCACGAATGAACCAGGTTTCCAGATCCTTGGCCGGCGGGTTGGCGAATTTACCCTGTTCCCAGACGTAATCGCCATGGCCGCCGATCAGATGCGGCCGCGTATCGCGGTTGGCCTGTGAGTGGACGATCAGCACGGTTTCGCCGACCTTCGACTTCATGGCGTTGTCGCCGGTGAGCGATCCGACCTTGCCGTTGAACACCACATGCGTGGGAATGAGCCCGCGCATCACCTTGACGGTGTCATCGTAGGCGTCGCCGGCGGATTCGTAGCTCTTGAAGTTGCCCTTCTCGTCGCGCGGGATATAGAAGTCACTCTCGCCCACGTAGAAGATCTTGTCGTACTTGACCGGTTCGCCCTTGTCGTTCCTCAAGCCGTCGCGCGGCAGCACCATGACCGCGCCGTTCATCCCAGACACGACATGCCAGGGGATCATCGCGCCGCCAGGGGCGCAGTGATAGATAAACGTTCCCGTCCGCGTCGCCTTGAAGCGCAGGGTCACCTGTTCGCCGGGGTTGATCAGCGTGAGCTCGCCGCCACCCAGAGCGCCGGTTGCGGCGTGGAAGTCGATGTTGTGGGCAAGCGAATTGGTTTCAGGATTGATGAGCGTCAGCTCGAGGTAGTCGTCCTGGTGCACGACCATCAGCGGGCCGGGGATCGAGCCGTTGTAGGTCATCGCGTTGAGCTTTGTGCCGTCGGCATCAATGACGATCGGCTTTTCTTCGATTGTCATGGTGAACTCGACGATCTTCGGTCCGCCCTTGGCAATCTGGTCATGCGAATGCACAAAAGGCGGCGCAACGAGCATGATCTTTTCGCGGGGCAGCCCCCGCACCTCTGCCTTTGTAACCGTTGCCGACAATGCGGGCAGCGCCGCAACGGCGGCAGCGCCAAACGCTGCTCCGAAGAGGGCTTCGCGTCGCGTAATCATGTCAATCTCCTGTCTCTCGACCATTGTGGATGAGGAGAAACTACCTGACCTGACCTAGCGTTTCTTTGCGTTGGCGCAAATTGGTGATGTTAATCGCGGAAACAACAGCTCGGAACGCAGCGATCTTATGTGTCACTATTTGAAGTGGAGAATTTTGGCGTCGCCGTTTTCTGCAAGGATGCGCCGTCACGGGCCACTTCTTGAATATCAGCGGCCGCTTTTATCTTCCGTATCGATCAGAATCCGTTCGGCGGCTCCGTCGAGATCTTCGTACTGGCCAGTTTTCAAAGCCCACAGGAAGCCCCCCAGGCCAAGCGCTCCAAGAAACAGCGCGACAGGTATGAGGTAGGTCAGTGTGGTCATTACGGTCCGACCCGTTCGTTGGAGTTGGACAGCCTATCGTGGCGAATATCGCTGGCCGGTGAGATTGGTTTCGACGATCGCAGTCGCAGCGCATTGCCGATGACAAGCAGCGATGAGGCGGACATGGCGATCGCCGCTATCAAGGGCGTAACGTGGCCAAGGATGGCGATCGGTACCGCGACCGCATTATAGACGATCGCGATGGCGATGTTTTGCCGGATCAGGCTTCCTGCCTTCCGCGAGATGTCCAGCGCGAGAGGCACGGCCAGAAGACTTTCGCGCAGGAAAACGAAATCCGCTGCATTCCGGCCGATATCGGCGGCGCTGGCCGGTGCGATCGAGACATGGGCCGCGCTCAGCGCCGGCGTATCGTTGAGCCCGTCGCCAACCATCAGAACCTTGTGCCCATCTCTCGCCAGACTCTCGATGCGTTCGACCTTGCCGGACGGCAGCAGGCAGGGAACGAAGTTATCGACACCCAGCACGTCCGCAACCTCGGCGCAGGCTTTAGCGGTATCGCCCGACAGCATTTCCACCGATACCCCGGCATCGTCCAACCGTTGGACGGCCGCTCTGGCGTGGGCGCGCAGCGCATCCTCGAAAACGAAGGATGCGGCAATCATGCCATTTTTCGTCAGCACCGTTCCGCCGTAGCCGTATTTGCCTTCGCCGCCAGTGCGAGCCTTCCAGCCGGCCCATCCGCGTCGACCCAAACGCCAGATGGTTCCGGCGTCGGTGGCTTCGATCCCGAAACCTGGTTGCTCGGTCACCGCATCGAATTTGTGCTGCCGGCTCGAAATGGCAAAGCCGGCTATGGCCTTTGAAAATGGATGACGGGAATGTGCGGCCAAGTCGGCTGCGATCGCCAGCATGCCTGGATCGATCGACGAAGCGTTGACCAGCCGGGGCCGGCCAAGGGTCAACGTGCCGGTCTTGTCGAACACCGTCGTGTCGATTGTCGCCAGGCGTTCCATGGCCGAACCATCCTTGACCATGATGCCGTTCTCGAACAGGCGTCGTGCTGCGACCACCTGAACGATCGGCACGGCGAGGCCGAGCGCGCATGGACATGTGATGATGAGAACCGCGATGGCGATCGTCACGGCCCGGTGCCAGTCGCCGGTCCCCGCCATCCAGCCCAGGAATGTCAAGAAGGCGGTGAGATGAACCACCGGGGCGTAGAGCGCCGAGACGCGATCGGCGACGCGGCGATAGCGCGCGCGACCGCCCTCGGCGGCCTCCATCAGCCGGACCATTTCCGCCAGGAACGAATCCTTTGCGGCGGCTGTCGCCTGAATCATCAGCGGGCCGGTAAGATTGAGCACGCCGGCCTGTACTGCTTCGCCCGGCGCCACGTTTTTCGGCGTGCTTTCGCCCGAGGCCAGCGAGCAGTCGAAATCCGACGTTCCCTGGATGATCTTGCCGTCGACGGGGATCCTCTCGCCGGCTGCGATCAACAATCGCATGCCTGGTTCGATCTCGCCGACCGGCAAATAGTCGCGCGCGCCGTCGCCGCGCAGCACCATGGCGCCACGCGCGGCCAGCTGAGACAGGCCTTTCACGGCAGTCCGGGCACGCTCCCGCATCACATGATCCAGCGTGCGTCCGATCAAAAGGAAGAACAGCAGCGATACCGACGCGTCGAAATAGGCGTGGTCGCCATGATTGACCGTCTCATAGAGGCTCATGGCGTAGGCGAGCGAAACACCGACCGCGATGGGCACGTCCATGTTCATGCGACCATGGCGCAGAGCATTCCAGGCCGAACGGAAGAAGATGCCGCCGGCAAAGGCGAGGGCAGGAATGGCGATCAACGCCGAGACCCAGTGAAACAGGTCGCGGGTAGCACCTTCGGCGCCGGACCAGACCGAAACCGAAAGCAGCATGATGTTGCCCGCCGCAAAGCCGGCAACAGCGACTGCGCGGATCAGTTCGGCAAGCGTCTTGTCCTTGTCGTCGATCTCGGGTGCGAACAGATGCGCCTCGTAGCCCAGCCTGCCAAGCGCGGCGACGAAGGGTGGCACCTCGTCTCCACGCCACCGGACCGCGACCCGTTTCGTCGACAGGTTGACGCGCGCGCTTTCGACGTGATCGAGCCTTCCAAGTGCCGCTTCGATCGTCTGGATGCAGGCGGCGCAATGAACCGTCGGCACTGAAAGGTCGGTCTGCCGAAGATCGTCGCCAAGCGATCGGCTCGCCAACCTGATCTCCTGGCTGGATGGCAGGACCGATGTGGCGCCGTTCAGATCTAGCGCCATTTCAGCGCCCGGTGCACAGCAGCTCACTGCAGCCTCCATGAGAAATCATGATCCTGCGGACGTCGCGATAGGGTCGTGCCTGGCCGGCATCGGCGTCGACTTCGACGATCCAGACACCGTCCTTCGGCATATGCTGCGCTGCGAATTCCTGGCCGGAGGCAAGCGCGAGCGTGACGGACTCGTCCTCTTTCTCGTAGGCGGGATGACGAAACAGCACCTTGACGCCGTGCAGAGGAACCGGCTTGCCGGCTGCGTCGGAGAGGCCGTAGCGGACTTCGCCCCATGCGATGGTCAGCTTGCCGGTCCAACCGAGCGCTGCTTGGGCGCGGCCGGCCTCGGCCTCCTTGTTGAATTGCTGGCTGGCCACATAGGTGTTTTCGACGACGAGGCCGGTCCAACTCGTATTGGCGAGCGTGGCCATGGTCAGGTTGACCGCGATGACCACCCCGAAAAAGGTGAGAATGATGGCCAGCATGTGCCTGCCGGTGAATTCGCGAGGCTTTTGGGCATTGGCGGTCATTTGGCGGCCTCTGGCGCGTTGAATGTGGCGGTGTACTCGTTCGACTCGAAGCTCGCCTTGTCCTCGACACGGAGCTTGAAGGTCTGGGCCGGGGCGTGGATCTGGTCCGCCGGCTGGCGAACGAAGACCTTCAACGTTTTCAGGCGGTCGGGTTCGACCGGGACGGCGAAAGACCGGCCGGCCGGGATGTCGTCGCCGACGACGACCATGTCGGCACCCTCCAGGCCCTGCATGGTGACGGCGATGGTCCTTGGCTCAGGGATCATGTTGAGCAGCTTGACGGTATAGCCGTTGCGGATGGAACCATCGGATAGCGTGACGAATTGCGGATTGCGGTCATGCAGCACGTTCAGCTCAAGCCGATTGCGCGTCAGCAGCGAATAGAGCAGGCCCAGCCCGATCAGCGACCACAGGCCCATGTAGACGTAGGTGCGCGGCCGGAAGATCTTGCGAATGTGAAAATGCGCCACCTGATCGGAGAAGGTGCCGACGGCAGTCCTGACCAGCGACGGATTGATTGAACTGGAGCCGCCTGCGGTCGCCAGCATCATGTTGGCGTTGTAGTCGGAGAGCGTCGCGTAGGAGATCAGCCCGCGCTCCTTGCCGAGCTTGTCCATGACGCCGTCACAGGCGTCGATACACAGCGCGCAGGTAATGCATTCGAGCTGCTGGCCGTCGCGAATGTCGATCCCCATTGGGCATACCGCAACGCAGGCATTGCAGTCGACGCAGTCGCCGACGGACTGCCCTGCGGCTTGCACCTTCTTGGCGTGACGCGAGCGCGGTTCGCCGCGCCAGTCATTGTAGGTGACGGTGAGCGAATTCTCGTCGAGCATGGCTGCCTGGATGCGCGGCCATGGGCACATATAGGTGCAGACCTGTTCGCGCATCAGGCCGCCGAACGTGTAGGTGGTCGCCGTCAACACGGCGATGGTGATGTAGGCGACAGGCGCGGCGGTACCGGTGAAAAGCTCGCCCACAAGTGTCGGTGCATCAGCGAAATAGAAAATCCAGGCGCCGCCGGTCGCCGCACCGATGACCAGCCAGACGGCGTGCTTCGATACGCGCAGCATCAGCTTGCGGGCGGTCCAGGGACCATCGTCAAGTTTCATGCGGGCGTTGCGGTCCCCCTCGATCGCACGTTCGATGACAAGGAACAGATCGACCCATACGGTCTGCGGACATGCATAGCCGCACCAGGCACGGCCGACAGTCGAGGTAATCAGGAAAAGTCCAACGCCGGCCATGACAAGAAGGCCGGCCACATAGTAGAATTCCTGGGGCCATATCTCGACAAAGAAAAAGTAAAAGCGCCGATTGGCGAGATCGAGCAGCACGGCCTGGTCCGGGGCAAATGGACCGCGGTCCCAACGCAGCCACGGCGTCAGGTAGTAGATGCCAAGCGTGATCGCCATCACCAGCCATTTGAAGCGGCGAAAGTTGCCTGAGGCGCGCTTTGGGAAAATTTTCTTGCGCGCAGCGTAAAGGGGCTGACGGGTCTTGGCGGAATTGACCGCCTCGGCTTCCAGCCGTTCTATCTGCGTCTTGTCCAGCACGAGTATCTCCACTTGCGCGCAGACCGTGACTTTGAGTGCGCTGGACAACCTTGCCGCGGCATGGACAGACCCGCGTTGATGCAGGTCAATCGAGGAATGCCGAAAAAATTGAGGCCCGGACTGGCCGGGCCGCGTCGCTCAGGCGGCGAAGGGCAGGAAAGAGGGCCCCCGACCTATTCCCCGCCGCCGAGCGAATGGATGTAGACCGCCAACTCCTTGACCTTGGTCTCGCCGAGACGCGCGCCCCACGCTGGCATCACGCCCTGCTTCGGTGCGCGAACCTGGTCGGCGATTGCCGTTTCGCCCGACCCGTAGAGCCAGATCGCGTCGGTCAGGTCGGGCGCGCCGAGCTCCCTGTTGCCTTTCGCATTGTCGCCGTGACAAGCGACGCAGTTTTCGGCGAAGACCTTGGCGCCGAGTTGAATAAGAGTTGCATCGCGGACCTTGCCGGACAGGCTGGCGACGTAGGCGCTGACCTGGGAGATCTGGTCGGCGGTGATGATGTCGCCGAAGGCCGGCATTTCCGACAGGCGCGTGTCCGGATCTGAAGCGAAGCGGATGCCGTGCGTGATCGTCTGCTGGATCTGCTCGGCCTTGCCGCCCCACAGCCAGTCGTCGTCGTTGAGGTTGGGAAAGCCCTTGGAACCCTGGGCGCCGGAGCCGTGGCACTGCGTGCAGTTAACCTTGAATGCGGCGCCGCCGGCCGCGACCGCGAATTCCCGCAAGACATCGTCCGCGGCGATTTCGGAGATGCTTTTCGACTCCACCGCCGCGACGTACTTGCCCTTCGCTGCTTCCGCCGCCGCCAGCTCGTTCTTGACGTCATTGCGGCTCGAATAGCCGAGAACACCCGTTGTCGCCGAGTGCAGCAGCGGCCATGCCGGATAGGCGATGGTGTAGCCGATCGCCCACACGATGGTGACGTAGAACGTTGTGACCCACCAGCGCGGAAGCGGGTTGTTCAGCTCCCTGATGCCGTCCCATTCGTGACCGGTGGTTGAGACGCCAGAGATTTCATCGATGTGCTCGTCGCTCATGATCACTCGTCCTCAAGGGGAATCCGGGCAGCTTCGTCGGCCAGCTTGCGGCTGCCAGGGCGCAGGGCAAAGACAATTGCTCCGACAAAGAAGAGTGCCATGGCGACCAGACCCCAGCTGTCAGCAAACTCCCGCATCAAATTGTAATCCATGGATAAACTCCTCAACGGTAGCCGGCGGCTTCGTCGTAGTTCTTGAAGTCGACCAAGGTCCCGAGCATCTGGAGATAGGCAACCAGGGCATCCATTTCGGTCACCTCCTGCGGATTGCCGTCGAGGTCACCGACCTTGGCTTTGGGATAGCGCTTCTCGAGGCCGGACGTGTCGGCATTCGGGTCGGCCTGCGCCTTCAAATCGGCATTGGCGTTGGCGATCATGTCGTCCGAGTAAGGGACACCAACGCGCGCGTTCGCAACCAGGTGCGTCGAGAAGTTCTTCACCTCGATCTGCGCGTCCTTCAGGAAGGCATAGCTCGGCATGACCGATTCCGGGACGACCGAGCGGGGGTCGGCAAGGTGCGCGACGTGCCAGGCATTCGAATAGCGGTCACCGACGCGGGCGAGATCCGGCCCGGTGCGTTTGGATCCCCACTGGAAGGGGTGGTCGTACATCGACTCCGCAGCCAGGCTGTAGTGGCCGTAGCGCTCGACTTCGTCGCGGAACGGCCTGATCATCTGGCTGTGGCAGAGGTAGCAGCCTTCGCGCACATAGATGTTGCGCCCGACAAGTTCGAGCGGCGAGTAGGGGCGCATGCCTTCCACCTTCTCGATCGTGTTGTCGAGATAGAAGAGCGGTGCGATTTCAACGATGCCGCCGATTGTCACAACAAGAAGGGAGCCCACAAGAAGAAGCGTGGCGTTCTTCTCGATTAGTGCATGTCTATCCATCAAGCCCATGTTCTGGCTCCTTATTCGGCAGGCTGAAGGGCGGGAACGGAGCCAGGCATCGGTTGCTCCTCGCGCTGGTGGCCGAGGATGGTCATGGCGATGTTCCAGGCCATGACCAGGGCGCCCGAGAGGTACATGGCGCCACCGATGGCGCGCATGACGTAGTAGGGGTGCATGGCTGCGACCGTTTCGGCGAAGGAGTAGACCAGGAAGCCCTGCTCGTCGTATTCGCGCCACATCAGGCCCTGCATGATGCCGGACACCCACATGACCGCGGCGTAGACGACGATCCCCAGGGTCGCCAGCCAGAAGTGCCAGGTAACCAGCCGCAGTGAATAGAGCCGGTTACGGTTCCAGAGCTTCGGCACCATGTAGTAGATCGCGCCGAACGAGATCATGCCGACCCAGCCGAGCGCACCGGAGTGCACGTGACCAATGGTCCAGTCGGTATAATGCGATAGCGAGTTGACCGCCTTGATCGACATCATCGGGCCTTCGAAGGTCGACATGCCGTAGAAGGCGATGGCCATCACCATCATACGGATGATCGGGTCGGTGCGCAGCTTGTCCCAGGCGCCGGACAGCGTCATCAGACCATTGATCATGCCGCCCCAGGACGGCATCCACAGCATGATCGAGAACACCATGCCGAGCGTCTGCGCCCAGTCGGGCAGGGCGGTGTAGTGCAGGTGATGCGGCCCGGCCCAGATGTAGAGAAAGATGATCGCCCAGAAATGGATGATCGAAAGCCGGTAGGAATAGACTGGCCGGTTCGCCTGCTTGGGCACGAAATAATACATCATGCCGAGGAAGCCGGCGGTGAGAAAGAAGCCGACCGCGTTGTGGCCGTACCACCATTGCGTCAGCGCATCCTGGACCCCCGAAAAGGCGGAGTAACTCTTGGAACCGAGCAAAGAGGCCGGCATCGAAAGGTTGTTGACCACATGCAGCATCGCGATGGTCACGATGAAGGACAGGTAGAACCAGTTGGCGACGTAGATGTGCGGTTCCTTACGCTTCAGGATCGTGCCAAGGAACAGGATGAGGTAAGCGACCCAGACGATAGTCAGCCAGATGTCCACGTACCATTCGGGTTCGGCGTATTCGCGGCTCTCGGTGATGCCGAGCAAGTAGCCTGTCGCGGCCATTACGATGAAAAGCTGGTAGCCCCAAAAGACGAACCATGCGAGATCGCCGCCAAACAGGCGGGCGCGGCAAGTGCGTTGCACGACGTACAATGAGGTGCACAGCAGCGCATTACCGCCGAAGGCGAAGACGACCCCGGAAGTGTGCAGCGGCCGCAAGCGGCCGAAATTGAACCAAGGCTGAATGTTGAGATCGGGGTAGGCCAGCTGCAGCGCGATAACCACGCCGACCAGCATGCCAACCACGCCCCAGAACATTGTGGCGATGGCCCCGTAGCGGATCGGACCGTCCATGTAGGCGGAAGGGTCGATCGGTGCGGTCACTTCGAAGCTTGAGTTGCGAATGAGGATGGCGACAAAACCGAGCAGCACGAAGAACAGCACCCACATGTGCTGCCGGAATGGCTGGTCCACGCCGAAGCCGGCGGCCACCAAAGCCGCGAATGTAAAAAGGCTCAACGCGAAGATTTGTGTGCCGAACTTCATGACATATCCCCGACCTCGGATTCCCTGCGCGGGCGCCAATCCGCGGCAACACCAATTCCGCAGCCGGCACGTCGCCGCCTTGATCCATGTCAAAGTCATTTGCATTTGGAGTGGGCAGGCTTGGTCCTGCGAACGATCAGGAGATTGCCGTTGAACTCGCAGACAGCAGGGGGACCATTTCCGCCGCATGCAGCCGGCAAAAATTCGATACCGACAGCGTTTGCTGCGGTGATGAAACGTGCACACCTAGAAAAACTGCAGCTCTGCGACGTCTTGGAAAGGATCGCGGACACGTTGCCCAAGGTCGACACGTTGGCGTGCCTGAGCGTAGCCAACGCAATCGTTCCGCTGTTGCGCGACAGTCATCGATACGAAGAGACGGTCATCTTTCCCGCCTACGAGGCCGCGTTGGCCAGCAGTGATGCCGACCTTGGTTCAGCAAGGCGATTGAGCGCCGAGCATATCGAGGACGAGTGCTTTGCCGGTGAGGTGACCGAAATGTTGCTGGCGATCGGCCACGGCAAGACGATCGACAACGCCGAGGCGGTTGGGTTCATGCTGCGCGGTTTCTTCGAAAGCCTGCGCCGGCATATCGCCTTCGAGCGCGAGCATGTCCTGCCGATGATCGGGTTTGTCGATTGAGCCTAGGCGCCGGAGCGGCTCTGCAGCCGATTCAAGCTATCGACACTAACATGCCGATTGTTCTCGATGCGGATCACGCCATCTGATCGCAGCCGGCTCAGCTGACGGCTGACAGTCTCGATCGTCAGGCCGAGGAAATCGGCGATGTCGGCGCGGGTCAAAGGCAGGTCGAAACGTGTCGACTGGGCGGTCGGATCAAGCGTGGGGTCGATGTTCTTGGCGATCATGAGAAGGAAGCTCGCCACCTTTTCCGAAGCACTCTTGCGGCCCAGCATCACCATCCAGTCGCGGGCATCATCGAGTTCGTTCAGCGTCTGCTTGAAGAGACGATGCTCCAGTCCCGGCGATTGCTTCATCATCCGTTCGATGACGGCCCTTGGAAACGAGCACAGGGAGACCGCGGTTGCGGCTTCGGCGTTGATCGCGCTTTCCACCTTGAAGGGCCGGCCCAGAAAATCGGGAGCAAATTGAAGCCCGACAATCTGCTGGCGTCCGTCCGAAAGGCTCTTCGTCAGCTTGACCACGCCGGAAAGCACATTCGCGTAACTGTCGATGGCCTCGGCATCACCGATCAATTCCACGCCCGCTTCAACGGTATGCTTCGATGAGGTCTTGGCGAGGCCCACCAGTTGGTCCGGATCGAGCGCGCCGCAAACGCCATGATGCCGCGCTTCGCATGACTGGCAAAGCACGGGAATGCCGGCGCTATGTACATCCTGACGCACTGTCATCGTGGTCGTCCGCGAACCCAAAGTACTGGCAGGATATAGTATCGGCCCGAGAAATCCGTTGCGGCAGTTTGTCCGCGGCGAGATATCATTGACCGAGATCAAGGCTGCCATTGTCCGATGTGAGCAGGATCGTGCAATACACATCGGAGCAGATATCGAGATGCGGCCAGAATTAATTGCCAGGCTTGGTGAAAACGTGCCGCGTTATACGAGCTACCCGACGGCGCCGCATTTTCATCCGGGCGTCGATGCCGCCGTTTGTCGCGACTGGCTGAAGGCGCTCAACAAGGGCGACGAGATCTCGCTCTATCTGCACATCCCTTATTGCGACAAGCTTTGCTGGTTCTGTGCGTGCCACACCAAGCAGACACGCCATTACGAACCGGTCACCAAATATCTGAGATCACTGCATGCGGAGATCGCCACCGTCTCAAGTCTCGCCGGAGGCAAGGGCCGGGTACGTGCCGTCCATTTCGGTGGCGGCTCACCGACGATGCTCAAACCACAGGACATGGTCGCGCTGGGAGCCGTTCTGCGCAACTGCTTCTCATTTCTTCCCGGCGCCAAGATCAGCGTCGAAATCGAACCCAACGATATGGACGAAGCCCGCCTCGACGCACTTGCCGAAATCGGCATGACGAGGGCGAGCCTCGGGGTCCAGGATTTCGATCCGAAGGTGCAGAAGGCCATCAATCGCGAACAGACCTTCTTGCAGACCAAGACAGTCGTCGACGGCGTTCGGTCACGCGGCGTCGAGTCGGTCAACCTGGACCTGCTTTACGGCTTGCCGCACCAGACCAGGGAGAGTGTCTTGTCCACTGTCATGCAGGCGCTGACGCTCGAACCCGATCGGATCGCCCTTTTTGGCTATGCCCATGTGCCATGGTTCAAGAAACATCAGACAATGATCGACGAGGCCTGGTTGCCAGGCCCGGAGGAGCGGTTCGCTCAATCGCAACTGGCAGCTCGCGCCATACTCGACCAGGGATACGAAGCAATCGGGCTCGACCATTTCGCCAAACCGGGCGATGCGCTGGCGCTTGCTGCGCACGCGGGGATGTTGCGTCGTAACTTTCAGGGCTACACCGAGGATCGCTGCGAAACCTTGATCGGCCTCGGCCCGTCATCCATCAGCCAATTCCGGCAAGGCTATGTACAGAACATGCCTTCGACCGCCGAGTATGGCCGCATGGTGGATGACGGTGGGTTGGCTGCGGTCCGCGGAATTGCTTTGTCCGACGACGACCGCGCTCGCGGGTGGATCATCGAGCGGCTGATGTGCGATTCCGGCTTTTCAGCGATCGACCTGGTCGAGCGCTTTGGCGAAGCTGGCCAAAGGCTTCTCGGCAGAGCGAGTTCCACCGCCCTTCTTGACCCTGCCCGGTTGCTTGAACTTGACGGTGACCGCTTCGTCGTGCCGTTGGAAAGCCGCCCCTTTGTCAGAAGCGTCGCGGCGAAGTTCGACAAGTATTTCGAAACCGGCAAGGCGAGGCATTCCGTGGCGGTCTGAACATCGGCTGCGGTCAGAAATGCTCGCCCAAATCGTATGGAAAGGCCTACATCCCGATCTGGACAGCGCAGATCGTCGACCGCGTCAGGAACCGCTTCTCCCTTCCGTTGTCCAGCGAGAACATGCCGCCTCGGCTTGGCACCACGTCGATAATGAGATCGTTATGCTTCCAGGCCTCGAATTGCGATGCGCCGATGTAGAACGGCGCATCACCGATATGGCCGAGCAAGACATCGCGATCGCCGACGATCAATTCGTCCAGCGGATAGCACATCGGCGAAGAGCCGTCGCAGCCGCCGCCGGATTGATGGAACAGCACTGGACCGTGCTCGGCAACGATCTCCGCGATCAGTTCAAGCGCTGCCGGCGTTGCCGTGACCTGGTATGCATTAGGTTTTCGATCCAGCTTGGGGCGCGGTCCCCTGCGGAGCCGCGCCCTTGAGCCGATCAGAAGAAGCCAAGCTTCTTCGGGCTGTAGCTGACCAGCATATTCTTCGTCTGCTGGTAGTGGTCGAGCATCATCTTGTGGGTCTCTCGGCCGATGCCGGACTGCTTATACCCGCCGAAGGCCGCATGCGCGGGATAGGCATGGTAGCAGTTGGTCCAGACGCGGCCAGCCTGGATCGCGCGGCCGAAGCGATAGGCACGGTTGGCGTCGCGTGTCCAGACACCGGCACCGAGGCCGTAGAGCGTATCGTTGGCTATGCTGAGCGCTTCGTCGTCGTCCTTGAAGGTCGTGACCGATACCACCGGCCCAAAAATCTCCTCCTGGAAGATGCGCATCTTGTTGTGACCCTTGAACACCGTAGGCTGGACGTAGTAGCCGCCGGCCAGATCGCCGGGCAGAAGACTGCGCGCTCCACCGGTCAGCAACTCGGCTCCTTCCTGGCGGCCGATATCGATATAGGACAGGATCTTTTCCATCTGCTCGGACGAAGCCTGGGCGCCGATCATCGTTGCCGGATCGAGCGGATCACCCTGCACGATCGCCTCGACGCGCTTGAGGGCGCGTTCCATGAACCTGTCGTAGATCGATTCCTGGATGAGCGCGCGGCTCGGGCAGGTGCACACCTCGCCCTGGTTCAGCGCGAACATGACGAAGCCTTCGACCGCCTTGTCGAAGAAATCGTCGTCTTCGGCGACGACATCCTTGAAGAAAATGTTGGGTGACTTGCCGCCGAGCTCGAGCGTCACCGGGATCAGGTTTTGGCTGGCATACTGCATGATCAGCCGGCCCGTCGTTGTCTCGCCGGTAAAGGCGATCTTGGCAATGCGCGGCGACGAAGCCAGCGGCTTGCCGGCCTCGAGGCCAAAGCCGTTGACGATGTTGAGCACACCCGGCGGCAAAAGATCGCCGATGAGATCGGCCCAGAGCAGGATGGCAGCCGGGGTCTGCTCGGCAGGTTTCAGGACGACGCAATTGCCGGCCGCCAACGCGGGAGCAAGTTTCCAGCATGCCATCAGCAACGGGAAGTTCCACGGGATGATCTGGCCGACCACGCCGAGCGGCTCATGGAAATGATAGGCGACAGTGTCGTCGTCGATCTGCGAAAGGCTGCCTTCCTGGCCACGCACCGCGCCGGCGAAATAGCGGAAATGGTCGATGGCCAAAGGCAGGTCGGCCGCGGTCGTTTCGCGGATCGGCTTGCCGTTGTCCCACGTTTCGGCGCATGCGAGGAGATCGAGGTTTTCCTCCATGCGATCGGCGATGCGGTTGAGGATAAGGGAGCGCTCGGCCACGCTGGTGCGCGCCCAGGCGTCCTTGGCGGCATGGGCGGCGTCCAGGGCCGCCTCGATGTCCTGGCCGTCCGAGCGCGCTACCTCGCATAGCAGCTGGCCATTCACCGGCGAGAAGTTCTCGAAATAGCGGCCAGAGCGGGGCTCGGCCCGTTTGCCACCGATGAAATTGCCATAGCGCTTGTCGAAGGGCGCCTTGACCGAGCGTGAGAATTCAACCTTGTTCATGCGTCTTCCTCCCAAAGCTGACGTCGCGGGATGCGACGCTTCGAAAGACACTTGCGATTTTCGGCGGTGCTTGTCACCGCGCCGGTCACGCTGGTCGGGTAGGATGTGTCGCAGAATTGCGACAGTTATGAGAGCTTGGGCGTCAGTGTGACCGGCGGACATCCAGACGGTTGAGCTTGCGGTGAAGCGTCGCCCGGCTGATCCCCAGCGCCTGAGCTGCGGCTGAGACGTTCCCGTCAGCGCGCGCGAGCGCACGCTGGAGGGCTCCACGCTCTGCCTCAGCGAGAACTTTAGGGCCGATCTCAGCCCAGCCGAGCAGATCGGCGGCAGGCATTGGTTTGTCGAAACACTGCTGTGTGATGCCAAGCGCCAGGCGGGCCGAACGGGTCGCGCCGACCACGAGATCGTCCGCGTCAACGGCGATCAGCGCGCCAGAGCCTTTGTTGGTCACCGGCGCCAGCAGAATTCGCGCCTTCGGGAATGCCATCTTGAAGTTCTCAATCTCGATCCGGTGCACCGCGTCGACCACAGCCATCGAGATGAGATTGACAAAGGCTTCGGTCAGATCAGCCCGGCAGGACGACACGTCAAGCACGGCTACAAGATTCCCCTCATGATCGTGGATCGGAGCGGTGGTGCAACTGAGCAGCGTATTGCGCGTATGGAAATGCTGGTCGCGGTGAATTGTCAGCGGGCGTCGCTCAACCAGACAGGTGCCGATCCCGTTGGTGCCCTGCCTTTCCTCATTCCAGACGGAGCCAGTCCACAAACCCCAGGAATAAAACGTCTCGTCGTCCACGAGCGCGCCGCGCCGTTCGACAGGCACGCCGTCGCGATCGGCGAGCAGGACACAGCATCCCACGCCGCCTACTGCGAGATAGAGACGGTCGAGACTCGCTTGGGCAGCGCAAATGAGAGGTTCGATTCGTTGCCGGGCCTGTCCCAGTTCGGCCTCCGTCAGATAATGTGGAGGCCTGCAATCGGCTGGTTCGAGTCGATGCAAATTGGAAGACCGTCGCCAGGAGGCAACCAGGGCGGATTTCGCCGCAGCGTCCGACGCAATCGCCGCCTGGATGCGGTCGGCATGATGACCGAATAGATCTTCTCCCATGCTTATCCTCCCAACTCTGATGTCTTTCCTCCCGGTCTGCGGTTCGATCAGGTCATAGTCAATTCGTCCAAAGAAGCAGAAAGGCAGATCTCTCCCTCCTGCTGATCGTCGGCCAAATCATGGCTGACCCGATCGTAAGAGCGTACCAACAGAATGCCCGTACAGTATTGATCGGGAGCAAACCTGAGCACCAACTGGTCAGAAATGCTCGCCCGCCTTGGACGGTCCGATGCGGTGCCGGCTGCGATGAGACAGGCGGTCGACCAGCCGATGAGCAAGAACCCGTTAACGCATTCGAGTGCCGCCAGGACACGCCACGCAAGGGCAGGCACTATGTCGCCGTAGCCAACAGTCGAGAAGGTGATGGTGGAAAAAGTACAATGCAGTTTCAAAGTCGGCGAAGATGTTGAGCATCCGGTACAACCCCGCCCAAAGCCAGATCTTTGCCGTCATGACGGCAAAGAGACCCATCACCACGCGTCATCGCGACGATGCGGCTGCGGCGCCCGTGCATGCGAAAACGGGACACAAGGCACCCCCCACCGGGTGTGTGACCTCGATGAGGCCAAAGATATGAATCAGTACCGTCAGGCTGATCACGATGGTACCGATAAGGAGATTGAGAGCCACAGGCGAGTCTCTACCATTCGAGCTCACGACCAGACGTCGTGCGAGATCAAATCTGTAACGGGCATGCAGTGTCGTTGCCCCTCCCGAAGCCGCCCTGACTGATGCTCTGGAATTGCCGCCCCTTTGTCTCGGCCCAAGTGAGGTGAAGAGCGTTGAGGCGCCAAAACCAAACTCAATGTTGAATTACCTCGGCCCAAAGCTTCTTGGCGAAGCCGCGCTCGTCGAGTGCCCAAGTATCACCCGTGACCACAGCTTTGCCGTCCTGGCATTTGTAGGAATAGACGGTATCGTGGCCGCTCGCCGCGGCCGGCACGAAGTCTTCATTCGGGTTCGCCTTGCAGAATTCGTCAGCGCCAGGATTGTCGCGTGAGGCGTTCATCTTGGTGCAGGGCAGATTGGCGCCCACGAAGCAGGCCAGCAGCTTGCCATTCATGCAGCGATAGTGAACCTGGGTTTCGAGTTCCGGTTCCTCCGGCACGATCTTGGCATCTGGAAACAGCTTTTTGAACGCCCTGACCGTGCCGGCGTAAAGCGCGTGCGAATAGGGGAGGACCTCGTCGTCGTTCTTCACTTGGCGGCAGAGCTTGTAGAGATCCTTCGCCGGCGCCGCCATAGCGCTGCCGGTGGCGATGGCGAGCAACGCTAATGCCGACAGCGTAAAGAACCCCAGAGTTGAAAAACGCAAAAGAGATGTAAGGCGCAAAGCAGACATTTTGATATCCTCAGGAGAACACGCAGGGTTTGGCGTCGGGGCCGCAGATCAGGCGCCTGGCGAACTGGATGACAGCGGCGCGCAGACGGATGGTCACCAGCCAGTAGCCGGCACCGTATCCAGCGGCCATCATCAGCGGTAGTGCCAGCGCGAAGGCACTAGCCGGACGGGGTGCTGTGGATGCGGGGCCGATATAGACCGCCATCGTGACGAAGGCGCCGACGACATAGAGCCAGATCGATCGGGACCCGACCAGCCGGCGCACGATCTCAATGCCGACGGCGAAGACCAACATCAGATACGTGATGCCCAAAGTGTCGAGCAGGGCATCCGTCAGGAAGGACTGGTGGCCGATCCAGGTGTTCGCCACAAACCCAGCACCTAATGAGAAGAGACGCATCAGCCCGGCGACAGGAAAGCCGACCGCGTAAGGCACCGTGAGCATGGCCAGGTAGAAGAAGGCGATCGTGGCGACTATGTCAAAGGCGATCTTGAGCAAGGTTTTCAGGGCCGGGCGCATCTCGCCATCCTTCTTTGCCGTCCGCCATCGGCGGTCAGCCTTGTCTCCCGCCCCTGTAGCCCCGATCGAATTCGTTTCGTCATTTAGGTAATCAGCTTATCGTCAATGCGTCAACAATTAATTGATTGCCTAATCGACTTGCTGTCGTGTAGCATTGTCGTATGTCCATCCAACTCATCTTTGAGGCGCTGTCCTCGCCGGTACGCCGCAAGATCCTTGCCTATGTTGCGCATCACGAACTAAGCGCGGGTGACATCGCCGGGCGCTTCGACATGTCGAAGCCGTCGATCTCGCAGCATTTGCAATTGCTTGAGCATGCCGGCCTGGTGTTGAGCGAAAAGCGCGGCAAGTTCGTCTATTACCGCCAGGCGCCTAACACGCTGGCCTCGACGTTAACCGGCTTTGTGCAGGAGATCTGCCCGGTAGGCCGGCCGATCCGCCGCGAGAGCAAGGCACTGGCCAGGAAGGCAAAGGCGCCCGGCGCCAAGGATCAGCAAGTCGCCAAAATCCCGGTGGCAAAGGCCTCAGCCGCGAAGAGCTTGGCTGCAAAGGCCAAGGCGACGGCATCCGCGCCGCCGAAACGCGCAAGGCCCAGAACCAACAAGGTCAAGGAAAGGACTGCCTGATTGCCGCTGTCAATCCTGAATAGGGCCGGCGCGGCTGTGAATGGGCGGGCAGCAGAAAGGAGAGAACCATGCTTATGACCAGATCGGTCATGCTGAAAAGGCAATCCAGCTCGGACAGCCATCGCCGCGCCGGGGCTAAGCGTTCGCTCGCGGTCCTTGTCGCACTGGCGTCGTTCCTGCCGGCAGCCGTCCAAGCCAAGATGCCGAACGACTTCCTCGGCAAATGGTCGACCGATCCGCTGCGCTGCGAGCAGGAGAACGGGGAAGTCGATGTGCTGGAGGTTCTGCCGTCGGGATTGACCTTTTATGAGGTCGGCTGCGAATTCGGCGAACCGCACGTTGACGGAAAAACGCTGCGCGTTGCCGCCCAATGCTACAAGGGCGGCAGCCCGATGAGCGCAGGCACGGTCGAGCTCTCGCGTTCGGAGCCCAACAGGATAAGCCTGTCCCTGCACGGCTTTTCCTGGTCGTCCGATGATCCGGAAACATTCCAGCGCTGCCGCGCGCGATGAGCCGGATGAAATTGCGCTTCGCCTGACCGCCCTTGCCCGGAGAACTGTGGAGAAGTAATCTCCAAGCCCAGATCCTCATCACAGAGGCGATCAAGGCGAGCGCATCGTCCGTCGCCGGCTTCAAGGAAAGCCAGCGAGGTTTCGGAACATCAAGGCACCGCGGCGAAGGATGATTTGAAGATCCGGCCGCGACATGTCCGCAATGGCACTCGGCCGCACTCTCAAGCTCTTCGGCGAGAGATTCTCGGGTCATGGCACCGTTTGGCCGTACTGAAGACGACAGGGCCAGCGACATCTTTCTGAGTCCTACAAACGGCTGGTGCCGAATACAGTCGCCTTGTGCTCGTCCATCATCCAATCGACTGGCTCTTTGACGGAGGCGCTGTGAACGATGCTTTGACCTCTCGTGCAATCCTGCACCTCTTCGGCCACAAGCACAGACACCGTGCCGTGATGGAGGCAGTATATCCGCCTTGGAGCGGGCGCGGTGAAGCCTTCGCGGCACGACCAGCCGTACGATCCTGGCTACAACCTCATCCGTCTCGAATGCGGCGTTTCGGCTGTCTTATCGGCGAGCACTTCCATGGTTGCGCCGGGTCGTTTCTGAAGAGCCAAGCTCGACAAAGATTGCACGCTCAAAACAAAAAGATCCGGGGCTTAGCTAGGCGCGTCCATAAAGCCGCTGGTTGAGATAAAGCAGCAGGCTACTGGAGACGCCCGCAATGACGACGAGCAGGAAAGTGAGCGCCATGATGAGGTCTATGTTGTGCAAGCCGATTGCGTTCATCAGGAGGAAACCGAGGCCGCGCTGTGAGGCGAACATCTCGCCGAGCAGCGTCCCGATCAGCGTCAGCGAAAAGCCAATCCGGATGCCGGCGAAGATCTCCGGCATGGCGGCCGGCAGGACGATGCGCGCGATCATGTCGGCAGGGTTCAGGCGCATGACGTGCCCGGTCTTGACGTAAACGCGCTTGACGTTTCGCACTGCATTGATCGTGAAGAGTGCGATAGGAATGACGCCGTGGATCGTGCCGAATGCGACCTTCGCCGACATGCCAAGCCCAAAGGCGAGCAGCAGGATCGGGTAGAGCGTGATCTTGGGGATCGAATAGACTGCGACGAGCATGGGCTCGAGAACCTCGGCGATGGCGCCGTTCAGGCCAAGCGTGAAACCGATCGCGAGGCCGATGACGACCGCCAACAGGAGCGCGAGGCCGAAGGCCTGGGCGGTCTCGGTAAGATGAACCCAGAACTGCCCGGTTGTGACGAGATGGGCCGTGAAGCCGAGCGTCTCGAGCGGCGAGCGCAGCGCGACCTCTCCCACGATCCAATAGAGGATCTGCCAGAAGACGAGCAGCGCGACAACGAGGGTGACGCCGTTGCGCAGGCCGTCGGGAATATGGAAGTCCTGTGCGGCTGACCGGGTCTCGGTCGACGCAACCGTATCGACCTTGCCGGAGACGACCGCGTTGAGAGGCAGTTTGCTGCTCATCGAAGCCCCCGCCGGTTCATGAGCTTCTTCTCCCAGCGGGCGAGAAGCGCGTTGATGGTGATCGAAACGATCAGGATCAGCAGAATGAGCGGATACATGATCGCATTGTCGAAGTTGTTGTAGGCGAAGCTGATCTCGTAGCCCATCCCCCCCGTCGACATGATGAATTCGGCGCCGATGATGCCGATCAGCGAATAGGCGACGGCGAGTTTGGCCCCCGTGAGGATATAAGGTGCTGCACAAGGCAGGGTGATGCGCCACGCGGTCTCGACCGCAGACATATGGCCCATCTTGGCGGTCTTGAGGAACACCCGCGGCACCCGGTCCAGGCCATTCAACGTATTCACGATGACAGCGACGACGCCCAGCATGGTTCCGATGAAGATCTGCGGTGCGTCACCAAGCCCGAAGAGGATAATCAGGAGCGGGTAGAAAGCAAAGACCGGGATCGCATAGTAGGTCGCGAAGACCAGGTCGAGTGTGTCGCGCACACGCTCGAACTGATGGATGACGATAGCACTCGCGACCCCGGTGACAACGGCAATGACGAAGGCGATTGCGGCGTTGCCCAACGTCTTGGCAATCGCGGCATTGAGCGCGCCCGAGGCCAACATCTTGACGAGATCGATGACGATGCGGTGCGGCGGCTGCATCGTGAGGTGGGGGATGACCCCAACAAAGCACAAGACTTCGAGCAGGCCGACGAAGCCGACGACGATACCGATCCGCCAGAATGTGGCGCTCTTCATGCCGCCCCCTCCATCTTGCCGATCGCCTTGAGCGATTCCTCGCGCAGCGAACGCCAGAGCCGGGCTGTAATTGTCCCGAAGCGCTCCTCCTGCACGATGCGGCTGTCGCGATCCTTCGGCCAGTCCGTTTTAACGATATCGATGAGCCGTCCGGGTCGGGCCGACATCACCCCGATGCGATCGGCAAGCATGGCGGCTTCATCGAGCGCATGGGTGATGAGGAAGACCGTCGCGCCGGTCTTGCGCCAGAGGTTCAGCACCTCATCGCCCATCAGGAGGCGGGTTTGCTGGTCGAGCGCGCCGAACGGTTCGTCAAGCAGAATGAGCCGCGGCTCCGTCACTAGCGTCCGGGCGATGCATACGCGTTGGCGCATACCTCCAGACAACTGGGCAGGATAGCTCTTGGCAAAGAATGTGAGCCCCATCATCGCGAGCGCCCGCGCGATCCGTTCTTCGCGCTCCTGATGCGAAATCTTCATGCGCCGCAGCCCGAAGGCAATATTGTCGGCGACCGTAAGCCAGGGGAAGGAGGCATCTTCCTGGAAGACGACGCCGACGCCATCCGGTATCTGGCCGGCGATCGGCCGGCCTTCGAAGGTGACTTCGCCGCGGGTCGCGGTCGAAAGTCCCGCGACGAGTTCCAGTAGGGTAGATTTGCCGCAGCCGGACGGCCCCACCACGGCGAAGAATTCGCCCTGCTTCAACTCAAGATCGATCGCGCCGAGTGCGTGAACGGTGTCACCCGGCCGTCCCGGCCGGGTGAACACCTTGTCTACGCCGCGCAGCGCGACCTGTGCGCTTTGCGAAATGGTCATTTCAATTCCTTGATATCGTCTGGCAGGAACTGGGTATCGATTATTGCCTTGAGGTCGACGTCGCCGCTCAGGGCGCCGATCATCTTCTGCACCTCGACGGACTTCTCTAGCCCGTCCAGGTGGATCTGCCCCGTGCCCCAATATTCGATGCCGTTGGTACGGCTGTCCACGAGGTTCTTGACCGCGCTGCGCGCTACTTCTGGCTCGAGATTATACACCTTGGCGATGATGTCGCCTGCCTCATCGGGATTCTGCGCCATGAACTCCACCGCGCGACGGCGGGCGCGGATCACCGCCTTGATGAAATCGCCCTTTTTCTCGGCCGCCGAGCCAGCAGCGGCACCGAGCACATTGGCGATGGGCGGCAGCAGATCGGAGGCCTTGGCGATAGGCCGATACTTGTCCTTGAACTTCGACCACAGCGGTTCTGGAATGGGCGCGACGTCGACAAGCCCGGTGTCCAGCGCCGCAACGCCTTCGCCGAAACCGCCAGTCTTCACGAGCTCGGCGTCTTCAGTCTTGAGGCCGCCAGCCTGCAAGACCAGCGCTGCCAAGCCTTGGCTGGTGGAGCGAGGGTTGGTAAAAGCGATCTTCTTGCCCTTCAGGTCCTTGACCGATTGGATCGGCGAATCCGGCTTCACTGCCCAGATGAATTCTGCAACTGTCAGCACGTTGTCGCTGATGATCTTGATATCGGCGCCCTGCTGGATCGCCGCGATGATGGCATTCGGATTGACTTCCGCATATGGCGCGTCGCCAGCGAGCATATTGCGCAGCGTCGTGCCGCCGCCGGCCGAGGAAAGGATGCCTGTAACGTCGGCGCCCTCTTCCTTGAAGAAGCCCTTCTCCATGGCCACGGCAAAAGGCATTCCGTTTGCCGAGACGCCGTAGTTGCTCACAACGATCTGTTCGGCTTGCGCCGTGCCCGCCAGCGCCAGGCTGGCCGCAGCGAGAACCGCTAGACGCGAGAATGCATTCGATACTTTCATAAGTTCCTCCCTTTTCAATTCTCCGGGCGTCGCTAAGCCCGTGACTCTCTTTGCCATGCCAAGGCCACTGCTTGCGCGGCATTCATACCCTCGGAAAGGCGACTCCAGTACGTCCTACCTCGCCCCGGGAGTTTCGATCGCCCGCCAGTGGTCGAGATTGACTGCCTGATCCAGGATCCCGCGCACGGCCACGCCGTTGGCGAGCGGCTGCAGTGTTTCCGTCCCCTCGGCATGGCGCCGCAGCGCGGAGACTGCCTGCTGCATGACCGCGACCACGCGAAAGATGATGCTTGCCGGAAAGGACACCTGCGTAAAGCCCATGGCGCCGAGTTCGGCGGGGCTTAGCCAGGGCGTATCGCCGCCCTCGAACATGGCAGCCGACAGATAGGCGCCCTTGAAGGCGGCACCAACCTTCCGGTAATCCGCTTCGGTGCGGAGCCCCGCGATGAAGATGCCGTCAGCTCCCACGGAAAGAAAGCGTTCCGCCCTGTGCATAGCCGCGTCGAGGCCGAGCGGGCCATAGGCGTCCGTGCGGCCAATGATAAAAGTCTCGGGATACCTCCGTGCACCGAGGGCGGTACGAAGCTTCGCCTCGATCACCGCTTCCTCGACCACCGCGGCCGCCTTGTCGGCACGCTGCTGCTTATGGTCACGACTCTGGTCTTCCAGGAGAAGTCCGCGAACGCCGATCGCTTCATAAGCGGCGATCGTACGCGCCACGCTCTTCACGTCGCCATAACCGTCATCGGCGTCGGCAAAGAAGGGCAGCGATGATGCAGCCGCGATATCGCGAATGCCCTCGACCATGTCGGTCAGCCCGATCAGTCCAATGTCGGGATAGGCATGGCGGGCGGCGAGCAACGCCGATCCGCCTATGGCGAAGGCCTTGAAGCCGGCCTGTTCGATCAGCCTGGCGGAGAGCGCGTCATGTGCTAGCGGCGTAACGAGCGGCGTCTCCTGTGCCAGCGCCTCACGGATGGTCGTACGCGTCATGTGTTCCATTCCCCTTCCACGGGCCGGTAGATCCAGCCGCGACCTGTCTTGCCGGCGGCATAATAAGCCTCGATCTCGGCGGCGTGGCGAAGCGTCGTGTCGATTTCATCGTCGCCACGCACCAACGCCTCAGCGCGCATCGCCGGCACCCGGAAAGCGTAGATGTGCCCGTCCGGCGCAGCGATCTCCGACATCGTCAGATCGACCGTGAACACTGGGTTGCTGGGACGGCTCTCGACCGTTGCGGCCAGCGCGGCGAATGTCTCTGCGTCGATCAAGCCGGCAAGCAGGCCATTGCGAAAACTGTTCTCGTAGAAGATGTCGGCGAAGCTCGGCGCCAGCACGCAACGGATGCCGAACTGCTGCAATGCCCAGACGGCCGCCTCGCGTGAGCTTCCACAGCCGAAGTTCTCGTCCGCCAGGAGAATGCTTGCAGCGCGGAACGGCGGCCGGTTGAGCACGAAATCCGGCCGTTCGCGGCCGGCCTCATCATAGCGATGGCCGCCGAAGAGGCCTTTGCCGAGGTCGGCCATCGCGGACCGCAGATAGGCCGACGGGATAATCGCGTCCGTGTTGACGTTGCTCAGCGGCATCACTGCCACCACGCCATTGACACTGGCGAAGGGCTCTCTCATGCATTCCCCTTACGGACATCGGTGATGTGACCAGCGAGCGCCGCAGCGGCGACCATGGCGGGGCTCGCAAGATGGGTGCGACTGCGCGGCCCCTGCCGGTTCTCGAAATTGCGGTTACTGGTCGCCATGCAGCGCAGGCCCGGACCGACCACATCCTCATTAATGCTTACGCACATGGAACAACCCGCATCGCGCCACTCGAAGCCCGCTTCACGGAAGATGTGGTGCAGGCCCTTGTCTTCGGCTGCGCGTTTCACCGACATGGAGCCCGGCACGACGAGCGCGCGAACATTCGGAGCGACTTTCCGCCCGCGCACGACGGCCGCCGCCGCTTCGAGATCCGCAAGACGTGAGTTCGTGCAGGAGCCTATGAAGGCGATGTCGATCGGGATACCCTCGAGTGAACTGCCAGGCTCGATCCCCATGTAGCGAATTGCGGCAGCAGCGAGTTCGCGGCGCTTCACATCGGCAAAGGAGGCGGGGTAGGGGACATGCCCGTCGATGCCCGTGACGTCTTGCGGCGTCGTTCCCCAGGTAACCTGTGGAACGATCTTGTCGCAATCGATGGTGACGTCGCGATCGAAGACGGCGTCCGCCTCTGTCCGCAGCGTTCGCCAATAGGCCAGCGCGAGCTCGAAATCCGCCTCGGCGGGTGCGAATTCGCGGCCACGGACATAGTCGAAGGTCGTTTCGTCAGGGGCTATGAGGCCGAGGCGCGCACCGAACTCGATCGACATGTTGCAGAGTGTCAGCCGCGACTCTGCGGAGAGCGCCCGCACCGCCGGCCCCGCGTATTCGACCGCCGCCCCGCGACCTGCGGCGATGCCGTATTCGCCGATGGTGCGCAGGATCATGTCCTTGGCGGTTACGCCCGGCCCGAGCGTACCCTCGTAGGAGACACGCATGGTCTCCGGCCGCGCGAGCGCAAGCGTCTGCGTCGCGAGCACATGCTCGACCTCGCTGGTGCCGACACCGATGCCAAGCGCGCCGATCCCTCCGACGGTGGAGGTGTGGCTGTCGCCGCAGGCCAGCACGCTGCCCGGCAGTGCAACTCCCAGTTCCGGCGCAATCACGTGCACGATGCCTTGGCGCGGATCGCCGACGCCGAAGTGGCGGATGTGGTGCCGATACGCATTCGTCCGCATCAGGGAAAGGAGCTCGCGGCCTTCCGGATTGGTGTTCTCGGTACGACCCGGCGCCGTGGAGATGATGTGGTCCTGGGTTGCAAGGGTAAGCTCCGGATGACGCACTTGCCGTCCGGTTTTTTCCAAACCCGCGAAAGCGGCGGCGCACGTCGTCTCCTGCAGCACGTGCCGGTCGACGAAGATGAGGTCGCGCCCGTCATCCAACTGCCGAACGAGATGGGCGGTCCAGATCTTCTCGAAGACGGTCTTCGGCCCAGTGGAGGAGGCCGAAGCTCGCGCCGAAGACGTTGCAACGGCTGCTAAGCCATCTGCTTGCGTCGGCGGCGCGTGAACTGGCATGACTTTTCCTCCCACATGAGTCGTGAAACCCGCGACTTCTGGCTTTTGGCTCCGCCCGGTGTTCGCGCAATAATGCGTCCGTTAGAGTAGATTTCTGCTGACGGTAACCTCCTCCGGCCCTAGGGTACACCCACAATTTACTCTTTTGCCATCAGGAAAAGGCATAGCACATGTCGCGCCGACTTCCTCCCTTGAATGCCTTGCGCGCCTTTGAGGCGACGGCGCGCAACGGCAGCCTGACACGCGCCGCCCAGGAACTCTCAGTGACCCAGGGTGCGGTCAGCCGCCATCTGCACCAGCTTGAGAACTGGCTCGGCACAACCTTGTGCCTACGGCTCAGGCGCGGAGTAGAGACGACGTCCGAGGGGGCGGCTCTGGCTGCTGTGCTGCGCGTCGCCTTCGACCAGATCGAGGCGCAGACGCGGCGCATTCAGGAAAAACCGGAAGGCAACAGATTGCGCATCAAGCTGCCCCCGACCTTCGCCATCCGCTGGTTCGTGCCGCGGCTCGCCCGTTTTCACGCACTCAATCGGGATGTGGACGTGCAGATCACTACTTCGCACCAGCAGGTCGATTTCGATCGCGAGGAGATAGACGTCTGCATCCATTCCGGCTCGGAGCCTCCACCGGGCCTCTATTGCAGGCGATTGTTCGGGGAGATCGTGCTGCCGGTCTGCAGCCCTGGCCTGATTGGCAGCTCATCGCCTCTCGTCGAGCCGAAGGATCTGGTCCGTTACGTCCTGCTCTGTTCGATGCACAGACCGGATGACTGGCCTGCCTGGCTTCATGCCGCTGGCGTGACGACGGTCGACGGCAATAGCGGCCTCAAATTCGAGAATTCGGCGCTCGCCTACCAGGCGGCTACCGATGAACTCGGCATCGTGATGGCGCAGCGCGCCTTCGTCGAGGACGATCTGCGCACGGGACGCCTGATCGCACCCTTCGGTTTGAGAGTGCCGACGCAGGGCGCTTACTATCTGGTGTATCCGCGCGCGACGCGGCGGACGCTCCTGATCCGCACTTTCGAAAACTGGATTGTGCAGCAGGCGACCGAGTTGGAAGAGGCCGCCGATGGAGCTCGTTGAAGTCGGTGACTTGCTTGAGGTTGGGTGGCGCCGGTCGCAGGGGTTTTGAAATGTGTGGCGCGACCCGATCAATCGCACCGTTTGCCCGTGGCTGTCGGTCCCGGATTTGTGCTGGCTCGAACATTTCCAAAGCCGCTCGCGTAGCCGACCGGACTTGCATCTATTTGCCGGCAACATAGTCGAGCATCGCTTTCGGTGGAACCTCATTAGGGGCCAGTGGCCGGCCGGGGTAGCGCATTAGGCAAAGTTGGATGGCAAAGCCGAGTTGATTGGGTTCACGGCGCCGTAGCTGGTTTTCCAGCAAATCGGCCGGGCGAAAGAGAATAGTGGCGGATCATGCCAGCCGTCGCGACTCGCTGATCGGGCGCATGAATCTGGGCCAGAAGCTCACCGACGATGCTGTGACGATGTTCATCAAACTGATGAGTCGGCTGTTCTCGCAAGCTAATAACCGCAAGAAGCAGCGGCACGTTGGCGGATGGCCTCATGCCTGCTGCAATCGATGCACGCACCCCATGTAGTCGTCAGCCGAGGTGAACTGCCAGTCTATTTTCCGGCTCTTCCGGTCGCCGACGCCGATAGGCTGTGATCTCTATCTCGACTTTCAGTTCGGGCTTTCCCAAAGGCATACACAGTGTCGTGTTTGCTGGATGGATACCGCGGAACTTTTCGGCCACAAGCCGGTTGACGATCTCCTTGTCCTGACGATCGGGCACAAAGACGTGTACGACGACGACATCCTTCGGAGAGGTCCCGACCGAAGCAAGCGCGCCTTCTATATTGAAGAACGCATGCTCGGCACTTCACTCTTGGGCCGTTGCGGGGTTCCCCATCGGCCGAGACGTGGGGCTCGGCCGCAGGAGACGGCATTCCCCTTGCGCATCCGCCGAGGTTTGATCTGCGTCGGGTCGAAAACCGCTTTGCGCGAACTATGCGCGGAGTATCTTGTCCATCACTTTGCCCTTGGCGAGCTCATCGACCATTTTGTCTAAATATCGGATCTCCCGCATTGTGGGTTCTTCGATAGTTTCGATCCGGACTCCGCAAACGACGCCGGTTATCATGGACCTCGATGGATTCATTTTGGGCGCTTGTGCGAAGAAGTCCTCATAGGTCGTCTTTTTCTCAATTTGGCCATTGAGCGCTTTTTGCGAGTAACCTGTCAGCCAACGAATTACCTCGTCGACGTCAGCCTTTGTGCGGCCGTTCTTCTCCGCCTTGGCGACGAGAAGGGGATACACCTTGGCGAAGCTCATCGAATAGATGCGGTGTTTCGTCATTCATCGCCCTCTTGGTGCCAAGTGGTATTTTAGATCATCCCGACGAGGCGCAGGAAACGATAAGTTCACGGCGTGTCGTAGCAGCCTGTTCTTCGGGCGCAAGGTGCCCGCAATCCTTAATAGTGGCGCAGCGGATGCTGCGAATGCCAACGCTACGAAAAGCCGTCGATATAACGATTGATGTCGCCAGGCTCATCCGCGCCGCGAATGTAAAGCAGCGGTGTTTCGACAAAATCTTGAGCTTCTCCCCCCGCCCTGTTCTGGGCAGCTGCGGTGAGAATGCGCGACTACCAATCAAATCCGACGCGAAGGGCATCTGGTCTTGCATAGGCCGCGCATAAAGCGTGGTCAGGGGCAGGTCCCGCCATCGACGTAGATAAGCCCGACATCGGCTGGAGTGGCACGCGCCGTCAAGTGGAGCGTGGATGAGCTGCTCGATGCCGACAGCCGACCTCTCGCTTGCGGCCCCTAATTTCACCTTGACGGAAGAATCGCTCAGTTTTCAGACCCGGACGGAAGTCGCATCATTCTTGCGGAGCCACCCTCGAGGCTTTTCAAAAGATAACAAGCCCGAAGCGCGCCCTCTCATCAGAACGATAACCATTGCGGTGTTCGGACGTTGTGGCCCACTGGCGGGAGAGGTGCTCTCATCGGACCGATCGGGCAAAGCGGAGTTGCTCCGGCTAGAGGAACTGCCCTATGATCCGGTGCGGGGATGGCCGACGGGAATCGGCGGCTGGTTTGTCCGGGCCGGCATGAACCGCTGCAATGCCCGGCTGAACAGCTACGCTTTCGATCAATTGCAGTTGGTTCCGGAAGATCGGGTCGTGGAAGTCGGATTCGGCGGTGGGACGGTACTGCCCCGGCTTCTCCGGGACGCAGTATTCGTCTGCTCCTTGCAGAAATAGATGATTGCTCCAAGAATTTGTCCTTCCGCACCCAAGGCCCATGCCGTCTTGTCATCACCCAACGCGTCCGGGATCGCGCCGTCAGTGGTAACGAGCTTCTCGTTCAGACAGCCAGCATAGGCGTCATCGCCCTCGGAAGTGACGCGCGCCAGCTGAGTATTCACCGCGATCGTGGCAGCACCCAGCCTGGCGGCATCGTCCTGGTACTCGGAATGGAAAGCGTCGGTAGGATGAACGCTCACGTTATCGCGCGCCAGGTCGGGGTATGCCGCCAGCGCGGCCGGATTGCACGTTTCGGAAATCGCCTCAACGATGGACTGTTCGACGCCGGTTTTTGCGGGGGTGATTGTCGAATAAAGCTTGATTTTGAAGGCATCGTAGACGGGCAGGAAGGCCGGGCCGTGCTTCACAAAGTTCTTCTCGATACAGCCGGCCAGCTTTCCGTTCTGGAGCCGCGCGCTGCGCAAAACCTCTGTAGAGAATGCGATCTGAAGATCGGTATCCTGCCTGCGGTAGTTGACAAAGAAGTCGTAGAGGGATGTCGCCCGTGCCGGCGCAAGCGACATGCCAACCGACAGCATGGCAACTATCAGTCGCGCGGCCAATGTACCAGAAGAACAAGGTGGTGCTACTGCTGGCACTTTCTTAGATCCTCACTGACGCTCGGCAGAAGGTTGACCACGGTCGAGTAGTTCCGGCGCGGATCGGACTTCAGGTAAGCGCCTTCAACCGCAGTCAACCGCTGTTCAAGAATAGGACCTGCGCAAGCACAATAAGGCGCCGTCTCGGGTTGGTTTGCAGGTAGGGCCTTCGTACACATCTCGGCTACGCCCAGTTTATCATTTGGAATTCCGCTTGTCGGGTCTGCGAGGAATTCCTCGGCATTTGCAAAAAAGGTTTGCATGTCGGGGTCTTTACAGGAAATGTCGGTGACGAGTTGTCCATCGGCCTCGGCGCGATCCTGAGCGGCCGCGTCTCGGACCATGTCGTTCATGAACTGCCCGGGGTTATTGAGGGCTTTTCCAAGCCACTGCCCCTCCTGCAACAGGAACTCTGCATTGTTGTTCTGAGCATCTTCGCTGGTCCCGAATACGCCCGATCCCAGTCCTCGCTGAAGCACTGCTCGCAATAATTTTTCCGTGAGGGTTCCCGGGCAGGCCTGATTGATCGGCCTGACCATCCCCACGATAGCGGCGAAGGCGTCCGCCTGATCGTTTCTGAGCGCTAAGAAATCGTGATCAAAAATCGCCCCCACAAGCTGCCGATTCTTCAACTCGGGGGAGTGGAAGATCGAAGCCACATTCTGGCCATGGCTGGCTGGTGATGTCCCGGCGACCGCGGCACTGCCCGTCGTATGGGCCGCAAACCATCCGTCGAGGCCGCGCATGTAAGCCTGCCACATGGGAGATGTCATGACGTCGGAATGGCCGGATTGGAGCTCCGCGACGGCGCTCGATATGGTCCCGATCTCGCCGATGTCCGTGGCTTGGGTCACGACGCTCGCCAGCCCGGCCACGACTTGCGGAATTACGCCGTCTATCTCCTGCGAGGCAGATTGCATGGCGGTCTTGTAGGAAGCGAATTCTGAAAATCTCCCGAGCTCGTTTTCGGTCTTGCTCTTCCACTGTTGCAGGTGGCTGAGCGAGAATATGTCCGCCCCGACGTACTCGACATGGGTGCGGCCGAGCGCGATTATCTCCGTCAAATCCGCATTGACGATCCCGATAGCGACGGTCTCAGCCGAAGCGACTTCTGCGGCTTGGTCCGCACTTCTCAGGGCGTCGATCATATCCGCAATGACGCTCAACCTGTCGAGCGGTCTTGGACTGCCTTGCTTTGCCGGTGGCTCCGCATGCACGGCGACGATTGCGATCTCCGCCTCGCGGTCGATCAGGGGCTTGAGCACGGCTTGGCGAACCTGCATCAGCACCGGCTCCAATTGCATCTCGAGCGGCGAGACATATGCCCGCAATTTCATGAAGCCATCGGCCGTCGCACTGAAATTTGCCCCAGCCTGGGCCACCTGTTTGACGCGGTTCTCCACGGTGGAGATGATCGCCAATTCGCCATCTTCGTCACCTAGATGGTTCAAGTACGGAAGTATTATTTTCACCAGCGCGGGGCTGTCGTCGAAATAGAGCGGATGAGCCAGGCACTCGCGCGCAAGCTCCGTCCATCTGAACCAGATTTCCTGGTCTCCTTTCTGTCGCGTATCCAGTGTGGTCAGCGGACGCCCCAGGAACTTCCTGGTCATCGAATCGTGGAATGCGCTGGCGATCAGCAGCTTCATGGGGGGGTCTGTCGTAATGTTCTTGGTCAGGTCGAGTTTAGGCGCGCCAGTTTGAATCTGATGCGACCACGCCAACATGCTCACGCAGAACGGAAGGCCTTGCGCCGGTACATATGCCGGATCGGCTTTAGCGTGCGAGATCGCCTGCAGGACCGCCTCAGGAAACTTCTTTCTCTGCAAACGCACCTCACAGGATGGCGCAAGATGCATCGCCAGCGTGGATCCGCCATCCTCAAGTTCCACGTTCGCGGATTTGGGAAGCGTGACGAAATCATTGTTGCGGATGATGCTCATTTCGGAGAGATCGATGGTGCCGATGGTCAGGTCGTATTTTGCTGCGTATCGCACGATCGTCTGCTGATCTCCCCGCGACATCACATAGGCGGAATTCGCCTTATCGATCGACCCAAGGACAACGAAGTCATACGTCGTATTCTTCGGCGCGCACGGCGCAGTGCCTTCCCAAATCTCCCGATCCGTAGGCTCGACAGCAACTCCGTCCTCGATCGATAGCGTGTCCGCGTTCGTAAGGGCGGGACCGGGACCAGAGGAAAGAGCACTGCCCACTAGTTCGCGCAATTGCGCCTGACGCTCAGGAGGGAAATTGGGCGCGATAAGTTGTAGGAGAGTGATGTCGCTAACAGCAATGGGATGCCCGCCGATTTCTTTCAAGGTTGTCTGCCACCAATCGTCCATTACCTTGGAATATCTTTGCTGCTGATCTGCGGTAAGGAATTGAAAATACGATCTTAACCTTATGTCGTAATTCTGGAAAAATCGGAGATCACGAATGTCCCTTGGCAATTTTTGAATCAATTGAACAAGCACGTCGGCGTTCTGAACGTAAATATCGTTTTGGCTCGGAAGCTTCAGAACCTGCTTGCGAGCGTCCCCCGCCAGTCTTGCAGCAGGTGTCGTAGACGCAGATGCCGCTGTGCTGCCTGGAACTGCCTGCGCGGTGGCACCCAGTTGGGACAGTTCGAAAATCCGCTCCCTGTACAAAGTGGAAACGCATGTCGGAGCGGTGCATTTGTTTCTCTGCTTGATCCAACGTTTCTGAGCAGCCACGAGTTCCGGTGCCTTCCGGCCGTCAATCGCTTGAAAAGCCGCGTACAGTTTCTCGTCCAGATCGGAGAGCAATGCATCAGCACAGATCATGCGCTCGACGGAAAGTCTCGCACGAGAACAATCAAAGCTTGCTCCTGCAGCCTTTTGTGGCGCATCCAAAAGGAGAGCGGCGGCTGCGACGCAGAGCGTCATAAAAATTCGCATAGCCGCCCTCCGGAAAAGTGTCGTTCCAGCACAACCACTGCCGCAACCGCCATGCCGCAGATCGGGATCGGTTGCCTGCAGAAGGATGCTCCCGCCCAAACCTCCGCGCCACCTGATACCCAGAATCCCGCAGTATCGACGTACAAATCCGATTATAGGCAAGGCAGGATAGCCTCGGTCATCTCACGTATCGACACAAGTACGCCTTTCGGAGAGCGACTCTGTCCGACGAGCGAGGCAAGCTCCCTTGTCTTGGTTTTGATCTGCGTTCGGAAACCCTGCTCTCTTGCAGCTAGTCTTGACTTCTCCGCAGCCGCGCGAGTTCTCGTCTCATTGCCAAAAATGCCCGCTTGCCCAGCGCGCGCAAGTTGTGCACTTGAGACTATCTTGGCTAGTCTCGTCAGTGCCGGCGGCGACCTCGTCTGGGTCCACACCACCCTGTCGTTTTCGAGCCTTCGTAGCTATTTCGTCTTTCGAGGATCGTCGGCCGGATTGATGTACTTTATGCCCCACGGGCCGTTAGTGGTGAGCTGGAGCACCGTCTCTTCGTCGAAATATGCAAAATGCGCCATGCCTGGCGGCAAAGCGAAGTAGCTGCCCGCAGGAATTGCTTTGACGGCGCTACGGTTGGCGGTCTCGCCCATGCCAAGATTAATGGTTCCCGATATTACTGTGTCAACTTCAAGCCCCGGATGCGTATGGGGCGCGATCGCATACCCAGCCGGCTATTTGAGCCGAAGGGCAAACGGACCTTCCTTGGCCGGATCGCCGTACAGGATTGCCAACTCTGCTCCAGCAGGAAGCGTTTTGGGGCCCGGACCCCACTTAACCTCGCTGGGAGTGGTCACAGTGTGCGCGTCCTCGGCCGAAGCAAAGGGGGCGATTGCGCAGGATATGATCCAGCCGACTGCAAGTAGCGATGCAACTTTCATGGTAGCCTCCCGTCTAGGCGGGCTACCCATTCCGGCGGCGTGCCGGGTTGGGCTCGCCAAGGTCCGCGCGTCACACCTAGGCAAGCGATTTGTCGGCTCAGTATAACCGCTGCCCTTGGCGAAAGCGCATGCGAGTCTCGCGCATGCGCTTCACCCAAGGGAATTTTCGAGCACGCTTCTCAAACGATATTGACGTGCCGCGTTACCTGGCCATTGCTCTCCCAGTATGTGTGCTTTTTTGCAATCAAAGGATCGTCCATAGCCGGTTGAACTTGCCCCTCTGTACTGACCGCCCGCGAGGTGACGCTGTGCTCCCCGGCGGAGGGCTTGGGCCAGTTGACCGACCATATCTTCCAAGCAAAGTCCGCCTTGTCCGTCTCATCGATGGCCGCCAGCATCCACGGCCCATCGTCGACTTTCACCTCAACCCGGTCGATCGGCGCGCCCCAGGCGGCCCCGACAATGCGATAGTCATTGCCGATATGAGTGACCCGGGCCGGTGCCGATTTCAGCCGCGCCCGCCCGACAGAAGTCTCCACCCATACAGTCTCGCCGTTGTGGTCCTCCTCGCGCCGTGTGACGTAGTCGCGTCCCATGAAACGGTTCTCGAAGCGCTGGTCGCGCACATCGATACGCTGTAGCCATTTCGCATTCGCGATCCCATACCAGCCAGGCGCTATAAGCCGCAACGGGAAGCCATTATCAGGCGGCAAGGGAGTCCCGTTCATCTCGTAACAAAGGATGTTTTTGGGATCCATGGCGTCGGCCAGCGACATGCTGCGGGCGCCCCATTTGTTGTCGTGGCGAGGGTTGCGGCTCGGAATCTTCCGCATCACGCCTTACACTCGGTTTGCGGTTCAACAAGCTCCGCCACAGGCGAAATGGACAGGACGGATACGATTGAACGGCAATGACCGTGGAATCGGACCCCGCATTTCGCGTAAAAGGGGATACTCGTGTGGTTGTGTTGGAATTTCATGCGAGTGTCGTTCCAAGTACCTGAAAACGCTTCCATCCGGCCACGCTGCAAGTTGGCGGCTATCTGAAGCCAGCTTTAAAAGCCATTTAGGATCCACGGATCGGTGTCGTATCCGAGGCGCGGCTTTTCCGGCGTTGTTCCATCCGGCAATTTGGCCGTGCCAGTCAAACCGCAGTCCAGATCTCTCACCGGCTTCTTGGTCGAATGCTTCGTAGAACACAGGGCCGCAGCATCACCGACCACCACTTTCTTCTCCTTGGCAAAGGCACCACCAGTCGCAGCGATCACGATCGCCGCGAAAAATATTGCTACTCTCATCGGACTTCCCCACCGGTCGCGCATCCCCGAGATGCCAAACATTACGTCAAGGCGGGCTGCTCTTCCATTTCGCGATGGCTTTTACGCTAAGCTCGTCCGCTGCCGAAACCGCACCGCGCCGCCAGTGGTGCGTCCACAGAAGCCCGCCGCCTATTGGGAGCATCGGCAACGGGGCAGATAGGCGGACCGGTGTCGAAGGGCCTGAAAAGAAAAGGCCGAATGGCTCAAGCCAGGCCTTGTCGGTCGGGTCAAATTCTTCAAGGGTGAAGAAAAAGCTTCGCCCGCGCGAAACTACTGGATTAAAGGGAGACGTGAATGGCGGTTGCGAAAGAGGTACCTGGATGACCGCCGTCGGAAAACCGGTCCTCTACCCAGTCACGGAAACGGAGTTTGTGGCGAGTCTGATCAAGCACGCCAGTGATCAGCCGACGGTACAGTTTCTGCAGTACACCTATAGGGTCCAGCAAACGCTCGACCAGGATATCGAAAATTGGGAAGAGCCCGCCGAGGGCAAGGTCGATCAAACGATCGAATGGCTCCAGGAGCGCAACACCAATCCCGACGTCGTGATCACGCCGGATAATTATCGCATCTACGCCCGGAGCCTCGCGGTAAACCTGCTTTTCGTGATCAGTAACGACCGTCCCATCCAGCAGGACCACCGGGTCGCCAATGAGAGCAAATGGGAGGAGAGGCAGCAGGGCGAATATTGGCGATGCGTGGCGATTTGCTCGACCGGCTGGCGGGAGACTTAGAGCGGCTTGCCGGCGCGGAGCATGGTGCGCGACAGCCAACTGTGCTTCCGTCCTGGCGTTCTCTTTCTGGGTCATTTTATCGACCGCGATGAGCCGTCGTTCGCGGTCGTGTAAGCGTGCGGGTTGCGTGCACCGATGACCGCGAACAAGGTGGCGAGGAGGGCAAGCCCTCCGTACCCGACGGCTATTTGCGGCAGCGAGAAAGTGTTGGACAGCTTGCCGGAGATGAGGCTGGGGAAGGCGGCGCCGCTGTAGCAGAGGAGATAGATCGCGCTGAAGATCGGTGCGCGGTCGGCTAGCGTGCTGCCGCGCAACAGACCGCGTGTCGCGGCGCTGATGGCGATGCCTTGGCCGGCGCCCGCAAGGATGGTTGCGATGATGAAAAACACAAGTGTGCCGGCGGCGATCGCCGTGATGACGCCGATCATTCCGGTCAGGAAGATGACCATTCCGACGCGTTGGGCGACCGCCGATGTGAACCGGCCGCCGATAGGAGCGCCGAGAACGCTGGGCGTCATATAGGCGGCGAACACCAATCCGAGAATGAGCGGGCTGCGGGTCTGGAGTTGATCTTCCACCAGCGCAGGCACGAACGCTTGGTAGAAGGCTCCGGTCGCCCAGGTGGCCAGGAACACCGCTGCCGCCACAGGGAGCAGATGCCTAACGTGGGCCGGTACGCCCACCCGAGGCAACAGCGATCGCCAAGCGCCCGGGGTCAGAGTTGCGGTTTCCGGGCTGATTGAGATGAGTCCACCAGACAGCAATAGAAAGCCGACGCAAACCAGATAGATGAGGTCGCGTGGCCAAGGGCCGAACTGGACCAAAGCACCGGAGGCGATGGCGCCGACAGTGAGGCCCAGCATCGGTCCCTGGCTGGAGGCGACGGAGGCCAACCATTCTGGCCTGCTGGGCGCGGCGTCGACGATGTAGGAAGTCAGGCTGCTGCTGGCCAACCCAGTGCCGACACCCACCAGGAGCCGACCGGCCAGCAGGATTTCGATGTCGCGCACATTCAGCAACAGCAGACAGCCCAGCAGCAGCAGACCGAGGCTAGCGATCGAAGTGAGCCGGCGGCCCAGATGATTGGACAGACGTCCCAGCACCAACAGTGAGGCGATAGTGCCGATGGCGTACGCCACCACGGCCATAGAGATGCCGGCGTTGGTGAACCCGTCCTCCGCCCGGTAGGTGTTGTAGAGCGGGATTGGAGCGGCCGCTACGGCAAAGGAAGCGACCAGGGACACCATGGCGGATATGAAAGCCAGCTGGCGCATTCCGCCCCGGCGAGCCTCATTGATCACTGGTGGCACGTCTTGCACCGAGCCGTGCATTTCTGCCTCACGCAATTGAGCTTTGTCCGTTCCAGGCTGCGCTGCGCGTCACTCGAGAAGATCTGCGGAAGCGATAGGCATCGATTGCAGCGAGGAACGAAACCTTCCACTAGCCGGTGCATATGGTTTTCTTAGCGGCGCAGAAGAGCGCTGCGACAATCGTCGCCCTCAAGCCGCCCTACGCCTGTCCGCTCCCAAATGCGTCGCGGCTGGCTCCTCAGGCGCGTTAAAGACCGACGTGGTGAGTAGGACAGCGGCAGCGAGGACCCAGTAGTACCAAGCGTCGAGCCCAGCAAACTTGAAGGCGAACGGTGCGATGACAAACACGACGCCAACGGCCCGGTCGACCCAAAGATGCAGCCAGTAGGGAATGATATGGACGAGCCCGGTGGGATGGTCGGTAAGGGCGGGCAAGAGTAGCGCCGCGACACCGACAACAACCGAAAGCCACACCGCGATCGGTCCGCTCTGGCCGAGCTTCAGCACAAACGGTGCTGCGATCAAGACGACAGCGACGGGATAATCGATGAGGTAGGCGTGCATAGACTTGGTGATGAAGCGGAACGACATTGGTGACTCCTATGGCTTGTTTGCTTGGGCGGGTCCTTGCGACGTGGATAGCGCATCATCTAAGAGGGCGATCACGACGCCTTACGCTAGCGGCCACTCCATGCGTCTCTCGGGTCAGCTCGGTTAATTGCACAGAGCTATCCCGAAAGGCTGACCATTAGAAATGCCGGGTTGTTATCGTTTCCATTCCAGTCGCCCGGCGCGCCATGGAAGCGTTAATGCGGCGTAGAGCGTCGGCCGACAGTAAGTGCGGAGTGCACTTCAGGCGCACGACGTGACCGTGCTTCAGACCTTACGTCATCAGCTTATTCCCTAGCCACCCCACAAGAGCCGGATCACTTGCCGCGCGTTATGCCGGGGTGCTTGCCTTCAACATTCGGCGTCGCAGCCGTCAGGCGACCTCTTCGATCACGAGGTCCCTTCCATTGAACGAGACCGTGTCACCGGCGCGCTTGCCTTCCAACTCAGCATAGATCGGCGCTTGCGTGGAGATGCCCATAATTTCGTTGCCGTCGCACGCAAATTTGGCCGTCGGCACGGCAACAACGAAAAACCGACCGTGTAGCTTCAGCATTGCGCCTTCTTCGACCTTGCTCTTTGGTCCGAAGTCTATCGTCGAGCTTCTCGATCTTGTCGGAGTGCGAGTGAACAGTGTCGTCGAAGGCTTCAGACAGGTCGCTTGCGAGCTCCGCCTGCGCTTGTTCATCGTATTCGATCGGCTCACTTCTATCCAGCCGGGCGCTCGCGACATACTCCAGGTATTTTTCTCTCGCGCTCTCGAGGTCGCGCGCCTCGAGCGACAGCATTGTTTGCTTCACGATCTGCTTATTCATCTCACGTCGTTTTAAAGGAGGCGCCGCGGGCCGGCGCTGTGGTGACAGTGTCGGCAAGCCCGACCACTGCGCGCTCATTCGTTGTCGGGAACGTCAGCCCCCTGGTAAGGGATTCTCTCAACCCTGGAATCTCGTAGGATGCTGGCGACCAGACAGACGTAGGATTGCTTCACCGTGTCGAACCCGAGCATGGAGGATGACTGCCCTAACGGACACGGGGGGGAAGTCAGGAAACCCGATGCGCAGCACAAACCGCTCGGGATCCCGATCGAATTCCTCCTTAAATATCTTTCGCAGGCCATATCGGCTCGCTATTTAGTCTCCGTTGTCGTGACGTGTGGGGCGGTTCGCGTTTAGCTGTTCGTCAAGCCCCCGCGAGCGCTCCTGGTCCAAGGCATCAAAGGTATCGATCAACAAGCCCTTGCTGCCGCCCCCCCTGTCGGTGATCGCATAGATGTTGGAACCGTCTCCCGCTTCGGGCGGGCTCTCGAACCTTATCGCGCCATCAACGCGGGCGCCGCCGCCACCTACGGGCTTCTCGGCAGTCAGGTCGTAGAGTTGGCCATCCTTATCCGGTATTTGTGGTCGTAGCCGCGTCTCAAGAGATCTGAAACAGCCACGACCATGTCCCTCGCGTCGAGGTTCATCTACATCCTCCTAGATTTTCGCCGCTCAGGCGGCAAAATATATCGGTCACAGGAACAGACCCGCGAACGCGACACCACACGACAAGTGGTCCCTAGACACCCCGCACCGAACGCTAAGTTTCGTAACAGACGTTGGGAAATGCAGTACTGTTCTGGTTTCCATTCTCGCAATTGCGGCCGGATGAGATCCGGTCGCCTCTGGTCTAGCCGTCGGCCGCGACGTAGTTCGACGGGAAGAGCGCACGCATCGTTTCCTCGTCGTTCACCTTCTTGAACTCGTGATCCGTTCCGACCGCACGCGCCCTCGCGACGGCGGGCCGACCATCGATTGCGGCGAACCAGCGTTTGACGTTCGGGAACGGCGCCAAGGGATCGTCGGCGCCCTTCATCACACGTGAGGCATGGTCTATCCAGCCCCAGGCGGACATGTCGGCGATCGTGTAGTCGGACCGGACGATATAGTCGCGGCCGACGAGTTGACTGTCGAGTACGCGATAGTGGCGCTCCACTTCGCGGCGATATCTGTTGACGGCGTAGTCCAGGCCGTCGGGAGCCGCAAACTGGAAATGCACAGCCTGTCCCGAGAAGGGCCCCAGGCCTGTTGCTAGGAAGAAAAGCCATGACAAAAGCTCACCCCGGTCGGCGGGCTGACCAAGGAAGCGGCCTGTTTTCTCGGCCAGGTACAGCAGAATTGCGCTGGAATCGAAAACCCGCACCTTTTTTCCGCCTGGGCCTTCTGGGTCGACGATCACAGGGACCTTGCCATTGGGATTGACGGCGCGAAATGAGGGCTGGTGTTGTTCGCCTTTGCTGGTGTCGACCGGCACCAGCTCATACGTTAGCTCAGACTCCTCCAAGAACAGGGCCACCTTGGCTGGATTGGGCGTAGGGTGGAAATAGAAGCTGATCATCGCACTCACCTTCAGGATTTCACAGACTGCGCACAAGGGCCGGGCGCCGGGTCGACGGAGCCACTGGACCAAGCCGCCGACGCCACATTGCCAATGCGTTCGTCCCTACGGAAGTGCCGCTGCATTATCGATTTCATTCCCGACCGCCTGACGCCTACACTCGATCGCGACCGGCACCACGACCTGCAGCCCTCGGCGAGCATCACCTTCGCGCCGGGTCCCGACGCCACGCCCGCGGCGCGGACGTCTCCTGACCCGCCCCCGATCACGAACAAGGTCGACATCGAATTCCACTTCACCGGAAGGCGCTGAAGCGGCGGGCGCCAGTCTCGACGCGGCTGGAGGTCACTGCAATTCGTCCGTGTCGCTCAACTCAGGCATCCGATCCATTCTGTGGGCGGTCGAAATGCGTGCGCTGACCGTATTTGTCCGCGCACGCCGATTTCCGCCTAGACCAGAGCTCACTCTGGATATGAACGAATGTGAGTCCTGGCGAACACGCCGCCGCTTCAGACTCGCGCCATCGTGTTTTGAACTTTCGGCTCAGTGCATCCGTCGATGATCAGTGCGGCTGCGCCGCCTCGCGCAAGAACCACGCGCGCTTCTCGGCGGCGTCTATGTACCCTTCGAGAAGGCTTGCCGTCGCAACGTCGTCCAACTCGTCGCAGAGCTTGTGCGCCAGCCGCATCGAAGCCGCCAAGGCCAAGTTGCCCTCCATGAGCTCGGCGAGCATAGCGACCGGTGCAACGCCATCGGCATCGTTGTCCGCAATGGTTCGCAGCCGCGCCGCCTGCCCAAGCGAGCGGATCGTCCTGCTGCCGGCCGCGCGGACGCGCTCCGCGAGTGGGTCGATCAGGTCGAGAATGTCGCTCGCCTGCTCGTCCAGCATGAGGTGGTAATCCCGGAAATGGGGGCCGCTCACGTGCCAGTGGAAGTTTTTGGTTTTGAGATAGAGCGACAGAGCGTCAGCAAGGAGCTGGTTGATTTTTGCCGCGAAGGTCGCAATCGAGTTTCGCACCGCCGGCTCGTCTCGCTCGCCGTTCGGCAGCTCTTGGACATTTGTTGTCATGTTGGCAGCCCTTTCATTGTCTTTGTACGTGGGAGTCCCTGGCGTGCGTGGAACGAGCGGGGAGGGCGCGTGCTCGTCAAACCGCCGGTTAGGGCGACGATCGCTTTATTGACGTTCTCGAGCGCATAGCCGCCGACCTGTTCGAGCGATGTGGAAGGTCCGGCATTTCGTCAGGCGCCACGCCGCACGCGACGATCCCAGGGCGGGGGGACGCAAACGCCTCGATCAAGTCGACTCGAGCAGCTTATGATGAGCCGTCTTCCACTGACGGAGTGTTGCCGTTCGATGTAGGCTTGCAGCCAAGTCATGCACGACGGGCGCGAGGCCCGTCGCCGATCAAGGGCTTCGGCCTAATGGTTCGCGCCGCCTAGCGGCTTTAGGTTCGCACAAAATTCCGCGTAAGGCTTGCTCATTGCCTCATCTTGGCACTCTTTCATCATCGCGTCCTGATCGCTCTTCGACATGCTTTTCCACGCGGCCTCGAATTCGGCCTTGGGCTTCATCGTTTTCATTCCTGCATCATTGAAAAACGGCGCCATCATCGCTGGCGAGTCGAGAGCGCCTGCGAAAGCCCCGCCACCAAGCGTTGAAAAAGCCAATGCTCCGAACAGAATGGGTCTCAGGTTCATTAGTAGGTGTCCTTCTGGTTTGCGGGAGTTCTTCTGCAATGTGTGTTTGCCCAGGATCGAAAATTGCGTTGTTTCTGGCGCGCTCAGATTTCGCCCGAAGCCGCCAATCCAGGCCAATGAAAACGTTGTATGGATTTCATGCCGGTCGGGAATTGTAGGCGACGAATTCTTCCACTTTCGCCAAAAGCAAATGATGTCAGACAAAGATCACGCTCATCAGATACCGGCGGTCAGCCTTCAAAACCGCCCAAGCCGCTTGTAAGTTCGTTCTCCGCTTTCCACGTAGCGAGCTGCACGTCAGAGCCGGTCGTGGAGGCGCCCTGTCGGAGGCTGGGTAGCAGGACTGTCCGTGACGACCTCATCCCGGCCGGTTATCGATTGGATGTCCGCTTTCTATGATCTTACCATGTCGGCGACCGGTACTCTCACTACGGCGTGTGGCCGGTCAGAGGAACTCCAACATGGCGACGGAAAAGGCGGTGTTGGCTGGTGGATGCTTCTGGGGCATGCAGGCCATGTCCCGGCGAGTGCGAGGCGTGGTCTCGACACGCGTCGGCTACACTGGCGGCGACCTCCCCAATCCGACCTACGGCAACCATCAAGCGCACGCAGAGGCAATCGAGATCATCTTCGATCCCGCGGTGGTAAGCTACCGGGCCATCCTTGAACGCTTCTTCCAGTTTCACGACCCGACAACCTACGAGCAGGAGCGACTTTGGACCAAGCTAGCTGCCATCTTCTACCCCCGACGAACGGCAGAAGGAGACGGCGCTCGCGACGGCCGCAGAAATCGATGTCTCTGGGTTGTGGCCCGGTCCTGTCACGACTGAAATCAACTCCGAGGAGCGGTTCTGGCAGGCCGAGGCCGAGCACCAGGACTACCTGCAACGGCACCCGGGCGGCCAAAGCTGCCATTATCCGGCCAAACTGGCGACTGCCGTCGGCTCGTGCATGCCAGGCGACGCGGACCGTCGAGGGACCGGAGGACTGAGGCGCCTTCCAGGAGCCTGCCATATCCCCTTGTGCCCGAACCTAAACGAGAGGGTCGATACCCGCAGCTCCCAGCTCGGCTATATCGGCCTCAAATTCAACTAAGCCTTGTCGCGCGCCAATGACCTCTCGCAACTCGCTCACTACTGATGTGCCTGGAGCTCGTTTCCAGGCTTGAAGGCATCGGCTGTTATCGTGCGTCGCGCCACCACCTCACGAGTAATCACCGCCGCTCTGCTGAGTGAGGTTACCGAGATAGTCGCGCTTCCCAATAGCCGCACCGAGCCGCCTGAGGATCGCGTGAGCAATCGAGATGTGGAAGAAGAAGTCAGGCAGAACCAGGTGCCGGATATAGTCGTCGCCGCCGTACCACCCGCGCACGATAGGCGGCGTCAGCTCGTATGTGTGGGACTGCGCGCCGGCAATTTCCTCCGGCTGCACGTTTTGTAGAAAGCCGCGCGTCTCAACGAGCCGCCCCTTCAATGCTGGATACATCATCGCCGTGGTGCGGGGTGCCGGCGGGTGGCGCTGCATCAACTTCGCCATGTGCGCGTCGACCTTGTTGCAGCTTACGGAGAACTGTCCTCCGAAAGACAGCATGCTGGGCGTGAGCCGTTCGCCAAGGATCCTCCCGGGATCGAATCCCTTGCTCCGCTCGAGCGCTTGAGCGTGGTCGAGATAATCATCCATCACGTTCAGGCCATGTACCATGACAGGGACAGTGATGTCATAGACCGAGAAGGACACGCCAATCTCCATGCGCTCGTTTGTACTTTGAACGTCCGTCGGACCCGAAAGGTCGCTGACGGGAACGAGTGGTCACAATAAGCCCATCAATCTTCCGATTTAGCCACGCCAGTCTGCCGGACTCGACATTGGCTCGGAGAAACCGCCGCAGCAGGTGAGCGCCTACGCGTGCGGCAGGCTGGAGCCGCTCCGCTGACCTGTGCGAGCGCCACTGCGGTGCCGGCGACCGGCGCAATGGCAACGCCCAGGCTGACAGTCCTCGGTAACTTCATTGGAGGTCTCCTTTGTCGCTCGCTGAAGACACTATGACTTGGCTGGCGAATTCAATCGCTTTGGAGGCGGCCACGCATCGCGACCGGGCGAATGGACGTCAGCATCCGACTCAACCGACGAAATTAGAAATTCCTTTTGGATATGCATTTGATAGGAATGGGATATCGTTGTCCAAAAGCTCCGGTCGCAACCGGCGTCGCGTCGGTCTTCGATCAGCCGTCGAGGAACGCACCGTACTCAGGGTGCGGCGCGGCGTAGGAAGACATGAAGGGGCACTTCGCGATCGCTCTTTTGCCGTCGCGTTGCAATGCTTCGAAAACGCCATGCGCCAGCCGCGATCCGTACCCAGGCCGGACAGCTCTTATGACACCAATGTGTGCAGGACGACCCCGCCGTCTTCGAATCTAGAGGCAATGCAAACCGGCTCATGGCGGATTGTCCCGGATCTCCCTTTTCACCTTCTGTCTCCTTGCTCATCAGCCTAACAAAGTTAGCAGCCAATAGGCGGTGGTCTGCCGGCAGACGGCGAGCGAAGCGTGTGCCTGGAAGCACGGCGATCGAATAACGCGGCGCAACGCCCCACCGTCAGGACGTTGGCAACGCGGGCCACGAAGACGCTTCGCAGCTCATAAGGCAATTTCTATCGACCGCTCTAGGACATCTCGGATCGCGCCGTTATCCATCAAGACCCATTGAGGAACTCCTTGCCACAAGCTTGCGGAGCCGCATTGTTTGGAGCCACTCCCTCGAATGGTGCATCGTCCGGTATGGCCCCCATGCGGACGAATCGGCTCCCGACCGTCACCCTGCACTCACGGCGACAGGAACGGTATGACCGGTAAGGATTAAGGCGTCGGCTGGCTGCGTGCATCGATCGGCACGTGTCTCTCACGGGCGAACGCGGATGACCGTTTTCCCCGCGCGTCGTTCGGTCGAGTTGAAGGCGGCGATCGCCTCGTCGAGGGGCGCGACTTTGCCGATGTTCGTCCGCAGCCGTCCGTCCCGCACCCGCTGGACGATCTCGCTCAGCTGGGCACGATCGGCTTCGACGACGAAGTCGACCGCCAGGCCCTCCACGGGCCGCGTCTCGGCCGGGCCGACGACGGTCACCAGCGTGCCTCCGGCTCGGATCAGCGCCGCGGACCGCTTCTGGATGTCGCCGCCGATGACATCGAACACCAGATCGACTGCGCGCACGTCTTCCAGGGTGTCGTTCTCGAGGTCGACGAATTCGTTTGTGCCGAAGTCGAGCGCCTTCTGGCGGTCGGCAGAGCGTCCGGTGCCAATGACGTAGGCGCCGGCCTCTCGTGCGAGCTGCGTCACCATCGACCCGACGGCGCCGGCCGCACCATGCGCAAGGACGCTCTGCCCCGCCTGAAGACGGCCGTGCTGAAACAGTCCCTGCCACGCGGTCAGGCCCGAGATCGGCAGGCTAGCGCCCACCGTGAAGTCGATATCGCCCGGCAATGGCGCGAGGTTGCGCGCTTCCATGGCTACATACTCCGCCAGGGTGCCGTCGCGATACCAATCGGCGAGGCCGAACACCCGCTGGCCCACCGACAGTCCCGTCGTACCGTAGCCCAGGGCGGTGACCACTCCGGCCAGTTCGTGCCCGGGGATCGATGGCGTCCGGTCGCCGTCGACGCGATCGGTCCAGGTCGAGGGCCACGTCAGCTCGGTCGGGACGAACCCCGACGCATGGATCTCGACGACGACATCGTTTATCGCCGCCTGCGGCTCGGGCCGCTGCACCAACTTCATCCCGGCCGTTCCTGCAGCCTGGTCCGTCACTACGATCGCTTTCATGGGAATTGTCTCCTCGGGTCTTTTGTCTGCTTAGCGGAAATGCTTCATCGATGAGCGCGATTCGCTCACGGACGAATGCGGATGATCGTCTTCCCCTTACGTCGCTCGGTCACGTTGAACGCGGCGATCGCCTCGTCGAGGGTTACGACTTTGTCGATGTTCGTCCGCAATCGTCCGTCCCGCACCCGTTGGACAATCTCATTCAGTTGGTCACGATTGGACTCGACGACAAAGTCGACCGCCAATCCATTGGTGGGCCGTGCTCCGGCCGGGCCGGCGATGGTCAGCGGGCGCGGTATCAGCGCTTCCGCAGGAAACATCACGTTGGCCGTTACCTCGACGAAGCCGGCTTCGTTCCGGCCGAATGAAAGATAGAAGGGCGTTGGCGATGGCAATCTGGTGGCGATAGTACTCGCGGAAGCATCCACGGCTTGGGAGGAGGTGGGTTGGGATGCTTCCGCGAGAGCGGCGATCTTTGCCGCCGTTCCTGCCAGGACGCCCGGCGCCAGCGAAGCAGCGCCCGCGGGGAGCGGCAACGTCGAGAAAGCCGCGACGGACGTATGGAAAATTTTGTCGCTCTGTTCGTTGCTCAGGAAGTTGCAAACCACTTTTTGGTCGCGGCATAATCGCGAGTCCATAGAGCGCTCCTTTGCAGCCCACGCGCGACGCGCTGCAATAAATTCAATCGATGTCAAGGCGGCCGCGTGTGCTCGGCCGGCCCAGCCAGACTCAAAGATCGGACGCGGCGGACGAAATTAGAAATTCCCTTTGGACATGCTTTCGATAGGCGCGAGGTATCGTCATCCAAAGGTGCCATGCTCACAATTGCCCAGGGCCGTTGCAAGGACGCTCATTGCCGGACTGTCCCGGATACTGTCGCAGACCGAGGAGCCGCGTGGCCGCGCGGCACGCACAGTGTAGGTATGACGCTGACGTCCGATACTGGTGCGTCGCGATCGGTCGGTCGCGAATTCGGCCGTGCGACCGAGACTCGGGGCTTCCTGTTGAGGCGCCTGGGCATCGGTTTGTGTGAATTTATAAAGTTTGCCGGTCGCTGAGACGCTCAGCAGGATCATTCATGTTGCGCCTGAATATATCTAATTCGACTTCAGCCACTACTCCGTCAGCTGCAACTGAGTGATTGTTCAGCGTCTTCAGTTGAAGGCAGTGAAGATCGAACCGATCAATCCCACATCAGGTGGGAGCGTGAATGGCCCTTCGCCCGGTTGCGCAGGCCGAAGGCGTGGGCGAGATGGCATCGTCCCGCTGTCTCGCAGTCGAGCTGGGCCTGAGCACCATAAAGAAGGCTTCTGGACGTGGCAGGCGAGCCGTTCTGGCGTATATCGCGACAAGACCTCGACAAGTTGATGACCACTTTGGACGTCACCCTAGTCAGCCTGTCGGAGTGCACGCTTGCGGCGGGAGCCCACTTGGCGGTTGCCCGCGCGGCAACCTCCACCATCCACTACTGCTTTCGAGGCGCCGGGTTCATTCTCCGTGATCATGAAACGCCCATACGCCTGATACCGCACACGCTGGTAGTCGTCCCTCCTGGGCGAGCGATGACGATCACCGCAACGGAGCATCCGATCGCACTAAGGAACGCCGGCAAACACAACAACGGCGGCTTCACACTGGGGTCGTCTCAGCGGCACACCGTCGGAGACGGTGATCCGACACTGGTGCTTGCGTGCGGGGCCTTCCGGGCCACTTATGGTCCGGCGCTCGACTTGTTCGCCTCCTTGGCAACGCCCATTGTCGAGAGGTTCGACGTGCACGACCAGCTCGACCAAGTGATGACCTACGCGATGGCCGAGCTCGCAGCCCAGGAGGTTGGTGGAGGGCCGATGTCGGCGGCACTGCTGAAACTTGTTCTCCTCGCATTGCTCCGGCGCAGCCTGGTGTCGACGAACGCGTGGGTGGAGCGGTTTTCGAACTTGAGCGATCCTCCGATCGCACGGGCATTTGCCGAAATGGCCTCGCGCCCATCCGCGCCGCACACTGTCCAGAGCTTGTCTCATGCCGTCGGTCTCAGCCGCTCGGCTTTTATGGCTAGGTTTTCCGCCGCCTTCGAAGAGTCTCCAATGTCATTGCTCCGCCGCGTGAGGATGCGTCACGCGGCGGACCTGCTCGCGGCCAATGCGCTGTCTGTCGATCAGGTCGCCCTGAACGCCGGCTACCAGAGTAGAAGCAGCTTCACGCGCACTTTCCGCAGATATTACGGCAGCGACCCATCAGAGTACCGCGCCAAGGCGCAGCGAGCCTGGTCCAACAGCGCTACGCCGATCGAAGACGCGATCGAGGAATCCGACGCAGCCTGACGCCGGTGTTCGCTCCGGGATTGCGTAGGCGCGACCGCGGTAAGGTGCGCTGGACGCACCAGCGCCCCCAGCAGCCACGGGACGCTTTGAGACATCAAGGCTTTCAGGTGGTACACGAAGATCATCACGGCTCCGCGTTTTCTCTCAGCCGAGGCGACGTCGCGGAACTCACAGAAGGCTTTCGGCGATCCTCCGGCGGAGCGCCTTCAAGTCGTTCGCGAACAGGCGGACCGAGCTGTCCGCCGCCAAGCGAAGTCCTGAGAATTGCCAACGCGTGTGCCGGAAAGAAATTGCGATAGCTCGCGCGGAGGTATCCCGGCGGCGTCACGCAAGATCCGCCGCGTAGAACGAACTGCCCGGACATGAACTGCCATTGTATTCGCCGACCGCGCCCTCGACCGCGCGGAACCCCGGTGAGGCGAGGACGGGCTGTGCGTGTCCATTCCCAGGCGTCGCCGAACATCTGATGCATCCGCGCTTGGAATCTGAAAGCTGTGTCCGGCCGTCCAAATCTCGCAGCCTTGTCGTGTGTGGGCGACTTCGCGGCGGCGGGAATATTTAACAAAACGGTTTGTGAGGCACATGCAGTCAAGATGTGCCCGCCGCAGGTCACACGTACCGCAGCCGCCCTCAGGCGGCGTTCCTTCGCGGCAACTTCCAACCCGGCCGGACGAAGTGACAGGTGTAGCCGTTCGGGTAACGTTCCAAGTAGTCCTGGTGCTCGGGCTCCGCCTGCCAGAAATCGCCAGCGGGATAAATCTCGGTCACGACCTTGCCCGGCCACAGTCCTGAGGCTTCAACGTCGGCGATCGTGTCTTGCGCGACGCGTAGCTGTTCGTCGTTGGTGTAGAAGATCGCAGACCTGTAGCTCGTGCCGCGGTCGTTCCCCTGCCGGTTGGGCGTGGTCGGGTCGTGTATCTTGAAGAAGAACTCCAACAGGTCGCGGAAGCTCGTCTTGCTTGGATCGAAGATGATCTCGATAGCTTCTGCATGCGTGCCGCGATTGCGATAGGTGGCGTTCTTGACGTCACCGCCGGAATATCCGACCCGTGTCGACACGACGCCGGGCAAACGCCTCATCAGCTGCTGCATTCCCCAGAAGCAACCGCCGGCAAGGATCGCTCGTTCTGTACTCGCTGCCATTGTCAGACCTCCTGTTTTGCAACGGGCTTCGCGTACTGGCCGTACCCTTCGCTCTCCATTTGATCGCGGTGGATGAAACGAAGGGAGGCCGAGTTCATGCAGTATCTCAACCCGCCCTTGTCGAGCGGTCCGTCCGGGAAGAGGTGGCCCAAGTGGCTGTCGCCGTGCTTGGAGCGGACCTCGGTCCGTGTCATGCCATGCGAGCTGTCGTCCTTCTCTACGACGTTCGCGGCCTCGAGAGGCCGCGTGAAACTCGGCCACCCGGTGCCGCTGTCGGACTTGTCGAAAGATGCGAACAGCGGCTCGCCGGAAACCACGTCGACGTAGAGGCCAGGCTCCTTGTTGCCCCAGTATTCGTTGGCAAAAGGGCGCTCGGTCCCGTCAGTCTGCGTGACGCGGTGCTGCTCCGGAGTCAGCTTCGAGACCGTCGCTGGGTTTTTCCTATAGGTCGGCATTTCGCGGAGCTCCTTCTCGCGCAGGCTGGAAGAATAGGTAGCGGGTTGGCGAGCGTCTAATCACCTCGGGCTATCGAAACGATGCCATCGACGCAGCGCAAGCGGCAAGAAGCACTGCTTTGGCGAGCCGTCGGTCGGAGTGATTCCGTCCTCGACATGCTTGTTCAAAGCCGTCGATCCCTGTCGGGGCGACGCGCCCACCGGCCGCGGTCCGCAACAGGTCGTGGTGTTGGGTGGCGGACCCCTCCGGCTAAGACGTGGAAGCGGCACGGCGCAGCGAGGCCAAGATTTGCGCCGGCTCCGCCCGCATCGTGAAGTCGGGTTCGACGGACGCGCTGCGGATCCGGCCCTCCGTGTCGATGATGTAAGTCGCGGGAATGGGCAGCATCCAGACTGGCGAACCGTGCCGCGCACCGAAGTCGAAACCGAGCCCGGAATAGTGCGCTTTGATTTCGTCAGGCACCCGGAACAATATGCCATACGACAACGCAACGCCGTAGTCGACGTCAGACAGTACCTTCAGGTCTAGGCCCAGACTTCGCTTGAGTTGCCGCGGGAATTGTCCCGTCTCGGGTGTCACGACCGCGAGAGTTGCGCCGACGCTCTCAAACTCCTCCTTCGCCGCCTGAAGGGCGCACAGCTCGGCGGTGCAGAACGGACACCAGTCTCCTCGGAAGAAACTCAGGACGAGGGGGCCGCCCCGGCGCAGCTGGTCGGAGGAGTGAAGACGACCGTCCGCGTCCGGAAGGAGGAAGTCCGGCGCGGCATCTCCGACCTTCAACGCGTACGATACCACGTCTATATCGCGAAGCCAGCCCACGAGGTGGTTGTATGACGCCCAGTCCGCTTCGCTGAACCTCGTCAACAGCTCCGAACGAATCTGGGCGAGTGTCTTGTCGATCTGGCTTGGCATCCGTTTGGCGTCAAACTGCGGATCGGTTGGCTGGAAGCGGTTGGCCGGCGGCGTGCGTGCCGCGGTCATGCCGGCACGCCCGCCGCCTTCGGAAACGTTGGGTCCAGCATCCCGCGATGGGGGACATCGATCGACCAGTCGCGAAGCCGCGCGACCTTGACAAAAGCGTCCAGCGCCGGCGAGTAGCGGCGCCCCTGCACAGCCAGCAACCGGACTTCCCGCCAAACCTGATCGCCTTCGAGCGGAATGGTCTTGAGTGAGGGAAGGCGCGGCATGTGCTCTGGTGCGAGCATCACGCCGAAGCCAGCCGCCGCCATGTGCTGCAGGTGCAATTCATGACCGCTGCAGTGGCCGAGATGGGGTGGTCCCTTTGGAAAATACGTCTGTTGGATTTTTGGGGCGACGTCGCATCCCGCGCGATCCAGCAAGACGGTCTGTCGGAGGTCGTCGATACCGATCGATAGACGGTTCGCCAAGCGGTGTGTTGGCGCGAGAACTGCGACGTAGCGCTCCTCGAATAGCAACCAGTCGTCGATGCGGGCGGGCATGTCGGGCACGTCACCGACGATTGCGGCGCTGATCTCCCCCTCAAGCAATAAATCGACGAGTCTCTGCGCTACACCCTCGTACAGCTCCACGTGAAGTCCAGGCACGAACTTTGCAATCTCCGCGATCGGATCGAGCACGAGCGACGCCGAGATGGAGGGGGCGAGGCCGATCTTCAGTGGTGCGACCTCCTTGCGCTGGAACTCCTGGGCTCTGCGACACACCGCCTCCGCCGAGGACAATGTGCGTTCCAGCATCGGAAGGACTTCCTTTCCGAGGTCGGTGAGCTGCGTCAATTGGCGCTCACGGTAAATCAATTCGCCGCCGAGCTCCTGCTCAAGCTTCTGCACCCCCTTTGTCAGGGCGGGCTGCGTTACGTTGCACTGCTCGGCCGCGCGAGTGAAGTTGAGGGTGGCCGCGACGGCGAGGAAGTAGCGGACTTGATGAAGCTCCATGTGTTTTCTCCGTCAAGTGGCTGACCATTATGATGGCGAGGTTATGCACCCGGTGGCGTGCGGGGCACGCCGTAACAACGGAGCATGGATGCCACTTGCAGGCGCACGTTGGAATGGCCGGGTCTATTCGTTTGGACGCCCGGACACGCTTTCTGGAGCCCCAGAAAGCGGCTAGTGCGCAGCGAGGTTGGCGAGGACCGGAATCAGATCGCACGGGTCGCCGCGTCGCGTATAGTCGACACTGATATCGGCGTATTTGATCGTTCCGTCGGGCGCAACGACGTACCGGGCCGGCATAGTCAACGTCCAGCTCGGATCGCCGTTGAAGGTCGCGAGATCTATGCCGCATTCCTTCTCGACGAAACGCAGTTCGTCGGAGGCCCTCCAGCGTAGGCCGAAAGCGTGCGCGACCTTGCCACCCGCGTCGACCAGGCTCGCGAATGAAAGGGCATTCCACCTCTGCGTCTCAAGGCTGTTGTGGGCCGTCTGTTGTGAGATGACAACCAGCGAGGCGCCGAGGCTGCGTATGTCGTGAGAGCACGCCTCGATCGCGCGAAGGTCGACTGTGCAGTAGGGACACCATCTCCCCCTGTAGAAGAAGAGAACCATCGGGCCTCGACGCAGCGCCTCGCATGATGAGAATGCCCGGCCATGCCCATCATGCAGCCGGAACGGAGGGGCTTGATCCCCGGCCTGCGCGGCCCGCTCGGCCAATCCGGATGTGGCAAGCGCTTCCACCGCCCGTTGCCGAACCAGCGTCACGTTCGGCGGGGTCCTGGCCAAATCCTCGGCTCTAACGGCGTCCAATTCGTCTTGGAGTAACATCTTCGGCTCGTCGCGCGCGGCCCGGCATGCCACTAGCATAATCGCTGGTGCAGCGTGGCTCCGGTAGTCTTGCCGCGCGAGTTTGAGTTATTTTTCTCATGCATGAATGATCGCCCGAGAGAGAGTTGGCTACTTCGTCGTTTTTGCGCATATCTTTGGCGCGGAGAGCTTGGCCAGGTCGGCCGCAAGCGACTTGCGCAGCCGAGAAGCGGCGAACTCCATGAAGCGCCGCAGCTTGAGGGGCAGGATCGCCTGTCCGGTGTGCACCAGATGCACCGGGATCGGGTCAGGCTCGTAGTCCTCCAGGATGATCCTGAGCTTCCCCGCGGCCACAGGCCTCGCGATTTGGTAAGAGAGCACGTTCGTCACGCCGACGCCGGCGAGCGCCGCGTCGATCGCGGACTCCGCCGTGTTGATCTTCAGCCGACAGTAGGGACGCACGCTCCTCGTCGCCTTGCCGCGCGGCTTGAAAACCCACGTCATCCCAGCTGCGAGTGCCGTGAACGTCACGCACATGTGCTCGGCCAGGTCGTCAGGCGTTTTCGGGACGCCATGGGCGGCGAAATAGTCGGGGCTGCCGCACACCACACGCCTGATCTCGCCCACCTTCGTCGCGACGAGTGTGCTATCGGGCAACATGCCGACGCGGACGGCCAGGTCGATGTGCTCGTCGACGATGTTGATCGTGTGATCGGTGAGCGTCAGTTGAATGCTGATCTGCGGGAAACGCGCGAGGAATTCATTCACGACAGGCACTACGTGGAAGCGCCCAAAGACAATAGGCGCGGTCATCGTGAGCGTACCGCGCGGGACTGTGTACTCCCCAGAGGCCTGCGATTCGGCTTCCTCGACCTGTTCCAGGATGCGTTTGCAGGCGGCGACGTAGGCGAGCCCCGCTTCGGTCAGGGACAGTTTCCGCGTCGATCGGACCAGCAGCTGGGTATTGAGGTGGGTCTCCAATTCGGCGACCTTCCGACTGACGGTCGGTAGAGGGACGCCGAGCTGACGGCCTGCCGCGGAGAAACTGCCGGCCTCCGCCGACCTTACCAAAAGCGACATTGCTTCAAACCGGTCCATTTCTCTCACCCTCCGAGAGGCCATTTCTCACGATTAGGCAATTATGGCGCCGAACGGCAGAGGCTACCACAGCAATTCAAAAACCGAGCCGGCCAGAGTCCAACGGAGAAGAAATGTCCCGCATCGCTATCCCGGGTCGCGACGACGCGCCTGCCGAATCCCAGCCAATCCTCGACAACATCAACAAGATGCTCGGCTTCGTACCGAACCACTATCGCCTCATGTCCATCAGTCCGAACGTTCTGGGCGGCTGGGCCGGTCTGATGGGGTCGCTGTCCAAGGCCCTCGATCTGAAGACCCGGGAGGGCATCGCGCTCGCGGTTTCGGAGGCAAATGGCTGCGACTATTGCCTTGCAGCGCACAGCTATGTCTCAACGAACCTCGCGAAGATCCCTCCGGAGGAAATCGATCTAAACCGGCAGGGCCGATCGAGCGACTCCAAGCGCCAAGCTGCGGTCGCCTTCGCGAAGGCGCTTATCGAGACGCGCGGCAAACTCTCCGACGCCCAGTTTGCGGCGGTCAAGGATGCGGGCTGGACGGATGCTAGTACCCTCGAAATGATCGCGCTGACTGCTCAGTTCCTGTTGACCAACTTCGTGAACAATGCAGTGCGGACCCCGATTGATTTTCCGGAGGTGAGGCCCGCGAAGGCAGTCTAACGCCAGGTGACGCCGCTCTCCGGCGCTCGACGCGACGATGCCGATGCGTTCGCCGTCTACCTCGCGGCCCGCTAGCAGATGATTTCAGGTCGAATCGACCTGAAATCTGAATTCGTCTCTAAATCGGAGAAGTTGAGCATGGTGTTGCCCGAAAACCGCTTCACATTCTTCGGCATTATGCCTCTAGTCGGGGTCGATGTTCGGGATCGGAAGCTTGCGCAAGTCGTCGTCATAGCTAGCCGCTCGCCCGACGCTGACGTTGTCGTTCGTGCGGATGTCGGCGCTGAGGCCAAGCGTCCGCCCCACCGGACACATGTCCGCGGCCTGCATCAGTTGGGCACGTTCCTCGTCGCTCAGGTTTCCTTCGAGCCGGATGGAACGCTCGAAGGAGTCGCGGCTGCCCTCGATGCCGTGGTGATATGAAACAGCCACCTCGACATGAGAAAGCGGGAATTTCCGCCTTCGCGCCTGCAGCCGTATCGTCATCGCTGTGCACGCGGCGAGCGAAGCGCTGAGCAGCTCGTAGGGGTTTGCCCCGGCCGTGATGCCGCCCCTCCCATTGAGGCCGCCAATGGAGAATTCCGATGCGCCGGCGCGGCCGTTGAGCGCGCCGGCGCCGTCAAGATCGCCGCCTACCACGGCCTGCGGGTGGGGAGCGCCATCATTCGAGTTCGTCATCGTGCTTTCCTTTCAGGTTTCGACAGGGCCTTTTGGCAGGCCCGCCTTGACCAGGTATCGTAGCTACGGCCTCGCGAGCGCGACCTGGCTCCCCCGCGGCCCGCACTTTTGCGAACGTAGGGTTTATCACGCTGCGGGTCGACGGTTCCCGACAGTGGGTATCAGGCGTGGAGGGTCTCGCCACCTTCGGCATCCGCGTAGTACTGAGGCGCCTCGCGACGGTCATACTTTCCGTAGTCGCGCACGATCCGCACTCTTCGGATCCTGGCCTTGTTATTCGGCGCAGAAGCGTCCTCATAAGCCTGCGCGGCAGCGGCGTTCTTCCACGATATGAGGAGAATCAGGTCGCCGGGCGTGAGTACGGCGTCAAAGATGTCCCAGAACGTGCTGTCGGCGGCCCACGGATTCAGGCCAAGCCACTCGGCACAATCGTACGGGTTGTTGGTTTGCTTCCACTGCGCGGGGCGAGTCGCGTTGATCAGCGTAACCGTCGTGCCCTCCCCAAATTCAGTCTCATCGAGCCTTTGCTCCGTGAGGGCGTACCCCGTCGGCAGCTGATTGTCGGCAGTGATCTGACCCACGCGCAGGTGGTAGTCGGCGAGGATTTCGTCGCGGCCTTTCTGCTGGAGTTCGTGATGATGCCTGCGGGTGCGCCAGCGCACGAGCGACTTCTCGTCCCGCCAGTTCGAAAGCGAAAGGATCCAGCCCTCGCGGATCAGGCTCTTGTAGCGGATGTTGTCGACGAAGCCCTCTTCCTGCTCCAGCTCGGGGCGCAGCATCTTGGCGCTGTCGAGGTAGTCATCCCAGTTCTCTTTATTGGGGAGGACTTCGAAAATCACTGAAAACATGTTCGTATCCCGTCTCTAGAGTGCTTCGACGCAGTCAGTCCCAATGTCGAAATGGCCCGACAAAGGCACATATTCTTGACGGCAGAAGACGTTCCAGCCGTCGACATCGGTCGCCTTGGACAGCACCCCAGTGGCTCCCGTTCATTCACTGCGCGGGTCCTCGCATTCAACCACTAAAGTCGCTGCAGGCCGCACGGATAATCTGGCGTTTGCGAAAATTATGCTCTCGCAAAACGAAAGGAACGGTCCCTCAAGCGCCGTAGCGTTCGGCCTTGATCGCTCTCGCTTCCAGTCCCAATGCGAGCGCCGCGTCCGCCGCGATGTCAACGAAAGCAGTCGACCCGCACACGAAGACGCTGCCGGGAGAGACAGGCTGACGTGCCGCGACGTCGGCGACCATCGCCGCGTCGATCCGCCTGCTGAAGTCGCTGCTGCGCATCGCCGGCTCGCGCGTCAAGGCCAGGGCGAGTGCGAAATCGGGAAGCGACCTCTCGAGCTCGAGGAGCTCGTCCCTGAAAAGCACGTCACGCCAGGTCCTGGAGGAGAGCAACAGCGCGACAGGCACTGGCTCGCCGCTGGCCTTCCGATGCCGGATCATTGCCATCAGCGGCACGACGCCGGAGCCCGCGCCGATCAAGAGCAGCGGTTTCGCTGTCGGTCCCGGCCAGAGGAAGTGACCGCCAAGCGGCCCGCGAAGCTCGATCATATCTCCTGCTCGAGCGACGTCGTGGAAGAACGGGGAGACCTCGCCGTCCGCGAGGCGCTCGATCGCCAGCTCGATCACTTTGGAATTGCCCGGGGCCGACGCGATCGAGTAGCTGCGCATGGCAGTGTAGCCGTTGGGTGCAGTCAGCCGCACGTCAACGTGCTGTCCGGCCGTATACTCGAACGGTTCGGATAGGCGAAGAAAGAAGCTCTTTATAGCCGGCGTTCTCGTCGCGATCTCGACAATCGCGCAGCTCTGCCATCGCGCGGTTGTGCCAATCGCTTCAGTCATTCGTGTATCGCTGCTCGCGCCACGGATCCCCGTATATGTGGTACCCGCGCAGCTCCCAGAAGCCGGCCTCGTCGCGCTCGGTGAACTGAAGCCCGTTTACCCACTTCGCCGACTTCCAGAAGTAGAGATGCGGCACGAAGAGCCGCGCCGGCCCCCCGTGGTCGCGCGGCAGTGGCTGGCCTTCGTACTCGAGTGCGATCATCGCCTTGCCCGTCGCGAGGTCCGCCAGTGGCACGTTCGTGGAGTAGCCGTCGTAGCAATGGGCGAGCGCAAACGGAGTGGGTGCGCTGAGGCCGGCGTCGGCGAGGATATCGTCGACGGCCACGCCCTGCCACGCGGTGTTGAGCTTCGACCAGGAGGTCACGCAGTGGATGTCTCGCGTCATCTTGGTTCGTGGGAGGGCGTTGAACTCCGACCAGCTCCAAGCTTTGACCGGACGAGGTCCGACCTTTAGCGTGAATGTCCAGTCCGCGGGCTCGATCCTCGGCGTGGGACCGGCCGTAAGCACCGGGAAATTGTCGACGAGGTGCTGTCCCGGGGGAATCCGATCCGATAGTTCCGATCCGGATTGGCGGCCGGTAAAACCGCGAGTAACCATGGCGGACATCCTTCCTCGGCAGGTAAAAAGAGCGTCGTCCCGCGCAACGCCAAGCCGTAGTGCGCCGGATGAGCAAGGTACCGGCGTAACATAGTATTCCGCGCCGCGAATGGGAAATGACGTCACGCCATGAAGTCGATAGCCGGGCGTTATGATCGCCGTCCGCCTTCCGCATCGGCCTCGCGTGCGCCCGACGCCGACTGCTCCAGCAGCTCGGTCAGCATCCTGACGGCCTCCGTCAGCTTCAGGACTTCGCGCTCACGTAGTTGGTCGATCTTTTCATGCAGCAACTCTATCTCGAGCTCCGCCTTCACGTTGATGCGGTAGTCATTCTCCGCGGCCTTGCGATCGATGTCCTGCTGCCGGTTCTGGCTCATCATGATGACTGGCGCGGCGTAGGCCGCTTGGAAAGAAAGCGCGAGATTGAGAAGGATGAACGGGTAGGGGTCCCAGCCCCTGATCGCGCTGACTAGGTTGGCCCCTATCCAGACGACCAGGATCGCACTTTGCACGATGATGAAACTCCACGATCCCATGACGCTGGCGACGGCGTCAGCTATCCTTTGCCCGGGCGTCAGGCACGCAGCCGCCGCGGACTCATCCATGTCCTGGAGACGAAATGAGCGACGCGCTCGCCTGAGGTCGGCGAGCAGGTCATGCTCGGCTTGTTCCATGCCGTCCTGGTCTTCCACCTTCTCTTCCACGTTGCCAGCACCGTTCCGCTTGATTGCACGGTCGACGCGCCAGCGCCCCACCGCGTTTTTGATCGCGTCGTTTAGCCGTGAAATTTCGTGGCGATATCCGCGATGGCTCGTCGCCGGCACCGGGCGCCGGCAAGCTCGTTCTCGGTCGGCGGCCGCTGCGCGTCGGGGCCGGCAATTGTCGTGGCGCCGTAAGGCGTACCGCCGGCGATCTCATCGACTTTCCTTTGGCCGGCAAACCCGCAGTTCATTCCGACCACCGTCATGCCGAAGTGGAGCAGATTGGTGATGATGGTGAACAGCGTCGTCTGCTGGCCGCCATCCTGCGTCGTCGATGACGCGAAGGAGCCGCCGACCTTGCGATTGAGGGTTCCCTTCGCCCATAGGCCGCCAGCCTGGTCGAGGAAACTTGCCATTTGGGACGACATCCTGCCGCAGCGCCTGCTTGCGCCCAAGACGATCGCGTCCTACACGGCGAGGTTGTCGATGCACGCGACTGGAGCGGTCTGGTCGAGGTTGTCGTTGGCTGCCTTCGCGCCTCCGGAAATAGAAGTTCAGGCACTCGCTTCACGTCGGCGGACGCGCCCGCCTCGCGCGCGCCCGCGGTGATTTCGTGTGCGAGCTTTTCGATGTGCCCGTAGGAGGAGCAGTAGAGTACTAGCACTTTGGCCATGGGAGCCGTTCATCGTATTGACCGCCGCCCGCTTACGCGTCTTCGGCTATTTCGAAGCATGCAGAAAACCTCCGGCGCGAGGGCGTCCGGTCGGGTGCTTGCTTTGCTAGCATTAAGTTTCGGGGCAGGAAGGGTAAACGTATCGTATCAATAACTGCCGGGAATGCCGCGCTATCGCTGCAATCCTATGGTCGATCGTCTGCAGCGCGGAGTTCCCTGAGAAGGAAGTCGGTAAACGCACGGGCGGCGGGCTTTATGGTCTTTGCGCTGACAAAGAGCGCATTCAGTTCCATCGAGCCGAAATCCCAGTCGGGCAGCACCCGAACAAGTTTCCCGGCGTCGAGCTCTGCCCGCGCGCTGTTTTCGCTCGATGCGGCGACCCCCAACCCGGCGACAGCGCTTGCCGTGGCTACTTCGTTGGTGGTGATCGAGAGCGCGCTATCAACGCGCACGGAGGTGATGCGGCCGCCCTTGCGGAAGGAGAAAGTCGGCGAGGGATGCGCTGGACTGATGATCACCGAGTGGTGCACGAGATCCGACGGCATCGTGGGTGTGCCGCGCTCCTGTAAGTAGCCTGCCGAGGCCGTGAGTACCCTTGGCTGGTGGATGAGTTTGCGCGCCATCGCGCTGGAGTCGGGGAGGGCGCCGAACTGCAACGACACGTCGAGGCCCTCAGTCACGAGGTCTGGGTAGCGGTCCGTCACTCGGAGCTCGATTTTCAGCGCCGGATGCTGCTTCGTAAACGCGCCAAGCCGCGGGATGATCTCCCTGAGCGCGAAACTTGTCGGCGTGCCGACGCGAAGCGAGCCGCGCAACTCTCCTGTTCCGCGCGCCTCGTGGTCGGCATCGTCGAGCGCTGCGAGGATCGTTTCGACGCGCATCAAGTACGTCGCGCCGGCCTCGGTCAGCGTCACTGCTCGCGTGGTGCGGCTAAAAAGCGTCGCGCCGACCTCCTCCTCGAGCGCAGCGATCAGCCTGGATGCGGACGGCTGCGACAGGCCAAGTTCGCGCCCGGCACGGGAGAAGTTGCCGACGCGCGCGGCGCGAGCAAACAGTCTGAGTGCTGAGAGTCGGTCGTTCATCACTTGGTGGCTCGCGGCGGGCTACACGGAGGTCGGATCCAGCACGAGGGCCAGGATCGTATCGAGCGCGGCGGCCACCGCCACCGCAGCGCAGACGGCGGCGACCCCAAACCCCCGTGCTCGTTGGAAGCGAAAAAGGCCGACTGCGGTCGCGAGTGCGGCTTTCCAGGCATTCATCGGTCTCCTCAGCGGCACCATGCTCTGCAACACCTGGGAAGTAGTGCCTATCGACTCTCAACATAATCGTCTATCTGTGAGACACCGCCTCTCGGCATATGAGAGTAGGTAGTTTGCGTGCTCCTGGCGGCGCTATGGGATGTCGGCGGCAATATCCCCTGCGATTAGGAAGTCACGGTCCCTCGCTACGAGCCGCCCCCACGCTTCTGATCTCAGCGCGCCTCTTCATTCAGCGCGCAGCGCAGTTGGTGTCAAACCGCGAAACGCCGGTATCATTCAACCGCTCGTCGCTCAGGTGCGGTCGTTAGCTCTGGCCGCTGATTATCTTTTTGCCGCGGGGCGCCGCTTAGTCCATGCCGGCCGCGCTGATCGCCTTATATTCGTGGAGCAGCCGCGCACCCATACAGCGCAGCGCGCCACGGAAGGTCAGGGTGCGCCAATGGCCGCGCGGAGCCAGGGCGCACAGCCGCTTCCACTTCGGCCGCCAACATGACAGCGAGCCATGTTGGCCTTGATCCACGGCTCATCGAACAGGCACTGGGGATCGGGCCCGGTCTGCGAGGATCCAAACGCAAGCGCCTGCTGGCGAGATCAGCGCACGCCAGATACGCGTTAGTCTTCCAGGTGTCTTTTATAAATTTTGAGTAGAGGCGAAGAGATTCGATTAAGTCGGCTCCGATATCCTGCGCCAACTGGAAATCAGGGCGACCGAGATTCCATCTTGCCATTTGCTATTCATCAGCGCTTCCGCACCTTGATGACCTGGACCAGTCTTCCGGCAGTGATCGCCCTTGCGGTGCTGTTAACTGCCGGAATTTTTGCGGACCATCAAAACAGCATTGTAACCGAGCAGGCATTGCGCGTTGACGTTGCGAAGGAGATGAACCTCGTTCGCGCCAAACTTGAGGGTAATGTCAACGGAGACCTTCAACTGGCGCGTGGTCTGGTCGCGACGATCGTTACTGAACCGAACATGAGCCAAGCTCGCTTTGCCAAACTGGCAAAGAGCCTCTTTCGCGAGAAGACACAGATCAGAAACATTGCCGGCGCCCCTGACCTGGTCGTCTCGTTGATGTATCCGAGGGAAGGCAATGAAAAAGCGATAGGGCTGGACTTCCGCGAAGACGAAAAGCTGCGCGAAGCAGTACTTCGGGCACGCGATAACAAGCAACTGGTGTTAGCCGGGCCGGTAGAACTCAAACAAGGAGGTCAGGCATTCATCGGGCGATTTCCTGTCTTCCTTGACCGTGACGGCCCTCGCGAGACGTTCTGGGGCATAGTGGCCGCCGTGATCGACGTTCCGAAGCTGTACGCGGACAGCGGTCTTTTAGACAAGAACCTGCCAATCGAAATCGCTCTGACAGGTAAGGACGCTCTCGGGAGAAGCGGGGCGCGATTTTACGGTCCCGCGTACGTGACGGAACAAGATCCCGTCACTTCCGAGGTGCGGTTGCCGACAGGATCTTGGCAAATTTCCGCCATTCCCAAGGGTGGCTGGAACACCACGCCCCGCAACGCCTGGATTTTGCGACTAACAATGCTCATCGGCGGCGCCCTGGTCGTGGTTCCGATCGTCTTTGCGGGGCGGCTTCTCAATCAGCGGTATAAGCATTACGCCGATCTGCGCCGCGGCGAACGACGACTGGCACAGCTTTCAGAGAGGCTGGAGCTTGCGCTTGACGCCTCGCAAATTGGCGTCTGGGAGCAGGATCTCGACTCGGACATTATATTCTGGGACGACCGCCTGAACGAAATCTATGGCAAGTCAGCAGATGGCGAACCAAGAACCTTCGAAGAGTGGTCAAGATCGATCCACCCTGACGATCTCGACGAGGCTAAGCGGGATTTCGCGCAAGGGATCGCAACCGGCATATACTCTTCGCAATATCGTGTGGTGCTTCCCAATGGAGTTGTCCGACACGTCCGCGTGCGTGCCAAGACTTACAGGGACGGCACCGATCACAAAATGGTTGGCGCGGAATGGGACGTGACGGCGGATGTGATCCAGACACGGGAACTGGAACGGGCAAAGGATCTCGCCGAAACGAGGAGTGCTGAGCTTGAGGCGGCGACAGCGCGCAATGAGCATACGGCGCTTCACGACTCACTGACCGGCCTTCCGAATCGCCGCCACCTTGACACGATGCTCGATAGCTACGCCGTCACAGGCTCAACGCCTGGCAGCGGCGCCGCGCTTCTGCATCTTGATCTCGATCGTTTCAAACAGATAAATGGCACGCTCGGCCATGCCATCGGCGACGCCGTGCTGATCCATACCGCAAAGGAGCTGACATCAACTGTTCGCTCATCAGACTTCGTTGCCCGAGTCGGAGGCGATGAGTTTGTGGTAGTCTGCAGACGCGATATCTCAACTGATCAGCTTAAACAGCTGGCCGACCGCATCATACATAGATTGCGGCAGCCGATTCCCTACAAGGACCATCAATGCCGTATCGGCGTTAGCATCGGGATCGCAGTCGATGCGGACGGTCCCATCGACGGCCCACGCCTGATGGTCAACGCGGATATAGCCCTTTACCGGGCCAAGAGTCGGGGACGCAATCGATATGAGTTCTTCACCCAGGACCTCCACTCTGAGATCATCCGGACCAAACGGGTAGCCGACGAGATCCTCGCAGGGTTGGAACGCAACGAGTTTGTTCCACATTACCAGCTACAGTTCGATGCCAAAACGCTGGAGGTTGCGGGCGTTGAGGCGCTGGCGCGCTGGAACCATCCCGCCGACGGACTTCAGACGCCAGCCGGGTTCCTCAAGATTGCTGAAGAGTTGAATGTCGTTTCAATTATTGACCGACTAGTACTGGAACAAACCCTCCACGACCTTGATCGCTGGCAGAGGGCCGGCCTCCTGGTTCCGCGCGCTTCGGTGAACGTCTCCGCGAGACGGCTTCAGGACGAGGAGCTGATCACCAGCCTGACGTCACTTTCGATAAAACCAGGAACCGTTTCGTTCGAACTTCTAGAATCAATCTTCCTCGACGACAACGATGAGCTTATGATCTGGAACGTCAACCAGATCAAGGAACTCGGAATCGACATCGAAATTGACGATTTCGGCACCGGCCATGCGTCGATTGTCAGCTTGCTCAAGCTTCAACCGCGACGGTTGAAAATTGCACGCCAGCTAGTTGGTCCAATCGCCAGGTCAGCCCAGCAGCGAGAGGTCGTACAATCGATTGTGCAGATTGGCCGGTCCTTGGGCGTGGAGGTCATCGCCGAAGGTGTCGAGACGATGCAGCAGGCCAAGGTCCTCAAGAATTTAGGCTGTGACATCTTGCAAGGCTATGCGCTGAGCCGACCAATGACCGCACACGGCATCACGAAGTTGTTAAACAACCGGCGAATGCTCGCAGCATCATGAGATCAGCGCGCGCGCGACGAGCATCGGCGCCCGCCAACCCCCGTTTGCGGCCCCTGCGCATGACCAAGCGGATGTACTAGCGCCATTTCACGCGCCAGACCAATGGCTTTTCTAACAAGGCAGAGGCTCACGCCAGCCCGGTGGCCTCCATTCCAGGTATTACAATTGAGCGACGCATTGATGCCTCGCGCCGCATGACGCAGGCGATAGCCGCTGGCGTCACTGGCAAGCTTTTGGAGATTGGTCACATCCTTAAGCTTCTCGAAGGGAAGGAAGCAGAACCGAAGGCTCGCGGCTCACTTCGGATACGACAGGCCGGGTAGGTTCTTTCAGGTTCTCATGATCGACCAGGGGACTGGGGCTTATCGGAGTAGAATGCGACTGGGCAGCCGTGTGCCTTCAGATAGAGTTCCAGCGCCTCGAAGGAGCTGAAGGTGCTCTCCGACTTCACAAAGCGAAGCTGCTGGAGCTTGCTCGTGGCGTCGTCGATGAAGACGAGCAGGGTGCATGGATCGCCCCGCTCCTCGAACCAACGGTGATCACTGCCGTCGATCTGCACCAGCTCGCCATAAGATTCTCGACGCAAACGAGGCTGATGGAATGTCCGGCGCTGCTTGCGCGACAGCCAGATTCCGGCTTCCGCCATCCATTTGCGCAACGTCTCTCGCGACACGATCAGGCCGTGGTTCGCCGCCAACTTCTCGGCCGCCAAGGTCGGCCCGAAGTCGAGATAGTGTTCCCGAACCAGCCGAACCGCCAACTCACCGATGCCGGCGACATATCGATGGTTCGACGGTCGTCCTCGAGCCTTGTGCCGAAGTGCCGCGGCGCCTTCAGTCCGGAACGCCTTCAGCAGATGCTGGACCTGGCGCGTTGTCATATCCAGGACATGCGCCGCCGAGACAACCGTCATGCGCCGCTCCAAAACCTTCGACAGCACCTCGATGCGTTGCAGCTCGCGCTCGCTCATTAAGATCAGTCCCAACCCGCCGTCTCCCTCGCTCATCGGCGAGCAGGGCGACATTCCTACTTTGCGGAATCAAGACATTTCTATTTTGCGGCAATACCCATAAGTCGCATAACATGTATTATGGAACTAACATTTGTGATTACTATTCATATACTTATGTGAACTTCAATATTTCGATTGGACAAGCTAACCGGGAAGCCCGATGAACGGATTCTGATACCGAACTCCGAGCGGTCTGAAATCCTTTTCATTGTCCGTGAGCACGATTAGATCGTGTTGCGTGGCTGTGGCAGCAATCGCGATATCCTCGAAACCGGGAGAGATGCCAGCTCCGCGGGCGACTGCCATAAGTTGCCCGGTTATCGTTGCCGTCTCGAGATCAAGAGGCAGAATGCGGCTACCGTAGTAGTGACGAATTTCTCCCCACCACTCAGCGAGCGCGGCCGCTTTTTTGGTGGCACCGGTTCGCTTGGCGTTCGCAATACCGTCCTCGATCTCAGCCGAGGTGATGACGGACAGCCAAAGGTCGGAGGATCTGTCGACGATCCAGGCAACTAGTCTTTCATCGGAGGGTGTCCTGCGTCTCGAGGGGGCGAGCAAACTGACGACATTCGTATCCAGAAGGTACAACGTCAAAACGCCGGGTCACGCAGAGCCCGTGCGGGCTTTCGGCTTCGCGCTGGCAGGTCGCCGTCCTCCAAGGGCGAGTTTGTAAGCAACCAACCCAGCGATGGCACACGGGAAAGGCGCTCGTAGTCCGCATAGCTGATTACGACAGCCTCTCTTTTGCCGTGACGGGTGACAACCGTCGGTGCGCCTGCAACCGCTTCGTCGACCACATGCGAGAACGTCGCCTTCACGTCTTTAAGCTGAATCTCTTTCATCTTGACAGCCCTGTGACCAAAGTAGTCATATAGCTTATGGAGCGAGCCTTGACAAGAAGGCCGTAGCCCAACTGTCGTAAGCAGATGAGTTGTCCGGATTAGGTAGCACGTGAGTTGTCCGGTTTTATCGCCAGCGGATGGAGGCTGGG
>NZ_VFVH01000008.1:0-277529 GCF_006442685.1 Mesorhizobium sp. B2-4-7
CGACATGCTCGGCGTGAACCGTGCCTTGTTCGGTGATGACGTTCCAGGTGCCGTCGACCTGCTGCGTCAGTTCGACGACGCGGTTGCGCAGCACGATCTCGGCGCCGAGTTTCTTCGCCGCTTTCGAGTACGCAATCGTCGTGCCGGACGGATCCAGATGGCCTTCGACCGGATCCCACATGGCGCCGACGAAATTCGTCTCGTCCATCAGCGGGAACATCGCCTTGGCCTCGGATGGCGTGATCAGCTCGGTATCCATGCCGAGATAGCGGCCCTTGGCGTGGGCAAGTCGCAGGAAGTCCATGCGCTCGGGCGAGTCGGCCATCATCACGCCGCCGGTCAGGTGCAGCGAACAGGACTGGCCGGAAAGCTCCTCGATCTCCTTATAGAGCTGCACGGTGTAGGCCTGCAGCTTGGCGACGTTGGGATCGCCGTTGAGCGTATGGAAGCCGCCCGCCGCGTGCCAGGACGAGCCGGAGGTGAGCTCCGAGCGCTCGATCAGCATGATGTCTGTCCAGCCGGCCTTTGCCAGGTGATAGAGCACCGAGCAGCCGACGACGCCGCCGCCGATGACAACCGCTTTTACATGGGATTTCATGAAGCTAGGTCCGTTTTTGAAGAGATTGAATCGGGTGAGTGCGGTATGAAAACAAAGCGGAGGTCGGATGCAGCGATGTTTTCGGTCAGCCTGCCGTCGAGCGCGGCAAGGACGGTTTCACAGACGGGAGTACGATGTTTCAGGACGTCATGGCTCGAGAGGCGCAGGATCGAATAGCCTTGGGCGCGCATGAAATCGTCGCGGCGGCGGTCATAGGGACTGTCGGCGTGCTGTGAGTCGTCGATTTCAACGACCAGCCATTTTTCGCGGCAACAGAAGTCGGCGTAGTATGGTCCGATAGAGAACTGGCGTGTGAACTTGTAGCGACCAAGTCTGCGGGCTTTTAGTTCGAGCCAAAGCAGTGCTTCGGCCTGATTGTTGCCTTGCCTGAGTTTCCTGGCTCTCTGGGTTGTAACTGACTTTCGGCGACTGCGGGTTTTACGAGCGGCTTCCCCCACTCCGTCGCTGCTTCGCAGCGCCACCTCTCCCCCCTCCGGAGGGAGAGGAAGGGAGCCAGCCCGGCCAAGCTCACGCCCTTCCTCTCCCCCGTCGATCGGGGGAGAGGTGTCGAGCGCAGCTCGACGGAGTGGGGGTCGACCGTTCATCGAATCCATACGCGTGATCAGTTCATCGAGAACGCAGACGATCAAAAATCGGTCGGCGCGCCGCCTTCGGCGCGGCGCTTCTGGACGAAGGCGTTGAGCTCTTCGCGGATCGCCGGGTCCATGTAAGGCTCCTCATAGGAGGCCAGCCGCTCCTTCCACACCTTGTTGGCCTTTTCGAGCGCCGTCGGCGAGCCGGCTTCCGCCCAGGTCTCGAAATTGCGCCAGTCGGACAGGATCGGCGAGTAGAAGGCGGTCTTGTAGCGGTCCTGCGTGTGCTGTGTGCCGAAGAAGTGGCCGCCGGGGCCGACCGACTGGATGGCGTCGAAGCCAAGCGCCTGTTCGGACAGGTCGAGCGGGGTCAAGAATTCCGCCACCATCTGCAACAGGTCGATGTCGAGGATGGTCTTCTCGTAGGAGCAGCGCAGGCCGCCTTCGAGCCAGCCGGCGGCGTGCATCATCAGATTGCCGCCGCCCTGGATGGCGCCCCACAGCGAGAACACGCTTTCATAGGCGGCCTGTGCGTCGACCGTGTTGGCCGCGCAGGTGTTGGAGGTGCGGTAGGGGATGTTGTAGCGGCGGGCGAGCTGGCCGCCGACGAGCTGCGCCTTCATGTATTCGGGCGTGCCGAAGGCGGGCGCACCCGACTTCATGTCGACGTTGGAGGTGAAGCCGCCATAACCGACCGGCGCGCCCTTCCTGACCATCTGGGCAAACGCGATGCCGGACAACGCCTCGGCGTTCTGCTGCACCAGCGCGCCGGCAATGGTCACCGGCGCCATGGCGCCCGACAGGGTGAACGGCGTGACGATGACGACCTGGCCCTTGCTCGACATCTGGATGATGCCTTCCATCATCGGCACGTCGAGTTTCAGCGGCGAATTGGTGTTGATGATGGTGAAGACGGACGGTTCTTCGAGCAACTGCTCGTGGCTGATGCCGCGCGCGATACGGGTGATCTCGATGCCGTCGACATTTCGTTCCTTGCCGAGCGAATAGATGTGGAACACCTTGTCGGTCAGCGTGGCGAGGTCGCGGATGCATTCGAGGTGGCGGACGGAGGGATGGATGTCGATCGGCTCGACCGGATAGCCGCCCGTGCAGTTCAGTATGTTGTGCATCTGCGCCAGGCGCAGGAAATTGCGATAATCCTGCTGGTTGCCGGGCCGGCGGCCACGATCGATGTCCGAGCAATTGGGCGCCGAGGCCATCATCGAGATGATTAGGTTGTCGCCGCCGAAGCGCACATTGTGCGCGGGGTTGCGGGCATGGATAGTGAATTCAGGTGGGCAGTGCGACACCAGATCGAGGATCATGTCGCTGTCGAAGCGCACGCGCTCGCTACCTTCGCGCACGTCGGCGCCATATTCCTTCATGATGCGGCGGGCTTCGTCATGCAGGACGTCGACACCGATCTCCTTCAGCACCCGCAGCGAGGCCAGGTGGATCGATTCCAGCTCGTCGTCGGAAACCAGCTTGGTCGGCTGGAGCGGGATTTTCAGCTGGCGGAACGGCGGCTGCTCGAACGCGGCCGAGCCGCCTGCGCGTTTTCCGGCGCGGCCGCCGCGGCGGGCACGATCGGTTGCCAATGCCGGTTCGGCGGGTTGAAGGGCGGCGGTCATGAGGGGCCTCGTACGATGCGAAAGTGGGCGGCATAATGGACCGGCGGCTGTCCGGCCATTGCGGAGGCGGCGACCACTAGAGCGAGGGAAGCGACATGCCGGAACGGCAGCTGCGTGGTCCCGAGGCGGGCCCGCGGACAAGGGGGCGCCATTCGTTGCAGTATCGTCTTTTGCTTCTGATAAACTTGTGCGTCGAATATCTCCGGAGGGAGAGCCATGCCTGACGTCGTCAAAGTGCGTGCCGCCACCAACAACGAAGTCGCGTTCCTCTCCTGGGACCTCGACGGGATGATCCCGGGCTGCCTGGGCTTCGAGATCGTTCGCCTCTATCCCGACACCGGCGAGGAGCGTTGCCTGGCTTCCTGGGTGCCCTTCAAGGGACAGCGCAACAAGGATTGGATCCCCCAGGATACCGGCGTCTGGCCGGTGCAGAAGACATTCTGGCGCGATCTCACTGTCCGGCGGCGCCGCGACAGCCTGGATGTCAGGCCAGACGGCGAAATGATCGCCTACCGGGTGCGTCCGGTCGGCGATATGAAGGCCGGGCTCGATCCCGTGCCGGTGCGCCCGGAAAAGACCTATACCGGCCCAGCGCGGCCGCTGGGCTATCTCGGCCGGGGCGCGGTCTGTCCGCCGATCTTCCTCGGCCAGATGTTCGGCAAGGCGCGCGTCGCCTTCACGAATGGCGTGCTGTCGACGCAATGGATGTCGCGCGCGCTGGCCGAGGCCGGCATCAAGCTCGGGCAGCGCGACAAGATCAGGGCTGTGCTGCAGGACCCGACCAGCAAGATACGCGCCTACCTGCATGGCGACGTGCCTGATGTGCTGACCAGCCTGCTGAAGCGGGCCAAGGCCGAAGGCGGCACGGTCAGGCTTGCGCTCTACGAGCTTGGCGACGACGAACTGTGCGACGCAATCATTGCCGCCAAGGATGTCGTGGAGGTCATTCTTTCCAACTCAGGCAGGGATGACCAGACGAAGGCCTGGGACGCTGGCAACGCGCCTTACAGGAAGCGGCTGCACGACGCGGGCGTCGCGGTGACGGATCGCCTGTTCAACAACAACCATATCGGCCACAACAAGTTCGCCGTCTATCGCGATGCCCAGGGCAAGCCGCAATCGGTGATGACGGGCAGCACCAACTGGACCTCGACGGGCATTTGCGGGCAATCCAACAACGCCTTCATCCGCGACGAGCCGGCGATGGCCGAGATATTCGACGCCTACTGGCAGCGCATGAAGGCCGACCTGTTCCCGCCGCCGGCCACGGAAAGCGCCGCCGGCCATGTCGCGCAGACGCAAGGCGTGCCGTTTCGCAGGGAAAACCACAGGCCAAACCCGCTCAACGGCGCCACGGCGGCGCTGGACGGCATGACGGTGTGGTTCTCGCCCAATGATCCCGAGCGCAACAAGAAGGACATCTCGGTGCGGCCGGTCGATCTCGAGGACCTCTTCGCCCGCATCAAGGCAGCCAAGCGCGCCGTGCTGTTCCTGGTGTTCAATCCTTCGCGGCTCGGCGACAATTCGATCGTCGACCAGGCGGTGGCGGCGGCAAGGGCCGATCCGAAGCTGATCGTGCAAGGGGCAATCAGCGATGAGACCGCCATGCCCAACTATGTCGCGCCGACTAAGGATCCGGTCACCCATAAATCAAACAGGGACGGCAAGTCGCCCTTCGTCTATCCGGAGAAGGTCTGGGAGGCGCCGAACGTTTCCATCGTGCGGGCGGCGAACCTGACCGGCGCCACGATCGCCCGCGATTTCCAGGCGGAGGTGCTGACCGTCGGCCATGCCATCGTGCACGACAAGATCGTCATCATCGATCCGATGGAGGACAACGCGACGGTCGTCACCGGCAGCCACAACCTCGGCTACAAGGCTTCCTACGAGAATGACGAGAACATGGTGATCGTCGAAGGCGACAAGACCTTCGCCGCGGCCTATGCCGTGCATATGCTCGACGTGTTCGACCACTACAAGTTCCGCGCCTGGCGCAGGACCATCGGCAAAGGCCCTTCGGATGACGATGGGCTCTCCATCGACGACAAGTGGCTGAAGCCTTACGCGCAAGGCAGGAAAGGCGCGATCGCACGGTATTTTCCATAGTGCTGCCGGCAGGTGCTGACGGCTTTTGACGCGAGCCTTCCGGTGCACGGCGCCGGCCGTTGGCGCAAGCGGATTTCGCTGTCCGGCCCTTCCTTTCCCGGGATCGAACCGGTAGCTGATGGCTTGCCGATCCGCAGGTCGGCGATTCACTCATGGAACGGCAGCATGGTCGCGACCGGCTCGAGCCAAGGCGAAGCGGCAACGCAGTGGGCAGCGCTCGCCGGCGTCACCGCGGCGCTGGCGATGTTCGGCGCCGCGCAAGGGCTGAGCTCGCCGCTGTTCACGCTGCTGATGCAGAAGCAAGGCATGTCGCCGGGCCTGATCGGCCTGTCGGCGGCGATGATGCCGGTTGGCTTGATCCTGTCTGCCTCGTTCGTGCCCGCCGCCGTGCGGCTGGTCGGCGCCCGCACGCTCGCCGTCGGCTGCTCGCTGATCGGTGCGCTGTGCTTCCTGGGCATCGGCTATCTGCAGGATTGGGTGGCGTGGTTCGTCCTCCGTTTCATCATCGGCGTGGTCATCAACCCGCTCTATATCCTCGGGGAGGTGTGGGCGCTGTCGCTGGCGCCGCCGGCGCGACGCGGCCGGGTGATGGGCGTGTTCAACACGCTGATGGGGGCCGGCTACTCGGCCGGGCCTTTCACACTGACCCTGCTCGGCACGTCGGGCTGGGCTCCCTTCAGCGTCGGCATTGGTGGTTTCGTGCTCTGCGCCGTTATTCTGCGCCTTGTCTCCTCAAAGCTCCCCGGTTTCGAGGATGACGGCCAGCCAGCCGGCAGCTTTATCGGTTTTGCCCGGCTGGCGCCGGCGCTGCTGCTGGCGGTGCTGGTCTCGGCAGCGGTCCAGCAAAGCACCTATGCGCTGGTTCCGGTCTTCGGCGCCGGCTATGGCTTGCCGGAAGCCGTGCTCGCCGCTCTGGTGATGGCGTTATCCCTGGGCAATATCCTGCTGCAGATCCCGCTCGGCCTGCTCGCCGAACGCTTCGGCGGCCGCCCCATGATCCTGGCCTGTGCGGTGGCGACCACCGTTTGCGCGCTTCTGCTGCCGCTGCTGATCACGACGCCGCTGATCTGGGCGGTGCTGCTGGTGATGGGAGCGGTCGGCTATGGCGTCTACACGATGGCGTTGGTGGAACTCGGCAGCCGGTTCAAGGGCTCGCTGCTGGTCACCGGCAACGCCGCTTTCGCCTTGTTGTGGGGCGTTGGCGGCATTGTCGGTCCGCCCAGCGCCGGTCTGCTGATGCAGGCGATCGGGCCTTTGGGATTGCCGGCGGTGATCGTCGGCCTGGACGCGCTGCTGGTCGCCTTCGTGCTCTACAGATCGGCCAGCCGCAGAGGCTCCTGACAGGGTTTGGCCGGAACAAGCGTGGGTTCGGGCTTTGGGGCTTACGGCTATCGGGTCGAAACGCTAAGCCTGCAGCCGAGAGGCGATGTGGATCATGGACCGGGTGGAACCGAAGCGCGACGAGACGATGCAGTGGGCAGCGATCATCGGTGTGATCGCGACCGTGTCGGTGTTCGCCATCGCGCAGGGACTGTCCTATCCGCTCTTGAGCTTCATCCTGCAGCGGCAGGGCGTTTCGCCTGTCATGATCGGCCTGTCGGCGGCGATGACGCCGATTGGCTTCATCGTCTCGTCGCCGCTCATCCCGTCACTGGCGCGGCGGTTCGGGGCAGGGCGCACGGCGCTGACCTGCGCGGCGCTTTCGGCGGTCGTGCTGGCGCTGATCGGCTGGACACAGAACGTCTATCTCTGGTTTCCGCTGCGGTTCCTGATCGGCGCGGTGACCAATCCGCTCTATGTCTTAAGCGAAATCTGGGTGATCGCGCTGGCGCCGCCGGCCCGGCGCGGCCGCATCATGGGCGTCTATTCCACGATCATCTCGGCCGGCTTCGCCGCCGGGCCGCTTTGCCTGCTGGCCGTCGGTACGGAGGGCTGGCCGCCATTCCTGGTCGGCATTTCCGCTTTCATCTTCTGCGGCGGGTGCCTCGCCCTGGTGGTCGGGCGCCTGCCTAAGGTCGACGAAGCCGGGCATCGGCTTTCGGTGATGGGCTTCATGCCGCTCGCCTGGCTGCTTTTGTCGGCAGTAATCGTGGCTGCCGGCTTCGAGCAGGCGGTGTTGGCGCTGTTGCCCGTCTACGGCACGCATTACGGCATCGCCGAGAACCGCATGTCGGCCCTGCTGTCGACGATGATCGCCGGCAACATCGCCATGCAGGTGCCGCTCGGCCTGCTGGCCGAGCGGCTGACGGCGCGCCTGGTGCGGTTCATCTGCCTGGTGCTGACGCTGCTCGGCTGTCTGCTGCTGCCGTTATTGATCGAAACGCCGCTGGTCTGGCCGATGATCTTCGTCTGGGGCGCGGTGTCCTACGGCATTTATACGATGGCGATCATCGAACTCGGCGAGCGTTTCAGCGGCTCGGCGCTAATTGCCGGCAATGCCGCTTTCTCCCTGATGTGGGGCGTCGGCGGCATCCTCGTCCCGCCGCTTGCGGGCGGCGTGATGGACGGGATCGGCGCGAGCGGCCTGCCGGTGACGCTCGGCGCGATCTGCCTGGCGCTGGCGGCTGCGACCGTCATCCGGCGGCGGATCGTGTGACGGCCTGAAGCGATCTGCCGCGATGACGCGGCTTCAACACCTTGAATCCGGCGCCCTTTGACGCGATGTAGGCAGGGCCGCCCCCCGATTTCCCGGAGACCCCCATGACCATTTCGACGACAAAGCCTGGCTTGGCGACCGATGATCCCTTTCTTTGGCTGGAGGAAAGGACGAGCAAGGAGGCGCTCGACTGGGTACATCGCCAGAACGAAGTCACGGTGGCGCAATTGCAGGGCGATCCGTCCTACCAGGCGTCGTTCGAAACCGCGCTCGATCTGATGACCGCCGAGGACAACATAGCCGTCGGCTCCGCGCTCAACGGCTACGTCTATAATTTCTGGCAAGACAAGACCAATGTGTTGGGCCTGTGGCGCCGCACGACGGTGGCTTCCTACAAGACCGACAGACCGGACTGGGAAACCATCATCGACTTCGACCAGCTCGCGGCGAAGGAGGGAGTGAAATGGGTGTTCGGCGGCGCCAGCCGGCTCTACCCCGATTTCAACCGCTGCCTGGTTTCGATGTCGCCTGATGGCGGCGACGCCAGCGAGATGCGCGAATTCGACATCGCCGCCAAATCGTTCGTCGAGGACGGTTTTCGCGCGCCCGCTTCCAAGTCCGGCTTCGGCTGGCTCGACAAGGATACGGTGATCGTCTCGGCAGCCTTCGAAGAGGCCGACAAGACCGAATCCGGCTACCCGCGCGTCGTCAAATTGTGGACGCGCGGCACGGACCTTGAAGACGCGACGCCGATCTTCGAAGCGCAGAAGGAAGACCTCGCCGTCGGCGCCGGCCTGGAGTTCGATGGCGAGAAGCGGCATTTGTTTCTAACGCGGACGCTCAACTTCTTTGCATCGCACAGTTTCCTGCGTCTCCCGTCAGGTGAAAACAGACGCATTCCGTTGCCTGACGACGTTACCGACACGGCGCTCTTCAAGGACCAGATGGTGTTTGGCGTGCGTACGCCTTGGACGGCGCCGGATGGAACGGCCTGCCGGCCGGACGGGCTCTATTCGTTCGATTTCGCTCATTGGATCGAGACCGGCAGTTTCGGCGCCATCGAGACCTTGCTCGCGCCGGCGCATCGCGTGTCCATCGCCGCTCTCGCCAGGACGCAGGACCACCTGTTCATCAGCCTGATGGACAATGTGCGCGGCAAGGTTGTGGCCTGCGAACGCAGGGACAGCGCCTGGTCGCTGAAACCGGTCGCATTGCCGGAAAACGGCACGGTAGGCATCAGCCATGCCGAACATTTCGGCGCCAGCGTCTCCTTCTCTTTCACCGATTTCCTGACGCCGAGCTCGATCATCTGGTCCGACGACAATGGCGAGACGCTCGCCACAGTGAAGTCGCAGCCGTCGCGATTCGATGCTTCGCAGCTCGTCTCGGAACAGTTCGAGGCGCGCTCGAAGGACGGCACGATGATTCCCTATTTCGTCGTCAGGCGGCGTGACCAGAAGGGCCCGGTGCCGACGCTGCTCTACGGCTATGGCGGCTTCGAAGTGCCTTTGCTGCCTGGCTATGCCGGCGTGCGCGGCAGGCTGTGGCTGGAGAAGGGCAATGCCTATGTGCAGGCCTGCATCCGCGGCGGGGGCGAGTTCGGCCCGGCCTGGCACCAGGCAGCGCTCAAGGCCAACCGGCAGAACGCCTTCGACGATTTCGCGGCGGTCGCGCAGGATGTCGTCAGGCGCGGCATTGCGACAGCCGCCTCGCTCGGCATCCAGGGCGGCTCGAATGGCGGCTTGCTGACGGGCGTCTCGCTGACGCAGCATCCTGAGCTGTTCGGCGCCGTTATCATCGAGGTGCCGCTGCTCGACATGCTGCGCTACACCGAATTGCCGCCCGGCGCGTCGTGGATGGCCGAATATGGCGATCCGTCCAAGCCGGAAGATGCGACCTGGCTTGCCGCCTACTCGCCTTACCAGCATGTCGAGGCCGGTGCCTATCCGCCGGTGCTGCTCACCACCTCGACCGCCGACGACCGGGTGCATCCCGGCCATGCGCGCAAGATGGCCGCCCGCCTGCAGGAGGCCGGCCACGCCGGGACGCTCTTCTTCGAAGAGACCGAGGGCGGCCATGGCGGCCGCGGCGACCGCCGGCCGCAGGCGGCACAGGCCGCGATGAAGTACGTTTTCCTGCAGAGGACGCTGGGCGGGAAGGGCTGAACCGGAAGCCTTCGGACCGGAGCGAAGGGTGGTTCACCTCGAACCTTCTTTGCTCTAAGGTGCCTTCATGGCTCCCGTGGTGACATTGGCCGGCCTTTTCGGGGTTCGGGCATTTGGGGGCGCGGTGACGCCGTCGCTGCGCACGTTGCGCGCCGAGCTTTTGCGGCTTTGCGCCCGCATAGGCTATTCGCCACCCGCTATCCTCTGAAGAATCCGCCCCGGCGCAGCCGGATTGGTTCCAGAGGAAGATCAGATCCATGACCTATCAAAATTATTCGCTGAAGCAGCTTCAGCAGATCGATGCCGCGCATCATCTGCACCCGTTCACCGACCATAGGGAACTGCGCGAGGCCGGATCGCGCATCATCACCCACGCCAACGGTCCCTTCATCTACGATTCCGAAGGGAACGAACTTCTCGACGGCATGGCGGGGCTGTGGTGCGTCAATATCGGCTATGGCCGCGACGAGCTCGCGGAGGCAGCCTATGCGCAGATGAAGGAGCTGCCTTACTACAATTCCTTCTTCAAATGCTCGACACCGACGCCTGTGCTTCTGTCGAAGAAGCTGGCGGAGATCGCGCCGAAGACCATCAACCAGGTGTTCTATGGTTCTTCCGGTTCGGAAGCCAACGACACCGCGCTCAGGCTCGTGCGCCACTATTGGGTGCTCGAAGGCAAGCCGCAGAAGAACCGCGTCATCTCGCGCAAGATGGCCTATCACGGCTCGACCATCGCCGGCACGTCGCTCGGCGGCATGGACGCCATGCACAAGCAGCTCAACGGAGAGGTGCCCAACATCGTCCATGTGATGACGCCGTACGCCTATGAGCTGTCGCTGCCGGGCGAGAGCGATCATGATTTCGGCCTGCGCGCGGCAAAGGCGGTCGAGGACGCCATCCTCGAAGCCGGCGCCGACAAGGTCGCCGCCTTCATTGGCGAGCCGGTGATGGGAGCTGGCGGCGTGAAGATACCGCCGGCAAGCTATTGGCCCGAGGTACAGCGCATCTGCCGCAAATACGATGTGCTGCTGATGCTGGACGAGGTCATCACCGGCTATGGCCGCACGGGCGAATGGTTTGCCGCGCAGACGCTTGGCATCCAGGCCGACACCATCACCACCGCCAAGGCGCTGACGTCGGGCTACCAGCCGCTGTCGGCGCTGCTGGTCGGCGATCGCATTGCCTCGACGCTGATCGAGAAGGGCGGCGAGTTCAATCACGGTTATACCTATTCCGGCCACCCCGTGGCTTGCGCCGTGGCGCTGAAGAACCTGGAGATCATGGAGCGGGAGGGTCTGGTCGACCGCGTCAGGAGCGACACCGGGCCCTATTTCGCCAAGGCGCTGCAAGAGCGCATCGCCGGGCACGAGCTGGTCGGCGAGGTGCGTTCGATCGGGCTGATGGGTGCGATCGAGATCGTCAAGGACAAGGCGACCAAGGAGCGGTTCCTGCCGGCTGGAAGTGCCGCGGTGACCGTGCGCGACCATGCGATCGCCAACGGCATGATGCTGCGCGCCACCGGCGACACGATGATCCTCTCACCGCCGCTGATCTGGACCCGCGACACGATTGATATGGCCTGCGAGCGTATCGGCAAGGCGCTCGACCTGGCGCAAGCGGATCTGCGCAAACGGTAAAAGAAATGGCCGGGCGTTCGTGATCGAGACGCCCGGCCGTCGATGACCCAATGCCGATACCAGGCGCACCGAGGGTTCCGGTCGCCGGCGCTATCGGTTACAACCCGCCAAGGCAGTTTTGCCGACGGGGGACGCGATGGCCGGACAACCGCTCAACCAGCCCGCCGAAATCCCGGCTGAGCTCGATCGCTGGAATTGGGGCGCCTTCTTCCTCAACTGGATCTGGGGCATCGGCAACTCCACCTTCATCGCCCTGCTGGCGCTGATCCCGATCGTCAACATCGTCATGATCTTCGTGCTCGGCGCGCGCGGCAGCCGCTGGGCATGGCGGAACCGGGCGTGGCGCGATGCCGAGCAGTTCCGCAGAACGCAGCGCAACTGGGCGATCGCCGGTCTTGCCGTCTGGGTGCTCAGTATCGGGGGCTGCGCGACGATGGTCGGCGGCATCCCTTTCATGATCAAGAACAGTGACGCCTATCGCATGACCATGGAGGTCATCCGCGCCGATACCCGGGTGAAAGCCGCCATCGGCGACGACGTGACCGCCAATTTCTGGGTCGGCGGCCATCTCAACGTCAACGCAAACGGGACGGGTGACGCGCAGTTCAGCATTCCCATCCACGGCACCAAGGGAAAGGGCACGGTGTTTTCGCATCTTGTTCGCAATGCAGGCACGTGGAGCATGCGCCTGCTCGTGGTCCGGGTCGATGGCGCCGATGCCCCGATCGTGCTGACCAATGAAGATCACGTGCCGATCCCGAACGCGGCAATCGGAATATGAGGGATGTCGGATCCTGGAACGCAAAAACCGCGCCCCACCGGGAACGCGGCTTTGCCAGATACGCTTGGCGTTTCGCTACGCAAACACTTGGCGAAACTTACGGGCTCCGGCACGCGAGACCTGATCCGGAGCGCCGGGCGGACGCGATATCCGCCTCGCAGTCCGTTTTATAGGGACATCGTTACCGCGGAGTTATCGAGAGCTTAAGCAAACCTAAATTTTGCGGTTCTCCGGCGGGGCGTACGAAAGAAAGACGAGCTTTATCAATCGCTTATTGATTGACGCCGCGCAGAAAATTTATGATCCCGGAAAAATCGGCGCCGGCGTTCCCTTGCGCGTTGAACAGGCCGTAGAGCTGTGTCGCTTCGGCGCCAAGCGGTGTCACCGCGCCCGCGGCTTGTGCGGCTTCCTGCGACAGCTTCAAATCCTTCAGCATGAGTGCGGCGGCGAAGCCGGGCTTGTAGTCGCGGTTGGCGGGCGAGGTCGGCACCGGGCCGGGCACCGGGCAATAGGTGGTCAGCGACCAGCACTGGCCTGAAGAGGTTGAGGCAACGTCGAACAGGGCCTGGTGCGCCAGGCCGAGCTTTTCGGCCAGCACGAAGGCCTCGGCGACGCCGATCATCGAAATGCCGAGAATCATGTTGTTGCAGATCTTGGCCGCCTGGCCGGCGCCGTCGCCGCCGCAATGGACGATGCGCCCGGCCATGGGCTTCAGGATCGGCTCGGCGGCGGCGAAGGCGTCGTCCGAGCCGCCGGCCATGAAAGTCAGCGTGCCGGCGGCGGCACCGCCGGTGCCGCCCGAGACCGGCGCATCAACCGACAGCAGGCCGTGCTTTGCGGCGATGGCATGCGCCTTGCGCGCCGATTCGACGTCGATGGTCGAGGAATCGATGAAAAGCGCGCCCTTCTTTGCCTTGGACGCGATCTCTTCGTAGACCGACAGGACATGCTTGCCGGCGGGCAGCATGGTGATGACAACATCCGCATCTTTCACTGCGGTCAAGGCATTGGCCATGATCGTAACGCCATGTTCTTTGGCGACGGTGAGGTTTTCGGACATTAGGTCGTAGCCGTGCACGGCATACCCCGCTTTGACCAGGTTCGCCGCCATTGGATTGCCCATATTCCCAAGGCCGATGAAGGCGATTGTGGTCATTGTGTCTCTCCCGGAGTTTGCACGCTTCAGCGACCGATCAACGCACGGGCGATGATGACGCGCATGATCTCGTTGGTGCCTTCGAGAATCTGATGCACACGCAGGTCGCGCACCAGTTTCTCGATGCCGTAATCGTGCAGGTAACCATAGCCGCCGAGCAGCTGCAGCGCATCGTTGGCGACGTTGAAACCGGTGTCGGTGACGAAGCGCTTGGCCATTGCCGACCATTTCGAGGCATCCGGTGCCTTGCGGTCGAGCTTGGAAGCGGCGGCATAAAGAAAGATGCGCGCCGCCTGCAACTCGGTTTCCATATCGGCCAGCCGGAACTGCAGCGCCTGGAACTGGTTGATCCTGGAGCCGAATGCCTTGCGCTCGGCCGTGTAGGACAGCGCCTTGTCGAGCGCCGACTGGGCCCCGCCAACCGAACAGGCGGCGATGTTCAGCCGGCCGCCATCGAGCCCGGCCATGGCGATGCCGAAGCCGGCGCCTTCGCCTGACAAAAGGTTTTCGGCCGGCACCTTGCAATCCTCGAAGATGACCTGGCGGGTCGACTGCATATGCCAGCCCATCTTGTGCTCATTGGCGCCGAAGGAGAGTCCCGGCGCATCTTTCGGCACGACGATGGTGGAAATGCCTTTCGGTCCCTCGGCGCCGGTGCGCACCATGACGGCATAGATATCGCTGTCGCCGGCGCCGGAGATGAACTGCTTGGCGCCGTTCAGCACGTAGTCGCCGCCGCTCTTCACCGCCCGCGTCTTCAGGGCAGCGGCGTCCGAGCCGGAACCCGGCTCGGTCAGGCAATAGCTCGCCAGCCATTCCATGGAGGTGAGCTTCGGCAGGAAGCGCTGGCGCTGGCCGTCGTCGCCGAAACGATCGATCATCGAGGCCACCATATTGTGGATCGAGATGAAGGAGGAAAAGGCCGGGTCGGCGTGGGACAGCGCTTCGAAGATCAGCACGGCGTCGAGCCGGCCGAGCGCGGAGCCGCCGACATCGTCCCTGACATAGATGCCGCCGAGGCCCAGCGGGCCAGTCTCGCGGATCACGTCGGCGGGGAAATGCTTATTGCGGTCCCAGTCTAGCGCATTCGGCGCGACGCGATCGGCGGCGAAGGCCTGAGCCATCTCCTGGATGGCGCGCTGGTCCTCGTTGAGTTCGAACTGACTGGTGCTCGCATCGACCGCGGCGTCCATGGCGTGCTCCCTATATGCTGGCCAGCTGGCTCGCTGGCCTGTCGTTTTTGGCTTTGCGCGCGCACCAATCTAGACCAATGATGCCGCCGCGCAACCCGAGCCGCCGCGGAGCGGCTGTGCGTCAATGCATGTCCGGAGCAAGATGTGACGACAAAATTCGATGAGCTGCTAGAGCGGTTCCACGCCTATCTCGCTTCCGTGGATGACTTCCTGGTGCAGGATGCGGTGGCGCGCATAGGGTGGGATATGCCCGCCCGCGAGCTTGAACCGCACCCACTCGGCTGCCTGCGCCATCTCGATCGCGCCGCCGAATTGACGCCGGCGCGGACCAAGCAGCTGGTGCAATTTCTGGCGCAGGAGCGCGGCGAATTGCGCTGGGGCCAGACCTACGGCGAGTCGGATTTCGGCAAGGCGTTCATCGACAATTATGGCTGGCTCGAAGTATTCGGCACCCGCGGCCACTTCGCCAACGACGAGGTCGCCGCCGGCGTGCTGATCCTTGGGCCTGATATCGTCTATCCCGACCACCATCATGTCGCCGAGGAGATCTATATCCCGCTGACCGGCGGCACCGAGTGGCGCATGGGCGAGGACAGCTTTCACAAGCGAGAGGCCGGCGAGGTCATCCACCACGCTTCTAAGGTCAATCACGCCATGCGCACCGGCAAGGAGCCGTTGCTGGCGCTCTATATCTGGCGCGGCGGGCCGCTGGCGCAGAAATCCACGATCACCGGGACCGCGACGCAGGGCAGGGGCTGAGCCATGGCTAAAGCCATTATGCTGCAAGGCACGGGTTCGGATGTCGGCAAGACCGTGCTGGTCGCAGGGCTGTGCCGCGCCGCGAAAAAGCGTGGGCTGAAGGTGCGTCCGTTCAAGCCGCAGAACATGTCGAACAATGCCGCTGTCGCCGATATTCCCGGCGACAACAGGGCTGGCGGCGGCGAGATCGGCCGCGCGCAATGGCTGCAGGCGATCGCCTGCGGCGTGCCGCCATCGGTTCACATGAACCCCGTGCTGCTCAAGCCGCAGACCGATGTCGGTGCGCAGGTCATCGTGCAAGGCAAGGTGTTCGGCGAGGCGCGGGCGCGCGACTACCAGGCGCTGAAGGGCCGGCTGATGGACGCGGTGCTGGACTCCTGGGGCAAGGTCGGCGAGGGCGCCGATCTCGTCATCATCGAGGGCGCGGGTTCGCCGGCCGAGATCAACCTCAGAAGCCGCGACATCGCCAATATGGGTTTTGCGACGCGTGCCGATGTGCCTGTCGTGCTGGTCGGCGACATCGATCGCGGCGGCGTCATCGCCTCGGTCGCGGGCACGCATCTGATCCTGCCGGAGGAAGACCGGCGCATGATCGTCGGCTATCTCATCAACAAGTTCCGTGGCGACGTGTCGCTGTTCGACGACGGCATCAAGGCGATCGAAGCGTTCACCGGCTGGCGCTGCTTCGGCGTCGTGCCGTGGCTGAAGGCGGCGGCGCGGCTGCCCTCGGAGGATTCGGTGGTGCTGGAACGGCTTGCCTCCGGGGAGTCGCGTGCGCTGAAGGTGGCGGTGCCGATGCTCGGCCGCATCGCCAATTTCGACGATCTTGACCCGCTCAAGGCCGAGCCGCAGGTGGAAGTGGTGTTCGTGCCGCCTGGAAAGCCGTTGCCGCAGGATGCGGGACTGGTGGTCATTCCCGGCTCGAAGTCGACGATCGGGGATCTGCTGAAATTTCGCGAAAATGGCTGGGACCGTGATCTTCTCGCCCATCGCAGGCGCGGCGGCCATGTCGTCGGCATTTGCGGCGGCTTCCAAATGCTTGGCCGCATCGTGCGCGATCCCGACGGCATCGAGGGCAGCGTCACCGAAGCGGAAGGGCTTGGCCTGCTCGACATCGAAACAGTGATGGAACCGGAAAAGACGGTGCGCAACGTCAGCGCCCGCTCGGTGCCGTTCGATCTGCCGCTCGAAGGCTACGAGATCCATCTCGGCCGCACCACCGGCCCGGACATGCTGCGGCCGTCGGCGATCATCAATGGCGCCGAGGACGGTGCGGTCTCGGCGGATGGCAAGGTGGTCGGAACCTACATGCACGGCCTGTTTGGCGCCGACGCCTTTCGAGGGAGGTTCCTCGAAAGCCTCGGCGTCAAGGGCGGCGGCATCGACTATCGCGCCGAGGTCGAGAGGGCTCTCGACGAGGTCGCGGCCCAGTTGGAGAGCCATCTCGACTGCGACGCGATCTTTTCGCTGGCGCGGTAGCTAGTTGGCCATTTCGCCTGCCTTCGGCCAGTAGGTGCCAAAGGACCAGACATTCTCCTCTGGGTCGCGGCAGATGAATTCGCGGCTGCCATAGTCGCGGTCGGTCAATTCCTGGAGGATCGTGGCGCCTGCCCTCTTCGCCTTGGCGTAGGCGGCGTCTGCGTCGTTGACGGCGATGTAGATCGACTTGCCGCCGCCTGTGCCGGGTTCGCCAACCATTTTGCCGTAGTCATCGTCGCGCGCGCTGCCGAGCATGATCATCGAGGAGCCGAAGACCAGTTCGGCGTGATGCACGACATCGCCTTCGCCGTAGCGGGCACGGATGCTGAAGCCGAAGGCTTCGCACAGCCAGTCAATCATTTTTGCCGCGTTCCTGTAACGCAAGGCGGGGTAGAGGCGAGGGGCTTCAGGTGATGCGGGCATGGTAACCTCCTTCATTCAGGCTGGTCGATGAACCCAGTCTGAGCGACAGCCGTTCCGGCGTCTTGAAGAAATGTTACCCGAGGCTTCAGGCCTGTGCCGAACCCTCGATCGCGGTCGGTGTCTCGCCGGCAAGGTCGCGGAACTCACGCACCAGATGCGCCTGGTCGGCATAGCCGCAATCGGCCGCGATGTCGGCCCAATCGCCAGCTTGCTGCCTCGACAGGCCAAGCGCACGGTTGAAGCGGACGATGCGCGACAGCGTTTTCGGGCCGATGCCGGTCGCGTCCGCGAATTTCCCCGCCAGATGCTTGCGGCTCCAGCCCAGCCTGTCGGCCAGTGACGAGACGCGCACGCGGCCGCCGGAGGCGAGGATCCTGTCATAGGCCCAGGCAACCCCGGCCTGCGTTTCCGGCGCATCGGCCAGCCGGGCGGCGACGAACATCTCGACAAGGGCAAAACGTTTGCTCCAGTCCGCCGCGTTGCCAAGCCGCTCGCGCAAGGCGACGCCTTCGATGCCGAGCACATCGTCCAGGCTGACCATGCGGTCGGTCAACCCGCTCATCGGCTGGTCAAAGAACCGGCGTGCGCCAAGTGGGGTGAAATTGACCTGGACGCAGCAGGCGCCGCCGAAGGATTCGATCATCACGGGTCCGGCATAGAGGCCGGCGGCGAAACTGGCGAAGCGATCATTGTCGCCGGGCGGCTTGCCAAGGCCGATGGCGAAAGGTTCGGCGAAGCTGATGACCAGAGGCACGGTAAGGGAGGCATATTCGACATTGCGGTAATGGCCGGGCGCCGTTTCGCGATAACCGCAAATGTCTGACACAATGCCCGCGAGGGCAGGGCTGGGAAGGCGCCGCCGCATCTCGAACCGCCCGGGGACTGACCGGTCCTGTTCCTGCTGGCATGGCATCTCGATTGGCATCGACAGGACTCTAGCAGAGCCCGGACCCGAATCAAAAGCGCCCGGCTTTTGGCCGGGCGCTCCGAATTGCCTGAGATTTGAATGTCAGGCGCGCCGCGCATCAGGCAGCCGCCGGCACGCACGAGGTAAGCAATGGGCACGATCCACACCGACGCGAGTGGATGAACGAAAGAGGCCGAGGGCGGCGAGAATGCCGATGAGGCGATGACAAGGGAGATGATGAAAACAATCTCGGTAGGTGCGCTGAGATTCATGTGCGGGTCCTCTCCTCGACATGATTCGAACAGCGGCATTCCATCAGGCGCGCGGGTCACACACCAATCAGGACGCGCAGGGGGTTCGCCGGGTCGGCCAGGAGCTTCGCCGCCAGAGCGACGCAGACGATGACAAGCAGCGGCTTGATCAGCCTGGCGCCGATGCGCATGGCCAGGCTGGCGCCGAGGCGGGCGCCGAGGAACTGGGCGACGCCCATCATCAGGCCGATCTTCCAGGAGATGACACCGACCGCGGCGAAGACGACGAAGCCGCCGATATTGGAGGCGAAGTTGAGCAGCTTGGTGTGGGCCGTCGCCTTGAGTACGCCGTAGCCGGCAAGCGCGACGAAGGCCAGCATGTAGAAGGACCCGGCACCCGGCCCGAACAGGCCGTCGTAAAAGCCGATGGCCGGCACCAGCGTTATCCCGAACAGGAAGGGCGTCATACGTTCGGCGCGGTCAACGTCGGTCATGTTGGGCTTCAGGGCGAAATAGAGCGCGATGGCGATCAGCACCAGCGGCAGAAGCGCCCGCAGCAGATCGCCGGGCACGACCGTTGCCAGCAAGGCGCCGACGGCACCGCCGGCAAGCGCCAGCAGCGCAGAAGGCAGTTGCCGGCGAAGGTCGACATGGCCTTTCGCGGCATAGTGGATGGTCGCAGATCCCGAGCCGAACATGCCCTGCAGCTTGTTGGTTCCCAGCGCCTCGACCGGCGAGAAGCCGGTCAGCAGCAGTGCGGGAATAGTGATCAGCCCGCCGCCGCCGGCAATCGAGTCGACAAAGCCCGCGGCAAAACCAGCGAAGGCGAGCATGGTGACGGATTCTAAGGTGAGGTCGATCATCAGGGAGAAATCAAGCCAGAGATGCTCCGGCTTCGATCACGAACACCCCGTTTGCGCAAGACCGATTTCACGCTACTTCTATCCAAGCGCGTCGCGCCTGGATTTCGCGTTGTGCTGTCATTATCCCAAAACCGCTGCGCTTTTTTGGGCTACATGGATTAGAGGAATCGGCAAAGGGGCTCCCGATGGCATTCGAACTGCTCGACCAGATACGCTCGATCTTCGATGGAGACCCCGGGGTGCGCAAGGTGGCGGACGACCCCGTGTTGTCGGCGGAACTTCTGATGCTGTTCCGCATGATCCTGGCTGACGGAACGGTCAGCGAGAGCGAGATGGTTGCCTTCCGGCGCATCTGCAAGGATGCCTTCGGCATTCCGGAAACCAGCATCGACGCCGTCATCGAATATCTCAACGAATTCGGCTACGAAACCAATGGCTCACAGGCCATCGCGCTGTTCCGCGACCTCGATGTCGAGCGGCGCAAGCAACTGGCGCAGCATATGGCCGAGATCGCCAAGGCGGACGCGCAATTGGCCGAGACCGAGGTGCGCCTGCTGCGCCGCACGCTCGACCTGCTCGACATCAGCCCGGTCGACGTGGTGAAATCTGAGCAGTAGGTTGATGGGATCCCAGCCGGGCCGGCTGTCTACGGCAGCCTCCGGCATTTGCGGCCTTTCACTCACACGGCGGATTCGCTTCGCGAACCGATCGCTCACCCCTGCTCCTGCATACGGCGTGCAATTGCCCTGTGCAGGTCCGGCGCTGCGGCGACAAGCGTCTTGGCCGCCTCGGATTGCGGGTGATCCAGCACCTCGCCCGTCCGGCCACGCTCGACGATCTGGCCGTCATGCATGACCAGCACTTCGTCCGTTATGGCGCGGGCGACGGTGAGGTCGTGGGTGATGAAGAGATAGGCGATGCCGAGTTTCTGGTTGAGCTCGGCGAACAGGTCGAGGATCTGAGCGCGGATCGAAACATCGAGCGCCGAAACCGGCTCGTCGGCGACGACCAGTTTTGGGCGGGTGATGATGGCGCGGGCGATCGACAGGCGCTGGCGCTGGCCGCCGGAAAATTCGTGCGGATACTTTTCCATGTCGTGCTGGTCGAGGCCGACCTCGTGCAGCGCCTGCGCCACCATCTCGCGGCGCTCGGCGCGCCCCGGTTTCCTGTCCAGCACGTGCAGCGGCTCGGCGACCAGTTTCTCGACCGTCTGGCGCGGATCGAACGAGCCATAGGGGTCCTGGAATACCACCTGCATGTCGCGCCGCGCCGGCTTCAGGTCCGCCTCGCTCTTGCCGGTGAGGGGCTCGCCGCGAAAGCGGATGGTTCCCGAACTCGGCCGGTCCAGCGCCAGGATCATGCGCGCCAAGGTAGACTTGCCGCAGCCGGAGCGGCCGACCAGCGCCACCGACTGGCCCGGCGCCATGGACAGCGACACGCCGTTGACGGCGCGGATGTCAGGCGCGCGCCGGAACAGCGAGGTGCGCCGGCCGGGATAATCGCGCGTCACGCCCTCAACCTCGAGCAACGGCCGGGCTGCCGAGGGGCCATGCGGCCGGGCGCGGGCCGGCACGTGCATCGAGGCCAGCGCCAGCTGGCGGGTATAGGGGTGGAGCTGTTCAGAGAGCGTGCGGGCCGTATCGCCGGCTTCCATGACTTCGCCCCGACGAAGGATGGTAATGCGGTCCGCCATCTCGGTGACCACGGCGAGGTCATGCGAGATCAGGAGCAGGCCCATGCCGCTCTCCGCGACAAGGTCGCGCAAGAGGGTGAGGATTTGCGCCTGGAGCACAACATCGAGCGCCGTGGTCGGCTCGTCGGCGATCAGCAGCTTCGGCTTCAGCGCGCAGGCCATGGCAATGACGACGCGCTGGCGCTGGCCGCCGGACAGTTCGTGCGGATAGCGCGACAGCGGGAATTTTGCCGACGGCAAGCCAACCCGGTCGAGCATTTTTCGCGCCCGCTCTTCCGCCTCGGCGCGGCTCGCCTTGGCATGCCAGCGTATACCTTCGGCGACCTGCTCGCCGATGGTCTTGAGCGGGTTCAGCGCGGTCATCGGCTCCTGGAACACCATGCCGATATCGTCGCCGCGCAGGGCGCACATCTGATCCTCGCTTGCCGCGAGGATGTCGATGCCGTCGAAGGTGATGCGCCCGCTGGCACGCGCGGCATATGGCAAGAGCCGCATGACGCTCAGAGCCGTCATCGATTTGCCGGAGCCGGATTCGCCGACCAGCCCCATTACCTCGCCGGGCGCGATGGAGAACTCGATGCTCCGGAGGATCGGCGTGTCGCCGATCGCCAGCGACAGATTGTCGATTTCCAGAAGGCTCATCGTTGCCGCCGCGATTTCGGATCGAGGATGTCGGCGATGCCGTCGCCTAAAAGGTTCAGCCCAAGCACGGTGATCACGATCGCCATGCCGGGAAAGATCGCCATCCAGGGCGCCACCACCATGCGGGTCTGGGCGTCGAACAGCATGCGGCCCCAGCTCGGCATTGGCGGTTGGGCGCCAAGGCCCAGATAGGAAAGCCCGGCCTCGGCCAATATGCCGAGCGCGAACTGGATAGTGCCTTGCACCAGGAGCAAGGTGGCGATGTTGGGGAGCACATGTTCGACGGTGATCAGCATCCTGCCCTTGCCGGCGGCGCGGGCGGCGAGGATGAATTCGCGCGGCCAGATCGCCAAGGCGCCGGCTCGGGCGACGCGGGCAAAAACCGGGATGTTGAAGATGCCGATGGCGATAATGGCATTGATGGCGCCGGGGCCGAAGATGGCGGTGATCATGATGGCCGACAAAAGCGCAGGGAAGGCGAAGACGAGATCGTTGATGCGCATCAAGGCCTCGTCGACGAGGCCGCCGCGCGCCGCGGCGAAAGCACCGAGCGGCACGCCGACGCCCATGCCGATGCCGACCGCGACCAGCGCCACCGCGATCGAATTGCGGGCGCCGACCATGATCATCGACAGGATGTCGCGGCCGAAATGGTCGGTGCCGAACCAGTGCGCCCAGGACGGCGCCAGCGTCTTGTCGGATATGACCAGCCGGGTCACGTCATAGGGCGTCCAGAGATAGGAGAGGATCGCCACCGCCGCCACGAACAACGTGACGGCGAAGCCGGCAAGAAACGAGCGGTTGCCGAACGCCTTGACGAGGATGCCGCCCAGCGTCTCTTCGGGGATGTCCGGATGCAACATCATTGCCGGCTTCGGAGGCGCGGATCGACGACGGCATAAGAGAGGTCGACGACGAGGTTGACGGCGATGACCGCGGCGACCAGCAGCATGACGACGCTTTCCACGACGATCAGGTCGCGCTGGGTGATCGCCTGGAACACCAGCCGGCCGAGGCCGGGCAGGTAGAAGACGTTCTCGATGATGATGGTGCCGGCGAGCAGGAAGGCGAATTGCAGGCCCAGAATGGTCAGCACCGGGATCATGGCGTTGCGCAATGCGTGCCGCCACAGGACCGCGCGATAGGGCAGGCCCTTGGCGCGGGCGGTGCGGATATAGTCCTCGTTCAGCACCTCGATCAGTGCCGAACGGGTGACGCGTGCCAGGATCGCGGCCTGCGGCAATGCGAGCGCCACAGCCGGCAGCAGCAGTGATTTCAGCGCCGGCCAGGCACCGGCCCCCCAACCGGGAAAGCCGCCGGCCGGAACCAGCCGCAGCCAGACCGCGAAGAGATAGATCAGCATCAGCGCGAACCAGAAATTGGGAATGGCGACGCCGAGCTGCGCGGCGCCCATCGCCGCTGTGTCACCCATCCGCCCGCGATGGTTCGCTGAAAACAGGCCGACCGGGATGGCGATGAGGGTGGATAGGGCGAGCGCAATCAGCGCCAGCGGCAATGAGACGACGAGACGCTCGCGCACGAGGTCGATGACCGGCACCGAATAGGTGTAGGAGCGGCCGAAATCCAGGCAGAGCAGGCCGCCGGCCCAGTGCAGGTAGCGCCAGGGCAGGGGCGCGTCGAGGCCCATCTGGTTGCGCAGCAGCTCAACCTGGTCGGCGCTGGCATTCATGCCCAGCATCAGCCGCGCCGGGTCGCCGGGCAGGATCTCCAGCACCGCGAAGACGACCATGGAGGCCAGCGCCAACGTGGCGGCGGCGATCGCGAGACGCCTGAGGAGGTAGGCGGTCATCGCTTGATCGGCCAACAGTCGAAATCGGCGCTGCCCCTCATCTGCCTGCCGGCATCTTCTCCCCGTATAGAGACGGGGAGAAGGACGCCTTCGCAAAGGATTTCGCCAATCTTCAGCGTTGCAGAAAGGGTGCCGAGGTTGCGGCCAGCCCCTTTCTCCCCGTCACTATACGGGGAGAAGTGCCCGGCAGGGCGATGAGGGGCGGCGCAAACCTGAAGCGATCGTCCTGCGGCTCGGGTCAGGCAGCCCGGCAGGGCAGAGGGGGGTGCGGAGCGCAAGCGTCGCCTCTTGGCCAACGGCTTCACTCGTTCCACTTCACCTTGGTGAGATCATTGGCCTGGATCGGCGCGTTTTCCCACAGGCCCTGCAGCTTGGCGTCCCAGACGCCGACCTTGGGCAGTTCGTAGAGGAAGCCGACCACGGCGTCGTCGGCCAGGATCTTCTGTGCCTGCCCCAGCAATTCCTTGCGCTTGGCTTCATCGGAGGTGACGTCCAGATCGGCGATCACCTTGTCGAAGGCCGGATTGTCGTAATTGAAGTAATAATCCTTACGCGCATAGATACCGATGTCGTTGGGCTCGGTATGGGAGACGATGGTCAGGTCGTAGTCCTTCTTGGTGAACACCTGGTCCAGCCACTGCGCCCATTCGACCGGGATGATCTCGAGGTTGATGCCGACGTCACGGAGCTGCGAGGCGATGATCTCGCCGCCGAGCCTGGCATAGGTGGGCGGCGGAAGCTTCAGCGTCGCCTTGAAGCCATTCTCCAGGCCTGCTTCCTTCAAGAGTTCCTTGGCCTTGGCGACATCGTGCGGATAGCGGCCGGTGAGGTCGACGTAGTCCTTGTTGGCCGGCGACATATGCGAGCCGATCGGCAGGCCGAGGCCGGCCGAGGCACCGTCGATGATCGCCTTGCGATCGAGCGCGTAGGAGATCGCCTGCCTGACCAGCAATTTGTCGAAGGGCGGCTTCTTGTTGTTGATCGACAGGATGGTTTCGCCTTCGGTCGAACCGATCACCACCTTGAAACGCGGATCGTCCTTGACCTGCGCGAGACTGTCGGGATCGAAGAATGGGAACGCCTGGATATCGCCGGAAAGCAATGCCGGTACGCTAGCAGCGGCATCGGGCACGATGCGGAACTCGACCTTGTCGAGGTAAGCCGGCGTGCCCCAATAGCTGTCGGATTTCACCAGTTTGATCGAGGATCCCTTGGCCCAGCTCTGGAATTTGAACGGGCCGGTTCCGACCGGCTTTTCCTTGTTGGCGTCAGCGGATTTCGGCGAGACGATGACAGCATCGCCCCAGCCCATATTGTAGAGGAAGGATCCCTGCGGGTTCTTCAACGTCACCTTGACCGTTGCCGGGTCGACCACGTCGACCGTATCGATGGCTGCGAACAGGGCTTTTTGCGCATTGACCGAATTGTCGGCGCGGGCGCGGTCGAGCGAGAATTTCACGTCGTCGGCGCTGAAGCCGGCGCCATCGTGGAATTTCACGCCGGTGTGCAGCTTGAAGGTGTAGGTCTTGCCGTCGTCGGAGATGGTCCAGCTTTCAGCCAAATCCGGCAGGACCTCGCCATTTGGCCCGATGCGGGTCAAGCCTTCGAACACGTTGGCGTAGAGAACCTCGTCGATTGCCGCGGCCGCGCCGGCGGTCGGATCGAGATGCGGCGGTTCGAGCGGGATGCCGATGACCAGATCGGTTCGCGCCGCCAGCGCGGGAGTGCCGACGGCCAGCGCCAGGACGGCCGCGGCCAGGATGGTTTTCCACAATTTCATCGTGCTACTCCCCGTGTGGTCAAACATGCGCTCAAACCGGGCGAATAGAAGCGTGATTTCGCACGGGAGTAAATTGCGTTTCGTGCCGCGCGGCGGCGTAGCCGGGAATGTTTTTCTCCGGACGGCCGCGTCGACCGTTGGCTCTTGCCCGTGCGGCGCTATCGGGCGCCGCGCAGCAGCACGTTGAGCCCGAACGCCATCACCTTGGCCGATTCCACCATATCCGAGATGCCGACCCATTCGTCAGGCCGGTGGGCGAGATCGAGAATGCCCGGGCCATAGGCGATGCAATCATAGACATGGCCGATGCGGGCAATGTGCTTCTGGTCGTAGGTGCCCGGTGAAATGACGTAGTCGGGCTCGCGATCGAAGATCGCGTGGATGCCTTGCGCGATTGCCTTGACGACCGGAGCGTCGCGTTCGGTCATCAGCGGCAGCACCTCCATCAGGTCACGGATCTCGTAGTCGAACTTTTGCCGATCACGCTTCAGCCGCTCGAGAATGCCGGTCACCTCGCCCTTGACCGTGGCGATATCCTCTTCGAGCAGGAAGCGGCGGTCGATGGTCAGCCGGCAGGAATCGGGCACGTTGGGCGAGGGCAGGCCGGGCCGGAAATCCTCGGTCTGGCCGCCATGGATGGAGTTGATGTTCATGGTCGAACGCTTCGCCCCTTCGGGCACGACCGGCATGCGCGTCATCTTGCGGTCAAGCGCGGGGAACAATTCGTCCTCGAATGCCTGCAGCACGGCGCCCATATGGCGCACCGCATTGTCGCCGAGGAACGGCATCGAGCCATGCGCGATCTCGCCCTTGGTCTCGATCTCGGCCCACCAGACGCCGCGATGGCCAAGGCAGATGCGGTCCTTGTTCAGCGGTTCGGGAATGATGACGTGGTCGACCCTGGGTTTCGAGAAATAGCCGCGCCTCGCCAGATGCGCGACACCGCCGAAGCCGCCGGATTCCTCGTCGACCGTGCCTGATATCTCGATGGCACCGGGAAAATCGGGAAATACCTCCATGAAGGCTTCGGCCGCGATGATCGAGGAAGCCAGGCCGCCCTTCATGTCGCAGGCGCCGCGGCCATAGACCTTGCCGTCCCTGACGACGCCGGCGAAGGGATCGACGGTCCAGCCGTCGCCGGCCTCGACGACATCGATATGCGAGTTGAAGTGGACGCAGGCGCCGGGCGAGCGGCCCTCGAAGCGTGCGACGACGTTGACGCGCGGGTAGCGGTCGGTGTCGCCGGGCGTGCCTTCGGCGCGGATGAACTCGGTTTCGAAGCCGCTCTTCTTCAGCCGCGCGCCAAGAAATTCGGCGCATGGCCGGTACGCTTCGCCGGGGGGGTTGATGGTGGGAAAACGGATCAACTCGGCGGTCAGCGCGACGAGATCGTCGCGCCGGTCATCGATCGCTTGGAAGAGTCGCTCGTTCATGGCCCGAGTTGAGCAACGATCGGCGTCGTTTTGCAAGTCCGCTGGCAATTGGGCCGTTGCGGCGTGTCGTTACGGCAACTCTTGCGGGAATTCGTTCAAATTCGCTGCTTTGGATTGGCGAATTGGTCAAGGGTATATGTTATGCCGTTCACCTGTCATTAAAGAGATGAAAAACGACGTGAAGGCAGGCAAGGGGCAATCAAAGGGGTTTGATCGCATGAAAAAGACAGTTCTCATGGCAGCAGCACTTGTCACGATGCTGTTGGGTGTTTCGGTGCAGAGCTGGGCAGCCAGCCTCATTGCAAATATAGACGTGTCGTCGCAGACGATGACGGTCAGGTACGGCCAGGACGTTTACCGGTGGAGCGTGTCCACGGCTCGGTCCGGCTACTTCACGCCACGCGGCACCTACCGGCCGCAGCGAACGGCCCGGATGTGGTATTCGCGCAAATACGACATGTCGCCGATGCCTTATTCCGTGTTCTTCCACGGCGGCTATGCCATCCACGGAACGGGCGCGGTGAGGCAGCTCGGCCGACCGGCGTCGCATGGCTGCGTGCGGCTGCATACGGCCAATGCGGCGGCTTTCTACTCGATGGTGCGAGAAGTCGGCTTCGGCAACACGCGCATCGTCGTGAGGAACTGACTGCTAAGCCGGCTTGTGCCGGAGGCGCATCGGACGGCTCCAGACTACGCGCTTCGGGTTTTTGCCTTGCGTCGCTTGCGGCTGATGTCCCATCTCTTATGGAACCACATCCACTGGCCGGGATCCTCGCGCACCCAGCGCTCGACCACGTCGTTGAGAAGCTGGGTGGTGGCGCGCACGTCGACACTGCCATCGGCGGTGCGGGGCAATGTCAGCTTCTCTTCTATCTCGAGCCTGAAGCGGTTGCCCGGCAGCCTGACGCAGCGCGCCGGGTAGACGTCGCAATCATAATGACGGGCAAGTGTGCCGAGCACGCGATTGCTCTGGCAGGGGCGGCCGAAGAATGTCGTTTCCAGGCCGCCCGTGAACTTCTGGTCGACGAGGACCCCGATATTGCCGCCGTTTTCCAATACCGAGGCGAGCGCGAACGAAGCGCCCGCCATCGAGGGCAGCAACGATCCCATGGTCGCGCGGCGCGTCGAGAGGATGTAGTCGGCCAGGTACGGATTGTTGGGCGGGCGAAACAGCGCGGTGATATTCATGCCGAAAGTAGCCGCCGCCACCGGCAGCAATTCAAAATTGCCAAGATGTCCGGTGAAGACGATGTGCGGCTTCTTTTCGGCCGCGATCTCGACGAAATGGTCTACTCCCCTGACCTCGACACGGCCGGGACTGGTGGCGGCTGGATCGTAGTCGAACAAGGCGTCGAGAAAGATGTATTCGGCGGCGAGACGCGCCATGTTGCCCCACATGTCGGAGGCGATGGCCTGGATCTCGGCTTCGCTCTTGTGCGGATAGGCCTTGCGCAGATTCTCGACGGCCACATTATGGCGTCCGACCCATGGACCGATGCGGCGGGCGACGCGGTCGGCGAAATTCAGCGCGCTGTCGGGGGGCAGCAGGCGCAGCACCGAGATGATGATCATCGCAATGCGCGCGACCAGCCAGTGCTCGAACCGGCGCAATTGCCGGCCGTAGCGGAACATCAGGTCGCGGCGAAGCTTCTTCAACACAGAAGTCAGGGCCTAGACGACGCGTAGGATGATCTTGCCAAAGACGTCGCGGCCTTCCATGCGCTTCAGCGCGGCGTCGATGTCGTCGAAGCCGACTTCGGTATCGATGACGGGTGCGACCTGTCCCGCCGCCATCTTCCGCATGGCGTTGGCCATGTTCTCCATGCGGCAGCCGAAGGAGCCGAGCAGCTTCAACTGCTGCTGGAAGAGCTGCATCAGATTGACCTGCGCCGACACGCCGGACGTCGAGCCGCAGGTGACGAGCCGGCCACCGCGCTTCAGGCACAGCATCGAGCCGGCAAAAGTGTCGGCGCCGACATGTTCGAAGACGACGTCGACGCCCTTCTTCTTGGTCAGCTTGCGCACGACGCCCTCGAACCGGTCGTCACGGTAGTTGATGACATGATCGGCGCCGAGCGCCTTGGCCTTGTCTATCTTGTCATTCGAGCCGACCGTGGTGATGACCGTGCAGCCCATCCGCTTCGCCAGTTGGATGGCGGCCGAGCCGATGCCGGATCCGCCGGCGTGGACAAGGATCGTCTCGCCGGGCTCGAGCCTGGCATTGTCGAACAGCATGTGTTCGACGGTGCCGAAAGTGACGGGGGCGACAGCCGCGCCGATCTCGCTCACGCCTGGAGGGACGGGGACCAGCAGGCGCGCCGGCAGGTTGATCTTCTCCTGCGCGAAGCCGTCGAGGTGGAAGCCATGAACGCCCGAGACGTGTTCGCAAAGATTGTCGCGGCCTTCGCGGCAGGCACGGCAAAGGCCGCAGGTGCGCGCGCCGTAGATCGAGACCAACTGTCCCGGTAGCAGGCCGGAAACGCCGGGACCGACGGTCTCGACCTCGCCGGAGGCTTCCGCGCCGACGACCAGCGGCAGCTTGCGCTTGGCGAAAGCCATGCCGCGCCAGCCCCAGACGTCAATGTGGTTCAGCGCCACTGCCTTGATGCGCAGCGTCACCTCGCCGAGCGCGGGCGGCGGCGGGGGCGGCAGGTCCACCGTTTCAAGACGGCGGTCCTCGATAAGTTGCAGTGCGCGCATGGAGCCTGTCGGTTCTGTTCTAGCGGAAGTGGCTCGCTTAGACCGGTTCCCGCGCCATGACAAGGCAAGTGTTCTGGCCGCCAAAGCCGAAGGAGTTCGAAAGCACGGTGCCAACCTGCGCATTGCGCTTCTTGTTGGGCACGACATCGAGCACGATCGCCGGATCGGGATTGTCGTAGTTGATGGTCGGCGGAATGACGCCTTCGCGCATGGTCATGAGAGAAAACGCCGCTTCCACCGCGCCGGCGGCGGACAGCGTATGGCCGATCATGGACTTGTTGGACGAGATCGGCATCGAGCCGATCCGCTCGCCGAACACCGTCGACAGCGACAGGTGCTCCATCTTGTCATTTTCCGGCGTCGAGGTGCCGTGCGCGTTGACATAGTCGATCTCGTCCTCGCCCAGGCCGGCATCAGCGAGGGCGGCGCGCACCGCCGCGATCGCCGGCGAACCATCCGGCTTGGAGCGGGTGCGGTGGAAATCGTCCGCCTTTTCGCCGCAGCCGCGCAGAATGCCCAGAACGCTCGCTCCACGGGCGAGCGCTGCCTCCAGCGATTCCAGCACCAGAGCGCCGGAACCTTCGGCCAGCACGAAGCCGTCGCGGTCCTTGGAGAAGGGCTTGGAAGCCTTTTCCGGGATGTCGTTGTGGGTCGAAAGCGCCGACAGCAGCGAAAAACGGATCAGCGCCTCGGCGGTCGCCGAGCCGTCCGCGCCGATCGACAGCGCCCGGTCGCATTCGCCTCTGCGGATTGCCTCGACCCCAAGCTGGATGGCCGTGGCGCCGGAGGCGCAAGCGGTCGACAGCGTGATCGGCAGGCCGCGCGTGCCGAAACGGTCGGCGAGCCGGTCGGCGATCGACCCGAACTGCGTGGTCTCGAAAGTATCGAGCTCCTTCAGGCCGCGCGCCACCCGAAGCAGCCTTTCGGCACCGGCGTCGTGCTTGTCGGAATTATAGAGCGCGAACCGCTCATGCCAGTCGAGTTCGACCGGCGGCGAGGCCAGAAACAGCGGTCCGCCGAAGTCGCTGGAATTGAGGCCGGCTTCGGTAACAGCTTCCTGCGCGGCGGTCTCCGCCAGTTCGTAGGTGAGGGGACTGGCGCCCTTCGAGCTCGACGCAAGGAAATCGACCATGCCGGAAATGCGGGTGTTGAGGTGGTCGACAGGGAAGCGGGTGATCGGGTGGATGCCCGATCTGCCCGAGGTCAGCGCCGTCCAGTTGTCTGATTTGCCGGCTCCAAGGGAAGTAACCACGCCGATGCCTGTGACGGCAACGATCGGCCTGCCCATGTGATCTCTGAGATTGGCCATCCGGAAGCCCTAACCTTTGTCGTTGTATGTGGCTGGCCGCTCTATGCGGCGTTGACCAGCGCCATGCCCTCGAATTGGTGGTAGCCGATCGCCGTTGCAAGGACGCTTCTTGGAATGCCTTCGAACGGTTTCTCGGCAGCGGCATCGAAAACGGGATAAGCGGCCTTGCGGTCGACGGCGAGCGCCGCCAGCGCCACGGCGAAGGGAAACTGCGCTTCCTTCATGTGGCCGGTCAGCGTCGCGAAGCCGCGCACCGCGATCGCGGGATTGCTGTCGAACGCCGACTTCTCGGCGGCGGTAGCCGCGTGAGCGCCTGAGGCGCCAGACAGGGAAAGCAAGCCGCCATTCGGCACGGCGGTCTTCTTGAGCAGCGCGGCGATCTCGGAATCGAGCTCGCCCTGCCGCCGCCTGGCACGGCCGGAGACGACCGGGCCGAGCTCGGCATAGATCCTGCGCCCCCGGCTTGCCGCGTGTTCGCGCTGCTCCAGCACCAGGAAAGCGCCGCCGGATCCCGATACCACGCCGCCACCTTCGGCGCCTTGCCGCTGCCAGACGGGCTTCCAGGCGCCGCGATGCAGGTAGCCGGCAAGCTCATAGCCGAGCAACATATCGGAATGTTCGGTCTGGAAGGCGCCGCCCACCAGTATATGCGTCGACTGGCCGGAACGAATGCGCGCGGCAGCCGTCTCGACGGCGGCTACGCCGGCGCCTTCCTCGCCCATGAAGGTCCTGGACGATCCCGTCACCTTGTGGACGATGGAGATGTTGCCGGCGAGCAGATTGGAAAGCTGTGCCAGGAACAGGGTGGGGCGCAGTTCGGTGGTGAGCTTCTCGTTGAGCAGCACGTCACGGTCGTTGCGGCTTTCCGAGGCGGCCAGGATGGCGGCATCGACCGCTTCGTCGCGCTCGCCGCCGCCGGCGGCCACGACCATGTCCATGGTCGTGCAGAGCTCGTCATTGCCCTTGATGCCGGCATCGTCCAGCGCAAGACCCGCGGCATAGGTGCCGAGCCTTTGCCAGGTTTCCATCTGGCGCTGGTCGCCGCGCTTGGCGATCTGCAGGTTCCAGTCGATCTCCGGCAGCGGATGGACGGTGTAGGGCGCGAAACGCTCGGCTTCGAGCACCGGCTTCTGACCCGGCTGAGTGAGCTTGCGCCAGTGTTCATCGGGGCCTTCTCCCAACGAGGAGACAAGGCCAATGCCGGTGATGACGACGTCGTGGGGGCTCATGGATGATCGGGTACGGATCAGGCGGTCTTGGCGGCGACCAGTGCGTCGATCTTGGCGCACAGGTTCTTCATGACAAAGTAATCGTCCGTCGAGGCCTTGCCGTCATTGACTTCCTGGGTCCACTTTTCCAGCGGCACCTTGATGCCGAATTCCTTGTCGATGGCGAAGACGATGTCGAGGAAATCGAGGCTGTCGATGCCGAGATCGTCGATCGTGTGGCTCTCGGGCGTGATGGTGTCGATATCGATCTCGCTGGTGTCGGCAATGATCTTGGCGACTTTGTCGAACGTGGTGGACAAGGGCTTTTCCTTCGGTTGCGGGCGGAATCTGTCCGCATCTTGTTTGGGCGCTGTCTAATCGGTTTTTCCCGGCAGGAAAAGGCCTGATACGCCGGGCGCAGATGGGTAGCGTGCCCAAGAAACGCAAGACGGGCCGCCGGTCAACCCGGCGGCCCCTCCATGGCTGGCGACCGCGGATGATGTTGGCCTCATTGTCGCGGCCCTAGCGCGGCATCTTTTTTGGGTGGTATTTTGGCAACATTACCTCTGTCGCAAGTCCTCATCGACGCGCGGCTGCTCGCGGATGCGCCGGTCGGCCCCGATTTAGAACGTAACCCGGCCGAGCACACGCAGACCGTCGCCCTGCGGCTCGACGACAACGGCTTCGCCCTCGCGCGGCGAGACGCCGGTCAACGCAGCGATATTTTCCAGATGAGTGACCATGACCAGGTTGTCAGAGCCGGAATAGGCGCGGATTTCCTTCATGATCGCGGCGATCTGGGCCGCCTTTTGCGCCGCGTCGCCCTTCAGCAGGTCGAGCGGCGCGAAAGGCTCCGGCTCGGTCTCGAAGGCGATGCGCGCGGTGTCGAGGCAGCGGCAATAGCGGCTGGACAGCACGCGCTCGATCGGCGCGGCGCGGGCGGCAAGCAAGGCGCCGATCTTGCTCGACTGCTGCTTGCCGCGTGCGGACAGATTGACCTGGGTGGCGCAGCTGTCGATATCAAAATTGGCGGGATCGGTGGTGCCGGTGACCATGGCATGGCGCAAAAGCACGACATGGCCGCCATCGCGCAGCAGCGCCCAGCCGGCATCCGTCGCATGCGCTGCAGCCGGAACGCCAAACAGGAACAACGCCAAGGCAAATCGGATCATCGTAATCCTTCCAGAAGCCGGGTACCGGCCACCCGCATATAGGGATCGGAAAGCAGGTACAAAGACAAGCGAAAGGCCTGCGGTCTCCGCGGTCTCACTTCTCCTTCGTCATCCGCTGCTTCACCAGATCGGTCTTCCGGTCGTGAGCGGGATGGGAAAAGTCCAGCCGCCTTCGGCGATGCCCCGCTTGGCAGAACAAATTCGGGGTCGAAGAAATTCGGGCGCGATTGCACCGCGACCTTGGCTCGCCTATCCCTGGAAAAATGTCTCCGCTTACCGAAACCGTCCTTTTCGTCTTCAGCCTCGTGGCGCTCGGCTACCTCGCCGGGTTCACCGGTTATATGAAGCCGGCGAGCGGCGAGGGGATATCCGATTTCGCGGTCAGCGTTGCGATGCCGCTGCTGTTGTTCCAGACGATGGTGAATGCCGATTTCCACGGGGTGGCACCGTGGTCGCTATGGGGGGCCTATTTCGCGGCGGTGGCAATCACCTGGGCCGCCGGCCATGTCGTTACCACGCGGATATTCGGACGCGACGCACGCGCGGGTGTCGTCGGCGGGGTGTCGTCGGCCTATTCCAATGTTGTCCTGCTCGGCGCGCCGTTCATTCTCGGCATATTCGGGCGGGATGGATTCGAGGTGCTGTCGCTTCTGGTTTCCGTGCATCTGCCTGTCATGATGATGGCTTCGATCGTGCTGTTCGAGATGTTCGGCCGCGGCGGCGGCGAGCATGTGCACCCCGTGCGCGTCGTCCGCAATTTCCTGAGGCGGCTGTTCATCAATCCGCTAATCATCGGCATTCTTTTGGGTCTCGCATGGCGCTTCAGCGGCATCCCGCTGCCCGAACTGGTCATGCGGCTGGTGGACGCGCTGGCCGGCACCGCCGGGCCGGTGGCGCTGTTCGCCATGGGGCTCAGCCTGCGCCGCTTCGGCATATCAGGCAATGTCCGCCCGGCGCTGGCGCTATCAACACTGAAGCTGTTCCTGATGCCGGCGCTGGTTCTGATCTTCGTCTGGTTGCTCGGCCTGCCGCCCTTGACCGCCAAGGTAGCGGTCGTGGTGGCGGCGCTGCCATCCGGCATCAATTCCTATCTCATTGCCGTGCAGTTCAACACAGGCCAGGCGCTGGCTTCGAACCAGATGACCATCGCGACCGCGAGCGCGGTCGTCACCACGGCTTGCTGGCTCGCGGTGAGCGTGCACGTCTTCGGCTGACATGAATAAAACCGGGGTCTGAGCCGCTCGCGTGAATCCGGTTTGACGCGATGTCTCAGCGGTGAAATCAAACCTCGGCTCTCGCCTTGCACTGGCATAACCCCTATATGCCATCTTGCGATTGCTTGCGGGGCTTTCCCTAGGATAAGAGCAATGGCCCCAGCGCCGATGCGCTAATCGAAGACATCCAGATAGCGGCCCGTCAGTGCGCCGAACGGAGGCTAGACCATGCTTCAGAAAACCAGCCATTTCATGCGCCAGGCCAATCTCATCAACGGCGAATGGGTGCAGGCCGACAGCGGCCAGACGGTCGACGTCACCAATCCGGCAACCGGCCTCAAGATCGGCACCGTGCCCAAGGCAGGCAAGATCGAGACCCGCCGCGCCATCGAAGCCGCCGACGAAGCTTTCAAGACCTGGCGCAAGACCACCGCGCTCGAGCGCTCGAAGCTGCTGCGCAAGCTGCACGATGCCATGATGGACAATCAGGACGTTCTGGCGGAGCTCCTGACCATTGAACAGGGCAAGTCGCTGTTCGAATCGAAGGGCGAGATCGGCTCGGCCGCCTCCTACATCCTGTGGTTCGCCGAGGAGGGCCGCCGCACCTATGGTGATGTCGTGCCGTCGCCGTGGGCGGACCGCCGCATCCTGGTGACCAAGGAACCGGTCGGCGTCATCGCCGCCATCACGCCGTGGAATTTCCCGTCCTCGATGCTGGCCCGCAAGCTCGGCCCGGCACTCGCCGCGGGTTGCACCGCCGTGGTCAAGCCCGCCTCGCAGACGCCTTACTCCGGTCTCGCCTGGGGCGCGCTGGCCGAGGAAGTCGGCTTCCCCAAGGGCGTAATCAACATCCTGACCGGTGCGGCCGGCGAAATCGGCGATGAGATCTGCGCCAATCCGCTGGTCAAGAAGATCACTTTTACCGGCTCGACCGAGGTCGGCAAGATCCTGATCCAGAAGTCGTCCGTCACCGTGAAGAAGGTGTCGATGGAGCTCGGCGGCAATGCGCCGTTCATCGTCTTCGACGACGCCGACATCGATCGCGCCGTCGCCGGTGCGATCACGGCCAAGTACCGCAATTCGGGCCAGACCTGCGTCTGTACGAACCGCTTCCTTGTCCAGGCCGGCGTCTATGACCGGTTCGTCGAGAAGCTGGCTGCCGCCAGCGACAAGCTGAAGGTCGGCTCCGGCCTGGAGGAGGGCGTGCAGCAGGGGCCGCTGATCGACGAGAAGGCGGTCGAGAAGGTCGAGGAACTGATCGCCGATGCGACTTCGAAGGGCGGCAAGGTCGTCGCCGGCGGCAAGCGCCATGCCCTCGGCGGCTCGTTCTTCCAGCCGACCGTCATCGCCGATGCGACGCCCAAGATGCGCTTCATGAAGGAAGAGATTTTCGGGCCGGTGGCGCCCGTCTTCAGGTTCGAGACCGAGGAAGAGGCGATTGCGCTTGCCAATGACACCGAATTCGGCCTCGCCTGCTATTTCTACACCGGCGATCTCGGCCGCGCCTTCCGCGTCATGGAAGGGCTGAAATATGGCATGGTCGGCGTCAATGAAGGCCTGATCACCACGCCGGAAGCACCGTTCGGCGGCGTCAAGGAGTCCGGGCTCGGCAAGGAAGGCGGACATCAGGGTATCGAGGATTACCTCGACACCAAATATGTCTGCATCGGCGGCCTCGGCCTCTGATAGACTGTCGCCGGGACAGGCAGGCCTGTGATCTGCCTGCCCCGGCTACGAAACGGGCCGTCTGGATCAACTGACGTTTGCGGGCATGGCAATGAAGGACGGCGAGGTTTTCGGCACCACCCAGGCGGGCGACCCGATTCGCCGCTTCACCATCAGAGGCGGCGGACTTAGCGCCAATATCCTTGGGCTCGGCGCGATCATCCAGGACCTGCGCCTGGCCGGCCACGATGCGCCTCTCGTGCTCGGCTATGATAATCTATCATCCTATGAAACCGACACGGCTTTCTTCGGCGCGGTCGTCGGCCGCTATGCCAACCGCATCCGCGACGGCCGTTTCACCATCGCCGGCAAGCGCTACCAGACCGAGCGCAATTTTCTCGACAAGCACACGCTGCATGGAGGCTCGCAAGGCTTTTTCCATCGGCCGTGGACGGTTTCGCTGCACGGGCGGGACTTCGTCACGCTGACGCTGCACGATCCCGACGGCACGATGGGCTTTCCCGGGGCACTCGACGTCACCTGCACCTACCGGCTGAAGATCCCCGGCACGCTCAGCGTCGAGATATCAGCCACGTGCGAGGAGCCGACGCTGTGCAATCTCACTCAGCATTCCTACTTCAACCTCGATGATGGCGGGACGGGCGACATCCTCGATCACCGGATGATGCTCAATGCCGGCGCCTATCTGCCGGTGGATGGCGAGATGATTCCAACGGGCACGGTGAAGCCTGTCGACGGCACGCCTTTCGATTTCCGCCAGGCACGGCCGCTGCGCATGGAGACCGAGGGCGAGCAGCTTGCCTATGACCAGAACTTCTGCCTCGCTTCGGCGCGCGGGCCGCTCAAGCAGGCGGCGTGGGTGCAAGGCGCGAGCTCCGGCGTCGAGATGGAACTGTGGACCACGGAGCCCGGCGTCCAGCTCTATACCGGCCAGTATGTGACGCCGCGCACGGGGCTGGAAGGGCGAAACCACAAAGCTTTCTGCGGTTTCTGCCTGGAGCCGCAAATATGGCCGGACGCGCCGAACCGGCCGTATTTCCCGCAGGCGACACTGTGGCCGGGTGCGATCTACCATCACGTGACGGAATATCGGTTCCGGCTGCCCTGACCCTCAATCCGTTTCGAATGCCGCACGCAACGTCTCGAATGGCGCCAATGCGCCGCGAACCTGCACCACGCTGGCCGCGACACGGTGCGCGCGCTTCGTAGCCTCCGCAGGGGTGTGTCCGGCGAGACGCGCGCCGAGATAGCCGCCGTTGAAGGAATCGCCCGCGCCCGTGGTGTCGACGGGCGTGGCCACATGGATCGCCTGAACGTCCCGCAGCGTCCCGTTCTCGACGATCAGCGCCGGCTGTTCACCGTTCTTGACCACGACTTCGCCGACCAGTTGCCCGAGCCGCCCAGCCGTTGCCTGTGGCGCTTCATCGCCGAACAGCATCTGCTCGTCCGGGAAAGTCGGCAATGCGATGTCGGTGACGGCGAGCGCCTCCAGGATCGCGGCTTGCGCCTCCTCGCGATCGCGCCACAGCCGTGGCCGGTAGTTGGGATCGAAGGCGATCAGCGACCCCGCGGATCGCGCCTCGGCCACGGCCGATAGCAACGTGGCGCGCGCAGCGGAGTCCAGAATTCCCAAAGTGATTCCGGAAAAGTAGACAAGCGCCTGCTTTTCAAGGCTTTTTGCCAACGCAGCCGGATTGGAGGCAAGCTGCCTGGCAGCCGCATCGCCGCGCCAATAGGTGAAGGAGCGTTCCGCGCCGGTCAGCGTGATGGCATAGAGGCCGGGCCGCGCCCCCGGGATAACAGGGCTTTCGCCAATGCCGATGCCATTGTCCGCGAAGAAGCCGATCTGGTCTTGCGAGAAAGGATCGTCTCCGAAAGCCGAGACGTAGGTCGCTGGCCTTCCACTCAGCGCATGCAGGGCCCACAGCGTGTTGAACGTATCGCCGGCAAATCCCATGCGCCAGTTCGAACCCGTTTGGCCCGAAAGCTCGATCATGCATTCGCCGATCGAGGCGACACCTTTGCCGATCATGATCCATTCCCCTGTTACGATGCTGCTGTAGCTTTTTGGAGAGTAGAGCGCCATGCTTGGCAAGGGCGGTTTTTTCCGTCACCTGCGATTCCAACAGGTTTGGCGGGATGCGATCGGTGCGGCAAAACGTTATCCCCTGAAGAGGAACCGGCTTGGCTTCGATATGGCGTTATCTTTTGGCGGGTCTTGGTCTGGCAGCCTTGCTGGCTGGCATCCTGGCAGTGGTCTATCTGACCGCACCGCGAACCGCGCAGGTTGCCGGCCCGGATATCTCCCGAACCAAAAAGACCGAGAACGGATTGTTCATGGCGAGCTTCGCGCCGGAACGCGGCGTCGTCCGTCAAGGCGAACTGGAAGCCTGGCTGTTGACGTTGAAGACGATAGCCGGGACGCCGGTGGAAGGGGCCGCGATCGCGGTATCGGGAGGCATGCCGCAGCACCGCCACGGCCTGCCGACCAGCCCGCAAGCGACGGACTATCTCGGCGACGGGCGCTATCGCATCGAAGGCGTGAAATTCACCATGAGCGGCTGGTGGCAGCTGCATTTTGCCATCTCCGCGACGGCTGGGTCGGATACGGTCGTCTTCAACGTCGTGCTGTGAGCCGCAGATGAGGCGTCTTGCGCGCTTTTTCGTCTTGATGGCGATGGCCGTCCTTGCCGGCTGCGGCAAGCCGGATTTTTCCGATGCCGAGAAGAAGACCATCGCCTCGCTGGCGCTGTCGAGGCTGCCGGCCCTGAAACCCGACACCACCAACCGGTTCGCCGATGTCCCGGCCGCCGCTGCCCTTGGCTCGACGCTGTTCTTCGACGCCAGCATGAGCCGCGACGGCACGGTGTCCTGCTCGACCTGCCACAAGATCGACCGGCAGTTTCAGGACGGCCTGCCGCAGGCGGTTGGCGTCGGCCGCACGAACCGGCGTACCATGCCGCTCGCCGGCATCGCGCGCGATCCCTGGTTTTTCTGGGACGGACGGCGCGACAGCCTGTGGGCGCAGGCGCTCACGCCGCTGGAGAACCCGCTGGAGCAGGCGGGAAACCGTGCCGCCTATGCGCATTACCTCAAGGCGCGCTTCGGCGACCGCTACGAGCGCATCTTCGGCCCGCTGCCCGATCTGTCCGACATACCAGCCAATGCCAGTCCGCTCGGCAGCGATGCCGAGAAGGCTGCATGGAGCGCCATGAGCGACCAGCAGCGTGACGCGATAAACCGGGTGTTCGCCAACATCGGCAAGGCAATCGCTGCCTTCGAACGCTCGATCGAGCCGCCGCAGGCCCGCTTCGACCGGTTCGCGCTGGACCTGGCGACCGGCGCCGAGCCGAAAGGCGACGCCGCCTTCTCCCGGGAGGAAATCCTCGGCCTGAAACTGTTCATCGGCAAGGCCAATTGCGTGACCTGCCACAATGGGCCGCGCTTCACCGACAATGGGTTCCACAACACCGGCGTGCCGCCGGTCAACGGGCTGCCGCCGGATCGCGGCCGCGTCGACGCGGTACGCCAAGTTCAGGCCGACCCGTTCAACTGCTTCGGCGCCTATCGCGATGGCGATGTCGGCGCCTGCGGCGAATTGCGGTTCATGGTCAAGGATGCGCCGGAATTGGTGCGCGCCTACAAGACGCCTTCGCTGCGCGGCGCGGCCACGCGGCCGCCCTACATGCACGCCGGTCAGTTTGCGTCGCTCGACGAAGTGGTGGCGCACTACGCGAAGGCAGCCCCCAGCGTTGAGGGTACATCCGAAATTCATCCGCTTGAGCTGTCGGACCGCGAGCGCGCGGCGCTGGTGGCGTTTTTGAAGACCTTGGCGGAGTGAATTATCGATCCTTCACAGTCTCCATCGCCACGAAGGTCGAGGTCTGGGCGACATGGGGCAAGGCGGAGATGCGTTCGCCGAGCACGCGGCGGTAGGCGGCGATGTCCCGGGTCCGCACCTTCAAGAGGTAGTCGAAGCTCGACGCCATCATGTGGCACTGCTCGATCTCGGGCACGGCCTGTACGGCACGGTTGAAGGCATCGAGTGCGGCGGACCGGGTGTCGGACAGTTTCACCTGGACGAAGGCGACATGGCCTTCGCCCATGCGCTCGCGATCGATAATCGCCTGGTAGCCTCTGATATAGCCGTCCTTCTCCAGCCGCTTCACCCGCGCCTGAACCGGCGTCTTGGACAGGCCGACCTTGGCGGCGAGCTCCGACATGGAAAGCCTGCCGTCGCTTGCCAGCGCCGACAGGATGTTCCTGTCGATGCGGTCCAATTGGTCTTTCCTCATCGAAAATGCAGCCTTCTTCGGGTAGTTTGCGGTGATATGATAGATCGATCGAACTGCAATGTCGATTTCTTCAGACCGCCTGAAAATCGGGACCTGTGCTAGCTTGCGCCATTCGGTCCGGTGACCGCCGGCCCGCTCCCTTGTGCTTGCCGTAGGACCCGCCATGCCAGCGCTCGACGCCATCCGCCAGCAAATCCGCGCCAACTATCTGCCCGACGAGGATCAGGCCGTGAAGGCGCTGGCCGAGGCGAGCGGCCTCTCGGCGGAGGATCGCCGGGCGATTTCGGCTCGTGCCGCCGATCTGGTGCGGGCGGTGCGCGGCTCGTCCGATCCACGGCTGATGGAGGTTTTCCTCTCCGCCTATGGCCTTTCCACCAAGGAGGGCGTGGCGCTGATGTGCCTGGCCGAAGCACTGCTGCGCGTGCCCGATACCGAGACGATGGACGACCTCATCGCCGACAAGATCGCGCCGCACGACTGGTCGGCGCATTCGGGCGGCTCAAGCTCCATCTTCGTCAACGCCTCGACCTGGGCGCTGATGCTGACCGGCCGCGTGCTCGACGAAGGCGAGGGCGGCATCGAAGGCACGCTGCGCGCCATGGTGCGCAGGCTCGGCGAGCCCGTCATCCGCAAGGCGGTGGCGGCGGCGATGCGCGAGATGGGCGAGCAGTTCGTGCTCGGCCGCACCATCGCCGAAGCCGTGAAGCGCGGCCGGCCGATGACGCAGAAGGGTTATCTCTATTCCTTCGACATGCTGGGCGAGGCGGCCCGCACCGAGGCCGATGCGCTGCGCTACCACAAGGCCTATGCAGACGCCATCTCGTCACTCGATGCCGGTTCAAACGGGCCTGATATCCGCCACAACCACGGCATCTCGGTGAAGCTCTCGGCGCTGCATCCGCGCTACGAGGAAGCGCAGAAGGAAGAGATGCTGCCTGTCATGGCCGAGCGGCTCCTTTCGCTGGCGCTCGCGGCGCGCCATTCGCGCATGGGCCTCAATATCGATGCCGAGGAGGCCGATCGCCTCGACCTCTCGCTCGACGTCATCGAGCGCGTGCTTGCCGAGCCGGAGCTTGCAGGCTGGAACGGCTTTGGCGTCGTCGTCCAGGCCTATGGTCCGCGCGCTGCCTTCGTCATCGACTGGCTCTATGCGCTTGCCACGAAATGCGATCGCACCATCATGGTGCGGCTGGTCAAGGGTGCCTATTGGGATACCGAGATCAAGCGGGCGCAGACGCTGGGGCTCGCCGGCTACCCCGTCTTCACCCGCAAGGTCAACACCGACGTTTCTTATCTCGCTTGCGCGAGAAAGCTTTTGTCGATGACCGATCGCATCTATCCGCAATTCGCCACCCACAATGCCCACACTGTCGCCGCCATCCTGTCGATGACGAAGAACCGTGAGAGCTTCGAGTTCCAGCGCCTGCACGGGATGGGCGAGGCGTTGCACGAGACGGTGCGTAAGGCCGAAGGCACGCGCTGCCGCATCTACGCGCCTGTCGGCGCGCATTCCGACCTGCTCGCCTATCTGGTGCGCCGGCTGCTGGAGAACGGCGCCAATTCATCTTTCGTCCACCAACTCACCGACGAGGATGTCGAGCCCGAAGACATCGCGCGCGACCCGCTAGAAGCGGTCGAGAGCCAAGGCCCCGCCGCCAATCCCGCGATCCCCCGGCCTGTCGTCATCTTCGGTGCAAGCCGCCGCAACTCGAAAGGGTTCGACATCACCGATCCGGTGACGTTGGCAGCGATCGACAAGGAGAGGACAGCCTTCGCGGGCCCTAACCGCTGGCACGCCAAGCCGATCACGCGCGCGGCCGGCTATGGCGAGCAACGCCCGGTCGTCAATCCCGCCAGGCCTTCGGAAGTGGTGGGCATGGTCAGCGAAGCCACCGCCAAGCAGGCGGCAACCGCCGTGCGCATCGCCGTCGAAGCGCAGCCAGCCTGGGCAAAGCGTCCGGTTGCCGAGCGCGCGGCCATCCTCAATCGCGCCGCCGATCTCTACGAGGCCAATGCCGTCGAATTCTTCGCGCTGGCCACCCGCGAGGCCGGCAAATCGCTGGCCGACGGCGTCGCCGAAGTGCGCGAAGCGGTGGATTTCCTGCGCTATTACGCGGCCGAGGCGGCCAATGCCGAAGCGGGCACCGAGGCGCGCGGCGTCATTGTCTGCATCTCGCCGTGGAATTTCCCCCTCGCCATCTTCACGGGCCAGATCGCCGCAGCGCTCGTCACCGGCAATTCGGTAATTGCAAAGCCCGCCGAACAGACGCCGCTGATCGCTTTCCGAGCCGTCGAAATGCTGCGCGAGGCCGGCGTGCCGGAAGACGTCATCCAGCTTCTGCCGGGCGATGGCCCCTCGGTCGGGGGGCCACTGACATCAGATCCGCGCATTGCCGGCGTCTGCTTCACCGGCTCGACCGAGGTCGCCAAGCTGATCGAGAAGCAACTGGCCGAGACAGCCGCGCCCGATGCCATGCTGATCGCCGAGACGGGCGGGCTGAATGCCATGATCGTCGATTCCACCGCGCTGCCCGAGCAGGCGGTGCGCGATATCCTCGCCTCCGCCTTCCAGAGTGCGGGCCAGCGCTGTTCGGCGCTGCGCGTCCTCTATGTGCAGAAGGATGTCGAGAAGAAGATGCTGGAGATGCTGAAGGGCGCCATGGAGGCGCTCAAGGTCGGCGATCCCTGGGCTATCTCGACGGATGTCGGTCCCGTCATCGACGACGAGGCGCAGGGTTCGATCCGCGATTACTGCACGACGATGGGTTTGCAGGGACGGCTGATCGCCAAGCTCGAAGCACCCAGGGATGGCCGCTTCGTCGCGCCGCATGTGTTTCGGGTCAAGGGTATCGAGGAGATGGAGCGCGAAGTGTTCGGGCCGGTGCTCCATGTCGCCAGTTTCGACGCCGATGAGATCGATGCGGTGATCGCCGCCATCAACCGCAAGGGCTACGGCCTGACGTTCGGTCTGCACACCCGCATCGAGGGTCGCGTGCAGCATTTCGTCGACGGGATCCATGCCGGCAACATCTATGTCAACCGCAACCAGATCGGCGCGGTCGTCGGCTCGCAGCCGTTCGGCGGCGAGGGGCTGTCCGGCACCGGGCCCAAAGCCGGCGGACCGCATTATCTCCGGCGCTTTCGCAAGGGACCGGAGGCAGGCGCGCCTGTTGGCGACGGCCACAAGGTGACGGCGACCGAACTCGCCGACAATCTGCCCGATCCCGCGCTTGGCGGCTGGTCGACGCGGCCGGACCGCATCGCCATCCTGCGCAAGCATTTGCGCGGCAAAGGTGCCGCGGCGATCGGAGCAGCCGCCGGTATCGATTTCGGCCAGATCGACCTGCCCGGGCCGACCGGCGAGGCCAACACGCTGTCACTGGCGCCGCGCGGCCGGGTGCTGTGCCTGGGACCAGACGGCGACACGCTGCTTGCCCAGACGATTCAGGCGCTCGCCGCCGGCAATGCGGTGCTGGCGGTGGCGCCAGGAGCGCCGGCGGCACTTTCAGCGCTGACCGGCAAGGGCCTGCCGCTGGCGGCGATCGACGGCCGCCCCGATCCGGTCGAGGCTCGGTCGTTGCACGTCGACGTCGTCGCCTTCTCGGGGACGCCGGAAGCGGCGCGTATCGTGCGCAAGGTGATCGCCGAACGCGCAGGGCCGATCGTGCCGCTGGTCAGCGAGGTGCTCAATCCGGCGGCTTACGCGCATGAGCGGGCCGTTTGCGTCGACACGACCGCCGCGGGCGGCAATGCCAGCCTGCTTGCGGCGGCGTGAGGACCCTTATCCGGCTGGCGAGGTTGCTTCAGGCGCCCTCGACGACCGAAAAACCCTCGAACTGGGGATGGCCGATATAGTGGACCTTCGTCGTGCCGACGTTCCTGTGGGCGGCGCGAAAGTTCTCCGACTTGGTCCAGGCGATGAAATCGTCGTGGCTTGCCCAGACCGTGTGCGAGGCAAACAGCGTATAGCCCTCGGTCTCGTTCACTGGGCCGCGAAGCAGATGGAACTCCCGGAAACCCTTCATTTCCGCGAGGCTGGAATCGCGGTTTTTCCACACAGCTTCGAAATCGGCTTCCGAGCCGTTCTGCACCTTGAAGCGGTTCATGGCGATGTACATGGAGTTCCTTTCGATTTCCTGGACTGAGACGGGTGGCTCCCGATTGGGTAAGTTCAGAAAGGCCTGCTTGCGTGCCGCAGGCATGCCGCACGCAGTCCCACGCCGTGCTCAGACCCCGAAGGCGATGCTGGTCTTGGCATCTGTCTTGAGTTTTCGCATGCAGGTGTTCGGCTCGACGCCGGTGCCGACGCATTCGGTCGCGCTGTTGATCAGCACGCGGCTGACCTTGGCGCAGTTGGTGCCAGCGAGATCGAAGCGCGTCACCTTGGTCTTGCCGGCCGGCAGGTCCTTGAAGTCGAGCACGGTCAGGCGGTCGACGACGCCGGCGTCGTTGAACAGCGCGATCTCGAACGCCGCCCTGGAAAGGTCGGCGCCGAGATTGTTGGTGACCACGAAGGTCAGGCGGCAGCCCTTTTCGGAGGGTTGCGCGCCATTGAGTTCAAGGACGAGAGCAGGCGCCGACGCGGACTCTTGTGCCCACGCCGGAACTGCTGCAAGCGACATCGCCAGCGCCGAGGTCAGCAGACGAAGGGATGCCGTCAAGTTCGTCATCATCATCCTCCAAATCGCATCGTTGCCGCCAGCTTCAGCGTTATGCCCGGTTCATAGACCGCGACCGTGGTGCTACCGTTCAACGGATTGGCGTATTTGACATCGAATAGATTGTCGGCGCGGAAATCAACCTTCAGACTGTCGGTCGCCTGGTAGCTGGCGAAAGCGTTGACCAGCGTATAGTCCTCGGCGATCGGGTTACCCTTGGGCTTGCCATTGTACTGCACCTCGCCGCCGACAGTGAGTTTGTCCTCGAGGAAGCGCAGGCCGAGCTGCGCGGTGACCTGCGCGGACGGTATCGTGGCAAGGTCCGCCCGATCGCCTTCGTAGGATATGGTGTGACCATTGATGATGGAGGCGGAAAGTCCGGCGTAGCCCCATGCTGCATCATAAACGCCTTCCATCTCGAAGCCGTTGATCTTTGCCTTGGCGAAGTTCTGGTACTGGAAGCAGATCGGAATGCCCGGCCCCAAGGGGCAGCCACTGGTCGGATCAAAGGCCGACAGCGTAACGCCGTCAATATAATCGTCGACGTCGTTGTTGAAGTAGGCTGCCTTCAGCCGAAACGCGTCGCCGGATTCCAGAATGTCGTTCTGCTTGTAATTGACACCGAATTCGACGGTCTTGCCGGTTTCGGGCTTTAAATTGGGATTGGGCAGGAACGGGAAGCTGACACCCGCCGGATGGTTGCCGCTGATCAGGGTTTCGGTCAGCGAAGGCGACCGGTAGCCCTCCGCGTAGGTGCCGTAGAATTGCAGGCCGGCAAGGCCGGCGCTTTCGAAAGGCGAGACGCCGACGGTGATGCGCGGCGACAGGCGGTCGCCCGACGTTTCGTGCGTGTCGTCCTCGAGGCTGTAATTGTCATAGCGCAGCCCGGCAATGACTTCGAGCCAATCCCAGCTGAGCTTGTCCTGGACGTAGGCGCCAGAAACGTTGCGCTCGCCGGAAGGCGTGTAGAAGCTGTCGCCGCCTGCCGTGCCGCCAGTCTCGACGTCGTCATTCACCCAGTCGCCGCCATAGGTCAGTTCATGCGCGAGGCCGCCTGTCTCGAATCGCGACGTGTTCCAGATGTCGATGGCGGCTGTGCCGACATCGAAGGTCGACGTCGAACCTGCCGGCAACATCACGGGAAGGCCGGTGACGGGATCGAAGCGGCGCTGCGGAACAAGGCTGGTCAGGTCGAGATTGGTCTTGTTGTAGGAGGCGTTGACGTGGAGGTCGAGCCAGCTCTTGTCTTCGTCCGTGATATTGTAGCGAGCGGTGAAGGTGTTTGACTTCAGGTCGACGTCATTGACCGGCATGCCGCCGCTGATCTCTTTCCAGCCGTCGCTCGAACCGACCCAGCCGAGCTTCAGTTCGCTATTGTCGCTCGGATGGATTGTGGTCTTGAGCAGTCCGCTCAATACATCGAAGCCGGTGCCCTTGACCGTGTCGCCGTCGCCATCCTTGTAGTCGTCATAGTTGCGGTAAACGATATTGCCCAGCGCATCCCAATCGTCATTGAAGCGATAGGCGCCGGATGCGCTGGTGGTCCAGCCCTTGCCGTTGCTCTCGTAGCGTCCGGTGACGGAACCAGCCCATGTCTCGTCCGGCCTGAGAAAGTCCTGGGCGTCCTTGGTGTCGAAGAAGACCACGCCGCCTATCGCGCCCGAGCCATAGGTGTTGGCGACCGGACCACGGATGACGTCGACGGATTTGATAAGCTCGGGGTCAACGTAGAAGGTCGATTGGGTGCCATGGTCGGAACGCTGGAAGTTCTGCCGCGCGCCGTCGACGATGATCGCGACGCGGCCGAAATCCTGCAGGCCGCGGATATTGACGCTGGTGCTGACGCGCCTGGCATCGGCCTGCGCCGCGACGCCGGGCACGCCGAACAGCATTTCGTTCGGCGTCGTCGCCATGCGGCGATCGAGCTGTTCCTGGTCGATATGGCTGGCCGAGGCCAGCGATTGGATGGCCGTTTCTCCGGTGCGGCTGATGACCAGAACCTTGTCGAGCAGCGTTGCGCCCGCTGGCGCCGGCTTTTCCCCCTCAGCCTGCTTCGATTGATCGGCCTGCTCTCCCGCCGCCTGTGCGGATTGCTGAGCGTTGGCAGGTGGCACGAACAAGGCAATCGCCGCCACGCCCGCCAGCAAAGCCACTGCACCGTTCGGCCCCGACCAGCCGCGCCGTTCCCAAATCGCTAACCCCATGTGCCCCAACTCCAAAGTTTCCAGGTTCGATGCGGGCTGGCCTGGGGCTGGCTGGCATTTGTGATCGCATTCCCGTCTTAAATCTTGACTCATTTAATCCGGTATTGCACTGACTAGTAAACATGATTATTCAAGTCAAGAATGAATCGGATGACGCAAACGCCTAGCCAGACGCCCGGCACAGGAAAGGGACCGATCCACATGAACACGCACAATCCCAACGACTTCCGCTATCGCGTCCGCCGTTCCGACGATGCCTCCGCCCGCTTCGACCGCGTTCCGCTGGCGGTGCGGACGCTGTCGAGCAACACGCTGTTCCAAGGTGAGCACGAGATCGGCATCGAGCATCACGGCGCGCTCTACCGGCTCAAGATCACCCGTCAGGGCAAGCTCATCCTCAACAAGTAAGCGTAAGGTAGCAGGATAATGGACCAGCGCGTAAAACCCACCCCGCACGAAATCCGGCGGGCGCGGACGGACAATCCGAAAACGCGCGAGCGCGATCTGGCCGCACAGCTTGGCATTTCGGAGGCTGAGTTGGTGGCCGCGCATTGCGGCGACGGTGTCGTTCGCGTCGAGCCACGCGTCAACGATCTTCTGACCGGCCTCGAAGCCGTCGGCGAGGTGATGGCGCTCACCCGCAACGAAAGCGCCGTGCATGAAAAGATCGGCGCCTACGACAAGGTCGTCACCGGCAATCACAATGCCATGGTGCTGGGCGAGAACATCGACCTGCGCATTTTCCCGAAAATATGGGCGCACGGCTTTGCCGTGGAAAAACGCGACGGCGACGACATCCGCCGCAGCCTGCAATTCTTCGACGCGGCGGGCGAGGCGGTGCACAAGGTGCATTTGCGGCCGGGGTCAAACCTCTATGCCTATCAGAAACTGGTCGCTTCGCTGGAATCGCCGAACCAGGAGCCACTGGTCGCCATTTCGGGGCCAGCCGCCGAGAACGAAGGCGAGGCGGTGACAACGACCGCGAATCTCGACGATCTGCGCGATCGCTGGAGCCGGCTGACCGACGTGCATCAGTTCTTCGGCATGCTGAAGACGTTGAAGCTCAGCCGCCGCCAGGCGGTGCGCATGGTGGGCCAGGACTATGCATGGCTGCTCGACAATGATGCGGTGAGAGCCATGTTCAATCGTGCCGCCGAGGGCGAGATGCCGATCATGTGCTTTGTGGGAAACCGCGGCTGTATCCAAATCCATTCCGGTCCGGTCAAGTCGATCAAGCCAATGGGGCCATGGATCAATGTGCTGGACGAGACCTTCCATCTGCACCTGCGCACCGACCACATTCATGAGGTCTGGGCCGTGCGCAAGCCGACCAAGGACGGCCATGTTACGTCGCTGGAGGTCTACGACGCCGGCGGCAACATGATCATCCAGTTCTTCGGCAAGCGCCATGAAGGAGAGGGTGAGCGCGACGACTGGCGCTTCCTGGCCGAGAACCTGCCGCGCATTCCAAGCCCGACCGCAGCCTGAGGAAACGATGATGGGTCTTCTCACCGGATTGACGGTTGTGCGCGGATCGATGCTTGGCCCGATGCTCGGTCTTTCCCTTGCCTTCGGCGCACCGCAGCCGGCCAACGCCGGCGACGGTGTCTCCGTCTTCGCCGATCCCACCAGGATCGCGTCCATCGGCGGCTCGATCACCGAGATCGTCTATGCGCTCGGCGAGGAAAAGCATCTTGTGGCGCGCGATTCCACCAGCCGCTATCCGAAAGCAGCTCTCGACCTGCCAGATGTCGGCTACATGCGCCAGCTGTCGCCGGAGGGTGTGCTGTCGGTCAACCCTTCGGGCATGCTGGCGCTGCACGGCAGCGGCCCCAAGGAGGCGCTCGACGTGCTGAAGAAGACGAGCATCCCCTTCATCGAAGTGCCTGACCGGTACGACCGTGAAGGCATCCTCGAAAAGGTCCGCGTGGTCGGCAAGGCGCTCGGCGCCGACGCCAAGGCCGAAGCGCTGGCCAGGGAGATCGATGCCAAGCTGCAGACGGCGGAAAAGCAGACGGCCTCGATCAAGAAGCGCAAGCGCGTGCTGTTCGTGCTGTCGATGCAGGGCGGCAAGATCATGGCGGCCGGCAGCGATACCGCGGCCAACGGCATCATCAAGCTGGCCGGCGGCGTCAACGCGATCGAAGGCTTCTCCGGCTACAAGCAACTGTCAGACGAGGCTGTTGTCACCGCCAGGCCGGACGCGATCCTGATGATGAGCAATGCCGGGCCGCCGGTATCGGACGATGAACTGTTCGGCAACGCGTCGATCGCCTCGACGCCGGCCGGAACCGCGCGCAAGCTGATCCGCATCGACGGCGGCTATCTGCTCGGCTTCGGACCACGCACGGCCGACGCCGTCCACGACCTCGCCGCCGCGCTCTATGGCACGCAGATTACGGACTGAGCGGCATGGTCGACCAGTCGATCGCCGGGCCGGCGGAGAGGAAGATGGCCAGCGACGGTGACCGTTCCGGGCGCGCCCGTCTGGTCATCGCGCTCGCCTGCGTCGTGCTTGCGGCAGCGGTATTGCTGTCGCTGACCTCCGGCGCCTCGGATGCCTCCGCCGTCAAGGTCGTCGGCGACTGGCTGTTCGGCGCAGCGCCTGGCGACGTGGCGATGAGCGCGCGAGATCGCCTCATCGTCTATGACATAAGGCTGCCGCGCGTCGTGCTCGGCGTGCTGATCGGGGCTGCGCTCGCGGTCTCCGGCGCGGTCATGCAGGGGCTGTTCCGCAATCCGCTTGCCGACCCCGGCCTTATCGGTGTTTCGGCGGGCTCCAGCCTCGGCGCGGTGGCCGTCATCGTGCTCGGCACGACCGTGCTGTCGCCGGTGACCGCCTCGTTCGGCGCGCTGACCCTTCCTCTGGCGGCCTTCGGCGGCGGGTTGTCGGTGACGTTGCTGCTCTACAAGGTCGCGACGCGGCAGGGCCGCACATCCGTCGCCACCATGCTGCTTGCCGGCCTGGCGCTGGCCGCACTTGCCATGGCGCTGACCGGTATCCTGATCTTCATGGCCGACGACCGGCAACTGCGCGACCTGACCTTCTGGCAACTCGGCTCGCTGGCCGGTGCGACATGGCAGAAGATCGGCTCTGTCGGCCCGGTCATCGTGCTTTCGCTGGCGGCGATGCCGTTCCTGGCTCGCGGCCTCAATGCGCTGGCGCTGGGCGAGGCGACCGCCGGCCATCTCGGCATCCCGGTGCAACGGCTTAAGTACACGGCCATCGTCGGCGTCTCGGCGGCGGTCGGCGCCTCCGTCGCCGTCAGCGGCGGCATCGGTTTCATCGGCATCGTGGTGCCGCATCTGCTGCGCCTGCTGATCGGCCCCGACAACCGCTATCTGCTGCCTGCCTCGGCGCTGCTCGGCGCCTCGCTGCTGCTTTTGGCCGACGCGGTCGCGCGCACCATCGTGGCGCCCGCCGAACTGCCGATCGGCATCGTCACGGCGATCGCCGGGGCGCCGTTCTTCCTCTGGATCCTGCTGCGCAAGCGCGGCGTCATCGACCTGTAGGGGTGTTTCATGATCGAAGCGCGCGATGTTTCGGTGGCGATCGGCAGGAAAGGCATTGTCGCCGGCGTCGATTTCGAGGTCAGGCCGGGTGAGATTTCGGCCATTGTCGGCCCCAATGGGTCGGGCAAGACGACCTTCCTCAAGGCGCTGTCGGGGGAACTCGCGCATACCGGCCGGATTGCCATCAACGGCCGCGAGCTCTCGACGATAACGCCAGTCGAGGCGGCGACGCTGCGCGCGGTGCTGCCGCAGGCGACGACCTTGTCGTTTCCCTTTACTGTGCGCGAGATTGTCAGGCTCGGCCTTGTCGGAGGCCGCTCAGGTGTGCTGCCGGGCGAGGACGAACGCCTGCCGGAACGGGCGCTGGCGCGTGTCGACCTCGACGGTTTCGCCGGCCGCTTCTATCAGGAGCTTTCCGGCGGCGAGCAGCAGCGCGTTCAACTCGCCCGCGTGCTGTGCCAAATCTGGGCGCCGGTGCTCGACGGCAAGCCGCGCTATCTGTTCCTGGACGAGCCGGTGTCCAGCCTCGACATCAAGCACCAGCTGATCATCATGAACATTGCCCGCGACTTCGCCAGAACGGGCGGCGGCGTGGTTGCCATCCTGCACGACCTCAACCTGACGGCGATGTATGCCGACCGGATTTTCGTCATGCACCGCGGCCGGCTTGCCGCCACCGGTTCGCCGCAGGATGTGCTGAGCGACGATCTGATCGAAAGGGTATTCGGTTGCCGCTTAAGGGTTGGAGTCCTGCCAGCCGGCAATATGCCGTTCGTGCTGCCTCAATCAGTGGCCTAGATTCTGGCAGCGGCCTAGATTCTGGCAGCGGCCTAGATTCTGGACGTTCGCCGCAGGTCCAGCCTGCGGCAAACCGGATCAGGCCGCCGGTGCGCGGCGCTCCAGCAGGTCAATGCCGAGCAGGTTGCGCACGTTCGGACGCGCCGCCACGAGATCGGCGATCGTATAGCGGGCAAGGACCGCGAAGAAGGCGTTGAGCGCCTCGCGCAACGCGGAATTCAGCGCGCAACTGTCGACCAGAGGGCATTCCGCGGCGTCGTTCTCGAAGCACTCGGCCATGGCGAAGCTTTCCTCCGTCACGCGCACGACGTCGAACAGGTTGATCGATTCCGCGGCACGGCCAAGCCTGACGCCGCCATTGCGGCCACGCACCGTCTCGACAAGGCCATTCTCGACCAGTGGCTGGAGGATCTTGAACAGGAAAAGCTCCGACACCGAATAGGCGGCGGCGATCTCGGGGATGCGGCTCAGCCGATCGGTATTGGCCGCGCAATACATCAGGATGCGCATGGCGTAATTGGTCTGGCGGGTAAGTCGCATCTTGTCCTCACAAAGCGCCGGCGAGCTGCGATCACGCCAGATTTTGAACTTTGCTGGTGCGGCTTTGCTCCGAGCTTTCGGATTCGCCACACTGGCCTCGGCGGAATATGGCCTATACCTTGGAATAATTCCAGACTAGCTTCGCCTAATAGCTGAATATTCCCGTCAACTTTGTGTGCGCAAGGCGGCAAGACGCGGGCCGAATCGGCTGTCACGCGCATTTTCTCGGGCGAAACACCAGAGCGGTCCAGTGATCGGCAGAATGGCCGACCGCCCTAACTCTTTGTTTTCACGCAATTCCCTGGGGAAAGCGCTAAGCGCTTTTCCAGGGAACAGCGTTACACACCTTTCCTGGAATGCTCTAAATAGATCAGAGATCGACGAGGAGCGGCTCTGACATGTCACAATCAGCCACGGCCATGGCTTCCGGCGGATATGATGCCGACGCGCATGCCAAGATTGTAATGCTGCGGCGGACCAAATTCGTCGCCACGGGGGCACTTGCGCTTTGCGTCGCCGTGTTCGCCCTGGCCAAGTCCTTCGAGAGCACCTATCCCTGGCTCGGCTTCGTCGCCGCTTTTGCCGAGGCGGCGACCATTGGCGGCCTGGCCGACTGGTATGCGGTGGTCGCGCTGTTCAAGCGGCCTCTCGGTCTGCCGATCCCGCACACCGCGATCATTCCCGAGAACCAGAACCGTATCGCCGATAATCTCGGCCGTTTCATCGAAGCCAATTTCCTTGCCCCCGAGCCGGTGCGCGAAAAGTTGGCCGAGGTCGATTTCTCGGCGCTCGTCGCCGACTGGCTGGCCGATTCCGAACGTGCCGCGGGCCTGTCGCGTTTCGTCGTGCGCCTGGTTCCGCAGACGCTTGCCGCCGTCGAGCAATCGGGGCTGCGCGGCTTCGTCACCAGCCGGATGCTGGAGCAGATCGAAAAAGTGCCGCTGGCGCCGTTGGCGGCCGAATTGCTCTCGGCCCTGACCGACGATCGCCGTCACCAGAGGCTGTTCGATGAGTTCATCAAGGTGATCGGCCGGTTCCTCAACGATGAACAGGCGCTGACGACCATGCGCGAAAAGATCCGCGAGGAACTGCCGTCGCTGTTCAAGCTGTTCAGGGCCGACGCCTATCTCCTGAAGAAGATCGTCGCCTCGGCCGGTTCGCTGCTCGACGAGGTGAGAGCCGATCCCGACCACCCGATGCGCACCGAATTCGACCGTTTCGCGCAAGCCTTCGTCGAGCGGTTGAGAACGTCGAAGCAATATGCAAGGCGCGCCGAGAAGCTGAAGCGCGATTTCCTCGCCAGGCCGGAAGTCAAGGCGCTGGCCGGCGACATGTGGGAAAGCCTCAGGCTGTTCATCGAGCAGGATGCCAAGGCGCCGCGATCGATCATCCGCGCGCATCTTGCCAACATGTTCGTCGAGGTCGGCCGGCATCTGGCTGGAGACGCCAAGATCAGGGCCGACATGAACCAGGGATTCGTGGTGGCGCTGTCCTCTTTCGTCGAGAGCCAGAAGAGCGGCGTATCGAAATTCATCGCAGACCAGGTCAAGCGCTGGGATCTGGCGCAACTGACGCGGCTGATCGAGATGAATATCGGCCGGGACCTGCAATATATCCGCTTCAACGGCATGATTATCGGCGGTCTGGCCGGCATCGCGCTTTACACCGCGGAGCGGCTGTTTCTCGTCAATTGACGGGCGCACGCCATGCCCTATTCTCATGGGCGGGGCATCAGCAGTCGCGGCAACAGGGGAGCAGATGAGCATGGCCAAACAACCGGATTCCCATTCCTTCACGGACATGTTCGGCCGGTTCGGCCGCGATCTGAAACTGCCCAATGTCGATGTCGAGGCAATCCTCGCGCACCACCGCAAGAACCTTGAAGCGCTGGAGAAATCGGCGCGGGCAAGTGCCGCCGGCGCGTCGTCGCTGTTCTCCAGGCAACGCGAGATGCTGCAGGACACGCTGCGCGAAATTGCCGACATGACGCAAGGCTACAGAGCGCCCGGCACGCCGCAGGACCTGATGGCCAAGCAGACTGAGTTCGCCAGGAAATCCTTCGAGATCACGTTGAAGAATGCCAGCGAAGTGGCCGAGCTGGTCAGGAAATCCGGCACCGAATCGGTCGACATCCTGCGCATGCGCATCAAGGAGGCGATGGAGGAAATCCGCGCCGGCTACGAGAAGAAGTAGCTTGCGTGACAAAGACCGGTTGCCTGCCAACCCTGCGCCAGGCGTAGTTTTGTTCGGATGCTCTTTCATCGGCCGCCATGCTTTTACACCATGGGTACCCTCAAATGCCAAGGCCGGGCGAACACGGCTTGACGTAGGACCATGCCAGGATTCGCGTCGGTCCCGGCGGAACGGAATCATGCAGGGCGAATTGACAGAGGCCGCCGGTTCGTGGTCCGGAAGCGTTGGAAGCTATCGGGAAAACAGGAATGACCGAAATACGGCCTAAGACGCCGCCGACCTACGAGCAGTTGAGGACGATGTCCGGGCAGGAGCTTGGCGTCTCGGAATGGACGACAGTCGACCAGAACCGTATCAACCAGTTCGCCGAATGCACCGGCGATCATCAATGGATCCATGTCGACCCCGAACGGGCGCGGCGGCAAAGCCCGTTCCGCACGACGATCGCCCATGGCTATCTGACGCTGTCGATCATCGGCGCGCTGGCGCTCGGCATGGGAATCGTGCCCGAGAACACGCAGGCCGCCTTCAACTACGGCTTCGACAAGGTGCGTTTCCTGGCGCCGGTCAAGGTGGGCGCACGCATCCGGCTGCGCACCACGCTGCTGTCCATGGAGGACAGGGGGCCGGGCCAATACCTGATGAAGGCCGCCAACACCGTCGAGATCGAGGGCGAGGAAAAGCCGGCGCTGACGGCCGAGACGCTGGTCATGCTCTATGAGCGCCGCAAGCGGGCAGGGGCCTGAGCGGCATTCGCCCAAGCCCCCTGAATTGATCTTCGTCAGGCATTCTCCGCCCGCCGGCTCGGCAAGAGGCTGAGCACCAGCGCCGCCACCGCCAGTGCCGTTGCCGTCTGGAAGGTCACCTGCATTCCGCTGGCCGCCGCCGCTGACGTCAGCATGCCTTGGCCGCCGGCTTCGCGTCCTCCGGCCGATACGGCGGCGAATAGGGCGCCCATGACGGAGGCGCCCGTAATGAGGCCAAGGTTGCGCGACAGATTGAGCAGGCCGGAGATGACGCCGCGTTGACCGGCGCCGACGCTGCTCATGACGGCGGCGTTGTTCGCTGTCTGGAACAGGGCATAACCGAAGCAGGTCACGGTGATGGGGACGACATAGCTGGCGATGCCGAGTGTCGTTATCGCCAGGGACAGGAGGAACGTGCCCGTGGCAAGGCCGAGCAGGCCCGCGACCATCATCCTTTTGGCTCCGAAGCGATCGGCAAGGCGTCCGGCAAGCAACGCCGACAGCGCAGAGACCAGCGGGCCTGTCGAGAGCACCAGTCCGACGTTTGCCGCCTCCAGTCCGAGCCCGCGCGAGAGATAGAACGGCGCAACCACCAAAGTCGCCATCATCACGGTGGCAACGATCAGGTTCATGGCCAGGCTGGCGCTCAGCGAGAGATCACGGAAGGCGGAAAGCTCGACCGATGGGTTTTTCGCCATCCTTTGCGCAGTGGCGAACAGGAAGATGCCGATGCCAGCCGCGACCAGCAGGCCGAGATTGATGAGCCCGAAACTGCCTCTACCCAGTGTCATCGCCAGCGCGTAGGCCGCCAATGTCAGGGCCAACAGGCCCGTGCCCAAACCATCGAAGCCGGCTTGGCCGGCCCGCACCGTCCGGTTGCCGGTAGGCAAAGCACGCCAGGCCATTGCAAAGGTCAGGATGCCGAGCGGCACGTTGACCAGGAAAATCGAACGCCAGCCGAGAGCGGCGATCAGCAGGCCGCCCATGGAGGGGCCGAGCGTGGTGCCGATGGCCGACATGGCGCCGAGCAGGCCCATGGCGCTGCCGGTCCTGGCCTTGCTCACCGTCTCGGCGACAAGGGCCAATGTCAGCGCCATCATCAGCGCCGCGCCAAGCCCTTGCACCGCCCGCGCCGCGATCAGCAGCCACAAAGCCGGCGAGAGGCCGCAGAGCACCGACGCCGATGTGAACAGCGCGATGCCGAAAAGCAGCAGCGGCCGCCGCCCGAGCATGTCGGCGAGGCGCCCGGCACTGACGATCAGGATGGTGATGGCGAGCAGATAGGCAATCACGACCCATTGCACCTGTTGGAACGAGGCATCGAATGTCTGCATCAGCGCGGGAAGGCCGACGCTGGCGATGCTGGTGCCGAGCGACGACAGCAGCGTGGCCAGCGACAGGCTCGCCAGCGCCCATCCAGCCGATGGGATTTTCTGTGCGACCGATGCGTGCTCGTTGCGATGTTGCTCAGTGACTGCCACGGCGATCTCCCTTTGTCGGCTTCAGGTCGAAGCTTCGAAGATCTAATCGTTTGTATGATGTGGCGGAACGCGCAGCATTTGCATTCTATTCGTGCGTTGCACGCCACATCAGCGGATTTCGTGCTAGGATCGAACCATGTCGCCGCCCGATCTCAACCTGCTCGTCGCCCTCGATGTCCTGCTGGACGAAGGCAGCGTGGCGCGTGCGGCGACGCGATTACGGCTCAGCCCCTCGGCGATGAGCCGCACGCTGGCGCGCCTGCGCGCGGCGACGGGAGATCCGCTGCTGGTGCGGGCCGGTCGCGGTCTGGTTCCAACGCCACGCGCGCAGGAACTGCGCCAGCAGGTCGGTCGTGTGGTTCAGGATGCGGAAACGCTGCTGCGCCCGGCGAGGCTGCTTGATCTGCCGGGCCTGGAGAGGACCTTCACGCTGCGCACCAATGAAAGCTTCGTCGAGGAGTTCGGGCCGCGCCTGATCGCCCGCATCCAGGCCGATGCGCCGGGCGTGCGGCTGCGTTTCGCGCCGAAGTCGGACAAGGACATGGCGTCACTGCGCGAAGCGGCGATCGACCTGGAAGTAGGCGTGGCCGGCGAGACCGGGCCGGAGGTGCGCATCCAGGCGCTTTTTCGCGACCGTTTCGTCTGCGCGGTGCGCAGCGGCCATCCGCTCGGCCAGGGCGCGATGACGCCGGAACGCTATGCGGCCGGCCGCCACATCAATGTTTCGCGGCGGGGGCGCGAAAGGGGACCGATCGACGAGGCCTTGAGCCGGCTCGGATTACAGCGGACGGTCGTGTGCATGGCTTCCGGTTTTTCGGCCGCGCTCGCCATGGCGCGCGCCTCGGAGCTGATCGCCAGCGTGCCCGAGCGGCATACGCAAGGCGCGCGCGCCGGCATGCAGACTTTTTCCCTGCCGGTCGACATTCCGGCGGTCACCATTTCCATGCTCTGGCATCCGCGGCTCGATGCCGATCCGGCGCAGCGCTGGCTGCGGAGTTGTGTGCGCGACATTTGCGTGAAGTCCTGATCGCGCAAGCCGCGCCGCAGCCGTCAGCGCGGCATGGCTGCCTCCAGCACCTTGAAAATCCGCTCGTCTTCGCATTGTGCAACGTTGAAGCGCAGGAATCGGCTGGCTGATCGCGACAGGCTGAACGCGTTCCCGGGCGCCAGCACGACATTGGCCGCAAGCGCGCGGCGGGCAATCTCGGCTGCGTCCACTGCATCCGGCAGGCTGCACCAGAGGAACAGACCGGCGGGCTGCTCGATCCAGGGCGTGATCCCGATCGCCTTCAGCCGAGCGCCTGTCTCGATCATGGCGCGTGAGAGCCGGGCGCGCAGCAGGTCCATGTGCTTGCGATAGCTGCCATCCCTGAGCAGGGTCAGCACCAATTCGGCCGCGAGCCGCCCGCCGCCGAAGGTGGTGGCGATCTTGAGGTCGGCCAGCCCTTCCATCCAGTCACGGGGCGCGGCGATGAAGCCGCAGCGTATCGAGGCCGAAAGCGTCTTGGAGAAACTGCCGATATGGACGACACGCTCGAGACCGTCGAAAGCCGCGAGCCTTGGGGCAGGAGCGTGTTCGAAATCGGCGAAGATGTCGTCCTCGACGATGGTCAGGTCCGATTGATCGGCGAGCTTGAGCAGCCGGTGCGCGGTGACCGGCGACAGGATCGCGCCGGTCGGGTTGTGGATGGCGGAGTTGGTGATGTAGAGGCGCGGCCGATGCTCGGCCAGCGCCTGCGCGAACAAGTCGATATCCGGTCCCGATGGCGTATAGGGGACGCTGACGACCTTGGCCTGATGGGCACGCAACAGTGCGTGGAAATTGAAATAGCAGGGATCGTCCACCAGCACTGTATCGCCGGGTTCGAGCAGGAACCGGCACAGGAGGTCGATGGCCTGCGTGCCCGATTCCGTCAGCATGATCTGTTCGGGGGAAGCCTCGATGCCATGCGTGGCCATGCGCCGCGCCAGCAATTGGCGCAGCGGCGGCAGCCCGAGCGGCGTGCCGTAGTCGGCAAGGGCCACATCATCGGCGCGCGCCACGGTGCGCAGCGCGCGACGTAGCGCTGCCTGCGGCATCCACGAGGCGGGCAGCCAGCCGCAGCCGGGCTTCAGCATCTCATCGCCCGCTTCCAGCGACTGCCGCGAAACCCAGAGCGGATCGACGGCGCGATCGAGTCGGGGGCCGATCTCGGCCAGCGACAGCGGCGCCAGCGATCCGGCGGCATAGAAGCCGGAGCCTGGCCGGGAACGGATCGCGCCTTCCGCCGCCAGTCGCTCATAGGCCTCGACCACTGTCGATTTGGAAACCTGCATGGATTTCGCGAAGGCGCGGATCGAGGGCAATCGGGCGCCGGGCGTGAGGCTGCGCGCGGCAATTCGCTGGCGGATGGTGGACATGACGCCTTCGACAAGGGTTCCGCTGTTGTCGAATCTCGCTGATACGTTCATCTGTACCTTCCGGCAAACCATTACAGTTTTGTTGAATTGTACTGCATTGTCTCTGGTGACGCCATGGGTATGGGCCCGATAGAGGGCGCAACGGATGGAGTGCCTGCAATGGACAAGACGACGAGCGGCTGGGTGAGCGGATTCATCGGCGTGTTGATTTTCAGCGGCTCCTTGCCGGCAACGCGCGTGGCGGTGATGGATCTCGATCCGACATTCCTGACGTCGGCGCGCGCGGTGATAGCAGCTTTGCTTGGCCTCGCGCTGCTGCTCGTCTTCCGCGAGAAGCGCCCGGAACGTCATGACCTGATGTCGCTTGTCATCGTCGCGTTGGGTGTGGTGGTCGGCTTTCCCTTGCTGACAGCCTTGGCGCTGAAGCATGTCACCTCTGCTCATTCCATCATCTTCGTCGGCTTGCTGCCGCTGGCGACCGCGATCTTCGGCGTGCTGCGCGGGGGCGAGAGGCCGAGACCGGCCTTCTGGCTGTTCTCATGCCTCGGCAGCGCGTTGGTGGGTGGGTTTGCCCTTGCGCAAGGCATGACGGCCTCACCCGTTGGCGACGCACTGATGCTTGCCGCCATCATCGTGTGCGGCCTGGGCTACGCAGAAGGCGCCGCGCTGTCGCGCAGGCTGGGCGGCTGGCAAGTGATCTGCTGGGCGCTGGTGCTGTCACTGCCGGTCATGCTGGTGCTGACCGTGGTCACCCTGCCACCGTCCTTCGCCACGGTCGGGACCAATGCATGGATCGGGCTTGCCTATGTCTCGCTGTTCAGCATGCTGATCGGCTTCGTGTTCTGGTATCGCGGCCTCGCGCAAGGCGGCATCGCCGCCGTGGGGCAGTTGCAACTGCTGCAGCCCTTTTTTGGCCTCGCCCTGGCGGCGTCCCTGCTGCATGAGCAGGTCAGTCCCCTGATGGTCGTCATCACGCTCGGCGTGGTGCTGTGCGTATTCGGCGCCAAAAAGTTTGCCAGGCGGGATTTGCCACGGCCCGCAACCGGCGCCGCTGGCTAAAACTTCGTCACCACACCGATGCCGATGCCTTCGAAGCCGCCCATCGCCATCAGTGCAGCCGGCGCTTCCTCAAGGCTGATCTTCTTGCCGACCAGAAGCTCGGGTTTCAGCTTGCCGGTGCGGATCATCTCCATCATCGCGGGGTAGCGGTAGGCCTGCATGCCGTGGCTGCCGAGGATTTCGAGCTCGAACGCGATCACCTTGTCCATCGGCACCTGCGGGCGGGCGTGATCGCCCAGCATCAGGCCGACCTGCACATGGCGCCCGCGCCGGCGTAGATTGGCGATCGAATTGAACGAGGTCGTGGGATGACCGAGTGCATCCATGGACATATGCACGCCGCCATTGGTGATCTGCTTGACCGCCTTGACGACGTTCGGGGTCGTCGCCGCGTTGATGGTCGCCACCGCGCCGATCTTCCTGGCGAAGTCCAGCTTCTCTTCGGTGAGGTCGATGGCGATGACATTGGCACCCATGGCGCTGGCGATCATGATCGCCGACAGGCCGACACCGCCGCAGCCATGCACCGCCACCCACTCGCCCGGCGTCACCCGGCCCTGATCGACGATGGCGCGGAACGAGGTGACGAAGCGGCAGCCGAGGCTGGCGGCAGTGGCGAATTCCATCTCGTCGGGCAGGCGCACGAGGTTGGTGTCGGCGTGCTCGATGGCGACATATTCGGCGAACGAGCCCCAGGCGTTGAAGCCCGGCTGGGACTGGTGCTCGCAGACCTGGTGATTGCCGGACGTGCATTCGAAACAATGGCCGCAGCCGACGGCGAACGGGACGGTGACGCGCTCGCCAGCCTTCCAGCGGGTCACCTGCTTGCCGGCGGCTACCACGACGCCGGCCAGCTCGTGACCGGGGACATGCGGCAAGCGGATATCGGCGTCATGGCCCATCCAGCCGTGCCAATCGCTGCGGCACAGGCCTGTCGCCTCGACCTTGATGACGACGCCGTCCGGCGCCGGCTTCGGATCGGGAACGGTCTGGATCGTCGGCGCCTCGCCGAATTTTTCGAAGACGACGGCTTTCATCGGCAACTCCACCTTGCGCGCACTTCGGGAAACGATAGCCGATTCCCTGGCCGGTCAAGCGGAAATCGATTCCGCCAGACAAGCCGGCCGTTTGGGCATACGCCGATGGCGACGCTGCGCGTCGCCGAAAAGGTTACTCGGCATCGATCTGGTTTTGCGGCGCGGCGTTCTGAAAGGCCGGCAGGGCCATGCAAGCGGCGTTGATGCGCGAGATCGTCGGGTAGGGCGCCATATCGACGCCGAAACGGGCATTGCTGGTGACTTGTGCCGCCAGGCAGATATCGGCCAGCCCCGGCGTGTCGCCGTGGCAGAAGGTGCCGGTCTCGGGCGAAGCCATCAACAGGTCTTCGAGTGGCTTGAAACCCTCTTTGACCCAGTGCCGGAACCACTTGGCGACATCCTCGTCGCCGGCGCCGAACAGGGTTCGCAGCGCGGTCAGGATACGCAGATTGTTCACCGGATGGATATCGCAGGCAATCATCTGCGCCAGCATCCTGACACGGGCGCGCCCAACTGCGTCCTTCGGCAGCAGAGGCGGTTCGGGCGTCGTCTCGTCGAGAAATTCGATGATCGCCAGCGATTGCGTCAGCAGGGTGCCGTCGCCCAGGATCAGCGCCGGCACTAGGCCCTGCGGGTTGACCGCGAGATAGGCCGGTTCGAGATGCTCGCCATGGCGCAGGTGATGCGGCACGTAGTCATAGGTCAGCCCCTTCATCTCCAGCGCAATCCGCACCCTGTAGGAGGTGGAGGAGCGGTAGTAGTTGTGAAGGACGATGTCGCTCATGCACTCACCGATTTGGCTGGCCGATGGTCACTTCGATCGTGCCGATGCCGTCGACGCCGCCGGTCATCGTCTCCCCAGGGTTGACCGCGCCGACGCCGGCCGGCGTGCCGGTGAAGATGAGGTCGCCTGGCTGCAATTCCATGCCTTCGCTGCAGATCGAGACGATGTCGGAGATCGGCCAGATCAACTCGGCGAGATCGGCGTCCTGCCGGATCTTGCCGTCGACAGCCAGCCAGATACGGCCCTGGCTCGGATGGCCGGATTTTTGCGCGGGAACCAGAGGACCGCACGGCGCGGAGAGGTCGAAAGCCTTCGACCAGTCCCAGGGCCGCGCTGCTTTCTTGGCTTCGTCCTGGAGATCGCGGCGGGTGAGGTCGATGCCGACGGCATAGCCCCAGACATAATCCAGCGCCTGGGCGCGCGGGATGCGGAAGCCCGGCTTGCCGATCGCGACCACCAGTTCGATCTCATGGTGCAGGTTGGTCGTCAGCGGCGGGTAGGGGATCGTGGCGCCGGAGTCTGCCAACGCATCGGCGGGCTTGGTGAAGAAGAAGGGTGGATCGCGCTCGTCATTGCCGAACTCCCTGATATGCGCGGCGTAGTTGCGCCCGACGCAGAAGATGCGGCGCACCGCAAATCGCTCGTTCGAGCCGGCCACTGCGACCGAGGGCGTTGGCGGAGCGGGGAGGACAAAGGCGGTCATGGTCTGTCTCTGCAGTTGGATGTCGGGCCGCGGGCACCTTCGGCCGAATTGAGAGGCCGGGCAAGGCGTCGCTTTTCATAAAGCATTGGCCGGCCGGCCGTATAAGGAATCCGGAGTTTCCATCACTTTCGCGGCGATGCATCGTCCGCTGGGATAGACTATTTGCCAATAAGTCAGCCGTGGTCGCGGGATTATGCTGCGGCCGGCAAACCGAAACGAGCCACATGACAGCAGCCACTGACAGCGCCCGGTTCCTGATCATCGACGATCATCCGCTGTTTCGCGAGGCGCTGCACAGCGCCGTGCAGATGGCCTACCCGGAGGTCGACACGGTGGAGGCGCGCTCGATCGCCGAGGCACTCGACCTGCTGGCCGGGACAAAGCCGTTCGACCTTGCCCTGCTCGATCTCAGCATGCCCGGGGTGCACGGCTTCGAGGGGTTGCTGCAGCTTCGGACCCGCTATCCGCGCCTGCCCGTGGTCATAGTATCCGGTTACGAGGAGCCCAAGATCATCTCCGAGGCGCTGTCCTACGGTGCTGCCGGCTTCATCCCGAAATCGGCGCGCAAGAGCGATCTGGCCAACGCCATACGCTCGGTGATGGAAGGTGCCATCTATGTTCCGGAAACTTATGAGGGCCGCCCGCCCGACGCCGACAGCACCGACCGCGCCGACATGGTGCAGCGCCTTTCGACATTGACGCCGCAGCAGTTGCGCGTGTTGCAGATGCTACGCCAGGGCCTGCTCAACAAGCAGATCGCCTATGAGCTGCAAGTGGGCGAGACCACAGTCAAGGCGCACGTCTCGGAGATCCTGCGCAAGCTCAACGTCTACAGCCGCACGCAAGCGGTGATCGAGGTTTCGAAGCTTGATAATGCGGAGCTTTTCAGGGATCAGGCGGGGTTTTGAGGGGCAGGTCTAAGCCAGCAGATGTGCCAGCAGCGCCCTTAGTTGCGCGGGCTTGAGCGGCTTGCGCATCAACTCGATGCCGCCGGCCCGCGCCGCCTTGGCGACGGCTTCGGAACTGTCGGCGGTGACGATCAGCGCCGGCACCGCGCGGCCGAGATAGCGGCGGACCTTCGATATGGTGGCGGTGCCGAGATCGCCGCCGTCGAGATGCTGGTCGGCTATGACGATGTCGGGCACCCAGTCCGTGTCGCCGAGCATGTCGAGCGCGTCGTCGGTCGAGGTCGCGGCGCGCACCAGGCATTGCCAGCGTTCGAGCAACGAGGTCATCGCCTGCAGCACCTCGACATCGTTCTCGACCAGCAGAACCTTGGTGCCGAACAAGCCATAGCCGCGCGGCCGCTCCAGGCTTGCAGCGCTGGCGACGGCGTCCGCCGTGGCACCGATGCCGACGGGGACATCGATGTGAAAAATCGTGCCGCGACCGACCTTCGAGGAAAACGTCACGGGATGGCCGAGCGCGCCGGCGATGCGCCGCACGATGGCCAGCCCAAGGCCGAGGCCGCCGCCGGCGAGTTCGGCATTGGCAGGCATGATGCCGCGATGAAATTCCTCGAACACCGCCTCGCGCTGGTCGTCGGGAATGCCGCAGCCGGTGTCGGCGACATCGATGCGGATGGCATCGCCGCGGTGCCTGGTGCCGACAAGGACACCGCCCGAGCGGGTGTAGCCCAGCGCATTGGAGAGGATGTTCTGCAGGATGCGGCGCAGCAGCGTGCGATCGGAGCGAACCACGGCGTTGACGGCGCGGAATTTCAGCGACAGGCCTTTCAGTTCGGCCACAGGCTGGAAATCCGACCGCAGCGACGAGAACAGCGCCTCCAGGCTGACGTCGCCAATGTCGGGCTGGACCACACCCGCATCGAGCTTGGAGATGTCGAGCAGCGTGCGCAGCAGGTCCTCCATCGTCTCCAGCGAGCGCTCGACCTGCCGTACCAGTTTCCGGCCCTCGTCGCTGGTCTGCACTTCGGCAAGGGCGGAGACGGACAGATGCGCCGCATTCAACGGCTGCAGCACGTCGTGGCTGGCCGCCGCGAGAAAGCGGGTCTTGGACAGGTTCGCCTGCTCGGCATTTTCCTTGGCGGCGCTGAGGTCGATGTTCGATTGTTCCAGCCGCCGCAAGGTCGAGTGCAGTTCCTCGGTGCGGGCGCGTACCCTGCTTTCCAGTGAGATCGCGGTCTGGAACAGCGAGAAGGCGTTGCCTTGCTGGTCCATCGAGCGCTCGACGCGGCTGACCAGCGCAGCGTTGATCTTCTTCAGCCTGTCGGGATCGTCTATGTCCTTGAGGGGCACGGCAGCGCTCACTCGGCGGCCGGGCGCTCGCCGAAGGCGATGCCGGTGAAGGTCTGGTTGAGATGCATCGACCGGTATTGTTCGCCATAGGTGCCGAAGCCGATGACGTTGTTGACCCGGTAGAGTTCGGAAATCTCGCGAAAGACCTGGCGGTTGCGCGCATCCAGCCGGCGCAGGACACAGTCGAAGCCGATGATCATGTCGATGCCGCCAAGCCTCGCCTCGACGTCGAGCAGAGCCGCGCGGGTCGATTCCACCATGTCCTTGGGTTGGGCGATCGACAGCACGACACCATCGTCGATGGCGCAGAAGAACGACAGCGAGCCGTCCGCATGCATCTTCTGGATGGAGCGGCAGTAATATTCACCGCCTACCTTCACCACCACCGGATGCGAGGCGAAGCTCAGCGGTGTCAGCGTCTGCGCGACGATGCCGACCGAAGCGGCATATTCCTCGGCCGCATTGGTGGCATTGAACTCGCGCACGATGCGGTGATCGGGATCGGACGCGGTGACCACCAGCTTTTCGTCGGTGGGAACGAAATTGTCGGTCTTGAAGACATGGAAAGGGATTTCCGTGGCGACCAGCACGATGATGGCGCTGTCGGAGGTGACCTTGCCGTTGGAGATCAGGCTCGTCGTCTCGAATTTCAGGTCGTCACCGGCGGAACCGCCGAGCAGTGGTATGTCATCGAGGCCCCAATGGATGGCCGAACTCACCGCTTCCTCGGCATAGGACAGTCCGTCGATGAAACAGAGCGCGAAGGTGTTCCTGGTCCGCTCGCCGCCGATGCGCCCATGCAGCGTACGTCGCAGATCCTCGACATCACCAGTGACCCTGTCCAAGCCCGATGACGAAAGGTTGTCGACCGTGGTGCTGACCGCGGTGAATGAACCCGAAGGGAGCAGCATGGCGAGGATATGGCCTTCCTCGAGGCCCTGCGGCGTGATTTCGCCGGCGGTCGAGCAGCCGGCGTAGTGTAGCGCCGGCGCATGGGCCGCGATTGCGCGCGAAAGGGCGCCGGCCTCGACAAGGCGCTGGGAAAAGAACAACAGGGCGAAGCCGGCCTCGATGGCGGCCGCCTCCGCCGCCACCGCGCGTGCGAAGACGTCCGGGTCGGGCTCGTCCGTGGTCAGCGCCGACAAACCGCATGCGTAGCGCGTCCGTGAAACGGTCAGCGACGTTCTCCCGCATTTCCTCCGACGCTGCCTGTGCGCGGCTGTTGATGTGCTTCTTGCGCCAACGTCGAAAGCCATTGTTGCCGCCAATCGGCATTTTGGCAATGGGGCGAGGGGAATGCGTGTTTCGCCCTGCCATGGCCGAAAGTACAATGATCCGGCTTTTGCGCCGCGCTGTTTTTTACGGCTTGTGCGGTGTACGAATAACGCATGGCCGAAGCCAACACCGCGTCGGCAGCGTGATGACCAAGGTGATACCCAGGGAGGATTCATGTCGGACGTTTCGTTGATGGTGAACGGAAAACAGGTCCGCGGTGCGGCCGAGGACCGGACGCTGCTGGTTCACTTCTTGCGGGAGAATCTCGGTCTCACCGGCACCCATGTCGGTTGCGACACCTCGCAATGCGGCGCCTGCGTCGTCCATGTCGACGGCAAGGCGGTGAAGTCCTGTACGATGCTCGCGGTGCAGGCGTCCGGATCGAGCGTGGTGACGATCGAGGGACTTGCCAACGGTGCCGACCTGCATCCCGTGCAGGCGGCGTTCAAGGAGCATCACGGACTGCAATGCGGCTTCTGCACGCCGGGCATGATCATGACGGCGGCCGACATGATCAAGCGCCACCCCGAGGGCCTCGACGAAGCGACGGTGCGCGCAGAGCTCGAGGGCAACATCTGCCGCTGCACCGGCTACCACAACATCGTCAAGGCGATCCTCGCCGCATCGGAGGGGATGAGCGGCAAGGTCAGGCAAGCGGCGTGAGAAAAGTAGTGAGTAGTCGGTACGAACCGGCGCCGATCTCCACCACTCACTACTTCCTACTCACTATTTCGGGAGGAATTTCTGATGGGCATTGAAGGTGTTGGCGCTCGCGTGGCGCGCAAGGAAGACAAGCGGTTCATCACCGGCGCCGGTCGCTATGTCGACGACATGGTGGTACCCGGCATGAAGCATGCGGCCTTCGTGCGCAGCCCGCACGCGCATGCCCAGATCGTGAAGATCGAGGTCGACAAGGCTCAAGCCATGCCGGGCGTCATCGGCGTGCTGACCGGCAAGGAGCTGAAGGCCGATGGCATCGGCAATCTCATCTGCGGCTGGATGATACATTCCAAGGACGGCTCCCCGATGAAGATGGGAGCCTGGTCGCCGCTGGCGGTCGACAAGGTTCGCTATGTCGGCGATGCGGTCGTCGTCGTGGTCGCCGACACCAAGGGCCAGGCGCGCGACGCCGCCGAAGCGGTCGAGATCACCTACAATGAACTCGAGGCGGTGGTGGATGCGACGAAGGCGCTCGAAAAGGGCGCTCCGCAACTCCATCCGGAAGCCGAAAACAACCTGATCTTCGACTGGGAGATCGGCGACGCCAAGGCGACCGACGCGGCGATCACCGCGGCTTCCCACGTCACCCGCATGAAAATCGTCAACAACCGGCTGGTGCCCAACGCCATGGAGCCGCGGGCAGCGCTGGGCCACTACGACAGGGCAGAAGACCACTATACCTGCTGGACGACCTCGCAAAACCCGCATGTCGCCCGGCTGGTGATGAGCGCCTTCTACAACATCGCGCCGGAAAACAAATTGCGCGTCATCGCGCCCGATGTCGGCGGCGGCTTCGGGTCCAAGATCTACATCTATCCAGAAGAAATCGTCTGCCTTTGGGCGTCCAAGAAAACCGGCGTGCCGGTGAAATGGGTAGCCGACCGCACCGAAAGTTTCCTTTCCGACGCGCATGGCCGCGACCATGTCTCGACAGTGGAAATGGCTTTCGACAAGAACAACAGGATCACCGGCCTCAAGGTCGACACGTTGGCCAATCTCGGCGCCTACATGTCGCTGTTCTCGTCCTGCGTGCCGACCTATCTCTACGCGACGCTGCTGTCGGGCCAGTACGATATCCCGGCGATCCACGCCAATGTCCGCACGGTCTACACCAACACAGCACCGGTCGATGCCTATAGGGGGGCAGGGCGGCCCGAAGCCACCTATCTCATCGAGCGCACGATGGAGACCGCGGCGCGGGAACTCGGCGTCTCGCCGGCGGAGCTTCGGCGGACCAACTTCATCACCACGTTTCCGCACCAGACGCCGGTCATCATGAACTATGACGCCGGCGACTATGGCGCCTCGCTCGACGCGGCGATGGAGGCCGCCGACTATGCCGGCTTTGCCGGACGCAAGGCGGAGGCCGCCAGGAACGGCAAGCTGCGCGGCATCGGCATGAGCTGCTACATCGAAGCATGCGGCCTGGCGCCGTCGGCCGCGGTGGGCTCGCTCGGCGCCGGCGTCGGCCTTTGGGAATCGGCCGAGGTGCGCGTCAATGCCGCCGGCACCATCGAGGTGCTGACCGGCTCGCACAGCCATGGCCAGGGCCATGAGACGACCTTCGCGCAACTGGTCAACGAACGGTTTGGGGTGCCGATCGACAGCGTCTCGATCGTCCATGGCGACACTGACAAGGTGCAGATGGGTATGGGTACCTACGGCTCGCGCTCGGGTGCGGTCGGAATGTCGGCGATTGCCAAGGCGCTGGACAAGGTCGAGGCCAAGGCCAAGAAGATCGCGGCGCACCTGCTCGAGGCCGACGAGGGCGACATCGTCATCGAGAACGGCGCGCTGAAGGTCGCCGGCACCGACAAAAACGTGCCGTGGTTCCAGATGGCGCTGGCGGCCTATACCGCTCATAATTTGCCCGGTGGCATGGAGCCGGGATTGAAGGAGACGGCGTTTTACGACCCGTCCAATTTCACCTTTCCGGCCGGCTGCTACATCTGCGAGGTCGAGATCGATCCGGAGACCGGAACGACCGAGATTATCCAGTTCGTCGCGGCCGACGATTTCGGCAACATCATCAACCCGATGATCGTCGAGGGCCAGGTGCATGGCGGCATCGCGCAGGGCATCGGCCAGGCACTGCTCGAAGGCGCCCACTATGATGCCGACGGCCAGCTTCTGACAGCGAGCTACATGGACTATACCATGCCGCGTGCGGATGACCTGCCTTCGTTCAAGGTCTCGACCTCGAACACGCCGTGTCCGGGCAATCCGCTCGGCATCAAGGGCTGCGGCGAGGCCGGCGCTATCGGCTCGCCGCCGGCGGTGATCAACGCCATCACCGACGCCATAGGAATCGCGGATATCGCCATGCCGGCTTCGCCGTCTACGGTGTGGGCCGCGATCCGTGCGACGGCGAAGCACTGAAAAAAGGAGAGTGAGTAGTGAATAGTGAGTAGTGAACAAAAACGCGGTTGCCGCGGCAATTGATCACCCGCTATTCACCACATTACCGACCAATGCCTACTCACTAATCACTACTGACTACTGACTACTGACTATCCACTCTTCACCAGGGAGAGCCTCCAAATGTACGCAGTCAATTACCACCGCGCCGCCTCAGTCGCCGATGCCGCGAAGCTCGTCACGGGCGGCGACGCCAAGTTGCTGTCGGGCGGCATGACCCTGATCCCGGCCATGAAGACGCGGCTGGCGGCCCCCTCCGATGTGGTCGACCTGTCGCGGATCAAGGAATTGCAAGGCGTGACAGTGTCCGGCAGGGCAGTCACGATCGGCTCCGCCACCACGCATTTCGATGTTGCCAGCGACGACAGGTTGAAACAGGCCTGCCCGGCGCTCGCGCATCTGGCATCGCTGATCGGCGATCCGGCAGTGCGCTATAGGGGCACGATTGGCGGCTCGATCGCCAACAACGACCCTGCGGCCGATTATCCAGCGGCCATGCTGGCGCTAAATGCCACCATCATTACCAACACGCGCCAGATCGCGGCCGACAAGTTCTTCGTGGGCCTGTTCGAGACGGCGCTGGAGGACGGCGAAATCCTCACGGCCGTCACCTTCACCGCGCCGGCAAAGGCAGCCTATAAAAAATTCCGCAATCCGGCCTCCCGCTACGCCATTGTCGGCGTGTTCGTGGCCAAGGGTGAGGACGGCGTCAGGGTGGCCGTGACCGGGGCCGGCGACGATGGCGTCTTCCGCTCGAAGGAGATCGAGGCCGCGCTCGCGAAGGACTTCGTGGCTTCGGCGCTCGACGGCGTCAAGGTGCCGGCGACCAAGCTGATGAGCGATATCCACGCTTCCGCCGACTACCGTGCCAATCTGGTCGCGGTCATGGCCAAGCGCGCGGTGGCCGCCGCCAACGCCTGATTCCTTCCTGCTCCTGTCAGGCAGGAGAGGGACTTCTCGCCCCTTTTCCGCAGACGGGCGCATTGTGGCAATCTCGCACTTGCACAAAGCGATATTGCACTGCACTATGCCGGCGATCAAACGCGAGCCGGGTTCGGAGTGTTCATCACGACCTGCGACCCTATTCGCATGTTTCAATGCGAAGGGAGCGGCATGACCGACATCTCCGCGACGCATGTTGTGCCGCCAAGATCCGTCGCCGACAGATCCGCCAGGACAAGACTGGCCTATCTCGACGGCTGGCGCGGACTTTCGATCGCGCTGGTGCTCATCGGCCATTTCTTTCCCGTTGCAGGGATCAATCTCGGCGTACTGGGCGTCGAATTCTTCTTCGTGCTCAGCGGCCGGCTGATGGCCGAGATCCTGTTCGTCGAGCGCTACCCGCTGAAGAAATTCTTCAAGCGCCGCTTCTCCCGCATCTATCCCGCGCTGCTGGTGTTCGTGATCGTTTCGATGATTGCGCTGTCGGGCACGTTCGTCGCCTTCAAATGGAAGGCGGCGCTGACGGCGCTGACATTCACCTACAACTATGCCGGAATTCTCGTGAACCGCGCCGGCGCGCTCGACCACATCTGGTCGCTCTGTGTCGAAGAGCATGCCTACATCATCCTGGCAGCGATCAGCGCACTTGTCGCAAGCCGTAGCCGCGTCATCCCGCTGCTCCTGGTGCTGGCGGTGCTGGCCATGGCAAACGGTGCGGTTTCGTACTGGTTCCTGCACATGGACTACGAGACCACATACTGGCGCACCGACGTGCATATTGCGTCGATCCTGCTGTCGGCCGCCATCTGCCTGCTGAAGACCGACGGCAAGCTGCCGGCCCTGTTGAAGGGCCCTTATGTGGCGGTGGCGGCGGCCATCGCGGCGGTGCTTCTGTTCATGGACCCGGTACCAACCCCGATCCACTATCTGGTCGCCGTGCCGCTCCTGGCGCTTGCCGTCAACGCTCTCGATTTCAGCACGAGATTGTTTTCTGGACTGCTGTCGTCCTGGCCTATGGCGACGCTGGGTCTATGGTCCTATTCGCTCTATCTGTGGCAGCAGCCATTCTACAAATTCGTCTATGAGCGAGGCAGCGACCCATGGCTGATGCTGGCTGGGGTCTTTGCCTGCGCGCTCTGCAGCTATTATGTCATCGAGCGGCCGTCGCGTGAGTGGCTGAACCGCAACTGGTGAGTGACGCCGCAGTGTCCCTCCCTTGCGTTGCCTAGCGGCCAAGGTCAGCCTCGCTCGATGCCGCCTGTACGGCAGCTTGTTTGGTAAGTTCGTCCTAATATAGCCAGGGGTTACCTGGCGATCTGCTTGCCGGATAGCCCAATGTCCTTAGACATTGGTATTATGGCAGCTATTCCTTGTTGTCCCGCCCCGTGCTCCGCCTAGTTTATTCGAATCGGTGCATTGCATGGGAGGATGGAATGGCAACGACCAGGGAAAACGCTGGCGGCTGGCTCGATCGCTCGCGCACGATCGCCGAGCCTGGTTTCAGCAGATGGATGGTGCCGCCGGCGGCGTTGTGCATTCATCTTTGCATCGGTCAGGCCTACGCGTTCAGCGTCTTTAACCTGCCGATGTCGAAACTGATCGGTATCACCGATTCGGCGCCCGACGACTGGAAGCTGACCGGACTCGGCTGGATTTTTTCGATCGCGATCCTGTTTCTTGGCCTCGCGGCAGCCTTCGGCGGCGGTTGGCTGGATCGCTTCGGCCCGCGCAAGGCGATGGTCGCGGCCGCCTGCTGTTTCGGTGGCGGTTTCATCGTGTCGGCGCTCGGCGTCACCTTGCATCAACTGTGGATCATCTATCTCGGCTACGGCGTCCTGGGCGGCATCGGCCTCGGGCTCGGCTACATCTCGCCGGTCAAGACGCTGATCACCTGGTTTCCCGACCGGCCGGGCATGGCGACCGGCATGGCGATCATGGGGTTTGGCGGCGGAGCCTTCATCGCTTCGCCGCTTTCGGTCTATCTGCTGAAGCTGTTTTCGACCCCGCAGCATATCGGTGTCGCCGAAACCTTCATCGTGCTGGGCATTGTCTACTTCATCTTCATGCTGATCGGCGCCGTCATCGTCAGGGTGCCGCCCGATGGCTGGCGTCCGGCCGGCTGGACGCCGCCGACGACACAAAACCCGATGGTGACAACCGCCAACGTCCATCTCGACGACGCGTTGAAGACACCGCAGTTCTGGCTGTTGTGGGGCGTGCTGTGCCTCAACGTGACGGCCGGCATCGGCGTCCTCGGCCAAGCCTCCGCCATGAGCCAGGAGATGTTCCCGGGACGCATCACGCCGGCCGCCGCCGCCGGCTTCGTCGGCCTGCTATCGATCTTCAACATGCTCGGCCGCTTCTTCTGGGCGTCGACCAGCGACTATATCGGCCGCAAGACGACCTACGCGGTCTTCTTCGTGCTGGGCGTGATCCTTTATGCGGTGGTGCCGTGGACGGGCCAGTCGGGCAACGTGTTCCTGTTCGTGCTGTTCTATGGCGTCATCTTGAGCATGTATGGCGGCGGCTTTTCCACCATTCCGGCCTATCTGCGCGATGTCTTCGGCGTGCGGTATGTCGGTGCCATCCATGGCCGCCTGCTGACGGCGTGGTCGGTGGCGGGCGTGCTGGGGCCGGTCCTGGTCAACTACATCAGGCAGTACCAGATCGATGCAGGAGTAGCGAAGGCCGATGCCTACACGGTCACCATGTACATCATGGCCGGCCTGCTCGTCGTCGGTTTCCTGCTCAACCTGATGATGCGGCCGGTGGATGCACGGTTCCACATGAAGGCCGAACCGGCTGCAGCGTAAGGAGAGTGATCATGGCGCAAGACAACAGCAATTCTGTCAAATTGGTCCTTGCCTGGCTGCTGGTCGGCATCCCGCTGTTGTGGGGGTTCTGGACGACGCTGGTCAGTGCAGCGGCGTTGTTCCAGTAGTGGCAGAGACCTGGAAAGGAGCAGCGCTCAGGCGATGATCCGCCTGACGTAGTAGCGCACCGCCTTCTTGCCGCCATGGATCACCGCGTCGCCGACCTCGGTGAAGCCGAGCGCTGCATGGAAGGCGTCCGAAGCCGGGTTGGGCGGGTCGGCATTGACCTCGCATGTGACCAGTGCATGGCCGGCGCGCGTGGCGTGCTCGAACAGGTCTTGGTAGAGCAGGCGGGCATGGCCGCGGCCACGAGCTTGCGCCGCCACCACGACGCGATCGACATAGACGAAGCGCTCGTAGCGTTCGCGAAACCAGAGAAAATTCGGACTGTCGTACCGAGCCCCTTGATCGAAGGTCATGATGAAGGCTTCGAGCGCGCCGATGCGGCGCGCATAGAACGCCTCGCCAAGCAGGAAAGACAGGCGCTCGGGCTCAAGCCACGACAATTCGGCGGCATGCTCGTTGTTGAGCGCGAGTATGGCCGCTTCGTCGCTTTGCCTGACACGGCTGATCGGGGAGAGGGCGGTCATGCCTTGGCCGCCGCGATCGTCGCTGCCACAAGCGGCGTATCGGTGAGCGTATTGCGATACTCGCGGTCGAGATCGGAGCCACCCATGCCGACCTTGGGATTGCGGTAGCGCATGGCGCTGGGCACGTCCTTAAGGACGGCGAAATGCATTTCGGACAGTCCGGTCCTTTGCCGCACCTCGGCAATGTTGCCGAGATCGAGCCCGCCGCAGCCGAGAATGACGATGCGGTCGCCCCCCTGTCGCACCAGGTCCGCCAACAGCGACAGGCCCTCCATCGCCGTGTCGCGTTGGCCGCTGGTCAGCACGCGGCCGACCTTGCAACGGATCAGCGCTTCCAAAGCCTCGGCCGGGTCGCGCGTCATGTCGAAAGCGCGGTGACACGTGACGTTAAGGCCGCCGGCGGCCTCCGTCAGTTCGCTCATGCGGCGCTCGTCGATGGTGCCTTCGGCGGTGAGGCAGCCGAACACCACGCCGGGCACGCCGAGGTCGCGCAGGGCGGCTATGTCGGCCAGCATCGAACGGTACTCGGTTTCGCTGTAGAGAAAATCGCCGCCACGCGGCCGCACCATGACATGGAACGGCACAATCGCCTGGTCGAGCGCGGCGCGCACGGTTCCCAAGCTCGGCGTGATGCCGCCTTCGACGAGGCTGGCGCACAGTTCGACCCTGTCGGCGCCGCCGGCCTGTGCGGCCAGAAGGCCATCAATGCCCTCGACACAGATTTCGATCAGCGGCGGGCGGGCTTCTTCAGTCAAGGTGTGATCCTGTCCATGATGTTGTGAGAAGCCCGTAGCACCCGCGCGGCGGGCGCGAAAGCAGGAACGGCACGGCGCATTGGACCAGGGGGCATTTCCCTGCTTGACAGTCTTATAACTACATGGTTATGAGTTAACCCATAGCCATCGAGTTATTGATCGCGAGCGGTGGCTCGACGACGACTAAGAGGAGCACGGCATGACAGAGACCAAATCGATCGTCGTTGAACGACTGATTCCGCATTCGGCGGAGAAGATCTGGCGTGCGCTGACGGTGCCCGAACTCGTCGCAGAATGGCTCATGCAGAATGACTTCGCGCCGCAAGAGGGGCACCGCTTCACCTTCCGCGCTTCACCGGTACCGGGCTGGTCCGGGGTGACGAACTGCGTCGTGCTGAAAGTCGAGGCGCCACGCCTGCTTGCCTATAGCTGGGGCGACGGAAGCGAATCCGACAGCGGACTGAAAACCGTGGTGACCTGGTCGCTCACGCCTGAGGGCGCGGCGACCCGGGTGCGGATGGAGCACTCGGGGTTCCGGCCGGCCGATGAGCGTGGATATGTCGGCATGGGAAGCGGCTGGCCGCGTATTCTTGAGCGACTTGAGCAGGTGGCTGCGAAGCAAGGCTGAGCCGACTCTCCTCGACCAACCGGTCGCCATGGCCGGCGAACCACAACAAGTCTCCCCGGATGCGCCGCTTCCGGGCATGGCAAACCGCGCCCTGACCAAACTTTTCAAACGGAGAAACACCATGGAAGCCAGGCTCAAGAACCCCGTGATGCTCATCCCCGGCGCCCTGCAGGCGCTGCTGGCGCTGGACAAGTCGACCGAGGCGGCCGATTTGCCCTATGTGACGCGCAAGCTCGTCCATCTGCGCGCCAGCCAGATCAATGGCTGCTCGGTTTGCGTCGACATGCATGCGCGCGAACTCAAGAAGGCTGGCGAGAAGGACGAACGCATCTTTGCCTTGTCGGCCTGGCGGGAGACGCCGTACTTCACCGATGCCGAACGCGCCGCGCTTGCCCTTGCCGAAGCCGGCACAAGGCTGGCCGACAGAACGGATGCCGTGACGGACGAGGTATGGGACGAGGCCGCCCGGCACTATGACGAAAAGGCGCTTGCCGGGCTCGTCATCCAGATCGCCGTGATCAACGCCTTCAATCGGCTGAACGCCACGACACGCCAAATGGTCGGCGCCTGGGGCTAAGGCCGCGCGAAGGCGAGCCGTGCCACGGTGCAATGGCGGCTGGACTCGCGGTGCACCAAACCTGCTTGCCTAGCCCGGCCGGGTCGCGGCCGGCGGCAATTCGAACAGTTTGGCGCCATTTTCCTCGCCGCGTTCGACATAGCCGATGGTGCGAAACCATTTTGCGATTTCCGGTCCCGTGAGCCAGCTGCGGGAGTGAATAGGGAGATTGCCGGCGAGCGCCTGGATCTGCCTGATATGCCGCCTGCAGAAACGCACGGTCGCGGCCCTGAAAAAGCCCTCGCGCGCGGCGAACAGCGTGTCTGCGGCGTCGCCATGCTCGTGCCAGGCGACGATCGCTACGGTCCCGTCGCTGTCGACAAGGGCATGGGCGCGGCCCTCCTTCAGGTTCATCATCAGATTGTCGTAGGCGACCTTGCTGTCCTTGCCGGCGGCGATGTATTCGTCGGACATCCGCTTGGACAAATGGCGAAACACGTCTTCCAGATCGCCGACCGTCGCTGTTCGTGCTCTCATTTCTGCTCCTTGAGCCCCGGCAGGGAGTTTGCTCCAGGAAAAGGCATTCACCAAGCAAAGGGATTTCGCGAAAAACCCAACGGGGGGAATCCGGTTCCGCCGGTAAGGCGGGCAACCGGCATAGCATCGTCAGCCCGGTCGTGCGGAACCGGATGGGAGCTGGGCCAACGACTTAGCGCGGCGCGCTCCCGTGGCGAGACAGTTCGAGGACCCGGAGCAGCGGTGGCTTACTGGCGCAAAACCGTGTTCTTGGTGCCTTCCTCGACCTGGTCGATCACCAGCAGCTTGACCGGGCCTTCACCGATGTTGGTGGCCTGATGCCACTGCCCGATCATCTCGATGATGAAATCGCCAGTCTTGTAGGTGTTGCTGTTGCCGGTCTCGACATTGGTGACCTTCAACGTGCCGGCCTCGACATAGGCGTAGCGCGGGAACGGATGCTTGTGCACCGGCAAGGTCGCGCCCGGCGCTATGTCGTAGGTCGACACCAGCACCTGCACGTTCTTCTGCGGCAGCGTGATCGGCTGGCCGGAAGCGGTGGTCGTGCGCGAGGCGAGGGGTGTCACGACGACGGGCGTGCCGCTGCTGTCCAGCGCATGAGCGCCGGTCGCGAACGCCGCAGCCGCCAGCAGCAATGCCGATGCCAGGACTTTTCGCATGATTCCTCCCCAAACCGCCGCATCTATCGCGCCGCGAAGGCCGGTGCGCAAGCATGTCCCTGACGAATCTGATTGGACTCGCTGGCCTGGACGTGGCGTGCGACGTGTCAAATCGCTGCGGTAAGCTGGATCTCGACACGGATCTCGGGCAAGGCGAAGCTCGCCCCGACCGTGGCGCGTGCCGGGGGCTCCACGCCGTCGAGCCATGTGACCCAAGCCTTGTTCATCGCGTCGAAGTCTTCGACATCCCTCAACCAGATCTGCGCGAACAGCAGCTTCGATCTATCCGAACCGACGCTCGCCAGAAGGCGATCCGCCTTTTCCAATATCTCCTTCGTCTGGTCAGACGTGCCGGTTTTCTTGTCATCGGCCGTCAAGCCCGAGAGATAGGCCGTGCCGTTGTGAACGACGATACGGCTAAGCCGTTCGTTCTTGTCGAATCGTTCGATGTTCCCCATGGCGGAGGCCCCTGGTTGCGTTGGTCAAAAGCAGGCCGCCGTACGCAATCCAGCGGTCTGCTGAGCGGGATCAGACGTGCGCGACAGCGGAGCGCTGGGCGTGGGCCTGGAAGAGGCGTTGCGGACGAAACGTTTCCATTTCGTCATGGATTTTGCCGCGCACGACTTCGTCGGCGACCACCTTGCCCAATTGCGGGCCGATGGTCACACCACTGTGCGTTACGGCCATGTAGTGGCCGACGATATCCGGCATGGCGCCGGCACAGGTGTAGCCGTCCTCCGGGAACGGCCGGACCGTCGTGCGAATGGCTTCCACACCTGCGTCGCGGAGCGAAGGCAGGACCTTGGTCGCCGCATCCAGGAGCGTCGCCGCCTCGTTCCCGGCAGGGCTGAGCACCTCCGGCTTCTCCAGGGTCATGTCCACCGAGACCTTATGGATCATGATGCGGCCCGCTCCGTCGGGACGGATATCCAGATCGTCGGCATGCAGCTGGCTGCGGAGCGTCAAGGCCACCGGCGGGGTGAAGGCGAGCACGCCTATGGTCGAGGAAAGTGGAATACCCTGGGCATCGCCGAGCCTCTCACTAGACCAGCCGCCGGTGCAGCTCACGACGGCATCCGCAGGGTGTCGGTCTCCGTTCGCCGTCCGAACTGCCCGTACGCGCCCGCTTTCGGTCTCGATCTCGGTCACGCGTGAACCGAGTTTGACCTGTGCTCCCCAGCGCTCCTTCGCCGCCCGCAAAAGCCAGGCCGAGTAGAGCACCGGATCGACCCAGCCTTCTTCCGGATAGTAGGAGATTGGACAATCGCCGAAAGCGGAGACATCGATATCGGGCTCCATCTCGGCGACGCGCTTCTTGTCGATCCACTCGACGCCGTAGCCCCATTCCTTCATCTGCCTGAAGTTCTCGAAATAATCGTCCATCGACTCCGGCTCTGTTCGCCAATCGAAACTGCCGGTCTGGGTGAACCAGGGAGCGATGCCGAAGTCGCGCTTGAGTTCAAGATGGGCGCGCATTCCCGAGACGTTCAGATCGAAATACGGCCGGGGCCGCTTGGTCGTCGCATTTGTCCAGGCAAAGCTTACCCCCGACGTACCGCCTGCTATCCGTCCGGCCTCGAGCACGACGACGCTTGCTCCCGCCTTGGCGCATTCATAGGCGGCGGAACTGCCGACGATACCGGAACCAATGACCACGACACGCATAAAGATGATCTCCAAAAATTCCCGGGCTAATGACGTCATCCGATACGAGTAATCTCTGAAAGACGAATCGATGCAAATGCCGCTATATCGTTGAGAGATGTTGCTGGAGCGTTTGACAGTACTGCTGACGCCGCTCTTCTTAATTCGATCGGCGCCTGCGATGTGTTTGCAACCCCGCACAACATCCTCGGTTGCCTGAAAACATTGCAATGGGTGCCAACTGCGGTCAATTGAACTGGTCGCTGCCGTTCATGGCCAAAAGTTATGAACCAATGTCCCAGCCATCTGCGGCTGCCCAGGTCGGCCCATTAGCCCGCACGGGCAACTTCTCGTGCGAAGTTATCAAATTCGGGCGCAACCGTTTGCGAGAGCAATGCTACGCTTATCGGCGCATCGGGGATCGCGGAATGGAAGAGACTGCACGGTGAGTGGCGAGCCGGAATTCCTCCTGATCGACAAGAACGCGATCCGGGACATTTTGAGCCTATCCCTGGCTCTTGAAGCGACCGAGGCCGCACTGCGCAAAACATCGAGCGGCATGGCGCGCCAGCAGATCAGGCGCACACTTGAGCTGCCGGGTGCGGCCGGGAGTTGTCTGTCGCTTATGTATGCTGCGCTGGATGACCGGCCGCTGTTCGGGGCGAAGGTGCTTTCCGTGTTTCCTGACAATTTCGCGCATGGGTTCGCGTCTCATCGCGGCGGTGTCTTCCTGTTCGACAAGGATCATGGACGGCCTGTAGCCTTGATCGACGGGGGAGAGCTTACGGCTTGGCGGACCGCGGCGGCCAGTGCTGTCGCGACCAGGGCACTTTCGCGCGAAGACAGCACCACGTTGACACTGTTCGGATATGGCGAGCAAGCCCGCCGGCATGTCGCGGCTATTGCGGGCGTCCGGCCGATCCATGCGATCCATATTTGGGGTCGCGACTTTGCAAAGGCGCAGCGATTCGCCGAGGAGCAGTCAGCCGCCGGATTCCAGGCGAAGGCACATCACGACCCTGGCGAGGCCGTTCGCGAGGCCGACATCATCTGCACCACGACATCTTCCGAAAAGCCGGTGCTGTGCGGCCAATGGCTTCCGCCTGGTGTCCATATCAATGCGGTCGGGGCGAGCGTCGCTTCATGCCGCGAGCTCGACCTCGACTGTGTGCGCAGAGCGCAGATCTGGGTCGACTACCTGCCTATGGCGCTGACGGCCGCGGGAGAACTGATCGAGGCGATTGAAACCGGCGTGATCGGCGTCGATCATATCCGTGGCGAGGTCGGCGACGTGCTGGCAGGTGCGAAACCCGGCCGCACTGGCGACGATCAGATCACGCTTTTCCGGTCTCTCGGCGTTCCGGCGCAAGACATCGAGCTTGCCAATCTTGTCTATATCTCCGCCCGCAACGCCGGACTCGGCACCTCAATTGATTTCAGGTTGTGATGCCATGCTGAGCTGCCAACGAGATCTCTTCTCCATTCCCCGCGAGACAGCTTATCTGGATGCCGCATATATGTCTCCGATCCCGACCGCCGCCGTCGCGGCCGGCGAGGCCGGCGTCAGGGTGAAAGCCGAACCCTGGAAAATGACCATCGCCTCTTATTACGACGAGGTGGAAGAGGCGCGGCAGCTCGCCGCATCAATGGTGGGCGCCGATGCCGATGAGATCGCCATTGTGGCCGCCACCAGCTATGGCATGGCTATCGCAGCCGCCAACGTTTTGGTTGCGGCAGGTTCGGCCATCCTTCTGATGGAGAACGAACACACCTCGCACAGATATGTCTGGTATGACCTCGCGCAACGCGCCGGCGCCTGCGTTGATATCGTCCCGCAACCAGCCGACGGCGACTGGACCAGCGCGATCGTATCGGCAGTCCAAGACTCGAGCCGTCCCATCGCGGTCGTTGCGGGGACGCTGGTGCATTGGTTCGAGGGCATGGCGATCGACCTGGAGGCGGTGGTCGCCGCCACACGGGCAGCGGGCGCCAGTCTTGTCGTTGACGGAACCCAGTGGGTTGGCGCGATACCCTTCGATGTCCGGCGCGTCCGACCGGACTTTCTCGTCTTTGCCACCTACAAGTTCCTTCTGGGGCCATATCGCCTCGCATTCCTTTACGCCGACCGGCGTTGGCACACAGAGGGGCGCACTCTGGAGCATCATTCATGGAACCGGATGGGCGGGGACAAATCGGACTTCTACAAGGTGGCCGTAGCCGAGTTTCTTCCCGGCGCGCGGCGGTTCGACATGGGGGAACGCTCCGATTTCGCGGTCCTGCCCATCGCAATCGCCGCAATGAAGCTCATCCGCGGCTGGACCGTCGGGCGCGTGTTTGAGCGCCTGCGTCACCTTAATGAGCTTGTCTGGGCGCAGGCGGAAAGCAGAGGGCTGCCGGTCGCGCGTCCGCGACACCCAACGCCCCATATCGCGATCCTCGACATAGGGGGCCGTCTCGCGCCGAATGCGGCACAAGAGCTGAAGCGGGCTGACGTGCACGTCACGCTGCGCGGCACGAAGATGCGCGTGTCGCCGCATGTCTACAATGACGAAGCCGATATCGGCCGCCTGTTCGAATGCCTGCCGCTCCGCTAGAGGCTTTCAGCGGTGAATGGAAACAGTTCTGTCGGCCTAGCGGCGAGGACCCAGGGCGGTGATTCCTGCCTCTACGCCGTTCATAAAGCTTCGCGTCGTCTGGATGAGATGCTCGGTGAAGGCGTCCGCCGCCGTCGATGCAATGACACCCCAAGGCCGGTAGACGCTGAGGTTCAGATCGAGACGTGGCCGGAAATCCCTGATCTCGATCGGCAGGTCGCGTGCCAGCCACGCCGAAAGCCTGTCGACGACGCTCACGCCCGCCCCGGAAGCGACAAGGGCGATGCACGCACTGGACAGGCTGGCCTCTACCTTCAACAGACGTCCCACTCCGCGTTCTTCGCACAAGGCATCGAGCTGCTGCCGCATCGGATCGGCGGAGCCCATCGAGATGAAGTCGAGACCGTCGAGATCTTCTGCCTGCACCACGTCGAGCTCAGCCAGACGGTGACCCGCCGGCATGACGCAAACCGGTGGGGTCGCTGTCAGCGCTCGCCTGACGATTGAAGAATTCTCGTCCGATGCCGTTACGCCTATTCCGATGTCGAGCTGATTGCGGCTCGCCCGCTGCACCACCGTGGCGGAGCTGCGGATATCCAGGGAAATCGACACGGATGGATGCTGTTTTGAGAAGCTCGTGATGATGGACGGCAGCAGCGTGGACCCGAAGGCCGGGAGCGCGCAGATGTTCAGCCTGCCACTTCGCAACTCGCGTATCTCCCTCGCGGCGCGCGAGATGCCGCGCGCGGACTCGAAAACGCGCTTCACCTCGGCATAGAGCATGTGTGCTTCAGGGGTGGGGATCAGCCGCTGCCGGCTTTTCCTGAACAGCTGGAAATCCGCCTTCTCGCTGAGTTGCTGGAGCATCTTGCTGACAGCCGGCTGCGTGATGTCAAGTGCGTCGGCCGCCTTGGTGGTTGTTCCATGCAGCATGACCGAAGCGAAGACCTCGATCTCGCGAGGCGTAAACTCTGCCTCCTTCGTGACGGTGTCCTTTTCGCCAAATTTCATGCCCGCTTACCTTGCCAGGCAGCTGATCGCTGTGCCGAAACAGCGAGCTGCGAACGCCAAGATTAATGGGAAGGGTCGGATGTTCCAAGAGGCGCGCGAAGGAAGTTTATTCCTGGAGGTTATGAACTTTCAGCGATTTGGCGGAACTGATTTCAGTTGCTTGTCAACATTTCGGCGAGATCGAGCAAACCGGCGTCCTGACCCGGACCTGCGGCCAGTTGCACCGACACCGGAAGCCCGTCAGGAACCGGCAAAGGAATAGCCAACGCCGGCATGCCAAGCATATTTGCCCAGCGGCGGAAGCGGCCGCCGGCCAGTCCCCACGGCACCATTTCCCCATTCACCTCGGTAAGTTCGTCGGAAAGCCGCGGCGCCGATCCAGGCGCCGTAGGAATGGCAAAAGCGTCCAGGCCCGCGATTTTCTCCAGAAACCGGCCTCGCACGCCGTTACGGATTTCGATGGCGCTATCATAGGCGCCGGCATGGATGCGAATGCCGCCCTGCAGGAATGAGTGAACCGCGTCGCCGACCATGTCCGGCTTCTGCTCGATTGCATTGCGGTAGATTCGCGCGAACTCACATTGGAGGATTGTCAGTCCCGCGGCAACGAACGCCTCCCTGTCGTCGAAGGTGATCTCGACCGTGCGCACTTCAGGACGATCGAGCATGGTAGCCAACGCGATATCGACTGACGTGTCGACGTGAGCGCCAAGCAGTTCGGGGCAGATGCCGATCGTGATGCCCGTTGTCGTTTTGCTGCCCCCGCTTGCCGACGGGGCGAGCCGTTTTCCGGCAAGCGCCTCGGTCATCAGGCGAACGTCCCTGACCGAGCGTGCAAGAACGCCGACGCAGTCCAGCGAAGGCGCTATGCTCATGACGCCCTGCACGGCGATCAGATCATTCGTCGGCTTGTAACCGAACAAGCCGGTTGCAGCAGCCGGGGATCGGTTTGACCCGCCGCTGTCCGTGCCAACCGCTGCCAGGCAAAAACCGGCCGCGACCGCTGCGGCCGACCCGCTGCTCGTGCCACCTGTCCCACGGTCCGGATCAAGCGGGTTGGCGACCTTGCCGTGCCAAGGATTGTCGTGGCCGCCGACGCACAGTTCGTGCAGGTTCGTCTTGCCGATGATGATGGCGCCGGCCGCCTGAAGATTGGCAATGCATGTTGCCGTTTCCGTCGCGACGTGATCCCGAAACAACCGGGAGCCAGCCGTTGTCGGCCAATCCTTGACGTCGATAACGTCTTTGACCGCGATCGGCACGCCATGCAGCGGGCCGCGCCTGTGACCGGATCTGATTTCGCGTGTGGCCTGAAGCGCGGCGTCCAGGGCATCAGCTTCGGCCACGAAAATCATCGCCTTGATGTGTTCATTCAGTTCCTGGATGCGATCGAGGCAACCCTCCATGATTTCCACGGGCGACAGGCCGGCAGCGATCTTTTCGCTCATCTCCTCGATGGACCGGCAAGGGCTGCTATTCATATGACGACCTTAGAGCGAACGCACCGGACCGACCGCATTGCGGCCGGCCATCCCGGAACCAGCCGACGATGCCACATCAGAAATTTGGTGGACAGTCGCGAGCTTATTCCCGTGGGCGCGGGACTATCGCTGAAAACTCATAGGCGCGATCAATGGCGGCGTCGTGAACCGTTCAATTCAGCCCTGTCCTCGCACGCGCCGATCAATGAGCGCCGATCGTTTGCCGGTCGCCGGACTGCGTCACTCGAAGGGGCTATCGTCATAACTATTGGTGATGAACCGCACGGCAGGGGGCATTAGATCGAGATCATTTGAACTGTTAGCGTTTTCAAACACCGCCCTGAAAGAAGGTCGACTGAGCCGAATGGCCAAGTTCGCATCGCCGACATCCGAACCAGTCCACGATGCTCGATGCTGCCGGCTGGCCACGGGCCGACGTCGAAAGATCGGCAGATGCCCGGCTACCAGCATCATCATTGCGGAAGATACAAATCCACATAAACAAAAAGGGGAACAATCATGAAAAAGCTTGCACTCGCCTTGTCACTGATCGTGGCGGTATTTAGCGCCGCCAATTCATCGTCGGCGGCCGACGATGTCATCCGTTTCGGTGTCGCCGCGGAGCCATACCCGCCTTTCTCCGTCAAGGATGCCAGCGGCACCTGGCAGGGCTGGGAAATCGACCTGATGAATGCCGTTTGCAAAGAGATGAAGGCGAAATGTGAGATCGTCGATATCGCCTGGGACGGCATCATTCCCGCGCTGTTGGCCAAGAAGTTCGACGTCATCTGGAGCTCGATGTCGATCACGGACAAGCGCAAGGAGGTGATCGATTTCACCGACAAGTACTACTATTCGCCCAACGTGCTTGTCGGCGCCAAGGCGGATACGCGGCAGTTCGACGTGACCAAGCCGGAGACATTCAAGGGGATTGCGGTCGCGGCACAGAGTGCCAGCCTGCAGGCGACCTACATGCAGGATAAGTTCAACGGCATTGCCGAAGTGAAGATCTATCCAACACTCGATGACGAAATCGCGGACATCCAGGCCGGACGCGTGGATCTCATGGCTGCGGCAGGCATCCAGATCCAGGATTTCTTGAAGAAGCCGGAGGGCCAAGCTTATGAAATCAAGGTGACGCTGCCGCATGAGAAAATGTTTGGATACGGCGACGGCGGCGGCCTGCGCAAGGAAGACACCGCTCTGAGGGACCGCCTCAATGCAGCACTCAAGGCGGTGCGCGCCAGCGGCGAGTACGAGACGATCACCAAGCGCTATTTCGATTTCAACATTTACGGCGATTGATCATCTGGTTCAGGCCCGGGGGACGGCCGGCCCGGGGCGGCCGTCGCCATCTTCATTGAACTGGAACGCGCTGTATGAACTCGACCGTGTCTTGGGCAACCCTGCTCAGCTTCGGGGACAAGGGCTGGGGCGACGAATTGCTTCTTGGCGCTTGCCTGAGCCTTGGAATTTCGATCAGCGCCTATCTCGTGGGCCTGACCCTCGGCCTCATGGGTGCGGTGGCCAAGATCTCGAAGAACCGCGTGGCGGTCTCCGCAGCCGTTGCCTATACGACAATCATCCGGTCCGTACCGGACATTCTCATCATATTCCTCGTCTACTATACCGCGACGGACGCGTTGCGCTGGGCCGTGAGCCTGGCGGGACTGACTTCCGAATTCCAGGTCAATGGGTTTGTCGCCGCGACGCTGTCGCTTGGGATCGTTCAAGGCGGCTACAGCACGGAGGTCCTGCGCGGCGCGATCGTGGCCATCCCGCGAGGTCAGGTCGAGGCAGCCTATTCACTCGGTCTGACACGGCGCCAGACCTTCTTCCTGGTGACCGTGCCGCAAATGGTTCCCCTGGCCTTGCCGGGGCTTGGCAATTTGTGGCTGGTCGTCTTGAAGGAAAGCTCACTGGTCAGCCTGATCGGTTTTACCGAGCTCGTTCTCGCCGGCAAGATGGCTGCCGGCGCGACGCGCGATTACTTCATGTTCTATTGCGCGATCGCGTTCGTGTTCCTCGCCATGTCGGGCATATCGGCGATGCTTTTCCATGCCCTCGAAACAGCCACCGTCCGTGGCGGGAGGCGGGGCTAGCGTGACTGAGTTTGGAGCCTACCTCGCCAATCAGCTTCTGGCCGGCGCCCAGGTCACCATAATCCTGTTCCTCGGCTGTGCGGTGGTCGGCAATTTGCTTGCTATCCCGGTTGCACTGGCCCGGTTATCCAACAGGAAATGGCTGCGATATCCTGCGGTTGCGTTTATCCTCGCGTTCCGGGGGACCCCGCTCCTGGTCCAGCTTTACCTCTGCTACTTCGGTATCGGCCAAATTCTCTCGGGGATCCCCTCGATCCGCTACAGCCCGCTCTGGCCCATTTTGCGAGGCGCGGACTTCTATGCGTTTTTTACCCTTTCCCTGAACACCGCGGCCTACTGTGGCGAGATTTGGAGAGGGGCGATACAGGCCATTCCAGAAGGGCAGCGTGAGGCCGGCCAATCGCTTGGCCTGTCGAAAACACGGATCATGATTTCCGTCCTTCTCCCGCAGGCTTTCAGGTTGGCTTTGCCGGCGATCGGCGGCCAGAACATCCTGCTTTTGAAGGGGACCGCACTGGCGTCGACGATCACGGTCTTCGAACTGATGGGCGCGGCGAACCTCGTTCGCGCGCAGACATTTCGGGTCTACGAGCCTCTGTTCGCCGCCGCGCTAGGATATTTCCTGCTGGCGGCATTGATCACTATCGGCTTTGGTTTCTTCGAGAGACGGCTTGCTCGACAACATTGAGCGGAACGGATCGGTGTATCGAGCCGCTGCGTGGAAGGCGACGTGACCTTCAGGCACGCCGAATTCGACATAGAATCGCGCCGCTTCGATGACCTCGCCAAATCCCGTTTTGCAAGCAGCGGCTATTTCGTCGCGGAACTGATCCCACTCTGTCGGGGCCGTTCGCGCGCTTGACCGCGTCGGACAAAAAACTTCTCGGCCCCTACATGAACCCCAGGGTATTTCTTGAGGGCCTCCTGGTCAGTGGCGCCAAGCGGGCACGAGGTGTTCTCGCGTGCCCAAAATAACCCGAAGTTCTCCAGGGATTTTGCGCCTGTAGCGCCATCCGGCTTTGCCGCGTTTCTGAATGTGGTTCACGCCGATCGTCATAGCCCAGTGTACCCCGCAGTGTACCTCTGGGAGGCGGAAAGCCTTGCAGTGCTTGGGTTTAAAGACATTTCTGGATTAAGTGGCTCCCCGGGCCGGATTCGAACCAGCGACCAACCGGTTAACAGCCGGTTGCTCTACCACTGAGCTACCGGGGAACAGAGGCTCTCATGCGAGTGGCGCAGCCTATAGCAAACCCTTTTCGGCTTTGCAAAGAACCATTTCGCATTTTTCCGAGACTTTTTCGCTCAGGCGTTTCTCGCAATCGGCGGCGTTCGTCCTCATATTAGCCGTCTTGCGAGGGGCGCGGAACCGAATGCGCGGTCGCGGCTTTCGTCAAGTGACATCCTCAAACCACCAGACGGACCGGCCATTCGAGATGACGGCAGCAGAAGAAAACCAGGCACCGGCGCGAAAGATATCGGTCTTCGGGCGCAAGTTCACCATGCCGCGTTCGCGCGGCCTCAGGATTGCAATCGGCGTGCTTTTGACGATTGGCGGCATTCTGGGGTTCTTGCCGATTCTCGGTTTCTGGATGGTGCCGCTCGGACTTTTGGTGCTCTCCTACGAATTCGCCATGGTGCGCCGCCATCGGCGCCGGTTCGTCGTCTGGTGGGAACGGCGGCGCCGGCCGGATTGATCGGCCACGCCGGGGACCTTGCCCGGCTTCGTCGCGGCGGCCTTTGGGGCCCGAATCAAATCGCAGCGCTATCCTGCGTTCCAGTGCTCGCCTCCTCCGGGGCGTCCTGCTGGCCTGCTCTCAGATCCTCGCTGATTTCCTTCAGGACGGCGGAAGCCGAGGCAAGGCGCGCGCGGTCGCGCGGTGAAAGCCGGCCGGTGCCTTCTATCTTGAGGCAATCCATGGCGTAGCGCACCAGCTCCTCGCACCCCAGCAGCGGCGAGCTGTCCGCGTTGTTGGTCGACTCGTCCGGTTTGGCCAGCTGCATGGCGCAGTCCTCCTCGGCCTCAACGCAGCCCGGTGCGCGGAGTTTCTCCCGATCATCCGCCATGCTTAACGGCTTGCTAACGCAGCTCGAACCGCCCTGTCTCGCATTTAGGGCGGGGTGCGGGGACTGGCGCAGGCGAAACCGTCGCGAATGCATTGTCGCCGCTTGACGGCTTTTTCGCCGCAACCTATTGGAACCGGGTGGAACGCCGGGAGTAACGAGGCCTCGTGGCGGAGTGGTTACGCAGAGGACTGCAAATCCTTGCACCCCGGTTCGATTCCGGGCGAGGCCTCCAATCTCCGGGCTCCCGCGCGTCAGCGCAGGGAGCTCGCCGTTCCCGTCTAAATGAACCGCGATGTGGCGCGGCAAGCGGATTGGTTGGGACATGAGCGCTGATTTCTCCGAGCTTCGCGTCAAGATGGTCGATGGCCAGATCCGCACCACCGACGTGACCAGCACGCCGCTGCTCGACGCCATGCTTTCCGTGCCCCGCGAGCTTTTCGTCGACGAACGCCAGCGCAATCTCGCCTACATCGACGAAGACATCCGCATCGCGGACGGCCCCGGCGGCGCGCGATATCTGATGGAGCCTTCGCCGCTGGCCAAGCTGATGCAACTGGCCGAGATCAGTCAGGCTGATTCGGTCCTCGATGTCGGCTGCGGCACCGGCTATGCCTCGGCCATCCTGTCGCGACTGGCGGGCTCCGTGGTGGCGCTTGAAAGTGATTCGGCGCTGGCCGAAACCGCAAAGTCGGTGCTCTCATCGCTGGGCTGCGGCAATGTGACCGTGGTCCAGGGCCCGCTGCCGCAGGGATATGCGGCCAAGGCGCCCTACGATGTCGTCTTCGTCGGCGGCAGCGTCGGCAAAGTGCCGGCGGCGCTGCTCGACCAGCTCGCCGAAGGCGGCCGCCTCGTCGCGGTCGAAGGGCAGGGCAATTCTGGCGTGGCGCGGCTTTTTTTCAAAGCAGGGGGGGTTGTAACCGGTAGACGGGCATTTAATGCGGCAATTAAGCCACTACCCGGGTTCGAACGTGAGCATGCTTTCGAATTCTGAATGATTTGGCCTTGCAGCAGAGGCTTTGTCATGGTCGCTTGCATTTGAACAATCGTTGCTGATCCCAATGGGGGCACTTTGGGCCGAGCGACAGGGAACATTCTGACACGCCGCTCCGGTTCTCCAAGGAGAAGCCGGTGCGGCGTGGTTCCCATGGAAAACGAATGAGGGTTTAATGGTGCCGTCTCTACGCAAGTCACTTTTCACCGCCGTCCTCGTTTCGGCGACCGCGCTTTCCCCGCTGGCCGCCTCGGCCGAAACCATCTCCGGCGCGCTTGCAAAGGCCTATCAATACAATTCCTCGCTGAATGCCTCACGAGCCGGCGTACGCGTCACCGACGAGAGCGTGGCCATCGCCAAGTCCGGCTGGCGCCCGACCATCACCGGGACGGCCGACACGAATTATGTGAATACCCGTGCCAGCGGCGCCAACGTCAAGACGGGGTCGGCCAGTGTGGCCATCGTCATAAACCAGAGCCTGTTCGACGGCTTCCAGACGAGAAACAATGTGGCGGCAGCCGAATCGCGGGTCAAGGCATCCGTCGAAAGCCTGCGCAACACCGAGGAGAACACGTTGTTGAGCGCGGCCACGGCCTATATGGACGTGATTCGCGACCGGCAGATCGCGGTGCTGACGGAGCAGAATCTGCAGTTCCTGACCGAGCAGGCGCGCGCCGCGCGCTCGCGGTTCGAGGTCGGCGAAGGCACGCGCACCGACGTTGCGCAGGCCGATGCGTCGCGCGCTTCCGCCGTGGCGTCGCTCAGCGCCGCCCGCGCGCAGGCGCTGGCAAGTGCGGCGAGCTATCACCAGATCGTCGGTGACGAGCCGGGCAAGCTCAGGCCTGCCTCGCCATTGGCCAGGCTGCTGCCGCCGAGCCTCGATTCGGCGATAGCCATCGCCTCGGCCGAGCATCCGGCGATCCTCGCCACCCAGCATCTGGTCGATGCGGCCGCGTTTTCGGTGAAGTCGTCCGAGGGTGCATTGCTGCCGCAGCTTTCCGCATCGGCCGGCATTTCGGAGGATTATCTGCATCGCAATCCCGACCTCCAGGGGAGCAACGGCGGTTCGACCTCGGCCAACATCGGTGCGACACTGACGATCCCGATCTATTCGGGCGGCCGCACCTCGGCGGTCGTGCGACAGAACAAGGAATCGCTTGGCGAGGCCCGCATCCAGGTCGACGTCAGCCGCGACCAGGTGCGCCAGGCCGTCGCCTCGGCGTGGTCGCAATACACCGCCGCGCAGCAGAGCGTCGCCGCCAACAGGCAGGTGATCGACGCCGCTCAACTGGCGCTGAACGGTGTCATCGAGGAACGCAATGTCGGCCAGCGCACCACGCTGGACGTGCTCAACGCGCAGGCCACCGTCATCACCGCCAAGATCAACCAGGCAAATTCCGAGCACGACGTTGTGGTGGCGAGTTATGCCATCCTGTCGGCGATCGGCCGCCTCTCGGCCGAGCGCCTTGCGCTGCAGGCGACGAAGTACAGGCCTGAAGAGCACTACAATGCCGTCAAGGACAAGTGGATCGGCCTGCGCACGCCGGATGGCCGCTAAACTCCACAGATTCGAGTAGTTCTCTCGAAGCGACCCGGCGTTCGATCGAAACGCCGGGTCGCTTCATTGTTTGCGCAACTGCGCCGGCAACCCGTCACATGCTTTTCGACGAATTGCGCTAATCTGTTGAAATCCCACATGTCCCCAGAATGGGGATTCTCGTACGGCGCTCCGTCGGTTACGCTGTCGCCATGATTCGAATCCGGCGTTTACCGGAGCGGAAGTCTGTAACAGGTCACAAGGGCGGCGGATGTGACGATGGCAACGGCAAGCAGCGCACAGCGCGAACCTTCCATGGAAGAGATACTGGCTTCCATCAGGAGGATCATCGAGGACAGCGACAGCGGCCGCAAGCAGCCGGACGATGCCGATGACTTGCGGCAGGATCTGAAGCCGGCGGCGGGCGCTGCTCCCGACGTCGATGCGTTCCGCGCCGAATTGCATGCCGCTCCCGAGGTCAGGAAGCCGGTCACGCTGGCGGAGGTGCAGGCACAGACATCGGCGGCCGAACCAACGGTCGCGCGCATGGAAGCGCCGGAGCGAACCGATCCCGTGGCACCAAGGGCGTCGATGACGCTTGCCGAGGTGAGCGCCCGGATCGCCGCCGAGCCGCTGCCCGCCGAAAGGACCGACAGGCCCGCGACGCCCGAGGCCGGCGCGGCAAGCGATGCCATCGTCGCCGATTGGCGCCGCGAGATCGCAGCGGTCGGCGAGCAGGCGAAGGCGATACCAGGCATTCGCAAGCCGGTTGTCCAGCCCGAAGCGCCGGTGGACGAGCCGATGCCGGAGCCGGCGTTCGAGCGGACCCCTTCGATCGCCGCCCCGGCGAGCACCGACGAGGCGCGCAAGGCGGCGGATGAAACGCCTGCGGCCCGTCCGGCAATCCTTTCCGAGCATACGGGCCGGCAGGTCGCCGCGGCCTTTGGCGAACTCTCCGACGCCTTTGCCAGCCGCAGCAAGAAGACATTCGACGAGATGGCCGAGGAGATGCTGCGGCCGATGCTGCAGGACTGGCTGGACAACAACCTGCCAACGCTGGTCGAGCGCCTGGTGCGCGAGGAGATCGAGCGCGTGGCGCGCGGCGCGTAATGATTTTCCCGGGTCGCCTTAGGTGGCTAGTTGGACACCGCTGCGCCTTCACCCTGGCGCAGGCACGGTAATCTCAGGATCGGCACGTCGAAGGAGGCGGTGGCCGCAATAATAGCTCCGATGATGGCGATTGCCACGACCACGCCGCTCCACGCTTCATATAGGCCCGACCCAAGCATAGAGCCCGCCAACCTCATTGTTCGAACATATCTCGGCAGTCTTTCGGGTCTTCTCCGGGTTGGACTAGGCCCATGCGGGCCAAATAGGTTTCGAGCTTCGCGGTTCGGTCTGCATCAAGAATCGCCATCACACCGATATATCCGTCCGGCCGGATCAGCACACACTCGCCCGGTGCCAGTGCATAAGCATCGCGAAGGTGTCCCCAGGCATCGATGACATCGCCTTGCGGGCCGATGTGGTGGACATGCAGCCCCTTGAGTGGCCCAACCGTCTCTCTCCCGGCTTGATGAACAAGCAGTGTCCAATGCGGCCCTTGCAGCAATTGGAACAGTCGCCATGGTTGCCCCGCCGCGCCCCTGATTTGGGCATCCGGCGCGCGGTCCCCCGCGTGCGGGCCGCTGCTGCGTTCGGCCATTTCCCTGGAGAGCGGCGATTCCGGATAGGCGATATCGAGCTGGCGCACCTCGCGGCCGCGGTGCATTCCACCCTGTTTCTGGGTGTCGAGCAGCCGGGTCGAAAGGCCGAGAACCGATTCTGCGACCGGACGTCGTTCCTGCTCATAGGTGTCGAGCAGGCAATCATCCGCGCCGTCGAGGACGGCGGCAAGTTTCCAGCCCAGATTATAGGCATCCTGCACGCTGGTGTTCAGGCCCTGGCCGCCGGTTGGCGGATGGATATGAGCTGCATCGCCAACGAGGAATACCCGATCGACCCGGTAGCGATCGGCAAGCCGGGCGTTCATCAGGTAGGCCGACGCCCAGGCGACCGAATCCACCCGCACGTCGCCGCGGCCGGTCCGCTCATTAATCAAGCGCCCCAGCTGTTCTGCTGAGAGGTCCACTTCGCCGTCCAGCGGAATGGGTGCCTGAATCTGGAAGAGATCGGTTCCGGCGAGCGGGCAAATCGCGACCATTCGCTCCATGTCACCGTCGTTGAACTGGTGCCACGCATCGCGGTCCAGCCCGGTCAACAGCACATCCGCCACGACCGCACGCACGCCCAGCGTCTTGCCGGGGAAATTCAAGCCGAGCGCGCCGCGCACGAAGCTGTGCCCGCCGTCCGCCCCGACAAGATAGCGTGCGCGAACGGTTTGCTCGCCATTCGGCCCCGCAAGACGTGCCATGACACCGTTCTCACCTTGCTCGAACCCAACCAACTCACATCCGTACTCGACCCTATGGCCTAGTTCTGCCAGCCGCTCTCGCATGATCCGCTCGGTGAGGAATTGCGGAATCATTAGCGCGATGGCGTAAGGCTCTGCCGGCGTCGGATCGGGGCGCTCGCCGGTGTCCTTTTCGATATAGCTGCCGTCATCGCCATACACGCGCATCGGCGGATAGACGCCGCCTGCGGCAACGACCCTGTCGAGAATGCCAAGATCTTCGAAAATCTCCTGTGTCCTCGGCTGGATGCCCTTGCCGCGCGAGCCACGGAAGGGTTCGCTCATCTTCTCAATGAGCTGGAAGGATATACCGCGCCGTGCAAGCTCGATCCCCAGCGTCAGGCCAGCCGCTCCTGCGCCGCAGATGAGCACATCTGCCGCAAAACCGTTTGTCATGTCGATCTCCTTGTGTGTAAAATGCACATAATGGAGAGTCGGAGTGCTGTCAATGAAAAGCGTGAAAAATACACATATTGGGAGTCATCAGATTCGTGAACTCCACGGAGCGCTGATCGAGATTGCCAGCCTTATGAACCGGCCTCAGCGCGATGAGCAGATGGTAAAGGAGGCCGGAATTGCGCTCGACCGCGCACTGTTTCCTCTGCTGGTCGGGATAGAGCGGCTTGGGCCGATAGGGATAGTGGACCTCGCCGACCGGGCTGGCCGCGATTACACCACTGTCAGCCGTCAGGTGGCGAAGCTCGAAAGCCTTGGCCTGGCCGTGCGCCGGCAGAGCGAGACAGACCGCCGCGTGAATGAGGCTGTCGTCACGCCAAAGGGCAAGGCGATGACCGACAAGATCGACGCAGCACGAGAGAGAAACGCTCGCGCCGTTTTCGAAAGCTGGGACGCACACGACATCGACGAACTCGTGCGGCTCATGCGCAAGTTCGCCGAAGCTTTGAAAGAAAAACCAGAGGACTCCAGCGCGTCCTGAGACGTCGCACTATTCCTCGTTTCGTACGACCCGAGCTGGCATTTGGGATTGGGCGGCGTAGGCGTGCAATGCCTCTCCGGCTGGAGCCGGTGACAGTGCCGACGCCACCAGGGATTGTCGCATACGGGACAGACACTATCTGAACGGTGATCCTCTTTCTGTTGTGCCGGTTGCCGAGGCGGCCCCTACGGTTGACTCGGTCAAAGCCTTCCGATTTACACCGGACCAGCAAAAATCCGACAGCGCGGACCATTTTCCCATGCTTGAAAAGACCTACGACGCCAAAACCGTCGAACCGAAGATTGCCAAGGTGTGGGAAGAGGCCGACGCGTTTCGCGCCGGCGCCGGCGCCGAGGAGGGGGCCGAGGCCTTCACCATCGTCATCCCGCCGCCCAACGTCACCGGCTCGCTGCATATGGGCCACGCGCTCAACAACACGTTGCAGGATATTCTCGTTCGCTTCGAGCGCATGCGCGGCAAGAACGTGCTGTGGCAGCCGGGCATGGACCATGCCGGCATCGCCACGCAGATGGTGGTCGAGCGGCAGTTGATGGAAAAGCAGATCCATCGCCGCGACCTCACCCGTGAACAGTTCATCGAGAAAGTGTGGGAGTGGAAAGCCGAATCCGGGGGCGCGATCCTCAACCAGCTGAAGCGGCTCGGCGCCTCGGCCGACTGGTCGCGCGAACGCTTCACCATGGACGAAGGCCTGTCCAAGGCCGTGCTCGAAGTGTTCGTCACGCTCTACAAGGAAGGCCTGATCTACAAGGACAAGCGCCTTGTGAACTGGGATCCCAAGCTGCTCACCGCGATCTCCGATCTCGAGGTCGAGCAGCAGGAGGTCAACGGCAATCTCTGGCACTTCCGCTATCCCGTCGAAGGCGTGGCCTTCGATCCGGAAAACCCGAAGACCTTCATCATCGTGGCGACGACGCGCCCCGAGACGATGCTGGGCGATACGGCCGTCGCCGTGCATCCGGACGACGAGCGCTTCCGGCACCTGGTCGGCAAGAATGTCGTCCTGCCGATCGTCGGCCGCAAGATTCCCGTGGTGGCGGATGAGTATTCCGACCCCGAGAAGGGCTCTGGCGCGGTTAAGATAACGCCGGCGCATGACTTCAACGACTTCGAGGTCGGCAAGCGCCACAAGCTGCCGGCGATCAATATCCTCACCGTCGAGGCGGCGGTAAACCTCAGGGACAACGAGGATTTCCTCGCCGGGCTCGAGGTGACGCCGGAGCGCCAAGCCGTCTGGGATGAACTCAACGGCCTTGACCGCTTTGTCGCGCGCAAGAGGATCGTCGAATTGATGGAAGAAGGCGGCTTCCTCGACAAGGTCGAGCCGCATCGCCACGCCGTGCCGCATGGTGATCGCGGCGGCGTGCCGATCGAGCCGTTCCTGACCGAGCAGTGGTATGCAAACGCCGCCGAACTGGCCAAGCCGGCGATCGCCTCGGTGCGCGAGGGGCGTACCAAGATCATACCCGCGAATTGGGAAAAGACGTACTTCCAGTGGATGGAGAACATTGAACCCTGGTGCATCTCGCGCCAGCTTTGGTGGGGCCACCAGATTCCGGCATGGTATGGGCCGGACGGGCGCGTCTTCGTCGAGAAGACGGAGGAAGAGGCGCTGAGTGCCGCGATCGAATATTATCTGGCGCTCGAAGGACCCTGGAAGGCCTGGGTCGAGGACAAGCTCGAGAATTTCCAGCCGGGCGAAATCCTGACCCGTGACGAGGACGTGCTCGATACCTGGTTTTCCTCGGCGCTGTGGCCGTTCTCGACGCTGGGCTGGCCGGATGAGACGCCGGAGCTGAAAACCTACTACCAGACCGACGTGCTAGTGACCGGCTTCGACCTGATCTTCTTCTGGGTCGCGCGCATGATGATGATGGGCCTGCACTTCATGGACGAGGAGCCGTTCCACACCGTCTACATGCACGCGCTGGTGCGCGACAAGAACGGGCAGAAGATGTCGAAGTCGAAAGGCAATGTCGTCGACCCGCTCGACCTCATCGACGAATATGGCGCCGACGCGCTGCGCTTCACGCTGACGGTGATGGCGGCGCAGGGGCGTGACGTGAAGCTCGACCCGGCGCGCATTGCCGGCTACCGCAATTTCGGCACCAAGCTTTGGAACGCGACGCGCTTCGCCGAGATGAACGAAGTCGCGCGCAACGACGATTTCTGGCTGAACGACGCCAAGCTGGCGGTCAACCGCTGGATCCTGACCGAGCTGACGCGCGCCGCGCGAGAGGTCACGGACGGCATCACCTCATATCGCTTCAACGAGGCGGCGGGGGCGGCCTACCGCTTCGTCTGGAACCTGTTCTGCGACTGGTATCTGGAGCTGCTGAAGCCGGTGTTCATGGGCACGGACGAGGCGGCCAAGGCCGAAAGCCGCGCCTGCGTCGCCTTCGTGCTCGACGAAATCTACAAGCTCCTGCATCCGATGATGCCGTTCATGACCGAGGAACTTTGGGCGCAGACCGCGGGCGAGGGCAAGGAGCGCGCTTCGCTGCTTTGCCATGCCGCGTGGCCGTCGCCGGATTTCGAGGACGCTGAAGCGGCCGCCGACATCAACTGGCTGGTTGATCTCGTCTCCGGCATTCGTTCCGTGCGTTCGGAAATGAACGTGCCGCCGGCAGCCATCGCGCCGCTGATGGTGATCGGAGCCAACACGCTTACCCGCGAACGGCTGGAGCGCCACGCCGCCGCGATCAAGCGGCTGGCGCGCGTCGGCGACATCTCGCAGGTTGACGCCGCACCCAAGGGCTCGGCGCAGATCGTGCTCAACGAGGCAACGGTCTGCCTGCCGCTCGGCAGCCTGATCGATCTCGCCGCCGAGGCCGCGCGCTTGCAGAAAGAACTGGCCAAGGTGACCGAGGAGATCGCACGCCTGCACAAGAAGCTGTCGAACGAAAGATTCGTCGCCAGCGCGCCGGCCGAGATCGTGGAAGCCGAGCGTGAAAAGCTGGCCGAATACCGCGAGGCGCAGAGCAAGCTTTCGGTGGCGCTGGCCAGGGTTCGCGAAGCGGGTTGAGGGCAGATTCGGGAGACTTTAGGGCCCTCTAAAATGGGGTGGCTTTTTGCCTCGAAACCGGCATTCCGTAGCGTTAATGTTGACGTAAACGGAAGTTTTCGCCCCATTGTTGCCATAATGTAACAATGGGGCATTCGACTGCTCAAAACTGATTATTTTTGGCCTTTTTGGCCGATTTTCTCCCGTTTTTCTGAGTGAGACACGCCCGGCGAACCGTTTTTCTGCCTCGCTGCGCTGGTCTGCATTTTGTCCGGAATGCGTCCGGTGGACATGTACATGTACGCCCCAAGAATTCGTTGTTGCACCGTTAACCCGAATTGGTTCTAGCTGGATGCACTGACTATTCGGGGAGGACATCCATGAACAATCTGCGTTTGAAAGCACTGCTGGGGGCAGGGTGCTTTTCGCTGGCTTTGCTGGGGACGGCAATGAGCTCGGCACATGCCGGCGGCCTGGAACGTGGCGGCTACGACATCGACCTGCTGTTTGATCCGGCGCCGTTCGCGACGGACGCGGAAGCGACCTATGTGATGCCGGACCGTAAGTACGAGAATGCGCGTGGTCCCGGCGGAGCCAATCTCGGCCTTGGTACCTCGGCCGACGGAGCCGAGGGCTATTGGGTACCGCGCATAGGAATGAAGGCCCAGGTTGTGCAGGGCGTCGACTGCATGGTCGATTATTCGCAGCCTTGGGGCGCGCATACCGCACCAGGTATGTGGAACGGAGCGCTTTCTAACGTCGAGACCGATATCAAGAGCAACAATTACGCCGGCACCTGTTCCTACAAGTTTGATGCTGGCAAGGGCCAGCTCCGCTTTATCGGCGGGTTGTTCTATCAGGACATTTCAGGCTTCAAGGAAAGCTTGGTCGGTTTTACTCCCCTCGGACAACCGCTGCTTGGTCGTGTCGATCTGGAGGCTAACGGTTGGGGCTGGCGCGCCGGCGTTGCCTACGAAATCCCTGATATCGCGCTCCGCGCCAGCTTGGTCTACAATTCGAAGGTCAAGCTAGACAACATTTCGGGCACACTCACCTTACCAGCTATTCTTGGAGGTTCTCGGCCGATCTATGGCGCAGAGGAGTCGATGCCGGATTCGCTGGAACTGAAACTGCAGTCCGGTATTGCGCCTGACTGGCTGGCCTTCGGCTCAATCAAGTGGGTCAACTGGAGCGTGCTGCAGAGCGTTCCGATCTGTCCAACAATTGCGCCTGGGGCGGCTTGCTTCACGAACGGCCCGGGTCAGGTGACGTCGCTCGACCTGATGTATCGTGACGGTTGGACCGTTTCAGGTGGTATCGGCCACAAGTTCAATGATCAATGGAGTGCCGCCGGTCAATTGACCTGGGATCGTGGCACCTCGCATGGCTATGGTGCGCAGACCGATACGTGGACCCTGGGCGGCGGCGTCGCCTATACGCCGCAGCCCAACATCGAAGTGCGGCTCGCTGGAGCGGTCGGCGTTTTGACCAGCGGCCACTCGGGGACATTGGCTGGTGAGAACGGCTATGTTGCAGGCGAGGATGCCAGCTATGATTTCGGGAATGATCTGATCACGGCGATCTCTGGTGGTGTGAAGATCAAGTTCTAAGTCTCTGTAAAATCAAATGAAAGGCCGGGCAATGCCCGGCCTTTTTCGTTCCGGGGCTGTGGCCGAGCCTGTCGGCCCCAGGGCTGCGTTGCAGATAAACCGCACCAGCTCCGCCTCGTGGCGTTGTGATGTTTTGGCAACACTTTCTGAACAACCCCTGCGCTAGAAGTCAGGCCGACGAAATTGCCCATTTCCCGCCATAAACCCGGCGCACCTCGATCTTGTCTCGGGACACGCGCCAAAAGGCTCGGCGATGGGAGCAGGCCGCACCGCCCTCTTGCGAGGAAGATGTGGGGCAAGGAAGAGTATGGACGCCAAAGTCATCTCCAAGGCTAAGCTCCCCAGCCGCTATGTGACCGTCGGTCCGGCGCGTGCGCCGCATCGCTCCTATCTCTATGCCATGGGCCTGTCGGCGGCCGAGATCGCACAGCCGCTGGTCGGCGTCGCCTCCTGCTGGAACGAAGCGGCGCCCTGCAACATTTCGCTGATGCGCCAGGCGCAAGTGGTCAAGAAGGGCGTCGCGGCCGCCAACGGCACGCCGCGCGAATTCTGCACCATCACCGTCACCGACGGCATCGCCATGGGCCACCAGGGCATGAAGTCGTCGCTGGTGTCGCGCGAGGTCATCGCCGATTCGGTGGAGCTCACCATGCGCGGGCATTGCTACGACGCGCTGGTCGGGCTCGCCGGCTGCGACAAGTCGCTGCCCGGCATGATGATGGCCATGGTGCGGCTCAACGTGCCGTCGATCTTCATCTATGGCGGCTCGATCCTGCCCGGCAGCTACCGCGGCCGCCAGATCACCGTGCAGGATGTGTTCGAAGCGGTCGGCCAGCACTCGGTCGGCACGATCGGCGATGCCGAACTGCTTGAAATCGAGCAGGCCGCCTGTCCCTCGGCCGGCTCCTGCGGCGCCCAGTTCACCGCCAACACGATGGCGACCGTGGCCGAGGCGATCGGTCTGGCACTGCCCTATTCCTGCGGCGCGCCGGCGCCTTATGAAATGCGCGATCGTTTCAACTTCGCCTCCGGCGAGAAGATCATGGAACTGATCGCCAGGAACATCCGGCCGCGCGACATCGTCACGTTGAAAGCACTGGAGAACGCGGCGACGGTGGTTTCGGCCACCGGCGGCTCGACCAATGCGGCGCTGCATTTGCCGGCCATAGCGCATGAGGCCGGCATCAAGTTCGACCTGTTCGATGTCGCCCGGATTTTCGAGAAGACGCCATACATCGCCGACCTCAAGCCCGGCGGCAAATATGTCGCCAAGGACATGTTCGAGGCCGGCGGCATTCCGCTGTTGATGAAGACGCTGCTCGACCACGGCTACCTGCATGGCGATTGCCTGACGGTCACTGGCCGCACTTTGGCCGAAAATATGGAGCATATTGCCTGGAATGAACACCAGGATGTGGTCCGCCCGGCCGACAGACCTATTACCCAAACCGGCGGTGTCGTGGGCTTGAAGGGAAACCTTGCCCCGGAAGGCGCGATCGTGAAGGTCGCGGGCATGACGGAGTTGAAGTTCTCCGGCCCGGCGCGCTGCTTCGATTCGGAAGAGGAATGTTTCGAAGCGGTGACGCATCGCAACTACCGGGAAGGCGAAGTTCTCGTCATCCGCTACGAAGGGCCGCGCGGCGGACCGGGCATGCGCGAGATGCTGTCGACGACGGCGGCACTCTACGGCCAGGGCATGGGTGGCAAGGTGGCGCTGATCACAGACGGCCGTTTCTCGGGCGCGACGCGCGGCTTCTGCATCGGCCATGTCGGGCCCGAGGCCGCCGTTGGTGGTCCGATTGGCCTCATCCGGGACGGCGATGTGATCTCCATCGATGCCGTGAACGGCACGATCGATGTGGCGTTGTCCGATAGGGAACTGGCTGCGAGGGCAAAGAGTTGGAAGGCGCGCACAACCGACTATCAGTCCGGCGCGATATGGAAATACGCACAGACGGTAGGTTCCGCCCGCGACGGCGCGGTCACCCATCCGGGCGGTGCGAAAGAAACACACTGCTATGCGGACATCTGAGTTGTTGAGGTCGTCTGTCCTTCCGGCACTGGTCGCGTTAGCGATCTTTGGCGCCGTCGGCCAGGCCATGGCCTTCGACGACAAGGTGTTCGACGACAAGACCGGCGTGAAGCCGCAGTCGAGCCCCTGGGCGGTGTTCCAGTTCGGCTTCTCCGCCTACAAGAACGGCCACAAGGAACAGGCCGCGGAGGCCTATAAATACGCCGCCGAGAACGGCCAGATCGGCGCCACCTGGAAGCTTGCCCGCATGTATGCCGAGGGTGATGGCGTGGCGCGCGACGATTACGAGGCGTTCAAGTTCTTTTCGGAGATCGTCGATCAGGACGTCGAGCCCGGCTCACCGGAAGAAAGCTACGTTTCCGACGCGCTGGTGGCGCTGGGCGACTATTTGCGCAAGGGCATTCCCGGCAGCCCGGTGACCGAGAACGAAGTGGCGGCCCAGGAATATTACATGCGCGCCGCCGCCAACTACCGCAACCCGAATGCCCAGTTCGAGATGGGGCAGATGTTCCTGAAGGGCGAGGGCGGCGTGAAGGCCAGCGTCAAGCAGGCCGGGCGCTGGTTCCAGCTCGCCGCCGAAAAAGGCCATGCCGGCGCGCAGGCGACGCTCGGCCATCTGTTGTTCCAGAGCGGCAAGATCGTGCGCGGCCTGGCGATGATGACGGCAGCACTCGAACGTGCGGCGCCCGCCGACCAGCCCTGGATCCGCGGCATGCAGGAGGAGGCCTTTGCCGCCGCCGGCGAAGCCGACCGCCGCACAGCGATCTCGCTCGCTGACGACATCCTGACCAAGGGCAACAGCGCCGATCAGTAAGGATGATCTCCCCACGAGGAGATCGCTAATCAGACATTAATTCTCGGTCGGCTCCGCCGGCACCATGCTGGGAGCCGGCGCCGAGATCGGCGTCATCCGCCGGTGCGGCGCCAGCGTGTCTTGCGGGCAGCTGTCCCCGACTTTCGTCCATGAGGTGTTGTTGAGCACCATCTCGCAGCGGGCGAGGTGGCTCTTGTCGGCGATCGTCAGACAGGCGACCTGGCCGACCGGGTAGGATTTTCCATTGGCAAGACATTCCTCGGCGGCGAAAGCCGCCGCAGGGACGGCGATAGCGAATGCCAGGCCGATCGGACAAAGGACAAGTCGTATGGTCATGGGAACCCCAGCCGCCATGATGATCTCCCATCATGCGCCTGATTGTGGCGATACGAGGTCCAGCGCGGGCCCGGGGTCTCCCTCAGGCCGGCAGCAAATCGAGATCGATGGCCACCGGCACGTGGTCGGACGGTTTTTCCCAGGCGCGCACATGTTTTTCGATCGAGGCCGATGAAAACCGGTTGGCGGCCTCGGGCGACAGCAGCAGGTGGTCGATGCGGATGCCGTTGTTCTTCTGCCAGGCGCCGGCCTGGTAGTCCCAGAAGGTGAAGGTGTCGCCCGCATCGGTGACCGAACGCACTGCTTCGGTGAAGCCGAGATTCTTCAGCCTGCGGAACGCCTGCCGCGTCTGCGGCTGGAACAGCGCATCATTCAGCCAGTTCTCCGGGAACTTCGCGTCGAGAGGTTCGGGAATGACGTTGTAGTCGCCGGCCAGCACCAGGGCTTCCTCCAGCCTCAGCCGCTCCTCGGCCCAGCGCTCCAGCCGTGCCATCCAGGACAGCTTGTAGGAGAATTTCCTCTCGTCATCGATCGGATTGCCGTTCGGCAGATAGAGCGAGGCGACACGCAGCGCGCCCTTGTCGGTCGAGAACACACCTTCGATGAAGCGCGCGTGCTCGTCGGCGTCGTCGCCGGGCAGACCTCTGATGACCTCGTCGAAGCGCAATTTCGACAGCAGGGCGACGCCATTGAAACCCTTCTGGCCGTGGGTTTCCACATTGTAGCCAAGCGCCTCGATCTCGGCGCGCGGGAACTGCTCGTCGACCGTCTTGATCTCCTGCAGGCAGACGATGTCGGGGGCGCTTTCGGTCAGCCAATGGGTGAGATTGCCGATGCGGGCGCGAATGCCGTTGATGTTCCAGGTGACGATCTTCATGGCGGCCTCAATGTTCTTCCGGGGCAAGACGTTCGACCAGGCCGATCGTATTGCCTGCGGGATCCTTTAGAAAGGCCATCCACTCGCTTTCCCCCGCCGGACCGAACTGGCCCTCGGTGTCGCGATGAACAAGCGTTGGAGGCGCGGTGAAGGGAACGCCCGCAGCTTTCGCGCCGGCGTGGAAATCCTCGAGACCTGATATGTCGAGATAGACGGTTCCGGCCGGAATGCCGTCGGTGAACAGCAGCCGCACGCTGCCGGCCATGATGAAGGCGATGCCCGGCGGATCGTAACGCACATGCACGCTCATCCCGAGCACGTCGCACCAGAAGGCCAGGGTCGCGTCGAGGTCTCGCCCGGCCGAGAGCGCGACCTGACGAACCGCGCCAATGGCAGGCATTGTTCCTAAATGGAGAAGCTTGTGCCGCAGCCGCAGGAGGCGACCGCATTCGGGTTGCGGATCTGGAACGACTGGCCCATCAGGTCGTCGACGAAATCAATCACCGACCCGCCCATATAGACCAGCGACAGATCATCGATCAGAACCGTGGCGCCGTCCTTCTCGATGGCGACATCGTCGTCGTTGCGCGCGTCGACCAGATCGAACTTGTAGGAAAAGCCGGAGCAGCCGCCGCCTTCGACGGAAACGCGCAACGCCGTCTTGCCGGCCTCGTCCGACACAATCTTGGCGATCCGCCTTGCGGCGGCATCGGTCATCTCGACATTCATGGCGGTCTTGGCATCCGCGCCCATGGGCGTCACCTTGCTTTCGGTTTCACATGATAGGTATGAAGCGCGAAGGGCCAAGTCAACCGGGCCATAGTCTGGCGGCCATAGTCTAGCGGCCAAAGTCAGGCGGCCAAAGTCAGGCGGCATCGACCATGACCAACGAGTTGGGCGACATCGGATTCGGCTATAGGCCCCGCGCGATTTATGCCAGCGATCCGGCGCGCTCGCGCGGGCGCCTGTTCGAAGAGGTCGAAAGCCCGACCCGTACGCCGTTCCAGCGCGACCGCGACCGCATCATCCATTCCACCGCGTTCCGCCGGCTGAAACACAAGACGCAGGTCTTCATCGCCCATGAAGGCGATCATTACCGCACCCGGCTGACCCATTCGATCGAGGTGGCGCAGATCGCACGCGCTCTGGCGCGGGCGCTGCGCGGCGACGAGGATCTGGGCGAAGCGGTGGCGCTGGTGCATGATTTCGGCCACACGCCCTTCGGCCACACCGGCGAGGACGCCCTCAACGAGAAGATGGCTGATTGGGGCGGCTTCGACCACAACGCGCAATCGCTGCGTATCGTGACAAGGCTGGAAGCGCGCTACGCCGAGTTTGACGGACTGAACCTGACCTGGGAAACGTTGGAAGGCCTGGTCAAGCACAATGGTCCGCTGACCGATGCCAACGGCAAGGGCCTGAAGGGTCCGGTGCCGCAGGCGATCCGCGACTATTCGGAACTGCACGACCTCGAGCTCGACCGGTTCGCCGGCATCGAGGCGCAGTGTGCTGCGATCGCCGACGATATCGCCTACAACACGCACGACATCGACGACGGCCTGAGGGCGGGGCTGCTGACGCTGGACATGCTGAAGGCCGTCTCGCTGCCGGGGACCATCCTGGAGGGGGTGCGCGCGCGCTATCCCAATCTCGACGAGGTGCGCACCGGCCACGAGCTGATGCGGCGCCAGATCACCGCCATGGTCGAGGACGTGATCAGGTCGACCACCGCCAACCTGGAACGCACCGGGCCGCGGAGCGCCGATGCGGTGAGGGCGGCGGGCGAGACGATGGTGACCTTTTCCGCCGAAATGGCCATCGCCGAGAAAGAGCTGAAGGCCTTTCTCTACAAACACCTCTACCGGCACAAGGAAGTCATGCGCGTGCGCGCCGATGCGGAGCGGATCGTCAGGGACCTGTTCGACGTCTATTTCGCCGATCCGCGCGCCATGCCGGACGGCTGGCGCGAGGGGCTCGACCGGGCCGAGGATCGCATCAAGGCGCGCAGCGTGGCCGACTTCCTGGCGGGGATGACCGACACCTACGCGCTGAAGGAACACCGCCGTTTGTTTGACCATACGCCGGATTTGAGCTAGGGCGGGCTCGATTTTGCCGGCCAACAAGCCGGATTCCCTGCAAAGCCGCCAGAGTCATACCCATGAACATCTTCGCCGACTTCACCGCGCGAATCATAAAAGCCGTCGAGACGCTTGATCTGAAAGACAATGACGGCGTTTCGCCCGACCTGTCGCGCATCGCCGTCGAGCCGCCGCGCGATGCCAGCCATGGCGATCTTGCGACCAATGCGGCAATGGTGCTGGCCAAGCCCACCGGCCAGAACCCGCGGGTGCTGGCTGAGCGCCTGGCGCTCGCGCTGCGGGACGACAAGGATATCGCGGCCGCCGAGGTTGCTGGCCCGGGCTTCGTCAATTTGCGGCTCAAGGACGGTTTCTGGCAGGCACATCTCACGACGCTTCTGGGCGAGGGCCGCAATTACGGCCGCTCCAGCATCGGCGGCGGCAGGAAGGCCAATGTCGAATATGTATCGGCCAACCCGACGGGGCCAATGCATGTCGGCCATTGCCGTGGCGCCGTCGTTGGCGATGCGCTTGCCAATCTGATGGCCTTTGCCGGTTACGACGTGACCAAGGAATATGTCATCAACGACGCCGGCTCGCAGATCGACGTTCTCGGCCGCTCGGTGATGCTGCGTTATCGCGAGGCGCTTGGCGACGAGGTCGGCGAGATTCCGGCCGGGCTCTATCCAGGCGACTATCTGGTCCCGGTCGGGCAGGCGCTGGCCAAGGAGTTCGGCCGGTCCTTGCTGCAGATGCCGCACGAAGAGGCGCTCGCCATCGTCAAGGACCGCACCATCGACGCGATGATGGCGATGATCCGCGAGGATCTGGCGCTGCTCAACGTGCATCATGACGTGTTCTTCTCCGAGCGCACGCTGCACGCCGACAATGCCAGGAAGATCCGCTCGGCGATCAACGACCTGACGCTGAAGGGCCATATCTACAAGGGCAAGCTGCCGCCGCCCAAGGGCGAGAGGCCGGACGACTGGGAAGATCGCGAACAGACCCTGTTCCGTTCGACGGCGGTCGGCGACGACATGGACCGGGCGCTGGTCAAGTCGGATGGTTCGTTCACCTATTTCGCCGCCGACGTCGCCTATCTCAAGGACAAGGTCGATCGCGGCTTCGTCGAGCTGATCTACGTGCTCGGCGCCGACCATGGCGGCTACGTCAAGCGGCTGGAAGCGCTGGCGCGGGCGATCGCCGGCGACGAGGTGAAGCTCACGGTTCTTCTGTGCAACCTGGTAAAGCTGTTTCGCGATGGCGAGCCGGTGCGCATGTCCAAGCGGTCCGGCGATTTCGTGACGCTGCGCGAGGTTGTGGAGGAAGTCGGCCGCGACCCCATCCGCTTTATGATGCTCTATCGCAAGAACGATGCGCCGCTCGATTTCGACTTCGCCAAGGTGACCGAACAGTCCAAGGACAATCCGGTGTTCTATGTGCAGTACGCTTCGGCGCGCTGCCATTCGGTGTTCCGGCAGGCGAGCGAACAGTTGGGCGAAGCGAATTTCGATCGCAACAGCCTGGCGGCTGCCGTGGCGTTGCTGACCGACGAAGGCGAGATCGGCCTGATCCGGAAACTCGCTGAATATCCACGGTTGATCGAGTCGGCGGCACTTGCGCTCGAGCCGCATCGGCTGGCATTCTACCTCTACGATCTGGCCTCAAGCTTCCACGGGCACTGGAACCGCGGCACCGATAATCCGGACTTACGTTTTGTTAAGGTTAACGACCGACAATTGACGCATGCCAGACTAGGGCTGGTGCAGGCTGTTTCGGATGTCTTGACGTCCGGCCTGACGCTGATCGGCGCCGCGGCGCCCACCGAAATGCGTTAGGTTTGACTAAAAAACCTGTCACCTTTTGCCCACATTGCGCTGGTAAGGGCCAACCCTGCGCGACGTCCATGGCGTCCGAATGAGTGCGAGTTCGGGAACAATAATGGCAGACAGAACCCAGCTGAGAATAGCCGACAACAACGACATCGCCAACGATGATCCGTTCGCGGAACTGACCAGGATCATGGGGTTCGACCCGCGCCAGCCGGTCAAGCCACAGGCGCCCGCCCAACCGAAAGCCGCCGCTGATCAGCAGGCGCAGGAGGTCGATTTCGACATCGATCTCGAAAAGGAGTTGATGGGCGACTTCGACTTTGCCGAAGGCAACGCCGCGACGGTCGCCGATGTTGATGAGCCGGCGTTCGACGCCGCCGCTACCGACGGCATGGATGACGAACTCGCCATGGCGTTCGACGACATGCAGCTCGACGATGAGCATGGTGCCGACGACGCTGTTGCCGAGGCCGCGCCAACCGTCGATGCCGCTTTCGATACGGATTTCGACGATGCGGTAGCCAGCTCTCTCGATGGCGTTTCGCCGCTCGATGACGATCTGCCCATGGCGGACGAGCTTGCGGCATCGCTCGATCAGGACTTCCGGCTTGATGACGCGACCGATGCGGCCGAGCCCGCCTTGGCCGCCGAAGTGGCGGAGCCTGTCGCGGAGCCTACCGTCGACCATGAATTCGACGATGGCTTTGCCCTTTCGCTCGAAGACGAACTGATGCTCGATGGTCACGTGGCGGAGCAGCAGCCTGAAGCGGCCGCGGCTCCGGTCGAGCCTCCCGTCGAGGCGGCGCTGAACGCGAACCATGCGGTTTCCGAAGAGGATTTTGGCGATCGCTTTGATGACGCCACGGCTTTCGACGACGGGCTGGCGGATATCGATTTCGATCTGGCTGCCGATCACTCGGTCGCGACCGATGCGCCCGTGGCTGCGGAGACGGATGCGCTTGACGCGCATGACGTGACCGCCGAGACGGCAGATGCGCACGAAATGGAGGACGTGTTCGCCGAGGCGACGGATGCGGAAGGCGAGGCGGCAGACCTGGCCGCCGATGAGCCGCTGGACGATGCTTTCGAGCAGGATTTCAACGACGCGCTTGCCGAAGCGACGGACGAGCCGGCCGCTGAGTCTGTGGCTGCCCCCGTTCATCCGGCCGCCCCGGCTATGGCCGAACCGGTGCATGCCGCCGCCGTCGAGCGTAGCCTTGAAGACGAGTTGAACGCGCTGTTGGGCGCCATGAGCGCGCGCCCGGCGCCGGTGGCCAAGGAGGAGGTCGCGGTTCAGCAGCCTGTCGCCGCGACCGCGAAACCCCACGAAGAACCGACGGCCGGTGACCTCGACTGGAACCTGGACGAACCTGCGGCGACGCAGCAGCATCAGGCGGTCTCGACCGCTGACGTCGATCTTGACGATCTCATGCTCGATGAGCTTCAGGACCAGGACCTCGGCGCGCATGCCACTGTCTCTGAAGACGATGATTTCGAAGCGGAACTCGCCGCAAGCATCGACCTGGCTGAAGGAATCGACCGGGATGAAGACCTCGCCGCGGATTCCGCCGCGCCGGAAACTTTCCGCGACGATCCCCTCGATTGGCTGACGACGCAGTCCACGCCGCCCGAGCCGGCCCGCTCGTGGAGCCGGGTTACGCCGGTCCCGCAGCCGCAACAGGCGAGTTTTACCGCCCAGCCGATGGCTTCGGCGGCCCCCATGGCGGCGCCGGCTGCCGCGATCCCGACCTATCGTGCGGCCGAGCCTGCCGCTTATGCGGCGCCGGCCGCCGCGCAGCGCGAGCAGTCCGCGTTCGATGACGAGATGCCTGACGTCGAGACCGTCGATGTGCCGGAGCGCGTCGTGGCGCTTCAGGATGATCTCGACATTCCGGAATTGCACTTCGAAGAGGACGAGCCGGCCGCGCCCGGCTACGACGATCTCGACGCCGAATTCTCCAATCTGCTGACCGAGATGAATACAGTGGATGTCGCTGCGGCTCCCGCAAACGCCAGCGCGCCCTATGCCGACGACTCCTACAATCCCGGCTTCAAGTCGGGATACGATGCCTTTGAACAGGGCTATGAGGCTCTCAAGCCGGGCTATGAGACGCTCAAGCCGGGCTATGAGGGGCTCAAGCCGGGCTATCAGCCCGAGGCGCGCACCTACGCGGCACGGCCAGCGGAAATGTCTGCCCGCGCGACAGCGCCGGCGGGTTATGCCGACGCCACCAATGGCTTCGACGTCGACGACTTGCCCGGCAGCCAGCCGGTTTCACAGGCCGACGATTTTGCCGTCGACGAGCTCGACTACGATCCCGAGCTGGACGAGGCGATGTCGGTTCCTGGTCTCGCCGAACGCGAGGCCGGCGGGTCGCCGCGCAGGCGCGGCCTGCTCATCGCCGCCATTGTCGGTGCAGTCGTTGTCACCGGAGGCCTCGGCGCCTTCGCGCTGTCTCCGGGCGGCCAGGGCGGCAGTGACGCCCCGGTCTTGGTCAAGGCGGATAACGCACCGATCAAGGTCAAGCCGGAAAATCCGGGCGGCGCCGTGGTGCCGAACCAGGACAACAAGGTCTACGACGCGGTCGCCAAGGGCGCCAAGCCCGCCGAGCCGGTCCAGCAGAAGCTCGTCACCAATGTCGAGGAACCGGTGGATGTGGCGGCGAAGGATCCGGCTCGCGCCGTCGATCTCTCGCCCGACCAGACCGCAGCCGACATGGCGGACGGCGACGGCGGCGATGCTCCGACTGCCGTTGCGGCGCCGGCCAACAACGCCGCGCCCGCAGCCAAGTCGGAGGACCGCATCGCGCAGGTTCTGCAGGATGTCGACAAGGGCGCAAATCCCGACGTCGTCGCCGTGGCGCCGCGCAAGGTTAGGACCATGGTGGTCAAATCGGACGGGTCGCTGGTGCCGCGTGAGGATCCGGCGCCCGCCGCACCGAAAGTGGCTGCCGTGGAGCCGGTCGATCCGGCGCCGCAACATGTCGCGCCGTCGGCTCAGGCCGATGCCGACCAGACCGGCACGGTGGCGCCGGACGCCGCGCAGGCGGACGACGAGCCAGCCCTGAAACCGGTGGCCGAGCCCAAGGCGGAAGCCAAGGCCCAGTCGGCCAACACGCCGGCCAAGGTTCCGGTCGCGCCGCAGCGCCCGTCCGACCAGCCGGTCGACGTGGTCGGCGAGGTCAAGCCCGATCAGGTTGCCTCCATCAGTCCCGCGGCGCCCTCGACCGGCGGCGGTTCGTGGTCGATGCAGATCGCCTCGCAGCCGACGGTCGAAAGCGCGCAGTCGACCTATCAGGATCTGCAGCGTCGCTATGGTGGCGTGCTTTCCGGCCGCACCGCCAACATCGTCAAGGCGGAGATCGCCGGCAAGGGGACTTTCTACCGCGTCCGCGTGCCCGCGCAGTCGCGCAACGATGCCATCAATCTGTGCACCAGCTACAAGGCTGCCGGCGGCAACTGCTTCGTGTCGAGGTAGTCATTCACCTCCCGTGTCGGAGGAGAGCAGTTTGAGAACCGGCGCGGCCTCAACGCCGCGCCGTTTTCTTTTTGCACTTTTCGACGTGATTCCCTTTGGCCGCGGAAGATTCTAGACTCGTCGGCATGACCGAATCAAAATCCATGATCCTCGGCTGTGCCGGGAAATCGCTCACCCGCGAAGAAATCAGTTTCTATCGCAATGAATGCCCGTGGGCCTTCATCCTGTTTGCCCGCAACATCAGCGAGACCGAGCAGATCCGCGATCTGGTCGCCGAGATGCGCGACTGCATCGGACGGCCGGACGCGCTGGTGTTCATCGACCAGGAAGGCGGCAGGGTGCAGCGGCTGCGGCCGCCGCTGGCGCCGAACTATCCAGCCGGCGGCGCGCTCGGTGCGCTGTGGCGCGACGACCATGACGCCGGAGCCCGTGCCGCCTGGCTGATGGCGCGGTTGCACGCTTTCGACCTTCTGCGCTACGGCATCACGGCGGATTGCCTGCCGGTGCTCGACGTGCCGATCGAAGGGGCGAGCGACGTCATCGGCGCGCGCGCCTATGGCAAGGAGCCGCGCCCGGTCATCGAACTCGGCCGCGCCGCGGCGGAAGGCCTGATGTCTGGCGGCGTGCTGCCGGTCATGAAGCATATTCCCGGCCATGGCCGGGCTTTCGCGGACACGCATTTCGAACTGCCTGTCGTCGACGCTTCGATGAGCGAGCTGCAGCGGCACGATTTTGCGCCGTTCAGGGAACTCAACCACCTGCCGATGGCCATGACCGCGCATGTCGTCTACAGCGCGATCGATCCGAAAAACCCGGCAACCACCTCCGGCAAGGTCATCGACGAGATCATTCGCCGCGAGATCGGCTTCGATGGGCTGCTGATGAGCGACGACACCTCGATGAAGGCACTTTCTGGGGATTTCCCGACAAAGGCGGCCTCGATCCTTGCGGCCGGCTGCGATCTGGTCCTTCACTGCAACGGCGTTTTCGAGGAGATGGCGGGCATCGCATCGCGAACCAAAGGGCTTGAGGGCAAGTCGCTTGAGCGCGCAAACCGGGCAATGACCTATATAGAAAAACGCGACGCGGCTGAAGAAACCGAGATACGCGCCGAATTCGCCACCTATTTCGATGCGGTGGCCTGACAGAGGGAAGAACGGGACGTGGCGGAAGCATTGGAAAGCAAGGCCGGGAAGGCCGCACCGATGGACCGCCTGTGGGCCGAAAGCGATGATACCCGGCTGACCGGCGATCCGTCGCTGGTCGTCGACGTCGCAGGATTCGAAGGCCCGCTCGATCTTCTGCTGCATCTTGCCCGCAACCAGAAGGTCGATCTCGCGCGCATTTCCATCCTGGCGCTGGCCGAGCAGTATTTGGCCTTCGTCGAGACGGCGAGGGCACTGAGACTTGAGCTCGCCGCGGACTATCTGGTGATGGCGGCGTGGCTCGCCTTCCTCAAATCGAAGCTTTTGATCCCGAAGCAGCCGGGCGAGGAAGGCGAAAGCGGCGAGGAACTGGCGGCGGTGCTGCAATTCCGGCTCAAGCGGCTGGAAGCCATGCGCGATGCATCGGCGCGGCTGGTCAACCGGAACCGGCTCGGCCGCGACGTGTTCGCGCGCGGCATGCCGGAAATGGTCATCATCGAGAAGCGCAATGCCTATTCGGCGTCGCTCTACGATCTGCTCACCGCCTATGCCCAGCAGCGCCAGAAGCAGGCAATCACCAATGTCACGATCGCCAGGCGCGGCGTCTGGTCGCTCAAGGACGCCCGCGATATCCTGACAAGGCTGATCGGCTCGCTGCAGGACTGGACGGCGCTCGACAGTTTTCTCGTCCGATATCTGTCCAGCCCGGAAGAGCGGCGCACCGCGATCGCCAGCTCGTTCGCGGCGACACTGGAACTCGTGCGCGAGGGCAAGATGGATGTGCGGCAGGACGAGGTGTTCGCGCCGATCTATCTGCGCGACCACCGCGCACCGGCAATCAAGGCAGTCGAGGTGGCATCATGAGCGAACGCGCCAACGCTTCGGTTGTCCCGTTCAAGATGGACAACGAACCGGAGGAGGGCGAGATCGACCAGGCTTCGGTTCAGAATCCGGCCCAGAATCCGGCGCAGAATCCCGCCGAGCGGCTGCATATGGCGGAGGCGGTGCGCATGGCCGAGGCGATCGTTTTCGCCAGTGCCGAGCCCGTCAGCGAAAAGCAGTTGGCCGCGCGCCTTCCCGATGGCATCAACATCGCGCTCGCGATGGCCGAGCTGCAGCAGATCTATGCGCGGCGCGGCGTCAACCTGGTGCGGGTCGGCGATGCCTGGGCGTTTCGCACCGCCGGCGATCTCGCCTTCCTGATGAGCCGCGACACCGTCCAGCAGCGCAAGCTGTCGCGCGCGGCGCTCGAAGTGCTGGCGATCATCGCCTATCACCAGCCGGTGACGCGCGCCGAGATCGAGGACATCAGAGGCGTCGAAACCTCGAAGGGCACGCTGGATACGCTCTTGGAGACGGAATGGGTACGCATGCGCGGCAGGCGCAAAACGCCCGGCCGTCCCGTGACCTATGGCACCACCGAAACCTTCCTCGACCATTTCGCGCTCGAGGAAATCCGCGATCTCCCCGGCATGGAGGAGTTGAAGGGTGCCGGCCTGCTTTCGGGCCGCATGCCGTCGAATTTCTCCATTCCGCAGCCGCCGGCGGACCCGGATGTACTGACCGAGGACGAGGATCCGCTGACGGATATCGATCTCGAGGAACTCGGCCTGCTGACGCCGCGCGTCACGGAAGATTGACCGCAAGCCTCTGTTCCTGGAGGCTTTCCCGGGCTAGATGCGCCGATTGGTAGCGGACCGCATCGCGGAAAATGCGTGACATCCGACACCCTTTCATAAACTCTGTCGCGGTTGTGTTTGAATCCCAACGCGAAAACGCATAGATCATCGCCAGGGAAACCATTCGAGAGAGAGTTGCTATGGGTTCATTTTCGATTTGGCACTGGATGATCGTGCTGGTCATCGTGCTTCTGGTGTTCGGCCGCGGCAAGATACCCGAGCTGATGGGCGACATGGCCAAGGGTATCAAGAGCTTCAAGAAGGGCATGGCCGACGACGACGTTGCCGACGACAAGCGTACCGTCGAACATCGCGCCGACGAAACCGTTTCGGCAGCGAAGGAAAAGGCCAGCAAGAGCTGAGCCAAGGGTTGTTGCTTTTGTGTGTGTCGTTGTCCCAGAACCGCTTCGCACTTTTGGGCGGCATGCATTAGTCGGAACGGATAGCCATGTTTGAAGTCGGCTGGACCGAAATGCTGGTGATCGCGATCGTTATGATCGTGGTCGTCGGGCCGAAGGATTTGCCCAACATGCTGCGCACCTTCGGCCGCACGACGGCGAAGCTGCGTGCCATGGCGGCCGATTTCCAGAAGCAGTTCAACGAGGCGCTGAAGGAAGCGGAGCTCGACGACGTCAAGAAATCGGTCGACGAGCTAAGGGGGCTCAGCCCGGTTGCCGAGATCAGGAAACAGCTCAATCCGTTCGAGCAGGCGGCCGCCGATGTACGTTCCGGCGTCGACGCGGCGATGAAGCCGAAGCCGGCCGTCGATACGGCAGCGCCCGCCGGCTCGGTGCCGCAGGCGGCCGAACCGTTGAAGAACGGCGCGACCACCATGCCGGGGCCCACTGAACCCGATACCGCGCCGGCCGCGCCGATCTTCCCAGTCATGACCGATGAATCGGTGGTGGCGTCTTCAGCGCCGACAGAGCTGGCGCCAAAGACACCTGCGGCAGGGAAAGCGGCCAAGCCCGCCAAGGCTTCGGCGAACGGCGCGAAAGCTTCCACGCCTGCGAAAGCGGCGACCGCCAAACCCGCGCCAGCACCCAAAGCGCCGGCGAAGCCCGTGGCGGCGTCAAAGGCTGCCAAACCGGCAGCAGCCAAGGCGGCGACGACCAAGGCCGAGGCGAAACCGGCTCCAGCGAAGAAGCCAGTGGCCAAAAAGACGGCGGGAGCCGCCAAGTGAGCGTTTCGGACAAGGAAAAGGACGAGATCGAGAAATCCTCGGCGCCGCTGATGGAGCATCTCATCGAGTTGCGCCGCCGGCTGATCTGGTCGCTCGGCGGCTTCTTCGCCGCGTTCCTGGTCTGCTTCTTCTTCGCCAAGAAGCTGTTCAACCTACTTGTGGTGCCATTCAAATGGGCGACGCAATGGGCGGGGCTCGACCCGCACAAGGTCGAGCTGATCTATACCGCGCCGCAGGAATTCTTCTTCACGCAGGTCAAGCTCGCCATGTTCGGCGGCATGGTGATCGCCTTTCCGCTGATCGCCACGCAGATCTACAAGTTCATCGCGCCCGGCCTCTACAAGAACGAACGCAACGCCTTCCTGCCGTTCCTGATCGCGTCGCCAATCCTGTTCCTGATGGGCGCCTCGCTGGTCTATTTCTTCTTCACGCCGATGGTGATGTGGTTTTTCCTCGCCATGCAGCAATCGGGCACCAACGACCAGGTGCAGATTTCGCTGCTGCCGAAGGTGTCGGAATATCTCAGCCTGATCATGACGCTGATCTTCTCCTTCGGCCTGGTATTCCAACTGCCGGTGGTGACCAGCCTGATGACGCGCGTCGGCATGCTGTCATCCAAGGCGCTGGCCGAGAAGCGCAAATGGGCGATCGTCATCGCCTTCGTCGTCGCGGCGGTGCTGACGCCGCCCGACCCGATGAGCCAGATCGGCCTCGCCATCCCGACCATCCTGCTCTACGAGGTCGCCATCTGGTCGGCGCGGATGATCGAACGCAGCCAGGAGCGCGAGCGCCTGGCGCGGGAGAAGCAGCAATCCGAGGAAGAGGTGGCGGAAAAGCCGGCAGACGCATCCTCCACATAGGGCAGGCGCGTCGCCCCTGCGGGCTGCCGGCCTCGGAATCGGTGCGCGGCCCGGTACCGATAGGAATTTTTTCTTGACTTGGTGCCCGCCGCTATGGTACATATTCGGTTATGGTGCTGATTTGCGCCAACGACCCGCCGCCGAGGCGGGTTTTTTATTTCTGGACTGTCGCGCTATCCCTCACCACTCGAAAGCGGGCTCGCGGCCCCTGCCGTCAGCAAGCCCGATCTTGCATCGATCAGAGATGCGGTTTACCCCCTCTGGCCTGAAACGCATCGCGAAACCGACGATGCGTTTCAGGCTTTATTCTTGGGCATATCGTAGCGCAAACCGCCGCGCGCTTTGGCGGCAAGCTACCGCAGGAGCTTTCAGACCATGCTTGACATCAAATGGATTCGCGACAACCCGAAGGCCCTTGTCGAGGCGCTGGTCAAGCGCTCGTGGTCGGTCGAGGAAGCGCAGTCCACCGTCGATGACCTGATCGCCAGGGACGAGGCGCGGCGCGAACATGTTACCGAGCTGCAGACCAAGCAGGAACGCCGCAACGCCGCCTCGAAAGAGATCGGCAATGCCATGCGTTCGGGCGATGCCGCCCTTGCCGAAAAACTGAAAGCCGAAGTCGGTGAGATAAAAACCTTCATCCAGAACGGCGAGGCGCGCGAGCGCGAGCTCGACAAGGCGCTTAACGACGCGCTGGCGGTGCTGCCCAATGTGCCGCTCGACGATGTGCCGGTCGGCAAGGACGAGCACGACAACGTGGTCAAGCATATCGTCGGCAAGGTGCCGACCCGCCCGAACTGGGTGAAGGAGCATTTCGAGATCGGCGAAGCGCTCGGCATGATGGATTTCGAGCGTGCGGCAAAGCTGTCGGGCTCGCGCTTCACCGTGCTGAAGAGCGGGCTGGCGCGGATGGAACGCGCGATCGGCCAGTTCATGCTCGACCTGCACACGACCGAGCATGGCTATGAGGAAGTCATCCCGCCGCTGATGGTCAAGGACGATGTTCTTTTCGGCACCAACCAGCTGCCGAAGTTCGAGGAGGATCTGTTCTTCACGCCGCATGGAGATGGCAGGCTTGGCCTGATCCCCACCGCCGAAGTGCCGCTCACCAACCTCGTGCGCGAGGAGATCACCGCGCATGAGAAACTGCCGTTGCGCTACACCGCGCTGACGCCGTGCTTCCGCTCGGAGGCCGGCTCGGCAGGGCGCGACACGCGCGGCATGCTGCGCCAGCACCAGTTCTACAAGGTCGAGCTGGTGTCGATCACCGACCAGGAGTCCTCGCTCGCGGAGCATGAGCGGATGACCGAGTGTGCCGAGGAAGTGCTGAAGCGGCTCGAATTGCCGTTCCGCACCATGGTGCTGTGCACCGGCGACATGGGTTTTGGCGCGCGAAAAACCTATGACATCGAGGTGTGGCTGCCCGGCCAGAACGCCTATCGCGAAATCTCGTCCTGCTCTGTCTGCGGTGATTTCCAGGCCAGGCGCATGGACGCCCGCTACAAGGACAAGGACGGCAAGGGCAACCGCTTCGTCCATACGCTGAATGGCTCGGGCACCGCTGTCGGGCGCGCGCTTATCGCCGTCATCGAAAACTACCAGAACGAGGATGGCAGCGTAACCATTCCTGAAGTGCTGCGGCCTTACATGGGCGGTCTGGAAAAGATCGAATCGAAATAATGCGTATTCTCCTGACCAATGACGACGGCATTCATGCCGAGGGCCTGGCGTCGCTCGAGCGCGTCGCGCGCACATTGTCCGACGATGTCTGGGTGGTGGCGCCGGAGCAGGACCAGTCCGGCTATGCGCACTCGCTGTCGATCTCGGAGCCGCTGCGGCTGAGGAAAATCGGCGAGAAGCACTTTGCCGTGCGCGGCACGCCGACCGACTGCGTCATCATGGGCGTGAAGAAGATCCTGCCCGGCGCGCCCGACCTGATCCTGTCGGGCATCAATTCCGGCGCCAACATCGCTGACGACGTCACCTATTCGGGAACCGTCGCCGGCGCGATGGAGGGCGCGTTGCTCGGCATACGCTCGATCGCGCTCAGCCAGGGCTACAGCACTGTCGGCGAGGACCGCGTCGTTCCCTACGAGACCACCGAGGCGCTGGCGCCGGCGCTGCTCAAGAAACTCGTCGCGACGCCGCTGCCGGACGGCGTGCTGCTCAACGTCAATTTTCCGAACTGCCTGCCTGAAGAGGTCGCCGGCACGGTGGTCACCTCGCAGGGCAAGCTCGTACACAGCCTGTGGGTCGAGGAACGCCGCGACGGGCGCGGGCTGCCGTACTACTGGCTGCGCTTCGGCCGCGAACCCGTCGAGGGCAAGCAGGGCACCGACCTTTTTGCGCTGCGCAATCGCCTGGTGTCGGTGACGCCGTTGCAGCTCGACCTCACAGCGCATGAGATTCGTGACCAGCTGAGCAAGGCCCTTGCATGAACCTGCCGATCGATGACCGAGAAGGATTTGCCGCCTTCCTGCTGCGCCTGCGCGGCAGGGGGACCGTGCCGAAGGCGCTGATCGCGGCCTTCGAGGCGACACCGCGGCGCGGCTTCCTGGCCGCCCAATTCCATTCCATCGCCTGGTCGGACCGCATGCTGCCGATCGAATGCGGCGAAGCGATCGAGGGCGCGGACATGCAGGCGGCGGTGATCGCCGCACTCGCCATCGAAGTCGGGAATCGCGTGCTCGAGATCGGTACCGGCTCCGGTTATACGGCAGCGGTGATGTCGCGCCTGTCAGGCCGGGTTGTCACCATCGACCGCTACAAGACGCTGGTCGAACAGGCGCGGCAGCGCTTCGAGGCGCTCGGCATCGGCAACGTCATCGCGCGCCAGGTGGATGGTTCCTCCGGTTTGGCCGCAGAAGGCCCGTTCGACCGGATCGTCGCCTGGGCCGCCTTCGACAGCCTGCCGCGTTTCCTGCTCGACCAGTTGTCGAGCGGCGGCATCGTGATCGCGCCGATCGGACCGGAGGAGGGCGAGCAGGTGCTGGCCAAGCTCACCAAGGTCGGCAGCCGTTTCGAGCGCGAGGATATCGGCCTCGTGCGCCTGCAGCCGGTATTGCGCAGCCTGGCGGCCGTTATCTAGGGATTGTCCATGTCAGCCGGCCTGCAACGGCGGCTGCGCGTGCCTCTATATGGGCAGTCTGGGCGGCCTCAAATATTTTAAGAAATTTTGCGTCTGATTCTAAGGGGTTAACCGACCAGTAACATTAACGCGCTTTAATCCTGTCCAGTTGGTGCAGAGTTTGTGCGGGTTAGTGCGATGCAACTCAGTGTTTTGAAGGCAAACAGTCGCAATTTGGCGCGGGGCTGCGCTGTTCTCATGATCGCGGGTGCCGCGGCTGGGTGCAGCTCGCAAGTGTCGCGGTTCAACGGCGTCGACGACGTCTTCACCTCCTCGACAAACAATCAGCGCGCCATCATCAACAAACAGGATGCCGTGCAGCAGCCCTATCCGGGCGATGTCGCGGCCGCGCCGGTCGATGGCAGCCACACGCAGTCGGTCAGCCGCTCCAGCCTCGAACCGGTGTCGACGCGGCCGCTGCCGCCACCGGTCGCCCAGGCGCAGCCCGCTCCCGCGCTGGCACCCGCCGCCAATCCGGTGCGTGTTGCATCGGCGCCCGCTCTGGTGCGCCCGGCACCGCAGGTCGACCGGACGGCGACCGGCACGGTTGCTCCCGCGGCCAAGCCCTTCAAGGATGCCCAGCCCGACGCCAAGGCAGCCGGCACGGCGCATGCCACCGAAATCGTCGTCAGGGACGGTGAAACGATCTCCGGGCTGGCGCAGCACTACAAGGTGCCGGCCGACGTGATCATGAAGGTCAACGGGCTGAGCGCGACCAAGGGGCTGAAGACCGGCCAGAAGATCATCATTCCGGCCTACGCCTATTCCAGCAAGGCCGAGCCCAGGGTTGCCGACGCCAAGCCAGCCAACGGCAAGCGCGACTTGCCGGCCACCGCGCCGGAAAAGGTCGCCGTGCTGCCGCAGCAGCCGAAGCTCAAGGAGGGCAAGTCAGCCGCGCAGGTCGATGCTTCGGCCGCGGCGAACAAGCCCAAAGACAGCAAGCCCGCGCCGCAAACGGCCGCCGCCGCGCCCAAGGCCGGCGCCGGCGCCTATACGGTGCAGTCGGGCGATACGCTTTCCTCGATCGCCAGGAAGACTGGCGTCGGGGTTGTCGCCATCAAGCAGGCGAACGGCATGCAGGACGGCTTGCTGAAGATCGGCCAGACGCTGAAGGTGCCGGCCGGCGGAACGGCCACGGTGGCCGCCGCAAAGCCTGCGGCGGTAGACCCGGTGACGACAGCCACGACGCAGCCGACGGCCAAGACGACGCCGTCGCAAACGCTGGCTTCCTACACGCCGCCGAAGAAAGACGCCAAGGTCATCCAGCAGGCCGAGGATGACGACGCTGTGGCGCCGGACGCCACCGGCATAGGCAAGATGCGCTGGCCGGTGCGCGGCCGCGTCATTTCCGGCTTCGGTTCCGGCAAGGACGGCGTCGACATCGCCGTGCCGGCAGGCACGCCGGTCAAGGCGGCCGAGAATGGCGTCGTCATCTATGCCGGCGACGGCCTCAAGGAATTCGGCAATACGGTGCTGGTGCGGCACGAGAATGGCCTGGTCACCGTCTACGGTCACGCCAGCTCGATCGAGGTCCAGCGCGGCCAGAAGGTCAAGCGCGGCCAGGAGATCGCGCTGTCGGGTATGAGCGGCACGACGGACTCGCCGAAGCTGCACTTCGAAGTGCGCAAGAACTCGGCCCCGGTCGATCCCTCCGGCTATCTCGAATAGTTGGGGCTATTTCGAATAGAATAAAAAAAGCGATTTGCGGGCCGCCTGACCTCCAGTCCGGCCCGCCGGCTCAGCCCGCCCCGCAAGGAGCGGGCTTTTTCAGTTGGTTGCTGGATGCACGTCGTTGTCTCAATGTATGTTGTCGTTCCAAAACCGGGGCCGCAGTCAGAAAAGCGGTTATTTGCATTTTAACTAATGTAGAGGAAAGTCATTCTCGACGCTCTGCAAGGAGAGTGGAATGATTGAATCTGTCGAAGAGGATGAACTTCCGTCCGCCAGCCCAACGCATCGCTGGCAATCGCATGTACGAGCAACTGCTTTAATCGTTGCGCCGGTCATTTCGATCGCAAGTGCCGCTTTGGCCGGCTATTTCTCCTATGCGGTGATCAATACCAAGCCGCCCACAGACATGTCCGAGCTGGCCATTTCCATCCTGAAATCAGGTGATGCTTCACCAGAAATGCAGGCCTGGGCGACCGATACACTCGGGATACAAACCGATATTCCCATGGTTCTGGGAAGCATAAAGCCTGTGCGGGAATGAACACGATATAGAAACCGGCGTCCCCGGACGGGTCGGCCACGAAACTTTTGTGGCCGGCTCCTGCCGTCACTCGGTGAGCCGGGCCTAATCCTTCAACGGCTTGCCGAGCCGGCCTGCGAGGTCCTGCGTGAACTGCCAGGCGACGCGGCCCGAGCGGCTGCCGCGTGTCGTCGCCCATTCCAGCGCCTCGGCGCGCAACTGCCCGGGGTCGATGTCGAGCCCATGATGGCTGGCGTAGCCGTTGACCATTTCGAGATATTCGTCCTGCGAACATTTGTGGAAGCCGAGCCACAAGCCGAAGCGATCGGAGAGCGAAACCTTCTCCTCGACCGCCTCGGACGGATTGATGGCGGTGGAGCGCTCATTGTCGATCATGTCTCGCGGCAGAAGATGGCGGCGGTTCGACGTGGCGTAGAAAATGACATTGGCCGGGCGGCCTTCGACGCCGCCTTCGAGTGCTGCCTTCAACGATTTGTAGGAGGTATCGTCATGGTCGAAGGAGAGGTCGTCGCAAAACAGGATGAAGCGGTAAGGCGCGGCCTTCAGCAGCGTCATCAGCTTCGGCAGCGTATCGATGTCCTCCCGATGGATCTCTATCAGCTTGAGCGGGCGGTCGAGTTTCGGCGAGGCGTTGATTGCGGCATGCACGGCCTTGACCAGCGACGATTTGCCCATGCCGCGCGCGCCCCACAAAAGCACGTTGTTGGCGGCATAGCCGGAGGCGAAGCGTTCTGTGTTGTCGACGAGGATGTCGCGCACACGGTCGACGCCGCGGATCAGGCCGATGTCGACGCGGTTCACCTTGCGCACCGGCTCCAGGTAACCCGGATCCGCCTGCCAGACGAAGCAATCGGCTCCGCCAAGGTCGGTTTCGGGCACAGGCGGCGGGGCGAGGCGGCTGACCGCCTCGATCAGGCGGTCGAGTTTCTGGTTCAATGCGTCGATGCTGGTATCGGTCATCTCAGGTCTTTGCTCTGGTTCCGCGAGGGAAGGTGTGGCCGGGTTCGATCCCGACGGTTTCGAAACTCGCTGCAACCGTTTGTTACAGCGCGATCTTTTGCGAAAACCCGCTCGCGCTTTTCGCGGTCATGCTCTAACACGGGCGAACAGGCCGGAAAAGCAGCCGATTTGCCCGGCCACGCAGTTGCATTGGCAACTTTACCGACTATATTCCGGCCAAATTTCGCGGGGCTGCCAAATCCACTGAACCGTTTGGCGGCTGTTTTCAAAATTCAGGAGTACCTCGATGTTCGTGACACCGGCATATGCCCAAGGCATTGGGGCTTCTCCCGACATGTTCATCAGCATTTTGCCGTTCGTCCTGATCTTCGTGATCATGTATTTTCTCATCATCCGGCCGCAGCGCACGCAGCTGAAGAAGCGCGGCGAGATGCTGGCGGCCGTGCGCCGCGGCGACACGGTCGTCACCGGCGGCGGCTTCGTCGGCAAGGTGACCAAGGTGATCGACGACCATGAGCTCGAGATCGACCTCGGTGGCGGCACGAAGGTGACGGCGTTGCGCTCGACGATCGCCGACGTGCGCGTCAAGGGCGAGCCGGTAGCGAACCAGAACGCCAAGAAATAACCAAATTCCAGGCGGAGCGATCCGCGGACGGGGCCCTGACAAGCGACGGCATATGTCTCATTTTTGGCGCCTGAAGATGATGCTGACGTGGCTTGCCGTAGCCACGATGACCGTCTTCGACGCGTCCAACCTTTTCGCCGCCAGTCCGCATGCCATGCGGCCCGAGCGGCCTGCCGACAGTCCGGCAGTCGTTCGAGCAGGGCAAGACGGTTCGCATCTCCTGCTCCATCTGGTGGTGGCGGATGTGATCGACGGCCGGCTGAAGATTGCGCGTGGCGATGTCCGGGCGCTTCTGATGGAGGCCAGGATCGGCTACACGGGGCTTGCTGTGTCGGGCAGGACCTTGCAGGTGCGCATCACGAATCCGGCTCAGCTTGAGGCGGCAAAGACAGCGCTCAAGACGGTAACGGATGTTGCCCCGGACAGCCGCGTTCAGGAAATGACGCTGGATTCCGGCAAAGCCGGCTTGCTCAAATTCACGCTGACGGATGCGGGTTTGAAGTATCAGACCTCTAACGCGATTTCTCAGTCGATTAAGGTCATCAAAAATCGTCTCCAAGATCTGCGTGTCGCCGGCACGGTGGCCCAACCAGCGGACCAAGACGGCATAGTTGTTCAGACGTCAGACATCGCCGATCGGCAAACGCTGGAAAAAATTCTCACCCGGCCTGGTCGCCTGAGCTTCCATTTGGTTGACCTTTCGATGCCGGTGAACGATGCGATCAGCGGTTCCCCGCCTGTTGGCTCGCTGGTGGTGTATACGCAGGACGATCCGCCGGTTCCTTACCTGGTCGAGAATCGGGTCATTCTCTCGGATAAGGACGTGCTCGACGCCCGCCCAACTTACAGTGGGCAGCAAAATGACGAACCGGTTGTCGTGTTCCGGTTTGGCGCCAAAGGCGCGGCACGGTTCAAACAGGTTACAACGCAAAATGTGGGCAAGCCATTGGCTGTGATCCTGGATGACCACGTGATTTCAGCACCTGTCATTCGCGAGCCCATCGATGGTGGTTACGGTCAAGTCTCGGGCAATTTCACTGTCCGGGAAGCCAACACCATCGCCATGCTGTTGCGAACCGGCCCATTGCCGGCAAGATTGACAATCGCTGAAGAAGCACGATAGGGCCGGCCGTGCTCAGAATGAGAAACGGGCCCGCGAACCGAACCGATGGCGGAATGCTGCCGCTTGTACGCCTGAACGGATAAGAACTGATGCTTTATTTCTCGCGCTTCAAGATGATCCTGATCTGGCTGGCCGTGGCCGCCACAGTGGTCCTCGCCGCGCCCAATCTCATTCCCGCAAGCACGCTGGCGCAGCTTCCGAGCTGGGTGCCCAAGCGGCAGATGACGCTCGGCCTCGACCTGCAGGGCGGCTCGCACATCCTGCTCCAGATGGATCAGAACGATCTGGTCAAGGCGCAGCTGGAGACGACGCGTGACGAGATCAGGACGCTGCTGCGCGAGGCCAAGATCGGCTATACCGGCCTGGCGGGCACGGGCAGGACCGTACAGGTCCGCATACAGGACCCGAACCAGCTCGATGCGGCCAAGACGGCACTGAAGCCGCTGACCGATCCGGTCGCCGCAAGCCTGTTCACCGGCGGGTCCGTCCAGGAGATGGCGCTGGATGATTCCGAGCCCGGCCTGCTCAAATTCACCGTCACCGACGCCGGCATAAAATATCGCACCTCGGCTGCGTTGGCACAGTCGATCGAAGTCGTCGAACGCCGCGTCAATGAACTCGGCACCACCGAACCGATCGTGCAGCGGCAGGGCGATGACCGCATCCTGGTGCAGGTGCCCGGTTTGCAGGACCCGCAAAGGCTGAAGGAAATCATCGGCCAGACCGCCAAGCTGACCTTCCAGATGGTGGACCAGTCTATGCCGGTGCAGGATGCGCTGAAGGGCCGTCCGCCGGCCGGTTCATCGATCCTCTATTCGCAGGACGATCCGCCGGTTCCCTACCTGATCGAAAACCGCGTCATCGTTTCCGGCGAAGACCTCTCCAAAGCGACCGCAACCTACAACTCGCAGACCAACGAGCCGGTGGTTTCCTTCACCTTCAACTCGCGCGGCGCGACACGGTTCGGGCAGGCGACATCGCAGAATGTCGGCAAGCTGTTCGCCATCATCCTCGACAACCAGGTGATTTCGGCACCGCAGATCCGCGAGCCGATCCTGGGCGGCAGCGGCCAGATCTCAGGCAATTTCACGGCCGAGAGCGCCAATGACCTCGCGGTCCTGCTGCGCGCAGGCGCGCTGCCGGCAAAGCTGACCGTGATCGAGGAGCGCACGGTGGGTCCGGGCCTCGGCCAAGATTCGATCCATGCCGGCAAGGTCGCCGGCATCATCGGCTCTATCCTTGTCGTCGCCTTCATGTTCGTCGCCTACGGCTTCCTCGGCTTCCTCGCCAACATCGCGCTGGCGGTGCACGTGGCGATGATCGTCGGACTGCTATCGCTGCTTGGCGCGACACTGACCTTGCCAGGCATTGCCGGTATCGTGCTGACCATCGGCATGGCCGTCGATTCCAACGTGCTGATTTATGAGCGCATCCGCGAGGAGCGGCGCGCCGGACGCTCGGTGATCCAGGCGATCGACACCGGCTTCTCGAAGGCGCTGGCGACGATCGTCGATTCCAACGTCACCTCGCTGATCGCGACCGTGGTGCTGTTCTATCTCGGAACGGGCCCGGTGAAGGGCTTTGCCATCACCTACGCCATCGGCATCCTGACCACGGTGTTCACCGCCTTCACCTTTACCCGGCTGCTGGTGTCCATCTGGCTGCGCCGCGCGCGCCCGAAGGAATTGCCGCGGGCGCCGGTAACCTTCATTCCGCCCGGCACGAAGATCCCGTTCATGGGCATCCGCCGCTGGACCTTCGCGCTGTCGAGCCTGCTGTCGGTCCTGTCGGTGGTGCTGTTCATGACCGTCGACATCAATTACGGCATCGATTTCAAGGGCGGATCGCTGATCGAGGTGAAGTCCAAGAGCGGCAATGCCGATCTTGCCGACATCAGAGCCAGGCTCTCGGAACTGAATATCGGCGAAGTGCAGGTGCAGCAGTTCGGCGAGCCGAATGACGTGCTGATCCGTGTCGGCACGCAGGACGGCGGCGAGAATGCCGAGCAGACCGTCATCGACAAGGTGCGCGGCGAGTTGCAGGACAATTACGATTTCCGCCGCGTCGAGGTGGTGGGACCGACCGTGTCAGGAGAACTGGCCAAGCAAGGCACGATCGCCATGCTGGTCGCGCTGGTGGGTATCCTGATCTATGTCTGGTTCCGCTTCGAATGGCAGTTCGCGGTCGGCGCCATCGTGGCGACGGTCCATGACGTGGTCATGACCATAGGCTTCTTCGTTATAACCGGGCTGGAGTTCAACCAATCGTCGCTGGCGGCGATCCTGACCATCATCGGCTACTCGCTGAACGACACGATCGTGGTCTATGACCGCGTTCGCGAGGATCTCAGGAAATACAAGAAGATGCCGCTGCCGCAGCTCCTCAACAACGCCATCAACGAGACGCTGTCGCGAACGACGCTGACCTCGGTGACGACGATCCTGGCGCTCCTGGCACTGGTGCTGTTCGGCGGCGAGGTGATCCGCTCGTTCACGATGGCAATGCTGTTCGGCGTCATCTTCGGCACCTATTCGTCGATCTTCATCGCCGCGCCGCTGCTGATCCTATTCAAGCTGCGGCCGCAGGCCACGAGCTCGGACGAGGAAAAGCCGGTCGGCGGCGGCAAGGCGGTCGCGACCTGACGCGCGACCCGAAGGGCGGATCGGCAGGGATGGCCAAAGGCATCGTCATCCGCGAGGCGCATTTCCCCGGCCGCGCCCCTATCGAGGCGTATGGCAATGGCGGCTTCCGCTTCGCCGACATGTCGCATCGCGGTTCGCTTCTGTGCCTGCCGTCGGGTATCCATGGCTGGGAGCCGGCGGACCCATCTGCGCTGACGGTGGCGGATTTCGAACGGCTGCTGGCCCAGGCCGAGAAGATCGAAATCCTGCTGGTCGGCACGGGCAAGGATTTACGACCCTTGCCGGCGGGGCTTCGCGCCGCCTTGAAGACCGCGGGCATAGCCGCCGACCCGATGGCGACCGGTGCAGCGGTGCGGACATATAATGTCCTGCTCGCAGAGGATCGCGCGGTAGCCGCCGCGCTGATCGCCGTCGACTGACGTGGACCAAAAGGGCGAAATCGTCATGGGCGCCGTGCGCGCCGCCGACCATGACCGCTATCTCAGCGCGCTCTACGCGCCGACGGACAAGCGCGAAGCGCTGTTTTCGCTCTACGCCTTCAATGCCGAAATCGCGGGCATTCGGGATCGCATCCGCGAGGCCTTGCCGGGCGAGGTGCGGTTGCAATGGTGGCGCGATGTCATCGCAGCCGAAGGGTCCGAGACGGGCCATCCGATCGCGGATGCGCTGAAGGCCACGATTTCCAGGTACGGCCTGCCGAAACAGGCATTCGAGAATATGCTCGAGGCCCGCATCTTCGACCTCTATGACGACCCGATGCCGTCGCGAACCGATCTCGAAGGCTATTGCGGCGAAACGGCAGCCGCGCTTATTCAACTGGCGGCAATGGTGCTGGATCCAGGAGTGGCGCCACGTTTCGCCGAACTGGCCGGTAGGGCCGGTTGCGCGCAGGCGATTACGGGACTGTTGCTCCTGCTGCCGCTGCACCGCAGTCGCGGACAGTGTTTTGTTCCGGCCGATATCCTGGCCGCGGCGGGTTCGTCTCCGGAGGAATTCGTCACCGACGATGGTGGACCAGGTGCGCAGCGCGCCGTCGCCGCCATGATCGCGCTGGCGCGGGAGCATCTCTCGGTCTTCGAGAAAGGCGCATCGGATTTGCCGGCTTCACTGCGCCCGGCCTTTCTGCCGCTGGTCCTGTCGCGAGCCTACCTGACGAAAATGGAACGCGGTTCGCCGCTCGACGGCACGGTGCGACTCTCGACCATGCGCCGCCACTGGCTCATGCTGCGTCGCGCGATGGCGGGCTGGCCAGCAGTTTGACGTAAACGTCAATTGTGCTAAGGGATCGTTCAACCGGGAACTGTTGCCAAGACAACAGGCCGGCTGGAGGAGATGCCTGTCCATGAGCCTGCCCGTGCTGGTCGTGATCGTCGTATTCGGCATCGCGTTGTCGGTCGCCGCCGTTCATTTCACCGGCGGCAGCCGCAAGGCCAGGCTGGCCGATGCAGAGCAGGCGCGAGAGCGTTTTGCCGAGGATTTTCCGGATGAACCGGCGGCCGCCATCCACCTCACATCCGATGGCCGAACCGCGTTCCTGGAACTCGGGCGAGGGCGCCTTGGCATCGTCCATGCCATCGGAGATCGTTTCCTGACGCGTATCATCACGCCGCGCGATGTATTGGCGCGGAGTGACGATGGTGCCGGGACGATTGCGCTGCGCCTTGCCGATTTCACCTGGAAAGGCGGTCACTTCACCTTCGCTAACGCTGCCGACGCGCACGCTGTACTAAGAGTTCTTCAGCCGCAGCATCCTAGTTCGACCAAGGAGGCCGCGTGATGGGCGATTACAATTTCCCGCAGGTTACCCAGCTCGCCATCCCGTTCTTCGTTGCCGCCATCCTGATCGAGCTGTGGCTGGTGCGCACCGGCCGGGCCAAGGGCTCGTTCGAGACGCACGACACGCTGACCAGCCTGATGATGGGCACCGGCAATGTCGTCGCCGGGCTGCTGCTCGGCGTCGTCTCCTACTGGGCGCTGCTGTGGCTCTGGCAGTTCCGTTTCTTCAACCTCGGCCTGTCGATCTGGGTGTTCCTGGCGGCCTTCCTGCTCGATGATTTGCGCTACTACATCTACCACCGCATCGCGCATCGGGTGCGCTGGGTGTGGGCCGAGCACGTCAACCACCATTCCAGCCAGCACTACAATCTGTCGACGGCACTCAGGCAGAGCTGGACGGGCCTGTTCACCTTCATGTTCGTGCTGCAGGCGCCGCTGGTGCTGCTCGGCTTCCATCCGGCGGTGATTGCCTTCACCTTCGGCTTCAACCTTATCTGGCAGTTCTGGATCCACACCGAGACGATCGGCAAGATGTGGGGCTGGTTCGAATTCGTCTTCAACACGCCCTCGCACCACCGCGTCCACCACGCCACCAATCCGCGCTACCTTGACGCCAACTACGCCGGCACGTTGATCATCTGGGACCGCATGTTCGCCACCTTCGTCGAAGAGTTGGAAGAGGACCGCCCGCGCTACGGCATCGTGAAAAATCTTGGCACCTTCAATCCGCTGAAAGTGGCTTTCCACGAATGGATCGGCATGTTCAGGGATGCCTTCGCACCTGATCTGACCCTGAGCGACCGCCTGAACTACCTGATCAAGCCGCCCGGCTGGAGCCATGACGGCTCGCGCGAAACCTCCGAGAGCCTGAAAGCAGCCTATGTCAGGCGAAATCCGGGTGAGGCCGGGAAGCCCGGGCTGCGACCGGCGCGTGCCGAGCCGGCCGAGTAGTTATTTCGTAGCCCTTTCTAGGAAAGGCCACTCGATCCGCCATCTCGCATCAATGTCTCGTAGTCGCGGCCACTGTAGAAGATGTTGACGACGCGAATGATGTCGCTCTCGATTATAGGCTATGACGGCGGAGTGCTCGAACGGAACGGTTCGCAGTCCCGGCACGATGTCGTCGCGCAGGCGACCGCCACGAGGTGCGTTGCCGATGTTTTGACAATGGTCTTCAATTCGAAGCACGAATCTCAGCGCCGCGTTGGGGCTTCCGCCCGACTCAACTATGTATCTGAAAATGTTGGTAAGATCGTCTTTGGCACTTTCGCGATACTCGACCTCAAGCCGCCGAATCATCAATGCGGCTCGAATATTGTTCAGCGAATTTCTTAAGCTGCTCGCGAACCTCTTTTCCGGAAAGGTTCGGCCTTGTGTCCTCAATCGAAGATTTTACCCGCGCCCTGATCGACGCCATGCGCTCGGCATGCTCTTCCTCTTCGCGCTGGAAAGCGCGGAGCGCGGCGCGAATGACTTCGCTTGCCGAGCCGAAGGAACCGTCCTCGACTTTTTCGCGGATCATGCGCGCCATGGCCGGCGTGACGGTGACGGACAGTTTCTCGGCTGTTTCCATGCAATGACTCCCACTAGGCGAGTGGGATAGTATCCTACTTCCGCGGCAAGGCCAGTCAGTAAGGCTATTCCGCCGCTTGAGCTTGCGCCGGCAGTCCCAGCCATCGCCGGCAATCACCCAGCGCACGCGACGTAATCGCATGCCGCTTGGCGACCGTCTTGTCCTTGCCGCGCAGGCGTTTGCCTTCGATCTTCACCGCCTCGACAGGCGGGAACAGGCCGAAATTGACGTTCATCGGCTGGAAAGAGCGCTTTCCCGGCTCGTCGTCTGAAACGATGTGTCCGCCGGTGATGTGGTTGAGCAGCGCTCCGAACGCCGTGGTGAGTGGCGGCAGCGACGGCGCGTGGCCGAGCCGCTCGGCAGCGGCGAAGCGGCCGGCGAGCAGGCCGATGGCGGCGCTTTCAACATAGCCTTCGCAACCGGTGATCTGGCCGGCGAAACGCAGGCCCGGGCGCGACTTCAGCTGCAGCGAGGCGTCGAGCAAGGTCGGCGAGTTGATGTAGGTGTTGCGATGGAGGCCGCCGAGGCGGGCGAATTCGGCGTTCTCCAGACCAGGAATCGTGCGGAAAATGCGCACCTGCTCGGCATGCTTCAATTTGGTCTGAAAGCCGACCATGTTGTAGAGCGTGCCCAGCGCATTGTCCTGCCGCAGTTGCACGACGGCGTAGGCCTTGACAGTCGGATTGTGCGCATTGGTGAGGCCCATCGGTTTCATCGGCCCGTAGCGCAGCGTCTCGACGCCACGCTCGGCCATGATCTCGATCGGCAGGCAGCCGTCGAAATAGGGCGTGCCTTCCCATTGCTTGAATTCTGTTTTCTGGCCGTCCACCAGTGCCTGCACGAAGGCAAGATACTGGTCCTTGTCCATGGGGCAGTTGATGTAGTCCTTGCCGGTGCCGCCGGGCCCGACCTTGTCGTAGCGCGACTGGAACCAGCAGGTGTCCATGTCGATCGTGTCGAAATGAATGATCGGCGCGATGGCGTCGAAGAAGGCGAGCGCATCGGCGCCGGTTGCCTCGGCGATCGATTGGGCAAGCGAGGGCGCGGTCAGCGGGCCGGTGGCGATGATGGCCTGGTCCCATTCGACCGGCGGCAAGCCGGGAACCTCCTCGCGCTGGATGGAGATCAGCGGATGGGCCTCGATCCTGGCCGTCACCGCGTCGGAAAATCCGTCGCGGTCCACGGCCAGCGCGCCGCCGGCTGGCACCTGATTGGCGTCACCGGCGCTCATGATCAGCGAGCCGGCCAGCCGCATTTCGGCATGCAAAAGACCGACGGCGTTGTTCTCGGCGTCGTCGGAGCGGAAAGAATTGGAGCAAACGAGTTCGGCCAAGCCGTCGGTCTTGTGCGCCTCTGTGCCGCGAACGGGCCGCATTTCGTGCAGCACAACGGGAACGCCGGCTTGGGCTGCCTGCCATGCTGCTTCGGATCCGGCGAGGCCACCGCCGATGATGTGAATAGGTTTTTTGCTCATGAGCGCCGGAATAATCGCTTGGCGGGACGATTGCAATTGCCGCACCTGGAACATGCCGCGGCGGCGAAGGCGAAGGCTGCCCTGAAAACAACAACACCCGCCGGGGGAGGAGGTCCGGCGGGTGTCGTTTTGGGGGTCGACCCTCGGGAGGAGGTGAAGGCCGACCGTATTCGTCATCGCCGGGGAGGAGGTCGGCTTTGACGAAATTCCTTTCGCCGTTTGAAAAGGGGCGAAGCCTCTGGAGCAAAATTCGTTTTGCTCCGGGGAAACAACGCCCGCCGCGGGAGGAGGGGCGGCGGGCGCCGTTTGGGTGGCCAACCTTCGGGAGGAGGTGAAGGTCGGGCCTATCCGTCATCGTCGGGGAGGAGGTCGGCTTTGACGAAATTCTTTTCGCCATTTCGAAGAGGGGCGAAGCCTCTGGAGCAAAATTCGTTTTGCTCCCGGGAAACAACGCCCGCCGCGGGAGGAGGTGCGGCGGGCGCCGTTTTGGTGGTCAACCCTTGGGAGGAGGTAAGGGGTGACCGTATTCGTCAGGATCGGGGAGGAGGTCGACCCTGGCGAAATTCCGTTGTTAGATCGCCTGGCGGGCGATGATCTTGATTTCGTCGCGGACGATGCCGAGATCATGCAGCTGGCGGTTGGAAAGGCGACCCAGCTCGGTAACCGTCTCGCGATAAACGCGCCAGTTACGATAGTTGCGGATCAGGTTCATTGTCATGCTCTTCTCAAAACTAGTTCGGACCATTCGCGGTCCGAAGGATTAGACCGCCTTGCGAGCGACGTAAGGAATGTCGCTGCGGCTGATGCCGAGGTCGGTCAGTTCACGGTTGCTCAGGCGGCTCAGCTCGGAAACGGTGTCCCGGTAGCGGCGCCAGTTGCGGTAGTTGCGGATCAGGTTCATGGTATTTCTCGTTTCGTCTTTTCTTGCGGATCATTCCGTTTGTGTACAAACCATAAATAGGCGGGCCCATATCGATTTAAAAGCGCTATGGCTGCATGGCAGCAATGCAAATTGTGCAATGCAACATTAACAGGCCTTCGCGGACCTGACACAAAGAAGCCAGAATCAGAAAGTGCCGTGACGTCAACGGTTTGGCAGCTCCAGCTGAAAAACCGACCAAGCAGCAGGGGGAAGCATGGCGGGCTACGCGACACGGGTCAGGTCGGACATTGCGCGATGGCTTGAGGCCGGGCTGATCGACGCCCCGACGGCCGATGCATTGCGGCGCGACGTCGAGATCAACGCGCGCCAGTCGTTGAGCTTCGGTTCGATCCTGGCGATGATGGCGGCGCTGCTGTTCGGCGCGGCCATCCTGATCTTCGTTGCCGCCAACTGGGAAGCCATCCCGCGGCTGGCGCGCGTTGCCGCGCTCTTTGCCGTCATCCTTGGCGGCTATGTCGGCGGTGCGGTGCTGAAAACCCGCGACCACGCGGCGATCGGCGAGGCGTTGTGGATCGTGGCGGCGGCGGCTTTCGGCGGTTCGATCGCGCTGATCGGCCAGATGTACCATCTGTCGGGCGACGAGGCCTCGGCCTTGATCGCCTGGGGCGCCGGCACCGCATTGGCGGCGGTGGCGCTGCGGTCCAACCCGCTGACCGTCGCCGCGGTCGGCATCGCCGACGCCTGGCTGTTCCTGAAAGGGTTCGACTATTTCAATCGCAGCGAATTTCCGCATCTCTTCCTCGTCATGGCGGCTGTGCTGTTTGCCGTCTCGTTCTGGACCCGCAGCCAGGCGGCGCGGCACCTGATCATCCTGTCGCTGCTCTTCTATCTTGTGCTGGTCGCCGTGGATCACGAGACGCTGCCTGTGGCGATCCCGCTGGTCATCGTATCGGTATTGTTGTTCGTGGCTTCCCTCTTCGCGCCGGAACCGGTAGACCGGATCGTGCAGCTTGGCGGCCGCTTGCCGCTGCATGCTCTGCTTGGCTTCCTCACCGGACTGGCCATCATCCAGTTCGAACTGGCCGGCGAAAGCAGCTACGACAGAGGCTTCGCCATTGCTTCGGTCGTCGCGCTGGCCGGCATTGTCGCCGCCATTGTGCTCGCGGGGCGCGAGAGCCGTGGCCTGCGCTGGCTTGCCTATCTCGGCTTCGCCTTCGAACTCGCCATGATCTATGTCGTGACCCTGCAGTCGATGCTCGACACCGCCGGCTTCTTCCTTGCCGCGGCGGTGCTGCTTGGCATCCTGGCGATCGTCATCATCCGCGTGGAGAAACGCATGAAGGATCCGGCCACCGGAGGAGCCACGGCATGATGACCGGAAAGAGGCTCGTTATCTTGGCGCTGGTGCTGGCGCTCGTCCAGATCGGCTTCCTGGGTTGGATCATCGCCGGCCGGGCGGCGATCCTGCGCAGCGGCAAGGAAGTGCTGCTGAAGATCGAGCCTGTCGATCCGCGCGACCTGCTGCGCGGCGACTATATCATCCTCGGCTACGACATCTCGCGCATACCGGTGAAGATGATCGCCAACATCCCGGCCGGAAAACTTTCCAGCGACGACACCTCGATCGTCGTCCGTCTGAAGAAGAACGCCGACGGCTACTGGACGCCGAGCGCCGCGTGGTTCGGCGCGGCGCCGACACCGACCGGCGCCGACGAGGCCGACATTCGCGGTCATGTCGCCGGAGGCTGGGATCTTCGCGGCGAGGGACTGACGATCGCGCCGGATTACGGCATCGAACGGTTCTACCTGCCGGAAGGCTCGGGGATGGCAATTCAGAACGACATGCGGGTACGCCCGTTCGGGATCCGTCTTGCACTGGCCAGCGACGGCACCGCCCAGATCAAGGCGCTGGTGGACGGCGACAAGACGCTGTTTCAGGAGCCTCTATATTAAGGTGTGCAGGGGTGGGCTGCCATCCATAGCTTGAACGGGGAGGGCGGTGCGGCCTCGAAGGCTCAAGCCTTGGAAGCTTACGTCTAATCGACCTCAGGGGCGTCCTTTACGGCGCTAGCGTCTCGCCACTGGATTGTGTTGCGTGGTAGGTATATTCTCAACGCTGGCGGTGGCATTCAGAAAGATGGAAAGCCCATGGCGACCGGGTACTTGGATCACCAGTTGGAGTGTCCTTTTTGCGGCACGATAAGGCTGCGGATTCCTGCCGATGCCGAACCTTCGACGGGCATCCGGTGCGACGACTGCGGTCAGTATCTTGGCACATGGGACGAATTGCAGGATGATTTCCAGCGCCAAGGCGGTAACGATGGCATCTTCCGCCTCGACAAGGGACGTATCAAGAAGCTCGCCTAGGCAGTGTCCTGATTTCCTGCCAACGCCTGTGCGCTAGTGGACTATCCGATGCCATGCCGGCAGTGGTGCGCGTGAAGGGACTCGAACCCCCAAGCCTTGCGGCGGCAGGACCTAAACCTGCTGTGTCTACCAGTTCCACCACACGCGCCTCGGGCGGGCTGTAGCAGAGCCTCGGCGGCCTTGTCGAGGTCTTGGGAGTGAGGTGGAATACCGCATCGTCCTTTGAATATCGCGGCAGCCGCCAGCCGCGACCTGAGGGTCTGGCAATTCCGTCACGCCCGCACGGTCTGGCGATCCCATTAGCCATCATTCTGTCAATGTCAGGGCCGAAATGATGGTTATTCGCCTAAACGCGAAGATGGTTGAAAATTGGCCTCGCCTGTGACAAAAGGCGTGTCGAATGTGACGGGACGCGACGATCCGCTTCTGCAAAATGTGATAAGAAGTAGGAAAAACAAAGACTTATTCACATTTTGGAACGCAGTTTGGAAGAGTTTGAGCCGTATTTCAGGTCAAATCGCCAGGTTCCGTACCAAAAGCCATTCCCGGCAAGATTATACCGGCAGGCTGTGAACGGCAGAGAGCCGTTTGGCAGCCTCATTGGTGAAAACAAAGGTTTTACGATGCAGGTCACCGAAACACTCAATTCCGGTCTCAAGCGCGAGATCAAGATCACCGTGCCGGCTGGTGACATGGAAGCCAAGCTGATGGCGCGGCTGACGGACGCCAGGAACAAGGTTCGCATCAACGGCTTCCGTCCCGGCAAGGTGCCGGTGCAGCACCTGCGCAAGGTCTATGGCAAGTCGTTCATGGCCGAAGTGGTCAACGAGATCCTCAACGATTCGACCCGGTCGATCATTTCGGGCCGCGGCGAAAAAGCCGCCATGCAGCCCGAAGTCATCATGACCGAGGACGAGAAGGAAGCCGAGAAGATCCTGGCCGGCGGCGCCGACTTCGAATTCCGCCTTAACTACGAGATCATCCCGCCCATCGAGATCAAGGATTTTTCCGACATCAAGGTGACGCGCCAGGTGTTCGACGTCCCTGACGCGGAGATTGACGAGCAGGTCAAGCGCGTCGCCGAATCGGCGCGCAGCTACGAGCCGAAGACCGGCAAGGCGGCCGAAGGCGACCGCGTCACGATCGACTATGTCGGCAAGATCGACGGCGAGGCCTTTGCCGGCGGCGCCGGCACGGATCAGCCGCTGGTGCTTGGCTCCAAGGAATTCATTCCGGGCTTCGAGGATCAGCTCATCGGCGCCAAGGCCGGCGATGAAAAGCAGGTCACCGTGACCTTCCCGGAAAACTACCAGGCGGCGCATCTGGCCGGCAAGGAAGCGACTTTCGACGTCACGGTCAAAGAAGTGTCCAAGCCGGGCGAACTCGAAATCAACGATGAGACCGCCAAGAACCTCGGCCTGGAATCGCTGGAGCGCCTGCGCGATGTGGTGCGTGGCCAGATCGAGAGCCAGTTCGGCTCGATGACGCGCCAGAAGGTCAAGCGCCAGCTGCTCGACCAGCTTGACGCGGCTTACTCGTTCGAGGCGCCTTCGAGGCTTGTCGAGGCCGAGTTCAATAACATCTGGGCGCAGGTCAACCGCGATCTGGAAGCGGCCGGCCGCACCTTCGCCGATGAAGAGACGACCGAGGAAGAAGCGCGCGCCGAATATATGCGGCTCGCCGAGCGCCGCGTGCGCCTTGGTCTTGTGCTGGCTGAGATCGGCGAGAAGGCCGGGGTCACCGTGTCGGACGAGGAATTGCAGCGCGGTCTGTTCGAGCAGGTTCGTCGCTTCCCGGCCAACCAGCAGCAGGAAGCCTTCGAGTTCTACCGCAACAATCCCGAGGCGCTGAATGCGCTGCGCGCGCCGATGTTCGAGGAGAAGGTGGTCGATCACCTGCTCGGGCAGATCTCGGTCACCGACGTCAAGGTCAGCAAGGAAGAGCTGATGGCCGACGACGAGGAAGCCGAGACCGCGACCAAGGCGAAGCCGGCGAAGAAGGCCGCGTCGAAGAAGACTGAAGACAAGAAGAGCGATGACGCGGAAGAGCCGAAGAAGAAGGCAGCGCCGAAGAAAAAGGCCGCCAAGGACGCCGAGTAAATCCCGAGTTGATGGAACTGACGAAGGCCGCCCCTCGAGGCGGCCTTTTTCGTTGCGAAACTGCAACAGCCAATCCGTTTCGCGGACGGTGACCATTGTCGATACCAAGCATTGATCACTATCTGCGCTCCTGCTGCAAACCACAGGGTTGTTGGAGGGGCGGTTGAGCCTATTCTTCGAAACGCGACGCGTCGTCGCCTTGGCGATCGTCCTGGCCTTTGCCTGCGATTTCGCCCAGGCCGATGCCGGCACCTGGCGCATCGGCACGGACGATGACGGCCTTGTCACGGCTTCGGTCCATGCCACCAACAAGCTGATCACCGGCGGTGGCGCCCTGAGCTATAGCCCGATCCTGACCATCGCCTGCCGCCCGGACAGCCAACCGCGCTGGACCGAATGGTTGCAATTGAACGACACCGTCTCGGCCAATCGCAAGATCACCATGTCGGTCACCGTCGACGGCGACAACAAGTTCGACGAGAGCTGGTTGGTCGGCCCGCGCGGCCGCATGCTGGTGCGCGATGGCGCCGACGGCATAAAGCGCCTTACCGCCGCGAACCGGCTCCAGCTTTCGTGGCGCTTCGGGCTGCTGTCGGGGCGGGGCCACGCCGATTTCGATCTGACCGGATTTGATGAAGCGGTCAGCCAGCTCGCCGGCAGCTGCAACACTGCTATGCCTTGATCCGCTGCGGACAACCTAAACCTTTGTAGGTCGACCTCTTCTACCTGCCGGCCAGATTCCGTGGTATATAGAGGCCGCAATTTCATATGGGAGAAGTGGACAATCTGTTCTGCCGTACAAGGCGCTTCGCTGGCGATGCTGGCTTATACCAGATCGTCTCAGGCGCATTTGACGATCAGGGAGGAAAAAGTCATGCGCTTAGCCGCATTTTTCGCCGTCGTGTTTGTTGCAACCTTCGTCGCCAATCCATCGCAGGCTCAGGATACTGCGGCTGGCGAGAAGGTCTTCACCAAATGCAAGGCCTGCCACATTGCGGACGAGGACAAGAACAAGATCGGTCCATCGCTGCACGGCGTCATCGGCCGCACTGCCGGTACGCATCCCGGTTTCAAATATTCCGACGCCATGATTGCGGCCGGCAAATCCGGCGTCAAATGGGACGAACCAACACTGATGACCTATCTTCACGATCCCAAGGCTATGGTCAAAGGCACCAAGATGGCGTTTCCCGGCCTCAAGAACGATGCAGACGTGACCAACGTCATCGCCTATTTGAAAACGTTCTCCAAGTGACTTTCTCCTCCGCCATGCGTCTATCCTCTCGTTCGCCGTGATCTCGTCCGAACCCGAAGGGGCCGCGTAAGCAAAAACCGGGTTTCAATTTCGCTCACGCGTGCCTTCGGTTCGGGATCATGGCCTAGGTTTCTTGCTTCCATCGGTCTGAGATGTCGACTAGGGAAAGCCGCCTCAAGGATATCGTCATCCGCCTTCCGGAAGCGACGGCGGGTGATTTCTTCGCGCTTTTAAAACCGCGGGTCATGGCGCTTGCCGTATTCACTGCTTTCGTGGGCCTAATGACGGCGCCTGGCCCGACGAATCCGGTCATCGCGGTGATCGCCATCAGTGCGATTGCGATGGGAGCAGGCGCGGCCGGGGCGCTCAACATGTGGTACGACGCGGACATAGATGCGTTGATGTCTCGCACGTCCAAGCGGCCAATCCCGTCGGGCCGCGTCGCGCCAGGCGAAGCCCTCGGCTTCGGTCTGGTGCTTTCCGCACTTTCGGTGACGGTGCTCTGCGTGCTGGTGGGGTGGCTTGCCGCATCGCTGCTGGCATTCACCATCTTCTTCTACGTCGTCATCTATACGATCTGGCTGAAACGCTCGACACCGCAGAACATCGTCATAGGTGGCGCGGCAGGCGCTCTTCCTCCGGTGATCGGGTGGGCTGCTGCCACCGGCGCCATCGGCATTGAAAGCATCATTCTGTTCCTGATCATTTTCCTCTGGACACCACCGCATTTCTGGGCGCTAGCCCTGTTCAAGGTCGGAGAGTACGCCGCGGCGGGCGTCCCCATGATGCCGAACGTGGCTGGCCAACCCTCGACCAGAAAGCAAATCTTGGCCTATTCGCTGGTTCTGGCGCCAATCGGCGTGCTTCCCTGGGCCTTTGGATTCGCGAGCGGATATTACGGGACTGTCTCGACCGTCTTGGGTGCGGGATTCGTCTGGCGCGCCTGCAAGGTGCTCACCATCCCCGACAAGGAGATGAAGCAAGCAAAGGCGTTGTTTTCTTATTCGATTTTCTACCTGTTCGCGATCTTTGCAACGTTACTTGCGTACGATCGCATCGGCCGTCCGTTGACGCCGGCGCAAAACATTACGTCGGCAGTGCGCAAAAACCCAGCAGCAGCAGAACAACGACGCCAAGGCCGAGTATGAGAACTGTCCTTCCGTCCATGACCCTTCACCTTCGACTTGAGGAGAATATCGAAGAAAGGCGTCCAGAGCTAGCCAGGCGACCGGGCCTTCTTACCCAACCTTCTTACAAAGCGCGACAAGTCGCTCGCATGAGAGTATATTGATCCTGGTGCAGGTCGCGGTTTGCGTGGCCAGTCATGCAGAACGGCAGCACCGTGAAACCGCGGCCTTACCAGACCTGTCTGGAGGAATGGTCATGGCAAGCTTTCACGTCATAGCAGGCGCCAGCGAGACGCTGGAGCACACCAGAATTCGCAAGATCGGTGTCACCGACCTTTTCGATGCGCTCAGGCGCGGCGTCGACGATTTCATGGTCAAACCGTCGCACATCATTTTTCTCTGCCTGATCTACCCGCTTGCGGGGGTCGTGCTTGCAGTCTGGACATCAGGCAATAACACGCTCCCATTGTTGTTTCCGCTCGTGTCCGGATTTGCGCTAATTGGTCCATTCGCCGCAATCGGCCTCTATGAGATCAGCCGGCGACGGGAAGCCGGGCTAGACGCCTCATGGAGGGCCGCCTTCGAGGTCAGGAATTCTCCGGCGCTGCCAGCCATCGCCGCGGTTGCGATCATGCTGCTTGCAATCTTCATCGCCTGGCTTTTGACTGCGCAGGCGTTTTACCAACACCTGTTCGGCCCCGCCCCACCGCAATCCTTCTCCAGCTTCATCAATGACATATTCGCCACAGGACGCGGCTGGACGCTCATCATCCTGGGGCACGCCATCGGCTTCGTCTTCGCTGCGATCGTGCTGTGCACGACGGTCGTCGCCTTCCCGTTGTTGCTCGAGCGAGATGTCGGCGCCTATGAAGCCATCCACACCTCGGTGCGCGTGGTGCTGGCGAACCCGATCGTGATGGCGGTATGGGGCCTGATTGTCGCCGTCGCCCTGATCATCGGCACGCTGCCAGTATTCGCGGGGTTGGCGATCGTGCTGCCGATCCTCGGTCACGCTACCTGGCATGTCTACCGCAAGGTCGTGGAACCGCCGCCGACGGCCGGACCGGCGCCTCGATGAACTCCCTGCCGCGCCGGCAAGGACCGGTGCGTGCAGGTTGATCAGAGCCCTTTCCGGCTTCAGTAAGCCGGATGGCTGAAGCGGGCCTGGTGGGCGCCCATAGTCAGGTTACGGAAATCCTTGCCGCTGACACGCACCAGCGTCCTGTGATCGCCGCCCTCGAAATAGATATCGGCGGCACCGCCAAGGCTTTCGTCAAGGACTACCGGCACATCGTAGGCCGCGCCGATCGGCGGAATGGCGCCGGTATCGCAATCGCCAAAGAGCGAAACCGCTTCATCTTCGGTGGCGAGTCCAAGATTCTTGTCCATGACCTTCTGCAACGCGCCGAGCTCGATCCTATGTGTGCTGGGGACCACGGCCAGCGCATAACCCAGATCGTGGTGAACGAGCACCGATTTGGCCATTATGCTGCCGGGCACGTGCGCGGCTATGGCGGCCTGCCTGCTTGTGGCCGTGCGATGATGCGCGACAGTATCGTAGGAAATCCCTTTCCGGTCGATATAGTCCTTCAGTTTGTTTGCGATTGTCATTTTGGGCGTCCCTTGCTGAGTTCGCGACGCAGGTCAAAACGCGGCAATCATTTCGCTTCCGTCGTTTCGGTATGAATAAAGATGGCCCAACCGTCGATTGTTTCAAGGCGAGGGTGGCGGCACCGGACCGCCCGCAGCATCGTCGGAATCCCTGATCGGCCATCGACAAGGTCTGAACTCCGATTTGGCGTCAGGGCCCAGCCCCGAAAAACGCCATCCGGGTGAGAAGCGTGTAATCCGCTTCAAAGACCATCATCGCCACGAATACCAACACCAGCACGGGCGGCAGGATGATTGCGTATGTCAGCGCCAGCCGTTCCCAGGCCATGTGCATGAAAATGGCGACGATGAGCCCTGCCTTGAGGATCATGAAGATCAGGATCAGCGACCATCTGAGATAGCCGTGCAGACCGAAATAATCGATCAGATAGGAGCAGGTGCTGAGAATGAACAGCCATGCCCAGACCACCAGATAAAGCTTGATCGGGTGCTCCTGATGAACTTCTGCCGGGGGGGCGCCGGTCGTCGCCGCGTCATGAGTAGCGTGCAGCGTGTGTTGCCCGAGGCCGTTTGCGGTTGCTTCAGCCATATCTGCCTCTCACCAAAGATAGAAGAACGCGAAAATGAAGACCCAGACCAGGTCGACGAAATGCCAGTAGAGTCCCATGATCTCGACGTTCTCGTAGCGGCCCCTGCGGCTGGTAAAGAAGCCGGGCCGCCCAAAGTCAAAATCTCCACGCCACACCTTTCGCGCCACGATGATCAGGAAGATCACCCCGATTGTCACATGCGTGCCGTGGAAGCCGGTGATCATGAAAAAGGTTGACCCGAACTGGGCAGCGCCCCAGGGATTGCCCCAGGGCCGCACGCCTTCGGTGATCAGCTTGGTCCATTCGAAGGCTTGCATACCGACAAAGGTCGCACCGAGTGCTGCGGTCAGAAGCATCAGGATTGCCGTTTTGCGGCGGTCGCGGCGATAGCCGAAATTGACCGCCATGGCCATGGTTCCGCTGCTTGAGATCAGCACGAAAGTCATGATGGCAATAAGGATCAGCGGAATATCCGAGCCGCCGATACGAAGCGCAAAGACCTCGCTGGGATTGGGCCACGGCACGCGTGTCGAAATGCGCGCGGTCATATAGGAGAGCAGAAAGCAGCCGAAGATGAAGGTGTCGCTGAGCAGGAAGATCCACATCATGGCCTTGCCCCATGACACGTTCTTGAACGCCCGCTGATCCGAGGACCAGTCGGCGGCGATGCCTTGCCAGCCTGCGGGCCGCGGCTCTGTCTGAGCGATATGCGTGAGTGTCTCAGCCATCCGCCCGTTCCTCCTACGTCAGTAACCCCCGGCAAATATCGATGAAAGTCGCGGCCCAGCCGGCCAGAAGCGCGAAGATGGCAAGCCAGACGAAAAGCAGGAAATGCCAATACATGGCGCACAGCTCGACGCTGAGGCGAAGCCGCGCCGGCCTTGCCCCGTTCCAAGCGCCGACGGTTGTTCTGCCCAGGCCCACCAGTCCGCCCAGTATGTGCAGGCCATGCATTCCGGTAAGCAGGTAGAAGAAACTGTTGGCCGGATTGGAAGCCAGAAAGTAGCCATCGGCAGACAGCTCGCGCCAGGCCATAAACTGTCCAATCAGGAAGGAGAGCGCCGTGAACCCGGCGGTGGCAAGGCCGAGCTTAACCATGTCCATTTGACCCTTACGCGCCGCGAGCGAGGCGCATTGCAGCGCAATGCTGCTGAGGACCAGCATGCCGGTGTTGAACCAGAGCAGCCGCGGCAGCGGCAGCGCCTGCCAGTCCGACAGCGCCATGCGCATGAAGTAGGCGCTGGTGATCAGCGCGAACAGACAGCCGACGACCGCCAGGAAGACGCCGAGGCCGATCTTGGCGGTCGGTAGCGCCGATCCTTCCATACCAACAAAATCCCCGGCCATACCTTGCTCGAGCCATGGCTTGGTCATCAGCCGCTGGTGGGAAAGCCACCATCCGGCAAAACCGGCGATCACGAGCATGAAGACCAGAATGACGCTCATGCCGGCTCCTTGGAGGGACCGAAGGAGCCCGGTACGTTTTGCGGGATAAAGTCCTCCTTAGCGCCCGGTACGCTGTAGTCATAGGCCCAGCGATAGACGATCGGTAGGTCTTTGCCGAAATTGCCATGGGCCGGTGGTGTTTGCGGCGTCTGCCATTCGAGGGTCGTGGCCCGCCACGGGTTGCCGCCGGCCTCGCGGCCATGACGGATGCTCCAGATCAGATTGAACAGGAACACAATCTGGGCAAAGCCGACGATGAACGCCATGATGCTGATGAACGAGTTCAGATGGTGGGCCGATTCTGTCATCACCGTCATATCGGTCAGTTCATTGTAACGCCTGGGCACGCCCATCAGTCCGAGGTAGTGCATGGGAAAGAAAATCAGGTAGGCGCCGAGGAAAGTGACCCAGAAATGGAACCGGCCCAGCGCCTCGTTCAGCATCCGGCCGGTGATCTTCGGATACCAGTGGTAGATCGCACCGAAGATCACGATGATCGGCGCGACCCCCATGACCATATGGAAATGGGCAACGACGAACATCGTGTCCGACAGCGGGACGTCGACCACGACATTGCCAAGGAACAGCCCGGTCAACCCGCCATTGACGAAGGTGACGATGAACGCCAGGGCAAATAGCATCGGTATGGTGAGGTGGATGTCGCCGCGCCACAACGTCAGCACCCAATTGTAGACCTTGATGGCGGTCGGAACCGCGATGATCAACGTCGTGGTGGCGAAGAAGAAACCGAAATAGGGATGCATGCCGCTGACATACATGTGGTGCGCCCAGACGACGAAGCTCAGCGCACCGATGCCGACGATGGCCCAGACCATCATGCGATAGCCAAAGATGTTCTTGCGCGCATGGGTGCTGATCAGGTCCGACACGATGCCGAAGGCCGGAAGGGCCACGATGTAGACCTCGGGATGGCCGAAGAACCAGAACAGATGCTGAAACAGGATCGGGCTGCCGCCATTATGCTGTAATTGCTCGCCCATTTCGACGATCGCCGGCATGAAGAAGCTGGTGCCGAGCGTCCGATCAAGCAGCATCATCACACAGGCGACGAATAGCGCCGGGAAGGCGAGCAGAGCCATGACGGTCGCGGTAAAGATGCCCCAGACAGTCAGCGGCAGACGCATCAGCGTCATGCCGCGCGTGCGGCCCTGCAACACCGTCACGACATAGTTCAGCCCGCCCATGGTGAAGCCGATGATGAACAGGATCAGTGAGACGAGCATCAGGATGATGCCCCAGTCCTGGCCCCCCGGTGTGCCGGTCATGATTGCCTGCGGCGGGTACAGCGTCCAGCCGGCCCCCGTCGGTCCGCCAGGCGCAAAGAAGCTCGACACCAAAACCAGCACGGCAAGCAGGTAGATCCAGTAGCTCAGCATGTTGACATAGGGAAAGACCATGTCGCGAGCCCCCACCATCAATGGGATCAGGTAGTTGCCGAAACCGCCGAGGAAGAGCGCCGTGAGCAGATAGATCACCATGATCATGCCGTGCATGGTGATGAACTGGTAGTAGGCTTCAGGCGTGATGAAGTCGAAGGTGCCGGGAAAGCCGAGTTGCAGCCGCATCAGCCAGGACAGCACCAGGGCGACCAGGCCAATTCCCGTTGCCGTCGCGGAATACTGGATGGCAATGACCTTGGCGTCCTGCGAGAAGACGTATTTCGTCCACCAACTGTGCGGATGATACAGTTCGACTTCCGCGACTTCGGCCGGCGGGATGGCATCTGCAGGGGTAATATCGACCATAGGAACACCTCCGTGTCCTTTTTAGCGGGACCCGACGGTTTCGAGCTTTGCTGCAATCCTCGAACTTGACACCGTCGTTGGACCCGACGCCTGGCTTGCCGAGCCCGTCTGCTGGGGCGCCGACAATTGCGCAAACGTCTGTTGCTGGCCAAGCCACGCCAGGTAATCCTCCTGCGTATCGACCATCACCACACCGTGCATCATCGGATGTCCTTGGCCGCAGAGTTCAGCGCACAGGACCTGGAAGGTTCCGGTTTTCGTTGGGGTGAACCAGAAGTAGGTGACCGAGCCCGGGATCATGTCCATTTTGGCGCGGAATTCCGGCACATAGAAATCATGCAGCACGTCGATCGAGCGAAGCAACATCTTGACCGGCTTGCCAACCGGCAGATGCAGATCGGCCGCTTCGACCACGACATCGTCCTGGCCATTGGAATCGCTGGTGATCACGCCCAACGGATTGTCAGCGGTGACGCCGCGGGTGTCGGATGTGCCGAGCTTGCCGTCCTTGCCGGGCAGGCGGAAACTCCATTGCCATTGCTGGCCGACAACTTCGACCACGGTTGCGTCGCTCGGAACGTTGACGAACCGGTTCCAGACGAACAGGCCGGGAACCAGCAAAGCCGTTACGCCGACCGCGGTGACAACCGTCAGCCAGGATTCGAGCCGCCTGTTCTCCGGTTCATACGCCGCCTGATTGCCTTCCCGATGACGGAAGCGGAAGACGCAATAGGCCATGAACAAAACCACGGCGGCAAAGACGACGCCGGTGATCCAGAAAGTTATGGTGATGGTGTTGTCGATATAGTCCCAGTTCGAGGCAATCGGCGTCCACCACCATGGGCTCAGGAGGTGGAACAGCACCGAGCCCACAACTATCAAAACGAGTACAAGCGCGAAGGCCATGTCCCGTTCCTCCCGGCATTCCAGGGGCGCGAAGCCGTCTCCGGAAATGCCAAGTGCATCATAGCTTGATTTGGGGTCGCAATTCTAGAGCCGACTGTCTTGACGGGAAAAATCCCGCCTTGCCTGCGCCAACCCTTCGAGAGGAGCCGTCCATCACACACGGGGACGCGTTCGTCCGGCTGATGCGCCTGCGCCGGATCGTTTGGGCGAAGTCGACGGTGGGGTGTGCCAAGCCACGTCGGCAGGCCGAATTCGATCTTCGCGCCGACGAAGTTTCGTTTGTGCTATTTCAGCAGGCCGACCAGAACGTCGAAGGCGGCGTCGATGTCGGCGCGGACCGCGGCCTTGACCGCTTCCGCGTCCCGGTCACGCAACGCAGCGAACATCTCCTGATGGTGCGCATTGGCGGTCGAATAGTTTCCGGAATCGTGCAGCATGTTGAAATAAGGACTGATCTGCAGCCACAAGTTCTCGATGATGTTGAGAATGTTCTCGGAGCCGGCCGCCCGGTAGATGGAGAAATGAAAGGCGTAGTTGGCGCGCAGATAGGACTTGACGTCTCCCGCCGCATTGGCCTGTTCGAGCGCGTCCAGATGCTGGCGCAGCCGGGCGATAGCTTGGTCGTCCATACGCTCGGCCGCCCATGCGGCGGCGATCGCTTCGATCTCGAAGCGGACGTTTCTCAGATCGACGAGGCGTGTGCGGCTGAGTGCGGGAATGCCGATCGAGCGGCCTGAAACCACCATCAGCGCGTTGGCGGCGGTCAGCCGCCGCAGGGCCTCCCTGACCGGCATCGGACTGACGCCGAAAGCATCGGCAAGGCTTTGCACCGTTACCATCTCGCCCGGCACGATGCTGCCGTCGAGGATCAATTCGGTGACATGGCGATAGACCCTGTCCTGCAAGGTCTCCTTGGACAGGGGCGCGATCTCGACACCCGGCTTTCTGAACGCCGCTCCAGCCATCTCCCCTCAACCTTCCCGCGCAAGCTGCGCCATAACCCGTATCCGGAATGCAGGCTTCCGGCTGCGGCGTCAAGCACCCCCGCCGTCGCCTTGTTATGAGCATATTTCATCATTGATCTTTGATCAAATGGTGATACGGTTGCGATATCGGATGGCAGGGTCACGTCTCGTGCCCTTGGGAGGCATCCGATCGTTCGGATCGGGAGGAGTTTCATAATGGGTATCGGATTGAAAGCCCGGCGGCTTGCGCTGCTGGCCGGCATGGCTGCCTGTGCTTTTGGCATCTCCGCGGCCGAGGCCGCTGAAAAACACAAGATTTTTCTCAGCATGAGCTTCATCGGCAATGACTGGCAGGCCGAGGCGGCGAACATGGTCAAGGCGATGGCCTCGCACAAGAGCCTGGTCGACAAGGTCGACCTGCAGGTCCAGGTGGCCGGGCCGAATGCGCAGCGCCAAATCCAGCAGATCAACGCCATGGTGCAGGCGGGAGCGGAGGCGATCGTGATTTATCCGATCTCGCCGACGGCGCTGAACCAGGTCGTCAAGAACGCTTGCGAGAAGGGGGTCAAGGTCTTCGCCTACGACGCCGAGATCACCGAGCCATGCGCTTACAATGTCCATATCGACCAGGAGGAGGCTGGCAGGGTGACAGCCGAATGGCTGGCCAAGAAGCTCAACGGCAAGGGCAACATCATCGCCGTGACCGGCGTTCCCGGCACTTCGGTCGACGAGCTGCGCACCAAGGCCGCCAAGGCGGTGTTCGCCAAATATCCGGACATCAAGATCGTCGGCGAAGCGGTCGGCATGTGGAGCCAGGCGGTGGCACGCACCGAACTCTCCAAGATTCTCGCCACGCGCAGCTGGGACGACATTAACGGGCTGTGGATGCAGGTAGGCTGCTTCACCGCCAATTCGATGCAGCTCGAGGCGGGCAGGAAGGCCAGCCAGCTTCTGCCTTGCGCCGGTGAAGGCTCCAATGGCGGCCGCATCCAGATGCTGCCGGAAGGGACGGAGGTCGAGGGTGCTGCTTCTCCCTATGCACCGCTCGGCGCGCCGCGCATTTCGTATGCCTCGCCGCCTTATTCCGGCGCGCTCGCCTTGAAGCTCGCCATCGAGGCGATCGAGGGCAAGGATGTGCCGAAAGCGACAATCCTGCCGCTGCCGATCGTCACCAACGAGACGAGCAAGCTTTGCAACGAGGGCACCTGGGCCGAGATGAAGGCCGGATGCAACACCTTCAAACCGTCGCTGGTTTCCAACCCCGGCTGGTTCGCGTCGATCTTCTCCGACCAGACGCCCGAGATCGGCCTCAACGCGGCGCTCGTCGGCCAGCCCGAGGAGTAGGCTTCAGCAATCCGTGCGCGTGGGGCACTGTGGGCTCCACGCGCCCGCAAGCATGGCATGCCGGAACCGGGAATGATGACTTCAACAACGCATGTGCCGGCTATTGCCGTCAACGGCATACGCAAGGCGTTTGGCGCGACGGTCGCGCTTGACGACGTCTCCTTCGCGATCTCGCCTGGCAGCGTGCACGCGTTGCTGGGTGAGAACGGCGCCGGCAAGTCGACGCTGGTCAAGCTCCTATCGGGACTGGTGCGGCCCGATCAGGGCCAGATCAGCATCCTTGGCGCGCCGGCCGCGCTCGGTTCGCCGCGCGCCGCGCATGAACGCGGGGTGCAGACGGCGTTCCAGGAGATGACGCTGGTCCGCGACCTCAGCGTTCTCGACAATATGCTGCTGCCCTATGCGCCATCCGGCCCGACCGGATTGATCAGGCGGTCGGCCGCGCGCAAGGCAGTCGGCCGGCACATTGCCGATCTCGGTTTTTCGGTCGATCTCGACGCGGAGGTGGCGACGCTCGATCTCGCGGTCCGCCAGAAGATCGAGATCGCCCGCGCCGTCTACCGGAAACCGCGCATCCTGCTGCTGGACGAGCCGACCTCGACGCTTTCGGGCGGCGACGTCGAATGGCTGGGAACGACCATCGCGCGGCTCAAAGCCGCCGGAACGACGGTCGTGTTCATCACCCATCGCATGCGCGAAGTGCGGGCCTTCTGCGATACCTTGACCATCCTTCGGAATGGCCGCCACATCATCACCGCACCGGTGGCCGACATGTCGGACGAGGATGTGATCGAGAAGATCATCGGCCGCGCTCTCGCGCAGACCTTTCCGCCAAAGCCTGAGGGCGCGGCAGTCTTCGGTCCGCCGGTGCTCGGCGTGCGCGACCTCAAGGCGGGCAGAAAACTCGATGGCGCCAGTTTCGATTTGCGCAGGGGCGAAATCCTCGGCATCGCCGGACTTCAGGGCATGGGCCAGCTGGACCTGTTCCTCGCCTGCTTCGGCATGGCCGAGATCGAACGCGGCCACGTCATGGTCGACGGCCGCAAAGTGTGGCTCGGCTCGCCGGCCGATGCGCTGAGGCCCAACATGGCGATCGGGCTGGTGCCGGAGGATCGCAAGACCGAAGGTCTGTTCCTGAAATTGTCGGGCCGGCAGAATGCATCCCTGCCGGTGGTCGGCCGCTTCACCCGGCTCGGCTTGATCCGCGAGGAGGAGGAAGCACGCGCCGTGCAGGCGGCCTTCTCGACGGTCGAGGTGGACAAGCGTGCGCTGTGGACAAGGGCCGGCGCCTTTTCCGGCGGCAACCAGCAGAAGATCGCCATCGCCAAATGGCTGGTCGCCGAAAGCCGCATCCTGCTGCTCTTCGATCCGACCCGCGGCATCGATGTGGGCACCAAGCATGAGCTTTACGTGATGATGCGCGACTACGTGGCGGCCGGCGGCTCGATCCTGCTGCATTCGACCGAAATTCCCGAACTCGTCCATCAATGCGACCGCGTGCTCGTTCTCTATGACGGACGGCTGGTGGCCGAGCTCGCCGGCGACGAGATCACCGAGAGCGCGATCATGCGGCCGGCGCTGGGACACGACGGCAATATCCTGGAGGCGGCACAGTGAGCGCGGTCGGTTCGACGGCAACCGGACAGGCCGGATCCCTGGTGCGCCTCCTGGCGCGGCATCGCGGCGCCATCATCGCGGCGATCGTCTTTGCAGTGCTGCTCGTCGTCGTCGACCTGATCAGCGCCGGGCGGCTTACCTATTTCGACATTTCGTTCCTGTCGAGCGGCGGCGCCACCTCGGCGCTGGCGGCGATGGGCCAGACCATCGTCATCCTGTCCGGCGGTTTCGACCTGTCGGCGGGCGCCGTGGTTTCGCTGGTCAATGTGGTGCTGGCCACGTCGATGGATCCGATGGCGACCGGAGCGAGCGTCTGGCTGTGGACGATGGCCGGCATTGGCGTCGGCATGCTCGTCGGGGCGTTCAACGGCTTCTTCATCGCGGTGCTGCGCATGCAGCCCATCGTCGTCACGCTGTCGACCATGTTCATCTTGCAAGGCATCACACTGCTGGTCATGGACAAGCCCGGCGGCTTCGTCTCGCCCGATCTCGGCGCCTTCTATCTCGGCGATGCGATCCCGGGCTGGTTGCCCATGCCGCTGGTCGTCATCGGCATGGTCCTGCTGGCATGGTTCTGGCTGAAAGGCACGCGGTTCGGCACGGCGCTTTACGCGGTCGGCAGCGATCCAGACGCTGCGGCCGCGGTCGGCGTGCGCGTCGCTCTCGTGCGCTTCCTCGTCTATGTCATCGCCGGCGGCTGCTACGGGCTTGCCGGCGTGTTCATCAGCGCCCAGACCGGCAGCGGCGATCCGCTGGTCGGCAATCCGCTGCTGTTGTCGATGTTCGCCGCCGTCGTGGTCGGCGGCACGCGGCTCGGCGGCGGGCAGGGTGGTCCGTTCGGCACCGTCTTCGGCGCCTATATCCTGATGATGGTCGTCAACGTCCTGCTCGTGCTCAACGTCTCGGCCTATTATTCGACCATTGCCGAGGGCACCATCCTGATCCTTGCCGTGCTCGCGGGCTCGCTGTCGCATGGCTCCGTCCTCGCCTACCAAATCCGCGCCTTGCGCGCGCGGCTCGCCGCCTGGCGTGCCGGCATGCTGCCGTCGCAACTCGATCCCACCGACCGCAGATTGCGCATCGCTCACAAAACGCCCATTTCAGGACAGGCGCCCGGCTTTCGCGTGCGCAATGCCGAGGCGCTGCGCTACGCGCTGCCGGCCTATGTCTGCCTGGCCGTCGTCATGATCGTCACCCAGATCTGGCTCGGCCGGGCCATCTTCAATCCCAGCTACTGGAACTCGCTGTTCGTGCTGTCGAGTTTCCTTGCCGTGCTTGCGCTCGGGCAGGGCAGCGTCATCCTCACAGGCGGGCTCGACTTGTCGGTGCCGTGGACGATCGGCCTGTCGGGCATCCTCCTTGCCGGCATGGTCAACGGATCGGACGCGGCACTCGCCTATGCGCTGCCGGTGGTGCTCGCCATCGCCTGTCTTATCGGACTGGCGAACGGCATCGGCATCGTTTTCCTCGGCATCTCGCCGATCGTCATGACGCTCGCCACCAACGGCATCTTGCAAGGTTTCGCGCTTCTCTATTCGCAAGGCACGCCGGCCGGCTTCTCCTCGCCCATGCTGCGCTGGTTCATGACCGGCAAGCTATGGGTGGTGACGCCGGTCGTGCCGTTCATGGTCGTCTTCGTGGCCCTTGCGGTGCTGCTGCTCGGCCGCACCGCCTTCGGCCGGAAGGTCTACGGCATTGGCAACAGCCCGCGCGCGGCCCAGCTTTCGGGCATCGCCGTCGGACGGACGCTGATCTTCGTCTATATGCTGTCGGCATTGTGCGCGGCCATCGTCGGCGTCATGCTGACCGGCTTTTCCGGCCAGGCCAGCCTCGGCATGGGCGACGACTATCTCCTGCCGTCCATCGCCGTTGTCGTGGTCGGGGGCGCGCTGATCACCGGCGGGCGCGGCCACTATCTCGGCATGCTCGGCGGCGTGCTGCTTTTGACGGCGCTGCAGATGCTTCTGGCCGGCACGACGCTGCCCTACGCCACACGGGCGATCCTGTTCGGGCTGGTGGTGCTCGGCGCCGTCATGGCGCTGCGCGAAAGACGCATACAATGAAGGGAATGGAATCATGAGCACGAGCGCACCCAAATCGCCCGACGAATTCCTGGCGGGGCTCAAAGGGCAACGTGTCCTGGTCACGGCGGGCGCCGGCGGCATTGGCTTCGCCATTGCCGAAACGCTGTCGCGGCTCGGTGCGCGCATCGTCGTCTGCGATGTGTCCGACGAAGCCCTGGCGGCCGCCCCCAAGAAGATGGCGCTCGTCGCAGCGGTCAAGGCCGACGTGTCGCGCGACGACGATGTCGACCGGCTGTTCGAGGCGGTGGAGGAGAAACTCGGCGGCCTCGACGCACTGATCAACAATGCCGGCATCGCCGGGCCGACCGGCGGCGTCGACGAAATCGATCCGGCCGACTGGAGGCGCTGTCTCGACATCGGCCTGACCGGCCAGTTCCTGTGCGCACGGCGCGCCGTGCCGCTCATCAAGGGGGCCGGCGGCGGTTCGATCGTCTCGATGTCGTCGGCGGCCGGCCGCCACGGCTATGCGTTCCGCACGCCCTATTCGGCGGCCAAATTCGGCGTCATCGGCTTCACGCAGAGCCTTGCCAAGGAGCTTGGGCCGCACGGGATCAGGGTCAACGCCATCCTGCCGGGCATCATAGAGGGGCCGCGCATCGAGAGCGTTATCTCGGCACGCGCCAAACAGGTCGGCATCAGCCATCAGGAGATGACCGAACGCTATTTGCAGAACATCTCGTTGCGCCGCATGACCAGCCCGTACGACGTGGCTTCGATGGTCGCATTCCTGCTGTCCGACGCGGGCATCAACATTTCAGGCCAGTCGCTCGGCGTCGACGGCAACGTCGAAACGCTTTGAGGAGCAAGCCATGGCCAGGGTTGCAATTGTCGGAAGCGGGTTCATCGGACGGGCATGGGCGATCAGCTTCGCGCGCGCCGGCCATGATGTGCGCATGTGGGACCAGTCGCCGGTCGCGGCAGGCGGCGCGCGCGACTACATAGAAGGCGTGCTCGGCGATCTCGCTTCGAATGATCTGCTGCGCGGACAGACCGCGCACGCGGTGCTCGAGCGCATCGTCGTCATGGGAGACTTGGACGCGGCTCTGGCCGGCGCCGTGCATATCCAGGAGAACACACCGGAAAATCTCGAAGTGAAGCGCGAGGTGTTTTCGCGGATCGATTCCCTCTCTGATCCGCAGGCGGTGATCGCCAGCTCCACCTCGGCGCTGCTGCCGTCGAAATTCACCGATCATCTCCCGGGGCGGCACCGCTGCCTGGTCGTGCATCCGATCAACCCGCCCTACCTCATTCCGGCGGCGGAGGTGGTGCCGGCGCCGTGGACGTCTGCCGAGACGCTCGAAAGGACGCGCGCCTTCCTCCTCGATGCCGGCCACGCGCCGCTGGTGATGAAGCGCGAGCTCGACGGCTTCATCATGAACCGGCTGCAAGGGGCGCTGCTCGAGGAAGCTTTCCGGCTTGTCGCCGACGGCTATGCCAGCGTCGAGGACGTCGATATCGGCATCCGTGATGGCTTGGCGCTGCGCTGGTCGTTCATGGGGCCCTTCGAGACCATCGATCTCAACGCGCCGGGCGGCGTGCGCGACTATGCCGAGCGCTACCAGGGCATCTATTCCAATATTTTCCCGCAGATGCTGCGTCGCGTCGACTGGGCGGGCGAGGTGATGGAAACCGTCGAGTCCGAGCGCAGCAGGCGCTTGCCCAGGGAGAAACTGGGCGATCGGCAGGTATGGCGGGATCGCCGGCTGATGGCGCTGGCGGCGCACAAGAAGAAATCGGATCAGGAGTTCGGACAATGAAAGAAACCAGCCGCAAGCCCGGCGCCACGGCGGCCAGGGGCAAGGTCATCATCACCTGCGCGGTGACGGGGGCGATCCACACGCCGACCATGTCGCCCTATTTGCCGATCACGCCGGACCAGATCGCCTCGGAGGCGATCGCCGCCGCGGAAGCCGGCGCCGCGATCCTGCATCTGCATGCCCGCGATCCGGAGACCGGCAAGCCCGACCAGACGCCGGAGGCCTTTGCCCGTTTCCTGCCGCGCGTCAAGCAAGGCACCAACGCCGCCATCAACATCACCACCGGCGGCAGCCCCTACATGAAGGTCGAGGAGCGGGTGCGCCCGGCCGCCCAGTTCAAGCCGGAGGTAGCCTCGCTCAATATGGGCTCGATCAATTTCGGGCTCTATCACCTCGCCGACAAATACGAGACCTTCAAGTTCGACTGGGAAAAGCCGCATCTGGAAGCGACGCGCGACCTCGTCTTCCGCAACTCGTTCAAGGACATCGAGTACATTCTCGCGACTTGCTACGACAACGGCACGCGGTTCGAGTTCGAGTGCTATGACATTGCGCATCTCTACAATCTCTCCCACTTCGCCGACCGTGGGCTGGTGAAACCGCCCTTCTTCGTGCAGTCGGTGTTCGGCCTGCTGGGCGGCATCGGCACGCATCCGGAGGATGTCGCGCATATGAAGCGCACGGCGGACCGGCTGTTCGGGGACCAGTTCCGGTGGTCGGTGCTCGGCGCCGGCGCCAGCCAGTTGCGTATCGCCGCGCAATCGGCGGCCCTCGGCGGCAATATTCGCGTCGGGCTGGAGGACAGCCTGTGGGCCGGCAGGGGCAAGCTTGCCAAGTCGAATGCCGAGCAGGTCGTGCTGGCGCGCAAGATCATTGAGGGGCTCGGCATGGAGGTGGCGACGCCGGACGAAGCGCGCGAGATCCTATCGCTGAAGGGCGGCGACAAGGTCGCTTTCTGACGCAGCCAATCGCCGCGCGAGCAAAGAGGAGGACGGCATGAAGATCGAAGTCGTGGTGGACGTGAAGACCACGCTTGGCGAGGGACCGCTCTGGGACGTCGAGCAGGAGCGTCTCTACTGGATCGACAGTTTCGACGGGCGCGTCTTCCGCGCGACCGCCGACGGGCGCGAGATCCGCTCCTGGGACGTGCCGATGAAGATAGGCTCGATGGCGCTGCGCAAGGATGGCGGCGGCGCTGTCGTCTCGTTGCAGCGCGGTTTCCATCTGCTCGATTTCGCCACCGGCGAGGTGACGCCGATCCATGATCCGGAGCCGGACAAGCCAATGAACCGTCTCAACGACGGCAAGGTCGACCGGCGCGGCCGCTTCTTCGCCGGCTCGATGGACACGATGGAAGAGGGGCCCTCCGGCGGCCTTTACAGGCTCGATCCGGATTTCTCCGTCACCAGGATCGATTCCGGCATCATCTGCTCCAACGGTCCATGCTGGAGCCCCGACGACCGCACCTTCTATTTCGCCGACACCTGGACCGGCGAGATCTGGGCCTATGATTACGACATCGAGACCGGTACGGCCAGCAACCGCCGCACCTTCGTTCGCGTCGATACCAGCCGCGGTGGTGCCGCCGACGGCTCGACCGTCGATGCCGAAGGCTGTCTGTGGAATGCGCTGGTCTATGACGGCCGCCTGGTGCGCTACGCGCCGGACGGCAGCATAGACCGTATCATCGACATGCCGGTGAAGAAGATCACCAGCGCCATGTTCGGCGGACCGAAGCTCGACACGCTCTACGTCACCTCGATGGCCAAGCCGCCGCTGCCGCGTTTTCCCGGCGATGGCGTGCTGCGCGGCAGCCTGTTCGCCATCACCGGCCTTGGCGTGACCGGAGTTCCCGAGCCGAGGTTTGGTGGCTGACGGGCGGCCTCTTAGAGCAGTTCACCGTTTCATGGAAACGGCGAACCGCTCTATCTCTTTGTTTTTGCGCAATTCCATAGGGAAAGCGCTACGCGCTTTTCCCGGGAAAACCGTACACACTTTTCCTGGAATTGCTCTCGCCGCTCCTCCCGGACGTCTTCCGCAAACTTCCTGCCGCTCGCAGTCAGCTAAAAACTATCGGCACCATTTCTCCACCGCTAAGGCGATGGCCTTCGTGCAGTCGACGAGATCTCGCACCGAAACGCGCTCGTTCGGCTGATGCGCCTGCGCCGGATCGCCAGGACCGAAGTTGACGGTCGGGGTGTTGCCCAGGCCGGTCGGCAGGCCGATGTCGCTGTGTGCGCCGAAGCCGCTCAGGGCCGGCGACAGGTCGGCTGCTTTGACGGCCTCCTGGAACAGGCCGACAAAGGGGTTGTCCGACGGGATCTCGGCGCAATCGGCATCGAGGATCCATTCGACACGGGCAGGGTGCTTTCGCAGATAAGGATCCGCCTGGCAGACATTGGCGATGTGCTCTTCGATTTCGCGTTTGACATTGCCGCCCAGCCTGAACTCGTCATGCTCGCTCGGCAGATACTGTGCGTCGATGATGATCTCGCCGCGTCCTGCCATGGAGGATGGATGTTCGCCGGCATTGATCTGGGTGACGATGATCTGGTTGGGCAGGTCCATCAGCGGGTGGTTCTTCCTGGGATCGAACATCCAGCGCCGGTTGAGGATGTCGATGCCGTCGAGGATCTGCCGGCAAAGCTGGACGGCGTCGACCGGGCCGCTCGAATACCAGGCGTTCGGCGTCAGTTCGGCATGGCCGCCTATGCCGTCGATGATGATCTTGCCCCACAGAATGCCGTGACAAAGCGGTGCGATCCTGTTCGCCGTCGGTTCCGTCATGATGCCGGCGTCGGCGCGAAAGCCGCGATCAACCATGGCGAGCGACCCCATGCCGCCGATTTCCTCGTCGACGACGGTGGTGAAGACGACGTCGCCGGAGAGGGAAACGTCGAGTTCCTTCAGGATTTCGACCGCCATCAGCATGCAGGCGACGCCGCCCTTCATGTCGACCGTGCCGCGACCGTGCAGGAATCCATCCTTCAGGACAGGCTGGAAGGGATCGGTGGTCCAGTGCCCGGCGGCGCCCGGCGGCACGACGTCGATATGGCCGGTCAGCATGATGGACCGCCCGCCGCCGGTGCCTTTCAAAACGCCGCCGAGATTGGGCCGACCCTCGAACGTCCTGCCCTTGTTGGCGCCGGCACGTCCCTTGTATTTTTCGTAGAGCGCCGGGCCGTCCGGATCCCAGAGATCGGTCGAGAAGCCGAGCGCCTCAAGGCGCTTTTGCAGGTAGAGCTGACAATCGCGCTCGCCCGGGCCGGCCTCCTTCGGATTCGATTTCACGATCGAAGGGAAGGCGACGAGATCGCTCAGCGTCTTCACGATGCGCTCGGCGGCTGCCTCGACGCGCGCGGCGATGGTCTCTTCCATGGAAGGCATTGTTATCTCCAACGTTGGGAAAGTCGGTCGGCGAGAAGGACGAAAACCAGAAGGGCGCCGACAATCCCCACCTGCCAGACCGTGTTGATGTTCAATTGCAAAAGGCCGGTCTTCAACGTGACCAGCAGCAGGACGGCCGCGAACACGCCGCCGACGCCACCGCGCCCGCCAGTGATGACGATGCCTCCCAGCATGGCCGCGGTCAGCGATTCCAGTTCGAGGTTCTGGCCGATATTGGGCCTGCCGCTGCCGAGCCAGGCGAGAGAGACGAGGCCGGCCGCACCGGCAAGCGCGCCGCTCAGCACATAAAGGATGAAGCGCACGCGATCGACCGGGATGCCGACCAGTTTGGCCGAACGTTCATTGAAGCCCATGGCGTAGATCCAGCGCCCCCAGGCCGTCGAGAGCAGCACGAGACCGGCAAGCGCGAAGCAGGGGACGGCGAGCGTAAGGAAAGGCACGGGGATGCCCATGATCGCACCGCGCCCCCAAACTAGCAGCCAGGCAGGCACGCCGGACTGGGCCGCGCCGCCGGTGACCGCAAGCGCCAGGCCGGAATACACGAAAAATGTTCCCAGCGTCGCGATGAAGGGGAGAAGGGCGAGCCCGTTCACCAGCCATCCGTTCAAGGCGCCGAGCATAGCGCCAGCCAGGATGCAGACGACCGGCAACAGAAGGGGTGGCAACCCCAGCTTCAGGGAAAGCATGGCAACGATCGCCGAGAGCGAAACGGCGCCGCCAACGGACAGGTCGATGCCCGCGCCCCCGGCCAGGACGACCAGCGCCTGTCCAAGGCCGACCAGGGCCAGGATCGTCGAAAATTGCAAAATCGTGGTGACGGTGCCGAGATTGAAGACCGAAGGCTTGAGCGCCAGCAGGCCGACAATAACGACCAGCCAAAGGCCGCACAGCAGAGCCAAAGTGAGGGCGGGGCCCTGCAGGTTCCGGATCCTGTTCATGCGCGGGCTCGCAGGAATTGGGCAAGCGGCAGCCGGTTGGAGACGGCTTCGAAGCCGAGCACGCCGATGATGAGAACGCCGGTAACCACAGGCTGCCAAAGCGAGGGGACGCCGATCAGAAGCAATCCATTCTGGAGAATTCTCAGAAGCAGTACGCCGAAGACCGTGCCGATCAAGCTGCATCTGCCGCCCAATATGCTCGTGCCGCCGAGAATGACCGCGGCGATCGCATCGAGCGCCAGCGTGCTGCCGATCGTCATCTCCACATTGCGGTAGGTGGCGACGTAAAACGTGGCGGCAATGCCAGTCAGGACGCCACTGATGACGAAGGTCATGAAGCGTACCTTGACTACGGGGATTCCGGACAGCCGCGCCTTTTCCTCGGAATTGCCGATCGCGAGCAGATGCGGGCCGTAGGGGGTTCGCCGCAATGCCAGCCAGACGACCAGATAGGCGATGGCAATGACGATGGCTGGGACCGGAATGCCGAGTACGGTGGTTGCCAGAACATTGGTAAGGCTCGAGGGCAGGCCCGAGAGCCACTGCCCGCCGAGAAGGACAAAGACGGCGGTGCGGTAGACGCCAAGCAGGCCGAGCGTTCCCACGATTGCCGGAACGCGACCGAGGACGACGACGGTGGCCGTCACGCAGCCGAGCAGCGCACCGACCACCGGGCCAGCGATGAGCGCCAGCAGCGGATTGCCGTCGGCGCCAAGCACGCGGCCGATCGCTATTGCCGCCAGACCCATGACGATGCCGATCGAGACGTCGATGCCGCCCATGGCCAGCAGCAAGGTCATGCCAAGGCCGATCAGCAGCAGTTCGACGCTGTTGCGCAGGACGGTCGCCGCATTGCCTGGCGTCGCGTAGTGGGGCGATGCGACAGAAAAGATGACGATCGCCAGGAGACAGGCGGCAAGCAAGGACCACTCCCGCCCGTTCATGGCCAAAACGCCGTTTCCAAACTGTCGCACCGTGTTCATCCCAAGGCTCAGAAGTTGAACTTGTCGACATTGTCCTTGGTGAAGACCGCCGGCGGCCCGAGCAGCAGGATGCCCTTGGCGGCATCATAGGTGGCGGGCTTTTCGAGACCGGCGATCTTGTTTTCCGCTTCGAAGCTCTTGCCGTCGATCAACTGCTTGCCGGCCCAGACCGTGAGATAGCCCAGCTGTTCGGGATCCCACAGCACGGTGAAGCCGAAGGCGCCGCTCTTCAGGTAGGATCGCGCCGTGTTCGGGCTGCAATAGCCCGTGCCTATGACGGAGCCGATCTTACCGGCGGTTTCGATGGCCTGGGCGACGCCCGGACAGGTCGAGGATGCGACGGCGATGATGGCCTTGATGTCGGGATTGGCGGCCATGAGATCGCCTGATATCTGCGCGGCGCGCTCGGCCGTGCCGCCGGCGAATTGCGGAGCGAGCAGTTTCAGCTTCGGATATTTGGCGGTGGCCTCTTTCTGCATGAAGCCGATCCAGGCGTTGAGATTGGACGCCGTCGCCTCGCCGGAGACGATGCCGATCGTGGCGTCCTCGCCGACGCGCTTCACCAACTCATCGATGATCGTCGTGCCGAGCCCTTCGTCGGTCGCCTGCGCCACATAGACGGCACGGCCGCTGTCGGGTGCATCGCTGTCGCTGGTGAAAAGCTTGATGCCCTTGGCCTTGGCGCTCTCGACGACGGGCGCGATGCTGGACGCATCCAGCACGCTGACCGAGATCGCCTGGACACCCTGGTCGATCAGGTTCTGCACGATCTGCAACTGATCGACCGGGTTGGTGTCGACGGGGCCGGAATAGATGAAATCGACGCCCAGGTCCTTCGCGGCGCGATTGCCGCCGGCTTCCATGGCATTGAAATAGGGTATGCCGATCAATTGCGGGACGAAGGCGACCTTGGGCTTGTCGGCGGCATGCGCCGCCGTGGCGACCACGAGTGACAGCACGGAAACGGCGAGCGCTTTTTTGAGTTGAGAAAGCATTGGTTTATCCTCTCTGGAATGGACGTGCATTTCAGTTTGATTTTTCAAGCGCCCGCACGTCGGGATGAGCGCCTGTTATGAGCGAAACGACTTCCTCGTGATTGGTCTCGGCCGCCAGCCGTTCGGCCACCTTGCGGCCGCGCCGGAACACCACGATGCGGTCGGCAACCTCGAACACTTCGGAAATGTTGTGGCTGATGAGGACGACGGCACAACCGCGCGCGGCAAGCCGCCGCGTCAGTGCCAGAACCTTGCGGGTTTCGGCGACGGCAAGAGCCGCCGTCGGCTCGTCCATGATGACCAGCCTGGCATTCAGATTGAGGGCCCGGCAGATGGCCACGGCTTGGCGCTGACCGCCGGACAGGCTGCCGACGGGTGCTTCCGGATCGGAAATATGCGCGTCGAGCTCTTTCAGCAGGCCGTCGACGCGCTGGCGCATTTCCTTGCGCTTCAGGAAGGGAATACCCAAAATGGAGCGTTTCAATTCGCGGCCGAGAAAGACGTTTTCGGCAATCGACAGGTTTTCCGAGAGCGCCAGTTCCTGAAAGATCGTCGCGATCCCCGACGACGCCGCATCCTTGGGCGAGGAGAAAGCCACCGGATTGCCCTCGATGAGAAGCTTTCCATCGCTGGGCGGATGGGCGCCCGCCAGGATCTTGATGAAGGTGGATTTGCCGGCGCCGTTGTCGCCGAGAAGCGCCAGCACCTCGCCAGAGCGGATCTCCAGGTCGACATTGGCAAGCGCGGTCAGAGCGCCGAAGCGCTTGGCGATATTTCTGGCGACAAGAAACGGTTCTGTCATGGCGGTTCCCCGGCGGTTGCTGGTCGGCTAGACGGCCTTGCTGACCCAGCGCAGCACGTTGGTCCAAAGACGCGCATAGCCCGGCCATTCCACGAAGCTGTTGGGCAGCCAATGCGGGCCGATATCCGACGTCCAGGCCAGCGTGCGGCCCTGGCCATGGCGGCCGGTGACCAGCAGCGGATGACCGCCGTGATCCTGCGGCAACCGTGCGAGGATTTCGACGTCATCGCGATCGCGAGCGACGACCTCGTTGGCGCCGAGCAGCAGCGGCCATTCGCCTTCGATGCCGGCAAAGATCGGGTGATCCTTGGGACCGGTGATTTCAGGCCGGAACCCTTCGGGAATCTCGAGCCGGTCGTCATAGGGGAGGCAGGTTACCGGCAGCGCCTCCTCGACGGCCGTGCGGTGCCAGCGCGCCTTGCCGTCGATGCCCTGGAAAGAGAAATAGCCGCCGATCATGACCATGCCACCACCGGCCTGCGTCCAGTCGCGCAGAAGCTTGAGCCGGTTGGGCACTGTCTTGCCGTGCAGCCAGACATCGGGGTGAAGCAGCAGCGAGTTCGCGCCGATGTCGGAGAGGATGATGGCCTTGTATTGCGACAGGCCCTCCGTGGTGAAAGGCAGCTTTTCGACGGCTTCATGGGCCGGCATGTAGTCGAGGTCGAATTCGCTGCTCTTCAAGGCATCGACCAGCGGCGTCGCGCCCAGGTGAAAGGTGACGCTGCCGAACTGATCGAACCCCTTGTAGTGGGTCGCCGAACTCATCCAGCTCTCGCCGACCAGAAGCACTCTTGTTTTCGCCATGACCAATACTCTCCTGGGTTCCCGTAAGTTGTTGGTTCAGCTTGCCAACATGGCGTTGTTCGCCAAGGCGGCGGCCTTCAAAGTCGCGAAATCCGCGATGTAGCCCTGTGCGCCTTCGACCGTGGTCGTCAGGCTCGCGCCGATCGCCGCATGGCGGGCGGCGTCGTCCAGCGACGCACCATGCAGCCAGAGGCTTAGGAATATGCCGGCGAAGCTGTCGCCGGCGCCCGTCGCATCGACGCGGTCGACAGGCAGTGCCGGCACCTCGATCTGCGGTCCGCCATTCGCCGGAAAGACGACCGCGCCAAACTCGCCGAGAGTGAGCACGACCGTTCCGCGCGGCTTGATGCGTGCCAGCATCAGCCGCACCTCTTCGATCATCGTCGCCATCCTGGAGCGAAAGTCGAAAATCTCCCGCATCATCACATCGTTGATGAAGGTCAGGTCGATGTGCCGGACCATCTGCGTGAAGGTTTCAGGCGTGCGTGCGCTCTTGGGCAGGCCGGCCGAATGCAGGCTCACCCTCCAGCCGGCCTGATGAAAGCGCGCGATGGAAGCGGTCATCGTTTCGTAGTGGAAGCCTTCGATGTGAAGACAGGCCGGGCGCGGCTCGGGCTGGATGTCCAGATTGGCGGTCAGATCGATCTCGCCGAGTTCGAACGGTTCACTGATGATCGTGCGGCTACCATTGCGCTCGATGATCACGATGGCTTGCGAAAGGCGGTTGTTGGGCGTGTTGCGGATCGGCAATGCGTGGACGCCCAGTTTGGAAAGCGCGCCGAGCGCCCAGTCACTCTCCGGGTCTTCACCGACCGCCGTCGCCAGTTCCACGTCGAGAGCGTAGGGCGCCCCAACACCGGCGGCGGCAACCGCGAGATTGGCCGCGGGCCCGCCCAGCGCCTTCTCGATATGACTGGCTGTGATGCGGTCGTCGCGATGCGGCAGGACGTCCACGCGGCAGAGAAAGTCGACACTGACCCGGCCCGCGACTAGGAGCCTCGGCAGATGATCGAGATTCTTCGGCCTGTGGGGCGCGCGGCCCGGCAGCGAACGCGCAAACGAACTCGGCCGGTACATCAGCGTGGCGATCGCCTTTTCAATGCGTTCGCGCGTGGCCTCCTTCAGGCCGGCAGTCCCGTTGATGAAGTTCGACACCGTTCCGATGGAGACACCGGCCGCGCGTGCGACATCCGCTATGGTTGGGCGCTTGCGTTGCAATGGTTGGCTCCGATTGAAGCGTTTCAAACGGTATCAACGGAAATGCCGCCCCTCAACGGAATTATCTTCTAAAAAGGTCTGGAATTTGCAGAGAAACTTGGAAAACTATGGCGATGTGGCCCCCAATTGCGGGTCATTCGTTCCAGAATTGAACGTTTTTCAATTCTTAAGCCGAAAGACTGCGTCGGCGAATTGCCTGCTTTCATTCGGATAGCTTCGCCGAGCCGATGATCTAGATCAGCAGCAAGCCCTTCATGCTGGAATAGCCCTTGCGACCGATGATGATGTGGTCGTGCACGGAAATGCCCAGCCGCTTGGCAGCGTCGATGATCTCTTTGGTCATGTCGATATCGGCACGTGATGGCGTCGGATCGCCCGACGGGTGGTTGTGCACCAGGATGATCGCCGTCGCCGACAGTTCGAGCGCGCGCTTGACCACCTCACGCGGATAGACGGGCGTATGGTCAACGGTGCCGGTCTGCTGCACCTCGTCGGCAATCAGCGTGTTCTTCTTGTCGAGGAACAGGATGCGGAACTGCTCGCGCGCCTCGAAGGCCATGGCTGACCGGCAATAGTCGAGAAGCTGCTGCCAAGAGGAGAGGATTTCGCGGCCATGGACCTCGCTGCGCGCCATGCGCTGGGCCGTCGCCGCAATGACCTTCAGGTCGAGCGCTACCGCCGGGCCCACGCCCTTGACCTCCTGGAGGAGGCCGACGGGCGCGCCAAGCACCTCGGCCAGGGTACCGAAGCGGGAGAGCAGCGCCTTGGCGACCGGCTTGGTGTCGGCGCGCGGGATCAGGCGGAAGAGCAGGAGTTCCAGAAGCTCATAGTCGGGCAGGGCGTCGGGACCTGCCGAGGCGAAGCGTTCGCGCAAACGGTCGCGATGGCCGAGATAATGCGGCTTCTCCTCGATCCCCTTGGTCTTCGCGGCAGGCCCGGCTGTCCCAGGAGAGTGCATGGTCGCGGAAAGCTGCGCAGGCTTTTCTGCAAAGAAACTGCGCTCGTCGTCGTCACCTGACATCTCGTCTGCCCCCAGCTCCCCGACCGCGAGCGCCGGGAGAACGAAACATTAGGCTGGCAGGCCGGGGCGGTCGAGCTTTTTGGGGGAGAGCGTGAAGATCTCGCAGCCGGTGTCAGTCACGCCGATCGTGTGTTCGTATTGCGCCGACAGCGAGCGGTCGCGTGTCACCGCGGTCCAGCCGTCCGACAGGACTTTCACATGCGGCCGGCCGAGGTTGATCATCGGCTCGACGGTGAAGATCATGCCGGGCCGCATCTCGACGCCCTCATTGGCGCTGCCATAATGCAGGATATTGGGCGCGTCGTGGAACAACTGGCCGACGCCGTGGCCGCAGAAGTCGCGCACCACCGAGCAGCGCTCGCCCTCGGCATAGCTCTGGATGGCCGCGCCAATGGCGCCGGTGCGGGCGCCAGGCCTGATCGCGGCAATGCCGCGCATCAGGCATTCATGGGTGACTTCGAGCAGGCGTTCCGCCGCGCGTTTTATGGTGCCGACGGGGTACATGCGCGAGGAATCGCCGTGCCAGCCGTCGAGGATGTAGGTGACGTCGATGTTGACGATGTCGCCATCCTTCAGCGGCTTGTTGTCGGGGATGCCATGGCAGACGACATGATTGATCGAGGTGCAGGAAGACTTGGTGTAGCCGCGGTAGTTGAGCGTCGCCGGCAGCGCGCCATGATCCATGCCGAACTCGAAAACGAAACGATCTATGGTGTCGGTGGTGACGCCGGGCGCAACCATCGGCACCAGTTCGTCGAGGCAGCGCGCCGTGAGGTCGCATGCCTTGCGCATGCCGGCAAAACCTTCCTCGCCATAGAGGCGGATCTGGCCGGTGTTTCTGAGCGGTGCCGTGGCGGCGTCGAGATAAGTGACCATTGGTGTCCGTCTTGCCGGTGTGGCTCTGCAAGGGAGCCGGCGTGAAAATCTCCCCAGATTTGGCACTTGAGGGCAAAAGGTTCAAGGAAGAACTGCCCGGACACGACCAAGCGGCAGGGATATTCGGCGCGCCCCGGTGCCCTTGACGCCCTTGTTCCTTCCCTTTCAGTCGACCGTGCGGTAGGGCGAGGGAGGTTTTTGGAGATTTCATGAGCGTCGAGCACGCCAGATTGCCTGAAGCGCCGTTGAAGGCGGCCTGCTCATTGCTGATGAGCCTTGTGCTGCTGGCGATGCTGTCGCTTGGCCGGGCGGAGGTGCCCGTCTTTGCCGGAGCAGCCTCCGGTGTCGCCAGCGCCGGCGTGGAGCGGTCCGGCGAAGCGGCGGCGCTGCTGCGCATCACCGGCAAGGCGCAGGCGCTGGAAGTTCGTTCCGGCCGGCCGGCCCTGGTTAAGTTCGCCGGCGGCCATCCGGCCCTGCCGGCTCGGGACACCGTCTTTTCCTGGTTTGTTTCGGTTCCGCCGGCAGAGGTCGTCGCCGCCGACGGGGACGCCCGCACACCGTGGGCGACTGCCAATCAGCCGCGCGCGCCGCCATCGGTTCCGGCCTGAGCGGTTTCAACCGCTCCTTCACTCTAACCACTTCCTGTTCGCGCCTCGATCCGCGCGGCGGCTTCGGTCGCGCAGCGGTGCGTAGCGCGTCATTTCCGGATTGTTTCCATGCAACGTATCAAGACACTCAAGAGCCTTTCGCGCGCGGCCTGCGCCGCCATTTTCCTTTCCGTCCAGGCGCTCATCTGTATCGGAACCGTCTACTGGGCGCTGACGGAGACGCTCGGCCTTTCGGCGACAGGGGCACTTGTCCTTGGCGGGATTTTCGCTGTGCCGTCTGCTCTCGTGCTGCTTACGGCGGTGCGCATGGCCTTCGATGCGGAGACCGATCCCGCCAACCAGTAGCCGGACCGCCAAGGCGCCCGCGTTCGACAAGGCCGGGCGCCTTGGCGCTTGCTTGCGGCGGCTGCGGCAAAACGTCCATGACCGCGGAGACGCCACATTCCTGCGGTAGCGACCGGCCAGAGCAACTTTTTACGACGGATGGCGTTGCCGCTGGTGACGACAGTTCGGGAGATGGCGGATGGACAGACTGCAATTCGAGGTGCCGGTGCGTATCGCGCCCGGACCCGGCCTGCCTGTCGAGGAGATCTACAGCGTCGAACAGGCCCTTGATTTTCTCCAGGCCTGGCCGCTGCGCCGGCAAGGCCCGATTTACCAGAAGGCCTTCAACGCCTGCTTCGGCGCCACCGTGGACGTGGTCAAGACCGAGGATGCCTGCCGGGCGTTCATGGCGTTCTGCCGGGTGACCGGGCTGATGGCCCGGGACATGATGGCGCCGCGCAAGCGCGGTGGCCAGGCGAGAGGGCTGCAAGCCTGAGGTGCGCTGCGCTCTTCGTTCTCCTGGCCGAACGGCGCATCGATGCCGATGCCATTAAGCTTCCGTTTCCACTTTCGCGGCTACGCCATGCTTGTTCGGCAATGGTTGATTCGTTGCGTCAGTCTCGTGGTTCGGAAGATGTCCCCAGAAAAAATCCGTGCATTCCCGATCGACCGTCAGGCATTCCTGGTTCGGGAGGTGGCTGCCAGGCTCGACAGTTTGCATGGCGACAGCGCCACCTCGTTCTGGAGGGCCAAGGCGACGGAGTTGTTCGATCTCGTCGTCAGGTCAGGCAGGGACAGGGCGGCGGCCAGCGACGAGGTGCGCAGGTTCTTCTTCGCCGTGCAAAAAGAGATATCGGCCGGCGCGGCCGCTGAGCCGATGCCAATTCTTTCCGCCTGAAGTGCTCCGCAAGGCGTCCCACAGCCGGTCCATGCCACCGCTAGCGGAACAGATATTTTGAAACTTCGGGGTTGCCGCGTCGCCACATGACGTTGTCAAGGAAGTAGTGGTGCACGTTGATGAAGATCAGCACTATGAAGAAGAACAGCGACGAACCCAGGACTTCCTTGTCGTAAGGGATCAAGGCAGTCAGTGCCGCCGGGATCAGCCAGAAACCGAGACCGCCGAGGACCCCGCCGGCGACGACGAACCCCAGGACTCGCGTCCTGTAGATCGGACCAAGAACGGACAGGATTCTGGAGTCCGGAACCTTTTGTGCATCGGGACCGTCACGCTCGACATTGCTTTGATAGCGCCAGACCACGGCCAGGTACTGCAGCGAATGGAGAGCCGGCACCACGAGCAGCCACAGCGGGTTTATTCTCACGACCAGGATCCAAAGATATAGGGACGCGATATAAGCGACGACGCCGTTATACGGCAGGCTGCCGCCATTTTTACTCCAGCGATTGATCAGCATCACGACGGTGGCGGCCGTGGAAGCGGCCGCGGCCGACAGCGCAATCGTGTTGAGCCACGCAGGCGTGGCAAACGTATAATATTCCAAGCCGTAATATTTTGCTTGGCTGACCGCCGTGTTCGTCTGAAGCCATGCGAACAGCCATACGGCATAGCTGTTGACCAGCAAGATTTTCTTGTCCGGATTGGTGAAGAACCTGCGCTTCAACACGGCGTCCACCATCAACATGCCGTAGCCTTGCTTGACGTAGTGCCAGCCCACGAAAAAGAACATCGCGTTGGCTGCGTTTCCGAGCAGCCGGGCGTTCGCCGTTATCGAGCCGTAAGCAAAAAACCCGACCATGAGCAGGGGAACGACAATGCCGGCGAAAATGTAGCGGATCTGGAGGCCCCTGTCGTATCCCTCGCCGCGCACCTTGCTTCCAAAATTGCGATAGAAGAGTTGGTAAGAGTGGGCGAAATGCGGATAGTTTATCAAGTAGGCCAGGAAAAACATCGCCGCCGCAACAAGGCTGTCGTATTTGGTAGGCACGAAGTACAGGGCCGGCAAAATCAGGAATGCGCTGCCGCCAAGCATGAGGAAGTCGGCCAGCGGGCCAAAGAGATATCTTTGTGGCGGCGTCGCCGCAGGAGCTCGAGCATCCGCCGAAAGGTGAACTGCCATATTAGCATCCCCCTGGGAAAGCCGATTTAACCATCGAGCCTTGCCCTCGACAAGGTCGAGGCGGCGGAATGGTCAACACGTAAAATGACGTTTCGGAAGGGGGTGTTACCCTGTCCGGCGCAATAGCTCTTGACGCCGAAAGGAGCGGAGGGGACTTCGAGTGAAGCTGGTACGCCCAAGGGGAATCGAACCCCTGTTACCGCCGTGAAAGGGCGAAAATAGACAGCTAAGAGAATGATCAGCTGTCTACTCGCGTCTACTGGCGTATAAGCTAAGTAATTGTAATTGTTATGTAGTTCATAACTCTTATCTGGGGTTGTCTTCACGCGCCCGCGGGCGTATTTCGGTACTGATTTCGGGTCCATTTAAATCGAGGGCAAGCCAGATGGCGCGAACCAGGACAGATGCGGCGATAACGACGCGCAATGCCCGCAAGCAGCTCAAACCGCGAAAGAAACCCTACTGTCGATCCCTCGGACCAACCGTTGCCATCGGCTACCAAAGAAAGCTGCGGGGAGGGGTGTGGCAAGCGATAGAGTCTCTTGGCGGCAAACGCTACCGCGTTGAGCAGATTGGCATTGCCGATGATTTCCTGGAGGCAAACGGCATCAACGTCTTCGACTATGAGCAGGCAAAGAGTGCTGCCCTGGCGAAGGTTTCCTCGTGGCATGCAGAGGATATCGCGTCTGCGGAGGGTCCGTCACCGACGGTGCGTTCCGCGGTGGAGAATTACATCGAAGTGCAGGCGGCGCGGGAACGTGCGGTGATGGGCAAAGGCAGGTTGCGAGGGGACGCGCGGCTAAGGCTTTCCCGGCATGTGTTGTCTGATCCCGTTGCTGATATCACGCTCCATGGCCTGAAAGAGGCGGATTTGGACCAATGGCGGAGTCGCCGGTCGCCCGATCTTTCGGTGTCGACAGTTCGCCGGGTGGTCAACGATCTCAAAGCAGCCCTCAACGGAGCAGCCGTCAAAAATCGTTCGCGGCTACCTGCCGACGTAGCAATTGTCATCAAGAATGGATTATCAGCCGGCGAGGCCAGCACGCCGCTCGCTCGTGATCAGGCGGCTCTGCCTGACGCTGATATCCGCCGAATTATTGGAGCGGCGAGGGCGGTCGATATCGACCAAGACTGGGATGGTGACCTTTTGCGCGTGGTGTTGGTGCTGTCCGCGACCGGAGCTCGTTTTTCCCAGGTTTCTCGCATGACTGTGGGCGACGTTCAGATACCACAACGCCGATTGATGGTGCCGACGAGTCGTAAAGGGCGGGGCGCGAAGAAGACGACGCACATCGGGATCAGAGTTGGCATTGATGTCATCGAACAGTTGCGCCCCGCGATTGCAGGAAAGCAGCGTGGTGAAGCTCTGCTTCAACGGTGGCGCCATGTTCAAACAAAGGCCACCGAAACCCAGCCGCCACAGTGGGTTCGCGATGCCCGTGGACCGTGGATTGCCGCAAGCGAACTGGCTCGGCCTTGGCTCGAGATCGTCACCCGCGCCGGCCTATCGCGAGACGTCGTGCCCTATTCTCTGAGACACTCCTCGATCGTGCGCCAGCTCAGAGCCGGTCTACCTGTTCGGTTGGTGGCCGCTTTGCACGACACCAGCACAACGATGATTGAGCGCCATTATGCGTCGGCCATTGTCGATCTGCTCGACGATTTATCGGCAAGCGCCGTCATTCCGCTGATTGGCGAGCAGCAGCCTAGCGATAACGTGGTGCCGCTTCGCATTGGCGAACAATGAGACGGCCCCGGGGGTGTGGATATCGGGGAAAACTTTGAGTCAAACTCAGCAACGAATAAGCAACCGGCATTCTCATGAGTGTCTACAAGGACCGCTAGAGAGATTAAGGCGAAGTAAGCGTCCGTAGATGACTGTAGGTCTGGCCAGAAATCCCTGGACGCTAGGCGCCGATAAACGACGCGACCAGCTGCAAATATTCTTATTTACATTCTTATGGACCTATTTTTTAATCGTTCATCTCACTTAGTTTTCTACGAGGTAGCACCCATGATGGTTTCCAAGCCCAGCCATGCCAGGACCGCAATAGCTCAGCGCCCCCAATCCGCAACCGACGTAAAGGGTGCGGTGATCTATACCGGTCTGTGCCGCGCGCAGCTCTATAAGGATATGCGTGCTGGCCTGCTTCTAGCTCGTAAGAATGGCGCACGCACCATCCTGTTCTACGAAGATCTCGACCGATACCTGCGAGCTTTGCCGCGGGCGAAATTCAAGCCTGTTGGTGAGGGGTGCCAGGCCAACGACGTCGATATCAGCCGCGCCGGTAGTTCGCGGGGGGCGTCATCATGACTGCCCCTTCAGCTCACATTCGGCAGTGCCTGCTTGTCGCAATGAGTGCTGCATCCTTTCCGGGTGAGAGATTGGCCGCGCTTGATCACCTCCGTCGAGCGCTGTTTGCAATGGGACATGACGAGTATTGGCTCGCTGGCAGATTGGACCTTGACGAGAACCCGTTTGAGATAATCGCCCAGCGCAAGCTCGAGGCCGACTGGGCGAGAGGCTGGCCGAAGTGACCACGTCGCCGTAAACCGCTGCCATCCTCCGGCACGCGCCGGGGTAAAGGACCTCATCCGCCGGCCGAAGATGGGCATGCGCAGCATGGGTCGGCGATTCGTGCGGCGAGCCACGCCCTACACACTGGAGTGGCTGCGCTTGTTCCGCAGGAGGTCAACCAGCTTCGCCCGACCACGGGCAAGGCGCGCCGCGGCGCTTTCGCGGAACCGGGATGCTGTGCCCCAGGAGAAAAGCACGGCTGAAATTGCCAACGCAAGGAGAACGCCGATGGCTGATCTCAATAAACTGTTCCCAAGCAAGTTCCTTTCCGCACCCGATCTGAAAGGCAAGAAGGTCACCGCCACGATCAAAAGCGTAGTTATCGAGAAATTCGATGACAGCGGCCGCAAGGTAGAGAAACCGATCATCTACTTTAAGGATGGCGGCGAGAAGGGCCTTGTCTGCAACAAGACCAACGCCATGACAGTTGCCCGCATCACCGGAAAGACCGATACCGACGACTGGGTGGGAGCCCGCGTCACCCTCTTTGGCGCGATGGTCCAATTTGGCGGCAAGGTAACGGAAGCCATTCGCATCGAGAAGCCCGACGAGCCAATCGTTGCCGCTGTAACCAAGCCGATACCGACCGAGACGCCGCCCACGGCCGCTGTGCAGGGTGTCGCCAGGGAACTGGACGACGACATTCCCTGGTAGAGCTCTAACCAGAAAGTCGGCGGCGGTCACAAAACCTGCCGCCGTTTTCTTGGCAGCAAACGCAAAGGGACGAGTCGATGCCCTCGCATCTGCACAGGGCCGCGATGGCGTATGCGAAACGCGGCACGCCGGTATTTCCCTGCCAACCTCGTGGGAAAGAGCCTGCCACCAGGCGTGGCCTATATGATGCGACGACCGACCGCGCCATTATTGAGACTTGGTGGGGATCGGCGCCACAGTTGAACATCGGCATTCCGACCGGCACGCCTTCCGGCTTTTGGGTTCTGGACGTCGACAACGAGGACGGCGAAGCCAGCCTTCGTGGCCTGGAGGCCGCGCAGGCACCGCTGCCGCCGACTGTTGAGGTTATCACTGGGCGGGGTAGGCACCTCTATTTTCGACTTGGCGAATACAACCTGCGCAACAGCGCCGGCAGGATCGGTACTGGAATCGACGTGCGTGCCAATGGTGGCTACGTGCTGGCCCCGCCCAGCATACACCCTTCCGGCAGGGCCTATGCGTGGTCGGTGGATGGTGCCGACGCCTTCGCGGACGCGCCGGAATGGCTTTATGACGTCGCTGGGGATTCGGAAGGCGGCTGCAACGGCAAGACGTTGGAAGAGTGGCACAGCACTCTGACAGAGCTGATACCTGTTGGCAGTCGAGACAATACGCTGACCAGTATCGCCGGGAAGCTACTTTTCCATGACGTCAACCTGATCCTGATCCGCGACCTGCTCCTCAGCGTCAACGAGGCGCGATGCGTCCCGCCGCTGCCGATAGCGCACATCGACCGGATTGTGACATCTGTTGCGAGAACGCACCTAAAGAGGGGCGGCCGCAAGTGAATGACGAAATTAATCCGGAGATTCTGAAACTGTCGGAGATGTTGGCGACGGGAAAGGACCCGCCAACCGATCTTGGTGAATGGGATGCTGGTGATGACAACGACCCAATACCGCCCCGCCAATGGCTTCTCGGCAATGTCTTTTGCCGTCGGTTCGTAAGTTCGCTGCTTGCAGATGGGGGGACTGGCAAAACGGCGCTGCGCATTGCACAGGCCCTTTCGCTCGCCACAAATCGCAACCTGACCGGAGGATATGTGTTCCAGCGCTGCCGCGTTCTTATGATTTCCCTCGAAGACGACAAGGACGAACTGCGCCGCCGGGTGAAGGCAGCGCAACAACACCACGGGATTCCCGATTCAGAGCTCAAGGACTGGCTTTTCCTCGCTGCGCCCGGGGGCAAGGCGGGCAAGCTGATGTCCCTCGACAGCAAGGGGCGGCCCGCAGTCGGCAGTCTGGGCGAGGCGCTCAAAGCGACCGTCGAGCGCGGCAAGATCGATTTCGTGTGCCTCGATCCGTTCGTCAAGACGCACGGCCTGAGCGAAAACGACAATAACCAGATGGACCAGGTGATCGAATTCCTCGCCAACTTAGCCATCGAGATGAATATTGCTCTTGACGTACCACACCACACAGCGAAGGGCGCCGCCAACCCCGGTAATGCCGACCGGGGACGCGGGGCCAGCGCCATCAAGGACGGTGCACGTCTTGTCTATACGTTGACTAGAATGAGCGACGAAGAGGCCGCTCGATTTGGGGTACCTCTTGCCGACCGGCGGCTCTACATCCGGATGGATAGCGGTAAGGTCAACATTACACCGCCCGCGGCCACTGCGAAGTGGTTCAAGCTAGTCAGTGTCGCGCTGCGCAACGGCAACGACCTCTATCCCGACGGCGACAATGTGCAGACAATCGAGCAGTGGACCCCGCCCGAAACGTGGGACGGACTAAGCGACGATTTGGTGAACCGGATCCTTGATGATCTCGGCGCCGGCATACCGGACGGCGAACGCTACTCCGATGCCGGCGCTGCCACGACGAAGGCTGCCTGGAAAGTCGTGCAGAAGCACGTGCCGACAAAGACCAAAGAACAATGCCGCGACATCGTCGCTACATGGGTCAAAAACGGCCTGCTCTTCAAGGAAACTTACCATAGCCCTGTCGATCGGAAGGATCGTGAAGGGCTCTGCGTCGACGACCTGAAACGACCCGGATGGGTCACTTGAAGTGTGCCTTGGCCCCGCGCCACAGGCAAAATTTGATGGCGCACCATTGGCGCAAAAAAGGGCCGGCGCCATTGATGAAGGTGCCCTAAGGAAATTCAATGGCGCATTTGGTTGCGCCAATTGTATTTCCCGATGGCGCACCAATGGCGCAATGGCGCAGACGTGAAGGGACAGTAACACGCGTGTCAGTTCAGTCATACGGTCAGAGGAGTTGTTTGGACCACACTCGCCACGGCTTGCGATCCTGGGAGCGGTCGGCTTGGCGCGCTGGGTGTGGGGCACCAATGCCAAGCCGTTTAGGTTGGCGCGGGTCTATCGTCATCGCAAATGAAGGCACGGCGAGGGCGCCATCAGTGTTAGTTCCTGTGGCGTCAGTCCGGCATCTGCGGTATCTTTGCGCCCTCATGCGACATGCCAAATTGAATATACGCCAGGAGCGTTTCTGCCTTGGCCTCGCCGAGGGCCTACCCCAGTCTCGGGCCTATATCGAGGCCGGCTATACAGCGCGGAACAACGCGGCCGAGGCCAGCGCCTCTCAGCTTCTAAGAAATCCTAAGGTTGCCGCTCGCGTCGCCGCGCTACAAGCGGAGGCCGCAAGGCGGTCGCAGGTCACAGTCGACGATCTGATTGCCGACCTCAACGTGATGTTCAAGTTGGCCCTCGCCACCAAAAACCCCGCCGCAGGCGTGTCGGCCATCATGGGAAAAGCGAAGCTGCTCGGCCTGATCGTCGATAGAGCTGAAGTCTCTTCGACGCGCCGCCCGATGCGTGAGCCGGGCGACGGCAGTCAAATGAGCCTTGAGGAGTGGCAGGCCAAGTTCGCGCCAAAGCGCGTCAATTAGGAGGACTGCGTAGCCGCGCGCTCGGTGTCCCGGTCCGAAGCCGACCTCCGATCGGAGTGCAGCTTGCCTCGACCCGGTGTCGGCCGATCAGAGAGGTCGCCTACAAACGAGTTGCAGAAGCCGGTCGCCGCCGGTATCGCCGTTCTTTCCGGGCTATCGCGAAAGCACAGGTCAAGGCGGATCTCGCTCTCGTAATTACTTCTAGCTATAGCGTGTTAAGCGCAACCTTCGTTGACTGTTTACACAGTCCGAGCACACTAGGGTTTATGAGGCGCTTTGTTATCTACACCCGGGTATCGACGCAGGAGCAGGGCCGCAGCGGTTTGGGCCTGGAGGCGCAACGGCGCGACATCGACATCTTCCTACACGCCTTCACTGAGGTGCCTTGGGAGATCGTCGGCGAGTTCTGCGACATCCTGTCAGGCAAGCACGATACCCGGTCTGAGCTGGCGAAGGCGCTGGACCTTGCAAAGCGCGAGGGGGCCGAGCTTCTGATTTCCAAGCTCGATCGGCTTTCCCGCGACGTCGAGTTTATCGCTGGGACTATGAAGCGCGCCAATATCAAGGTTGCCACCATGCCGAACGCTGATCCCTTCCAGTTGCACATTTATGCGGCACTCGCCGAGAAGGAGCGCAAGTTTATCGGCGAGCGGACCAAGGCCGCACTAGCAGCCGCCAAGGCACGAGGCGTCAAGCTGGGGGGCTATCGCGAGGGCAGCCTCGACCGACGGATCGCCGCCTTAAAGCAGACGGCAGATGATGATGCGCGGCGCGTCATGGGCATCGTGCAGCCCCTTCGGCAGGCGGGAAAGTCGCTTCGACAAATCGCCGCAGAACTTGAGAAGCAGGGCATTCGAACGCCACGGGGAGGAGCTTGGACCGCAAAGCAGGTCAGTCTGACGCTCGCCCGGCTGATGAGGTTGACTTCAGCACCAATGGACAGCCAGGCCGCGCCGACCGAGGCCGGGAGTGCCGAGCCCGCCGATCCCTCCGAACCTGCGGCAGGCCGCGCGCCTCTTGGGAGCCGCTGGTAGATCCGAGGTGGTCGGGGCCCGCCCCGAGGTCTGTCGGTGGCGGGGCGGGGTGGTGAATGTGGGGCCCCTATCAGACGCGCAAACCCGAAGAGGCAATGTGTCGGGCGGTGATTCAAGTCGGGAATGCTCCCCCGGCGGAGGGTCCGACGAGGTTGCGGAGGTCTGACAATATAGGGTCGTGCCAGGCTGGCATCAGTTACAGCAGAGATACACATATCCGAAGGCCGGGTGTACTCTAACGCACCCGGCTCCCGAAACGCCAATGAGCAATTGGCGCGATAACAGCTTACTTGCTGACGACGATGATGATGATCGTGTCGGCCGAGGCTGGCAACGTGCTAAGGGCGGTCATCACGATCAAGGCCATCGCGGCCACCATTTTCTTCATCTACATGCCCTCCTTGGGCTAATATCGACGGGGGTTAGCAGGAGTCCTTAAGCATCCCGTCGAGCGCGAATTCAAGCGCGGGAAAACCTATCCTGTACATCCACTCTTTCGGTGGCGGTCGCCACTCAACAAGTGGCTTCAATCTATCCATAAATTGCTCAAGTATCGCGCGGAAATATTAACCACGGGGAGTGCGCTCATGCTGCTTCGGAAAATGTGGAAGGCGTCATCCCGGGCGGAAGCAGAGGACTACCTATGCGAGCAGCAGCATTGGTGTGCTCATGAGAGGACCTTGGAGGCAATCGAGAGCAGCGCCGACCGCGCGCTTCGCCAATTGCAATGCAACACGCGCCCCGATTCAGATGAGCCGGATAAAAACGTGCAGCTATGGCCAACTCACATTTCCGAGACGGACGATCCAGCTTTGCTGGAAACACGGCGAGTTCTCCTTCGCTCTCGTGTATACGACTATGGGACAGAGATCTTTCTAAGAAATCTTGCGCGCCTTGGGAGCATTGAGTCGACCACCGTCGATCTTTTGGGTGCTGGCAATAGCAAGCGCGTGGAATCTCCATGGATCCATGAGGTCTTGCTCGCGCAAAGCTATTTCGGGTTCAACCAAATGCTGGCCTTCTCGCGGATGCAGGAGGTCATGCCTCAGCAATACCGGGAACTGCGCAACGAGAAGACTACCCACCTTGGCGAGATTGCGAAGCTCTTCGGCATCGAGGGCACGAATCGTCACCTGCAATTCAGGCTGAGCAAGTTGGTACGGTTCGCGAGTGTTGGTTTCCTGACTGCTACCCCTGCCCAGAAGGGGCACGATACCATGATAGAGCTCGGGCCCGTAGGACGCGCCTTTTTTACGAAGGTCTACGTGCCCATAATCAACCACATGCCTATTTTCAATAAGAAGTAGGAGGTGGTCAATGGCAGCCCTAACCGAGGACAGGAGAAGCGGATGGCAAGAGGTATAATCGGCGGCGGCGTCGTCTGCGGCGTCGTCTGACAATAGCGGGAGACACCGGCCTGCCGCGCGTGTCTCCCGTTCCGGCATAATCCGAACCGACCAAAGGAGCGTTTTTTGTCTTCAGCATTCGTTTTGATTGGTCGGAGCAGAATAGTCAGCCTGCTGGCAGCGTTTGTTTTCTCGCAGGCCTATGCTGCCGATATGGTCAAGATGCCTCCTGACGACGCGCGAGCCTTAATGCAGCGGCAAAGCCGCTTCTTTCGTGGCGGGATCGGAGCTCGCGCGCACGAGCCGCGAAATATCGTGCTGCACATGTATAACCATGATGGGACGGAAATTCATTGGACCGACACTTCAAAGACGGTTGAGGTTTATTTCACCATCGCGGGCAATCCAGATGCCTCCCCCAACGACTGTGTCCCTAGGGGAATCATGGAGACAGAACTCCAAGAGGGGGGAGCGCATTTCACCAACCATGCAAATATTTCGACTGTGGCCGGCTGTCTCCCCAATGATTGCAGCGTGCTGAGCGGCACGACTGGGCTTCTCAAGCTCAAACCTCACACTGCCTACAGTTGGCAAGCAAGACTGATCGCTGTCTATGATTGGGAGGAGTACAACGGGTCATCGTATCGCTGTACCGGTGAAGCAAACAGGTGGCCGGGCAGATGGGAGCAAATTGGCGCTGCACCGGGATATTTTTCGTTCTTCACGCCCTAGGCGTGGCGGAACTCTCGACCCACGCGGTGTCCTAACTTTAATGGCAGGCGGGAATGGACGCCGTTAGGCAGTGTCATTTGACGACACTGCTGCCTCCAACCAAAGTCGGCACTATCCGGGCGTAACATCGAGGCACGTCGTGGAGCCGCTCAGCGGTTACATGGCCCTGGATCACATTGGCGAGTAGCCCTGCGCCAGCCGCTGTTGCGCTTCGGTGATTTTTGGAGGCCTACGGCGAGGATGCCAACGCGATAACAAAGGCGTTCGGTACAGTGCTGTCGACGTGCAGTGAAGTGCCGATGGCACGCGTCCCCGTTCACGCCGCCGAGGGGGGATTGCAGCGCTGCGCGCCGCCGGCCTGTTGCTCACTACGTCGACCGAGCTGAGGGCCTGAAAGCAGTCTGGCGGCGCACGCATGCCGACTTCAAGGGCACGGTCGACGGCAGGAGGTCGCTAATGGTGTTTCGGCACGACGGCCCGACGCTCGTTTCGCTCGACGATCTCACGCCCGCCGAGATCGCGCGGCTCTACCCGAGGAACGAGTTATGACGCGCCCGGTACCCGGCACGCCGGGGTTTGTCGACGCGGGGGGGGTGGCCATGTGGGGCCCGCGCATTTGCACACCTTCCGAGCATCCAGAGATTGGTGAGCCAACCAGCGTCGATGTGAACTCGTGGTACATATCGTTGATGCCTAGGACACTTTTGACCCGACCTCGGCCTGCGCCGAGGCGCGAGCGAAATTCTCTGTGGAAAACTGGAACTTTTTTGTCCTGCAGGGGAAGCCCCTGATGGCGGAAAACTTTCAAGGCCTATCCCGGTCGCCACTATGAACAATGGTATGAAAGCCGGGGAAAAGACCGGGGAAGGCCGCATGAAAGGAGGAGGTGACAGCCGGTTCGGCATGACGCATCGCTGTAGTCATCGCCAACTGGAGAGGCACCAATGTCCACGTCGTTCATCACCATCAAGGAGTTCTGGCAGCGGCTCGGCAAGTCGAAGACGTGGTACACCCGCCACAAGCAGCGCGAGCCCGGCTTTCCGGAAGCGGTAAAGTTTACAGACAACAGCAGGCCGGTGCTGCCGCTCGACGAGGTCGAGGCCTACATCGCAAGGAAGCTGGCCGAGCGCGGGACGAAGACGCCGAAGCCGAAAAGGGAAGACCCGCCGGCTCAGATCAAGCGGCGGGTCGGGCGTCCAGCGGGACCGTGGAGGGAAATCGGTCGCCCGGCGAAGCGGCGGCGGCCCTAGAAATCATGCTGGCCCTGTACTCGACAGGGAGGCCGCGCGGAGGGACCCCTGTTTGGTGCGCGCACTTCGCGTTTGATAATCCACTGACGGCATTGTCAGCAGACAGTATCCTCCGGTCTCTGCGCTCTTCTCCGGTGGTGCTATGGTACTCCGGTATGATCGGCAGCGAGGAGGACATAGTCTATGGCCGCGATCACCCGCCGAACTCTTCTCGCGCTGACCGGCGCGGCGGTTGCCGTCGACCCAGTGTCCGCTAGCGCAAGCTCCTCGCCGAAGCTGCAAGCACTGATCGCGGCGCACCAGGCGACCTACGACGAGTTCCACCGCGTTGTTCATCGAGCGGGGAGCCGCAGGGATGACCGCGAGCGGGTAGACGAGGTCGAGCAGGAGGCGCTGCTGGCCGTCTGCTCCTATCCGGCGATCAGCCGGGATGACCGCCGAGCCAAGGCGAAATATCTGCTGGCCGTCGAGGCTCGTGGCGAGCTTGATCTGGAAGAACACATGCAGGCCATCCTGCGCTCAACGATGCGGGGCTGATCGCGCCTCACCAGATCTCAAGGAGCGCAAGGGGTGACGGTGATGCGGCGAAATACTTCCACACAATGCATGGGTCCGAACCGCGGGCGCTACAGCGCGAAGACAACTGCCGAAGAGGTTCGATAGCTGTAGGACAGCCCAAAACAGAACCAAGAGCAAAGGCTGCGCATCAGGCCAACCGCAGCCCGCTCGGGGGCTAGAGTCGACCCGCCACGCCTTTGATCGCTGCACAACTTGCCCCCTGGCACCCCTCGCTCACCGTTAACGGGAAGGCGGTCGGCTTGACGATATGATTTTGTGGGCGGTCTTCAGCTTAGCTGGTCGCGGCGGGCGGATTTGGGCGGTAATTTGGTTCAGATCGGGCACGCCCGCCGAGTACCCATGTGCTGCGCGCGACATGCCAACGGCATTTATCGCGTCAATCGGAGTGGAAAAAGTGCGATTTAATGTGGCCAATGCGCTTTCGATCGCCTATGCATAAATGCGTTGAACCGCTCACCTTGGACGGTATTTTGTGGCGCTGGTGATCACGACTTGTACGAACCGCAAACGCAAACCGGTCGCGGATAGTCTCCGTGCGTCCTCTCTTCTGCAAGCAAATCTGGTCGAACTCGCAGGACGATGGTGTGATCGCCTGGCGCTGGCCAACGCCAGATTCCCGGCCTCACAGCTTTATGGGGGTCGGGCGTTCAAGGAGGCTACTGCCGCAGCACAGGCGATAGACGCGCGGCTATACGTGGTCTCGGCTGGTCTGGGCTTGATCGGCGCCTCGACCGAGGTTCCGTCTTATGCGTGTACGGTTTTGCTCGACGCAGATGACAGCATCGCCGCGCGCGTCACAGGGAGTTTTGTCCGTTCGGTATGGTGGAAAGAACTCAGCCGGTTCTCGCCATTTTCAGAGCTTCTCCGGCCCATCATTTCGCAATCGGACGGTCTGGTGTGCGCAGCACTTTCTGACGCCTACCTTGATATGATCAGTCTGGATCTGGTCGAGTTAGCGGCAATAGATCGGCACCGCCTTCGAATTTTTACTCGCACCCAAGTCGAGCGGATAGCGCCCGAGTTGCGGGATTTCGTGATGCCGTACGATGATCGGCTCGACGGACCTGATAGCAGGATGCGAGGCACGCGCAGTGACTTTGCCTCGCGGGCCCTTCGGCACTTCGTTGAGCATGTACACATTGCTTTCGGTAGCAATGACGCGGCAACGGACTCCCTGCACGTCACTGCCATGCTACGGGATTGGCGATATCCGACAAGGGTTGAGCGGGAACGATGTGACGATGACGCGATGCGCCGTCTGATCAATGAACATTGGATTATGGCAAACGGTAGCACCGCCCGCCTTCTGCGGCTGTTTCGAGACGAACTAAATATCGCCTGCGAACAGAGCAGATTGGCGAGGTTGGTGCGCGAAGTCAGGGCGGAACGTTCATGACTGCAGTGGAGCATCTAAAAATTCGAGCTGTTCGTGCTGAACAAGGTGGAACCGGGGTTTTCGCGTTCTTTCTTCAAGGCTCTGACATCACGCGCATCGCCGATATCAGTCGTATCCGCCGCGAGGAGCAAGAACTCAAGGGATTTCAGCGCGGCGTGATTCGTGAACATGTGAAGCAGATCACCGCCTTTCTGGACAGCGGTCCGGTGCTTTTTCCAAATGCCATCATTCTCGCGATGGCGCCCGAGGTGGATTTTGCGTCGGCGCGCGGGCGAGCACCGGGAAATATTTGTGAGGTGGGTGACGCCGGCACGCTGTCGATCCCGATATATCCGGAAGGACGACGAGCGGCGTGGATCGTTGATGGTCAGCAACGCTCACTTGCACTTGCGGAGGCGAGGGATCGGTCGATTGCTGTCCCGGTCATCGGTTTCGTGTCGGCACACCTGGCAACGCAACGAGAGCAATTCATTCTGGTCAACAAAGCGAAACCGCTTCCCACCCGTTTGATAAATGAGTTGCTTCCGGAGGTCAGTGTTCTTCTACCGCGTGACCTCGCAGCGCGTCAGCTGCCGAGTGCGCTTTGCGAGGCGCTCAATACAGATCCAAGCTCGCCATTCTACGGGTTGATCCGCCGCGAATCTGACGGCAAGGATAAGGTTGGCATTGTCACCGACAATTCGCTCATCGAAACGATGCGCATGAGTCTCAAAACGCCAGCGGGGGCGCTTGGCCAATTTAAGCACAACGGACGCGGCAACGATACAGAGGCAATGTATGAGGCGCTGTTGCTCTATTGGTCGGCGGTCCGCGATACGTTCCCTGACGCTTGGGGTAAGCCCCCGGTTGAGAGCCGCCTTATGCACAGCGCAGGTATTCGTGCGATGGGCGCTCTGATGGATCCGATCATGCTTCGGACCGATGGTGTGTCCGATCGCGTAATGGCAGTTCGCGCCACGCTTAAGCGCCTCGCGCCGCATTGCGCGTGGACGAGTGGGCATTGGAAGGGCCTCGGTATTGACTGGAACGATATACAGTCAACCTCCCAGCACATCAGCAAACTTAGCGATCATTTGATGCACCTCGAGCGTGACCTCGCGCGGGGCGCCGCATGAAGTTCATCTTTGCTGATAGCCTCGACTATGTGGATCCAGCATTCGATTTCATCGCCGATCGCAGCCCGGCGGAGCGGCAACCCTATTGGGACGACGCTTATCCGCACGAGATCCTGGGCTATGCGCCTTATGATGGTGTGCTGGTATCGCGTGGTATTGTTGGAGACCATCGGGTGAAGGGCAAATACACGGCGAGCCAGGCGCGGCGCTTTGGCTTGGTTGGTGTCCGCAAATTTCTCCGCCTCGACAAACCAGAGTTCACGCATTTAGACATCTTCGGCGACTGCGGCGCCTTCACATATGTCAACGAAGAGCGTCCGCCATATACGCCGGCAGAAATGGCCGAGTTTTATGATGAGTGTGGCTTCACTCACGGCTGTTCCGTGGACCATGTCATATTCGACTTCGATCCCGCCGGCGTCGGGATGGAAGGCGGGGCTGCCGATGCTAAGCAACGATTCGACATAACGCTTGAGAACGCCGATCACTTTCAGCGTGAAGCCGCGCAGATGGGTGCGAGTTTCACGCCGCTGGGAGTCGTTCAGGGATGGTCCCCGGGCAGTATGGCCGAAGCCGCGCGGCGGCTCGTGACCATGGGGTATGAGTATCTGGCAATCGGCGGCATGGTTCCGCTCAAGTCGCCAGAGATCAAGATTTGCCTAGAGGCTATTCGCGCCGCGGTGCCAGCCTCAACCAAGCTTCATATTTTGGGTTTCGCTAAGGCTGACGATATCGACAGCTTCCACGGTTACGACATCGCCAGCTTTGATACGACATCGCCGCTGATACGAGCGTTCAAGGACGCCAAGAAGAATTATTATCTGCCGGGCCAAGGGCTCGCGTTGCGGTACTTCACGTCGATCCGAGTGCCGCAGGCGATCGAAAATCCTAGGCTCCAGCGTAGCGTGAAAAGGGGAATGTTCCGCGCCGAGGATTTGGTCCGCATGGAGGAGGCGGCGCTTGGATCGCTTCGCGCCTTCGATCGCGGCGAAGCCGATCTTGAAGAGACGCTGCATAGTGTTCTCGTCTACAGTGCGCCGCTGTTTGAAGAGAAGCCGTACGAAGACTGCAAAAACAGTCCAGCGCTTTTGCAACTCGCGAAGCGCTATCGGGAAACCCTATCGGAACGGCCATGGCAGCAATGTCCTTGCTCGATATGCGCGGCCACGTCGGTCGAGGTAATCATCTTCCGCGGCAGCAATCGCAACAAACGCCGCGGGATCCACAATCTCGCTGTCTACAAAAATCATATTGAGCGATTGGATTTGAAGCGTGCTGTCAATCGAACCGATGAAATATCTCGCCGTCTGTGCGCAGCAGAGTGCTGAGCATCAGGTACTCACCTTCGCGGCGAAAGCTGCTGACGTCTTGCGCTTTGCGTCGATTGAGCGCATTGGCCGCGATGCGCAGGGCGAACTCAGCGGGTTCCAGCGGCCGCAGGTTGCAGCCCACATTCGAGAAATTCGCGACTATCTCGAAAAGCCAAATGCTGTGCTCCCCAACCCCATTGTGGTCGCGTTCACCGATCGCGTCGCAATTGATGATCTTGGCAACGGGGCCGCTACGCTCACCATCGACATAAGCGGGGGCACGCCCGGCCTCGTCGTCGATGGTCAACAACGCCTTTCGGCGCTTACCCAGATTGATCGCGACTTCCAGGTCTTTGTTTCGGCATTGATCTGCCGCGATGATGCAGAACTACGGCGCCAGTTCGTGCTCATCAACAACACTCGACCGCTACCCAAGTCGCTCATCTACGAACTGCTACCGACGGTCGACGATTTGCCGCCGCGCCTTAGCCGGCGGTCCATGGCGGCGAACCTGACCGCGCGCCTCAATTTCGAGAATACCGCGCTGAAAGGCTACATTAAGCAACACACATCCCCGGGCGGTATCATCGCTGACACGGTTATCCAGAAAATAATCATGGAATCGCTTGCAAACGGTGTGATGCGCGAACTGATAAAATCGCATGACGGTGAAACGAGTTGCGTCCGACTTATCTCGAACTTCTTCGACGGAGTGAAGCGTGCGTTTCCCGAGGCCTGGCATGGCCATAACCCCAGTTCGTCGCGCCTGTTACATGGCGCTGGCATTCAGGCGATGGGGGATGTCATGGAAGTGTTGGCGCAGCGCGGGAGCGCTCGCACCGTCAACGACTTTCAAGATGGCCTCCAGTGTCTTAGGGGCAAAACCGCATGGACCGAAGGTAAATGGGAGTTGGGCGGGGAGGTTCGAGGCTGGAACGCGCTTCAGAACGTCAATCGCGATATCTCGCTCTTAAAACACTATCTTGTCGGCGTCGTGAAGGCAGATCAGCGCCAGAGGCGCAAAGCGGCACCGACTCCACTCCTCGATAGGGCAGGTGGCTAACGATGAGCTACGCAGTTAAGGAAATATTCTACACTCTCCAAGGTGAAGGCCGTCAGGCCGGACGCGCGGCCGTTTTTTGCCGTTTCGCCGGATGCAACCTTTGGTCCGGCAGGGAGGCGGATCGCCTCAAGGCCGTGTGCCAGTTCTGCGACACGGATTTTGTGGGCACGGATGGCGACGGTGGCGGTCGCTTTGTAACATGCGACGACCTAGCGAGCGCCATTGAGGCAAAATGGTCTCCGTCACTGTCTCAACGCAGGTTCGTCGTATTGACAGGCGGCGAACCGCTCCTCCAAATCGACCCGCCTCTCATCGATGCCCTGCACGACAAGGAATTCGAGATCGCCGTCGAAACCAACGGTACGCTCATGCCACCCCCAGGGATCGACTGGGTTTGCGTCAGTCCAAAGTCAGGCGCTGAAATCGCGATTAAAACCGGAAACGAACTCAAGTTGGTATTTCCGCAGGTGGGCGCAGAACCGCAGCGCTTTGAAGCGCTGGCCTTCGATCATTTTCTGCTCCAGCCAATGGATGGGCCTGATCGCGTATCGAATACGCAGGACGCGGTCGCCTATTGCCTAGCGAACCCCCGCTGGCAACTCAGCCTTCAAACTCACAAGCAACTTGGAATCAGATGAAAATAACTCAGGCATTCACCTTCGAAGCCGCCCATAGGTTGCCCCATGTGCCGTTGACGCACCGCTGTCACCGCCTGCATGGCCATTCGTATCGAATCGAACTCCGCCTCGAGGGCCCCGTTGACGCTATCACCGGCTTTGTCGTCGACTTCTTCGACGTGGAGGCTGCTTTTAATCCACTGCTCCTTCAGCTCGACCATTATTGCCTCAACGATGTCGAAGGCTTGGAAAACCCCACTGCCGAAAACATTGCGATATGGATCTGGAACCGCATCAAGCCTGCGGTTCCGCAGACGTCTGCGGTTGTCGTTTACGAGACGCCTGACTGCTGGGCTGAATACGAGGGGTGAAAGTGGGCATCATGGAAGACTCCAAAGCAATCGTCCTGTTTTCCGGTGGCCAGGATTCAACTACGTGTCTTGCCTGGGCACTAGAACGCTTCGAACATGTCGAAACGATCGGGTTCGACTATGGTCAACGTCATCGCGTCGAACTCGATATTCGTCCGGAAGTGCTGACAGCAATCCGCCAAGGTTTTCCCTCCTGGGGCAGCAAACTCGGCGAGGATCGTGTGATCGACGTCACTGTGCTTGGACAAGTCAGCGATACGGCACTCACACGCAATGTCGAAATTGCGATGCTTGAAAATGGCCTTCCCAACACTTTCGTTCCGGGGCGCAATCTGCTTTTCATGATTTTTGCCGCAGCGGTCGCTTATCGTCGTGGGGCACGCCATATCGTTACTGGCGTTTGCGAAACAGACTACTCTGGCTATCCTGATTGCCGCGACGACACCATGAAGGCGATGCAACTCGCCCTCAATCTGGGCATGGACCAGCGCTTCGTCGTTCACACGCCGCTAATGTGGCTCGATAAGGCCGAAACCTGGCGAATGGCAAATAGTCTTGGGGGTACAGCTTTGGTCGACCTTATACTTGATAAGACTCATACTTGTTATAATGGTAACCGCACAGAACAGCACGTCTGGGGCTGGGGCTGTGGAAACTGTCCTTCCTGTGAACTCCGCGCCAACGGCTATCGCCAATTTAGCTGTGAACTTGCGGCCTAGCGCGGTTCTACCCGAGAAATTGATGGTTGCACCCAGAAATGCAATGTTGAGTCTTGCAAGCCGGTCTGCCTGCGGGTCGTCGTCGAAAAAATTGGGGTTAGGTATGAAAGAACTGAAGAGTGATCCCGGGATAGACGGCCTTCCCGATGCCTTAATGTGGGTCAAGGACGCGCCAATGTTCATCGACCCGGTAAATCTAACCCGCTTCTACGATGCCGTGGTGCGGCCCACCTTCAAGGCGACGCAGGATCGTACCCTTCAGGTTTCTGCCAGCAAACGTGAAGAGTTGAAAGCGAGGTTCGCCGCAAAGGCAGGCTTTCGACTTCCGACCTGGTTGTCCGGGCTTTTTACCGCTGCGGCGGAGGCTGAGACTGAAATCGCAGGTGGCACGGAAGACGGCAAGTCGGATGTCACCACCATCAAATTCGAGACGATCGACACGCCAGAGCGCCAGTTGGATCAATTGATCGCCTTTTATCTGCTCGAACAGGAACAGCGGTTGTTGGTAGGCGACAGGACGGGTGCGATCATGTGGCAGGCAGAGGGCAAGGCGTCAGCAGTGCCGCGCGCTCTGGTGATGCTCGATTTAGAACCGCGAACGAAACTCATCCCGATGGCGGCGGAGTTCTCCAACGGGCGCGTGACAACGTTCTTCGATAAGTTCTCCAAACCGAATGGCGAACGGCCGCCGAAGGGCCTAGGCGAAACTCGGGAACTCTGGAAATGGCTGGGGAACAATTTCGACCCTGACGCCGCCATGACGATCATCGAAGATGCCGCAGCCGAACAGAACAGCCGCATCGAATGGATTGACTATCGCCTGCCTCTCAATGATGCGGGAGATTCAATGCACGTTCATGTCGAAGCAGGGGGACGCTACTATACCGGAACGTTTGCCTATAGGCTGTCCCGTAGATGTTATGGCCACGGCATGAGATTGATAGGGACTTTGAAGGACGGTCCTGATCTTAACGTGCTTGCGATTTATGAGAGATAGTCCTTTCTTACGCATAGGCTTTGGCATGCGTGACAAGCGGTTCCAAGCGAACCCGGACTGTGCGCGGATTGGTTTGGTAATCCGTTTGCCGAGTCGGACTGTGGCTCTTTGTCAAAACCAGAAATCAGATGATCTGGCTAAGCTCAACCTGGTGCTGAATCGCCCGCAGCAGGCCAGTGATCGAGGATGGCTCGAAGGATGCTGGCTGTTCCCTTCCCCTGCGCCCAGATCGGTTCGCCATTGGCGAGGGCGTCCTTCACGCAATAGAAGGCTTGATGGCTGCTGCTTTTCCACGCGAAGACGAACATATCAGCAGTCTTCGCTAGGTTCTCGAGTTGCGGCGTTGCAACGAGGTCTGAATTCACAACCACTTTGCAGCCGGGGAACAGCTTCTCCAACGCCGCCTTGGCACGGCTTCCGGCCGCTTCGGCCAGCGTGTAAATACCTATGGTCTTTCCATTGAGGCTCGGAATCGACGATGCACCATGCTCCGCCTCCGATTTGCGTTTAAGCGCGCCCACTGCATCTGGATCGACGCCATAATCCTTCGCAAGGGTCTCGATCGGCACCAGATCGTGCGGTGCAAGGCGATGGGCGAAGCTGGAGGCTTGACCCAGCACGAGCAGGAACAATCGCAGTCGCGCTTCGCGTTCTGCAGCGGACGAACAGGGCAAGATTGCCAACGCCTCGCTAAGGTCCAGGCTCCAGGGTAGGTAGGCATAGGAGCCGATCCGCTTCTGAACATCCTCGATATCGCTTATCAGGGAAACATACTCACTGGATGACAGCCCTTGCTCGATCAGGATGCCGGCCAGTTGCGCTAGCAAGTCGAGATCGGTCCGCGAAAGCGCGTCATCCATCGCGATCAGCAGGAACAAAAGCGACGCAATCGGTTTCGTCGCCGGCGGTGGAGCGGCATCCGTGGAGAAGATACTCGCGAATATCTGGGGCACTGCCGCCCGCGCGATCTCGCCGGCTTTACCGTCCAGACCGCCGATGATGTCGGCGAACCGACGCGCCAACTGGCCGCTCTCCCGGAGTTTTGCGGCATCCCAATTAGTCGGTGCGGATTGAACTTCCCGCTCAGCCGAGGCGAGGTCGCGGCCTGCCTGCAGTTGGTCCGCCCAATTGATCCATGGATTGGCACTGGCATCAGCCGACTTCTCCGTTGGCAGCGGTCCGGACGATTGCGCCTCCCGAAGGCTTTCGATCTTGCTGGCAATCCCCGGGGGCAGCCCAGCAACCACGTCCGGGCCCGCCTCATCCACCAGAGTAAGCAGCCGTTGGCGCGCCTCGGTTGTCCCGATCGTCCCGACGCACGACACCAGCCGGCTGATGGTCTTCCTGCTAGCAGGAAGCCGCAGGTAGAACTCAAAAGCGCGGTCGAATTGCCCATCATCGAAGGCTTCGTCAGCTTCGTCCGCAGTGGTCGCTGCCAGCCGCGTCAGCGCGGGTTCTGCAGCGCGCGGCGCTGCGGAGAGCGAGGCATGGGAGCCGGGCGGTAACAGGTCGAGCAGCCCGGCGATGATCGCTGGGTCAGGCTTGGCTTGCAGTTGCTCGAACAGCAGAAACGCCTTGACTACACGTGGCGCCCGAATGCCCCGACGGGACGCGAACAGCTTCGGATAGGGGATTGCGATATGGCGCGCGAAGGCATCACGGATCGCGGCCGGTTCGCCGCCTGCCTCCACCTCATCGACATAGGTTCGGTAAAGTGCCTCGATCAGGTCCGCGAGGATCTGCGGCGGCAGCGCCAGATCGGCCATCGTCTTGATGAGCCAGTGATCGCGCGCGATTTGCGGCCACAGCCCGAGGCCAGCACTTAGCCGCACCTCAAGGTAGCGGAGATTCTCCTCATTGAGGCGACCTGTCTGCTTGAGTTCGGCGATCGTCGCCTCTGCCTGGGCTTCGTCGCCGGCGAGCAGCGCACGCTCGAACTCGCCGCGGATGGCTCCGATCGGGCGGACGCGCGTGCGTGTTGCAAGCGGCCTCCGTTCGAGCACGCTTGCAAACTCGCTCAGCCGTGCTGAGATCGCCTCCATTGCGGCATCGTCTGGTCCCGTGAACCGATATACAGTTCCGCCGAATCGGTCCCGAAGCACTGCGGCCATCGCCTCGTTCGAGTCCTCGGCGACGCGCTCGAAGCTGCTGAGCCAGGTCGGGCCCAACCATGCGTTGATCTGATCGCCAAGCTCGTACCCGCCGGAAGGACCCTGCGTGGTCGCAAACCAGCCGGTGATTCTGCCACCCCGCGCGAAAGGCAGAATAAGCGGCGCACCCGGGCGCGCTGCGGCGAGAAGGCCGAGCCACTGCCGCACTTGGTCCGACTCTCGTGCCGAAGCAGACCCGTCGAGCAGAGACGACCAGCTCAACTCGTTGGGTGCCGAAAAGAAGCGCGCCAGCCAGTCCTGCTCCCGCTCGGGCAGATGCTCGATCACCTGCCTACTCCCACATAGGACTCGAAGTTGATACGCGCCTCGGCGAGAGTCTTGGGCGTGGTGTCGTAAACGACCATTTCGTCGTTCAATTCGAGGCCATTGTAGGTGAGGTTCATAGAGCCCGTCAGAAGGCCGCGCTTCAGCAGCACGCCTTTAATGTGCAGGTGCCGGCGGCGGACAATGGAAAGCTTGTCGTCGAGCCCGCCTTCGTCCGCCGCCATGGTGAGCGCGTCGATCAGCGGGTCATTGTGACCATCAAGGCTCGTCGCGATGCCCAGCGCCGTCCCGCGGGCCATCACGTCAGTTATCACCTCGATCAGCCGGATCTCGCGATTGCCCCATTCCGGATTGATCGTACCGAAGCCTCCAGCGCGATTGTCGAACAAGACGATGTTGCTGATCCACGGGCTGACGAGCCAGGCGCGCTCGCCTCCGGGCGCCAGCAGCTCGCCAAGGAACATCATCTGAAGGAGCTCGCGGATCAGGTTCTGGCTGGTCACCGCGCTTTTGAAGATTCGTCGCGTCTCGAAGGTCATTGCAGTGCCTCCGCAACATCGACATCGACATGGAAGACGTTCTCCACTCGCCTGACTGCCTGCACGCGCGCGAACACCGAGAGATAGACCGTCTGTACTGGATTCGTGGCGAGGAAGCTCAAGGCGTCGGCGAGCAGCGGTGCTGCCGACATTCGACACATCAGCGTGGCGGCCCCGACCTCGGCAAGGCGATCAAGACAATAATCCTGCCAGCCGTCGACTTCCAGATCGATCAGGCTCGCATCCTCGGCAAGATAGGCCTGCAGCAGCAACGGGTCCGGTGCGGGCAGGTCGGCGAAGGGTGAGTAAGTCCTCAGCCCAGACTGGCGGATGTGGGCGCCGCGCGGCCACAGCAGACCATAGATCACACCGAAGCGCCACTGGTCGGGATTGACCGTTGGGGCGTCGATTCCTGCCAGCCCGAGCGCTGCATCGATGTCATCAGACCGCGCCAGGCGATAGGCCAGCACACGCGCGTCGAGGTCGACGCTCAGCCGCTCTTCCTCGGCATTCCAGAGGCGCATCGCGTCGAGGAAAAAGGCGTCGCTGTCGATGCTCGAGCCGGGACGAAGGATCCGGTTTGTCAGCGCAACAAGGAACGCGTGGAAGGTGACAAAACCCTCATCCGCCAGGGTGTGACGAAGCGCCGTGAAGCTTGCATGGCTCTCCTCGGCACCTGATGCCTGCCGAAACGCGCGCGTTGCGGCGGGCAGCGGCTCGTCGCTGTCGCCTTCGACCACGGCGGCGAGGAAGCGACTCAACTGGAAATCGCTCAGAGAGAAATCATTGTCTCGCAGGGCAGCGGTCATCAGGCTGAAGAAGCGGCGTGGATCCTCTACATATTGGCGCTGCGCCTCGTCGATCTGGCCGTTGCCCCCAGGGGTCATCTCACTGATCCAGATCTCGCCATTGGGAACCCCGGCGAGCACATCGTCTTGCTCGCGCGGGCCAGCGGTGACGTCGAGTACCAGGCTGTCGGCGTCGATTTGTGGGCAGAGGCTCGTGATCGCGCTCAAGGCTGCCGCGCCGACGGTAGACGCATAACGCTCGCGAAGCCACGGCTCCCATCCAGCATCGATCGGGATCCATAGGATAGCCGCGAGGCTGAACAGGCTGTCGACAACCTCCCTGTCGGCCAGGAAGCCAGCCAGATCCTGCCGAAGCTTGTCCTGCTGATTACCCTGGGCGTTGGCATCGTCGACGATCGGCGACTGGAACAGGATGCTGAGCGTCCGGTCGAGGTCGAGTTCAGCGCTGCCGTCGGCAAGGCGTCCCGCGGCCTCCCTCAGGGAAATCCGACGCGCCATTGCCTCATTGCTGAGCGCGGCCAGCATGAGATGAGCCAGCCAGCCGCGCGCGAACGGGTTGTCGACGGCTTCGAGAAAAGGTCCGTAAACCGCTTGGTGATGAAAGCGCGCGGTCCGCATCGCACGATATCGGGGGTCCGCCTCGTCCCCGAGGTTCGACCACAAGGCTTCAGGGAAGCGAAGGCGGATGCACATCGCGTCGACCGCGAGGCCAAAGCCGAGCGCGGCCGCCTCTCCGGCGACTTCGAAATGGAACTCCTTGTTCAGCGATCTGCCGTCGCGGAAGCGAATGCCGGCATCGCTGCCGAGCGCCATCCGGCGTACCTCGATCGGGCTCAGCCCTTCGTGTGTGTAGAAGCGGATATCCTCGATCAACGGAGTCCAGGGGCTACCCCGGGGCGGGTCCAGCACCAGGCCGGACTCGCGCGCGACAAGCTGGCTGCACCAGCGAAGTCGAGCGTTCGAGGTATCGACCACCGTGCCGGGCGGCGGCTGAACCTCCAGAACTAGGGGACGATAGACAGGGACTTGTCTTACCGAGCCGGCGACGATAATCCGCCCGTCACTGAGCCTATCCAGACGCGCAAACGGTTCGAGCGGAACCACTTGTGCTCGGTTTTGATCGAGTGGCGGACACATCCAATGACGCTCGAACGCATGGCTCATGCCGTAGCGCCGTGACACGCGTCCCGGCGCGAACTCTCGAAGCGCCTGTGCGATGGGCATCCCCACTTTGTCGGGCGTGACGCTACCAGGCTGTGGGAGGACAATACTGACCTCGGGCAGGTTAAGATCGCTGAACAAATTCGCCGGCGCGAACTCCGGCAGGGGCGAATTGAACACTTGGAAATCGTCGCCGGTCTGCCCCCAGGCGCGCCAATTGCTCTCGAGCCGGCGAAGCGCGGTCGGCAGGACCTGCGTCATCAGAGGCCGGGGGTGATCCCAGAGCAGCGGCAAGACTGTACTCTCGTCGATCTTCAAGGCGGAGGCGAGATATGCGGAATAGCGGTCCAGTTCGGCTGGGATGGTCAGGATGCGATTGATGAGGCCTGCAAGCGCAGTCTGGCGCGCGCGCTGGTAGCTGCTGTCGGTGCTGGCCGATAGGTCGAGCCAGACGCTGCCTTGCCGCTGATAGTCAAGTGCCTGGCTAAGATAATCGAGCGTCGCATAGACTGCCTGGATCCGCATGACGTACCGATTGCCTACAGGCAGCGTACGAAGCGGCAGTTCCGGATCGAAAAGCAGGTCATAGCCCTGATAGGCGAGCCGGTCCCGGCCATAGTCCGACAGCACCGCCACAGTCCAAGGCCGCATCCGGCGCGAACGACCCGCGCGGCCCTTGCGCTGGAGGAACTGGGCAACATCGCGCGGCGCCTTGTGCTGAATGACTGCGCCAACTCGCGGATCATTGAAACCGACTTCGAGCGAGGCGGTCGCGACGATAATGTCGAGATTGTTGCCGACGCCGGGGTCCATTGACATCACGCGGCCCACCGACTTTCGGTCCTGGGGCTGTAAGGTGTGGCCGATCTGGACCACTGCCTCCCAATCTTGGCCATGCAGCTTGCGCTGTTCGATCGGCAGTGGCCGGCGGAGCGACGCGAGTCCGCCATCGGGCCTGTTCACCAGGTCCGGCGCCCCGCTGCTCCTGCGACCCTCGGCGTCTAGCATTGCGAAGTACATGCGGTTGGTGACGTCGATGTCGTCGGTGAAAATGAAAACGCGCTCGCCGATAATGCCGCGGCTCTTTCGCTCGTCGGGCGCGTCCAGCAGCCGAGAGAGCAGCATGCCCGTCTGGATCGTGGTCGACAGCAATGCTGTGCGCGATACCGGATCGCCGCGCAGCGCCAGAAGATACTCAGCGCCTTCGGCGATCATCTCCCTGTTGGCGGGAGCGATCTCGACCGATGCCTGTTCGAACACACCGGTCAATTGCGCAAAAAAGCGAGCGCCGTCCTTGAGCGTGGCGGAAAGGCCGACGAAGCTGACGTGTCGGCGGACCAGACGCCGCCAGCGACGCAGCAGGAAAGCGACCTGTGCGCCGGAACTCCCAGCATAGGTATGGACTTCGTCGAGCAGCATCATCTCGACGGCCCGCTGAGCTCGTTCGCCAATTCCGAACAGATGCCGGAACCGATCGTCGCCCATGCGCTGGTTCAACATCTCAGTCGTGGTGAACAGGATATCTGGTGCTTCAGATTGCAGCCGCTCGCGCGTTAGAATGATCTCGTCGCTCTCAATCGTGCTTGAGCACTCGAGGCACTCCAGACGCTCGCGATTGGCGCGCCGATCCGCCTCACGCCAAACCATCTCCCCGTTGCAATCCGGCGATGGACAGCGCAGATATTCGCAGACGAGGCCGCCCATTGTCGTACGCCAGCCGCTGCGTGCCTTATGCGCAGTCTCAGGCGAACGGGGCGTCGGGCCGAAAAAGGTGCCGATCAAGATCTTACGATGGCCGCGCGCCCCCAATGTATCGTCTAGCCGGCGGGCCTGACTATATACCTCCGCGAACTGGTCCTTGAGCAGTTCGTTGCGCGGATAAAGCGCGAGCACCTTAACCCAGCGATCGCCAACCGCGTCTCGCTGTATATGCGATGCGACGCGCGACAGCGCTGGCAGGTAAAAGGCGAGGGTCTTGCCGCTCCCGGTGCCCGCACTGACGAGGGTGGCCATCGATTGCGACCCTTCAAAGCCACCGAGGATCCGTGAGGCGGCATCAACCTGGAAGCCGGCAAGTGCGAACTCTGGGCCGTAGCTTTCGACCAGCGCGGACAGTGCCGTGCGTGCGGACCGGTCGGTGGTCGCAGCGCCAATTTGCGCGAGCGCGGCGGAGGAATTGATTTCGCGCCGCGGATAACGGCGGCGGCGCCAGATGAACCGGAAGTCGGCGACGAGCGTGGGAGCCGTCTGCCAGCCGGTCGGACCGCGATGCTGTGGGAAGAGTTGGCGCAGCCGGAACAGCAGTCGGACGCCTTCGGCCATGCGGGAGCGATATTTGGTGCCTGGCTCCGCTCCGATGTCGAAGAGCAGCACGCGATTGATCAGCTCCCCGATTACCTGGCGGGCATCCTGGAAACCGATACCTGCGCCGATCGCGGGATCATCCAGCAAGGCATCGATGATCCCATGCACTTCGCCCGACGAGACGTGGCCGTCGACCAGCCCCCAGGTCAGCAGTCGGGCTTCGCGCTGCTCAATCTGATCGAGCGCAGCCAGTAGTAGGGTTTCATCGGCGTCCATCAGCACTCCGCGGAAGAATGCGATAGCTGTCGAAGGCATTATTCGCCCTTAGCCAATGCTTGACGGTGTCGGTGAGCAGATCGAGCGCAGCGCCACCACTCTGGATCGCTTCCAGGAACCGCTTCACCTCGCCGGGCACGTTGTAATCGAATGCCTTGGCAGTCTCGGTTAGCTTCGCCGCGAGCGCCCGCACTTTCTCGATTCCCGCTTTGTCGGCCGGCAGCCTGTCGAACTCGGTCCGGAAGGCCTGGTGAAGCTGCTCATACTCCGCGAACGCCGCACTGTTGGCAGGCGTGAACGCGATGCGTCCCCTGATTACGCCCGGCGCCTCGCCCGTGAACACGGCCTGCCGATACACTTTCCAGCTTTGGATGACTGCAGCGCCCAGTTCGGTTGATGCGACCTTGATGTCCCGGATCAGATTAGTCCAACCGACACCCCTTGTCAGGGTCGCGGCCTTCTTCTCGGCCGTGAATTTCTCAACCAGGTCGGTTGCGCGCTTGCGAATGGAGTCGAGAATCGCTGGCGCAACCGCTTCAATGCCCGAGTCAACCAGAAGCTTGCGCTGATCGAGGGCACGGCTGAACTCGGCCGCGGGCGGAGCGAGGTCGGACCGCAGACCTTCGAGGCGACTGGCTTCCTCAACATTGGCGCCGAGGCGGTCGAGCGCGACGAGCCGTTCGCGAAGCGCCTTGGCGCGCGCGGGAAGTGAGGTACTCACAGGGTAGCCTCCACTGCTGCGGCCTCGGTATCGCTTACACCCTGGAGCATCGTCACGATCTCGGCCGCTGCGATACCTGGATCGGATTGAGCCCGGATCGCTTCCTGCTGCGCAACCCTCGGCTCGGCCTGTGATACAATCTCGTTGACGATCTTCAGGAACGACATCGTGCGCTCGATCAGCCCCAAGTCGATCGACCCTAGGGCGTTGAGCAGTTTCGGGACCTGCTCCCGGTCAGCCTCGTCGACGATCGTTGCCGCCTTGTCGACCAGGTCGACGAACCGGCTCGTCTGGAACTCCGTGAGGCGTGTCTCGAATTCGCCCAGCTTGATCGACACGCCGGAAGGCCAGCAATTGGTCTTCTGTAGGAGGGGTATGATTTCACGCAGGTCAGCGACGAAAGCATTCTTGTCGAGGCTGTCGTCGACAAAATCGGCGATCTCCTGCCGAAAGCCGCGCAGCTTGGCGATCACCGACTGAAGCCGGCTCCATAGCCTGGCCTCGCTCATCGTTGGGATGAAGGTGCGGGCCTCCTCGGGCAAGCCTTCGGGCAGCGGACCGGTCGGCGGGTCGCCGGAAAGAGCATCGAGCAATCGCGGAGTATCCACCGCGAAGGGCTTGTTGCCCGCGCCCTGGAAACTGGCTGTCCGCTCAAGCAACAGATTTTGCAGCGAGGAGCGTGTGCTGCGGCCGTTGATCGAGCCCAGCGCCTGAGCGCGCAACTGGTCCCACCCTTCTTCGAATGCCTGGACATCTGCTTGCGGCGGGGGGGAGAACAGCCCGCGCAGTAGGGGTTCGGCCGATGTAGGTCGCACCGGCGGAGAAAGGCCGACGATACGCGATTGGTTGAGGAGAGCCCGTCCGATCACCGCGGTCTGCGTGTTGGCCTCGGCGATCAGCATCGGCACCAGTTGTGCGACCAGACGATCGATGATCACGGCGCTCGCGATATAGTCAGTATAGGCCTCGGGGTAGTCCCAGCGGTAGCCATTGAAGCCGAACCGAAGAGCGCCGAGAAATCCTTCTCGCAGCGTAGCGTCCTCGTCCTCATGCCTATCGCAGACCACGAGGATGCGGCCGTGCACAGGATTGTTGCGCGCCTTGGCGATCGACAGCCATGTGGCCTTGATCTCCTGATCTGGGATGCGCAGCGCTGGCCAGTTGATCGCACCTTTCATCATCGTCGCCAGCGCGTTTCGAAGCTCGCGAGCATCTGCCTGGACAAGTTCAGTCCCGCCTGCCCAGGCATCGAGCTTCTTCGACCACGCAGCTACCCTCGGGTCTTGCACAACCGCCGGCGGCGAGGGCGACGCAAGGAGTTCATCGCGGTTCGTCGGCGGCGTCGCGGGGGCCTGCGGCTGCACCTCCGGCACGAAAGCAACATTGGCGAGGTCGGCCGGAGTCGGCAGCGAGAAGGCAGTGAATATAGTCGGCGGCACATGGGTGAGCGCCGTCTGGTCGAGCGCATTGCCGGCCCAAACTGCGAGCGCAGAGTTCAGGCGCCTCTTCACGGCGTCGGGTTGGCTCGCCTGCCGGACGAGACCCGCCAGGTAGAGATTGGGTCGCAGCCCATGGAAGTCCGCAGGCGGGAAATTGCCGCTAAGGAAAGTCCCCCGCATCAGTAGCGGCCGTCGCAGGATCTCATTGATAACCCGGCGAGGATTGAAGACGAGCCGGCTGCCCTCGGTCAGGTGCCGCTCGACGAGTTGTTCGACTGCAAGCCGATTGAATGGGAACAAGGCATGGCCGCGGCTCGAATAGCCAAAGGCGTCGAGCGCCTCGCCTTCTTCGTCGGTCTGCTCCTCGTCATGCCATGCCGACAGCCAATCGGTGAGGCCGTCACCTGCGCCGCGCCGGTCGAACCGCCTACGCAGCCCTTCCTCGCCCCACCGCGCAGCATTGAGATAGGCGCCGACCATGTCAACGACCGCGGCCTTGATATCGTCATCGCCCTGCTGGCGGTTGCCAATAACCCAGACGCGCTGCGCGCGCGTCAGGATGGTGTCGCGGGACGCCAGATAGCCATCGGTGAGCGCCAGCGCTGTGCGCATGGTGGCGCGGACCTTCTTACCCGCATAGGCGCCTTCCTGGACGCAGACCTTGAGGAGGACGTCCTGTATGCCCGAGAGGGCTGCGAAATCCTCAACCAAGAGCACCAAGTCCTTGTCGTCCTTCAGGAGGATTTCACGGACGCCGAGGATAATGTCTTGTAAGGTGATGCCGCCGGTGCTCTGCTCGAGTTGGAACACGTTGCCGATGGCGATGTCGACAATGTCGTTCAGCAGATCTGCTGCAGCCTGACGGCGCTTGGCATCCTGGACAGCGAGCTGCGTCTGATAATAAGTTCTTACTGAGAGGGCAGCAGCGTTTAGATCGATATGATCCGGAAGGATCAGGTCCTCCGCGAAGAACTGCGATTGCGTCTCGTCACCCTCCGCATCGTCTTCGCGGCCCTGTACCGCACGGGCCACCACACGGGCAAGCACCCTCTCGTCGAAATGATCCTTGAGCGCGGCATCGCCGAACAGCCTGGGAAGCGATTGTGCATGGCCAATGAGCGGCCGCAGTTCGGCGGCGCGATCCTTGTGCTCCCGCATTTCGAGCAGCATCGCCTCGGCACGGCTCGACAGGGCATTCTCAATCTGCGCACGGAAGAGAACGACCGCCTTGCGCTTGTCGACCTCTGCAACCGCCTGGGTCAAGTCGGCGCGAGACTTCTCGAAGCGCGTGTCACCGGCGAGAGGCTCGAGGATGAGTTCAACTACTTTGCGCAGGCTTGCGCTCTTGGGAATACGGATGATGTGGAGGCGATCGCTCTTAGACGATCGCTGGAGCTGCGCATCGAGCCACCGGATGATGTGCGACTTGCCGATGCCCGACGGGCCAGTGATGGGGAACAGCAGATACCCGCCGGGAACGTTATCGGAGAGGAAAGCATCAAGCAGATCCTGCTCGGATGCGGGAGTTTCGATATTGGTGCCGGCATTCCGCGTTGTGAGTTGCGACGGCTGATGGACCGCGAGCAGCACCGAAACGTCGGCGGTCTCGGCTTCATTCTTGATGCAGGCGTTTACCTGATCGGCTTCGGGCCAATATTTTTCCAGCATCAGCGTGCCTTCCCTGCCGGTGCCATTGCGACGTGCGAGACGTCCCGCCATGTGCGCGCATTGCTTCCAGTTAGGGTCACGACACCCTCGGTATCGCTCCTGTTCGCAAGCGTGATCGCGCCTTCCCGGTCGAGTCGTTGAATCGCGCGCGATAGCGCCGAGGAAAGAAGCCCCACTCGAAGCCTAGGCCAAGCCGAGTCATTCAACGCCGCCTCCACCTGAAGTCTGTAGGCGCCGCCATCAAGCACGGGCAGTACTGTCGCTGCGCGGGCGACGAATGTGGGGGCGGATAGTTCGTGGTGGGAACCGTAAATCGCAGGCAAAGCATCTCGCAGCGCGTCGGTCGGATCGACGACCCATTGCATACCGTCGCGAGCAAACCCTAGATAAATCATCCACTCCCTTAATGCGGGTAAGTCTCTTTCGTTTTGAAAAATCTTCTGATTCGTACTGTCTTCTAGCTGCAGTGTCTCAAGAGACATGAGGCTCTTCGTACTACTGTCCAAACGATATATGTCCTGGGCGAGCATCCACGCCATCCCGCGGGATAAATCAGCGCACTTTGCACCGTCGCCATCCCAGAAACGCTCGTTATTCTCTGGCAAAAGAGCAATTGATCTAACGACCTTCGGTAGCCTAGATTCAGCGTCGTCTGCCGTTTTTCCCAATTCAGATAGATAGGCAGGCGAAACGATTACCTTGCCATTTTCGGCGTCGAATAAGCCGAGTTGGGTCCACCGTGTCAGAGTCTGGCCCAACTGGTTGTTCTCTTCAGTGAAGAACTCACCTCCACATGCAAGAATGAGATCTTCCCGGCTTCGCGGGCCAAACCGGATGAGCGCACGAACCAAAATGATCAGAACGTTGAAAAGGCCGTCATTTGTACGGTTAAGGACGGTCACAAGCGCGCTCCGAGCTTGAATTGATCGACTGTCAGGACATTGGACCCCGTATCTGCGATACGGCGTCCGGTATTCCAGGGATCAGGCGTCGATGCCGGCGCCATGATGACGTGAAGCGGCCGCTTCATCGTGAATAGTTGGGTCGGCAGGCCGACACCGGCGGAGGCGGTCCAGAGTGTCACGCGCGGAAGCTCATAGGACGACGGTCGCAGCACTTCCTCTTCGAGGGATTGGAGCAGCAGCACATGGTCGTCGCTGTGTTTGTGCAAGCTGGCGAGGGCCGGATTGCGTTCCCGAAACGCGGCCCGCGTGGCGATCTCGCGGACGGCGAACATCGCAACGAAGTCCTTGAGGAAAGCAACAAGCACTGCATCGTCAAATGATTCTTCCACCGGCAGAATGACCGGATCGCCAAGATCGAGTTGCGGGAACCGGGTCTTGAAAAGGCTGAGATCGGGACGGCTGACCTGTTCGATGCCATAAGCAGGCGGAGCGGAATAGTGGATGTTCGTCGTTCCCTGGCGCCGATGTTCCGGACACCCGCCACACGCGCGCGATATAATCATCGGCCGGCCGGGTGCATTGCTGCGATAAAGGTGATCGAGTAAATCCGATACCTCGACCGATCCCCCAAGCAGTTTGTCGAGCAGACCGCGATTTTCCGTCGCCGCGTCGAATGAGCGCTCACGCTCCTGGCCAATCAAGGCTTCGAACCGCTCCCAGCTCAGATGGCCGAACTCGGTCATTCCGACGACCGTGCGCTGGAAATATTCCGACCAATATTCCTCACTGCGCAACTCGAACGCAGACGTTGCCTCGTCCTCTTGCTGCGCGATTTTCGAAGGCGGCTGTGACTCGAGTTCGAGCATGCCGGCACGCGCCATCATGATGAGCGTGCGCATGTTCCAGGATTCATTATAGTCCGACTGCCGCCGAAGCCGGGGCGGAACGGCTGCCAGGTCAACCTCCAGCAACTGGCCGATCGTGTCGAGTTGGGTGCTGCTGCCATACATGGTCGACCATCGCTCGAAGGCGAGGTCGTCGCTGATCAGAGATGGCGAGGCAATCTGGTTGGCCGTTTCCTGATCTTCCCGCGAATAGATCAAAAAGGATGCGGAAGGGCAGCCATCGCGCCCGCCACGGCCGACCTCCTGATAGAAGCGGTCGAGGGTCTCAGGGACGGCTGCGTGCACAACGGTCCGTACATCCCGCTTGTCGATTCCCACCCCGAAGGCAGAGGTTGCAACGATCCCGTCGAGCTTGTTTTCCGACCATTGATCGATAATCCGCAGTCGGTCGCCATGGGCCGTCTCGCCGTGGAAGCAGTCGATGCGTCCGTAGCCCGTCTTGCGAAGAAGCTTCACCCACCGCTTCGCGTCGCTGCGTTTCGTTACGTAGAGAATGAACGGCCGCGGCGCATGCCGCACGATCTCAAGGACCTTTCGGTCCTTCTCGTCTGGATCGTCCTCACGATGGATCCAATATTGCGGTTCGGGACGAAGATGGATCGAGGCGACCATCTGGACGCTTCGGGCTGGACCGAACAAGGCATCGATGGTCGCGATCGTGTCGGGTGTCATGGTAGCCGACATCAGCAGTGTTTTGAAGCGGGTGCTGGGCGGACATGCCGCCAGCAATCCCCGCCGCACGCCCGCGAGCATCTGAAAGGCCGGCCTAAAGCTATCTCCCCACTGGCTCACCAGATGCGCCTCATCTATAATCAGATAGGCGAGAAGGCCCGCTCGCACGGCGTCGTAGAGTGCCGGCAGCAATGCTCCGGTTACCGCCTCCGGTGAGCAATAGAGGATACCCTGACGGCCTTCGCGGATGGCAGACTTGATGGCTGAGCGGTCCTCGGTGCCTAGGCCGGCATGCCAGGCGAGCGGCGGCACCTCCCGGCGCGGGAAGCGGCGCTTGAGCATCTGCCGCATCTGCCGCGCCTGATCGAGCACAAGTGCCGTCGTCGGCACGACGCATATTGACAAGCCTCCCTCGATCCCTCGAACGAGCACCGGAGCTTGCGCGACGAAGCTCTTACCAGAGCCGGTCGGCAATGCCACGATGAGCGTCTCACCCGCAGGAAGCAGGAAAGCGCTGCGCACGGCCTCGCGCTGTCCAGGCGACACATAGGTGTCGAACCCGCTTGCCTCGCCCAGGAAAGGGTCGATCGGACGCTGCCAGTCGATCCTGACGTTTTGTTCGGCGAATACGTCCTCGAACACCGGATTGTCACTGTCATCCAGCCAATCGGGCCGCCATGGGCGTGCCTCGATCACGAAATAGCCTTGTGTCTCGCTATGCGCCCGCACACCGAAGTGCGCCCAGGAAGTCCGGTCCGGCCAGCCGGAGCAAGAGGGTACGCGCAACTGCGCCTGCTGGCCCGCAAAAAGGGACTGGCGGCGCAATACGTGCCGAAAAAGGGCCATGGCATCATGTGCACTTTGCAGCCGCCCAGTTGCCTGTGACGCTTTCAGGATCTGAGCCAGGCGATCGAACACGCCGTCGTGGGGTCCGGAGTCCCCAATCCCGCTCGAAGGGTCGAGTAGAAAGTCTTGCAGACCTCCGAAATCGAATGCGCCCATCAGAGGCCACCCGAGATGCGGTCGGTGACAGAGCGGCTCGCCGAGACGAAGATCGCGCCAATAGTGTCGAGCCGAACCTGAGGGATGCGAATGCCCGCTCGTAGAGCAGCAGCAAGTTGCTCCTCAAACGCAAGATCGGTGTCGTCGCCAGCACTCGCGGCCGCGCGAGCCCGCGCCCGCAGCTGGCCCAGCCGCCCCTGATCGACCCGCAGAGCGCGCTGCTCCGCTTTCGCGAGGCTGTCGATGAGATCGGAGTCCCCGCGAAGCGCGTTTTCGGCCACTTCCCGCGCCTTAAGGCAAAGGTCAGACCAATGGGCAAGTTCGGGAAGGCGCAATTGTAGCAGCCGTTGCCACCGGCGAGGATTGAGATTGAGGTCGAGAGCCCCGTTCTGATCCGGTTCGACTCGATAGCGTGGCGCAAGGAGCGTGAGAAGTGCGTGATCGGTTACCAGCGTCAGTTCTCGGTCGAGCCAAAGCGAGCGGTAAAAGGGTGGAAGCGCCATGTCGCCGCGACGCCGCATCGCTGCACCCGCCGCGTTGGCATTGCGTCCATGTTGGCGCAGAATTCTGTCCGCTCCTGCGACGTCGGCTTCGAGGACAAAGTCGAACCGGAAGAAGACATCGGCGATGGGATCGCCGACATGGTCGGGCGCAAAGCGCCACATGGCAAAGGATCGGCCGCGATCATCCGACTCGGTGAACCCCAAGATGCCACTGATGAGCTCGTCGCCGTAGCGTAGCAAGCCCATGCCATTAGAACGCGCGAGAGGATGCAACACAGTGCGTCGGCGAAAGGTGTAGGGGATAGTTCTGATCCTCCTCTCACCCCTTGATCTCGGAGAGACATCAAGCGCAGCGTCGCAATGCGCCATGAACGTCGGCAGCGGAATAAGCGTATGGCGCCCTGGGGTGGTGGAATAGACGTATCGGAACGGCGTTGCTGCTCCGGCGCTCGGCGCAATCCGCGGCTCGTCGAGGCGCTCAAGTTTTAAAGTTTGTTCGAGCCACATGACCGTATCGCTCTTTATCGCAAGCCAATTCTCGTCGATCGCGGAGAGGCTGTCGAAAAGAGCCGTAGGTGGCGCGCCGAGGGCATCGAGTGCATCCTGCTGATCTAGCGCCGAGATTTCGCGCTCGATCTCGCCGTGTTCGCCGGTGCTCTTCGCTGTGAGATCAATGAGCCCTTCGGCGCCCTCGACGAACAGCGGAAGCGCGAAGCCTCGCATAGTCCTCTCCAGCAGATACTGTAGGCTCGCCACCGATCGGTCGAAAACTTTGAGCGCTGAATTGAGATAGCCCACCCAGGCCATCTCAAAAGGATCGTCCTCGCAAGCGAGCACGACGGAGCGTACGGCCTGGTCGGATCCATAGCGATCAGCGCGACCTAAACGTTGCTCGATCCGATTGGGATTGAACGGGACGTCATAGTGAACCACGACTTTATTGCCGCCCTGAAGATTCAGACCCTCTTCCGCCCGTCGATCGCAAACCAGAATGGGTCGGTCGACGCTGTAGCTAAAAGCCCTCCACAGGTCGCTGCTGGGATCATGACGGTCGACGACGATACCCAGTCTGTTCGCGATTCGCTTTGCCAGGAGATCGGCAGTCTTGGCATCAGAACAGAAAACGATGCACTGCGAGTTTGAACTTACAAGCGGCTGCAACGCCTCAATCAGTGCGTCCGCGCGATCCTCGAACAAGCCAGGGCGCCCCAGGCACCGGCGAACCGCCTCGAACCGACTCTTATCACTAATTATCCCGGTCTGCTGCGCCAGAAAACTGATTATCCCAGCCCCGGAGCTCGGATATTGCGATCCGCGATCGAGCACTCGCCAAAAGGTTCTCGCACGATCCGCCCACAGTGCCTCGCGGCCGGCTTCATCGAGCTTTGTCGACTCGCCGAACCGCCAGTCTTCCATTGCGGCGGTCAAGACTGCCCGATCGCTGCTGCGATAGTGGACGATCTCGGCCCCTAATCTATCTGGCGTTATCCCGCTGACGTTTCGACGACGATGGCGCAAGATACGACGGTGCAGCCGATAGACTTCGCTCAGGTGGTTATGCAACTGATCGACCGCCTCGATCAGTGCTGGGTCACTCTCGTCTGGCATCCTATCGACAACGGTGCCGAGCTTCGCAAGGTGTTCCAGTAGCAGTTCGTCCTCGGGAAACAGACGGCTCAATTGATCGATCACATAATCGAGAAACAGTACATTTTCGGTTGTCAGACCGGCGACGATTTCTGCCAGTGCCTGCCGGCTCTCGACCTTGCGGCGGAACGAGTCCTCGCCATCGAGTGGATATGTCAGGGGATCGAGGAGATGGAGCATCCTCAGAAATCCGCGCTCATTGTGAAGTGCTGGTGTCGCCGACAACAAGAGGACCCGCTCTATTAGGGGAGCGGCGCGGGCGATATCCTGGTAGATGCCAGCTGCATTCGCAATACCGAGGTCGATCAGGTGGTGCGCTTCGTCGATAACGAGCATCGTCGCCTTCGATAGAATCGCTCGAATCTGGTCATCGTCGTCATGTGAAATCACATGAATATTGCGACCGAGGTGGCGCCCGAGAAAAAATTTCTCGGAAAGCTCCGCGCGCCATTGGCCGACGAGTGGGGCAGGAACCGCCACGAGAACCGTGCAATCTTCCTTCACATCGAGAACGCATTGCCGGATAAGGACGCCCGCCTCGATCGTCTTTCCGAGGCCCACTTCGTCGGCAAGCAGGTAGCGCTGCACCGGGTCTTGCAGGATCCGTCGTACCACCTCAATCTGGTGCGGTTCGAGTTCGACAGCGCACGCAAGCAGCGCGGAAATCCCCATCGACGCGGCCCGCTGGGACACCTGTGATCGGACAAACGCGCTGCGTCCATCCGAAAAGCCTGGGCTCTCGCTGATTTTGTTGGCAAGGAACGGTGTTGGGTCCCCAATTGGAAGTTCCCACCGCACGAACACAGAGTTGCATTTCAGCCGCTTGGAATTGCGTTCGGGAAACTGGATGAGTTGGCTTTCACCGCTATCTTTCAGGAGGTGGCCAATTTCCCACGCCCCAGTAGCCTCATCGAAATGATATATGCGCGTCTGCTCCGGGAGGAGTACATGCTCTATGTTGTTTTCGCCAATGTTGTGGACCAGAGGCTCCGATGTCGGCGAATCGAAATACTCTACAGACCGCAGCGATCCGCTCTGGCCAACTAGTTTTCCCACCCCGAGGGAAGCATGCTTCCCTCCAATTGCTCTAACGAACACAGATTCGCTGTCCCCTCGACCCTTCATTTCATTATGGTCTGGATTTGCATTCGTCTAGTGGCTCTCCTTGAAATCGGTACGAAGCGCCACTCTCAAACGAAATCGGCGCTACCCGTGCCCAGGCGTCGCAGGGCGGGCGTGACCGCACCACCGAAGACGTCTCTTCCGGGCCCGGTGAGCGACGTTGGGACTAACGCTTAGGGTCTATTCTTCTGCGGGGTCGGTGGTTTGCAAGCTCACGCTCTGAACCCAGCGCCTACGGCCCTTTTTGAGCTCGCGTACAGCCAGGAACAGTGATCGTCCGTCGCTCAGAAGTGCGAGCGCGTCAGTCGTGAAGCGGGGGGAGACGCGAAGCCACACCGTCCAGCGTGGCTCGCCTCGGATCTTGTCGATGAGTCCCATGCCGGGGGGCGGAGTGTAAATCGGGATCTGCCTACCGTGGTATTGACGATATTTGGGCGAGCCGTGCTCATCGCGTTCCTGCACGTCTTTGAGCGTCGCACGAATGTCGCCAGAGCCCAAGTTATTGCTATAGATTGTGACCTCATAGGTATCGCCCGCCCGTTCCTCCGGGTAGATGGATATCCCGCCAATGGTCAGTCGCGTGGTGAACCGATAGAGCGGGTCATCATCATCTGAGTTCCAAGCTGATTGCGGCGCGTAGACGTTGTAATTGATGGCAGCTTCGACGCTCGCGTCGCAGCGCTCCAGTCGAATGGCGAGATGCGTGTGTTCTTCCTCGGCTGCCTTCCGGCGCTTTGTCCTGCGGGGCATTGGATCATCCGCCTGCCGATCGGTTCAGTTCATCGGCATAACGGCCGCTCAAGGCAAGAATCCAGTCGAACGACGCGTACGGCCAATGAAACATCGGTTGATTCGGGCAACGGTGGCAGCTGCTTTTCGGGTCCGTTATCGGGACCAAAGGTTGGTGAAAAGGCTAACTCGTTGAAATCTCTGGTACGCCCAAGGGGAATCGAACCCCTGTTACCGCCGTGAAAGGGCGGTGTCCTGACCGCTAGACGATGGGCGCGCTCAGATGAAAGCGGCTTATACTGGCGTTGTGCGCAACCGGCAACCCGTCAGGTGCCGGCTTGGACAACTTTTTTCCTGCCTGCCGAAGCGAGTGATTCACGCAGCGCCAGCGGCAATTTTTCTGGCGGCCGTCACCAGCCGCTGCGTGGATTTCCGGGCACTTTTCAGACGATTGCTGGAAGCGGCCCGATGCAAATGCATGTCGCTCAAAAGTGAGCTCCGTTTCAGCGCGACGCGCTTTGGCGCGTCCAGCCGAACCGGCCCTGGTCAGCCTTCGCCACCGCTGCGCCGGCGGCAGCGCCAGTTCCAGTCGCGCTCGGGGCCGACGTCGACATGGACCGATTCGGTGTGGCAGTAGGTGCCGACGCCGCCGCGGCCGGGCATCGTCCTGACGTAGCTCGCCAGCTCCCATTTCGAGACGCCCGGCACCTGGATGTCGGCGGCGGCGCAATACATGTGCAGCGAATTCTTGGCGCCGTTGGCACGGCGGTTGCGGGCGGGGTCGCGATAGCCGGAGGTGACGACCATCTTGCGGCCGTAGTGGCCTTCGATCGTCTTGAGCACGCGCACCAGCGAGGGCTTGAGGCACGCCACGTCGACACTCTCGTTCTGCTTCAAGAGCCCGTTGGGCGCCAGGCGCGCCATGCCGGCGGCGGAAGCTACCTGGTAGAGGCCGCCCGAACCTTCATCCTCGTTGAGGTCGACGTCGCTTTCGTCGTCGAGGCCGGATTTGCGCTTGATCTCGAACAGCGCCGTCTGGCGGACGCCCGGCAGGGCATCGCTGCCGGTGATGTGACCTGAGTCGTCGCCGAGCGAAGCCAGCTGCACCGGTTTCGCCGTGGAATCGGCCGAGGCCAGTGTAATGATCGGCTTTGCCGCCGCCGGGGCGGGCTTGGCCTGCACAGCCGGCTGTTCGCCTGCGCGCGTGTTGACCAGTGGAGCGGGCTTCGCCGAAGCCGGCGTGGCGCCAAACATCGAGGCCAGGAAACCCCTTTTCTTCGGCGCCTCCGCTTGCTGCGCCTCGCCAGCGGTCACATAGACCGGATTGTTCATCGCCGGTGTGGCGGCCTGCTTCGGCGCCGTCACGGCCGCGTCGGCGGCGGCGATCTTCTGCGCCGCCGCATCGGTCTGCTGCGCCGTCTGCGGCTGCTGCTCCAGCGATTGCGGCGTGTTTCCGGCAATCGTTTCAGCTTCAGCCGGCGCGGTGAGCGGGAAGGCCGCCTGCGGCTTGGTAATCGGCACGTAGGCGACCGTCTCGGGCAGCGCTGTGTCGCCTTCCGCCATCACGGTGGTCTGCGTGGTCGCCGTCTGCGACGACGAATCGCCGGCCACGATCGGCTTGTTTGTCGAGGCTGCATTGATGTCCGACGCGGAGGCATTGTAGCCGGGCATGCCAACCGACATTGTGGGGTCGCCGGCCGAGGTGCAGGAGGCCAGGAGCACGGAGCAGAGCGCCGCCGCAATGGTGCGGCGTTCTCCCTTCGCGAGGCTCCACCCTGCTGATTTCAAAGTCAAATTCCCCCTCGATGTCCGATCGGTATATCCTTGGCGCGGCGTCCGAACGGCTGCGTCGAGGTGCCCCTTGTCTCCGATCCGGAAACGAGACCTGTGTCAAATCAGCAAGCCTGGAAGTATTTTTGCGGCAATTGCCGAATTTAGGCGGCAAGATGGTTGACGACACCATTTCGCCCGCTTTTACGGGTCCGTCAACTCACCAGACATTACAGTCGGTTACACACGCACCTTGACATAGGTGCCGGGGGCATCACCAAAAGTTTTCATATGCTTGCCTGCTTTGCGGGCGGGCACGCGATTGTTGTCCTTGGCCTCTATCCAGCTCTGCCAGTGCGGCCACCAGGAGCCAGGATGGTCGGTGGCCCTTGCGATCCACTCGCCGAAGTCGCCCTCCGGCTTGCCGCCGGTCCAGTACTGGTACTTGCCCGATGCGGGCGGGTTGACGACGCCGGCGATATGACCGGAGCCCGCCATCACGTATTCGACCTCGCCACCGAAATATTTCGAGCCGAGGAAGACGGACAGCGCGGGAGCGATGTGGTCTTCCCTGGAGGCGAGGTTGTAGATGGGGATCTTGATATCGGCGAGCGAAACGGTGCGTCCGGCAAGTTCCATCCTGCCGCGCGAGAGGTTGTTCTCGAGATAGCAGTTGCGCAAATAGAAGGAGTGGTTGGCCGCCGCCATGCGTGTCGAATCGGCATTCCAGTAAAGCAGGTCGAAGGGCAGGGGATCCTTGCCGCGCATGTAGTTGTTGACGACATAGGGCCAGATCAGGTCGCCCGAGCGCAGCATGTTGAAGGCGGTCGCCATCTTGGTGCCGTCGAGATAGCCCTTTTCGTTCATCGCCTTTTCCACCGCCGCGACCTGTTCCTCGTCGACGAACACCTTGAGGTCGCCGGCATAGGTGAAATCGACCTGGGTGGTGAAGAAGGTCGCCGATTTGATGCGATCGTCACCCTCCTGCGCCAGCAGGGCAAGTGCCGCCGCCAGCAACGTGCCGCCGACGCAGTAGCCGATAGCGTTGACCTCTTTCTCGCCTGTGGCCTTCTCGATAGTGTCGAGGCCGTATTGCAGCCCCTCTCTTGTATAAGCTTCCCAGTTCTTCATGCCGTGGCGTTCATCAGGGTTGATCCAGGAGATGACGAACACGGTGTGGCCCTGTTCGATCGCCCAGCGGATGAAGGATTTCTGCGGGTTGAGGTCGAGTATGTAGAACTTGTTGATCCAGGGCGGGCAGATCAGCAGCGGCCGTTTCAGCACCGTCTCGGTGGCGGGATCGTATTGAATGATCTCGGCGACGTCGCTGCGGCCGACCACCTTGCCGGGGGTGGTGGCGATGTTGCGGCCGATCTCGAAGGGCGAGTAGTCGGCCTGACGCAGCTTCAGGTCGCCCTTGCCGGCCGCGATGTCCTCGGCCAGCATCTTCATGCCGCGCACAAGATTTTCGCCGTTCGAGGCGATGGTTTCGCGAAACAGTTCCGGATTGGTCAGGATGAAATTCGACGGCGAGATGGCGTTGGACACCTGCTTGACGTAGAAGCTCGCCTTGTGGCGGGTGTGGTCATCCAGGCCTTCGGCGTGCTCGACAAGATCAGCCGCCCAGCGCGAGGTGACGAGATAGGCCTGTTTCAAGAAATCGAAGAAGGCGTTGCGGCCCCATTCCGGATCCTGGAAACGCTTGTCGCCGCGCTCCGGCTTGACCGCGTCCTCGGTTCGCTCGGCATCGGCGCTGACGCGCTGGATGGCGTTCGCCCAAACCGTCATATAGCCGGCGAACAGCCGCGTCTGCGCTTCGAGCGCGCGTTGTGGGTCGGCAAGCCAGTATTCGCTGAGCTTGGAGAAGGTCTTCACCATGTCGACGACCGGTTCGGCGACATGGTCGCGCACTTCGCCCTTCTCGCGCGGCTCGGCCCAGGCGGAAGCCGCCTTGCCGGCCTGCTCGATCATGCGCGCCATGTTCAGGGCGAAGCGTTCCGGGTCCTTCACCAGATATTGCTCGACCGTCGAAGGTCCGCCATCTTCCGCTTTGCCCGAATCGGGTGTTTTGGACATGGTGCGCGGGGTTCCTCCCGAAGCGTTTTCTTGACATATTACCATGGGACATCCGACTGGGTCCAACCTCGCTCTACCCCGGCTGCCAAGGAAACAATATGACGATTAACATTGGCGAGACTGTTTTTTTCGGCGCCGGTCGTTTTTGCCGCATCGGTGCGGCAATTGCCCTGCTGTGCCTTGGGGCCTGCTCGAGCACCAATACCAGCGGCCCGGTGCCCATCGCCACATCAGCGGGACCGAAGGATACCGGCACCTTTCCGAACCTGAACATCCCGCCGAAAGTAGCGGCCAAACAGTTCACCGATGCCGAGAGGAATGCCAGGCTCGCGGAATTGAAGGGGGACGAAAGCGCGCAGGCAGCCAATGGCGGCGCCCCCAACGTCACCAATCAGGCGGCGCTGACGGACCTGGCCAGCAAGCATGGCGCGCAGACGCTGAAGCAGATCGAAGGCAAATGCGACCCCACCCTCGACCCTACCTGCAAATAAGTATATAGCGCGCGCCCAAGGCACTTGCCGACACGGTGCGCCTTGCCAAACGCCAAGTGATGTCTGGAACTGCCATGGAAGAGTTTCACAAGGTCCGCCGGCTTCCGCCCTATGTCTTCGAGCAGGTCAACCGGCTCAAGGCCAGCGCCCGCTCGCGCGGCGCCGACATCATCGACCTCGGCATGGGCAATCCGGACCTGCCGACGCCCAAGGCAATCGTCGACAAGTTGTGCGAAGTGGTGCGCGATCCGCGCACCCATCGCTATTCCTCCTCGCGCGGCATTCCGGGCCTGCGCCGCGCCCAGGCCGCTTACTATCAGCGCCGCTTCGGCGTGAAGCTTGATCCCGATACGCAAGTGGTGGCAACGCTGGGTTCGAAAGAGGGCTTCGCCAACATGGCGCAGGCGATCACCGCCCCTGGCGACGTGATCCTGTGCCCGAATCCAACCTACCCGATCCATGCTTTCGGCTTCATCATGTCGGGCGGCGTCATCCGGTCGCTGCAGGTGGAACCCGATGACGGTTTCATCCCGGCGGTCGAGCGCGGCATCCGCCATTCGATTCCGAAGCCGCTGGCGCTGATCCTCAACTACCCGTCGAACCCGACGGCGCTGGTCGCCTCGCTCGATTTTTACAAGGACGTGGTGGCGTTCGCGAAGAAGAACGACATCATCATCCTGTCGGACCTTGCCTATTCGGAGATCTATTTCGACGGCAATCCGCCGCCTTCGGTGCTGCAGGTGCCGGGCGCGATCGACGTTTGCGTCGAGTTCACCTCCATGTCGAAGACCTTCTCCATGCCCGGCTGGCGCATGGGCTTTGCGGTCGGCAACGAGCGGCTTATCTCGGCGCTGACCCGGGTGAAATCCTATCTCGATTACGGTGCGTTCACCCCGATCCAGGTGGCGGCCGCGCACGCGCTCAACGGCGACGGCGCCGACATCGCCGAAGTGCGCGACATCTACCACAAGCGGCGCGACGTGATGGTCGATGCTTTCGGCCGCGCGGGCTGGACCATTCCGGCTCCGGCTGCGTCCATGTTCGCCTGGGCTCCGATTCCGGAGCCGTTCCGCCATCTCGGCTCGCTCGAATTCTCCAAGCTGCTCATCGAACATGCCGACGTTGCGGTGGCGCCAGGCGTCGGCTTCGGCGAACATGGCGATGATTTCGTGCGTGTCGCGCTGGTCGAGAACGAGCACCGGATCCGGCAGGCGGCGCGCAACATCAAGCGCTTCCTGGCGACCAGCGCCAAGCAACCCAACAATGTCGTGCCGCTTTCCGCCCATCGGTAAGCTTTCCGCACACAATTTCGTTTGATCTTTCGGGGGACATCGCCGGCCATGGCTGAAGCTCTGCGTGTTGGAATTGCCGGCCTCGGCACGGTCGGCGCGTCAGTGGCGCGCGTGCTGCGCGACAAGGCGGCGGAACTGACACGGCAGTGTGGGCGCGACATCGTCGTGTCGGCGGTTTCGGCGCGTGATCCCAAGCGCGACCGCGGGGTCGATCTCAATGCCGCGAAATGGTTCGACGATCCTGTCAAGATGGCGCAGGCCGCCGAGATCGACGTTTTCGTCGAGCTGATCGGCGGCGACGAGGGGCCAGCGTTTGCGGCTGTGAAGACGGCGCTCGAGGCCGGCCGTCATGTCGTTACGGCGAACAAGGCGCTGCTGGCCAAACATGGTGTCGCACTGGCCGAGATCGCCGAGAAGAAGGGCGTGCTGCTCAACTACGAGGCCGCGGTGGCGGGCGGCATTCCCGTTATCAAGACCATGCGAGAGGCGATGGCCGGCAACTCGGTCACCCGCGTCTTCGGTATTCTCAACGGCACCTGCAACTATATCCTGACCCGTATGGAGGCCGAAGGGATCTCGTTCGATGCCTGCCTCAAGGACGCGCAGCGGCTGGGCTATGCCGAGGCCGACCCGACCTTCGACATCGAGGGCCATGACACCGCGCACAAGCTGTCGATCCTGACCAGCCTGGCCTTCGGCACCAAGATCGCCGCCAACGACATCTACATGGAAGGCATCTCCAACATCACCCAGGCCGATATCCGTGCGGCCGGCGATCTCGGCTACCGGATCAAGCTGCTTGGCGTTGCCCAGCGCACCGACAGCGGCATCGAGCAGCGCGTGCATCCAACCATGGTGCCGACAGCCTCGGTGATCGCGCAGGTCCACGGCGTCATCAATGCGGTGGCGATCGAGACCGACATCCTCGGCGAACTGCTGCTCTCCGGCCCCGGCGCCGGCGGCAATGCCACCGCCTCGGCCGTCATCGGCGACATCGCCGATATCGCAAAGAGCCGTCCCGGCTTCCAGCACGGCCCGGTCTTCGGCAGGCCGGCGAGGGAATTGAAGCCTTACAAGAAGGCGCAGATGCGCAGCCATGCCGGCGGCTATTTCATCCGGCTGACCGTGCATGACCGCATTGGCGTGTTCGCGGCCATCGCCAAGCGCATGGCCGATAACGATATCTCGCTGGAATCGATCGTCCAGCACGCGATCAGCGGCGAAGTGGCGGCGCAAAAGACGGTGATCCTCGTCACCCACGAGACCACCGAAGCCGCGGTGCGCAAGGCCGTGGACGGTATCACCAAGGATGGTCACCTGACCGACAAGCCGCAGGTCATCCGGATCGAACGGGCAGGATAGATATTTCCTTCCGTCGCGCACCACTGGATTGCTGCGACGATACTGTTGCGGCCGATGCCGCTGCCTGGCTCGCCGGAACCAATCCCGGCCAGCGCCGTTCTCACGAGGTGCAAACCGAGGGAATGCCAATGGCCGAAACATCGAAATCCGACACCCCCCAGATCGACGACATCCAAAAGACGCTCGAAAAGCAGATCGCCGACCTGCGCAAGGAGATCACCAGGATCAACAAGAGCCTTTCGGAGCGAGGTGCGGAACTGGTTGACGAGGCCTCGGCTCAGGCATCCGACGTCTACGACAGCGCGGCGAGCCGTGCGTCGCGAACGGCTCAGCAGTTGCGCAGCCACGCCCAGGCGGTCTCGGAGGTCGCGCGTGAAAACCCGGGCACGACGACGGCAGTGGTCGGCGTCATCGGGCTGCTGGGTTTTCTGGCCGGCCTCGCCGTTGGCCAGTCGATGAATGACAGCCAGCGCCGCTGGTATTGATCCGGTAACGACCGAGCCGGTTTTTGCCGGCTTACCTGTCCGTCGAGCAATTTCCAGGGGAGCACTATGGCTTCTTCCGTCCTGATCGGCATCCTGATCACGTTCCTGGTGATCATTCTGGTGCTTTACCTCATTCAGCGATTGCCGCTGGACGCCAGGATGCGGCAGATCGCGCAGATCATCGTCATCATCATCGGCATCGTTTCGCTATTGAAATATCTGGCCGTGTTTTAGATCTCGATACCTACTTTGAAAGCGGCCCAGGTTCGCCGGAATCGTGCTATCCATAATTTAATCGGTTGATATTGCAGGCTTTTCGAGAAAACCTTCGAGAGGTCTTGCCGTTGTCATGCTCGTTTGACACAAGAGGCGCGCCTCCGGCGGGAGGCGGCATGCGAACGAGGATCGACCTGATGAACGTGGCCCACAACATTATCGCCGGACTTGACCGGATACTCACCATGGAACTGGTGCGCGTCACCGAACGCGCCGCCGTCGCGGCCGCCAGGCTGCGCGGACGCGGTGACGAAAAGGCCGCCGACCAGGTCGCGGTGGACGCCATGCGCCAGGAGCTCAATCGCCTCGCCATCAAGGGCACGGTGGTGATCGGCGAAGGCGAGCGGGACGAGGCGCCGATGCTCTATATCGGAGAGGAGGTCGGCACCGGCAAAGGCCCGGCGGTCGACATTGCGCTCGACCCGCTTGAAGGCACCACGATCTGCGCCAAGAACCTGCCCAACGCGCTGGCCGTCATCGCCATCGCCGAGAAGGGCAGCCTGCTGTTCGCGCCCGATGTCTACATGGACAAGATCGCCATCGGCCCGGGCTATGCCGAGGGCGTCATCGACATCGATGCGTCGCCGGCCGAAAACATAGCCAGCCTGGCAAAGGCCAAGGGCGTCGCGGTGTCCGACGTTACCGCTTGCATCCTCGACCGTCCGCGCCATGGCAAGCTGATCGACGCCGTGCGCGCCACCGGGGCGGCAATCCGGCTGATCGGCGATGGCGACGTCGCCGGTGTCATCCACACCACCGATCCCGAGGAAACCGGCATCGACATCTATCTCGGCATTGGCGGCGCGCCGGAGGGCGTGCTGGCCGCGGCGGCGCTGCGCTGCACGGGTGGCCAGATGCAGGGCCGCTTGATCCTCGATACGCCCGAGAAGGTCGCCCGCGCCGGCAAGATGGGTATTGCCGACCCGAAGCGGGTCTACCGGGCCGAGGACATGGCGCGCGGCGATGTGTTGTTCGCGGCCACCGGCGTCACCGACGGCAACATGCTGGCAGGGGTCAAGTTCGGCCGCAACTACATCACAACGCACACGATCGTGCTGCGCTCGTCGTCGCGCACCGTGCGCGAGATCAAGGCCCGGCATCAGGACCTGGAAAAGTTTTGATGCATTCCTGACTGGCCGTCGCATATTGTGGGCAATGATCATCCGCAAACGTCGCCTCGCATGACGGGCGAGAGACGCCTTTTTCTCGATGTCCGACAGTCGGCCACCGGTGTTTCCTGGGAACATCGGCTGACCGAGCGGCAGGACATGGTCGCGCTTGCCATCGCACAGGGGCACGGCGTGCCCGATATCGTCGCGCGCGTGCTTGCCGGACGTGGCGTGACGGCGGAACAGGCGGAGCGCTTTCTCGACCCGACGATCCGCGACCTGCTGCCGGACCCGGCTTCGCTGACCGACATGGACAAGGCGGCCATTCGAATAGCCGCCGCGGTGATGGCCCGGGAGAAGGTGGCGATCTTCGGCGACTACGATGTCGATGGCGCCGCCTCGTCGGCCTTGCTCAAACGCTTCCTCGCGCATTTCTCGATATCGTCGGAAATCTACATTCCCGATCGTATCTTCGAGGGTTACGGTCCCAATCCCGAAGCCATGCGCGAGCTCATCTCGCGCGGCGCGACGCTGATCGTCACCGTCGATTGCGGCACCAACAGCGCGGCTTCCATCGACGCGGCCAATGCCGCCGGTGCCGATGTCGTGGTGCTCGACCATCATCAGGTCGGCGGCGCCTTGCCGGCGGCACACGCGGTGGTCAACCCCAACCGCGACGACGACCTTTCCGGGCAGGGCCATCTCTGCGCCGCCGGAGTGGTTTTTCTCGCGCTGGTGCAGACGGCCAAGGTCCTGCGCGGCCGGCTGGCCGACGCCACGCCGCCGGACCTGCTCTCGCTGCTCGATCTCGTGGCGCTGGCCACGGTCTGCGATGTGGTGCCGCTCACCGGCGTCAACCGTGCCTTCGTCGTCAAGGGCTTGCAAGTGGCGCGCCAGCAGAAGAACGAGGGAATGTCTGCGCTGGCGCGGGTCTCGCGCGTCGGCGAGCCGCTCAGCACCTTCCATCTGGCCTACCTGATCGGACCGCGCATAAACGCCGGCGGGCGCATCGGCGACGCCGCCCTCGGCAGCCGGCTGCTTGCGACCGACGATCCGGTCGAGGCCCGCACCATCGCCGAGACGCTCGATCGGCTCAACCAGGAGCGGCAGCTGATGGAACACGAGATGCTGGCCGCGGCGCGTGCCGAGGCCGATGCCGAGCTTGCCGGCGGCAGCGGGCCGGCCATCGTCGTTACCGCTAGCACCAACTGGCATCCCGGCATCGTCGGCCTGCTTGCCTCCAGGCTCAAGGACCATGCCCGACGGCCGGCCTTCGCCATCGCCTTCAACGCCACCGGCACCGGCACCGGTTCAGGTCGCTCGGTGTCGGGCTTCGATCTCGGCCGGCTGGTGCGCGAAGCCGCAGATGCCGGGCTGATCGTCAAGGGCGGCGGCCATGGCATGGCAGCCGGCATTACCGTCGAGCGCACGCGGCTCGGCGAGCTCAGGGCATTTTTCGAGGAGCGCGCAGCAGCCGACGTGTTCCGATTGCAAGACGAGGAAAGCCTGGCGATCGACGGCGCGCTTGCCGCCGAGGGTGCGACGCTGGCCTTGCTGGATGCGCTGGAAAAGGCCGGCCCGTTCGGTGCAGGGCATGTCGCGCCTGTTTTCGCGCTGCCTCGCCATCGGCTGGCCGACGCCCGGCTGGTCGGCACCAACCACATCCGCGCCGACCTCCAGTCGGGCAGTGGCGGTCGCATCCAGGCGATCGCCTTTCGTGCCGTCGACACCGTGCTCGGCGACTTCCTGTTCAAGAACCGTGGTAAGACGATCCACGTCGCCGGCTCATTGTCGGGCAATTACTGGAACGGCAATCGCAGCGTGCAGTTCCGCATCGTCGACGCGGCACGCGCCTGATGCGTCTTTGATCAGGCGAGAACCGTCTGAAGCCGGGTCAGTTCGCCGATCTGTGCCATCGTTGCCCTATAGCCGATCTGGATCGCCTCATCGGCGCGGTGGAATTCGGTCAGACCGATGTGGCTGAGCTTGGGCTGCAGCGACATGTCCGGCGGATCGCCGGCAAGCCTGGCGCGCGAGATTCGGTCTTGGATGATGTTGAAGGCCTCGACCATGACGCCGGTGATGCCAAGCCGCGTCTGATGCGCCCGGTGCTCCGGGTCGAATTGGCCACTGCGCGGTGCATCGTTCTCGACGACCAGTTCACCGGCGCTATGCTTGATGACGGCGGCACGGCCGAACAGGTCGTAATGAAGGTTGACCGCGACAACCAGCGGCTGCTCATAGGCACGGCAGACCGACACCGGCACCGGATTGACCAAAGCTCCGTCGACCAACACGCGGCCATTGCAAGTCACCGGCTCGAACACGCCAGGCAAGGCATAGGAAGCGCGCATGGCTGTTATCAGCGAGCCGTTCGACAGCCAGATCTCATGGCCGGTGCGGATTTCGGAAGCGACCGCGACGAACGGCTTGGACAAATCCTCAAAGCGAATGCCGGCCACATGCTCACGCAGGCGAGCATCCAGCTTCATGCCGCCGAACAGACCGCTGCCGCGCAGGTTTAGATCGAGCAGGCCGAAGATGCGCCGCCTGGTCAGGCTGCGGGCGAACTCTTCCAACTCGTCCAGTTTTCCGGCGAGGTAACAGCCGCCGACCAGCGCGCCGATCGAGGTGCCGGCAATCATCGAAACCTCGATGCCGGCTTCATCGAGCGCGCGCAGCACGCCGATATGCGCCCAGCCTCTTGCGCAACCGCCGCCCAGTGCAAGCGAGATGCCAGTTTTCTTTGGTGATGTTGTTTCGGCCGCGCCGCCGGACGAAGCGGGACCATTCGCCTCTCGTACGTCCGCTCTGTTACGCAATGACGCCCACTCGAGCATCATGATCTCCCTTGTCCCACAGCTAATATATAGGCGGGCCGTATCGAAATGGTGAATCTATGTGGTTGGCTGCGGGCAAAAGGTTCAAGCTGGTCATTCACGGGAGCTTCCGATACGTTTTTTCCGCATCGAACAAGGGCTCGCTGCCATCGTCGGCAAGCATCGCCTTGCCGTCGATCAGCCCCACCGTCCGATAGAAGCAGGAACGCCGGCCTGTGTGACAAGTTGCGTCGTGGCCTAGCACTTTGACGCGCAACCATATGGCGTCCTGGTCACAATCCGTGAGCACCTCGATGACATGCTGGAGATTGCCTGACGTTTCGCCCTTCTTCCACAGCGCATTGCGCGAACGCGACCAGTAGTGGGCGATACCTGTTTCAAGCGTCAACGCCAGAGCCTGCGCATTCATGTGCGCGACCATCAAAAGCACGCCGTCTGCCGCATCGGTGACGACGACGGTGACCAGGCCGGCGGCATCGAAGCGCGGTGAAAACACCGCGCCTTCTTCCAGCGCTTTCTTGTCTGAGGGAGCCTTCGGAAATTCCAGTGCCGACATCGCCGGGCTATCTTCCTGTTTGACCATGACTATCCGAAAACCGGTATCCACTTTCGGAATCATGGTCCGGCGATGCTGGGCGAGGCGGCTTACACCCCACCGCCACGCACCATGGTGACGAAACGAACCTGTTCTTCGGGAGTATCCTTGAACACGCCGGTGAAGGTCGAGGTCAGCGTGGTGGAGCCCTGCTTGCGGATGCCGCGCATGGCCATGCACATGTGCTCGGCCTCGATCATCACTGCAACGCCGCGCGGATTGAGCACATCCTGAATGACGCCGGCGATCTGCGCGGTCATGGCTTCCTGGGTCTGCAGGCGATGGGCGAAGATATCGACCACGCGCGCGATCTTGGACAGGCCGACGACCTTGCCGTCCGGCAGATAGCCGACATGGGCCTTGCCGATGATCGGCACCATGTGATGTTCGCAATGCGAATGGAACTGGATGTCCTTGACGATGACAAGGTCGTCGTAACCTGCCACTTCCTCGAAGGTGCGGCCAAGCTCTTCGGCCGGGCACATGTCATAGCCGCCGAACATTTCCCGATAGGCCTTGGCCACCCGCTTGGGCGTGTCGACCAGCCCTTCGCGATCGGGGTTGTCGCCGGTCCAGCGCAAAAGCGTGCGTACCGCAGCCTCGACGTCGGCCTCGCTCGGCCGGTCGGTGACGGGCTTTTCCATGTAGGCCGACTGGGGCATGAACTTCTTGATAACGGCATCCATAAAGGCGTCTCCCGTAGTCCCTCTCTCAGGAGGAACGAGTTGAACGGACCACGACCTTTCGGCGTCGGAAACTCGCCCGGTTTCCAGCCCCGTAAGCGGCGTGAGCAAACTGCGGCAAAGACGTGGGCTTTTCGTCGCCTTGTCGATACCGGACTGCCACCATTATATATGGTCATGACGAGCGAAAGAAAGACGCGTCAGCGGCAAACGCTGTTCGCTTGGCGGCGACGGACTGGAAAATAATGATCAACGACGTCTACAATGCGAAAATTCTCGGTTTTGCCGGAAATATCACACGGATCGGCCGGCTCGATCATCCCGACGCCAGCGCGAGGGCACATTCCAAATTGTGCGGCTCTACCGTTACCGTCGATCTCAATATGGCGGACGGCGTGGTTACCGATTTCGCACATGACGTGAAGGCCTGCGCGCTCGGCCAGGCCTCGTCCTCCATCATGGCGCAGCATGTGGTTGGCGCTACGGCCGACGAATTGCGCGCGGTGCGCGAGACCATGCTGAAAATGCTGAAAGAGAACGGAGCGCCGCCGGAAGGCCGCTTCGCCGATCTCAAATATCTGGAACCGGTGCGCGATTACAAGGCGCGCCATGCCTCGACCATGTTGACCTTCGACGCGGTGGTCGACGCGATCGGTCAGATCGAGAAGAAGCGCGCCGAAGAAGCCGCCTGATAGCCCATTTGGCGGCCTATTGGAGCCGTCTGCTTTCGGCGAATTCGCTTCTCACCCAGTCGGCGAACGCGGCGGCTGGCTCGGGGAGATCGCGCAGGCTTCTGGCCACCAGCCAATAGGCGCCGGACGCGACGTCGATGTCGAACGGCTTGACCAACGTGCCGGAGGCGAGCTCTTCGCCGATCTGCAGGAGATCGCCCAGCGCCACGCCGTGTCCGAGCAGGGCGGCCTGCTTCGAAAGCGATGCATCCGCCAGCATGGGACCGCGCGCGGGCACGGCGTCGGCAGGCACACCAGCCGCCTCAAACCAGCGCGCCCAACCCTGTCGGTTTTCCTCATGCAACAGCGTATAGCGGCCAAGGTCGGCCGGCTTGTCGAGGGGAGGCCCCGCGGCAAGCAGCGCCGGCGACAGAACCGGTGAATCGACCGTCGAGGCAAGCTGCTCGGCCTCGCTGCGCGGCCACGAGGCAGCATGCGCACTGAAGCGTAACGCAAGTTCAGGCTGGTCGCCGCGAAACTCAATCAGCCTTGGATCGACTTCGAGCGCGACGTCGATGTCGGGCCGCAATTGGCGAAAACGGTTGAGCCGCGGCACCAGCCATACCGATGCCAGAGACGGCTCGACGCTGACGCGAACCACTGTCTGCGCGGGAGCCGCCACCAACTCGGAAAGCAGGGCGTCGATGGCGTCGAAACTCCTGACCAGCTGACTGAGCAGCCGGCGGCCCGCATCGGTCAGTTCGACGCGGCGATGGTGACGTTCGAACAGGGGCCGGCGCAGAAAGATCTCGAGCTCGCGGATCTGCCGGCTGATCGCTGCCTGCGAGACGAAAAGCTCCTCGGCCGCCCTGCTGAAACTCAGGTGCCGCCCGGCTGCTTCAAAGCTCCTCAAGGCCGTCAGCGGCAATCGCCCACGCTTCATTCGCATAACCCAGGATTATCCGAAGTGGAAATTATACTCGTTTGAAGGCGAAGGCCAGCGGCGGTCTACTCGTCGTCAAGGAGATACGGCCATGGTCCAGTTGCTAGAGATTTTTGGCGATGTGATGCGGATTGCAACCTATCAGTGGCGTGACGAAAGGACCCGTCGGAAGCACCACGAAGAGCAGCCTAGCCCCTGCCGGTGGGCACCGCCGGCTGATCGGCAGCCACTTCGCCGCTTCCGCCCGTGAAAGCTCAGCAAGCAGGGGCGGGATTGCGTTCTCCCGATGAAGCCCACATCTATCGTCTGGAAAGACGGAGATCGCAGTGGGCGACCAGCATGGGCATGCACATACAGCCGGGCCGCCGCGGCGCGGCCGCAACTGGTCCGGCCCGTGGCGCAAGACCCCCGGCCGGGTGTTGGGCACGTCGCTGGTGCGCCTCTATCAACTGACGCTGTCCAGCTTCATCGGCAATTCCTGCCGTCATCTGCCGACCTGCTCGGAATATGCGCATGAGGCGATCGCCCGCCATGGTCTTTGGGCCGGCGGCTGGATGGGATTTTTCAGGGTTCTGCGCTGCGGACCATTCGGCACCCATGGCGTCGACCTTGTTCCGGAGGTTCTGGCGGATCGGTATGTCTGGTTCACGCCGTGGCGATATTGGCGGATCGGCAGCAACCGCGACGAGGCGCGAAGCTGACTGCCGGTCAGTTCTTCAAGGCAACCGTTTACGATCTGGTAGGGTTAACGGCAGCCTGCACAACAACTGCGAATTTGAGACAAAATCGAGACAAGAGACCTCGCTAAGCCGCTCGCCGAACCCCCTCTGGAGCGAGCATCCAATGCGCAATGTCGACCGTCTTCCCTTCATCCTTGCCGGAGTCCTGTTCCTGCTTGCCTGGCTTCTGGGATTTCCGATGCGCGCGCAATCGGCGCCGCTCGGGGATGTGCAGTGCACGTTGATCGCCGATGCACAGAGCGGCAAGACGCTTTACCAGAACGGCGTCTGCGATCAGCGGTTCAGCCCGGCCTCGACGTTCAAGGTGCCGCTGTCGCTGATCGGTTACGATGCCGGCATACTCAGCGACGAACACACGCCGAGCTGGGGCTACAAGCCTGAATTCAAGGCGGTCAAGCGGGACCACAAGACCGTCGATCCGACGATCTGGGAGCGGGACTCGGTGCTGTGGTATTCGCGCGAGATCACCCGCCGGCTTGGACCGGAGAGCTTTGCCGGCTACGTCTCGAAGTTCGGCTATGGCAATGCGGACGTTTCCGGCGATCCCGGCAAGAATGACGGCCTGACCCACTCGTGGGTGAACTCCTCGCTCAAGATCACGCCGGTCGAACAGATAGACTTCCTGCGTAAGCTCCTCGCCGGCAAGATGCCGGTCTCGGCCAAGGCTCACGACATGACGAAAGCCGTCATGCCCAGCTTCAAGGCCGGCGACTGGACCGTCCAGGGCAAGACGGGCAGCACCAGGGTCGGCGAGGGCGGCAAGGACAGGCGTTCACTCGGCTGGTTCGTCGGCTGGGCGCAGAAAGACGGCCGCCAGATCGTGTTTGCCCGGCTCGTCGTCGATACGAAGCGGAGCGACATGCCGAAGGGGCTCGCGACGCGCGCGGCCTTCCTGAAGGACCTGCCAATGCTGATTAAATAGCCGAGGCTTTACGGCGGCGGCATCTGCCCATAAAAGACTGCCGCCGCCGGACGCCTCCGGCTACCTGGCAGGTCGCAGCCTCGAACAGCTGACGACCTGCATTTCACCACCCGCGCTCGTTTGCGGGACTGGATAGGAGAATACCTGATGCTGAATGCCGTTTCCCTGACATTTCCCGATGGCTCCGTGCGCGACTACGATGCGGCGATGACCGGTGCAGGCCTTGCCGAATCGATCTCCAAGTCGCTGGCCAAGAAGGCCGTGGCCTATGCCATCGACGGTACCGTGCGCGATCTCTCCGATCCGCTCGGCAAGTCCGGCAAGATCGAGATCATCACCCGCGACGATCCGCGCGCGCTGGAACTCATCCGCCATGACGCGGCACACGTGCTGGCGGAGGCCGTGCAGGAGATATGGCCGGGAACGCAGGTGACCATCGGGCCGGTAATCGAGAACGGATTCTACTACGACTTCGCCCGCAACGAGCCGTTCACTCCGGACGACTTCCCGGTGATCGAGAAGAAGATGCGCGAGATCATTGCGCGCAACAAGCCGTTCACGAAGGAAGTCTGGTCGCGCGACAAGGCCAAAAAGGTCTTTGCCGACAAGGGCGAGCGCTACAAGCTGGAACTGATCGACGCCATTCCTGACGATCAGGATCTCAAGATCTACGCGCAAGGCGACTGGTTCGACCTTTGCCGCGGTCCGCATATGGCCTCGACCGGGCAGATCGGCAATGCCTTCAAGCTGATGAAGGTGGCGGGCGCCTATTGGCGCGGAGATTCGAACAACCCGATGCTGACGCGCATCTACGGCACGGCGTGGGCTGATCAGGCGCAGCTCGACGCCTACCAGACAATGCTGGAGGAAGCCGAAAAGCGCGACCACAGGAAGCTCGGCCGCGAGATGGATTTGTTCCATTTCCAGGAAGAGGGGCCCGGTGTCGTCTTCTGGCATGCCAAGGGCTGGAAGATGTTCCAGAACCTGGTCAACTACATGCGCCGCCGCCTCGACGAGCAGGGCTACCAGGAGGTCAACGCACCGCAGGTGCTCGACAAGAGCCTGTGGGAGACGTCGGGCCATTGGGGCTGGTACCGCGACGCCATGTTCAAGGTCACGGTTGCCGGCGACGACACCGATGACGACCGCGTGTTCGCGCTGAAGCCGATGAACTGTCCTGGCCATGTGCAGATATTCAAGCACGGGTTGAAATCCTATCGCGACCTGCCGGTAAAGCTTGCGGAATTCGGCAATGTGCATCGCTATGAGCCGTCGGGCGCGCTACACGGGCTGATGCGCGTGCGCGGTTTCACGCAGGATGACGCGCATATTTTCTGCACCGAGGAGCAACTGGCGTCGGAGTGCCTGCGTATCAACGATCTGATTCTGTCGACCTATGCCGATTTCGGCTTCGACGAAATCAGCGTGAAGCTGTCGACCCGGCCGGACAAGCGCGTCGGCACCGACGAAGCCTGGGATCACGCCGAAGCGATCATGAGCGGCGTGCTGGAGACGATCAGGACGCGATCGGGCAACCGCATCAAGACCTCGATCAATCCTGGCGAGGGCGCCTTCTACGGGCCGAAGTTCGAATATGTGCTGAAGGATGCCATCGGCCGCGAATGGCAATGCGGCACCACGCAGGTCGACTTCAACCTGCCGGAGCGTTTCGGTGCCTTCTACATCGGCTCGGATTCCGAGAAGAAACAGCCTGTCATGGTGCACCGTGCCATCTGCGGCTCGATGGAGCGCTTCCTCGGCATCCTGATCGAGAACTATTCCGGCCATTTCCCGCTGTGGTTCGCGCCGCTGCAGGTAGTGGTGGCGACGATCACTTCGGACGCCGACGGCTATGCGAACGAAGTGGTGGCGAAGCTGAAAGCCGCGGGCTTGTCCGCCGAGGCGGATCTGCGCAACGAGAAGATCAACTATAAGGTCCGTGAGCACAGCCTAGCCAAGGTTCCGGTCATCCTCGTCTGCGGCAAGCGCGAGGCGGAAGAGCAGACGGTCAACATGCGCCGCCTCGGATCGCGCGATCAGGAGTCGCTGGGTCTCGCCCAAGCGGTCGCGCAGCTGACCGAAGAAGCGATCACGCCCGATCGCCGACGCAAACCTGCGGCCTGACCCGGTAGTATTTCAAGCGGAATGGCGGTGGAGCAGTCCACCGCCATTTCCATATCGCACCGTCTTCACATCCCTCCATTTTCACATCCCTGTCACGGCAGTCTTGTAACAAGCCCTCATGCTCAAGCTGAAATTGCGTGAAAAACCGTTTCCCGAGCTTTCCTATGCTAATCCCCGACAGCCAGCGCTGACGCGGTGGGTCATCCATTCCATCGAAGGCCTGTCCGGACGCGACCGTTTTGCAGCGCTTTATGATTTTTGGCGCCGCCAGGTGGTCCCGTCCGGCGAGCGCGTGTTCAGCCGCATGCTCGAATTGATCGATGTGCGGGTGCGAACCCCCGACCAATGGCCGCCGCAGACCCTGCCTGACACGCCGCTGGTGATCGTCGCCAATCATCCCTTTGGCATCGGCGACGGGATTGCCGTGCTGTCGCTGGCCGAGCAGCTTGGGCGGCCGTTCCGGGTCATGATCCACAAGGATCTGCTCAAGATCAGCGAGATGGAGCCCTACTCGCTGCCGATCGACTTTTCCGAGACCAAGGACGCTCTGAAGAACAACATGGCGGTGCGTCACGAGGCTGTGCGGCTCTTGAAAGAACGTGTCACCATCGTGGTGTTTCCGGCCGGCGGCGTCGCCACCGCGCCGAAAGGTTTTGGCCAGGCACGCGATCTGCCATGGAAGATGTTTCCGGCCCGTCTCGTGCAGGATGCCAAGGCTTCCGTAGTGCCGATGCATTTCTCCGGCCAGAACGGCAGGCTGTTCCATCTGGTCAGCGGCCCCATGAACATGGCCGAGCGCGACGGGCGCGTGGCGAAGTTCGTCGGCAAGGCATCGCTGACGCTGCGCATTTCGCTGCTTATCCACGAGTTCGCCCGGCTTTCCGGCAAGTCGATCGACGTGCGTGTCGGCGATGTGCTGAACTGGAACGAACTGGAGCCCGTGCGCGACCGCAAGGCGCTGCTCGAGCGCCTCTATAGAGGCGTCTTCGATCTGGCGCCGCCGGTTCCTCGCCGCCGGATTCCATTCCTGCCGGCACGAGCCAAGCTGGCGGCGTAGGTCCATTTCGTGGAGATCCGAAGGGAAAGCGGCTCGAGGCTTTCCGGAATTGACTAATCCGCGCCTTCTTCCGGATCCATCGCGGCTGCTTCCGTCGCGAGAACCTCGATTTCCTGGTTCTGTCCGGCCACGACAGTGAAATCCTTCTGGTAGATCCGGTCGCGGTTCTTGGCGATGATCGTGTAGTCGCCTTCGGCCAGCACCATGGAGGCGAAGGCGCCGACGGTTTCCTTGATCGGATCGCCGGATTCGTTGAGCAGCGACCACGACGTGTCGGCGATCGCTTCGCCGCCCGCTTCACGCACCAGCTTCAAGGTAATCTCGGCGGCGTGATGCTCGACGGTGGCTTCGGTCAGCTTGCCGGCCTCGACGCGGATGTCGGAGCGGATGACGGCATTGACCGCGCCATAGGTCGAGACCACGTGGTAGATGCCGGCATTGAGACGCACGACGCTGTTGGGCTCGACGTCGGGAATGATCAGCGCGCGATCGCCATTGGGTTCGGCATTGCCCTCATAGATCGAAAAGCGCAACTTCTTTGGCGGGATGCGCGCCCCTCCGGAAAGGACGGCGTCGAGCTTCAGGCCGCCGGCATCGAGCACGAGGCTCTCGCGTTTGGCGTCCTTGCCGACAGTGATGCGCTTGGTGGCACCGGCCCGGCCGTAGGAAGCGTGAACCAGATAGCTGCCGGGTTCGAGCTGGAAGACCGCCGTGCCGCCATGGGCGGAAGCCACCATCGGCAATTTGCCGTTGACGGCCTCCGGCTTGAAGACGCGCCAGACGATACCGCGAGTGATATCGCCTCCCTTGTCGGTCAATTGCGCGGACAAGGTGATGGCGCCGCCGCCACCAAGCGCCAGCGATGTCTCGCCTTTCGGCGTCGCGTAGCTCGAAATTCCGGGAAGCTTCAGGTCGCTGACGCCATCCACGTTCTGTGCCACGGCAACGGAAACCGGCGCCATGAGCAGCAGGGTGCAGACCCAGATCAGGAAAAGACGCAAAGCCCCCTCAAACATGCCTTGCGTTGAAGCCCATGGCGGTGGCAATTTCAAGGCTTAAGAGTCCGACGGATACGACTCTCCAGCCTGGCGCGCCCGCGTCGATGCCCGAGCCGCCCCGCATTCCCATGGCGCGCTTCAGCTCAAAATCGAATTTAGGAGACTTGCGCCCATGGCGTCCCCGATCATCGACTTCCTGCTGACCCGCAATTCAGCGCCGATACCGGACTTGAAGGAGCCTGCGCCCGGCGACGCCGAGATCGCCACGATGATTACTGCGGCCACGCGCGTGCCCGATCATGGTCGGCTCGAGCCCTGGCGCTTCATTCTTTATCGCGGTGATGCCCGCATCGAGATCGGCAGGAAGCTGGCGGCCCTTGCCGAACAGCGGGAGGGACCTTTACCGGATGGCCGCCGCAACCAGGAGCTGGCGCGCTTCTCGCGCGCGCCGCTGGTGATCGGCGTCGTGTCGGTGCCGAAGGAAAATCCAAAAATCCCGCAATGGGAGATGTTCCTGTCCGGCGGCATGGCGGCGATGAACCTGATGATTGCCGCCAACGCACTGGGCTATGGCACCAACATGATCAGCAACTGGTATTCAGACGTGCCGGAGGGCAGGGCGATCCTGGGACTGGCGCCGCAAGAGCGCGTCATCGGCTTCGTCCATATCGGCTCCTATGGCGGCCCGGCGCCGGAGCGGCCGCGCCCCGATCCGGCAAAGCTTTATGCGGACTATGCCGGGCCCTGGGCGGGCTAAGTGTTCTACGAGCCGTCAAAGGGGCACGGACTGCCGCACGATCCGTCGAAGGCGATCGTGGCGCCGCGCCCGATCGGCTGGATCTCGACCCTGAACGGGGCCGGCGAGATCAACCTCGCGCCCTATTCCTTCTTCAATGCCGTTTCGACAAGGCCCTTCATCGTCTGGTTTTCCTCCGAGGGCGAGAAGGACAGCGCCTCCTTCGCCCAGGAGACCGGCGAGTTCGTCGCCAATCTGGTCGGCCGCGATCTGGCCGAGAAGATGAACCGGACGTCGGTCGACGCGCCGCGCGGCGTCAACGAGTTCGTCTATGCCGATCTCGCCATGACGCCGTCGCGTCTTGTCGCGCCGCCGCGCGTGGCGGCCGCACCCGCCGCACTCGAATGCAAGGTGACCGAAGTGTTCCGGCCAAAGGCCCTGGACGGAACGCCGACCAGCGCCGTCGTCGTGGCCGGCGAAGTGATCGGCGTGCATATTGACGATGCCTACCTGAAAGACGGCCTGTTCGATATCAGCAAGGCCGGCAATGTCGCTCGCCTCGGCTACATGGATTATGCCAGCGTCAACGAAGTGTTTTCGATGCGCCGGCCGCGTTGGGGCAAGGATTAGCCCGCAAGGGGCGCCCAGTCACTGTGCTTTCCTGACGGCGAGCCGTCATCACGACGCGCCCTGAGCTTGATGACGCGGCATGACGAAACCTTCTGCACACCAGGACCGTTTCGTCCAGGCGCGGGATGGGCGATAGTCCGCTGAGGGTCGGCGGTAGTCTGTTGCTGGTAATGCCGACGGCAAATATCATGGAAGGTTGATCATGGTCTCGAGATTGATCCTCCAGACGTTCGTGTGGTTCGGCGCCATGGGCGCGCTGCTTTTCCTGACAGCGGGTACGCTGACCTGGCCGGGAGCCTGGGTATATCTGGCGGTGATGATCGGGCTGAGCCTGACCCTTGGCGTGACGCTGGCCCGGCGCGATCCCGGGCTGATGAACGAACGGCTGAGCTCTCCCATCCAGAAGGACCAGACCGCGGCCGACAAGGTTCTGTTGAGCATACTCCTGCTCGGCATATTTGCCTGGCTGACCTTCATGGGTTTCGACTACCGCTTCGGCTGGTCCGTCGTTCCGGTCTGGGTACAGGTGATCGGTGCGCTGGTTCTGCTGGTCGGACTATGGATCAGCTATCTGACGATGCTGGAGAACAGCTTCGCGGCGCCCGTCGTGAAGATCCAGGCCGAGCGCGGACAGCAAGTGATCACAACGGGTCCCTATAGCTATGTGCGCCATCCCATGTATGCCGGCGCCATCCTCTTCTTTGCCGGCACGGCTCTCCTGCTCGGCTCCTGGTGGGGGCTGGCACTGGTCGTCGTGTTCATCGTTCTCTTGGCCATCCGCACATTCATCGAGGAAAAAACGCTTCGCACCGGCCTGCGCGGCTATGACGACTATGCGGCCCATGTCCGCTACCGCCTGATCCCGTTGGTCTGGTAGCGGTCAGGCGGAGATTCCGGCTGCCCGGGCGCGTGCCAGAAGCCGCTCGGCCAGCCGCAGATGCGGCCGGTCATACATCTTGCCGTCGATGCCGACGACGCCGGGATTTCCCGCCGCCTGGAATGCCGCGACAATTGCCGCCGACTGTTGCACCGCTTCCACCGAGGGCGTGAAGGCGGCGTTTATGACCGGCACCTGATCAGGGTGGATCGCCATCTTGCCGGTGAAGCCGTCACGTTCGGCCTCCCTGCATTCGGCCTCGAAGGCCGCCATATCGCGGAAATTCGGGAAGACGGTGTCGATCGCCGCGACTTTCGCCGCGCCGGCGGCGAGAATGGTCATGGCGCGAGCGAAGCGGAATATTTCGGTGTAACGGCCATGTTGGTCGCGGGTGGTGCGCGCTCCGATCGCCGCCGACAGGTCTTCCGCGCCCCAGGTCAGCCCGGCAAGTCGCGCGCTTGCCCCGGCGTAGCTCGCCGCCGCCAGCACGGCCGCCGGTGTTTCGGTAATGATCGGCAGGATTTTTGTCGCGCCGTCGGCCAAGCCGTTCTCCGCTTCGCGCAGCCTGAGCTTTGCCGAGAGGTGCTGGACATCCTGGCCGCCAGCCGATTTGGGCAGCATGACGCCGTCGGGTTTTGCCGGGATAAGCGCCGCAAGATCGTCGTCCGTCAATCCCGTCGAAAGGTCGTTGACCCTGACGTAGATTGCCGACCTTGTTTTCGCCCTGTGGCTGGCGATGAAGCGCGCCGCAGTCATTCGCGCCGATGCCTTGTTTTGGGGCGCCACCGAATCCTCGAGGTCGACAATGACCACGTCTGCGCCGGCGCCAAAGCCCTTCTCCAGCTTCCTCTCGGAATCGCCGGGAACGAACAGCAGCGAACGCATCAGGCTACCTTCTTCAGCATCATGGCCTGTCTCGTGCATTTGGCGACGAGGTCGCCGTTCTGGTTATAGGCCCGATGTTCGAACTCGACGATGCCGCGATCGGGCTTCGACCTGGATTCGCGCACCGAGACGACAGTGGTCTCGACGCGGATGGTGTCGCCATGGAAGACCGGATGCGGAAACACCGTTTCCTTCATGCCGAGATTGGCGACCGTCGTACCGACGGTGATGTCGTTAACCGAAATGCCGATCATCAGGCCGAGCGTGAACAGCGAGTTGACCAGCGGCTTGCCCCATTCGCTCCTGGCGGCGAAATCGAAGTCGATATGCAGCGGCTGCGGGTTCAGCGTCATCACCGAGAACAGCATGTTGTCGCTTTCGGTGACAGTCTTGCGCAGCGTGTGCTGGAAGACATGGCCGACGACGAACTCCTCGAGATAAAGCCCAGCCATTTCATTCTCCTCCGCTGCTGGACGGTTGATAGGCGCTGCATCCAGCGCTCGCAAGCCAGTTAACGAACATGGTGAACGCTTCATAAACCAATTCGGCCTAACGTCCGGCACGGGGTCGGAAACCTTCCGGCAAGGGGCGTAAGCAGGCGGTATGGTTGTTGTCTCGCATTTCCTGAAATGGATCTACACGGCCAGGGTGTCGGAGCGCGCCGCGGCGGCAAGCGCGCTCGCCCGCGCCTATGTCGACGCGGAATTGCCGTTCGAGGATCGCTGCGCCGCCGAGGCGGCGCTGACCTTGCTGCTCGACGACGCATCGTCGAAGGTACGGCTGGCGATGGCCGAGGCGCTGTCCATGAGCCATCACGCACCGCCCCAGATCATCAGCGCGCTTGCTTCCGACCAGCCGGAAGTCGCCGGCGTCGTGCTGACGCGATCGCCACTGCTTACCGACGCAGACCTGATCGATCGCGTGGCTTCAGGTCCGAAGGCGACGCAAAAACTGATCGCCGATCGGCCATTGGTCTCGATGGCGCTGTCGGCGGCTATCGCAGAGATCGGCGAGGCGGAGGCCTGCGCCGTGCTTTTGGCCAACAGCGGGGCCGATGTCGCTTCGTTGAGTTTTCGCCGCATGGCCGAGCGCCACGGCCATCTGCCGCTGGTGCGCGAGGCGCTTATATCGGATTCACGCCTGCCCGCCGACTGCCGGCACATGCTGCTCGTTAAGCTCGGTGAGATGCTCAAGACCTCGCCGCTGGTCATGGCCTTGATGGGAGCCGCCCGGGCCGACCGCGTCATGCGCGACGCCTGCGTTAAGGCCTGCGTGACGCTGATCGAGAGCACGCGCCAGGAAGAGCATGCAGCACTGATCGAGCATCTCAGGCTACGCGGCGATCTCACCGCGAGCTTCCTCATCCGCACCATCGCGCATGGCAAGGTCGACTTCTTCGGCTCGGCGCTGGTCGCGCTCAGCCAGCAGTCCGCCCAAAGAGTGAGGGCGCTGCTGGCCGGCGGACACGACGTGGCCTTGCAGGCGCTGTTCCGCAGTGCCGGCCTGGCTGCCGCCACGCACGCGGTCATCTTGCGCGCGCTGAAAATCTGGCGAGAGGTCGCCAACGGCAAGCGCGTCGCCGGCGTGCAGGAAGTCAGCTGGCTGATGCTGAAGGAATTGGGCGGACAGTCCGCGGAAGGCGATCTCGCCGCGCTGATCAAGTCGATCCATCTCGCTGCGTTGCGTGAAAATGCGCGCGGCCATGCGCTGGCGATCGCAGCCGCTTAACTTAGCCTTTATCCCTGGCAAAAAAATCCGGAAAATCCTCCATCGCCGCCGCGACAATCCGTAGTGACGCCGCAATCTGGAGCATTTCACCAGTGGCGTTTCGCTGGGCGATGCCGGCGGCATACTGCCGGGCGACGGCAATGGTGGATGTCTGCGGATCGCCCGGGGCGCGGAAGAGCAGTTCGCGTGCCAGTCCACGCAGGAAGTTGGCGATCGAAAGCGTCGTCTCGGCCGGAACGGCGTGCGCCTGCTGTGCGCCACGCAGCCGCAGGACCTCCAGACCGACGGTGACGGCGGCGACACTGCCGCCCAGAACCGCTTCACCCTTCCTGCCGCTGGTCTGCACCAGCGGCATCAATTGGTTGATGCGGTCATAGGCGAGGCTCTCGAAGGCCGAACGCCTCGGCACGCGCTCGTGCAGGCAAAGCCGCGCCAGATCCTCGCGCATGGCCCGCACGATGCGGTGCGCCGCGAGCCATGGGTCGGCGGGCAGCACGATGATGAAGACGCCGATTGCCAAAAGGATGCCGACCAGGATCGAGGCCGAGCCGGCGAAGAACGGGCCCGGGTCGTAGGTCATCGCCTGGTGCGGGCTGAGGAAAGCAAGAAAATTGATGGCGAAGGCCGTCGCCACGCCGACATAGCGGGGATTGGCCATGGCGAGCGCCGCCGGCACCAGGATCGGTACGACGAACAGCATGAACCAGCCGAAACCAGGAAAAACGGGAAGCGCGATCTGGCCGACGAGAAAGGCAAAGGGCAGAGCCAACAGCGTTCCCTGGAAGAACCCCCAGGCTACCCGCACCGGATCGGGGCGGGCGGCAAACAAGCTCGACACGACGGCAACCAGAATGACCGTGCCGGCGGCTTCCGACCATCTCGTCGTCAGCCAGAAAGCGGCGACCAGCAGCGTTGCAAGCGCGGCGCGGACCGCGTTGCGGCTCGCCCCGTGATAATCGCGATGTACCACCAGCGCCGGGGGCCTGCGTTCGCGTGAAGGCCGCGCGACGGGCGCACGCAAGGCATCGAGGCCGCGCAGCGCCTGTTTCAGCGCTTCGGCAAAATCGGCGGCGATGGTGAGCCGGGTGACGGTGCCGACCCTGTCGTCGTCCTGGTCAGCCAAGGCCTCGGGCATTTGCGTCGCTTTGGCGCCGATCGCGTCGAGCCGTGCCAGCCAGGGCGCCGTGTCGTCGAGCGCGCCCGGCGTCGCCGCCATTTCAGTGACGAGGGCTTGCAGCTCCGAGCGCACCGGAATGAGCGCCGCGTTCTTCGGTGCGGCGTGTGAATGCAGCGCGCGGGCCGCGGACAGGGCTGAAAGCAGTTGTCCGATGGTGCGCCGGACCGGATGGGCGCGCGGCGCGAAGCTCGGGGCCTCCAGCCTGGCATAGGCGCGCATCTCGGCGAGCGTCTGGGTGTCAGCGACCAGCTTCCGGTGCAGGCCGGAAAGCATTGCCGTGTCGCCACCGGAAAAGGCGCCGCCGGCATAGGTGGCAAGGTCGAGAATGCTGCGCTTCAGCCGCGAGATGATGGCCTCGCTGGCCAATTTGGGCAGGATCAGCCGACTGGTCAGGCCGGCGCAGACAATGCCGAGTACGATCTCGGCACAGCGCGCGACCGCGAGGTCGACGACGAGATGCGGCTGGCCAAACGCCGGCAAGCCGATGATCATCGCGGTGTAGCCGGCCAGCGCCGCTCCGTAAGCTTCCGGGTTGCGCAGCAGCGACGACACGAAGGTGCAAATGCCGATCCATAGGGCAAGCACCGTCACCAGCACCCAAGGATTCGTGCCGAAGACAGTGGTGATGGCAATTGCGGCAACACCGCCCGCCAGCGTGCCGAGCAACCGATAAAAGCCTTTCGCCAACACCATGCCGGCGACCGGCTGGGCAACGATGAACACCGTCATCATCGCCCATTGCGGGTGATCGAGCTTGAGGGCGTAGGCGGCCATAAGCGCGATCAGGCCGGCCGAGACCGTGCGCAAGGCGAAGATCCAGTCCGACCGGGTCGGCTGTGTCAGCCCGGCAAGACCCGCTTCGAAATAGCCTTTCAGCCGTTGCCAGCTCACACGCGCGTCTCCGCAAGCCTTGATCGACCGGCCTGCGCTCAGATATCCAGCACTTCCGTTTCCGCGAATTCGGCGCGTTCCTGGATGAACCGGAAACGAGCCTCCGGCTTGGTGCCCATCAGCGCATCGACCGCGTCCTTGGTGGCGGCCTCGGCATCGATCACATCGACGCGGAGCAGCGTACGCTTCCTCGGATCCATGGTTGTCTCCTTGAGCTGCGCGGCCATCATTTCGCCCAGGCCCTTGAAGCGACCGATCTCGACCTTGCCGCGCCCGGTGAACTCGGTGCGCAGCAATTCGTCCTTGTGCGCGTCGTCACGCGCATAGGCGACCTTGCCGCCCTGCCGGATCGAATAGAGCGGCGGCACCGCCAGGTAGAGATGTCCGCCGCGAACCAGGTTCGGCATCTCCTGGTAGAAGAAGGTGATCAGCAGCGAGGCGATGTGAGCGCCGTCGACGTCGGCGTCGGTCATGATGATGACGCGGTCGTAGCGAAGATCCTCGTCGCGGTATTTCGACCGCGTGCCGCAACCAAGCGCCTGGATCAGATCGGAAATCTGCTGGTTGGCGGCCAGCTTGTCGTTGCCGGCGCTGGCGACGTTGAGAATCTTGCCGCGCAGCGGCAGCACCGCCTGGCTGGCGCGGTCACGAGCCTGCTTGGCCGAGCCGCCGGCCGAATCGCCTTCGACGATGAAGAGTTCGGCGCCGGCGGCCGCATTCTGCGTGCAGTCGGCAAGCTTGCCCGGCAGGCGCAGCTTGCGCACCGCGCTCTTGCGCGACACTTCCTTTTCCTGGCGTCGTCGTACCCGCTCGTCGGCGCGTGCGATCACCCATTCGAGCAGCTTCGAGGCTTCCTGCGGATTGTCGGCCAGCCAATGGTCGAACGGGTCGCGGATCGCGGTCTCGACGATGCGGATCGCCTCGATCGTCGCCAGCCTGTCCTTGGTCTGGCCGACGAACTCAGGCTCGCGGATGAACACCGACAGCATGCCCGCCGCCGAGATCATGACATCCTCCGACGTGACGATCGAGGCGCGCTTGTTGCCGACGAGGTCGGCATAGGCGCGCAGGCCGCGCGTCAAGACGTTGCGGAAGCCGGCCTCGTGGGTGCCGCCTTCGCCGGTCGGGATGGTGTTGCAGTAGGAGTTGATGAAGCCGTCGCCGCCGAACCAGGTCACCGCCCATTCCAGCGAGCCATGGCCGCCTTGCCTGTCGCTCTTGCCGGCGAAGATTTCGCGCGTTACCTGGAATTCGTCGCCGAGCGACGCTTTCAGATAGTCCTTGAGGCCGCCGGGAAAATGGAATTCGGCCTTGGCCGGAGTGGTGTCCTTTTCCTTGATCAGCGAAGGATCGCAGGTCCATCGGATTTCGACGCCGCCGAACAGATAGGCCTTCGAGCGTGTCATGCGGTAGAGCCGCGCTGGCTCGAACGCGGCACCCTTGCCGAAAATCTGCTCGTCGGGATGGAAGCGGGTCCTGGTGCCGCGCCGGTTGTGAACTTCGCCAAGGTGCTCGAGGCCGCTGACCGGGATGCCGCGCGAGAAGCGCTGCCGGTAAAGTTGCCGTCCGCGCGCGACTTCGACTTCGAGATGATCCGACAGTGCGTTGACCACGGAGACGCCGACGCCGTGCAGGCCGCCCGAGGTTTCATAGACCTTGCTATCGAACTTGCCGCCCGAATGCAGTGTCGTCATGATCACTTCGAGCGCCGGCTTCTTGAACTTCGGATGCGGATCGACGGGAATGCCGCGGCCATTGTCGGTGACGGTGAGAAAGCCGTCAGCCGAAAGCTCGACATCGATGAATGTGGCATGGCCGGCAACCGCCTCGTCCATCGAGTTGTCGATAACCTCGGCGAACAGATGGTGCATGGCCTTGTCGTCGGTGCCGCCAATATACATGCCCGGACGGCGCCGCACCGGCTCCAGGCCTTCGAGTACCTCGATATCGGCGGCGCTGTAGCCCTCTGAGCCGTCACGAGACGCGGCCGCCGGACGCTTGGCTGCCGCCTGCACCAGCGGATCGGCCGGACGCGCCGGTGTGCGAACCGGTTGCGGCTGCTTCTCCAGATTGCCGAAAAGATCGTTGTTGTCGTCCATGCCTGCCATAGAGCCCAAGCTGCGAATCACCCGCCGATACTGCCACGCTTTTCAGCGCCAAGCGACGGAGGTTCCTGTTACGTTCGGGGATTAACCCCCTCTTATCCTAAAACCATTCGATAACCAAGCCGGCGGAAATCGGGCGGATAGCCAGCGAGAAGATTCCTGATTCTTTAACAATGCCGCCTAGCGTGAGCCAACATAACAAGAAACTACGGGCATCAGGGGTTTGGGCGTGAGGGGCAAGGCCATAACGATGATCGGCATCGCCGCCGTTTTCGGCGCGATTTCGATCTTTGCCGCCGATTTCTGGGTCAAGCGCCAGGCCAGGGCCGACGCCGAGGAGAAAACCGCGTCGATCACCGCTCCGGCCGCACCCAGGGTTGAATTCAAGACAATCGTGGTGGCGAATGCACCGTTGCGGTACGGCATGGATCTCGACCGCACGAAACTCAACGAAATCCCCTGGCCGCAGGATTCGCTGCCGCAGGGCGCCTTCGCCACCATCGATGGACTGCTTGGGGACGGCAGCCGCGTGGTGCTGTCGCCGATCGAGGTCAATGAACCGGTGCTGCTTACCAAGCTATCCGGCCCGAATGGCCGCGCCACGCTCTCCAACATGCTGACGCCCGGCATGCGGGCCGTCACCATCCGCACCGACGAGATCGCGGGCGTCGGCGGCTTCGTCACGCCGGGCGACCGGGTGGATGTCGTGCTGACGCGCGATGCCGGTGAAATCCAGGAAGTGGCCAAGAATGCGCAAGGCGCCGCCGGCTCGACCATCACCTCCGAGATCGTCGTTGCCGACGCGAAGGTGCTGAGCGTCGGGCAGGGCGCCGACGAGCGCCAAACAACCCCGCAGGTGGCCAATTCCATAACCATCGAGGTGACCACCGAAGGCGCGCAGAAAGTGGCGCTGGCCCGCACTGTCGGCACGCTGTCGCTGTCGCTTCGCTCCGCCAGCGAGGGCGGCGACGGCAAGGACGGTGTCACCACCATCTCCTCCTTTGGCGGATCGGTGGCGGGCAAGGCGCAGGCCGCGGCCGGCTCGCTGTTCGACGCCATGGCAAAGGAGCCTGAGAAGCCGAAATTCAAGACGATCATCGTGACGCGTGGAACGACGGCCGAGGAATATCAGGTTCCTGCGCGGGACCAGAAATAGGAATATCAGGTTCCTGAGTGGAACCAGAGCAGGACCGGTGGGGACCGGACGGGACGGGAACAATGTTCAGGCAACTTCAATATCGAATGACAGGCCGGTTGCACGTCGCGCAGGCGATGGCGATGGCGGTGACGATGGCGGCGGCCGGCATCCTCGCCGGCCCGGCCAGGGCGGACAACGACATCGTCTATGTCTCGGCGACCAAGAACGCCTCGATCAAGGTCGCCAAGGGCAAGCCAAAGACGATCATGACGAGCGCGGCCTTCTACCAGATCGTCATCGGCGATCCGGAGATCGCCAACGTCAACCCGCTGACCGACAAATCCTTCTATGTGCTGGGCAATAATCTCGGCACCACCGGCATTGCCCTGTTCGACGAGAACAAGCAGCTCGTCGGCACCGTAGACATCGAAGTGACGCTCGATACCGACCAGTTGGCCGACACGATCCGCGCCAGCGTGCCCGACGCCAAGATCAAGGTCGGCTCCGCCAATGGCCGTGTCGTGCTGTCGGGCGAGGCGGATGACGCGGTCGCCGCCGAAAAGGCCAACAAGATCGCCACCCGCTTCTCCGGCAATGAGGAGGTGATCAATTCGGTCAACATCTCGTCCTCGCAGCAGGTCCAGCTCAATGTCCGCTTCGTCGAGATCAACCGTCAGGCCGGACAGGATCTCGGCGCCAAATACAGCGCCAATTTCGCTTATGGCATGGGCGGACGCGACGTTACGATTGCTCCCGGCACCATTGAGCCGGCGGGGACCGGCGAGATCATCGGCAAGCTGCTGTCGAACGGCGTTTCCATCGACATCGCCATCAAGGCACTGGAAGAGCGCGGCCTGGCTCGTCGGCTGGCCGAGCCGAACCTGATCGCCCGGTCCGGCGAGACGGCGAGCTTCCTGGCCGGCGGCGAGTTTCCGATCCCGGTTTCCGAAGACAACGGCAAGATTTCCGTCAGCTACAAGAAGTACGGCGTCAGCCTGGATTTTACGCCCACCGTTCTGAAGGACGGGCTGGTCAGCCTCGACATCGCGCCGGAAGTCTCCTCGATCGACGCGTCGGCTTCCTACAATATCGGCAGCATCTCGGTGCCCGGCTTCATCGTGCGCCGCGCCAGGACGTCGGTCGACCTGAAGAACGGCCAGAGCTTCATGATCGCGGGGCTGCTGCAGTCGCAGAACGACATCACCACCTCGCGCATACCGGGCCTCGGCAAGATGCCTGTGCTCGGGGCCCTGTTCTCGTCGAAATCCTACCAGCGGCGCGAGACGGACCTGGTGATCATCGTCACGCCTTACCTGGTCAAGCCGGTGGATCCATCGAAGAAAATGGCCGAGCCGACCGATGGCACGCAGCCTGCCAGCAATGTCGACTATTTTCTCAACAACACCGAGGAGGTGAGGGCGTCGGATACCAATCGCGCGCTGGCGCTGGCTGACGGCAGCGCCGCGCGTGCCGCGCCCGCCACCAAAGTCGGGCATTTCCTCGACCTGCCGAAGGACTGAAGCCATGCGTCTGGTCTTGAGCTCGAGCGTCGCCTTGCTGCTTGCCGGCTTCACCGCCGGCTGCACGAGTGACGACTATGTGCGCAGCGAAGGCGTGACGAGCGGCGCCGGGGATGCCCAGGCCGCCAACACCGTCATGCAGATGGTTGATCCCTGGAAATACGGCGTCCAGAACACCAGGCTTCTCGTGCCTGCCCAGCGCGGCAGCACGGAACCCGCCACCGCCGAGCAGGCGGCCAGCGCCAAGGCATCGCAAGCCAGCGCCGACAATTGATCCGAGATCACAGGCTGACAAGTAATGGCAAACGGCATCAAGATCAGGAAAATCCTGCTCATATCGACGGACAGAACCTTCGCGCAGGACACCCGGACGGCGTTTGCCGCCTCGGAGATCATCCAGCTCTCGACGGTGGAAAAGAACATCACCGAACTTCGCGGCGAGGTCCAGGAGGCCGATCTCGGGGCGATCATCGTCGATATGGACGCAGCGAAGCTTGAGGAGATCGATGCGCTGCAACGCGTCATGCGCCGGCTGGAAGGCAAGGCGCCGGTCGTGGTCGTCACCCAGGAGTTCAACGCCGCCGCCGCGCGCATCCTCGTGCAGCTCAAGGTCGCGGATTTCCTGGTCAAGCCGATCACCACGGCCGATCTCGTGCGTTCGGTGGTGCGTGCGCTGCAAGGGCCGGGGCGCGAGGAAAACACCGAGTCGCAGATCTATACCTTCATGCCCGCGGCAGGCGGCGTCGGCACCACGACGCTGGCTTTGCAGACCGCGTTCCAACTGCATCATTCAGTGACGCGCGGCGCCTCGACCTGCGTGGTGGACCTCAATTTCCAGCAGGGCGCCTGCGCCGAATATCTCGACCTGGAGCCACGTTTCGACATCACCGAAATCGAGAACCAGCCGGAGCGTCTCGACAGGCAATTGCTCGACGTGATGCTGTCGAAGCATGCCAGCGGACTTTGTGTTCTGGCCGCACCGACGCAGCCGGCGGAGATGCGCTCGTTCAAGACCGACGTCGTGGTGCGGATGCTGGACCTCGTCTCGGCCTATTTCGACAATGTCGTCATCGACATGCCGCGCACCTGGTTTCCGTGGACGGAGACGGTGCTGCTCGGCTCCAACAAGCTCTACATCGTCGCCGAAATGACGGTACCGTGCCTGCGCCACACGCAACGCCTGATCCAGGCGGTCTACGAGACCGCCGGCAAGGAAGTGAAGCCGAACGTCATCGTCAACCGTTTCGAGCAGAAGATGTTTGACAGCGGCATCAAGCAGGCGGACGTCCAGGAAGTCCTCGGCGAGCATTTCGTCGGCGGCATCGCCAACAATTACCGGCTGGTGCGCGAGGCTGTCGATCGCGGCGTGCCGCTGCACGAGATCGATGCCAATGCCAACGTCGTCAACGACCTCAAGAGGATCATCCTTCCGGAGGAAGTGGCGGCGGCGCCGGGCAAATCGAAATCGCTGTTCGGCTTCGGCAAGAGCCTTTTGAAGAGGAAGGCCGGATGAGCAGCCGCTTTTCCACCTTGCAGAACCGCGATGCGCGTCCGCAGCGCTCCGCCGAGCCGACGGCGGTTGCGCACCACGCGGTCGTCATCCCGACGAGCCGGAAGGTCTTGCCGGCGAAAGTCGAAGCCGTGCCGGGCAAGAGCGCCAACAAGGTGCTCGATGCGCGCGTGCGCATCCACCGGTTGCTGCTCGAGGAGATCAATCTTGTCGCGCTGGAGCGGCTGCCCAGGGACGAGATGCGCCGGCAGGTGCATGATTTCGTGTCGGAAAAGACGCGCGAAGAGCGGATGGCGATCAACACCGTCGAACTCGATGCCCTGGTCGACGACATCGTCGACGAGATGGTCGGGCTCGGCCCGCTCGAGCCGCTGCTCAAGGACCCCGATATCAACGATATCCTGATCAACGGCCATCAGAACTGCTTCGTCGAAAAGAAGGGCAAGCTGCAGCAGGTCCACATCCCGTTCAAGGATGAGGCGCATCTGCTTAGAATCATAAACAAAATCGTTGCCGCGGTCGGCCGCCGCGTCGACGAATCGCAGCCGATGGTCGACGCCCGCATGCTGGATGGCTCGCGTTTCAACGCCGCCATCCGCCCGGTGGCGGTCGACGGGCCGCTGGTGTCGATCCGCAAATTTTCCAAGAACAAGCTCGGCCTGCACCGGCTGGTCGAATTCGGCGCCATCACCCAGAACATGGCCGAAGTGCTTGCTGCGGCAGTACATGCCCGCAAGACGACGATCATTTCGGGCGGCACCGGCACCGGCAAGACGACCATGCTCAACGCGCTGTCGGCCTTCATTCCCGAGGACGAGCGGCTGATCACCATCGAGGACGCGGCGGAGCTTCAGTTGCAGCAGCCGCATGTCGCGCGCATGGAAACCCGGCCGGCCAACATCGAAGGCCATGGCGAGCTCAAGCAGCGCGATCTCGTCAAGAACGCGCTGCGCATGCGGCCCGATCGCGTCATCCTCGGCGAGTGCCGCGGCGAGGAGGCCTTCGATATGCTTCAGGCCATGAACACCGGCCACGAAGGATCGATGGCCACCATTCACGCCAACACGCCGCGCGATGCCATTTCGCGGCTCGAGCAGATGCTGGGCATGACCGGCATGCCGATGACGGTGCAGTCGATCCGCAGCCAGATCGCCAGCGCCATCGACATCATCGTCCAGTTGACCCGGCTCTCCGACGGCAAGCGCAAGGTGACGAGCGTCGCCGAGGTGACGGGCATGGAAGGCGACGTCATCCAGATGCAGGAGATCTTCCGCTTCGTGCGCACCGGCATGGACGCCGATGGCACGATCCTCGGCCATTTCGAAGCGACCGGGATCCGGCCGCGCTTCCTGGAGGACCTGCGCGCCATGGGCATCGAGTTTCCCGGGCGCTATTTCGAACCCGGCCGGCCGCAGGAGTAACCAGGTGTTGGATGGGTTCAGCGCGATCTATGTCGTCTATGCCGGGGCTGCATTGACCGGCATCATGATCGCCGAGGCCGTTTACCTGCTCTATGCCGGCCGCAGCGACAGGCGCACCGCCATCAACCGGCGCATGAAGCTGCAGGAAAACAGGATCAGCCAGGAACAGGTGCTGATCCAATTGCGCAAGGAGCGCGGTCTCGATGCGGGCACGTCGCTGTTCTCGCCTGACCGTTTTCGCGCCCTGCGCGCCCAGTCGGGCATGATCATGCCGCTGTCGAAGTTCCTGATGATCACTTCGGGGATGGCGCTGGCTGCGGCCCTTGCCGCCATCTGGTATGGCTTGCCGCTGCTGATGGGCGCCATTCTGTTTGTCGTCGTGGTGCCGGTGCTGCCGGTGATGGCGATGCGCTCCATGCGCAAGCGCAGGCTGAAGCGGTTCGGCATGCAGTTGCCGGAAGCGCTGGAACTGATTACGCGCGGCCTCAAGGCCGGCCATCCGGTACCGGTGGCCATCGCCATGGTGTCGCGCGAAATGCCCGACCCGATCGGCACCGAGTTCGGCGTGATTGCCGATGAGGTGACCTTTGGTTCGGATCTGGTTTCGGCGCTGAATTCGCTGTTCGACAGGGTCGGCCATGAGGATCTGCCGCTGTTCGTCACCGCCGTGTCGATCCAGACGAGTTCTGGCGGCAATCTGCGCGAAATCCTCGACGGACTGTCGACGACGATCCGCGAACGCGGCAAGCTGCGCCGCAAGGTGCGCGCCATTTCAACCGAAGGCCGTCTGTCGGCCTATATCCTGACGGCCGTGCCGGCGCTGCTGTTCACGACCATCATGGCATTCATGCCTGGATATTACAGCGACGTCTGGGGCGTGCCGAAGACATGGTACATGGTTGGTGGCTCGGTCACCTGGCTGATGCTGGGCAATCTGATCATGTTCAAAATGTCGAACTTCAAATTCTGACATGCAGAAGGTCGTTGAATTCCTCGCCTCGCTCGCGCCGACCTCGCTGATGCCGGTGGCTGTCCTGCTGCTGGCCGTGGGCGCTGCCGCTTTTGCCTGGCCGATGGTGGTGGCAAAGGGCGATCGCAACGAAGTCAGGCGCAGACTCAAGGTCGACGACGGTCCGGTGGCCGCCAGGCCGGAACCGGTCCAGAAGAAGAATACCGGCGTCGTTCGCGAGAAGGCGGTGAAGAAGGCGCAGGAATTCTACGCCAAGAGCGATCCCGAAAACGTCGCCCGCCTGCGCTTGAAACTCATCCAGGCGGGCTACATGGAGCCGCGCGCCGTCGGCATGTTCTTTCTCATCCGTTTCACGGCGATGGTGGGCATCGCGCTCGCCGTCTTCGTGCTCAACCGCTGGATGGCCAGCCCCGACGCCACGATGACCAGCCGCTGGGCCTTCGTCGTGCTGTCGGGCGTGGCCGGCTATTTCCTGCCAGGGCTGGTGCTGACCCAGAAGATACGGGAAAAGATGCGCGAATACCGCAACGGTTTCCCCGATTTCATGGACCTGATGATCGTCTGTTCGGATGCCGGCATGAGCATGGAAGCGGGCGTCGAGCGCGTCTCGAAGGAACTCGCAAAGACCTACCCGTCGCTCAGCCAGAACCTGCAGCTCGTGTCGCTGGAGCTGCGGGCCGGCCGCAGCCTCGACGATGCACTGAAGGCGCTCGCCGATCGCCTGAGCCTGGACGAGGTGCGCTCCTTCGCCACGCTGCTGCAACAGTCCAAGGAGCTTGGCACCAGCCTGTCGGGGGCGCTGCGCGTCTTTTCCGACGAGATGCGCCACAAGCGCATGTCGCTGGCCGAGGAAAAGGCGCATGCCTTGCCGGCCAAGATGTCGGTGCCGGTCGTGGTTTGCATCCTGCCGGTGGTGCTGATGATCGCGGTCATTCCGATCATCGTCAAAATGACCGGCCACTAGGATTTGCTGATATTCAGTGAGGCCGGCCTGAGCGACCTGCGAAGTCCGCAAATGAGTGAGAAGTCCATGCGAATGCTGTTGCTCGTCCTCGGCCTTGCCGCGGCCAGTCTGTCGCCCGCCTGGGCTGCGGCCGATGATTGCGGCGATGCCGCTGCCCTGGTGCAGCAGGCCTATCCCAACGCCCGCAAAAGCGCTGACGGTGCCTCGTTCACGCTCGAACCCTACACCAGCATCGCCCTGACGTCTGCATTTGGCGACCCGCCGGGGCTGGTCTGCAAGATATGGCCCGCCCATGACGACCTGCTGTTGGTCGCGGTGCCGCTGATGGACAGCTCGCAACCCAGCGACTACGCGCATGCCGGCGATATCGAGCTTCTGGTCATCGACAGGAAGAGCCGGCAGGTGCGCCAGCGCCTGCTGCAGCCCGGGCTGATGAATGATGATGCCATCGCCATCCGCAAGGTCGAACTCGATACCGGCCGGTATGCGCTGGCGCCCGATGTCTCCGCCTTCGGCCTGCGCATCGAAATGGCGAACAATTCGCTGCCTAACCCTTTCAGTGAAACCGACCTGCGGCTCTATGCCATCGACAACGATGCCCTGCGGATGGTTCTCGATGACCTGGTCGTGGCCGGCAATGGCGGCGAGGGCGATACCAATTGCGCCGGATTCTTCCATACCAGTCAGGTGAGCCTGGCGATGAGCCCGGCCAAACATCATGGCTATCACGACATGGTGGTGGTCGAACGGATGGACACCGACAATCCGTTGCCCGACAACAATGGCGAGTGCCAGTCCCACCCCGGCAAGTCCGTGAGCCAAACCTACCGGCTGCGCTATGACGGCAGCCGGTATACGGTTCCGGCGGGGCTCAAGGCCCTGGAACCGTGAGAACGCCGCTGGCCGTGATCGAGGCGTTGCGGCCTGGTGGTTAATAGCTGGTGTACCCAAGGCCTAATTTTGGCGGCGTTTCGGCACCTAAGTTTAATTGCTTCGGTATAGTGTGTTTCCTGAAGAACGACCCGGCAAAAACCGGGCGATGGGGCAGGGGCATGCGTCACAGTAATTTAACGGCAATGGCCGCGATGGCGGCCGTCTTGATGATGTCTGGTTGTACGACGAGTGGCGTCGACACCACCAAAACCACCGCCATTCAACCGGCCGCGAAGGACGTCGGCACATCCGATCTGGCGGAAGGCAAGGCGCAGTTTCGCGACGCGAATTACGGCCTTGCCGAACAGCGTTTCCGCAAGGCCGTCGAGTTGAAGGCCGACAATGCGGAAGCCTGGATGGGCCTTGCCGCTTCCTATGACGAACTCGGCCGCTTCGACTTCGCCGATCGTGCCTACGACCAGTTGCTCAAGGTCGCCGGGCGCAAGCCGCAGATCGTCAACAATATGGGCTATTCGCAATTGCTGCGCGGCAACAGGAAAAAGGCAAGGGCGCTGCTGCTCGAAGCCAAGGCCGGCATGGCCGACCCCACGGTCGTCGATGCCAATCTTGCCCTCCTGAACAAGGGCTGACGGCTGTCTGGCGGCCATGATCGTCGCGAGGCCGATTTTGGGACACTCGGCGTCGACGCTTTGTAAACTCTATCCGAAGGTCTCAGCCGAAAGATCAGTTGAAAATCATGTCTGATGGCTGTCGCTGACCTAGAATGCAGCGGTAAGGCCGACGCTCAGGGAACCCCCGCCCAATATGCTGGATTTCAGTTCGCTCCTGCTCGCAGCCGCGCTGTCGGGCATCTGCCTCAGCATCACCATGTTCGCGATCTGGTTCGCCGCGCCCCGGGCCAGCTTCGTGCTGACGGTGGGGTGCGGCATTCTCGTGCTCGTTGTGCATGTCATCCTGTTCTGGCGATACACGAAGGAGCCTGATCCGCTGCTTTGCCAGGTCGCGCTTGCGTTGCTCAGCCTCGGTTTCCTGGTCATCTGCCTGTCGGCCATGCAGTATCTCGGCGTGCCGGATTACCGGCGTGCCATTTTGCCGACATTGGCCGCCATGACGATCTGCGCGGCGGTGACTTCCCTCGGTCTCGACGGGATAGGCTTCATCGTTACCTATGTAACGGTGACTGTGCTGCTCTCGGCGATCGGAACCATGTTCTGGCTCAACGGCAGTCATGATCGCAAAATCCTGCTGGTGGTTTCGTTCCTAGGCGGCACCTGTGCGGTGTCGTTTGCACTTTGCGCGGTCGTCCTGGTGGCCAAGGGGCAATGGACGCTCGGGGCAGCCCCCGATAACTGGGCCGAACGCCTGAATTCGGTCGTGGCCGTGGCCTGCATGACCGGTCTCGGCGCATTGACGCTTTCCCTGCATCACCTGCAGGCGCAGATCGAGCTGAAGGCCGAGACGATGACCGATCCGTTGACCGGGCTGATGAACCGCCGGGGATTGATGTCGCTCCATGGCGAACGGGCCTTCGGTCCGTTCATGGCGGTCGTCATGTTCGACCTCGATCATTTCAAGAAGACGAACGACATCTATGGTCACCCGGTGGGGGATCAGGTTCTGTGCCGGTTCGCCGCAGTCATCAGAAAATACGCCAGAACGGGCGTCGACGCCTTTCGCCTCGGCGGCGAGGAGTTCGCGATCGTCATGTCCCGGGTGACCGAAGAGAGGGCTTACGAGCTCGCAAGCAAGATCGGCGTCGCCTTCGGCACCGAGATCGTTGCGACCTCCCACGGTCCCTTGCGCAGCACTGTCAGCGGAGGCATCGGCTTTGGCGGCGCCAACGGCAACAGCCTCGGCGAGGTGCTGGCCGAGGCGGACGCAGCGCTCTATGCCGCCAAGCGCGCGGGCCGCAATTGCGTCGTCAGCCACAAAAGGATGGGCAAGGCCGAGCCGATCAAGCCGGCCTTGCGCTCAGCATAGTTTGCGAGACTATTCGGCCGCGCCCAAATAGTCCGACAGCGGCGGGCATGAACAGACCAGGTTGCGGTCGCCGGCGACATTGTCGATGCGCGATACCGGCGGCCAGTATTTCGCCGCCATGTCGGCGTCTCCGGCGGGGTAGGCCGCTTCCAGGCGCGAATAGGGATGGCTCCACTGGCCGGCCAGCGCCTCCGCGGCGGTGTGCGGCGCATTGACCAGCGGATTGTCAGCCAGGGGCCACTCGCCCCTCGCAACCTTGGCCGCTTCGCCCGCGATGGCGATCATCGCCTCGCAGAAGCGGTCGAGCTCGCGCTTGGGCTCGGATTCGGTCGGCTCCACCATCAGCGTGCCAGCGACCGGGAACGACATGGTCGGCGCGTGGAAACCGTAGTCGATCAGGCGTTTGGCGATGTCCTCAACACTGATGCCGGCGCTCTCCTTGAGCACGCGGGTGTCGAGGATGCACTCATGGGCAACGCGGTCGCTCCTGCCCTTGTAAAGGAGCGGGAAGTGCGGGGCGAGCCGTGTCGCGACGTAGTTGGCCGAAACAATCGCCGTCTCGGTCGCCTGCTTCAGGCCGGAAGCGCCCATCATGCGGATGTACATCCAGGTGATGGGCAGGATGGAGGCGCTGCCGAAAGGGGCTGCGGCCACGGCATGCGCGCAGCCTTCGGTGACATGGCCGGGCAGGTAGGGCTTCAGATGCGCCCTGACGCCGATCGGGCCGACACCCGGGCCGCCGCCGCCATGGGGGATGCAGAAGGTCTTGTGCAGGTTCATGTGGCAGACGTCGGCGCCGATGTCGCCTGGGCGGGCGAGGCCGACCAGGGCGTTCAGGTTGGCGCCGTCGAAATACACCTGGCCGCCATGCTCATGGATGAGGGCGCAGAGATGTCGCGCGCCCTCTTCATAGACGCCGTGCGTCGAGGGATAGGTGAACATCAGCGCCGCGAGATTCCTGGAGTGCTCGTTGGCCTTGGCCCTCATGTCGTCCATGTCGATATTGCCGTCCTCCAGGCAGCGGACGACGACCACGCTCATGCCGGCCATCGCCGCGCTTGCCGGATTGGTGCCGTGCGCGGAGGACGGGATCAGGCAGACCGTGCGATGGCCCTCGCCGCGCGAGCGGTGATAGGCGCGGATGGCCAGCAATCCGGCATATTCGCCCTGGCTGCCCGCATTGGGCTGGAGGCTTACCGCATCGAAACCGGTAATCTCCGAAAGCCAGCCTTCCAGGTCGTCGATCATGGCGCGGTAGCCTGCCGAGTGCGCGGCCGGCGCGAAGGGATGCATGTTGGCGATTTCAGGCCAACTCACCGGCATCATCTCGGCCGCGGCATTGAGCTTCATGGTGCAGGACCCCAGCGGGATCATCGCGCGGTCGAGCGCCAGGTCCTTGTCGGCCAGCCGGCGCAGGAAGCGCATCATCTCGGTTTCCGACTTGTTCTCATGGAAGACGGGCTGGGTGAGAAACTCCTTGCCGCGCGGCTTGCCGGGCATGGTGGCGGCGGCCTCCACGCTTGGCTTGGCCCCAAACAAGGCGGCAATGGCCTCCAGGTCGGCTTCGTCAGAAGTCTCGTCGAAGGCGATGCCGACACGGTCGGCGTCGATGACGCGCAGAAGCCGGCCGCCCTTTTCGGCGGCGGCGGCGATCTGCGCGGTCTTCCCCTTCGTCTCCACCGTCACCGTGTCGAAGCGGCTCGTGCCGATCACCGGCAAGCCTGCCGCCTTGAGCCCGGCTGCCAGGCGGCTGGCCAGCGCGTGGATGCGCCCGGCGATTGCCTGAAGGCCGGCGGGGCCGTGCCAGATCGCGTAGGCTGTCGCCATGTTGGCAAGCAGCGCCTGCGCGGTGCAGATGTTGGACGTCGCCTTGTCGCGGCGGATGTGCTGCTCGCGCGTCTGTAGGGCAAGCCTGTAGCCTGGACGGCCCTTGCTGTCGGTCGACTGGCCGACCAGGCGGCCGGGCATCAGCCGGGTCAACTTGTCGGCAACGGCGCAGTAGGCGGCATGCGGGCCTCCAAAGCCCATCGGCACGCCAAAGCGCTGCATCGGACCGACGGCAATGTCGGCGCCGAGCCTTGCCGGCGTGTCGGTCAGTGTCAGGCCGAGCGGGTCGGCGATGAAGACGACCAGAGCGCCGGCCGCGCGCGCCTTGTCGATGGCCGCCTTGTGATCACCATAGACGCCGAAAGTGTCCGGCCAGGAGACGAGCAGGGCGGCTGTGTTGTCGTCGATCGTCTCGCCGTCGATCTCGATGCCGAGCGGCTCGGCGCGGGTGCGCGCCACATCCAGCGTCTGCGGGTGCGGCGTGCCGGCGAGAGCCACCTTGGTGCGCTTGTCGCGGTGATGGCGCAATGCGATGCCGATCGCTTCGGCGACCGCTGTCGCTTCGTCGAGCAACGAAGCCGATGCCACAGGCAGGCCGGTCAGTTCCGCAACCAACGTCTGGAAATTGAACAGCATTTCCAGGCGGCCCTGGCTGATCTCCGCCTGGTAGGGCGTATAGGCCGTGTACCAGGCCGGGTTCTCGAACAGGTTGCGCTGGATGACCGGCGGCACGTGCACGCCGTGATATCCGGCGCCGATGAAGCTCTTCAGAACCGTATTCCGGGCCATGGTCGCCGACAATTCGGCCAGCGCTTCGGCTTCGCTGGCCGGCGCGGGCAGGGACAGCGGCTGGTCGAGGCGGATCGATCTCGGCACGGCCTGGCTGGTTAACGTCTCCACTGAGGGCACGCCGATGACGGCCAGCATGGCTCTCACATCGGCAATGCCGGGTCCGATATGGCGGGCCGAGAAGGGGTAGGGTGCTGCGGTCATGTCAATGCGTCCTGATTTCAGCCGATATGGGCTTTGTAGGCGGCCTCATCCATGAGGCTGGCGAGCTGGCTTTCGTCGGCAAGCTTCATTTTCCACAGCCATCCGGCGCCGGTCGCCGCCGAATTGACCAGCGACGGATCGGACGACAGCGTTGCGTTGGCCTCGGTGATCTCGCCGTCGACCGGCGCGTAGACGTCGGAGGCCGCCTTGACGGATTCGACCACGACGGCGGTGTCGCCCTTGGCGAGCTTCTTGCCTGTTTCGGGCAGTTCGACGAAGACGAGGTCGCCCAGCTGCTCCTGCGCGTAGTCGGTGATGCCGACGGTGGCGATGCCGCCCTCGACGCTGAGCCACTCGTGATCGGCGGTGAAATAGGTCTTTGCCATCTGAAAATTATCCTTTGCGGTAGCGATGCGGGAGGAAAGGCAGGGAAGAAACGTCGACGGGAATCTTCGTTCCGCGCACGTCGGCGAAAATCCGAGTTCCGGGTTTCGCCAAGGGCGTCGGGACATAACCCATGGCGACGGGATGGCCGGCAGACGGGCCGAAACCGCCCGAGGTTACGTGGCCGGCGGGATTGCCGTCGGCGTCAAAGAGCGTGGCGCCGGCGCGCACTGGCTGGCGGGCATCCGGCCTCAGGCCGACGCGCTTCTGAGCGGAGCCGCGCTCGACGGCGGCGCGCAGCGCGTCGGCGCCGATAAACATGCCGTTGGCGCGGATGTCCTTCGGGATGGCCCACATCAGCGCCGCGCTTGCCGGATCGGTTTGCGCGGTGATGTCCTGGCCGTGTAGGCACAGGCCGGCTTCCAGCCGCAGGCTGTCACGGGCGGCAAGGCCGATCCACAGCACGCGCTCGTCTTCGAGCAGCTTCGCCACGAGACCGCGCGCGTCTGCCTCAGGCAGGCCGATCTCAAACCCGTCCTCGCCGGTGTAGCCGGACCGGCTCATGAACCAGTTCTTTCGCGGTTCGATGCCATGCATGAACAGCAGCGACCCGGTCTCGATACCGGCGCGGGAAAGCGCCGCCCAGGCCTCGGGACCCTGGATGGCGAGGAAGACCCGGTCGAGCGGTTCGACCTTGACATCGAAGCCGGTCGCAAGCTCGCGCAAATGCTTCTCGTCGGCGATCGCGTTGCCGGCATTGGCGACGACCATGAAGTTGGTATCGCCCAGCCGGGTGACGATCAGATCGTCCAGGATGCCGGCGGCCTCGTTCAGGAAAAACGTCAGCTTCGACTGGGAGATTTCGAGCGCGCCCGCATCGAGCGGACAGGCACGGTCGAGCAGGAGAACCGCGCCCGGCCCGCTGACCCTGAACAGTTTCATGTGCGAGATGTCGAACAGGCCCGCATGTTCGCGGGTGTGAAGATGCTCCTTCATGACGCCGGCCGGGTAGGTCAGCGGCATCGACCAGCCGGCAAAGGCGCCAAAGCGCGCACCGGCAGCTGCGTGGACGTCTTCGAGAGGAAGGTGTTTGGTGTCGCCCGTCATGTGTTCTCCAGAGTCGCACGCAATCGGTCGCGAATGGCGACCAGTCCGTGCCCCTCTGTCTGAAGCCTGAGAGACTCGCGCCCCGTAACTCTGTCGGCAGCGCTTACACCTTCGGCGCGGGGGCAGGCCCCGACTTTCCAGAGTGTCTTTCCCGTCTACGGTTCTTTTGCCTGAGAGATTTCGGGCGATTTCCCCTTCGGCGACAGCTCTCGCTGCTCTCTCCCGCAAACAGGTAGGGCTCGCAAAAGCCCTCGACTCGTCATCCATAGCCCGTCAACGACGGATTGTCACCTGCATGCGACGTGCAAAATAAAATGGCGGCATCGTGCCGATTGCGATCAGATCCCGCCATACCAGTCGTAGCCATTGTCTTCCCAATAACCGCCCCGTCCGCCTCCTAAGGCGGCGAAGCCGTCGACCAGCTCGATCTTGTAGAGATATTTCGGCATCTTGTAGCCGAGCTGGCGCTCGACCCGGACACGCAGCGGCGCGCCGTTCTCGACCGGCAGCGGCTTGCCGTTGACGCCGTAGGCCAGGATCGTCTGCGGGTGGCGGGCGTCGATGAGGTCGATGCTGCCGTAATATTTGATGTCGCCCGAGAGGCTGCGGTCGATCGTGTCCAGGCAATGGAACATGACGTAGCGCGCCTCGGGTTTGACCACCGCCTGGTCGAGGACCAGCGACAGCGGCGTGCCGGTCCATTTGGCGATGCAGCTCCAGCCTTCGACACAATCATGGCGGGTGATCTGCGTTCGGCTCGGCATGTTCATGAGCTGCTCGCGGGTCAGCGACAGCGGCTTTTCGACCAGGCCCGAGACCTCCAGCCGCCAGTCTGCGAAGTTGTTGGCGAGCAGGGCCTTGTAGGTATCGTCGTCGGGTGACGTCACGCCGTTGGGGCGCATCGGCTGGCGGACATCGGCTTCAGTGAACTCCGGCGCCAGCGAATCGCGGCCCGCGAGCAGACGTTGCGCGCGATGTGTGAGATCGTTGGCGTTTTCGAGGAAGCTGCGCAGGCCGTCGCCCACGCCGAGCTGGCTGTCGAAAGCATCGCAGCCGGAAAGCGTGATGCCGGAAAGGCCAAGGCTGGCCGCGGTCAGGAATTTCCTGCGGTTGATCTCGAATTTTGCCATGTCAGGCGCTCCTTTCGGAGGATTTTGCGTGATGGGCCGGCGGATCGGTCCGATACCATCCGGTGACGATCGAGCGCAGTTCGTTGATCGGGCCGGCGGCGACGATCATCAGAATATGGATGGTGAAGAAGGCGACCAGCAGCACCATGACGGTGAAATGGATGGTGCGCGCCGTCTGCCGGCCGCCGAGCAGGTCGTTGAGGAACGGCAGCACCGAATTCATGCTTGGCGACATTGCGAGCCCCGTGAGGATCATCAGCGGCAACAGCACGAACAGCACGCCGCCATAGGCCATTTTCTGCAGCGTGTTGTATTCGCGCGTGTGGTGGAATTTCAGCCTGGCGTGATTGGCGATATCTTGCGGTAGGCGCCTGAGATCGTCCAGGCGAGGGGCGAGGTCACGTCTGATGTGGCCGTTGACCAGGCTGGCGACCAGCCACACAAGCAGCGTCGTCGTCAGTACCCAGGCGAAGAAGAAATGCACGACGCGTGCCGTGCCGAGGTCGTAGTATGACGGGATCGTCGCCCAGGACGGGAAAGCGCGGGGCGTCTCTTGTCCTGCCGGCCCAGACCAGCCGAGCACGCCGGTCGTGTCGAAGCGGTGTCCGAGGATTTCGGTATAGCCGCGCGGCCCGGCATTCGTATTCTCGGCGCCGATAGCGAAGACGGTGTTGTTGTAGTCGAAGCCGGACTGCTTGCCGAGATAGAGCTGCGGGCGGGCGTTGAAGATCTGGAGGCCGGAAAGCAGCATGAAGAAGAGCGAGATGGCCCACAGCCAGTGCGTCAGCCGCGTCCAGGCCGATTGCCGGTAGATCAATGTCGTGGCCTTCGTAGCGTCACTGTCCGCGCTGGCGGCGGGTTGGTTCATGGCAACCGATTCCATCTGGTCTCGCTTCCTGGCCGTTCCATCCGGCGCGGCCGCTGTCTGCATCATTCTCCTCCTGATACGTCGCCAGCCAAGCCGATGTTTCATCGATCACGAAAATATCAGATCGAAGCTCAAGGGCCGCCCAGGCTGACGGCGAGATTGACGGCGGCGGCGACGATGACCGTGTTGAAGAAGAACGACAGGATCGAATGAACAAGCACGACGCGGCGCATATGGGTTGTCAAGATGTTGGTGTCGGCGGTCTGCGCCGTCATGCCGATGACCGTCGAGAAGTACAGAAAATCCCAGCCTTCCGGCCGTTTGTCGCCGGGGAACAGCAAGCCGCCGACCGGGATTTTCTTCTTGGTTCCGGCATCGACCAGGTCGCCGTCCATCCAGTACACATGCGCATAGTGCAATGCCGCCATGGCGTGGATGGTGAACCAGCCGAGGGGAATCGATAGCAGCGCGAAGCCGAGCTCCATCGCGTTCGAACTGCCTTTCTGGTTGATCAACTGGAACAGTGCTGTGATGGCAACGCCGACGACGACCAGCGTGACGGCGAAGATGACCAGCACGGGCTGATCGGCGGCCCGCGCATTCTTGCTGAGATAGATGCCGGTGAATTTGGGCATCTGCGCGACAACCAGCGTGACATAGGCGGCAAAAAAGGCGTTGGCCCCGATCGAATAAGCGAGCGGCGCGTGAAGCAGCAACGCCAGCAGAAGCGCAAAGACGCCGACACAAGCCGACACCGCGAACAGCATGTGCCGGTGCATGGGCGTGCTGGAGGGGATTTCGGCGGCCATGATGGTTCCGAATGGCGCTGGGCTTCTACTGCGGTGTGGCGGATTTTAGAGCGCGCCGCAAGATGCGGTCGAGTTCGCCGAGAAACCGTGAGCGGTCTTGCGGTGCGAAGCTCGCATTGTAGCCCTTGCTTTCGCCGGTCTCGCGCAGATGCTGCTTCAAGTCGCGCATTGCCACCGCCATGCCGATCGTTTCCGGCGTGAAGGGACGTCCGGTCGGCCCCAATACATGGGCCCCGAGCGCCACCGTGCGTGCGGCCAGTGGAATGTCCGCGGTCACCACGATGTCGTTGGGTTTTGCGTTTTCGACGATCCAGTCGTCGGCGGCGTCGGCACCCTTGGACACGACGACATTGCGGATCATGGGGTCGCGGGAGGGGCGCAGGCCGCCATTGGAAACATAGGTGACGACGACGCCGTGGCGCTCGGCAACTTTTTCGACTTCGGCTTTGACCGGGCAAGCGTCTGCGTCGACGAGGATGGCGGGTGCGGGCATTGTCTCTCCAAATGAGCATGGGGCCGGCAACCCGTCCGGCCCCATGCCTCAAATCTCATGGTCGTCAGGCCGGAAGCGCTCCCGACCTCTTGGCGGTCCAGGTGGCGATATAGTCCATCAGGCCGGGGTTGAGGCAGTCATAAGGTTCGAGGCCGATCGATTTCAGTTGGCCGCGAATGCTGTCCATGCGGCTCGGGTCGACACCGGATTCGATGATCGAAGAAACAAAGGCGGTAAAGCCCGGCGGCGACCAGCCATCCTCCTCGAAGCGCTCGGGATGGATGAAGGACAAGCCCTTGAACGGATGGTCGCGCTCGACGGGTCCATGCATGTGGACGCCGCAGCCGGTGCAGGCATGGCGCTGGATCAACGCGCTCGGGTCCACCACCTTCAGCTTGTCGCCGTTCTCGGTGACGGTGACGTCGCCGGTGCCGGCTACGGCCACCACCGAGAACACCGCCCCTTCGGGCTTCCAGCATTTGGTGCAGCCGCAGGCGTGGTTGTGGGCGATCTGGCCCTTGACCTTCACCTTGACCGGATTGCTGGTACAGGCGCAGACCAGCGTGCCGCCGATAAAGCTCGCACTCTCCCTGGGCAGACCATTGTCGATTTTCGGATGCAGTTTTTCCGCCATGCTTTTCTCCTCCCATTTTTGACCACAGAGGTCGCGGGCCCGTTGCCCGCGGCGTGTGGCCGCCCTCAATAAACCACGACACTCCTGATCGACTTGCCCTCATGCATGAGGTCGAAACCCTTGTTGATGTCCTCGAGCTTGAGCGTGTGGGTGATCATCGGGTCGATCTCGATCTTGCCGTCCATGTACCAGTCGACGATCCTGGGCACGTCGGTGCGGCCGCGCGCGCCGCCGAAGGCGGTGCCCATCCAGGTCCGCCCGGTGACCAGCTGGAAGGGCCGCGTCGAGATCTCCTGGCCGGCGCCGGCGACGCCGATGACCACCGACTTGCCCCAGCCGCGATGCGAAGCCTCCAGCGCCTGGCGCATCACCTTGGTGTTGCCGGTGCAGTCGAACGTGTAGTCGGCGCCGCCGATCTGGTCGGCGCCGCGCTTGGTCATGTTGACGAGATGGGGAACGATGTCGCCGTCGATCTCCTTCGGATTGACGAAATGCGTCATGCCGAAGCGCTCGCCCCAGGCTCGTCTGTCGTTGTTGAGATCGACGCCGATGATCATGTCGGCGCCGGCAAGTTTCAGGCCCTGGATGACGTTGAGCCCGATGCCGCCGAGGCCGAAGACCACCGCGGTCGCGCCTTGCTCGACCTTGGCGGTGTTGATGACCGCGCCCACGCCGGTGGTCACCCCGCAGCCGATGTAGCAGATCTTGTCGAAGGGCGCGTCGGGATTGACTTTGGCCACGGCGATCTCCGGCAGCACCGTAAAGTTGGAGAAGGTCGAGCAGCCCATATAGTGAAACAGTTTTTCGCCCCCGATCGAGAAGCGCGAGGTGCCGTCCGGCATCAGGCCCTGGCCCTGCGTGGCGCGGATGGCGGTGCACAGATTGGTCTTCCGCGACAAACACGACGGGCACTGCCGGCATTCGGGCGTATAGAGCGGGATCACATGGTCGCCCTTTTTGACCGAGGTGACGCCCTTGCCGACATCGACCACCACGCCGGCGCCCTCATGGCCGAGAATGGCGGGAAACAGGCCCTCGGGATCGGCGCCCGACAGCGTGAACTCGTCGGTGTGGCAGATGCCGGTCGCCTTGATCTCGACCAGCACCTCGCCCTCGCGCGGACCGTCAAGGTCGACCTCCATGATCTCAAGCGGCTTTCCGGCGGCAACGGCAACAGCGGCGCGGGTTTTCATCTGGCAATCCTCCAACGCGATTTTGCGCTCAGGCTTTCAGGTTTTGGCCTGCTCATCAACCGCCAGATGAGACGAAATATCGGCTTTCTTGACGCAGGTAGCACACCCTTGACCGCAGGCGTTCGCGCCACGCACACGGTACTTGAGACATGGCGACATAATCCATAGAACTGGACCGTCCGCCGGAGGGGAATTTGCCCGCATGTTCACCAAAATCCTGATCGCCAACCGTGGCGAGATAGCCTGCCGCGTCATCAAGACCGCGCGCAAGATGGGCATCGCCACGGTCGCTGTCTATTCCGACGCCGATCGCGATGCCGTGCATGTCGAGATGGCCGACGAGGCGGTGCATATCGGACCGTCGCCAGCCGCGCAGAGCTATCTCGTGCCCGAGAAAATCATCGCGGCGTGCAAGGCGACCGGCGCTCAGGCCGTGCATCCCGGCTATGGCTTCCTGTCCGAGCGCGCATCATTCTGCGAGGCGCTGGAGAAGGAGGGCATCGTCTTCATCGGGCCGAAGCCGAAGGCCATCAAGGCGATGGGCGACAAAATCGAATCGAAGAAATTCGCCAACGCCGCCAATGTTTCGACGGTTCCCGGCTGGCTCGGCGTCATCGAGAACGCCGGCCACGCGGAGAAGATCGCCGGAGAGATCGGCTATCCCGTGATGATCAAGGCCTCGGCCGGTGGCGGCGGCAAGGGCATGCGCATCGCCTGGAACCAGGCCGAGGTGCGCGACGGCTTCGACCGCGCGCGCTCGGAGGCCAAGAGCTCGTTCGGCGACGACCGCGTCTTCATCGAGAAGTTCATCGTCGATCCACGCCACATCGAGATCCAGGTGCTGGCCGACGCGCATGGCAACGCGCTCTATCTCGGCGAGCGCGAATGCTCGATCCAGCGCCGCAACCAGAAGGTGGCCGAGGAGGCGCCATCGCCTTTCCTCGATGCCAGGACGCGCAAGGCCATGGGCGAGCAGTCGGTGGCGCTGGCCAGGGCCGTCGACTACCAGAGCGCCGGCACGGTGGAATTCATCGTCGACGCTGAGAAAAACTTCTACTTCCTTGAAATGAATACACGATTGCAGGTCGAGCATCCGGTGACGGAGCTTGTCACCGGTGTCGATCTGGTCGAGCAGATGATCCGTGTGGCAGCCGGCGAGAAGCTCGCCTTGAAGCAAAGCGACGTGAAACTGAATGGCTGGGCGGTGGAGAGCCGGCTCTATGCCGAGGATCCGTATCGCAACTTCCTGCCGTCGATCGGCCGCCTGACGCGCTATCGACCGCCGCAGGAAGGGCAAGTCGGCGACGTCGTCATCCGCAACGACACCGGCGTCACCGAGGGATCGGAGATTTCGATGTTCTACGACCCGATGATTGCCAAGCTGTGCACCTGGGCGCCGACCCGGCTGGAGGCAATCGACGCGATGTCCGAAGCGTTGGACAGTTTTGTCGTCGACGGCATCGAGCACAACATCCCTTTTCTGGCGGCGCTCATGCAGCATCCGCGCTGGCGGGAAGGGCGGATTTCGACCGGATTCATCGCAGAGGAATATCCCGACGGCTTTGCGCCGATCCTGCCCGACCATGACGACAAGGCCGTGTTGGCGGCGGTCGCCACCGTGGTCGAATTGCTGCGCCGCGACCGGCTCGACCGGCTGGGCGGGCGCTTGGCGCCGCATTCGGGGGCACTCAAGCGTCACTGGGTGGTGAAGATTGGCAAGGACTATCTGTCCGCGTCCATCCTGGAGGGCATGATCTCCATTCCGATGGAAGTCGACTTGTCCATCGAGGGCGGCAAGCCGCTGACGGTTTCGTCGGCCTGGCGGCCGGGCGAACTGGTCTGGCGCGGCAGCGTCGGCGGGCACGAAATGGTGGCGCAACTGCGCCCGGCGCCAAACGGCCTTCGCATCGCCTGGAAAGGGCTTTCGGTGACGGCGCGCGCCATGCTGCCGCGCATTGCCGTGCTGGAAAGGCTGATGCCGGAAAAGCTGGAGCCCGACACGTCCGACCTGCTGCTATGTCCCATGCCCGGCCTCGTCGTCTCGATCGCCGTCGCCGAAGGCCAGGAGGTCAAGGCCGGCGAGACTCTGGCCGTCGTCGAGGCGATGAAGATGGAGAACGTGCTGCGCGCCGAGCGCGATCTCGTGGTGGCGAAACTCAACGTCAAGCCGGGCGACAGCCTGGCCGTCGACGCGGTGATCATGGAATTCGCCTGAAGCGAGGGCGGGCGGAAGTCTGTGGCCGATGTTCGTTTGTGCTGGACTGGCATCGCCCGGTGCCGGACAATACATCTTGATCGACTCAAGTCCTTCGGGAAACGCGAAAAACCATGGCGGATGACAGACTTCCACGCGACCCCTTGCTGCGCGAAGCGGCAGTGAAGGCGGCGGCGCCAGAAGCGCCGGCGCGTCCTTTCGTGCATCTTCGCGTCCACTCGGCCTATTCGCTGCTGGAAGGCGCGCTCCAACTCGGCAAGATCGTCGGCCATGCGGTCAAGGACGAGTGTCCGGCAATCGCGGTCACCGACACCAACAATCTGTTCGGCGCGCTCGAATTCGCGCAGAAGGCGGTGAAGGACGGCATCCAGCCGATCATCGGCTGCCAGATCGCGCTCGCCTTTTCCGGCGAGAACGTCGACGGCCAGCGCGACCGCCGGCGGCAGGGGCCCGAGATGCGGCCAGTCGTGCTTATCGCGGCGACCGAGGCCGGCTATTCCAATCTGGTCAGGCTGGTAAGCCGCGTCTATCTGGAGACGCCGCCCGGCGAGGCGGTGCATCTGACCAGCGAGATGCTGGAGGGCCAGGCCGACGGGCTGATCTGCCTCAGCGGCGGTCCCCGCGGCCCTATCGGCGCGGCTCTGAAGGAGGATCGACGCGATCTCGCGGAGACCCGGCTGTCGACTCTGAAAGCCCTGTTCGGCGATCGGCTCTATGTCGAACTGGAACGAGTTTCCGGTTACGACCGGCTGATAGAACATTCCACGATCGATCTCGCCTATGCCCACGAATTACCGCTCGTCGCCACCAACGAGGCGTTCTTCTCCTCGCGCGACGATTATGACGCGCATGATGCGCTGATCGCCATAGCGGAGGGCTCGGTCGTCGCCGTGGACAATCGCCGCCGGCTTTCACCGGATAACTTCCTGCGTAGCCAGGCTGAGATGGCAGCGTTGTTCGCCGATCTGCCGGAAGCGATCGACAACACGGTCGAGATCGCGTTGCGCTGCTCCTACTATCCGAAAACCCGCAGCCCGATCCTGCCGCGCTTTACCGGCGGCGACGCGTCGGACAAGGACGCAGCCGAGAAGGCCGAGGCCGCCGAACTTGCCCGCCAGGCGCGTGAAGGGCTGGAGGCTCGGCTTGCCGCGCACGGACCGACGCCGGGCTATACGGTCGAGCAATACCGCGAGAGGCTCGAGTTCGAGCTCGGCATCATCGAGAAGATGAAATTCCCAGGCTACTTCCTGATCGTTGCCGACTTCATCAAATGGGCCAAGTCGCAAGACATTCCAGTCGGGCCGGGGCGCGGCTCGGGTGCGGGCTCGCTGGTCGCCTATTCCACCACCATCACCGACATCGATCCGCTGCGTTTCTCGCTGCTGTTCGAGCGCTTCCTCAATCCGGACCGCGTGTCGATGCCCGATTTCGACATCGACTTCTGCCAGGACCGCCGCGAAGAGGTGATCCGCTATGTCCAGCAGAAATATGGACGCGACCAGGTCGGCCAGATCATCACCTTTGGAACGCTGCAAGCCCGCGCCGTGCTGCGCGACGTCGGTCGCGTGCTGCAAATGCCTTACGGCCAGGTCGACAAGCTGTCCAAGATGGTGCCGCAGAACCCGGCCAATCCGGTAAAACTGGCGGACGCCATCGCCAACGAGCCGCGTTTTGCCGAGGAGGCCGAAAAGGAGCCGATCGTCCAGACGCTGCTCGACATGGCACAGAAGCTGGAAGGGCTTTATCGCCATGCGTCGACGCACGCCGCCGGCATCGTGATCGGCGACCGGCCGCTGTCGGAGCTGGTGCCGATGTACCGCGATCCTCGTTCGGACATGCCGGTCACCCAGTTCAACATGAAATATGTCGAGCAGGCCGGGCTGGTGAAGTTCGACTTTCTCGGCCTGAAGACGCTGACGGTGCTGGAGACGGCGGTGAAGCTGATACGCCGCCGCGGCATCGACATCGATCTTGCGACGATACCGCTCGACGACCCCGAGACCTACGCCATGCTGTCGCGCGGCGAAGTGGTCGGCGTGTTCCAGGTGGAAAGTGCCGGCATGCGCAAGGCGCTGATCGGCATGCGGCCCGACTGCATCGAGGACATCATCGCGCTGGTGGCGCTGTACCGGCCGGGGCCGATGGAGAACATCCCGACCTACAACGCCAGGAAGCACGGCGAGGAGGAGATGGCGTCGATCCATCCCAAGATCGACCATCTGGTGAAGGAGACGCAAGGCGTCATCGTCTACCAGGAACAGGTGATGCAGATCGCGCAGGAATTGTCCGGCTATTCGCTGGGCGAAGCCGATCTTTTGCGCCGCGCCATGGGCAAGAAGATCCGCGCCGAGATGGACAAGCAGCGTGAGCGCTTCGTCTCGGGCGCGGTCGAGCGCGGCGTGGCCAAGCCGCAGGCCGACTTCATCTTCGACCTGCTAGCCAAGTTCGCCGACTACGGTTTCAACAAATCGCACGCGGCCGCATACGCCGTCGTCTCGTACCAGACCGCCTATCTCAAGGCGCATTATCCGGTCGAGTTCCTGGCGGCGTCGATGACGCTCGACATGGGAAACACCGACAAGCTCGCGGATTTCCGCCAGGATGCGCTGCGCCTCGGCATCGAGGTGGTGGCGCCGTCGGTGATATCAAGCTTTCGTCCCTTCGAGGTCGGGGAGAACCGCATCTACTATTCGATGGCCGCGCTCAAGGGCGTCGGGGACGCGGCGGTCGAGCATATCGTCGCCATGCGCGGCGAAAAGCCGTTCAAGAGCCTGGCCGATTTCTGCGAAAGGGTCGATCCGAAAATCGTCGGCAAGCGCGTCTTCGAAAGCCTGATCATGGCTGGAGCGCTGGACTGTTTCGGCCATGACCGCGCTGCGATGATGGCTGGCGTCGAGCGGATGATGGGGCTGGCATCGCTGGCGCAACAGAACGCCGTCTCTGGTCAAGCCGATATCTTCGGCGCATCCCTGGGGGCGCAGTCGCAGGCGCTCAACCTGCCGGTGACGGAACCGTGGCTCGCCGCCGACCGCCTGCACCGCGAATTCCAGGTGGTCGGTTTCTATCTCTCCGCCCATCCGCTGGACGAGTACAAGGCGGCGCTGCAGAAGATGCGGGTGCAGAACTGGGCGGAGTTTTCGGCCGCGGTCAAGCGCGGTGCCACCGCAGGGCGCCTCGCCGGCACCGTGACCACCAAGCAGGAGCGCAAGACGCGGACCGGCAACAAGATGGGCGTGGTGCAGTTCTCGGACACGTCCGGCCAGTATGAGGCGGTGCTGTTTTCCGAAGGATTGGCGCAGTATCGCGACATGCTGGAGCCGGGCCGCTCCGTCGTTATCACCGTGGCGGCGGAGGACAGGCCGGAGGGCGTCAACCTGCGCATCCAGACAGTGCAGTCGCTTGAGGACGAGGCCAGCCGCATCCAGAAGGCGCTGCGCATCTTCGTCAGAAACGATGCGCCTGCCTCGATCATTCAGTCGCAGCTTACCCAGCGCGGTGAAAGTCAGGTGAGCATCATCGTTATCAAGGAAGAAGCGCAGGGCGAGGTGGAGATTGCCCTGCAGGGGGGCTACCGCGTCTCGCCGCAAATCGCCTCGGCGATGCGCGCCGTGCCAGGCGTGGTCGAAGTGGAGCTGGTGTGATCGCCACTTACGGGGACTGGTGGCAATCCGCCGGGCGGCATCCGCCGCTCAAGTCACCGCAATTGCCATGAAGACGAAAGACAGCGACGGATTGCAGGACCGTTCCACAATGGCGCGGCTGCGCGACACGTTGCGCAAGCTCTACCACGGCCGCACGCCGGCGGCCTTTCGCTTTCAGCTGGTTGCGGTCATCATCGACGTGGCCATCATTGCCTTCTTCATCGCCACGCCCATCATCCAGCAGTCGGCCTCATTCCTGTGGCTCGACTATGCGGTGGCGGCTCTGGTCGCCGCCGACCTGGCTGCCAGGCTGCTTGCCTCGAACGACATGCTGCGGCTGATGAAGCAGCCGACCTCCTGGGTGGACATTTTCATCCTTTTGACGCTGCTGATGCCGACGGCGCTGGCCAATCTCGGCTTTCTGCGCATCCTGCGGCTGTGGTCGCTGTCGCGCAGCGGTTCGCTCTGGCGGCATTTCGAGATGCAGGGCCTGCGGCCCTGGCGCGAAGCGAGCCACGCGGTGATCAATCTCTTGACGTTCCTCTTCGTGATCACCGGTTTCGTCTACACTTTCTTCTTCCGCAGCGGAGCGGGGCTGGAAAGCTACATCGACGCGCTTTACTTCACCGTCGCGACGGTGACCACGACCGGGTTCGGCGACATCGTGCTGCCGGGAATGGCGGGGAAACTGACGGCGATCGTGACCATGATCATCGGCATATCGCTGTTCGTCAGGCTGGCGCAGGCGATCTTCCGACCGGCCAAGGTGTTCTTTCCCTGTCCGCAATGCGGCCTGCAACGGCACGAGCCGGACGCCGTTCACTGCAAGGCCTGCGGCCACCTCCTCAACATACCCGACAGCGGTGATTGAGGGGCGATTGAGGCGCGCTACGATGCCGCCGCTTGCGCCGGCTTTGGCTGCCGGCGCTGCAGGTTGAGCATATTGCCCATCAGGATCAGCAATGCCCCGCCTGCGGTGAAGGCGTCGATCTGCTCCTGGTAGAGCAGCCAGCCGATCAATGCCGACAGCGGCACGCGCAGGAAATCCATCGGCGAAATGACGGTGGCATCGGCGTAGCTCAGCGCCCAGGCCATGCAGAAATGCGACGACATGCCGGTGAAGGCGATCAGCAGGATCCACGGCCACAGCTCGAGCGACGGGTTGCGCCATTCGTAGAGCGCCGGGACCAGGCCGAGCACCGACTGGATGATCAACATCCAGAAGATGATTCGCACAACGCTGTCGGTCCGCGTCAGCGACTTGACCAGGACCAGCGAGATGCCGAAGCACATTGCCGCGCCCAGCACGACCAGATGTCCCGGATCGACCGAGCCGACGCCTGGGCGCACGATGATCACGACCCCGATCAGCCCGAGCGCCACGGCGCCGAGCTTCGGCCGGGTGAGCCTTTCGCCGAGAAAGGTGACCGCAAGGATCGCCGTCCAGATCGGCGTCGTGAATTCGATCGAGATCAGCACCGCCAAAGGGATCAGCGTCAGGGCGTAGAGCCACGCCGCCTGGCCGGTATAGTGAACCACGTTGCGCGTGACATGGGCGAGGGGGCGCCCAGTGCGCATGGCGGCAAAGCCGCCATTTTGCATGACCAGCGGCAGCAGGATGAAAAAGCCGATCACCGAGCGCAGCTCCAGCACCTGGAAAACGTTGAGCTCGGCCGTGGTGGCGCGGCCCGCGACCGACATCGCCAGAAACGAGGCGATCGACAGCGCCATCCAGAACGCGGCCTTGGGGATGGAAGGGGTGGGTGCCATTTCCGCTATGTCGCAGGCCGTGGCTTTTGCCGCAACCGCTAGCAGCCGCATTCTTCTGGGCCAGCCGGATGTTGCAAAACAGTCATGTTGAAGGCGGAACCTGGCACGGCAGGGGGCGTTGAGTTCCGAATATCGGAAGTGCTTCGCAGGTGCCTTTCAATGTCGATAGGAGAATTTCGATGAGATCATTTGCGCAATTTGCGCTTGCTGGTTGCCTGTTGGTCACGGCAGGCGCGGCACATGCCGACGAGTCCAGATTTCTCCAGTCGTTCAAGGGCAATTTCACCGGCAAGGGCATCGTCAAGGTGACCACCGACGCGCCGACGGTGAATGTGTCCTGCACGTTCAGGTCAAACGCGACGTCGACCTCATTGTCGCTCGATGGCAATTGCCGAGGGCTTATCGTGGTGACGCGCGCCATCAGCGCAGACCTGAGGACTGCCGGAGCGAAATATAGCGGCACTTATGTCGGGTCTCGTACCGGGCCTGCGCAATTGAACGGCACCCGTTCGGGCAACGCGATCAATCTCGGCATCCGTTGGGCCAAGGAGGTCAATGGTGACCGAAAGGCGCAGATGAGGGTCGAGAAACGAGGCGAGAACGGCATGCGGCTGACGGTCATCGACACTGATCCGAAAACCGGCAAGAGCATAGTGACAAGCAGGATCGATCTGCAGCGCACCTAAATCTCGACAGCTGATATCCAGCATCAGTCTTCCAGCGGCTCTGGCGGGTGGGGGTCGCGGCCTTTGCCGAACGTATAGCCGGTTTCCACCGCCTTGCGGCCGAACTTGTCGCGCAGTGAATCGATGGCGCCTTCGGCCATGGCCCGCTTTCGCGACTGGACATCGACCAGATCGGGCGGATCGGCCTTGTCATCGGCGGAAAGATCGCTGACGCCTATGCCGAGCAGCCGGTATTTGGTGCCGTCGGTTTCCTTGCGCAGCAGCTCGACCCCGGTCGAAAAGATACGGTCGGCGAGCCGGGTCGGGTCGCCGAGCTGGCGGTTGCGGGTGCGGATCTTGAAATCCTGCGTCTTCAGCTTGAGCACCACCGTGCGCCCGGCGATGCCGGATTTCTTCAGCCGCGCCGAGACCTTTTCCGAAAGGCCCCGTAGCACCGAGACCAGCTCGTCCAGCGAAGCGATATCGGTGTCGAAAGTGGTTTCGGCCGATACGCTCTTGGCGTCCTGGTCGGGATCGACGCGGCGGACGTCCTCGCCGCGCGAGAGCCGGTAAAGCCGGTCGCCCATCACGCCATAGCGGCGCATGAGGTCGCCACGGTCCATCTTCTGGAGCTGGCCGATGGTGCGGATGCCGTCCTGTTCGAGCGTGGCGTTGAATGCCTTGCCGACCCCCCAGATCATGCTCACCGGCTGTACGGCGAGGAAACCCACGGCTTCCGCTTCGCCGATGACCGAGAAGCCGCGCGGTTTGCGGAAATCCGACGCCACCTTAGCCAGGAACTTGCAGTAGGACAGACCTGACGAAACGGTGATGCCGATCTCCTTCTCGACGGCCAGCGCGAAACGGGCCAGCACCACCGCCGGCGGCAGGCCGTGCAGCCGTTCGGTTCCGGCAAGGTCGAGAAACGCCTCGTCGATCGAGAGCGGCTCGACCAGCGGCGTCAGCGCCTGCATCATGGCGCGCACCTCGCGCCCGACGACCACGTATTTTTCCATATTGGGCGGGATAACCACCGCTTCGGGGCAAGCCTCGAGCGCCTTGAACATGGGCATGGCGGAACGCACGCCCCTTATCCGGGCGATGTAGCAGGCGGTGGAGACGACGCCGCGCTTGCCGCCGCCGATGATCAGCGGCTTGTCCTTCAGCGCCGGGTTGTCGCGTTTTTCGATTGCCGCATAGAAAGCGTCGCAGTCGATATGGGCCAGATGCAGCCGGTACAGCTCGGGATGACGGGCAAGCCTGGGGCTGCCGCATCGCTCGCAGCGCTTGGCGTCGCTGCGCTGAAAGGCCAGGCAGTCGCGGCAGAAACCGTGATCAGGATTATTGACAGGAGCCGCCATCGCTGCGAACATAAAGAGAACAAACACAATGGTACGACAGTGCAAGGCTAGCGACAAGCTTGGCCTGGGGAGAACGCATGAGCACGACCATAGTGCCGCTGGCGCCTGAGCTCTGGCCTGAATTCGAAGATCTCTTCGGCAAGCAGGGCGCCTGCTACGGCTGCTGGTGCACGCATTTCCGGCTGGCGCCGGCGGCTCGTCGCGAAAGCAGCCGCGAACGCAACAAAGACCACATCAGGGCGCGCATCGAAGCAGGCCCGCCACCGGGCATGCTGGCGTTCGAGGACGGCAAGGCAGTCGGCTGGATGCAGATCGGGCCGCGCGCCGACGTGCCCGAGTGGAACAACCGGGGCCGGGGCTCGGCTCCGGTCGATCCCGCGGACGCATCGGATCCGAGCGTCTGGGCAATTTCCTGTTTCTTCATCCGCGCCAAGGCACGGGGCCGGGGCATCAGCCATCGCCTGGTCGAAGGCGGCATCGATTTCGCCCGCAGGAACGGCGCGCGAATGGTGGAAGCCTGCCCGATAGACCTGTCGAAGGATTCACGCTCCATCGGGCTGTTCGTGGGCTCGTCGCGCGTGTTCGAGAAGGCCGGGTTCGAGCGGCTCCTGGAACGCAAGGCGGGCCGGCCGTTGATGCGGCTGGTGCTGGAGCCGAGCGCCTGAACTTCGCCGTCTTGCAGTTGTGACGGTCTTTCCCTACCAGAAGTAGGAGACGATTTTGCCTTTTCGACCAAACGGAGAATTCTACGTGAACCGGATGTTGCCAATCGCCTTTACCGCGCTTCTGCTCAGCGCGCCCGCTTTCGGCCAGAGCGTCGACAGCCAGGGTGCGAAGCAGCTATCCGAGAACCTGTCCCGCTATGTCGGCAAACAGGCGCTCGACAAGGGCATTCTGAAGGTTTCAGTCGAAGGCGGCGCCTACAAGATCGTGTTCGATTTCAAGGCGCTCGCCGGCACCTTGCCCGACCAGAAGCTGTTGAAATTCGACTTTGCGCCCTACGCCCTGCTGGTCAAGCCGCGCAGCGACGGGACCTGGGATGTCTCGATGGATCTTTCGCACAGCGCCTCCTTCGAGTTCAACGGGCCGCAGGGGCTGCAGAGCACGCAATTTTCTATCAAGGACGGCAAGGGTTCCGGTGTCTACGACCCCAATCTGGCGGCCTTTACCAGCGGCACCAGTTCGATGGCGGGCATGACGATGGTGTCGCAAGATGCCAAGCAGCACATGGAAGTCAGCGCCGACGGCGGCACCGCGACCATGGCCGCCACCAAGGCTGCCAATGGCGGGGTCGATTTCGCGTTGTCGCAAAAAGTGTCGAACTTTGTCGAGGCGATCAAATTCGACGATCCCGAAAGCGGACTGAAATTCCCGGTCACCGTCAAATCACCGGAACTGTCGGTGGATGCCAAAGGCAAGGGCGTGCAGACCAAGCCGCTGCTCGATCTCCTGGCATTTGCCGTCGCCAATGAGAATGAAGCCACGCTGAAAGCCAACCAGGCACAGCTCAAATCGCTTCTGCTCGCCGCGCTTCCTGTGTGGGAGCGCATCGACGGGACATACGGGTTCAAGAATTTCGCGGTCGAGAGCCCGGTCGGCACGTTCGGTGCGGCGCAGCTCAGCACCGCCTTCGGAACGGATGGCGTCGCCCAGAGCGGTACGATCGGCTACGGGATCAAGGCATCTGGGTTGACCGTGCCGCAGCAGCTTCTGCCGAACTGGAGCATGGCGCTGCTGCCGACCGATATCGACCTGAACTTCGGCGGCGCCAATATCGATCTCGACAGCATGGCGAAGAAGGCAATCGAAGCCTTTGATCTTAACAAGAACCCGCCGCTGTCGGCCGAATTCGGAGAGCAGCTCAAAACCGACTTCATGGCCAAGACGCCGAAGGTCGTCATTGGCCATAGCACCATCAAGAACAAGGATACCGAAATCGCCTTGGAAGGCGAAATGACGTTTCCTGGCGAGAAGCCGGAAGCCAATGTGACGGTGGACGTCGCCGGCTTCGACAAGATCGTCGAAGGCCTGCAGGAAGCGGCGAAATCGGAACCGGAGGTGGCGCAGTACGTCCCTGTGGCCCTGATGGTGAAAGGGTTCGGCAAGACCTTGACGGACGGCCGTATGGAATGGGTCATCAACGCCAAGCCGGACGGTTCGGTCATTGTCAATGGCGTCATGCTGAAGCCGGCCGATACAGCCGAGGACGACAGCATTGACGATGGCGGCGACGAGACGGACCAGGCGGACCCGACACCGTAGCCACTCGGCTCACCAAAGCGCGTCGCCTTCGAACGGATTGGCGCGACGCGCCTCAAGCCTTCGTTTTATACTTGTCGCTCAGACCGGGCGGGCGACAAGAGTCAGACTTCGCTCGACCTGGCGATCGGGGCGCCGCCTTGGGATCGTCACTCATATGGAATGCTCGTGGTTATCGTCGCCCAGCGGCAGCGCGCGCAACGCCTTGCCGACGGAGGCCGGTGGCGTGCCGGTTTCCTCGGCAAAACGCAGCAATGTGGGTTCGTGGGCGAGAACGAACTGCAGCACACCGGCCAGAAATCCCGGCTCGCCGGCAGCTTTGCGGATCGAATGCGCCTCGATGCCGGTGATCGCCAGGAAGCGAGGCAGCAGTTCGGGATCAGAGGCGACGAAGGCCAGAGCCTTCACGGCAATGGTTTCGGCCTCTTCGCGCATTGACGCTGCGTTTGCCATCATTACCTTTCAGGGTATGCGGAATGTGAGTCTCTTCCGCAGTAATGGCAAGCGTCGCTTGCGGCAAGTCGTTACCTCTTCAGTGCGGGACCCGAGGTGGAAACGGAGCAGCTTTTCTCGCCGCAGGTTTCCGTTTCGTCAATCATATTGCCGTAGAGTCGAGTAGGGTTTGGTGCGTCCCGGAAGGGCGCATAACGGCCGCCTTCGAGCGGAACAGCGGCCGGGACGGGATATCGATGCCTAAGAAGGTCATGATCGTCGAGGACAATGAGCTCAACATGAAGCTCTTTCGGGACCTCATCGAAGCAAGCGGTTACGAGACAGTTCGCACCCGCAACGGTCTGGAAGCGCTCGATCTGGCGCGTCAGCACCGGCCGGATCTCATTTTGATGGACATCCAGTTGCCTGAAGTGTCTGGGCTGGAGGTGACGAAATGGCTGAAGGAAGACGACGACCTGCACGTCATCCCGGTCATTGCCGTCACCGCCTTCGCGATGAAGGGCGACGAGGAGCGCATCCGCCAGGGCGGCTGCGAGGCTTATATCTCCAAGCCGATCTCGGTGCCGCGCTTCATCGAAACCATCAAGTCCTACCTGGGTGATTCCTGATGCACCTTGCCGCCAAAGCCGGAGCCTTGTGAAATGACCGCTCGGATTCTCGTCGTCGACGACATCCCTGCCAATGTCAGGCTGCTGGAGGTTCGGCTGCTGGCCGAATATTTCGAGGTGTTGACCGCCACCAACGGCCCGGATGCGATCGAGACCTGCGAGAACGGCAAGGTCGACGTCGTGCTGCTCGACGTCATGATGCCGGACATGGACGGCTTCGAGGTCTGCCGCCGCCTCAAGAGCGATCCGGCGACGTCGCATATTCCAGTGGTAATGATCACCGCACTCGACCAGGTTTCCGACAGGGTGCGCGGGCTTGAGGTCGGCGCCGACGATTTCCTGACCAAACCCGTCAACGACCTGCAACTGATGACGCGCGTCAAGAGCCTCGTCAGGCTGAAGTCGCTGACCGACGAGTTGCGGCTGCGCGCTTCGACCACGCGCAACATCGGCATCGAAGAGTTGCTCAGCCGCAATTTCGCCTCCGAGGACACGACGCCGAAAGTGCTTCTGATCGATGAGCGCAAATCGTCGATCGAGCGCGTCCAGAAGATGCTGCGCGACTGTGCTGACCTGGATGTCGCCAGCGATCCGCATGCCGGCTTCTTCCAGGCGGCGGAGACGCCCTATGAATGCGTGATGATCTCGACGAGCTTCGCCGATTTCGATCCGCTTCGGCTCTGCTCGCAACTGCGCTCGCTCGATCGCACACGCTTCCTGCCGATCATCCTGCTGGCGGAGGAGGGCGAGGAGGAGCGCATCATCCGTGGTCTCGAACTCGGCATCAACGACTATCTGATGCGGCCTATCGACCAGCAGGAACTGACGGCGCGGTTGCGCACCCAGGTGCGCCGCAAGCGCTACAACGACCAATTGCGCGCCAGCGTGACGCAGACGATCGAAATGGCGGTGACCGACGGGCTGACCGGGCTGCACAACCGCCGCTATCTCGACAGCCATCTCCAGACGCTGTTCGACCGCGCCGTGGCGCGGCGTCGGCCGCTGTCGGTGATGATCACCGACCTCGATCGCTTCAAGTCGATTAACGACACGCACGGCCATGACGGTGGCGACGAGGTGCTGCGGGAATTCGCGCGGCGGCTGCGCAAGAACGTGCGCGGCATCGATCTGGCCTGCCGGTTCGGCGGTGAGGAGTTCGTAGTGGTCATGCCTGACACCGATGGAGCGATCGCCGAAAAGGTGGCCGAACGCATCCGCGCCGAAATCGCCCAGATGCCGTTCGTCATCGGGCCTGACGGCAAGGCCATCGAGGTCACCGTCAGCGTCGGCGTGTCGTCGGTGCTGAAGGGGGTGGATACGGTGGCGGCGCTGATGAAACGCGCCGATCTGGCGCTCTATGAAGCCAAGAGCGGTGGCCGCAACCGCGTCGTCGCCAAGGCTGCCTGACGGACCGGGTAAGAGTATCCGTCAATCCGGCAAGGTTACCCATTTACCTTAATCCAAGCGATTCACGAGGCTTGGTTAAGAAACTGTTGATTTTCATAAGCTCTTGCGCAAATGTGCGGCCACAGACAGAGCGACGCCGGCACGAGGACAGACAGCCGGGTCGATCAAAAAATACCCCATGATGCTCAGGTCCGCCGCATCTCCTGGGTCCGTGGGGTCGGCCGGCCGGCGCTGGCACATAGTGGCCTCCTCGTACCGCTGCCAAACGCCGACCGGCCCCCTTTCAAAATAGCATCAGGATTCTGCGCCAAGCTCCGGATATGAGGAGCTTTTTGCGCACAGGATATCGACAGCATTTGGACTGTAAAAGGCGAGCCACGATGTGAAGAGCTGCGGCGCACGCTCTCTTGCCATCCGGCGGAGGGCGTTGCTCCTCACTTCATACATATGGCGCCCAAGGGGCTTGCTTCAAGCCCGGGTTCCTCCCGTAAAACCGCGGCCCTAGCCAATGGGAGCGGAGTGACGGGAATGCGTGCACCGACAGATGGATCGCGTCGAAATCATGCGGTGATTGTCGCCGGGGGCGGCCCGACAGGATTGATGCTGGCAGGCGAACTCGCATTGGCGGGCATCGACGTCGCCATTGTCGAGCGGCGCCCGACCCAGCAGCTGATTGGCTTGCGCGCGGGTGGCCTGCACGCACGCACAATCGAGGTGCTCGACCAGCGCGGGATCGCCGACCGGTTCCTCTGCCAGGGGCGATGCTTCCCGACCGTCGGCTTCCACATGATCCGTTTGGACATCAGCGACTTTCCCACCCGGCACAACTATCTGCTGGCGCTGCGGCAAAACCACATCGAGCGGATATTGGCCGACTGGATCAGCGAATTGGGGGTGCCGATCCATCGCGGACAGGAAGTCACGGATTTCATGCAGGACGACAGTGGCGTGGATGTGGGGCTTTCCGATGGCCGACGGATGAAGGCGCAGTACCTCGTCGGATGCGACGGTGGACGCAGCACGATGCGCAAGGCGGCGGGCATCGAATTCGCTGGATGGGATCCGACGATGAGCTGGATGATCGCCGAGGTCGAGATGTCGGAAGAACCGCCATTGGGCTTTCGCAGCGACGCCCACGGAACCCATGCGATAGGCAAGATCGAGGACGGCGACCGGTTGGGGATCGTGCTGACCGAGAAACGACTGATCATCGGTGGTGAACCGACATTGGACGATCTCCGCGAGGCGCTCACCGTTATCTATGGCACCGATTTCGGCGTCCACAGTCCGACCTGGCTCTCTCGTTTCACCGATATGACGCGCCAGGCTGCCGCTTACCGCGACAGACGTGTCCTGCTGGCCGGCGACGCTGCGCATATCCATCCCCCAATGGGCGGACAGGGCCTCAACATCGGCGTGCAGGACGCGGTCAACCTGGGATGGAAGCTGGCCCAGGTCGTCAAACGGGCATCACCGGACAGTCTGCTCGACAGCTACCATGCCGAGCGCCATCCGGTCGCCGCCCGCGTGTTGCGCAACACGATGGCGCAGGTCGCGCTTCGCCGCATGGATGACCGCACCAAAGCCCTGGGCGACACCATCGCCGAACTGCTCGCCATGGATGAACCACGCAAACGAATCGCCGCAGAGATGTCCGGCCTGGGTGTCCACTACGACCTCGGGGAGGGGCACGCGCTGCTTGGGTGGCGAATACCCGACCTCGATCTGCTCACCGCCAGCGGGCCGGTGCGGCTGTTTACCTTGCTGCACCATGCCCGGCCGGTGCTGATCAACCTCGGCACGCCCGGCATGCTGGACATCAAGCCATGGGCGGATCGGGTCCAGCAGGTCGACGCCGTGTACGACGGCGACTGGGAGCTGCCAGTTCTCGGGGCCGTCGCCGGGCCCGACGCGGTGCTGATCCGCCCCGACGGGTACGTGGCATGGGTTGGTTCCGGAAGCCAACAGGGACTGGCCGATGCGCTGACCACCTGGTTCGGGCCGCGCGTTGATGCGGCGTAGCAGGGTCGAGGCCGGCCTGGCGCATCGCCCGCAAACGCGTGCTTGTCATGCGTTGCGAGCTTTTACGGTTTTAGGTCTCCTGACATCCCGTTGACAGGAGGTATCATCTGTGCAGAAATTGGTTGGACCATTGGACCACTTGGAACGCGCGTGGATCAAAACAGCCTGCCACCTATTCAGACGACGGCGCGTGACGACGCCGTGCTGAAGGCGTTGGTAGGCTTTGTTCGTGCCGAGGCCCTCCAGCCGGGCGAGCGGCTGCCAACGGAACGCATCCTGGCCGAGCGGCTGAAGGTCAGCCGCAACACGGTGCGCGAGGCGCTGACGCGCTGGGAAGGGCTCGGGCTGGTCGAGCGCCGGCAAGGCAGCGGCACCTATCTCAAGGCAGCCGTTTCGCCGGACATGTTGCATCTGCCGCTGACGCTTGCGGGCGGCAACGACTTCACCAGCCTGATGCAGACGCTTGAAATCCGTCGCGCGCTGGAGGCGGAAGCCGCCGCCCTTTGCGCCGAACGCGCGAGCCAGACCGATATCGCCGAAATCGAGCGCAAGCTCGACATCATGGAGCAGGCGTTCCGCACGCGCGAGGGCATGTCTTCGGAAGAGGACTGGGAGTTCCACCAGGCGATCTACAGGGTTTCCGGCAACCCGCTGTTCGAACAGATCATCGCCGCCATGCACGAATTGTTCCACCGCTTCTGGGAGCATCCGCTGGGCGTGCGCGATTTCGGCCACGCCAGTTTTCCCTATCATCGGACCATTTACGAGCGCATCGCCGCGCGCGACCCGCACGGCGCCCGCGGCGAGGCGCTCAAGCTGATCGCCACCGTCGAGGACGATCTGAAGCGCGGCGCCGCCAAACTCAAACTTTCGAGCCAGACATGAACGAACATCCCTCAGGTTTCGATCACGACTATCTTGCCGAGGCGGCGACGCTTCTGGCGCATGACGAACCTTTCCCGGGTGGGGCGGTGGTGCCGCCGATCTACCAGACATCGCTGTTCACCTTCGCCAGCTATGCCGAGATGGCGGATACTTTTGCCGGCAAACGGAAGCAGCCGATCTATTCGCGCGGCGACAATCCGACGGTGATGGAGTTCGAGGCACGCGTCGCCGCGCTCGAGGGCGCCGAGGCCGCGCGCGGCTTTTCCAGCGGCATGGCGGCGATCAGCGCCACGGTGCTCGCCTTCGTCGGCGCCGGCGAGCGCATCGTTGCGGTGCGCAATTGCTATGGTGATGCCTATCGGCTGTTCGAGCGGCTTTTGCCGCGGCTCAACATCAGGGTCGACTATGTCGACGGCTCCGATCCGGATGCGGTGGCGGCGGCCCTTCCGGGCGCCAGGCTGCTCTATCTGGAGAGCCCGACCTCGATGATGTTCGAGTTGCAGGACCTGGCTCACCTGACCCGGCTGGCGAAGGAGCAGGGCATCGTCACCACGATCGACAATTCCTGGGCGACACCGGTGTTCCAGAAGCCGATCACGCATGGCGTCGATCTGGTGCTGCATTCGGCTTCGAAATATCTCGGCGGCCATAGCGATACGGTCGCCGGCGTGGTGGCAGGCTCGGCCGCCCACATCAAGCACATCAACGAGCAGACCTATTCCTATCTCGGCGGCAAGCTTTCGCCCTTCGAGGCCTGGCTCTTGCTGCGCGGGCTGCGCACGCTGCCGCTGCGCCTGCCGCATCACATGAAGAGCGGGCTTACCATCGCCGAGCGGCTGAAGGCGCATGGCAATGTCGAGCGCGTGAACCACCCCGCCTATTCGAACCATCCGGGCAAGGCGACGCTTGCTGGTTACGCGGGGTTGTTCTCCTTCGAGGTCACCGAGGATATCGACATCCCCGTCTTCGTCGATGCGTTAAAATATTTCCGCATCGGCGTGAGCTGGGGCGGCCATGAGAGCCTGGTCGTGCCGGCCAAGGCGTCGCTGGAGCAGACGCCGGGACTGAATTCGATGGCGCGCTTCGGCGTCAGCCCCCGAACAATCCGCTTCAATGTCGGATTGGAAAGTGTCGAGGACCTGTGGGCCGACGTGGCGCAGGCCTTCGAAAAAGCCAGAAAATAACAAGCCGCTTCAAAATGGGAGTCTTGAAGATGAAAAAACTGACCGTCATGCTTGCCACAGCCGCGGGATTGGCGATTTCCGCCGGAAACGCGCTGGCCGATTCGACCCTGAAAATGGTCGAAGTCATCACCAGCCCGCCGCGCACGGAGTTCCTGAAGAAGCAGATCGCCGAATTCGAAAAGGCCAATCTCGGCATCAAGGTCGAGCTGATCTCGCTGCCCTGGGGGCAGGCTTTCGAAAAGTTCCTGACCATGGTGCAGGCAGGCGATACGCCCGACGTGGTCGAGATGCCGGAACGTTGGATGGGCCTCTACGCCAACAACGCCCAGCTCGAGGATCTCGGCCCGTACATGGCCAAGTGGGACGACGCCAAGACGCTCGGGGAGCGCGCCAAGCAGTTCGGCTCGACCGTCAATAACACCCAGTTCATGATCCCTTACGGCTACTATGTGAACGCGCTGTTCTGGAACAAGAAGCTGTTCAGGGAAGCCGGTCTCGACGGCCCGCCGGCCACGCTCGACGAGTTCGTCGCCGATTCCAAGAAGATCTCGGCGTTGCCCGGCAAATACGGCTACTGCCTGCGCGGCGGGCCCGGCGCCTTCAATGGCATGCACATGTTCATGAACATCGCCGCCGGCAAGGGCGGCTACTTCAACGAAGACGGCACCTCGACCATCAACGAGGAGGGCTCGGTCAAGGGCCTGCAGATGCTGGCCGACATGTACAAGCAGGGCCTGGCGCCCAAGGACGCGGTGAGCTGGGGCTTCAACGAAACCGTCACCGGCTTCTATTCCGGCACCTGCGCCATGCTCAACCAGGATCCGGACGCGCTGCTCGGCATCGCCGACAAGATGAGCGCCGACGACTTCGCCGTGGCGCCGCTGCCGGTCGGGCCGAGCGGCAAGTCCTATCCGACGCTCGGCTATGCCGGCTGGGCAATGTTCGCCAATTCGCAGCACAAGGACGACGCCTGGAAGCTGATGGCGACGCTGCTCTCGCCCAAGGACAATCTGGAATGGGCCAAGGAAGTCGGCGTCGTCCCGATCCACAACGGCGCCGACCAGGATCCGCATTTCAAGACCGAGCAGTTCAAGGGCTGGTTCACGGAGCTCAGCGACAGCGCCAAGTATGAAATGGTGACGCCGCCGACGCATCTGGAGAACCTCGGCAATTTCGTCGACCAGGTGGCGATCAAGAATTTCCAGGAAGTGCTGCTGGGCCAAAAGACGGCCAAGGAGGTTGCCGACCAATGGGCCGCCTTCCTGACCAAGGAACAGCAGGACTGGATGGCGAAGAACAAGAAGTAGTTTTTCTTCCTTCTCCCCGTTCACGGGGAGAAGGTGGCCCGATAGGGCCGGATGAGAGGCGGCGCTACGTTCTGTCAGCCTGGCGCTGCCCCTCATCTGCCTGCCGGCATCTTCTCCCCGTATACGGGGAGAAGGGTGCTGTCGGCTTCGCCGGCACCCACTCACCACTGTTGAGCCCAAATGACCTATGCCGTTTCCGAAATACGACCCGCCGGGAGGCCGCGCCGCAAGCGGCTGACGCACGCTGCCACCGAACCCTGGCTTTATCTCAGCCCGGCGATCATCCTGCTGGTCGTGGTGCTTTTGGTGCCGCTGGTCATCGGCATCAGCTATTCGTTCCGTAAGTTTTCGGCCTTCAAGTCGGAATATGTCGGGCTCGGCCAGTACCAGGCGATGCTGTCGGATGCCGTGCTCGGCCAGGCGCTGGTCAATACGTTGTGGTGGACGCTCTCCAGCCTGTTCTTCCAGTTCTTCCTCGGCCTTGGCCTGGCGCTGCTGCTCGACAAGCCGTTTCGGGGCCGCAAGGTGGTGCAGGCGCTGGTGTTCCTGCCCTGGGCGGTGCCGTCCTTCCTGTCGGGCCTGACATGGGCATGGCTGTTCAATCCGATCATCGGGCCGCTGCCGCACTGGCTGTTCGCGCTGGGGCTGAAGGCCGAGTCGACCAACGTTCTCTCCGATCCCTCGACCGCCATGTGGGGGCCGATCGTCGCCAATGTCTGGTTCGGCATCCCGTTCTTTGCCATCACGTTGCTGGCGGCACTGAAATCCATTCCCTCGGAACTGCATGAGGCGGCAGCGATCGACGGCGCCTCGCCTTGGCAACGCTTCACCAAGGTGACGCTGCCGTTCCTGGCGCCGACCATCGCCATCACGGTGATGCTGCGTACCATCTGGATCGCCACTTTCGCCGACCTGATCTTCGTCATGACCGAGGGCGGGCCGGCCGGGTCGACCAACACGGTGCCGGTCTACATCTATGTCAGTGCCTTCAAGTCGCTGGACAAGGGCTACGCATCGGCGGTTGCCGTGCTGCTGCTCGTCCTGCTCATTGCCTATGCGATTGCGCTGATCGCCATCCGCCGCTCTCTGGTGAGGCACGTCTGATGATTGCGGGACGCTCATCTTCGCAGCGCTTCTTCGGCGGCGTCGGGCTCTATGCGGCCATCGCGGCCTATGTGATCTTCGCCCTGTTCCCGATCTTCTGGACGCTGAAGATATCGGTTACACCGGAACGGCTTCTCTATTCCGAAGGCATCACCTTCTGGCCGTCGCAGATGACGTTGCAGAACTTCGTCACCGTGCTCGAGGCGACCGACTTTCCGCGCTATTTCCTCAACAGCGTCATCGTCTCGGTTTCGACGGCTGCACTGGTGACTGTCATCGCGACGCTTGCCGGCTATGCCATGTCGCGCTTCACCTTTCGCGGCAAGGCGGCACTGGCGCTGATGCTGCTTTTGACCCAGACTTTCCCGCTAGTCATGGTCATTCCACCGATCTATCGCGTGATGGGCCAGATCGGCCTGATCAACAGCCTGACCGGGCTGATCATCATCTACACCGCCTTCAATACCGCGTTTGCAACCTTCCTGATGCAGTCCTTCTTCGACGGCATACCGAAGGACCTGGAGGAGGCGGCGATGATCGACGGCTGCACACGCGCGCAGGCGATGCGCCGGGTGATCGTGCCGCTGACGCTACCCGGCATGGGCGCCACGCTCGGCTTTGTCTTCACCGCTGCCTGGAGCGAACTCCTGTTCGCGCTGATGCTGATCTCCAGCGATGACAAGAAGACCTTCGCCGTCGGCCTGCTCACCTTCATCGGCAAGTTCGCCGTCGACTGGGGGCAGATGATGGCGGCGTCGATCCTGGCGCTGATCCCGGTCTGCATCTTCTTCGGCTTCCTGCAACGCTATCTCGTCACCGGTCTCACCGCCGGCGCCGTGAAGGGATAATCGATGGCTTCCGTTACGCTGGAAAAAGTCCGCAAAGACTATGGTGGCGTGCGTGTGTTGCACGCGGTCGACCTCGACATCGCCGACGGCGAGTTCGTCGTCCTCGTCGGTCCGTCCGGCTGCGGGAAATCGACGCTTCTGCGCATGATCGCCGGTCTGGAGGAGGTTTCCGATGGCGAGATCCGTATCGGCGAGCGGTTAGTCAACGACGTCGCGCCGAAGGACCGCGACATCGCCATGGTGTTCCAGTCCTACGCCCTCTATCCGCATATGGACGTGTCTAAGAACATGGGCTTCAGCCTGATGCTGAGGAAGGCAGAGAAGCAGGCGATCGACGCGCGTGTCGACGGAGCCGCCAGGCGGCTTGGGCTGGACAATTTCCTGCAACGCCTGCCGCGCCAGCTTTCCGGCGGCCAGCGCCAGCGCGTCGCCATGGGCCGGGCCATCGTGCGCGATCCCAAGGTCTTTCTTTTCGACGAGCCGCTTTCGAACCTCGACGCCAAGCTGCGCGTGCACATGCGCGCCGAGATCAAGGCGCTTCACCAGCAACTGAAGACCACGTCCGTCTATGTCACGCATGACCAGATCGAAGCCATGACCATGGCCGACCGCATCGTCGTGATGCATGACGGCGTCGTCCAGCAGGTCGGCGCGCCGCTCGACCTCTATGACCGGCCGGCCAACATGTTCGTCGCCGGATTCATTGGCTCGCCCGGCATGAATTTCCTGCCCGCGAGTGTTGAGAAGGGCGGCAAGGCGGATGCAGTGCTGTCCGATGGCCAGAAACTGCGATTGCCGGATGGCCTGCCACTCAGGGAAGGCGATGCGGTTACCGTCGGTTTGCGGCCGGAGCATATAAGGCTGGCGGATGACGGCCCGCTGCAAGGCGAAGTGGTGGTGGTCGAGCCGCTCGGCCTCTCGACGCAGTTCTACGTCAAGCTGGCCGGCCAGCAGCTTTGCGTGTTCGCCATGGGCCGCGCCGGCGTGAAGCCTGGCGAGACGGTGCGGCTATCGGCCGATCCGGCGGCGCTGCATGTTTTCGACCCGAAAAGCGCCGACCGGGTAGGGTAGGGGCGCGGCCGCCGAGCGGCCACTCTGTTGCCCGCTGGGCACATTCTAACCATACGGCCTTTTGACGAGTCGAAACTTGCTTGACCCGGGCCAACCGCTTTGCGGAGCCACATTAATAGAAACCTCCTCCTGCCGCCATCATGTGGCGTCCTTTCATCAATCAGTTTGGTTCTTGAATCGCCGCAACGCGGCGGGGGGGAGATTTATAATGCCTGCGAATAACAATTCCGCCGACGCTCGTATCACTGAACCATGCCGCGAGAATGACCAGCCTAGGCCGGTGAACCGGTATGTCAGAAGACGGCTTCCGTCTGCCATCACGCTCGGAGACCGGAGAATTGCTTTCATACGCAGCGAAATCACGGAACAGATTCAGTCGCGAATTGACGCCTAGCGGACAGCGAGGGCAGCAGTATCAAGCCACGCTCTATCCCAGGGCGGCCGGCAAAGCAGCCTAAATCTCTTTGAACTCCACCGTCCGCGGCGGGATATGAGCTAGGCTCAGCCGTTTGGTATTCTTGATTTCTGGTCAACTGCCGCCCTACTTTGGGCCATCATCAGGGACCTAGACGAATGATCTCGGTTTGCGGATACATCGGGGCGGTGATCGGTTGGAAGGCGCTCGAAAATGCCGGCGACATCCTAGATAAGATCGGCGAGACGCTGTTTGGCGGACGTTATAAAGCGATCTACGAGGACGTCGCATCCAAGCTGCGCGCTCATACAGGCGCGGTTCCAGCAAACCACGATTTGGAGCACGCCATTCGACTCAGTGAACTCACCTCTTCACTCGTGATGGTGCGCATGTATGTCGATACGCAAGAGGCCGACCAGTTGCGGCTTGGCGGACGGCCGCCGGAGCGTCGCGCGAGGATTCAGTTCGCTAGTGCCGCGCGCCGCTATCTGCATAAGCAGATCGGATTGGGCGGGCCATTCAAGCTAGAATCCAACAAGGACGTTGTCGATGAAATAGAGACAAATTTGGACGGCGCGCTATCGGCTCGCGACTTTGCAGCGGTCCAGGCGAGTCTGGATGCAGCGTGCAAGCGCGTTCTGCGCGATCTCATCGCTGGAACGGAGCAGGGAAAGGACCAACTGGCCGTTCCTGCCGATTTCGCGTCATTTTTTCGTGGAAAGGCGACGGATGATGAGCCGGGCTGGGCTCTTATTTTCCTTGCCTTCATGCGGGAGGCATTGAAGCAAAATCACAAAGCGGAGGTCGCCTTCATCGCGTCTCGCCTTGGGTATTTGCGCAATTCGCTACCGAAACTCGAAGCCAAATTTGACCAATTTTTGCAGATAGCGAATTCGATAAAGAACGACACATCTGATATTAAAGATGATATATCTAAAATCCTAGCAATAGTTCAGAGACGTGAGTCTTACGTAATTGGTGGAATCCAGTTTGAATTTCCTATTAAAATTGAAATAGCCATAAATGATCGTGGAGAGCTTATCATTTTCCACAGTCGGCCGTTTAACGATGATTTGTCTAAACTCGAATTCAATATGGACGAAGATCGACTCTCTCTAATCATGATTAAAGGATTCTCTTGTAATATACCAATACGATCTGAGTTATCTGTGTTTATGAGAAAGTCTACTCAGGCTCTAATGGTGCTTGTGAACGAGGAAGGTGGAAATCTAGTCGAGGGTGACTACGTGCCATTGCATGTCATGAAAAGGTACTTGGAACCACTTTCTTGTGGCTAGGGCAAAGCTGCGTAGAGACAAATTCTCTGGATCCTTGCTGAGGCGCCGTGGCTTTTGTCGTGGAGATTTATGCGGTGACGACGCGCACGCCTTTCGCGGTTTATGAGAGCCGCTCGACAAGGCCCCTGCCTCGCGCGGGCTTTGTGACTATAGCAGCCCTATCGGTAGCGCGATCCATTACGTTGGCCGTTATGCTGGGTTTGACTACCATCCAATGAAATCAATGCTTTAGGAACAAAAAAACGCCGCCCGATGGGCGGCGTTTCGGCATTCTCTTGGAAAAACCAGATTACTTGATCTTGGTTTCCTTGAACTCGACGTGCTTCTTGGCGACCGGGTCGTATTTGCGGAACGACAGCTTGTCCGTCTTGGTGCGGCTGTTTTTGCTGGTCACGTAGAAGAAACCGGTGTCGGCGGTCGACAGAAGCTTGATCTTGATGTTTGCGGCTTTGGCCATGGTATCAGTCCGTTTGTTCGTGGGGTTTTGGCCGCTGGAGCACGGGCAAACACCCGGACGCGGGAAACTTGCCGCGACACATAAAGAACGCGCCCGGAAAGTCAAGCCCGACGCGCCTCGCTGTCGTAAGCAGATGAGTTGTCCGGATTAGGTAGCACGTGAGTTGTCCGGTTTTATCGCCAGCGGATGGAGGCTGG
>NZ_VFVH01000009.1:0-275738 GCF_006442685.1 Mesorhizobium sp. B2-4-7
GATCTTGGTGCCGCCGACCTCGGCCTCCTTCCAGGCCTCTGCTGCGAAAGACGCGGCGGTGCTGAGCAAAAGCGCGGCCAACCCTAGTGTCACGGTTTTCATCGAAATCTCCCTGCTGATCCGAGGATGCGCGGCAATCGCGGCCTCGCTCGATCAACGCGCAGGTACCGACGTTTATTCCCGGGCATGCCAACACAATGGTGATTGGCAGAGGGGCCCGGGCGTCGCTATATCGGCCCGTAAAGTCGGAGTTCTGGAATGGCACTGGATATAGGCTATGTCAGCGCGGTCGGGGCAGGGGCGATCTCGTTCCTGTCGCCTTGCGTGCTGCCGCTGGTGCCGCCCTATCTCTGCTACATGGCCGGGGTGTCGGTCGACGATTTTCGCGGCAATGCCGGGGCAGCCGCCAAAGCCGGCGCCCGTACCGCGCTGCTTTATTCCTCGATTGCCTTCGTGCTCGGCTTCTCGACCGTGTTCGTCGCGCTGGGCGCCGGCGCCTCGAGCATCGGCCGCCTCCTGCGCGTCTGGCAGGAGCCGCTGGCAATGGGCGCCGGCGTGCTGATCATCCTGATGGGGCTGAATTTCCTCGGCATCCTGCGCATTCCGCTTTTATCGCGCGAGGCGCGTTTCCAGTCGCAGGGCAAACCGGCAAGCGCGGTTGCGGCCTATGTCATGGGACTGGCCTTCGCCTTCGGCTGGACGCCGTGCATCGGCCCGGTGCTGGGGCCGATCCTGACGCTGGCCGGCGGCCGCGAGACAGTGGGCGAAGGCGCATTGCTGCTCGCCGCCTATTCGCTCGGCCTCGGTATCCCATTCCTGATCGCGGCACTGTTTTCCGGCGCCTTCATGCGTTTCCTCGGCAAATTCCGCGTTCATCTCGGCCGCGTCGAGAAGGCGATCGGCGCATTGCTGGTCGTCGCCGGCGTGTTTTTCCTCACCGGCGGGGTGCAGGCCGTGTCGTATTGGCTGCTGGAGAATTTTCCGCTGCTGGGCCGGCTGGGATAAGGCTGTCGGTATCGGGTGCGCACAAGATTGAACCTGTGACCCGCTGATTAAGAGTCGGCTGCTCACCATCTCACCGGAATTTAACCGCATTGGTGCAGCATGGCGCCCACTGCTAGCATGATTTGATTCCCAACGCTTTTCCTATGGTTGTCCTTCCATGAACCAGAGAACATGCCTATCCGTCATCCTCGCCGCCGGCGAAGGCACGCGCATGAAGAGCGCGCTGCCCAAGGTGCTGCACCAGATCGCCGGGCTGCCGATGGTCGCGCATGTGGTCAAGGCGGCCGAGGCAGCGGGCGCCGGCGACCTTGCGCTGGTGATCGGCCACGGCGCCGAGGAGATGCGCAAGGCGGCGCAGAAATTCGCGCCGGAGGTAGAGGCTTTCGTGCAGGAAAAGCGCCTCGGCACTGCGCATGCGGTGCTTGCCGCGCGCGCTGCTATATCAAAAGGTTACGACGATATCCTCGTCATGTTCGGCGATACGCCGCTGATCGATCCGGACGCCCTCACGGCCGCGCGCCTGAAGCTGGCGCAAGGTGCTGCCGTCGTGGTCATCGGCTTCCGCACGGCGAACCCCACCGGCTATGGCCGCCTGATCGAAAAAGGTGGCAAGCTCGTCGCCATCCGCGAGGAAAAGGACTGCTCCGACGAGGAGAAGAAGATCACCTTCTGCAATGGCGGGCTGATGGCGATTGCCGGCAGCCAGGCGATGAAACTGCTCGACGCCGTCGGCAACAGGAACGCCAAGGGCGAATACTATCTCACCGATATCGTCGAGCTTGCCAGTAACCAGGGCCTCGATGTCGTCGCCACGGAAGCCAGCTTCGAGAATGCGCTCGGCATCAACAACCGCGCCGAGCTGGCGCAGGCCGAAGGCATCTGGCAGGCACGCCGCCGGCAGGAAGCGATGCTTTCGGGCGTGACGCTGATCGCACCAGAAACGGTGTATTTCTCGCACGACACCGAGATCGGCGCCGATACTATTGTCGAGCCGAACGTCTGGTTCGGGCCCGGTGTGAAGATTGCAGGCGGCGCCAGGATTCACGCCTTCAGCCATATCGAAGGCGCCATCGTCGCCGCTCATTGCGATGTCGGCCCCTTCGCGCGGCTGCGGCCGGGCGCCGATCTCAAACAGAAAGCCAAGGTCGGCAATTTCTGCGAGGTCAAGCAGGCCGTCATCGAGGAGGGCGCCAAGGTCAACCATTTGACCTATATCGGCGACGCGCGGGTGGGCGCCGGGGCCAACATCGGCGCCGGCACGATCACCTGCAATTATGACGGCTATCTGAAGCACTTCACCGATATCGGCGAGGGCGCCTTTGTCGGATCGAATTCCTCGCTTGTCGCGCCGGTCACCATTGGCAAGGGCGGCTATATCGCCTCGGGCAGCGTCATCACCGAAAGCGTGCCCGACGATGCGCTGGCCTTCGGGCGTGCCCGCCAGAAGACGATCCCCGGCAAAGGCAAGGAATTGCGCGAGCGCTTCGCGTCGGCCGCGGTTGCCAAAAAGAGGTAAAACCGGTCTTCAAAAACTGAACGATTGCAGTAACTGGATTGCAAGTGCGCTGTGTCATGATGCATGCGTACGAGACTGTTCCCATTACACGGAACGAAACGCAAAGTAACTTTCGCGAGAGCCCGGCAATCCGTAGATAGCGCCGGGTTCTGCCGGGGATTGGGGACTGTCTGCATGTGCGGTATCGTTGGAATTGTCGGCCATTCGCAGGTTGCGCCGCTCATCGTCGATGCGCTGAAGCGGCTTGAATATCGAGGCTACGATTCGGCCGGCGTCGCCACCATAGAGAAGGGGGCGCTTGGCCGCCGCCGCGCCGAAGGCAAGCTGGTCAATCTCGAGCGCAGGCTGAAGGACGAGCCGCTCGACGGCACGATCGGCATCGGTCACACCCGCTGGGCCACGCATGGCGTGCCGAACGAGACCAACGCGCATCCGCATTTCTCCAATGGCGTCGCCATCGTCCACAACGGCATCATCGAAAATTTCGCCGAGCTGCGCGACGAACTGATCCGCGACGGCTATTCCTTCTCGTCGCAGACCGACACCGAGGTCGTCGCGCATCTGGTGGCGCGGGAAGTCGCGAAAGGCTTGAAGCCGGTCGATGCCGCGCACAAGGCGCTCAAGCGGCTGGAAGGCGCCTTTGCGCTGGCGATCATGTTCACGGGCGACGAGGACCTCATCGTTGGCGCTCGCAACGGCCCACCGCTGGCGGTCGGCCATGGCGACGGCGAGATGTTCCTGGGCTCCGACGCCATCGCGCTTGCCCCGTTCACCAATTCGATCACCTATCTGGAAGACGGCGACTGGGCGGTGGTGCGCCGCAGCGGTGTCGCCATCTTCGACATTGACGGCGAAAAGGTCGACCGCAAGCGCCAGCAGTCGCTCTCGACCAGCTTCATGGTCGACAAGGGCAATCGCCGCCACTTCATGGAGAAGGAAATCCATGAGCAGCCGGAGGTGATCTCGCACACGCTGGCGCATTATGTCGATTTTGTTTCCGGCGTCTCCAAGCCGCTCGACCTGCCGTTCGACTTTGCTACGATTAACCGGCTGGCGATTTCGGCCTGCGGTACCGCCTATCTCGCCGGGCTGATCAGCAAATACTGGTTCGAGCGCTACGCTCGGCTCCCGGTCGACATCGATGTCGCCTCTGAATTTCGCTACCGCGAAATGCCGCTGTCGAAGAACGACGCCGCCTTCTTCATCTCGCAATCGGGCGAGACCGCCGACACGCTGGCCTCGCTGCGCTATTGCCGCAAGGCCGGCATGAAGATCGGCGCCGTCGTCAACGTGCGGGAATCGACCATGGCGCGCGAATCCGACGTCATCTTGCCGACGCTGGCCGGGCCGGAGATCGGTGTCGCCTCGACCAAGGCCTTCACCTGCCAGTTGTCGGTGCTGGCTTCGCTCGCCGTCCGGGCAGGCGTGGCGCGCGGCACGATTTCGCGGGACGAGGAAAAGTCGCTGGTGCGGGCGCTTTCCGAGGCGCCGCGCTATGCCAACCAGGTGCTCAAGCTCGAAGAGCAGATCGAACGGATCGCGCGGGACCTGTCGCGCTACAAGGACGTGCTCTATCTCGGACGCGACACCAATTTCCCGCTCGCCATGGAAGGCGCGCTGAAGCTCAAGGAGATCTCCTACATCCACGCCGAAGGCTATGCCGCGGGCGAGTTGAAGCATGGCCCGATCGCGCTTATCGACGAGAACATGCCGGTCATCGTCATCGCACCGCATGACCGCATCTTCGAGAAGACGGTGTCCAACATGCAGGAAGTGGCGGCGCGCGGCGGCAAGATCATCCTGATCACCGACGCCAAGGGCGCCGCGCAGGCGAGCGTGAAGACGATGGAGACGATCATCCTTCCGGACGTGCCGGAAATCATCTCGCCGATCATCTACGCGCTGCCGATCCAGATGCTGGCCTATTTCGCCGCCGTTTTCATGGGCACCGACGTCGACCAGCCGCGCAATCTGGCGAAATCGGTGACGGTGGAGTAGGCGTTTTTTAAACAGGTGCTTTAAAAACTTCGCAGTTCCAAAGCGCCTTCCGGTTCACTAGTGTTTGCGCTGCAACTCGCGCCCCGGTGAACCATGTCAGATGCTCTCAAGACCTCCGGCATGACCCGGCTGAGGAACTATTTCCTCACAGGCTTCGTCGTCTGCGCGCCGCTGGCGATCACCGCCTATATCGCGTGGTCCTTCATCGGTTGGGTGGATTCCTGGGTCAAACCCTATATTCCGGCACGCTACAGTCCCGATACCTATCTGCCGTTCCAGGTTCCGGGGTTCGGGCTGATCGTGGCGCTCGTCCTGATCACGCTGATCGGGTTCATGACCGCCAATATCGTCGGCCGTGCCATCGTCAATTTCGGCGAGCGCCTGCTTGGCCGCATGCCGCTGGTGCGGGGCATCTATCGCTCGCTGAAGCAGATTTTCGAAACCGTGCTGTCGAACAAAGGTGACATGTTCCGCCAGGTCGGCTTGGTCGAATATCCGCGCAAGGGGGTCTGGTCGCTGGTGTTCGTGGCCAGCGAAAAGGAAACCGAGATCAACCAGAAGCTTGACCAGGAAGGCGATCCGCTGACCGCTGTCTTCATGCCTTGCACGCCCAATCCGACGACGGGCTTCCTGATGTATGTGCCGAAATCGGACATCGTGCTGCTCGACATGACGATCGAGGATGGCGCCAAGCTGATCGTCTCGGCCGGGCTGGTGGCGCCGGAGGTGAAAACGAAGCTGGTGATGCTGAATGGCGAGCCGATCACGGGCACCCTGGCCAATCCGCCGCTCGGGCCTTATCCCGCCCGCAGGAGCCGCACCGCCTCGTCGCGGCCGAACAAGTAGAGCAGCAGGCGCAGCGCTTCGCCGCGCTCGGTCTGCAGGTCCGGATCACGCGACAGGATCAGTCTTGCGTCATCGCGGGCCGCTTCGAGCAGGTCCGCATGCGCCTCGATGCGCGCGACCTGGAAGCCCGGCGTGCCGGACTGACGGGTGCCAAGCAATTCGCCTTCGCCGCGCAGCTTCAGGTCCTCCTCGGCGATCACGAAGCCATCCTCGGTCTCGCGCATCACCGACAGGCGCCGCTTGGCCGTTTCGCCGAGCGGATCCTTGTAGAGCAATACACAGGACGAAGGCTTGTCGCCGCGCCCGACGCGGCCGCGCAACTGGTGCAGCTGGGCGAGGCCGAAACGTTCGGCGTGTTCGATGACCATGATGGTCGCGTCCGGCACGTCGACGCCGACCTCGATGACGGTTGTGGCAATCAGGATGCGCGTCTCGCCTTGCTTGAAGGCGCGCATCGCTTCGTCCTTCTCGGCGCCCTTCATGCGGCCATGGACAAGGCCGATCCGGTCGCCGAACAGCGGCTTCAAGGAAGCAAAGCGGTCTTCGGCCGACATCAGCTTTATCTCTTCGGATTCTTCCACGAGCGGGCATATCCAGTAGATTTTCTGGCCGCCGGCCACCGCTTCCACCATGCGATCGACGAGTTCGTCCAGCCGCTCAAGCGGCAGCGTGACGGTGCGGATCGGCTGGCGGCCGGCCGGCTTTTCCGTCAGCTTGGAGACGTCCATGTCGCCGAAGGCGGTCAGCACCAGCGTGCGCGGAATGGGGGTTGCCGTCATCACCAGCATGTCTGGCGCGTCGCCCTTGGCGGTGATGGCAAGCCGCTGGTGAACGCCGAAGCGATGCTGCTCGTCCACGACGGCAAGGACAAGATCGTGGAACGCCACCGTTTCCTGGAACAGCGCGTGCGTGCCGATGACGATGTCGATCTCGCCGCCGGCCAGTCCCGCCAGCGTTTCGGCGCGTTCGCGGCCCTTTTCGCGACCGGTGAGGATGGCCGTGCGCATGCCTGCCCGTTCCGCCAAAGGGGCGATCGTCGCCAGATGCTGGCGCGCCAGGATTTCGGTCGGCGCCATCAGGGCAGCCTGGCCGCCAGCCTCGACGGCACGCGCCATGGCCAGCAGCGCGACGACCGTCTTGCCGGAGCCGACGTCGCCTTGCAGGAGGCGCAGCATGCGCTCGGGGTCGGCGAGGTCTGCATTGATTTCGGCGAGCGCGAATTCCTGGGACGCGGTCAATGTGTAGGGCAGGGCCGCGCGCAGCTTGTCGACGATCCGGCTGTCGCCGGTGAGCGGCCGGCCGGACAGCCTGCGGACCCTCGACCGGACCAGGGCGAGCGACACCTGGCCCGCCAGCAACTCGTCATAGGCGAGGCGCCGCCATGCGGCGCCTTCGATGGCGACATCGATCGGGTCCGCGGGATGATGGATGCGGGCCAGCGCGTCACCGAAAGACGGGAAACTCTGGCGGCGCATGAAAGCACCATCCTGCCACTCAGGCAGTTCCGGCAGACGGCCGAGCGCCTGGCCGATGGCGCGGCGCAGCACCTTGGCGGACAGCCCCGCCGTGAGCGGATAGACCGGCTCGACCAGCGGCAGGTTTTCGGCGTCGCCGGCCAAGGCGATATGATCCGGGTGGACCATGGTCGGGCGCCCGTTGAACCATTCCATGCGTCCGGAGACCACGACATGCTCGCCCACAGGCATCGATTTTTCCAGATAGGCAGCATGGGCGTGGAAGAAGGTCAGCGCCACTTCGCCGGTATCGTCATGGGCGTAGACCCGGTAAGGCACCGACCTGTTGCCGCGCGGCGGCGGCTGGTGGCGGTCGATGCGCAGGTCGAGCGTGACAATGGCGCCTTCGGCCGAGCCGGCAATGCCCGGCCGGTTGCGGCGGTCGATGACGGTATGCGGCAGCACGAACAGAAGATCGCCGGCGCGCGCCGCTCGGTCGCCGAGATCGGCCGCGACGACTTTTTCGATCAGCGCACCGACCTTCGGCCCGACACCGGCGAGCGACGTGATCGGGACGAAAAGCGGGTCAAGGATGGAAGGACGCATGATGTCAGCTTATGTCGCGACGGCTGCAGCGCAAGGCTGACAGCCTCTTCTATCCACGCTATATGCGCCGCAGCAAGCGAGGATGCGGCACAATGACGGGAACGAAACGATCAAGCGAGGGGCTCGACGCCCGCCGCCGCAAGCTCTTGTTTCGCTCCTGGCACCGCGGCATGCGCGAGATGGACCTTATCCTTGGCACCTTCGCCGATGCTGAGATCGGCGCCTTGACCGGCGATGAAATCGACCAATATGAAAAGCTCCTCGATATTCCCGACACCGAGTTCCTGCCCTTGATCACCGGCGAACGTCCTGTTCCCGCCGAAATTGATTGTGCGGTCCTGCAAAAAATCATGGCTTCACGCCGGACAATGACCTTTTGAAGAACGCTTCCATGAGCCTCATTCCCACCATCGGCTTGCCGAAAGGCCGTGCCGGCCAGTTCATCGTCGACGGCGTCGCCGACGGCTATGAAGCCTTCGCGCTGGTGCAGGCGGCGCGCGAGATCGCGCCCGACAAGCCGGTGCTGTTCGTGGCGCGCGACGGGCAGCGCCTGCCGGCAATCACAGAGGCGCTGGCCTTTGCCGCTCCCGGCCTGCCCGTGCTGGAACTGCCCGCCTGGGACTGCCTGCCCTATGACCGCGTCTCGCCCGGCTCGGATGCGGCCGCCCGGCGGCTCGACGCGCTCGCCGCCATGATCGCGCTGGCGAGGAAGCCGCATCGCGCCGTCATTCTCACCACCGCCAATGCGCTGCTCCAGCGCATTCCGCCCGCGGATCTCATCGAGGCGCAGACCTTTCACGCCAAACCTGGCAACCAGATCGATATGAACGCGCTGGTGTCGCGGCTGGAGACATCGGGCTTCGAGCGGGTGCCGACGGTGCGCGGCATCGGCGAGTTCGCCGTGCGCGGCGGCATCCTTGACCTGTTCGCGCCTGGCTGGACCGAGGCGCTGAGGCTGGATTTTTTCGGCGATACGCTGGAATCGATCCGCGTCTTCGACGTGGCCACGCAGCGCACCACCGGGCAGCGCAAGTCCATGGCGCTGCAGGCGATGAGCGAGGTGGCGCTGACGCCCGAGACGATCAGCCGCTTCCGCCGCGCCTATATCGAAGCGTTCGGCGCGCCGTCGCGGGACGATGGGCTTTACGCCGCGGTCAGCGAAGGCCGGCGCTTCGCGGGCATGGAACATTGGCTGCCGTTCTTCTACGAGCGGTTGGAGACCGTGTTCGACTATCTGCCGGACACGCCTGTCGTTTTCGACCATCTGGCGCATGAAGCGCTTGCCGAACGCCACACGCTGATCCTCGATCATTACGAAGCGCGCAAGAAGCAGGCCGAAGGTGCGCTGAAGGACGCGGTGCCCTACAAGCCGGTGGCGCCGGACCTGCTTTACCTCTCGCCGGAAAATCTCGTCGCTTCTCTCGGACCGCGCGAAGCGATCGACTTCACCGCCTTCGACGCACCGGATGCGGGAGCAAGAAAGGTCTTCCACGCCGGCTCGCGCCATGGCCGCAGCTTCGCGGAAGAGCGCGCCGACCCCAACGTCAATGTCTTCGACGTCGTGGTGAAGCACATCGCCGACGAACGCGCGGCACGCCGCCGTGTCATCGTCGCCGGCTGGACGGAGGGCTCGCTCGACCGGCTCGGCCAGATTCTCACTGAACATCGTCTGGGCAATCTTGCGCCGGTGGCGACCTTGGCGGAGGCGGAGAAACTCGAGCCGGGGCAAGCGGCGTTGGCGGTGCTGCCGCTGGAATCCGGTTTCGAGACCGAAAGACTGGTCGTCGTCGCCGAACAGGACATTTTGGGCGACCGGCTGATCCGGCGCTCCAAGCGCAAGAAGCGCGCGTCCGACTTCATTGCCGAAGCCTCGGCCCTGTCGGCTGGCGACATCGTCGTCCATGCCGACCACGGCATTGGCCGCTTCATCGGCCTGCGCACAATCGAAGCCGTCGGGGCGCCGCATGATTGCCTGGAAATCCACTATGCCGGCGACGACCGGCTGTTCCTGCCGGTGGAAAACATCGAGCTCCTGTCGCGCTACGGTTCTGACACAGCCGAGGCGACACTCGACAAACTCGGCGGCGGCGCCTGGCAATCGCGCAAGGCGCGGCTGAAGAAACGCCTGCTCGACATGGCCGGGCAGTTGATCCGCATCGCCGCCGAACGGCAGATGCGCGCTGCACCCCCGCTGGTGCCGGCGGAAGGCCTCTATGGCGAGTTCGCCGCGCGCTTCCCCTATGAGGAGACCGATGACCAGCAGACGGCGATCGATTCCGTCAGGGACGATCTGGCGGCCGGCAAGCCGATGGACCGGCTGATCTGCGGCGATGTCGGTTTCGGCAAGACCGAGGTGGCGCTGCGCGCCGCCTTCATCGCGGCGATGGAAGGGTTCCAGGTGGCGGTCGTCGTGCCGACAACCCTGTTGTCCCGCCAGCATTTCAAGACCTTCTCGCAGCGCTTTTCCGGCCTGCCGATCCGCGTCGCCCAGGCATCGCGGCTGGTCGGCGCAAAGGATCTGGCAGAGACCAAGAAGGGCATTGCCGAAGGGACGGTGGATATCGTGGTCGGCACCCACGCGCTGCTCGGCAGCGCGATCTCGTTCAAGAATCTCGGCCTACTGATCATCGATGAAGAGCAGCATTTTGGCGTCAAGCACAAGGAACGGCTGAAGGACCTGAAGACCGACGTCCACGTGCTGACGCTGTCGGCGACGCCTATCCCGCGCACGCTGCAACTGGCATTGACCGGCGTGCGCGAACTGTCGCTGATCGCCACGCCGCCGGTCGACCGCATGGCGGTGCGCACCTTCATCTCGCCCTTCGATCCGCTGGTCATTCGCGAGACGTTGTTGCGCGAGCGTTATCGCGGCGGCCATTCCTTCTATGTCGTGCCGCGCATCAGCGATCTGGCGGAAATCCATGATTTCCTGAACCAATCCGTGCCGGAACTGAAGGTGGCGGTGGCCCATGGCCAGATGCCGCCGGGCGAACTCGACGACATCATGAACGCCTTCTACGACGGCCAGTACGACGTTCTCTTGTCGACCACCATCGTCGAATCCGGCCTCGACATCCCGACCGCCAACACGCTGATCGTCCATCGCGCCGACATGTTCGGCCTGTCGCAGCTCTATCAGTTGCGCGGCCGTGTCGGGCGCTCGAAGGTGCGCGCCTACGCACTGCTCACACTGCCGGCCAACCGCAAGCTGACCGACACCGCCGAACGTCGACTGAAAGTGCTGCAGTCGCTCGACACGCTGGGCGCCGGCTTCCAGCTCGCCAGCCACGATCTCGATATCAGAGGCGCAGGCAATCTGCTCGGCGAAGAGCAGTCCGGCCACATCAAGGAAGTCGGCTTCGAGCTCTACCAGCAGATGCTGGAGGAGGCGGTCGCGGAGGTGAAGGATTCCGGCGAGGTGCTGGATGGCGGCTGGTCGCCGCAGATCGCCGTCGGCACGGCGGTGATGATCCCGGAGAGCTATGTGCCGGACCTGCAGCTCAGGCTGGCGCTCTATCGGCGCCTCGGCGACCTCGAGAGCACCGAGGAAATCGATGCTTTCGGCGCCGAGCTGATCGACCGTTTCGGCCCGCTGCCGGAGGAGGTGAAGCATCTGCTCAAGATCGTCTTCATCAAAGCCCTCTGCCGCAAGGCCAATGTCGAGAAGCTCGATGCCGGGCCGAAGGGCGTGGTCATCCATTTCCGCAAGCGCGAGTTTTCCAACCCGGTCGGACTGGTCAAATTTATCGGCGAGCAAGGCTCGCTGGCAAAGATCCGGCCGGACCAAAGTGTCGTCTTCACCCGCGACTGGCCAACGGCGGAAAAGCGTTTGGCGGGCTCGGCTGTCGTCATGACGCAACTGGCGCGGCTGGTAGAGAAGGCGGCGTAGCCAGCCCGGCCCATTCGCCAGCGCTGAAATTCCGGTCTAGAATAGGAAATCGGCTTCGTGTATGGAGCCGCCACCCCACATGGGGGCTGGAAATGGCGGGCGAGGGTGCTTGCCGGAAAGAGCGTTGGGTGCAGCGATGACGAAATGGTCGCCGAATTCGTGGAGGGCAAAGCCGATCAAGCAGGTCCCTGCTTATCCGGACCTTGCCGCGCTGAAGAACACGGAGGCCCAGCTCGCCACCTTTCCGCCGCTGGTTTTTGCCGGCGAGGCGCGCAAGCTGAAGAAGCAACTGGCCAGCGTCGCTGCCGGCGAGGCATTCCTGCTCCAGGGCGGCGATTGCGCCGAAAGCTTTGCCGAACATGGCGCGGACAACATCCGCGACTTCTTCCGCGTGTTCCTGCAAATGTCGGTGGTGCTGACCTTCGCCGGTGCGCAGCCGGTGGTGAAGATCGGCCGCGTTGCGGGCCAGTTCGCCAAGCCGCGCTCGTCCGACAACGAGACCAAGGGCGAGGTGACGCTGCCGAGCTATCGCGGCGACATCATCAATGGCATCGAATTCGACCTCAAGTCGCGCATTCCCGATCCTGCCCGCCAGGAAATGGCGTACCGTCAGTCGGCGGCAACGCTCAATCTTTTGCGCGCCTTCGCGCAGGGCGGCTACGCCAGCCTGGAGAATGTGCATCGCTGGATGCTCGGTTTCGTCTCCGACAGCCCGCAGGCCGAAAAATACGAGTCGCTCGCCAATCGCATCACCGAGACGATGGATTTCATGCGCGCGGTCGGCATCACCTCCGAAACCAATTTCGCGCTGCGCGAGACTGATTTCTATACCAGCCATGAGGCGCTGCTGCTCGGCTATGAGGAAGCGCTGACGCGTGTCGATTCCACCTCCGGCGACTGGTACGCGACGTCTGGCCACATGATCTGGATCGGCGACCGCACCCGCCAGCCGGACCATGCGCATGTCGAATATTGCCGCGGCATCAAGAACCCGCTCGGCCTGAAATGCGGCCCGTCGCTGACGCCGGACGGCTTGCTGGAACTGATCGACCTGCTCAACCCCGAGAACGAGCCAGGCAGGCTGACGCTGATCGCGCGCTTCGGTTCCGACAAGGTCGCCGAGCATCTGCCGAAGCTGGTGCGGGCGGTGCAGAAGGAAGGCCGCAGCGTCGTCTGGTCGTCAGACCCGATGCACGGCAACACGATCGAGGCGGCCGGCTACAAGACGCGGCCGTTCGACCGCATCCTGAAGGAGGTGCAGACGTTCTTCGAGGTGCACCGCGCCGAAGGCACGCATCCGGGCGGCATCCATGTCGAGATGACCGGCAAGAACGTGACTGAATGCACCGGCGGCGCCCGCGCCATCACCGCCGAGGAATTGCAGGACCGCTATCACACCCATTGCGACCCGCGCCTCAATGCCGACCAGGCCATCGAACTGGCGTTCCTGGTGTCGGACCTGCTCAAGAAAAGCCACCCGGTGCAACACAAGCAGGTCGCCAACGGCTGACCCGTCCAAAGCAGTTCACAGGAAAAGCGCTTCCTGCCGAAAAATCAGTCTTGCTTGTAGAGCAGCCAGCTCTTGCCGGCGCGGCCCGCCATTGCCGAATGCCTGGTCACGCGGTTACGGCCGCTGACCTTTGAGCGGTAAAGCGCCCGGTCTGCCTTGCTGTAGAGGTCTTCAGGGCCCTCGGCTTCGGATGCCATGCAGATTCCCATCGAGACGGTGACGGTGCCGTAATTCATGCCGGTCTGGCTGCTGGTGAAAGGCGACTGCTCGATCAGCGCGCGAATGCGTTCGGCGATTTCGTAGGTGGCGTCCTCGCTTGCGCCCTCGACGATCAGCGCGAATTCCTCGCCGCCGGTGCGGGCGACGAACATGTCGGCGCGAATGCTGGTCTGGAATATATCGGCGATGATCTGGAGGATCTTGTCGCCGACGGGATGGCCGTACCTGTCGTTGATGTCCTTGAACCGATCGATGTCGGCGAGGATCAATGCATTGAACAGGATGCCTTTGTTGCTGTTGTAGATCCTGGTGATTTCCTTGTCGAAGGCGCGACGGTTCCAGATTTGCGTCAGGGGGTCGGTGTCGGCCAGGCGCTTGTATTCCTCGAGCTTCGACTTGACGCTTTCCAGTTCCGCGGTCTTGTCGCTGAGCGTCGAGGCAACTTGCCGGCCATGATCGATCGTCGAATGGGTGGCGACCGCCATGGCGTTGACGATCTTCTGCAGAACATCCGGCGACAGCAGGCTGTTTCTGCCGAGTCCGCTCGACGTTTCGTTGAGGATCCTGCCGTATTTCTCGATGTGGCTGCGCTCGCTCCTCAGCAGCGAAGCGATGTCCTCGAGTTCGTTGGCGATGACTTCCCTGGCATGCTCGACGATGCCGGAGCCATGGTTCTGGGCAAAGAAGGCGCGTCCGATCTGGTCGATGTCGTCCTGTGTCGGTCGGCCGCTCAGCGACACGACGGCAAGGCTGAGCTCGCGATTGGATCCGCTCAAGGCCTCGTAGAAGATCTCGTAGTTGCGTGGCAGGCCGAGCACGCCGAGCTGGCGCATTGTGGCCAGGACAGTGCTCGCAATATCGGTGCTTCGTTCGCTCTGGGCGGCTGCCGGCTGCATGTTCTGTTCACTCTTCCCCGGGAACACGCTGCGGCATTCGCAGGCATCCAATGTCGCCGACCTGGGGAACGCTGGCCATTCCAGTCCATCTTGCGAAGAAGGCGCGTCCCCACTCACGACTTTCGCTTGCGAGGATCATAGATGCAGCAGCGCTAAAGTTTCCTTAATCCGCTGAATCCGGCCTGTTTTTCGCTGATTCCGGCTTTACACGCCTTCATCCGTGAACAAACAATTCCCGAGCGCGCCAAATGCATGTCGCATTTTCTTGCGCGCAGCCACCGAAAAGCTGGGATCCTGTCAGCAGCGATTTCTTTTGGGATGGTGCGATGAGTGAAAATCATACGGGATCGTGTCTCTGCGGAGCGGTTCGCTTCAGGACACGAGGGCCGTTGCGCGGCGTCATCTATTGCCATTGCTCGCAATGTCGCAAGCAGAGTGGACATTTCTATGCCGCAACCAATGTCCCGGACGCCAATATCGATATCGACGGCGCCGACAACATCACCTGGTATGAGGCGTCCGCCTTCGCCGGGCGCGGTTTTTGCAAGACATGCGGATCGCTGCTTTTCTGGAAACCGCGGGACGACGCCTATGTTTCGGTTCTGGCGGGATCGTTCGATGAACCGACAGGCCTCAAGGGCCAATGCCACATATTCGTGGGTGACAAGGGCGATTATTATTCGATCGACGACGCGCTGCCTCAATTCGAGAAGTCGACCCCATCGGTGAAGGTCGCCGACGAATGAATTTTGGGCGAGCCAGCTTATTCCATTGATCGGGCCATTGCTTTATCCCGTGCCGGTGATTCGCAAAGGGGTTTGGCATGCAGCGGCTGATCGACGCTTATTTCAACTCGCTGCGGGCGTTCCGCAAGCTGGCTGCAACTGAAAAAGCTTTCCAGCAGGAGCTGGCGCTGCTCGCCCTTGCCCTTCCGATCGGCTGGTTCGTTTCGGTGTCGTGGCGCGGCTACGCGCTGCTGATCGGCGCGGTGCTGCTCCTGATCATGGTCGAGGTGCTGAACACCGGCATCGAAGCGGCCTGCGATGCCTTTAGCCGCGAATTCAATGTCGACATCCAGCTGGCCAAGGACTGCGGTTCGCTGGCGGTACTGATCTCCGTGGCGATCGTCGCCGGCGTCTGGGGCATCGCGATCATCGAGCGTATCGTCGGGCTGCCGATCTGAGCTTTCGACCGCCGGCCGGCGGTCAGTTTTCCCTGGCGCGTTCCTTTCGGGCGAAATGGCGGGCGATGAGCCAGGCGAGTACGGCCACGGCCAGGCCGATAGCCAGGCCCACCAATATCCGCTCATGGCGAAGCAGCGCCTGGCCGATGAAATGCTCGGCGCCCAACCCGAAGACATAGCCGATGGTGCTGAACAGCACCGCCCAGACTGCCGAGGAAATGGCGTTCAAGACGATGAAGCGGGGTGCGGCGATGTTCGACAGGCCGGCCGCGATGCCACCGACCAGGCGCATGCCATAGACGTAGCGGTTCGACAGCACGAAGATGTTGGGATGGGTGTTGAGCAGACGATAGGCGCGGCGGAAGCCGGGCCGCTTGCGCAACCCGACGACATAGCGATGGTCCGCGAAACTTCTCCCCAGGATGAAGAAGCAGGTGTCGCCGGCGAAGGCCCCAAGCGCTGCCACGACGACAGTCTGCCAGAGGACGAAGATATGCTGATGGGCGAAGAAGCCGCCGAGTATGGCGGCACTCTCGCCCTCCGCGACACAGCCCAGAAAAACGGCGATCAGCCCGTATTGTTCGATGAAATGATGGATCGCGTCGCTCATGACGGCGATTGCTGCGACAGCCTCTCGTCGATCCGCTTGACCAGTTCGGTCAGCCGCACGATCTCGTCGCGCATGCCGATGATCTGGCCGTGGCGCATTTCGTCCAGCTTTTCATGCAGCGCCATGATCTCGATCTCGGCCTTCAGATTGACCTCGTAGTCGTGGGCGGCATCGATGCGGTCGCGCTCGGTCTGGCGGTTCTGCGCCATCATGATCACCGGCGCCTGCAGCGCCGCGACCATGGACAGGACGAGATTGAGGAAGATGAACGGGTAGGGGTCGAAGGCGTCGCGCGCCAGAAGCCAGGCATTGGCTGATGTCCAGACGATCAGGAAGGCAATGAAGCCAAGGATGAACGACCAGGAACCGCCAATGCGGGCGATGCTATCGGCAAGGCGGTCGCCAAAGGTCTGGTGGAAGGCGACGGCCTTGTTGGTGTCCCTGGAGATCGTTGTGCGCTCGAGCGTCGACTGCAGCACCCGGTTCTCCAGGGCGCTGAGACCGTCCGGCTTTCGTCTCAGCCAGCGGTTCGCCAGATCGTCGATTGTCTTGTTCATGGCCGTCTCCAAGGGCTTGGCTGGCGATAGACGTAGAGGCTGCCGGCCCGCGCGGGAAGTGCTAGATTTGATGGGAACCGGAGGGACTTATGGTCGACTTCATGAAAATTCGCGCTCGCGCCGCAAAGCGCAAGGGCGGCGAGGAGGAACTGGTCTCGCTGCTCGGGCCGATTCCCGACAACGCCGCCGTGGCCGACATCGGCGATGACCGTATCCTGTCGACGATGGCCGAGCGCGTCTTCGCCGCCGGTTTCGTCTGGCGCGTCATCGAGCAGAAATGGCCCGGATTCGAAGAGGCGTTCCTGCGCTTCGAGCCGAAGCGGTTGCTGTTCCAGCCTGACGATTTCTGGCATGAACTGGCATCCGACCAGCGCATCGTGCGCAATCCGCAGAAGATCAAATCTGTTCGCGACAACGCTGCCTTCGTCGAGCGCGTGTCAAAAGAGCATGGCGGCTTCGGCACATTCCTCGCCGAGTGGCCCGCCGACGACCAGGTCGGGCTGATGGCCTATCTCGGCAAGCATGGGAGCCGGCTCGGCGGCAATACCGGCCAGTATTTCCTGCGCTGGCTGGGTTGGGACGCCTTCGTCATTTCGGCCGATATGGCGGCCGCCCTTCGCGATGCCGGGCTTGATATCGCCGAAAGCCCGACGTCGAAGAAGGATCTCGACAAGATCCAGGCCCAGGTCAACCGTTGGGTTGCGGATACCGGCCTGCCGCGCCGGCACATTTCGCGCATCCTGGCGATGTCGATCGGGGAGAACCATTCGCCGCAGGCGCTGCGCGACTATATGGGCAACGACTGATGTCGAAATTGGCCCAAGCAAACGCCATTGCGGGGCGAATTTTGCCGCGCTAAGTCAGCAGCATGACCAAGAAGCCCGACATACTGCGCATCGCCGTTGCCCAGCTCAATCCGACAGTCGGCGACGTCGCCGGCAATCTCGCCAAGGCCCGCGAGGCGAGGGCGGATGCCGCGCGTCAAGGCGCCGATCTCGTGCTCTACACCGAGCTTTTCCTCGCCGGCTATCCGCCTGAGGATCTGGTGCTGAAGCCGGCCTTCCTGAAGGCCTGCGAGCGGGCCGCGCAGGAGATTGCCGCCGACACCGCCGATGGCGGTCCCGGCGTCATCATCGGCACGCCGCTGAAGCGCAAGACCGGCACCCACAACTCGATCGTCTTCGCCGATGGCGGCAAGATCATCGCCGAGCGCTATAAGCTCGATCTGCCGAATTATGGCGAGTTCGACGAGAAGCGCGTCTTCCAGGCCGGACCGGAGATCCAGGGGCCCGTCAATTTCCGCGGCGTGCGTCTGGGAATCCCGATCTGCGAGGACATCTGGGGCGACATCGGCGTCTGCGAGACGCTGGCCGAGAGCGGCGCGGAAATCCTGCTGGTGCCGAACGGCTCGCCCTACTACCGCGCCAAGATCGATGTGCGCCACCAGGTCGTCATCCGCCAGGTCATCGAATGCGGGCTGCCGATGATCTATGCAAACCAGCTCGGCGGCCAGGACGAGCTGATCTTCGACGGCGCGTCGTTTGCCATAGGTGCCGACAAGCGGCTTGCTTTCCAGATGAGCCAGTTCGAGGAGGCGGTCGACATCACCACCTGGAGGAGACAGGGCGAAAACTGGGTCTGTTCGGAAGGACCGATGTCGAAGATCCCCGAACGGGAGGAGGCCGACTACCGCGCCTGCATGCTGGGCTTGCGCGACTACGTCAACAAGAACGGTTTCAAGAACGTCGTGCTCGGCCTGTCGGGCGGCATCGATTCGGCCATCTGCGCGGCCCTTGCCGTCGATGCGCTGGGCGAGGAGCGGCTGCGCGCGGTAATGATGCCTTACCGCTATACGTCGAAGGATTCGCTCAAGGATGCTGAAGACTGTGCCCGCGCACTCGGCTGCCGCTATGACATCGTGCCGATCTTCGAGCCGGTCGAAGGTTTCCTTCATGCGCTGACGCAGCTTTTCGAAGGCACCAAGGAAGGCATCACCGAGGAGAACTTGCAGAGCCGCGCGCGCGGCACCATCCTGATGGCGATTTCCAACAAATTCGGCTCGATGGTGGTTACGACAGGCAACAAGAGCGAGATGTCGGTCGGCTATGCAACGCTCTATGGCGACATGAATGGGGGCTTCAATCCGATCAAGGACCTGTACAAGATGCAGGTCTATGCACTGTCGCGCTGGCGCAACAGCCACGTGCCGCCGGGCGCGCTCGGACCGTCGGGCGAGGTGATCCCGAAGAACATCATCGACAAGGCGCCGTCGGCGGAACTGCGCGAGAACCAGACCGATCAGGATTCGCTGCCGCCCTATCCGGTGCTGGACGACATCCTCGAATGCCTGGTCGAGAACGAGATGGGCGTCGACGACATCGTCGCGCGCGGCCATGACCGGGCGACGGTGACGCGCATCGAGCACCTGCTCTACGTCGCCGAATACAAACGCCGGCAGGCGGCGCCCGGCGTGAAGATCACTAGGAAGAATTTCGGCCGCGACCGCCGTTATCCCATCACCAACCGGTTTAGGGACCGCGGCTAGACACCGTTTCCGGCCGAAATTCGCGTCATGCCGCAGGCGAGGGGTAGCGATGCCTGACTGTGAGATCAGCTTCGATCTGTCACGGATCGACTTCAGGGCGACATCCGACCTGTTGATGGCAAGCTATTGGGGCGGCGGGCGCAGCGACGAAACGCACCGCCGCGCCTTTGCCAATTCGCTCTGCGCCGCGGCTTATATCGACGGCAGCCAGGTGGGATTCGGCAGGGCGATCACCGACCGCACGGTGTTCGCCTATCTGGCCGATATCATCGTCTGGCCGCAGCATCGCGGGCAGGGCATCGGCTCGCGGCTGGTGCAGGCACTGATCGATCACCCCGAGCTCCGCACCGTTTCGCACTGGAGCCTATCGACCAGCGACGCGCATGGGGTTTATGAAAGACTGGGATTCAAGGCATCGACCGATGGCCGGTACATGCGCCTCGATCGTAAGCCGATCCGCTGACCAAGCGCCTTTGCCGTTGTTGCAAATTTATCCCAGTGCTTGGACCAGATGCCGTTTTTGGTGACCGCCAGCCTTGGCGATGCGATGAGGCATCTCTATAAGGGCCTCTCCGCGATTCCCTTTAGGGAGGACCGAATGCCAGGATTTGACATCGTTATGCGAGGCCGCGAAGCCTAGGTCCCGACCGGCGCGCCGCAGGGTTTTCACCCTCGGAACGGAGCCGGATCGAGAACAGGCCTTTGCCGATGCCGGTCGCCGCCTTCGGGCAAGTGGCCATTCATAACCGAACCTCCGCATTCCCGGGCATTGAGCCCCTTGCGCGGTTTTTTCAATTTTCGACCTTACCGGGATCGGGCTTTTTGCGCCCGAATGACATCATGGCTCGTTTTCGAATCGATTTGCGCGCAAGCGCCTTTCGCAGCGTTCTTGGCTTTACTTTCACCCACTGGCGGCGCCAGCCCTGGCGGCTTTCGCTGATCATGGCTGGTTTCCTGCTGTCGACGCTGGCCGATGTGCTGACGCCGCTCTATTCCGGCCGGCTGGTCGATGCCGTCGCCAGCAGCGCCGGCGCCGACGAGATCGCCTGGAATGCCGCGATGACCGCGTTTTCCATGCTGATGGCGTTGGCGCTGGCGGGTGTCGTCCTGCGCAATTTGGCCTTCATGGGGATCGTCGAACTGACGCTGAAGATGATGGCCGACATCGCCGCCGCCGCCTTCCACCGTGTCCAGCGCTTTTCCACCGACTGGCACGCCAACAGCTTCGCCGGATCGACCGTGCGCAAGGTGACGCGCGGCATGTGGGCGTTGGACCTGCTCAACGACACGATCCTGATCGCGCTGCTGCCGTCGATCGTCATGCTCGTCGGCTCGACGCTGCTGCTGGGCTGGTTCTGGCCGCTGATGGGAGCGGTTGTCGCCGCCGGCTCGGTGCTGTTCATCGCTGTCACGGCGATGCTGTCGCTTGGTTATGTCGCGCCGGCGGCCAGGCTCGCCAACACCTGGGACACGCGCCTTGGCGGCTCGCTGGCCGACGCGGTGAGCTGCAACGCCGTGGTCAAGGGGTTTGGCGCCGAGGAGCGCGAGGAGAACCGGCTTGCGAAGGTCGTCGCCAAATGGCGTGCCCGCACGCGGCGCACCTGGGTGCGCGGCACCATCAACGGTACCACGCAAGGGGTGCTGCTGCTGGTGATGAGAGCGGCGGTCATCGGCCTGGCGCTGATGCTGTGGTCGTGGGGGCAGGCAACGGCCGGCGACGTCGCCTTCGTGCTGACTTCTTTCTTCGTCCTGCAAGGCTATCTCAGGGATATCGGAACGCATATCCGCAACCTGCAGCGCTCGATCAACGACATGGAGGAACTGGTCGATTTCCAGTCCGAACCGCTCGGCATCGAGGATCGGCCCGGCGCCGGACCGATCCGCATCACGCAAGGGGGCATCGCCTTCGACGACGTCACCTTCCATTATGGCAGTCACCGTTCGCCGCTCTATCGCGATTTCTCGGTCGATATCGCGCCGGGCGAGCGGGTCGGGCTGGTCGGCCATTCCGGGTCGGGCAAGACGACTTTCGTCAAGCTGATCCAGAGGCTCTATGACGTGAACGCCGGCCGGATCCTGATCGACGGCCAGGACATTTCGGAGGTGACGCAGGCGTCGCTGCGCGCGCAGATCGCCATCGTGCAGCAGGAGCCGATCCTGTTCCACCGCTCGCTGGCCGAAAACATCGCCTATGCCCGGCCTGGCGCCACGCAGGCCGAGATCGAGCACGCCGCGAAGCTGGCGAGCGCGCACGACTTCATCGCCAACCTGCCGAAGGGCTACGGCACGCTCGTCGGCGAGCGCGGCGTGAAGCTGTCGGGCGGCGAGCGCCAGCGCGTGGCGATCGCGCGCGCGTTCCTCGCCGATGCGCGCATCCTGATCCTGGACGAGGCGACGTCGAGCCTCGATTCAGAATCGGAGGTGCTGATCCAGCAGGCGATGGAGCGGCTGATGGTCGGCCGCACCACGCTGGTCATCGCGCACCGGCTTTCGACGGTGCGGGCGCTCGACAGGCTGTTGGTCTTCGATCGCGGCAAGATCGCCGAGGAAGGCTCGCATGACGCGCTGATCCGGCTGCCGGGCGGCATCTACCGCCGCCTGTTCGAGCGCCAGGCGCTCGAATTGACCAAGGGACTTGTCACCTGATCGGGGATGGCCTCCGGCTCTGGCCCGGAGGCCATCCCATCAGGCGCCGGCGGCTTGACGGGCGGGCGGCGCGGGACATGTGATCGCGGGCGGAGCCGCGTCCGCCAAGTCTTTTCATTGCTTGCGCCATGTTCTATGTCTGCGGCACGGCACGGGGGCGCGTCTTGTCAATCACAAAAGCATCCGGTACGCCCCGCTCATGACAGTTACCGTTCGTTTCGCCCCTTCACCGACAGGCCGCATCCATATCGGCAATGCGCGCACCGCCCTGTTCAACTGGCTGTTCGCCATGAACCATAAGGGGCGCTTCATCCAGCGCTTCGACGACACCGATGTCGCGCGCTCGAAGCAGGAATTTTCCGACGCCATCCTTTACGACCTGCATTGGCTTGGCATCTTTCCCGACACCACCGAATACCAGTCGCGTCGCTTCGAGATCTATGACGCGGCGGTCGAGCGGCTGAAGGCGGCGGGCGTTCTCTATGCCTGCTATGAAACACCGGAGGAGCTCGACCTCAGGCGCAAGGTGCGCCGTACGCGCGGCCTGCCGCCGGTCTATGGCCGCGAAGCGCTGACGCTGACGTCGGAACAGATCGCCGAATATCAGGCCGATGGCCGCCGGCCGCACTGGCGCTTCCTGCTGCCCAATTTCACCGGCGATCCGCAGCAGCCGGAGCGCACCGAAATCCATTGGAACGACCTGGTGCGCGGGCAGGAAACCGTCGATCTCGCCTCGCTGTCGGACCCGGTGCTGGTGCGCGAGGACGGCACCTATCTCTATACGCTGCCATCCGTCGTCGACGATATCGAGATGGGCGTCAGCCATGTCATCCGCGGCGACGACCACGTCACCAACACCGGCGTGCAGATCGCGCTGTTCCGGGCGCTGGGTGCCGAGCCGCCGGAATTCGGCCACCACAATCTGCTGACCACCGTTTCGGGCGAGGGGCTGTCGAAGCGCACCGGCGCACTCTCCATCGAAAGCCTGCGCGAGGACGGCATCGAGCCGATGGCGGTCGCATCGCTGGCCGTGCTCGTCGGCACGTCGGAGAATGTCGCCGCCGCGCACGACCTGGCCGAACTCGCCAGCCGTTTCGACCCGGCTGCGACTTCGAAGTCGGCGGCAAAGTTCGACCCGGACGAGCTTTTCGTGCTCAACCGGACGCTGCTGCACCAAATGCCGTTCTCCGAAGCGCAGAATCGGCTGGTGGTGCTCGGCATATCGGGCGAGCAGGCGGAACCGTTCTGGCTGGCTGTGCGCGGCAATCTCGACAGGCTGGCCGATGCTGTCGGCTGGTGGCGCATCCTGCGCGAAGGGCCGCAGGAGAAGCTGGAATTTTCCGACGCCGATCGAGATTTTCTTCACCAGGCCATCGATCTGCTGCCCGAGGAGCCTTGGAACGGGACCGTCTGGAAGGACTGGACGGCCAAGATCAGGGAAGCGACCGGCCGCAAGGGCAAGGCGCTGTTCATGCCGCTGAGGCTCGCCCTTACCGGACTGACCTCGGGACCGGAGCTTGCAGATCTATTGCCGCTGATGGGTCGGGAAGGAACGTTGGCCCGACGACCCTGACCTTCCGCTGTTCCGGCGGCAACACCGAGACCGGCGATGTGACCGGTTTGACCGCAAGCCGCTTGATTGCGTCGCGGTCCAGCCCGCCTGCGGCGTTTGCCAGCGTCTCGGGATCGGCACCTGGATCGGGTTTGGAGGCAGGCACCGGAATGAACGGGGCGCCCTCCGTTTGCGGCCGCGACTGTTGCTGGCTTGGCGGATTGCCGCCGATGATCTGGAAGTTCTGCGCGGCGTTGCAGCCGCAGGCCGGCGGCCGCGACAGGTTGGGCTGCTTGTAAAGATAAGCCGTCGGCAGTTCGCTGTAGGGTCGGCCGGTGACCGACGATGTCATGTCGGCTGAATCGTCGCCCATGCCGCGCGAATAGAAGACCTGGATCTCGGTGCCGGGACAGCTCGATTCGCAGTTCTTCTGGTCGCGCTCGAAATCGCCGACCGAGGCGGCATTCGACATCGGGAAGAAGTAGCCGTCGCAGGTGCGCACGCAGGTGGTACGGAACTCGCCGCCGACGCCCGGAAAATCCGGTATGCCGGACCGGCCCGGCACGCGGCGGATATTGCGCTCCTCGTCGGGATCGTCAGATTGGTCGAGCGTATCGAGCCGGCGCGTGTCGCCGCCGAACAGCTGGTCGAACAGATTGCCGTTGCCTTGTTCCCGTTTCGCTTCGCGCAAGAGTTCGCGGCGGGGCGCCACCGCGTCCTCGCGGCAGCCATTGGTGTCGAGCGCGGCCAGGATGCGTGCGCGATCGCGCCGCGAACCGCCGCCGGCGAGGCGGGCGCGCTTGGCCTGCAAGCTATCGAGATTGGCGTTCATGCGCTCGATGGTGGCGTTGAACCCAGCGCATTGGCTGACATTGCGGCTGAATAGAGAGAAGCCGCAGCCGGCGCTGCTGGACTGGCCGCGCACCTTTGAAATCTGCTCGCGTTGCCGGTCGATCGCGGCGTCATATTTCCGGATCAGGGCCGGGCCGCCACTGCCGCGCGAGGTCGCGGCAAGATCGGTCTCGAGCTGGCGGCAGACACGCGAGGCGGCCTGCGGCTCGGAGACGGCGGCGCCCGAAAGCAGCAGGCCAAGCAGCACGGCAAGATGCGCCTGCTTCCACCCTTTGCCCATCATCCGCCGAAACCCGCCTGATTGTTCCGCCGTACGCTACGTGCTCGTGGTTAAACGGCAGTTTACCCCCGAATCGGCGTTCAGCCCAGATCGACGACAGCCTGCGCCTTGTGGGCGGCCTCGACCACCGCAAGCGCTGTCATGTTGACGACGCCGCGCGAGGTCACCGAGGGCGTCAGGATATGCGCCGGCTTGTCGGTGCCGAGCAGGATCGGGCCGACATGCAGGGCATCCATCATGGTCCTGAGCGCGGTCAGCGTGATGTTGGCGGAATCGAGGTTAGGGAATACCAGGAGATTGGCTTCGCCCTTCAGACGCGAATGCGGATAGACGCGCTGGCGCAGATGTTCCGACAGCGCGGAATCGGCATGCATCTCGCCGTCGCATTGCAGCTCGGGCGCGATGCGCGCCAGGATCGCCGCCGCCTGCCGCATCTTGAGCGCACTCGGCGAATCGCGCGAGCCGAAATCCGAATGCGACAGCAGCGCCGCCTTGGGCTCGATGCCGAAGCGCTGGATCTCCTCGGCCGCCAGCACGGTCATTTCGGCGATCTCGTCGGCGGTGGGGTCGACAGAAACATGGGTGTCGGTCAGGAAGATGATGCCGCGTTGCGAGATCAGCATGGACAGCGTCGACAGATCCCGGTCCTTGATGCCGGTTCGTGGCCCGATGATCAGCGTGACGTTGCGCAGGTGCCGCTCGAAACGCCCTTCGAGGCCGCAGACCATGGCGTCGGCGTCGCCGCGCTTCAATGCGAGGGCCGCGATCACCGTGTTGTCGGTGCGCACCATGGTGCGCGCGGCCTCCGTCGTCACGCCGCGCCGGCCGGCCAGCTCGATCAGGAGGTCGACGTAATGGCGGTAGCGCGGATCGTCCTCCGGGTTGATCAGGCCGAAGTCGACGCCGGGCTTGATGCGCAGTCCGTAGCGCTTCAATCGCACCTCGATGACGTGCGGACGGCCGATCAGGATCGGCTCGGCGATGCCTTCCTCCAAAACCACCTGCGCGGCGCGCAGCACGCGCTCGTCCTCGCCGTCGGCATAGATGACGCGCTTGGCGCTCGACGCCTTGGCCGACGAGAACACCGGCTTCATCACCAGGCCGGAGCGGAAGACGAAGCGGTTGAGCTTGTCGATATAGGCGGAGAAGTCGCTGATCGGCCTTGTCGCGACACCGGTGTCGCAGGCCGCCTTGGCGACGGCCGGGGCGATGCGCAGGATGAGCCGCGGATCGAAGGGCGAGGGGATCAGGAATTCGGGTCCGAACACCGGCGTCTCGCCGGAATAGGCGCGCGCGGCGACATCCGAAGGTTCTTCGCGGGCAAGGGCGGCGATGGCCCGCACCGCGGCCATCTTCATCTCCTCATTGATGGCGCTGGCGCCACAGTCCAGCGCGCCGCGGAAGATGTAAGGAAAACACAGTACGTTGTTGACCTGATTTGGAAAATCGGACCGGCCCGTGCAGATCATCGCGTCGGGGCGCGCCGCCCGCGCCACTTCCGGCATGATTTCCGGATTGGGATTGGCCAGCGCCAGGATCAATGGCTTCGGCGCCATGTGCTGGAGCAATTCCGGCTTCAGCACGCCGGCGGCCGAAAGCCCGAGGAACACGTCTGCGCCCGATATGACGTCGGCCAGCGTGCGCGCCTCCGTGTCCTTCACATAAGGGTCTTTCCAGCGGTCCATCTCATCCGTGCGCCCCTTATAGGCGACGCCGAAACGGTCGGTGACCCAGATGTTCTCGACCTTGGCGCCGAGCGAGACCAGCAGGTTGAGGCAGGCCAATGCCGCCGCACCCGCGCCCGAAGTGACGATCTTGATGTCGGCAATGGTTTTGCCGGCGAATTCCAGGCCGTTGAGCACTGCGGCGGCGACGATGATGGCGGTGCCGTGCTGGTCGTCATGGAAAACCGGTATGCCCATCCGGGCCTTCAGTCGCTCTTCGACCTCGAAGCATTCCGGCGCCTTGATGTCCTCGAGGTTGATGCCGCCGAAGGTCGGTTCCAGCGCCGCCACCGTTTCGACCATGCGCTCGATCTCGGGCGCGTCGATCTCGATGTCGAAGACGTCGATGCCTGCGAATTTCTTGAACAGGACCGCCTTGCCTTCCATGACCGGCTTGGAAGCGAGCGGGCCGATATTGCCCAGGCCGAGCACGGCCGAGCCGTTGGAAACGACGCCGACCAGATTGGCGCGCGCCGTGTAGTCGGCCGCGGTCGCCGGATCGTCGCGGATTTCGAGGCAAGGGGCCGCCACGCCGGGCGAATAGGCGAGCGCCAGGTCGCGCTGGTTGCCAAGCGGCTTGGTGGCCTGGATTTCGAGCTTGCCCGGCGTCGGGTGCTTGTGGAAGTAGAGCGCGGCTTCGTCGAGGTCCGAACGTGCCGTTTTCTTGCTCTCGCCGTTCATTCCGGGCCTCCCTGCGATCCTGCGTGCCGCCTTCTTAGCATGCGGCCGAGATTTTTCGCGACGCCAAATGACGCAATCGCCATTCACATCGACGAAGCCGGGATAAGCGATCTATTTCAACGGTTTGAGCGGAATTTCTTCGGCGCCGGCGCTACCGGGTCTCAGAAGGCGCTGACATAGAGGCCGCCGTCCACCGGTATGTTCTGGCCGGTCAGGTAGCCGGCATGGACCGAGCACAGGAAGGCACAGATCTGGCCGAACTCCTCCGGCGTGCCGAGCCGCTTGGCCGGCACGTCGGCACTGATGCGCGCCTTGCGGGCGGCTGCCGCGGTCGGGTCTTCAACGCTGCCGGCCTCGTGCGGACCGCGCAGCCGGTCGGTATCCAGCTTGCCGGGCAGCAGGCTGTTGATGGTCACGTTGCGGTCGATCACCGTGCGCGCCACGCCGGCAAGAAAGGAGGTCAGGCCGGCGCGCGCGCCGGACGACAGATCAAGGCCGGGGATGGGGACATAGACCGATAGCGAAGTGATGTTGACGATGCGGCCAAAACCGCGCACGGCCATGCCGTCGATCACTGCCTGCACCAGCTCGATCGGCGTCACCATGTTCTGGGTCACGCCTTCGAGCATCTTGGCACGATCGAGCTCGCGGAAATCGCGCAGCGGCGGGCCGCCATTATTGTTGACCAGTATGTCGGGTTCGGGGCAAGCGGCGAGAAGCGCCTTCTGCACCTCGGGCTTCGATACGTCGCCGACGACTTCCGTGACGGTCACGCCGTAACGCTCGCGCAGCTCCGCAGCGGTTTTGGCCACCAGCTCGGCGTTGCGCCCGTTGACGACGACGTCGCAACCAGCCTCGGCCAGCGCCATGGCGCAGCCTTTTCCGAGCCCCTTGCTCGAAGCGCAGACGATGGCCTTCTTTCCGCGGATGCCGAGATCCATGACGATTCTCCTGTGATTCGCCGGCAGGCTAGCTCTTGGGCTGGACCAATCGCAACCGTCATACGGTTGTTGCATGAATCGGGGCATAGGCTCGCGAAAGCAACGGTGAATTCGCGATGTCCGGCCAAGAGCCCCGCACGTTCCGCAGCATGTTCATCTCCGACGTCCATCTCGGGTCGAAGGCGGCAAAGGCCGATTTCCTGATCGATTTCCTTAGACATCACGATGCCGACATCATTTATCTCGTCGGCGATATCGTCGATGGCTGGCGCCTGAGGCGCAGTTGGCACTGGCCGCAGAGCCACAATGACGTCGTGCAGAAATTGCTGCGCAAGGCGCGCAAGGGCGCCACCATCACCTACATCGCCGGCAACCACGACGAATTCGCCCGCCAGTTCCAGGGCGTGCATTTCGGCGGCATCGTCGTAGCCGACCGCGCCATTCACGAAACCGCCGACGGCAGGCGGCTGCTCGTTATTCATGGCGACCAGTTCGACACGGTCGTGCACAATCAGCGCTGGCTCGCCTATCTCGGCGACCATGCCTACGACGCCGCCATGCAGGTCAACCGTGTGATCACCCGGCTGCGCCAGCTGCTCGGCCTGCCTTACTGGTCGTTTTCGTCCTGGGCCAAGGTCAAGGTCAAGAAGGCGGTGAACTTCATCGGCTCGTTCCAGATGGTGCTCAGCGACGAGGCGCGGCGCTCCCATGTCGACGGCGTCATATGCGGCCATATCCATCATGCCGCGATCGAAAGCTATGGCGACGTCCAGTACATCAACACCGGCGACTGGGTGGAAAGCTGCACGGCGGTGGTCGAACATTTCGACGGCCGGATGGAAATCCTGACCTGGGCGCATGTCTTGCCCGAGGCGCCGGACGAACCCTTCATCCCGATGCTGATCGAGGACCGGGTGGTGCAGGCCGCCTGACTGCCGGTGCCAGGCACAGATTCCGGTGTTAATCGATTAGGCCAATCGGTTTCGTCCGGTTTTTCCTCATGTTAAGGGTCAATCCACACTGCTCGCCGTTCGTGGGCGGCAGCGTTATTGGATCGATTCATGCCGCTGCCGCCGCTTTCACCCGAACAGCTCGTCAAACCACGCCATTTCGAACTGCGCATGAGCCTGATCTTCGCGACATTGTTCGTGTCGCAGGGCACGCATCTGCCCTACTTCCCGCTGTGGCTGCAGGCGAAAGGTTTTCACGCCGAGCAGATCGCCGTCATCCTGGCGGCTCCGATGTTCCTGCGCGTCGTGACGACGCCGCTGCTCACCGCGCTCGCGGACCGGGCGAGGGACCGCGCCGACGTCTATATCGCGCTCGTCGCGGCATCGATGATCATTTCCGCCGGCTATTTTCTGCCGGCCTCCTACGCCGTCGTGCTTGCGGTGTCGCTGGCGCTGACGATCGTATGGACACCGCATTCGCCGATGGCCGATTCGCTCGCGCTTTCGGGCGTGCGCCGCTTCGGCTCCAACTACACCAGCATGCGCAAGTGGGGTTCGATCTCGTATCTCTGCGCCAACGTGGCCGGTGGTTTCATCCTGACCGCGGCAGGGGCGCAAGCCGTCCCGGCGATCATTTTCGCGGCACTGGGTGCCGCGCTCTTTGCCGCGCTGCTTGCGCCGCGTCTTGGCCGGCCGCGCCTTGCCTCACCGCTTTCGGCCGCGGAGATCCAGCACTCGGCACCAAGTCTCTTCAATGCCTATTTCGTCTATTTCACCCTGGGTGTCGGCATCCTCACCGCCAGCCACGCCTTCCTTTACGGCTTCGTGTCGATCTACTGGAAGTCGATCGGCATCGGCGACACCGTCGTCGGGCTTCTGTGGGCGTGGGGCGTGGTGGCCGAAGTCTGCATGTTCGTGTTTTTCAACCGCATATTCGCCTCCGTGTCGGTCGTCAGGGTGATGGTGATTGCCGGCATCGGCGCGGTCGTGCGCTGGATCGCCTTTCCGCTGATCTGGCCGCTTGGCCTCGGCGTCGCCGGGTTTTTCGGCGTCCAGACCCTGCATTCGGTGTCGGTGGCCATGGTGCTGATCGGCCTGCAGAAAATGATCGGCGAAACGGTCTCGGAAGAGCGCACCGGTGCCGCACAGGGCATCGCCTATTTCTTCAACGGCTTCTTCATGGCCGCCGTGACGCTCGCCTCCGGCCCGCTCTACGACCGTTTCGGGGTCGACGGCTTCCTGGCCATGATCCCGATCGCGATCATCGGCCTGGTGCTGGTCGGACTCGCGGCGCGCTCAGCCCCAAAGCGCCGGATCGGGCGGTGAAACCAAGGATCCCTCATAGGCGAGGCCGGGCACACGATCCCGCGCAAGCAGCAGCGGTCCGTCGAGGTCTACGAAATCGGCGTCCTGGGCGAGCAGCACCGCCGGCGCCATCGCCAGCGACGTGCCGACCATGCAGCCGACCATGACGCCGAAACCCAGTTCGCGGGCGCGGTCGCGCAGCACGAGCGCCGCCGTCAGCCCGCCCGACTTGTCGAGCTTGATGTTGACGGCATCGTAGAGACCGGCGAGCGCGGCCAGATCCCCCGCCTCATGCACGCTCTCGTCCGCGCAGATCGGCACCGGATGCGCGATGTGGCGCAGGATGCCGTCATGGCCCGCCGGCAGCGGCTGTTCGATAAGCGCGATGCCTTGCTCGGCGGCAAAGGCGAGGTTCGCGGCGATGGTGTCGTCGTTCCAGCCCTCGTTGGCGTCGAGGATGATGCGGCTGTCGGGCGCGGCCTGCCGGACGGCGCGGATGCGCGCAATGTCGTTGTCGCCGCCGATCTTGACTTTGAGCAGCGGGCGCGCCGCGTTGGCACGGGCCTGCGCCGCCATCGCCTCGGGTTCGCCCAGCGACAGCGTGTAGGCCGTCTCGAGCTGATGCAAAGGAGCCGGCCAGACCGCGTCAGCCACCGCCTTGCCGCTGATCTTGGCTTCCAGGTCCCACAAGGCGCAATCGATAGCGTTGCGCGCCGCGCCCGCCGGCATGGCGCCGAGCAGGGCTGTCCGGTCCATGCCAGCAGAGATTTGCCCGCGCATGGCCTCTATCGCGGCGCGAACCCCGTCCATGGTCTCGCCATAGCGTTTGTACGGCACGCATTCGCCACGGCCCGTGTAATCGCCTTCGCTGATCGTGCAGGTGATCACTTCGGCTTCGGTCTTCGAACCACGCGAAATGGTGAAGGTGCCGGCGATTGGAAAACGCTCGGCCTCGACCGAAATGACACGCGCCATAATTTTCTGCTCCGGCTGTGCGAGAAGGGTCGTCGGCAAATCGACAAGGCCGGACCCGTCAGGCTAAACAGGACGCCATGTTGACCATCGGCAAGCGCGACGCAAGCGGCAAGACCGCCTCGGAGGCTGACCACGAACCGCGCGTGTCGGTCGGTGAGGAAGCAGGCGTTCTCGGCTGCGCCTTCTCGGGAATCTGGACGACGCGCACCGTGGCCGCGATCGACGCAGAGATGCGCAAAATCGAGAAACGGAGCGGTTTCAAGACTTTGGCGCTCGATCTTTCGCACATCGAGAAGATCGACACCGCCGGCGCCTGGCTGATCGACCGCCTGGTCAGCGCTTTCGAGAAGAAAGGTGTCGAGGTCAGGCTGCAGGGCCAGAGCGACGTCGCCTCGATCCTGCTCGGCGCGGTCGGCGATGCGGTGCGGCGCGAGCCCGAATCGGGGCCGGTCGGGCCGCCCAACATCGTCATTCGCACGCTGGAGGCGGTCGGCCGCCGCGTCTACGAAATGCGCGACGATTTTCTCGCCTCGATGAACATACTGGGCGCCACGATCCGTGGCGCGCAGATGAAGCTCGGCCGCGGCCATGCCGTCAATCCGGCGGCGATCTTCAACCAGATCGACCGCATGGGCGTCGGAGCCATTCCGGTGGTGGTGCTGATGTCGGCGATCGTCGGCGCCATCGTTGCCCAGCAGGGCGCCTACCAGCTCAGCTATTTCGGCGCCGACATCTTCGTCGTCGACCTCGTCGGCGTGTTGATCCTGCGCGAACTCGGCGTGCTGATGACGGCAATCATGATCGCCGGCCGCTCGGGCAGCGCCATCACCGCCGAAATCGGCTCGATGAAGATGCGCGAGGAAGTGGATGCGCTGAAGGTCATCGGGCTTAACCCCATCGGCGTGCTGGTCTTTCCGCGCCTGGTGGCGCTGGTGATCGCCCTGCCTTGCCTGACCATCATCGCCAATTTTGCCGCACTCGGCGGCGGTATCCTCGCGGCTTGGCTCTATTCCGACATCGCACCCGCCGCCTTCATCGATCGGCTGCGCGTTGCCATCGACCTCAGCACCATTTTCGCCGGCCTGATCAAGGCGCCGTTCATGGCCATGATCATCGGCACCATCGCCTCGGTCGAGGGCATGAAGGTCGGCGGCAGCGCCGAATCGCTTGGTCAGCACGTGACCGCCTCGGTGGTGAAATCGATCTTCGTCGTCATCATCCTCGACGGGCTTTTCGCCATGTTCTATGCAGCGATCGAGTTCTGAAATGGCGATGGGAAACGGCATCGAGACCAGGGCCAAGGAGGGCGCGGATGACAGCGAGGTCGTGCTTTCGGCGCATGACATCACCGTTTCCTTCGGCGACAACCTGATCCTCGACAAACTGTCGCTCGATATCTGGCGCGGCGAGATCCTCGGTTTCGTCGGCGCTTCGGGCGCCGGCAAATCAGTTCTGCTGCGCACCATCCTTGGTTTGACGCGCAAGCAGTCCGGCACGATCAAGCTGTTCGGCGTGGATATCGAAAAGGCCGACGATGCCGAACGGCTGCGCATCGACATGCGCCTTGGGGTGCTGTTCCAGCACGGCGCGCTGTTCTCGGCGCTGACGGTGCTGGAAAACGTCCAGGTGCCGATGCGCGAATATCTCGACCTGCCGCGCAAGTTGATGGACGAACTGGCGATGCTCAAGGTCGAACTGGTCGGGCTGCCGCCGGACGCGGCGCAGAAATTCCCGTCCGAGCTGTCGGGCGGCATGATCAAGCGCGCGGCACTGGCTCGCGCGCTGGCGCTCGATCCCGACATCGTCTTCCTCGACGAGCCGACCTCGGGCCTCGATCCGATCAGCGCGGCGGAATTCGACGAGCTGGTGGTCAAGCTGCGCGATACGATGGACCTGACCGTCTACATGGTGACCCACGATCTCGACACGCTTTTCACCGCCTGCGACCGCGTCGCCGTGCTCGGCAAGAAGAAAGTGCTGGTCGAAGGCACCATAGACGACATGCTGAAGAGTGAAGAACCGTGGGTAAAATCGTATTTCCGCGGAAAACGAGCCCGGCAACTTGATCTTGCCGCGCGCGCATAGCCATAAGTGAAGCAATGGAAACCAGAGCCAACTACGTTATTGTCGGCATCTTCACGCTGGTGGCGATCCTGGCGGCGTTCGGCTTCGTCTATTGGACGGCGGCGATCGGCGACAAAGGCGAGACCACATTGTTGCGCGTGCGCATCCCTGGCTCGGCTTCCGGACTTGGCCGCGGCAGCTTCGTGCTGTTCAACGGCGTCAAGGTCGGCGACGTCAGGCGCGTCTATATCGATGTCGACAATCCGACGGTCGCAATCGCCGACACCGAGATCGACCGCATGACGCCGATCACCAAATCGACGCAGGCCGATATCGGCCTGGCCGGCCTGACCGGACAGGCCAATATCGAACTCAAAGGGGCCGACCCCAAGGAAGTAAAACTTCTCGACCAGGCCGAAAAGGAAGGCAAGGTCGCCGAGATCGTGGCCAACCCGTCGGCGGTGACCAATCTTTTGCAGACGGCGCAGAACATCTTCACGCGCGCCGACACGGTGCTGACGCAGCTGGAGGGGTTCACCAAGGATGTGCGCGGGCCGCTGACGCAGACCGTGCAGAATGTGCAGACGTTCTCCGACGCGCTGGCCAGGAATTCCGATGGCGTCGACAAGTTCCTGTCCGCGGTCAGCGCGCTGTCCGATGAGCTGAAGGGCGTCTCGGGCAAGCTCGACGGCACGCTGAAGGCGGCCGAAGGGCTGCTCAATGCCGTCGACAAGGACAAGATCAAGAGCATCGTCGCCAATGTCGATACGGTGACCGGCAACCTCAAGGAAACGTCCAAACAGCTCGATGGCGTGATCAGGAATGTCGATACGGCCGTGGGATCGGTCAATGATTTCGCCAAGCAGACACAAGGTACGCTGGCCAAGGTCGACGGCGTGCTCGACGGCATCGATCCGGCGCAAGTGCGCACGGCGCTGGCGAACATCCAGAAGGCAAGCGAAAGCGCCGACAAGGCCGCCTCGGACATCGCCGAGGTGACCGGCAAATTCGCGAACCGGGCGGACGACATAGACGAGACGATCAAGGATGCAAGGCAGCTCGCGCAACGGCTCAACGACGCCTCGGTGCGCGTCGACGGCATCCTGGCCAAAGTCGACAAGCTGCTCGGTTCGGGGCAGGCGGACGGCGTGATGGCGGACGCCAGGGACACGCTGAGGTCGTTCAAGCAGGTTGCCGATACGCTGAATTCGCGGCTTGGCGTCATCACCGACAATATAGCCCGGTTCTCCGGCCAGGGCCTTTCGAATGTCGAGGCGCTGGTTCAGGACAGCCGCCGTTCAATCAGCCGCATCGAGGAGGCGGTTACCGACCTCAGCCGCAATCCGCAGCGCATCCTGTCGGGCGGCGAGGGCGAGGTTCGGCAGTACGATGGCAGGGCGCGGCGTTGACTTCGGTCTCGGCTCGCCGCAGAAACAGTGTCTGCATCCGCGGGTTGTTGTTACAATCCAGGGATAGTGAGGCCGGGGACAGCAGGGATCGCGCGTGAAGTCGACGATTGTGTTCAGATCGGGCGTGGCCTTGCTTGCCTTGACCCTTGCCGGTTGTGCCGCGCTGCCGGGCGGCGGGCCTGCGCCGCTTGACACGTTCGAACTGTCGGCGCCGTCGGTCGAGGCGCATGGCCACAGCCGCCGCCAGATCCTGATCGCCCAGCCATCCGCGCTCAAGGCGCTGGACAGCCAGAACATCGTCATAAAACCGTCCCCGCGCTCGATCCAGTACCTCAAGGGCGCGCAATGGGCGGACCGGCTGCCGCTGATCGTGCAGGCTCGGCTGGCCGAGACGTTCCAGCGCTCGGGCAGCTTCGCCGGCGTGGGCAAGCCGGGCGAGGGACTGGCGATCGACTACCAGGTCATCGTCGAGATTCGTTCGTTCGAAGTCCGTGTCGACGGCGGCGATCATGCCGAAGTCGACCTGTTCGTGCGCATCCTCAACGACCGCAACGGCGAGGTGCGTGCGTCCAAGAGCTTTACGGCGACCGCGCCCGTCTCGGGCAGCGGCAACCAAGGCTATGTCGGCGCGCTCGATGCTGCTTTCGGCGACGCGGCCAAACAGATCGTGCGCTGGACCGATTCGGCGGTCTGAGCGGCGATCCCGGGCGGGCGCCAGCCACCAGGCTACAAGCGGTCGAAGGCGTCCGGCCGCAGCTTTCCGGCCTTCATCAGGTGCTGCAGGGTGTAGGTTACGGACAGCGCGTCATCGAGCGCATCGTGTCCCTGCAATGGCGGGTGTTGAACGCCATAATAATCGGCAAGCTTGTTGCTCGGCGTCCTTGCCAGGTCCTCGATCGGCATCCCGGCCGAGATCAGCAGCTTTACGGTATTGTCAAAACGGGCGGCCGGGATGGAGGCGGGGATGCCTGCGATATAGCAGCTGATGGCTATCATGTTCAGTTCGTCCTTGCCCCAGGACCAAAATCGCGCCCCATTGGAGAAACGATCGACGTCAACAAGGGCTTCTCCTAGCGCGACCCCCTCGATCTCCAGCTTTTCTTCTGTGATGCCAGTCAGTTCGGTGAAGAAAGGGTCGAGCGCGTATCTCCTGCCAAACCGGTCGATCGGTCTGACATAGGCCTTGTGCGTGCCCAGGACGGGAAAGTCGTCTTCGAGCCCAAGCCTGACCGCGCCGATCTGCGCGATGACCGGGTCGGGATCGTGGGCCGCGCACCAGAATCTGCGTTGCGAGCCCTCAAGGCAAAGAAACTCGCAGTCGAATATGATCGCCGTCTTCACAAGTCAGAGATCCAGTCCCGGATGCGACGTCCACCCTTCCAAGCCAAAAGGCGGGAGACAAGTCCCCCGCCTTTTTTCATTGGCTGTCTGCCGCTGCCTAGTGCAGGCGGCCGCTGGCGTGGGCCAGCATGGTGTAGACCTTGCCCGTATCCGAGGTCAGGTAGGTCTGCGCCATGATGTTGTCGCGGTCGTTGCGCGACACGTCCTTCAGCAGCTTCTCGAAATCATCGCAGTAGCGGTCGACGGCGGCGCGGAACTCTGCCTCCGTCTGGTACTTGCGACGGATCTCGTCGAACGTCTGCTGGCCCTTCAGCGTATAGAGCCGCCGCGTGAACACGTCACGCTCGCCGCGCCGGTACCGATTCCACAGTTCGATCGACGCATCGTGATCGATGGCCCGTGCGATGTCGACGGACAGCGAGTTCAGTGATTCCACGACGTGAAGCGGCGAACGCTGGGCAGGGGCGGCGCGCGGTGCGTCGGCGGGTGTTGCCGGCTTGGCTTCGTCCTCGCGTGACGCCCCGCTCAGGAGATCGCGCACCCAGCCGCCCTGTTGCGTGCGGGCGCCGACGTCGGGACGCTGGCGCGGCGCCGTGTCGGCGGGGCGCTCCAGGTCAAGCGTGCCGCGTAGCGCCGTGCCGCCCGCCGGCGCCTGCGGCGCGCGAAGTTCCGGCTGTGGCGCGGGAGCGCGGCGCGGCGGCTCTGCCGCGCGGGGCGCTGCCGGGGCTTGCGGCGCCGGGCGCAGATTGCGCGATTCCGAGGGCTCTCCACCACTGCGGCCGGACTTCGCAACGATGTCCGAAAGCTCCTTCAGGGCGTTGATCTGCTCGGAAACCGCGCGGCGGATGGCCGATGTCGATTCCTTGGCCTCTTCCGGCATCTCGATGACGCCCTTCTTGAGCTCGGCGCGGGTGAGGTCGAGCTCGCTCTTGATGGCGCCGGCGGTGCGGCGCATCTCCTCGGTCGCGTCGGAGAAGCGCTTGGTTGCCGAATCGACGACGTCGGTGATGGCGTTGCGGATCTTGTCGGCCGATTCCAGCGTCCTGCCTTCCGCATTTTGCAGCGTCTGGCCGACCAGATTCTCGAACGAGCGCATGACCCTTTCGAGATCCTCCGACTTTTTGACCAGGCCGACAGCGAGATCCTCGAGTGAAGACTGCCTTTCGAGCGTGTGTTCGAGGTTGCTCTGGGCCGAGCTCAGGAGGTCCGAAGCACCGGCGAGCAGGCGGCTGTGTTCATCGAACTTGGTGGCGATCGACGCGACCTCGCGCAAGGTCGACGACGACAGTTCCGTCAGCCTTGTCGTGTTCGAATCGACCAGCCTTGCCGAGCTGGCGAAGGTCTGCGCCGCTTTCTCGGTGGTTGCCGCGAAGCTTTGCGTGCTGCCGGTCAGGCGTTCGTCGACCTGGCCGAGATTGGCCGCGGCCTGTTCGATCAGCTGACCGAGCTGCGCGCTCGACGTGGTCATTCGGCCGATCAGGTCGGCGACACTGTCGGATAGCGACGAGCGGGCACCTTCGACCGCCGAAAGGGTCTCGGCGGTGCGGCTGGCGAGCGCGTTGACGAGGGCTGCGTTTTCGCTGCGCAGCTTCTCGGCGGCACGTTCGGTGACCTCTTCCATGCTCTTTTGCAGTTCCGAGCCGCCCTGGGCGAAACGCTCGACCAGCGGCCGCGCGGTCTCGTCGAGGATCTTCGACATCTCCGCCGACCGTGCCGCGAGCATGGTGTTGAGCTCGCGGGTGTTGGCGCCGATCGTCTTGGCGGCGTCGTTGGTGCTCTGGCCGATATGCTGGCCGACCGCGGTGAAGGTCTCCGCGATGACATTGGCGCGCGACACGAGTTGCGCTTCGGCGCTCGACACCTGCTCGTTGAGCTTCTGGCCCATCGTCTCGGCGGTATGGGCTAGCCGGTTCTCGACGCTGGCGATCTGCTCTTCGACGCGGGCAGCAGCCGTTGCCGCGGTCGATGCGAGCCGCTCGTCGGCGCCGGCGAGCGCCTGCTCGATTTCACGGGCATGCGCGGCCAGCTCCTGGCCGGTCTGGCGCGCACGGTCGGCGACCCTCTGCTCTGTGCTGGTGAAGGCGCCGACGATGCTCTCAGCATGTTCGCCGATGGTCGAGGTGCTGGCGGCGATGCGGGAAACCAGTCGGTTGTCCGCATCATCGAAGATGCGGGCGATTTCGGAGGCGCGGCCTGACAGCGCTTCCGAACCTTCGGCGATGCGCGAGACCAGGTGCTGGTCGGCGGCGTCGAAGATGCGGCCGAGATCCGCTGCACGCGCGGCAAGAGCTTCGGCCGATTCGCCGATGCGCATGCCGAGCCGCTGATCGGCGCCTTCGAAATTGCGCAGGATATCGCCGGCGCGCGCGGCCAGCGACTGTGCCGTTTCGACGGCCCGGGCAACCAGCTTCTGGTCGGCCGCGTCGAAGGTGCCGGCAATCTCGCTCACCCGAGCCGCCAACTGGTCGGCGGTCTCCTGGGCGCGGGCGGCCAGCTTCTGGTCGGCCGCGTCGAACGTGCCGGCGATTTCGCTTGCACGGGCGGCAAGCTGATCGGCGGTTTCATGGGCTCGCGCCAGCAAGGAACTGGACGCATCGTCCGCGCGGGCAAGCAAGGCGCTCGACGTGTCTTCCGCACGGGCGTGGAGACGGCGATCCGCCTCCTCGAAGCTGCGGGCGATGTCTTCGGCCCGAGCCAGCAGGGCGGCCGAGGTCTGCTCGGCGCGCTCGGCGATCTTGCGATCCGCATCGGAGAAGGCCTGGCCCGCCTGCTCATGCAGGACGCTGGTGACTTCCAGGACCTTCTCGCGCAAGGCGCCGGCCACGAAGACGGCGCTCTTCTCGAGCACGTTGCGCACATTGTCGACGCCTGTCGACAGCGCACGCTCCATGGTGCCCGCACGCTCCTCGATGATGCCGGTCTGGCGACTGAACGCCTGCTCGATCTTGTCCACGTCGGCGGCGATCGCAGCGGAGATGTCGGTGCTCCTGGCCGCGATCTGGTCGATGTGACCCGACAGTGAACGATCGATATCCTTGCGGGTCTCGGCGAGCCTGCCGAGATCGTCTTCCAGCGCGCGGCTCAGCACGTCGCGGCCTTCGGCCAGCTTGCCGACATGTCCGGCGATGATGCCGTCGAGATCGCCACGGCTCTCCGACAGCCTCTGCAGATCGGCCTCCAGCGCGCGCTTGAGGATGTCGCGGCCTTCGGCCAGCTTTTCGACCTGGCCGGCGACAAGGCCATCGATGCTCGAGCGGCTTTCGGCCAGCTTGGCGAGATCGTCCTCGAGCGCCTTCGACAGCACCGAACGCTCCTGGACAAGCCTCTCGGAGTGGCTGTTGACCAGTCCGTTGACGTTTTCGAGATCGTCTTCGAGTGCCTTCGACAGCGCCGAACGGTCCTGGACAAGCCTTTCCGAGTGGCTGTTAACGAGACTGTTGACGTTTTCGAGGTCGGCTTCGAGCGCCCGGGCGAATTGTCCCCGATCTTCGACCAGTTTCTGGGACTGATCGGCGACGGTGCTCTTGATCGTGTTGAGATCGGCTTCCAGCGCACGGCGCAGGATGTCGCGGCCTTCGGCCAGCTTCTCGACCTGGCCGGCCACCAGCCCGTCGATGCTCGAACGGCTTTCGGCCAGCTTGGCGAGATCCTCCTCAAGCGCTTTCGACAAGGTCGAACGATCCTGGACCAGCTTGTTCATGTGGTCGGCAATGACGCTGTTCACATTCTGCAAGTCGGCCTCGAGAACCCGCGACAGCTGCCCGCGGTCCTCGGCCAGCCTTTCGGACTGGCTCGATATGACGCCCTTGATCGCGTTGAGATCGGATTCCAGCGCCCGCCTGAGAATATCGCGGCCTTCGGCCAGTTTCTCGACCTGACCGGCGACCAGGCCGTCGATGCTCGAGCGGCTCTCGGCGAGCTTGGCAAGGTCGGCTTCAAGGGTCTGCGACAGCAGGCTGCGATCTTCGGCCAGGCGGCCCGAATGGTCTTCGATCAGCCCGCGTATGCTGGACAGATCGTCCTCCAGCGAACGGCCGAGCTGCGAGCGGTCTTCCGCCAGTTTGGCCGAATGCGCCTCGATGAGGTCCTTGATGCCGGCGATGTCGTTCTCCAGCGCCCTGGCGAGTACCGCGCGGCCCTCGGCGATCTTCTCGACCTGACCGGCGACAAGGCCATCAATATCGGCGCGCGTGTCCACGAGCTTGCCGAGGTCGGTTTCGAGCGCGCGCGAGAGAATGTTGCGGCCCTCGGCCAGCTTGCCAACATGTCCAGCAACCATTTCGTCAATGATTGTACGGGCTTGCACCAGCTTTCCGGAGTCTTCGTTGAGAGCCTGGGAGAGCCGGTTGCGGCCTTCTTCCAGCCTTTCGAGGTGGCTGCCGAGCGAAGCGTCGATGGCAGCGCGCGATTCGTTGACCTTGCGCAGATCTTCTTCGAGAGCGCGCGCGATCAGGCTGCGGCCTTCGGCCAGCTTCTGCACCTGGTCGGTTACCGCAGCATCGATGCCGGCACGGCTCTCGGCGAACTTGGCCAGATCGGCCTGCATCGCGGCCGCCATGCGCTCGCGGCTCTCGGAAAGGCTGCGGCTGTGATTTTCGACCGCTTCCTCTATGCCCACGCGGGCATCGGCAAGCCGCTGGATATCGGCATCGAACGAGCGCGAGACGACGTGGCGCGCCGCTTCCATGCGTCCGGCGAAATCGCTGGCGCGCGCTTCGAGCATGGACGAGGTCGACGTGACGATATCGGCCATGTCGGCGCCGATCTGGGTCTTGCCCTGGTCGATCATCGCCGTCAGCGTGTCCTTGCTCTCGGCGAAGGTGTGGGCGATTTCGCGCGCGCGTTCGACCAGCGTTTCGTTGATCTGCCGGGCACGGGCTTCGAGTGCTGCGTTGAGCTTCTGCGTGCCGGTGTCGAGAGCCTCGGCGCGGGTCTGGAACTCGCTGATCAGCGCCTGGCCGCGCTCGGCGAGCGTGCGCTCGATGCCGTTGAGGCTGGCCTCGAATTCCGAATTGAGTGTGCGCGCGGCGCCACCAAGCAGCGACACCATGCCGTTGGTGCGATCGTCGAGCAGGTCGGTCAACGACCGGGTCAGGCCGTCTGTCGTGTCCGTCAGCTTGGCGATGCGCGTGTCGAGCAGGCTGGCGAAAGCCTCGCCGGAAGTCGAAAGCTTGTCGGTTATGGTGTCGAGCCGTCCTTCCACCGAATCGAAGATCGACAGCGAACTTTCGTTGATGCGGTCGATAAGCGTGTCGCCGGAATTGGTGATGGTCATCGACAGTTTGGTCGATGCATTGAGAATGCTGTCGCGGATGAGGTCGCTGGCAGCGCCGATTTCGTCCTTGAGGGTGTCGTGCGCGCCGGCGATCGAAGCGCGAACCCGCTCCGCATGGCTGACGACCGCCTCGCGCTCGCTGCCGAGCCCGTCGACGAGCGAGCGGATGCGGGTTTCGTTTTCCGAATAGGAGCGCTCGATCTGGTTGACCTCGCTGTGGACCAGCGTTTCCAGTTCGACGGCGCGGGCCAGCGTGCGTTCGATGCCTTCGCCCATGGCGGCCACCTCGCGGCGGACGGCCTGGCCGATCATCATGACGCGATCCTGGGCCATGTTTTCCGGCTCGGTGAGGCGGAAGGCCACTTCCGTCATCGACTGGGCGGCGATGCGCATGTCCTGCGCGCGGCGAATCATGGCGGCGAAGGCCCAGAACAGGATGACCGGCACGATGGCCGCGACAGCAAGGCCGATCAGTTCGGGACGGGCGAAGAACTGGTCGAGCGTGCGGATCCTCCAGATGCTCGGCCCGAAGAGGAGGTTGGCCAATCCGCCCGCGCCGGCGATCCAGGCCAGCGAAACGAAGGCGATAACCCAGTAGATCGTGTTCGAGGCGCGCCGGTTGAGGCTGTGCAGAAGCGTCTTGTAATCCTTCTGACGATCGTCATTGGCCGGCGAGAAGCCGGCGGGCTGACCGCCATTGCGTGTTTCGACGGGGCGCAGTTCGGCGGGTCTGGTCTTTGGCGCGGGATTCGCGGCCTGGGCTTGGTTGACGACGGGTGCCTGCGTCTGATTGCGTCCCTCGCGCGCCAATTCGTCGGCGGCCTGGGATATCTGCGCTTCCAGATCTTCCATCGAGGCCGCGATATCGAGGTCGCCGCTGCCGGTGTCGCCGCTGAGGTCGAGATCGAGTGCCTTCTCGAGTTCCCTGGCCACATCGTTGTCCAGAGATCTGGTCGTCGTTGTTTTCTTCGCCATGCCTTCGCTACCCTGTACTAGCTGCCGCGGGCTTATGATTTTGGTTGTCGCACCCACGCGCAGGAGGCTGAAAATGGACCCCTCGTATCGTAATGACACAGGGGGGTAAAGAAAACATGCATTCCGCGGGATACGTAAAACTTTAAATATAAGGTTAACGGAAGCGTGATTCCGGCGCCGCTTTCGCAACATTTTTTCCGGCCATCCATTAACCCGTTGTCCATTGGATTCGCCTAGTTTTTCAGGCGGCCGAAGAAGCGGAGTTCGAGTTCATGCGTGGCGAAAGCGGCATTGCCTTCTCAATGCCCGGGGGCGATGTATCGGGAACGAGGCGGTCCCGACCGGTCGATTTGGCACACCTTGCGCGGCAGACGATGGGCGACCGCGGCCTCGAACAGGAGGTGCTGGCGCTCTTTGTACAACAGGCGCTGTCGGTGCGCGACAGGATAGTCGATGCGGACATCAAGGACCGGCTGCTCCTGGCGCACGGCCTGAAGGGTTCGGCGCGTGGTGTCGGGGCCTTTGCCATTGCCGATTGCGCCACCGAGATAGAACGGCAGCCGGAAGACAGCCAGACGCTTACGCGGCTCGGCAAACTGATCGACGAAGTGCGCGATTTCATCGCCGCCATCAACCGCTAGACCCGTTTGCGGAAAAACGTCACCGAGCGGCGCTTTCTCGCCGCAGTTGACTTGTGTGCCCGAGTGATTATCTCGGCGGAAACTCCCTCAGGTGACAAATGACCAAACTGACCTTCATTGCCCATGACGGCACACATTTCGACGTGGATGCCGAGAACGGCTCGACGGTCATGGAAAACGCCATCCGCAATGCCGTGCCGGGTATCGAAGCGGAGTGCGGCGGCGCCTGCGCCTGTGCAACCTGCCACGTCTATGTCGACGAGGCCTGGACGGCGGAAGTCGGCGAGCCGGAAGCAATGGAAGAGGACATGCTGGACTTTGCCTACGACGTCCAGCCGAATTCGCGGCTATCGTGCCAGATCAAGGTGCGCGACGCGCTCGACGGACTGGTGGTGCGGGTGCCCGAGCGCCAAGGCTAAAAGCCGATTTTTGCCCGAGGCAATGAATCCGGGCAGGGGGGTCCTTGGGGGCCGGCTGTTGACGTCGCCTTGAATGGAAAACCCGCCTGTGCGGCGGGCCTCCGGCGCAACTCAACACCATAACCAAATATCTACCATAGTTGCGGGCACCCCCCTCAAGAAAAAATTCCTATCTTGGGAGATGCCGGCCATAAAAAATTGCCGGCGCAGCCGGACTGGCGGTCGTCCAGCCTTTCTTAATTCAGTTCGCAGCTCTGATTTTTGCCGCCACCGCTTGGCAGCAAGCCGATGGTCATGCAGTCTCACGCCAATCCAGCAGCGAGGCGCATCATGACCGGCATCACCAGGACAGACGTACTCATTGTCGGGGCAGGGCCGGTCGGGCTGTTCGCCGTGTTTGAGCTCGGCCTGTTCGACATGAAGTGCCACCTGATCGACATTCTCGACCGGCCCGGCGGCCAATGCGCGGAACTCTATCCGGAGAAGCCGATCTATGACATTCCCGGCTGGCCTTCGATCTCGGCGCAAGGCCTGGTCGACAAGCTGCTCGAGCAGATCGCGCCGTTCAAGCCTGATTTCACCTACAATCGCATGGTCTCCAGTCTCGAGAGACTGGAGGACGGCGGCTTTCGCGTCACCACCGACGAGAATGAGGTGTTCGAGGCCAAGGTGGTGGTGATCGCCGCCGGCGGCGGCTCCTTCCAGCCAAAACGCCCGCCCATCCCGGGCATCGAACCCTATGAGGGCAAGAGCGTCTTCTATTCGGTGCGCCGAATGGAAGATTTTCGCGGCCACGACCTCGTTATCGTTGGCGGCGGCGATTCAGCGCTGGACTGGACGCTCAATTTGCAGCCGGTGGCAAAAAGCGTGACGCTGGTCCACCGGCGCCCGGAGTTCCGCGCCGCGCCCGACAGCGTCAACAAGATGTACGCCATGCAGGAAATGAAGCAGCTGGATTTCCAGGTCGGGCAAGTGACCGGCTTGACCGGCGCCGACGGCCAACTGTCGTCCGCCCTGATCAGGGGGCCGGAGGGCGACATCGAAATTCCCTGCACGCGGATGCTGCCCTTCTTCGGCCTGACCATGAAGCTCGGACCGATCGCGGAATGGGGGATCAACCTTCACGAGAACCTGATTCCGGTCGACACCGAGAAGTTCCAGACGTCGGTCCCGGGCATCTTCGCGGTCGGCGACATCAATTGGTATCCCGGCAAGCTGAAGCTCATCCTGTCGGGCTTTCACGAGGTCGCGCTGATGGCCCAGGCCGCCAAGCGCATCGTCAGCCCGGGCGAACGCATCGTCTTCCAATACACGACCTCGTCGACCAGCCTGCAGAAGAAGCTCGGTGTGGCGGAGGCCTCCTGACGCGTATCGCTTCAGTCCGCCAGCACGGGGGCCTCGGGATGGCCGCGCAGCGGTTTTTCGGGCATCAGGCTGAGCGTCAGCAGCGCCATGATCAACATCACCACGGCGGCGACGAAGATCAGCCCGAAGGCGGCAGCTTCGGCACCGGCGCCGGTCGCCTGCGCGCCTTCGCCCGCCAGCGGCAGCCCGTTGCCCAGGGCGACCGCACCGAGGATAGCAACGCCGAGCGCACTGCCCAGCGAGCGCAGGAACGTCAGAACGCCGGTGGCGACGCCAAGGTGCCTAGGGTCGACTGCGTTCTGGACAGACACCGTGGCCACCGGAAAGGTGGTTCCGCTGCCGAGCCCGACGCATGTCGTCAGGATCTCGACAACCAGCAGCGAGGCGTGCCCCGCCACCAGGCTGAGGGCGCCGAGGCATAGAACGGCGAAGGCCAATCCGAAGATGGCGATCCGCTTGTAATGGACGAAACGCGGAATGGTGCGCCCGCTGAATGTCGCGCCGGCCACCGTGCCAAGCATCAGCCCCAGGAGGGCGGTGCCGGATTCGCTTGCCGACAGGCCGATGACCGACTGGAGATAGACCGGCAAGTAGACAGACAGGCCGATATTGGCCGCCTGCAGAAGGAACATGGAGAGCGTGCCGGCAAGGACGATCGGGTTGCTCAGTACCTCGAGCGAAATCAGCGGCTCGGTTGCGCGCAGCAGCCGCAGCGCAAAGGCGCCCCACAGGACCAAGGAACTGGCGACGAGCCCGAGGATCTCCGTCGATAGCCAGGGGTATTCGCTGCCACCCCAGTTCAGCGCCAGAAGCAGCAGGGCCGTGGCGGCGACGAGAAGCAGCGCGCCGAGCCCGTCGATGCGATGCCGTCTTGCCGCGACTGGCAGCTTGCGCAGCGGCTTGTTGATGATGGCCATGGCCAGGATGCCGAGCGGAATGTTGATCCAGAAGATCAGCGACCAATGGAGATGTTCAGCGAACGTGCCGCCGAGCAACGGCCCCGCGATGCTGGCGACTGCCCATGTGCCCGAGATCCAGGCCGCATAGCGTGCCCGCTCGCGTGGCGGCACGAGGTCGCCGATGACGGTCTGCGCCAGGGCGAAAAGCCCGCCGCCGCCGGCGCCCTGGATCGCGCGGCCGATCACCAGCACGAACATGTTGGGCGCCATCGCACTGACCAGCGAGCCGGCGAGGAAGATGAGGATCGCGCCATAGACGGTCGGCCGGCGGCCGTAGACGTCGGAGATCTTGCCGTAGAGCGGCGCCATGGCGGTTGCGGTCAGGAGATATCCGGTCACTATCCAGGGCAGGTACTCGGCGTGGCCGAGCGCTCGCGCGATGGTCGGCATGGCCGGCGCCACAATGGTCTGGTCAAGTGCTGCCAGCAGCATCGACAGGAGAACGCCGCCGATAATGGCGTTCTTCTCGCTTTCCGTCAGCGGCGCGCTCGCGGCCGCCACGGCCTGCTTGTCGACAGCCTGGTCCATAGTCTTTCGTCCATATGCTTGCGCGCGCCGTCCGCTGCGTCGGCTGGGCTAGCCGGGTTGCATCCGCGGCGCGATCGGTCGTGATGCTCGTGTTTGAAAGGTCGTGCCCTTGCCAACCCCTGATATGTCGTCCCGTATAGGCCGATTTCGACCGTTGCCCGAAAATTTTTCGAAGCTGGCACTACGCTTCGGCCCGGTTGGCTCGCACCGCCGCCCCTTTAGGCGACATGCATCAGGACATTCAGGTCGGCGGCAACCGGCCGTTGCCGATGCGCTCGACGCGATAGCGCAGGAGCCGCAGGATGCGGCTTTCGAAATTGACGCTTTCGACACGATCGAACTGCACCTGGGCACGGTCGTGTCTGGCGAGAATGGCGGCGGTGATCTGGGCGGCCTTGGCCTTCGCCGCATCGCAGTCCTTCTGCGGGTAAGCGGCTTTCAGCGCGTCTTCCAGTTCGCGGGCGTGATTCTTGGCGATCTCGACATGGCGTTCCTCATGGCGCTTGATGTCGGCCGACAGCGTGTCCCAGAACAGCCGCACATCCGCGTCGGCCTTGCGTGGACGGCGCCATTCGGGAAGGATAACCTTGACCTTGACGGTCACCGCGGCATCGGCGATCCGGCAGGAGCCGGACTGCCCGGCATAGCTGATGCGCGTGGTGAAGGCCATCTGTGTGGCGCCGGGATGCCGCGAGCCCGTGCTCTTCACCTGCGGACCACGTTTGGAAAGCTGTGCCTCGATGTCTTCTAGCGTCCTGCCGCCGACGGCGAAGTAGCTATATGTCTTGACGAGATTGGCCGCGCCCGCCGGAACGGCGGTGGCGGCAAGCAGCAATGCGCAAAGCCGGGTTCGTTTCATCAGGTTGCCTCTCGCCCTACCTTGCTTTACGGCCACTGCCGGCGCAACGGAATTGATCTGGTGCGGATCACACATGGTTGATGAGCCCCATGGTTGATGAGCAATGACGGCGAGGCGATGGCAGTTGGCGCACGGACGCCATCTCGACCTTGGCGACAAGGCCGTGGTGGTCGGCATTCTCAATGTCACGCCCGACAGTTTTTCCGACGGCGGTCTGTTCGATGCCGCCGAGACCGCGCTGGTCCAGGCGCGCCGCATGCTGGGCGAAGGCGCCCGGGTCGTCGATGTCGGCGGTGAATCGACAAGGCCGGGCGCGTCCGCGATCACGGCGGGCGAGGAGCAGGCGCGCATCCTGCCGGTGATCGAGGCGCTGGCGGGTTCCGGCGAGGTGCTGATTTCGGTCGACACCTATCGCGCCGAGACCGCGCGGCTTGCCGTCGCGGCCGGGGCGCATATCGTCAACGACGTCTGGGGCTTGCAGCGCGAGCCGGACATTGCGCGTATCGCAGCCGAAACCGGCGCGGGGCTCATCATCATGCATACCGGGCGGGATCGCCGAAAACTGCCCGACGTCATCGCCGACCAGTTCGCGTTCCTCGAAAAATCACTGGAAATCGCCCGCCGACACGGCATCGCCGACGATCATATCGTTCTCGATGCCGGCTTCGGCTTCGCCAAGGAGACGGCCGAGGATAACCTCGACCTGATGGCGCGGTTTTCCGAGCTCAACGCCCTCGGATTTCCGCTGATGGCCGGAACCTCGCGAAAACGCTTCATCGGCACCGTCACGGGCCGCGATGCCGCCGAAAGAGGGGCTGGGACTGCGGCGACGAGCGTCATACTGAGATTGAAGGGCGCCGACCTGTTTCGCGTCCACGATGTCGCAATCAACGTGGACGCGCTGGCCGTGGCGGATGCTATGCTGGCGCGCGAAACCGCAGTTTCGGAACGCTGAACCATGTATGTCATCCGCCTGAAGAATTGCGCCTTCTTTGCCCGGCACGGGGTGCTGGACGAGGAGGAGGCGCTCGGCCAGCGCTTCTATGTCGACGCCTCGCTCACCGTGGAGCCCGGGCGCGCGCTGGTCGACGATGCCATCGGGGAAACCGTCAACTACGGCGTTGCCTTCACGGTGATCGAGGAGATCATCACCGGACACAGGCGCTTCCTGATCGAGGCGCTGGCCCTGGAAGTCGCAAAAGCCCTGACGGAACGCTTCCCGCAGATCAGGAAAGCCGAAATCACGGTCCGCAAGCCGAATGCGCCGGTGCCCGGCGTGCTCGATTACGTCGAGGTGACCGTTGTCTGGCCGCAGTAACACCGTCTATCTCAGCCTTGGCGGCAATCTCGGCGATCCGGCGAGTTCGATGGCGGCGGCGCTGCGCCTGCTCGACGCCGATGCCGCCACTCGCGTGGCCGCGGTGTCCTCGCTCTACCGCACGCCGCCCTGGGGCAAGCTCGACCAGCCCGACTTCCTGAACGCCGCCGCGGAACTCTCGACACGGCTCTCGCCGCGGGCATTGCTCGACCTGTGCCTCGATGCAGAGCGCAAGCTGAAGCGCGTGCGCGAGGAGCGCTGGGGGCCGCGCCTGATCGATATCGACATCCTGGTTTTCGGCGACCGCGTCATCCACGAAACCGGCTTGGAAGTGCCGCATCCGCGCATGCTTGAACGTGCCTTCGTGCTGGCGCCGCTGGCCGAGATCGCGCCCGATCTTGCGGTAAGCGGGCGAAGCGTCTCGGAGCGGCTGGCCGCCGTCGATGCGGCCGGTATCGAACGCCTGCCGTCGGGCCGCGACTGGTGGCTGGATAGACCAGCGTCAGCCTGAGAACCCGCCATCGTCCAGAAAGGTTTTTTCCTCCGGCGTGGTCTCACGACCGAGCATCTTGTTGCGATGCGGAAAACGGCCGAAGCGCCGGATGATGTCGAGGTGTTCTTCGGCGTATTTGAGGTAGTCCGGCGCGTTGGCCGCGGTGAGCTCGACCGACCGTTCCTGGTCGGCGAGCAATTCCGAATGTTCGAACGGCAGATACAGGAACACCCGCAATTCCGGTTCGAGCGCCAGATCCTGGCCTGACGTTACGGCTTTTTGGGCAAAATGCTTCGCCAGCGGGTCCGTGGCGTACATGTGGCCGGTGCCGCGAAAGCAGTTGCGCGGAAACTGATCGAGCAGGATCATCAACGCCAGCGAGCCTTCGGCATGCTCCGACCAGCCGTCGCATTCGCGCCGTGCGGCCGCGTAATGCAGCTCAAGAAAGCGGTTGCGGAAATCGCCGTCGAAAACATCGCTTTTTTCGAACCATGCGTCCGCTCCGGCATCACGCCAGAATCTGGTGACCGACAGGGCTCTGCTGTCCAAATCCATGCTTTTCTCCTATCAGCCCGCCGGCTCGGACTTGTGCAGAACGCCGGCCGTTTCCTCGTTGAGCGCCTGGCCGGGGCGGCGCGGCGTGGAGAGCGGCGTCGGGATCGGCGTGCCGATATTGCCCTTCAGGAAACGCTGTCCGGAGCGGATGCCTTCGGCGAGCTGCGTCTCGAAGCGGGCGGTGTCGCGGCGGCGGACATCTTCGACCACCTCGGCGACGTCTTCCGGGTCGACGCCCAGGGCCTCCAGCGTCGAACCGCCAAAAACCAGCGCCGATTCGAATGTTTCACGCAGCTGATAGTCGACGCCTGTGCGGATGAGCTGTAGCGCGGTGCCTCGGTCGAAGGCGCGCGCCAGCACGGTGAGCAAGGGAAACTCGGCTTTGACGAGCTCGGCGATGCGTACGGCGGCATCGGGTTTGTCGACGCAGATGAGCACGGCGCGTGCGCGCCCGGCACCGGCAGCGTGCAGGATGTCCAGCCGCGTGCCGTCGCCGTAGTAGACCTTGAAGCCGAAATCGGCCGCCGCCTGGATCATCTCGACATCGTTGTCGATGATCGACACGTCGATGCCGCGCAGCAGCAATGGCTGGCTGGCGATCTGGCCGAAGCGGCCGAATCCGATGATCAGCACGCTGCCGGTCAGCCCTTCGGCGACGTCGACGCCATCCAGCGACAGCTCGTCGCGCGGCGTCAGATACCGCAACGCGACGATCGCCAGCGGCGTCAGCACCATGGAGATGATGACGATGGCCGTCAGCGTCGCGTTGGCCTGGCCGTCGATGATGCCGACGGAAGCGGCGGCCGAATAGAGGACGAAGGCGAATTCGCCGCCTTGCGCCATGAAGACGGCGCGTTCCAGCGCCTCGCGATGGCCCGACTTCAGGATGCGGGCGACGATGTAGATGCCGAGCGCCTTCATGACCATGTAGGCAACGACATAGACGGCGATCAGCCGCCAGTTCTGAACCACCACATGCAGGTCGAGCGACATGCCCACGGCGAGAAAGAACAGGCCGAGCAGGATGCCGCGAAACGGTTCGATATCGGCTTCGAGCTGGTGGCGGAAGGTCGATTCGGACAGCAGCACGCCGGCCAGGAACGCGCCCATCGCCATCGACAGGCCGCTGAGCTGCATGGCAAGGGCGGATCCGAGAACGACCAGAAGGGCGGCCGCCGTCATCACCTCGCGGGCGCGGGCATCCGCCAGGATACGGAAGAAAGGGTTGAGCAGAAAACGTCCGGCCAGCACCAGGCCGATGATCGCGGCAAGGCCGATACCGACCTCGGCCAACCGCTCCGACAGGCTGGTGTCGGTGCCGCCTGGCGCCAGGAACGCGATCAGGGCCAGCAGCGGCACGATCGCCAGATCCTCCAGCAGCAGGATGGAGACGATGCGCTGGCCCTTGGGCGAGGCGATTTCGCCGCGCTCTTCCAGAAGCTGCATGACGATCGCCGTCGAGGTCAGCACGAAGCCGGCTCCGGCGACGAAGGATTGCGCGATGGAAAAGCCTCCGGCTATTCCCACACCGGTCAGCAAGACCGCGCAGACCCCGACCTGAAGCGCGCCCAGGCCGAAGATCTCGCGGCGCAAGCCCCAGAGCCGCGACGGCTGCATCTCCAGCCCGATAATGAACAGGAACATCACGACGCCGAGCTCGGCGACGTGGAGGATGGCTCCCGATTCGGAAAACACACCGATGCCGAACGGGCCGATCACCACGCCCGCGGCCAGATAGCCGAGAATCGAACCCAGGCCCATACGTTTGAAGATCGGAACGGCGACAACACCCGCGGCGAGCAGCGCCACCACCTGAACAAGCTCGCTGCCCGCTGCCTCTGCCGCCATTCCCGCCATTCCGCTCGTTTGAGGACCGCAGCCTGTGCGGTCGGGTCAAGACGCCTCGGATCAGGCGCCAGCGCCCCAAGGATAGGGGCTTCGGCGGGCATGTAACAGCCCGAATCCTGCGGCGGGCAATGTTGCAGGCACGTTACACAAGTTGAGCGCGAGGCCGCGTTGCGTCTGGCTGCAATCGGAGGTTAAGCACGCTCGGCTTCGGCCAGTGGAGGGTGTGGCGATCAAGCCGCGCCCTTTTTGAGGAGATGACTGACATGAAGAAGTTTTTGCTCGTTGCCGTCGGCCTGGCGGTGCTCGCCGGCTCGGCTTGCTCCAAGGCGCCTGAGTGCACGGCCGAGGTCGCCACCAAGAAGGCGCAGGACATGGCCGCCGCGCTGCAGGAGGCGGTTACCAAGGATCCGTCCAAGGCGGCCGATCTGACGGCCAAGGTGCAAGAGGTGACGACCAAATATCAGGGCACCACGACCCTGGCCGACGCCTGCAAGGCCTATGATGAGGTGACGGCGGCGATCAAGGGCTGATCGTTCCTATCGACGTCTTCAAAAGGAGGCGGTGGCGATGGGCCGCCGTCTCTTTTTGTGTTTGGTTACAGGCGGTTGATACGCGCTCAGTTCGGCGCGATGGAGCCGACTTCGATCGCGTCGACCCGCTTCAGGCTCATGCCGATCACCGGCACCAGCTGGTCCGCGACGCGCACTGCAACCGTCACCGTCATCGAATTGTCGTCGGGGATGCGTGCCTGCATGACGCCGCGCAGCTGGTTGCGGTTGATGGTGAACACCACCTTGCGGGCATCGACCACATTGCCGCCGATGATATCGAGGCCGGCACCGGCCGCGCCGCCCATGAAGGAGCCCTTGTAATCGCGCCCCTTGCGCTCGATCTTGGCCGACATCGGCTGGGTGAACATGCCCACACGGCAGCCGCCGTCGAGCGTCATGCCCATCTTGCCGTCGGGCGTCGAGCCGGTGAAGCTGCAATTGAACTTCGTGCCCTTGTATTTGCCGGCGACGATCTCGCCCGGGCCCACCCACTTGCCTTCGGCGGACCGGAAGAACTGCTTGTCCGGCTCCGCCGCGGACGCCTGTGCGGCAATGCCGGCGACAGTGGTGATCGCAACCGCCAGGGGCAACAGGCTGGACAGAATTACGCTTTTCATCGACGACACCCGGCAACAAAGAGGCTGTTTTGGAACCAGTGCGACCATGAACAAGATTGGTTAATGCTTCGTCACTGCCAAGGTCGTCGTTCACTTGCCAGGCGGGGTGTTCTCGCTTTCCTTCCTGCTTGCGAACGATGTCAGCGCGGAGAGGAAATCACCCAGTCCCGGCCGTTTTGCCGCACTGAAGGGCAGGGGGCGCGCCGTCTCCATCGCGGCGATGCCGATGCGCGCCGTCATCATGCCGTTGACGACGCCTTCGCCGAGCTTGGCGGAGAGGCGCGCAGCCAGGCCGTGGCCGACGATCTGCTGGACGAAACTGTCGCCGACGGCGATCGAACCGGTGACCGCCAGATGCGCCAGCACGCTGCGCGCCAGGCGAAAGAAACCCAGTGTTCCCGGCCGCCCGCCATAGAGTTCCGAAAGGCGCCGGATGAGGCGCCCGGCCTCGAACACGACATAGGCTACGTCGACGAGCGCACGCGGACTGACGGCCGTCACCAGCGACACGCGTTTGGCGGCTTCCAGGATCATGATCTTGGCCCTGGCGTCGAGAGGGCCAAGGATCTCCGCCTCAGCGAGACGCACCAGATTGGCGCCATCGATGATCTCGTCGCGCAGATCGGCCAGCGCGCGCCTGCCCGCGGCCGTTTCGGGTTTGGCCGCGACGAAGGCCGACAGCTCGTCGACCACCAATCGCGCCGCCTTGGGATCGTCGCGTGCAATCGCATCGAGCGCACGTTTCTGCAGCTTTTCGACCTCGGCAAGCCGGGCGATCGCCAGGAACTCGCGAATCAGGATCACCACCAGCGCCAGCACGGCGACGGCAGCCATGCCGGCGGCCAGCCAACCCAGCCACTCGGCGCGCGCGAACAGATCGCGAATGAGCTGATCGGTCCACAGGCCGATGGCCAGCGAAACCAGCACCCCGAACGCGCCGAAGAAGATGGAGCCAAGCAATGAACGTTTCCTGCGAGCGACCGCCGGCGGCGGTTCGGCAGCGACGATGTCCGGCTCGTCGAACACGTCGATCTCCGACGGGATGACCAGCGCGACATCGCTCTTCACCGCGCGGGGCTTGCGCTGTGTGTCGGTCTGGACACGGCGCGCCTCCGGCGCCCCGGCCTGGGCACGGCGCGCCTGCGCCGCGTCCTGCTGCGATGTGGCCTCCGGTTCGATGCGGAATGCCGCCGGCTTGCGGGGCGCGGTCATGCCAGATGGTCTCCGATCAGGAACTGCAAGGCACGGTCGAGCCGGATATGCGGCAGTGACAGCATGACGCCCTCGGCCGTGCGCTCGAGTTTTGGCGGGCGAAAACGCACGAAGCGGATCGCCGGGTCGGTATTGTCCTGCCTGTGCGCTCCCCCGGGAGCTTCGAAGACAGCATCAATTTTCTCCGGTAAATCACCGGGAAATATGGCCGTTTCAGCTTTCCCGTCAAAGGTGTCGCCATTGATTGTCTCGCCCGCGAGCGGTGTGCCGATGATGACCGGCAATGTCTCGCGGCCCTGTTTGACGGTGCCTTCCCGTGTTGCGCGCACCGCCGCCATGGCGACGACGTCGACGCCGGCGCCGGTGAAATTCGCCCGCGCCACGGCGCGGTCTGCCAGCCGCCGCACGATCGCCTGCAAGCGGTCATGGCTGTCGTGATGCAGGTGGTCGGCCTTGGTGGCGGCGATCAGGATACGATCGATGCGCCGCGAGAAAAGATCGGTGAGGAAGCTGCCGCGTCCAGGACGGAAACAGGCGAGGATCTCGGTCACCGCGCGCTCCAGGTCGGCCATGGCTCCGGGGCCGGCGTTCAGCGCCTGCATGGCGTCGATCAGCACGATCTGGCGGTCGAGCCGGGTGATGTGTTCGCGGAAGAAGGGTTTGACGACATGGGTCTTGTAGGCCTCGTAGCGCCTTTCCATCATGGCGTGCAGCGAGCCGTTGCGCGGGCGCTTGTCGCCCAGGCCGGCCAGAGGCGCGAAGGTCAATGCGGGCGAGCCTTCGAGATCGCCCGGCATCAGGAAACGGCCCGGCGGCAAGGTCGAAAGCGCCCGCTCGTCGAGCTTGCAGGCTTTGAGATAAGCGGCGAAATCCTCGGCCAGGCGGCGCGCCGTCATCTCCTCGGCATCGGCGTTCGGGTCGATCTCGGCCGATAGCGCCCGCCAGGCGCGCGACAGGTCCTCGCGCACCGGCAACGCAGCCATTTCAAAGGCTTCGAGCGAAAAATCGGCGAAGGACTTGCCGAGCAGCGGCAGGTCGAGCAGCCATTCGCCGGGATAGTCGACGATGTCGACCGACAGTTTTCCGGAGGAAAACATCCTGTTCCAGCCGGAGGCCGATTCATATTCGATGGTCAGCCGCAATTCGGAGATGGCGCGTGTCGAATCGGGCCAGACGCGGTCGTTCACCAAGGCGGCGATATGGTCCTCGTACTGGAATCGCGGCACCGCGTCGTCGGGCTGCTCTTCGAGGAAAGCGCGCGCGATGCGCCCGGATTTCTGCGCCTCGAACAGCGGCAGGCGCCCGCCATGAATAAGATTGTGGACCAGGGCCGAGATGAAAACCGTCTTGCCCGCCCTGGAAAGGCCCGTGACGCCCAGCCGCAGCGACGGCGAAAAAAGCCCGCTGGCGCGGCCCGAAAGCGTGTCGAGGGCAATTCTCGCCTCGTCGGTGAAAGTGGTCAGCGATGATGCCAAAATTGTCTCTCGAGGCTGCGACAGGTCCGATATAGGCGTTGCCATGCTGGTTTGAAATGGCGTCAGAGGTCAGCCGGCGTCAGGAATGCCTCGAGATAGCCGGCACCCTGGGCGGCCCCGGCAAGATCGCCGCTGAAGCGCACGACCGCCAGGCCCGAGGTCGGGAAACCATGATTGAGCATGGCGCGGGCGCTTTCCTCGCCATCGCCGGACACCGCCATGGCGAGATCCTCCGTCATCGGATTGTGGCCGACGAGCAGCATCGAACCCACCCCACCATTGTCCCGGATGAGGCTGAGGTACGCGGCCGCGTCCTCGCTGTAGAGCGCGTCGACGAACAGAACCCGGCCGGTGTCGGCCCGACCGGCCACGCCTTCCAGCGTCTCCTTCGCGCGCCGGGCTGTGGAGCAAAGCGTCAGATCGGGCACATAGGAGCGCGACCGCATGGCGATGCCCATCGCCTCCGCATCAGCGCGGCCGGACGCATCGAGAGGGCGATCGAAATCACGCATGCCGGGCAGCGCCCATCCGGCTTTGGCGTGCCTCAACAGATAAAGCCTGCTCACCCAACCTCCACCGTGCCAACAGCCCGAACCGTGCCGTGATTAGCCATAAGAACGGCGTGGCGCACAATGGCAGTCGTTTTTCGGACATGACGAATCATCAGCCGGCGGCCGCCAGTTCGAAGGATCCGGTACCTAAGACCAGCCCGAATCACCTCAATCGCGCTCCTCGAGGCAGATTAACAATTGCGTGAATCGGTAATCGATTGCGCTTGTGCAGGCGTTTGACCGCGAATATATAGGCGCCAAATTTGGGGCTGTTTGGGTGAGTCGAATGAACGATGCCGTTACCGCCGATTACGTACCCTCCGAAGACGAGCCGTTCATGAACGAGCGGCAGAAATCCTACTTCCGCTCAAAGCTCGTCACCTGGAAGAATGACATATTGCGCGAAGCGCGCGAAACCCTCGAAATCCTACAGCAGGAAAACGCCAATCATCCCGATCTAGCCGACCGCGCCTCTTCGGAAACCGACCGCGCCATCGAACTCAGGGCGCGCGACCGCCAGCGGAAACTCATCGCAAAGATCGATTCGGCCTTGCAGCGCATCGAGGAAGGCACTTACGGCTATTGCGAGGAGACTGGCGAACCGATCGCGCTGAAGCGGCTGGATGCCCGCCCGATTGCAACCTTGTCGATCGAAGCGCAGGAGCGCCACGAGCGCCGCGAGAAGGTCTATCGCGACGATTAGCCTGCGGTCTGCATTCAAGAAGATTTCAGCGATATCGCTCTCGAAATGGCCGGTTTTCCGGCCATTTCTTTTTTCAGAACCCGGGCGATGCGCGCAAAACCCCGATCGGTTTTTCGGACCGGGCGCAAGCGCTGCTCATCTTTTCTGGCTGGAGAGTTCGCCCAGAAGCCTGGTCATCTCATCGTCGAGCGACGGCGGTGTTTTTGCCACCGGCTTGGTCGCCGGACTGCTCGAGCGGGGCTGGTCGAGCGAAACCTCGAGTTCCTTCATCAGCGTTTCATCGATGCTTTCCTGCCCCGGCGGTGGTGAAGCCGGCGGCGGGGCATGCCGGACGGCATTTACGTTTGCGGAGCCGTAGGAAGGCAGCGGCGTGACATTGGTCGGCTGATAACCCTGCGCCGCCGGCTTCGGCACCGGCTCCGGAGCGCGCTGGCGGGCGGGTGGCGCTGCACTCACCGGCTGCGGAGCAGGTGCCTGTCTCGCCGGCGCCGGGGTGGGCTGAGGCGCACGCGGCTTTGCCACCGCGACAGGCTGCTGCGAACCGCCATCTCCGGTCAGCGCGGGACGGCGTGGCGCAGAAAGGCGGATGTCACGCTCGACGACGACATCGGTCGGGCCGCCGATCAAAAGCAGATGCTCGATGTCGTCGCGGCGCACCAGCACCAGGCGGCGATGGCTGTCGACGGCGGTGGCGTCCATGACCGCAAGCCGCGTCTTGCGGTTCCGGCCGCCCGCGACAAAGGTGCCGAAGGTCAGGTTGCGAACGAGTTTGACGATGATGAGGACGATAACCAGCAGGACCAGCGCCGCGAAGGTCCACAGCAGTGCCGCTACATAGCCGGGGCCCGCTACGCTATCCAGCCATTGCAGCATTGGTTCCCCCTGATCGGTTTGGAAGTGACGCGACACTAGACCGTTGCGGCGGGCTACCGCAAGTTGCCTTTCACGCTTCATGAACAGCTTGAAACACTGGAGGGCCGGCCGACATCATTTTTATCTGACATTTGCCGCCCGGGCCTTTTCGGGACCAGGAGAATATGATTCAACCCGACAGGGGCGGGCGTCGGCACACATTGCGGCGAGTATCGGAACACCGGACTTCAAGAGCAGGGGGCACATGGCCAAGGAAACGCGCGGCGATTTCTATCCGGTACCGATCGTCGATCAGAACACGCGGCCGGGCGCCGTTACCCGGCTCGTCATCTTCATTGCCGTCCTGACGGGGGCCGCGATCGTTTTCGGCCTGTTTCGCGAGCGGCTCGGCGACCCTTTCCTGCTGGGCATGCTCGGCGTGCTGGCGATGATCGGCGTCGGCTTCCTGTTCGCCACGGCGATCGGCTTCGTGCAGATCACTCCACGCTCGACGGGCGACGAACTGTCGAAGGCATTCGTCGATTCGATGTCGCAGGGTCTTCTGGTCACGGACACCAAGGGCCGCGTGGTCTATGCCAACCGCGCCTATGCCGACATGACCGGAGCCTCTTCCGCGGCCGACCTGAAGACGGTCGAAGGGCTGCTTTCGGATGTTCCGGAAGCTTCGGTCACCATCTACCGACTGGCCTCCGGCCTGCGTGACGGCCAGCCGGGCGACGGCGAGTTCCGGCTCGCGCAGTCGATCAAGCCTGGCGCTGAGCCAGGCGCGCGCTGGTATCGCGCCCGCGCCCGCGCTTTCAGCGTGCCGGGCCAGCGGCCGCCGATGCTCGCCTGGCAACTTGCCGACATTTCGCAGGAACGCGCCGAGCAGGAGCGTTTCTTCCTGGACCTGCAGAAGGCGATCGATCATCTCGACCACGCGCCCGCCGGCTTCTTTTCCGCCGACCAGGAAGGCCGCGTCACCTATATCAACGCCACGCTCGCCGAATGGCTGGGCATCGACCTTGCCAGCTTCACGCCCGGCGCCGTCTCCCTGCCGGAGATCGTCGCCGGCGACGGCATGGCGCTGGTGCGCTCGGTCAAGGCCGACCCCGGTACGACGCGCAACGCGGTCATCGATCTCGACCTCACGACAATGACGGGCGAGGCGCTGCCGGTGCGCTTCATGCATCGCGTTTCAGCCAGCCGCGAAGGCCTCAACGGTCCGACGCGCACGATCGTGCTCAACCGCACGCAAGGCGAGGACGCCTCGGCGGACCTGCGCGCTTCGGAAGTGCGGTTCACCCGCTTCTTCAACTCGACGCCGATGGCGATCGCCGGCGTCGACGCCAGCGGGCGCATCCTGCGCACCAATGCGCCATTCCTTTCGCTGTTTTCGTCGGTCGTAGACCGGGACGCCGTCGACCGCCGCATGCGGCTCGACACGGTCATCCACGAACGTGACCGCCCGGCCTTTGCCGCGGCCTTCGAAAAGGCACGGCAGCGGCAGGCCGATATCGAGCCGATCGACACGCTCCTGCCCGGCAATGAGGAGCGCCACATCCGTTTTTACGTCAATGCGGTCGCCGACGGTACAGGCGGCGAGGGGGCCGAGGAGTCGGCCATCGTCTACGCCGTCGAGACGACGGAGCAGAAGGCGCTCGAAGGGCAGATGGCGCAAAGCCAGAAGATGCAGGCGGTCGGCCAGCTTGCCGGCGGCATCGCGCACGACTTCAACAATGTGCTGACCGCCATCATTATGGCGTCGGATCTGCTTCTGACCAACCATCGGCCGTCGGATCCATCCTTCCCCGACATCATGAACATCAAGCAGAATGCCAACCGGGCAGCCTCGCTGGTGCGGCAGTTGCTGGCCTTTTCGCGCAAGCAGACGCTGCGGCCGGAAGTGCTGAACCTCACCGACGTGCTCGCCGATCTCAGGATGTTGCTCGCCCGTCTGGTCGGCAACGACATCAAGCTGAAGATCGACCACGGTCGCGATCTTTGGCCGGTCAAGGTCGATATCGGCCAGTTCGAGCAGGTGGTGGTCAACCTGGCGGTCAACGCGCGCGATGCAATGCCGGCGGGCGGCGACCTCACGGTGCGCACCCGCAATGTGACCGCCGAGGAGTGCAAGACCTTCCCCTATCGCGAACTCACCCCAGCGGACTATGTGGTGGCCGAGGTCGAGGACACCGGCAGCGGCATCGCGCCCGACGTGCTGAAGAAGATATTCGAACCGTTCTTCACCACCAAGGAGGTCGGCAAGGGCACCGGCCTTGGCCTGTCCATGGTCTACGGCATCATCAAGCAGACCGGCGGCTTTATCTTCTGCGATTCCGAGGTCGGCAAGGGTTCGATCTTCCGCATCTTCCTGCCGCGCCACATCGCCGAGGCAAAGAAGGCAGGCGAACCCGGGGAAGCACCGGCAGCGGTACCTGCCAAGTCGGCCGAGACAGGCAAGGATTTGTCCGGGTCGGCCACGGTGCTGCTGGTCGAGGACGAGGATGCGGTGCGCATGGGCGGCATGCGGGCACTGACCTCGCGCGGCTATACCGTGCACGAGGCGTCCTCCGGGGTCGAGGCGCTGGAAGTGTTCGAAGCGCTCGGCGGCAAGGTGGACATCGTGGTCTCGGATGTGGTGATGCCGGAGATGGATGGGCCGACGCTGCTCGGCGAACTGCGCAAGCGCCAGCCGGACATCAAGTTCGTCTTCGTGTCCGGCTATGCCGAGGATGCATTCGCCAGGAACCTGCCGGCGGACGCGCATTTCGGATTCCTGCCGAAACCGTTTTCGCTCAAGCAGTTGGCAACGATCGTCAAGGACATGCTGGAGTCTTAGGCCGTGAACCCATAAATCGGGAAATGGCCTAGATTGGCGGTTCCCGAAGGGCAGCCTAGGAGGCGGAATCGCCGAATAGCGGCCGTTCAGCAAATCCGAGCAGCAAGGTTTTTGCGATCTCTCGCGCCTTCGAGGCAAGCGCCTCATCCGGCAGTTCGCCGGCGGTCCAGAACGACAGGACCCCACGAAAGGCAAATGCGAGCTGCTCCGGCAAACTGCGCAGCGCCTCCTGCCTGCCGGCCGCGATCAAGCCTTCGCCCGCTCCAAGGGCCAGCGACCACAAGGTTGTGGAGTGCGCCAGGACCTTTCCGGGGGACGGGCCGGCCGTGCCGATCCATCCCATCACGGCCCGGTTTATCTCCGGCTCCTCCAACATCACCTCGACCGCGGTATCGATGGCCAACAGCACGCGGCCTGCGGCATCGGCAGGCGGTGACATCCCGGCAAAGCGCTGGGCCATCGTATCGATCCGCCGCCGCGAAAGGGCATGCATGATCGCGGCCTTGCTCCCGAACTGATTGAACGGCGTCGCGAAACTGACTCCGGCTTCGGTGGCGAGGTCGCGCATCGAGAAATCGGCCTTACCCTGTCGGAGCAGTCGCTCCGCCGCATCGATCACACGCCGGCGAAGCGGCTCACCCCGCGTGGCGGTCGGAGCAACCTTGGTCTTGTTTGGTGTCATGCTGTTATCTATATCATGATATAGTTTCAATCATAGCCCGGAGTGAACCATGACTTCCACCTCTAAGACATTCCTCATCACCGGTGTCAGCTCCGGGCTGGGGCGAGCATTTGCAAGAGGCGCGCTTGAAGCGGGCCATCGGGTGATCGGCACCGTGCGGCGGGAAGCCGACGCCGAGATCTTCGCCGCGCTCGCGCCCGATCGCGCCCACCCGCTCTTGCTGGACGTGACCGATTTCGAGACGGTCCCGGCGGCTGTCACCGCGGCGGAACGGCAGGCGGGTCCAATCGACGTGCTGGTGAACAACGCCGGTTACGGCCATGAGGGCGTGCTGGAGGAGTCCTCCCTGGACGATCTCCAGCGCCAGTTCGCCGCCAACGTCTTCGGGCCCGTCGCGATGATCAAGGCGGTGCTGCCGGGCATGCGCGAGCGGCGTCGCGGCCATATCATCAACGTCACGTCCATGGGCGGCTTCATCACCATGCCCGGGATCACCTTCTATTGCGGAAGCAAATTCGCGCTCGAAGGCATTTCCGAAGCGCTCGGCAAGGAAGTAGCAGGCTTTGGAATTCGGGTGACGGCGCTCGCTCCCGGCCAATTCCGCACGGATTGGGCCGGACGCTCGATGGATCGCACGCCGCGCAGCATTGCCGACTATGACGCGGTCATGGACCCGATCCGCGGCGCGCGACAGGCCAAGAGCGGCAACCAACCGGGCGATCCGGCCAAGGCCGCGCAGGCGTTGCTCGTGCTGGTCGATGCCGCGAACCCGCCGGTACGGCTGTTCCTGGGCGACGATGCGCTGGGGCTGGTCGACCAGAAGCTCGACGCGATGCGGAGCGAAATCAGCGCGTGGGAGGAGCTTTCGCGATCAACCAGCTTCGCATCATGAGCGCTTGGAGTGCGTCGGCTGATGAAGACGCGCCGCGCGTTTTCATCAGCCTGCAATTGGGGCGGCTCGGCCTGACCGCCGGCCGAACATCCCGCCGAAGAGCAACCAAGTGAAGCCTTGCTTCAGCGGGCGGCTCTATCGCGAGCGCAACCTGATCGAGCGGTTCTCCTCCAAGCTGAAGCACTTCCGGCGTGTCGCCACCGCTACGACTTTGATAGAGTCGCCGACCGGTTTAACTCTTTGTTTTCGTGATATTGTCGTCCTGAAACGAAGTTTCCGTGTATTAGCGTTCCCGAATGCCTCTTGCGCAATACCGCGACAAGGCCATGATTGTGGATGAAACGGCAGGGACGAGCTGTTGACGCCACACATCGAAGCCAGCAAGGGTGACTACGCCGACATTGTGCTGTTGCCGGGCGACCCCCAGCGCGCCGAATGGATGGCCATGACATTCCTGGAGGCCCCACGCTGCATCAACCGCCGGCGCGGTGCCCTTGGCTTCACTGGCCTGTTTCGTGGTCAGCCGGTCAGCATCCAGGCGACCGGCATCGGCGTATCCTCCTTTCTGATCTATGCGCATGAGCTGCTGGACGGCTACGGTGTGCGGACTTTGATCCGTACCGGCACCTGCGGCGGGCTGACCGCTGAGGTAAAACTACGCAGCCTCGTCATCTCGCAATCGGTGCGGCCCGAAAGCGCCCGAAGCGGTCAGGTTTTCGGCCTCTATGACGCTGCAGCCGGGCCGGACCCGGCGCTGTTTGCTCGCGCATTGGCGAAGGCGGCCGAACTCGGCATCGACCATCGTGCCGGGCTGACGGCATGCAGCGACGTCTTCCACCATCCGCAGGGACGCGCCCGTTTTGCCGATGCGCAGGCAGCCGGCGCGCTGGCCGTGGACATGGAGACCAGTGCGCTCTATCGCATTTCCAGGCATTTCGGGGCCCGTGCGCTATCGATCTGCACGGTGGTCGACGATATCGACAGCGGCGAACAGACCCAATATGCGGAACGCCAGGATCTTTTTACCGACATGACGCGGCTGGCGCTGGAAATCGCCGCCGCCGATCGGCCCGGTGCGTGATAGGCCCGCCGAGCCGCCCCAGTTCCTGATGCATTCCGAACACAAAGCCGGGGGGCACTTTTCTGGATCTTCAGGCGGCTTCCCATTTCGGCGGCATCTGGTCTTCCATGCCCGGCCGGTGGCTGCGCAGATAGAGCGCGCAGGTGGTGCGCAGCATGGAGGCGAAGTTGGGAATCTCGCCATTGATCTCGATGGCCTCGTCATAGAGTTTCGAGATGAATTTCGGCGTCGTCAGGTCCTGGCTTTCGGCGATTTCGTCGAGCAGTGCCCAAAACGTCGCCTCAAGCTGGATGCTGGTCGAATATCCGTCGATGCGGATCGACCGGTTGATCTGACGATAACCTTCGGGGTCCTGGGCCGCAAATACCCTGCACATCCGACAACCTCCCACGTTCGTTGATTTTTGGCGTTGATTTTGGGTGGACAGATGCTTTTGCCGCCAGAGGCGACGCGGCCTTTGTCCCCGACAGCATTCTCCGGCAAAATCGGCTGAACAGCAATCGGACTTTCGTCCTTGCGATTGTCAGGCGAGTCGATCTTCGGAGCGTGGTAACCGGCTGCCACCATCTTTTGCCGTCGCCGCGCATAATCATCTTCGAAGCATCGAGTGGCGAGGACTGATTTGGCGAAGGCAATCCACACCATGATCCGGGTTCTCGACGAGACCCGCTCCGTCGATTTCTACAGAAATGCCTTCGGCCTCGATGTCGCCGAAAGGCTGGATTTCGACACGTTCACGCTCATCTACCTCAGCAATGCCAAGACGCAATTCGAAGTCGAACTGACCGTGAACAAGGGTCGGCAGGAGCCTTATGCGCTTGGCGATGGCTACGGCCATCTCGCGGTTTCGGTCGTCGATCTCGACGGCGAGCACGACCGGCTCGGCGCGCTCGGCCTCAACCCGAAGAAGATCGTCGAATTCAACCGTGACGGTTCGCTGATCGCACGCTTCTTCTTCATCGAGGATCCGGACGGCTACAGGATCGAGGTTCTGCAACGAGGAGGCAGGTTCCAGTAGAGATCGCGGCCGCGTGTGCGCGGCGCCAGCCAAGGCATCCCATGGATGCAACCAGCAAGCAGGGAGGAAAATATGGTCACGATCTATGAAAGCAGGCCCGGGCTTTCGCGGCGCGAGCTTCTGAAGCGCGGCGGCGTCGGAGCCTTGCTCGTCATTTCCGGCAGCGCGGTCATCAGCCCGGAACATGCCTGGGGCCTCGAAACGTCGGCGCTGAAGCCGGAGACGATGGCGACGCTGATCCAAATGGGGCGGGACGTCTACCCGCACGATCAGCTTCCCGACAAATATTACGCCATCGCGGTCAAGAGCCATGACGATCAGGCCGGCAAGGATGCCGCACATAGGGATCTCATCGAGAACGGCATCGCCGATCTCGACAAGAGGTCCGGCAAGGGCGGCTACCGGAACCTTGGTTGGGAGGATCAGCGTGTCGCAGTGCTGAAGCAGGTCGAAGCCACGCCTTTCTTCCAGGCGGTGCGCGGGGGCCTCGTCGTCAGCCTCTACAACCAGAAGGAGGTCTGGCCGGTCTTTGGCTATGAGGGCGAATCCTATTCCAAGGGCGGCTATATCGCGCGCGGCTTCGACGACATCGAGTGGCTCTGAGCCGCTCCTCTCGCCACCCAGCAAAATCGAAATCATGGGAGGAAACCATGGCAGCAGCATTTGATCTGAAAAACGACAATTTGGTCGTCATCATCGGCTCGGGAGCCGGCGGCGGCACACTCGGCAATGAACTCGCCCAGAAGGGCATCGACGTCGTGATCCTGGAGGCCGGCGCTCGCCACGAATTCGACGACTTCATCAATGACGAGTGGGACTCCTTTGCCCAACTCGCCTGGAAAGACAAGCGCACGACTTCGGGCGACTGGCGCGTAGCCAGGGATTTTCCGAACCTGCCGGCCTGGATCGTGAAATCGGTCGGCGGCTCGACCACGCACTGGGCCGGCGCTTCGCTGCGCTTCCAGGAGCATGAGTTCAAGACCGCCTCGACCTACGGCAAGGTGGAGGGCGCGAACCTGCTCGATTGGCCGGTGACACTGGCCGAGATGGAGCCTTATTACGCCAAGGCCGAAGCCAAGATGGGCGTCACCGGCACCAATGACTGGCCGAGGCTGCCGGGCAACAATAATTTCAAGCTGTTGAAGGCTGGCGCCGACAAGCTCGGCTACAAGGAATGCCACACCGGCAACATGGCGATCAATTCGGTCGAGCGTGACGACCGGATGTCCTGCCAGCAGACCGGCTTCTGCTTCCAGGGCTGCAAATGGGGCGCCAAATGGTCGACGCTCTACACCGAGATCCCGAAAGGCGAAGCGACAGGCCATCTCGAGGTGAGGCCGAACGCCATGGCCGTCAAGATCAACCATGACGCCTCGGGAAAGGTGACCGGCGTCGTCTATGCCGACAAGGACGGCAAGCTGCAGGAGCAGAAGGCCCGCATCGTCGCCGTCGCCGGCAATTCGATTGAAAGCCCGCGCCTGCTGCTCAATTCGGCTTCGAGCAAGTTCCCTGACGGCCTCGCCAATTCATCGGGGCAGGTGGGCAAGAACTACATGCGCCACACCACCGGCTCGGTTTATGCCATCTTCGACAAACCGGTGCACATGTATCGCGGCACCACGATGGCCGGCATCATCCGCGACGAGGCGCGGCATGATCCATCGCGCGGTTTCGTCGGCGGCTACGAATTCGAGACGCTTTCGCTCGGCCTGCCGTTTATGGCGGCCTTCCTCGATCCCGGCGCTTGGGGCCGCTCCTTCACCACCGCACTCGACCACTACGACCACATGGCAGGGCTGTGGATCGTCGGCGAGGACATGCCGCGCGAAGAAAACCGCATCACGCTGCATGCCGACGAAAAGGACGAGCACGGCATGCCGATCGCCGATGTGCATTTCGACGATCATCCCAACGATACGGCGATGCGCGATCATGCCTACAAACAGGCCACGGCGCTCTACGATGTGGTTGGAGCGACGCGTACTTTCCCGACGCCGCCTTATCCTTCCACCCATAATCTCGGCACAAACCGGATGAGCGAGAAGGCGGCCGAAGGCGTCGTCAACAAGCACGGCCAGACGCACGACATCAAGAACCTGTTCGTTTCCGACGGCAGCCAGTTCACGACAGGCGCGGCCGAGAACCCGACGCTGACGATCGTCTCGCTGGCGATCCGGCAGGCCGATTACATCGCCAGCCAAATGTCAGCGAGAAGCATCTAGTTCCACCTCCCGACTGCCTGCTGGCGCGGAGCCCCGACCGGGGTTCCGCGCCATTTTTCTCGACTTTCAGCCCTTGGTGCAGGTCGAGGCGGTGAAGGCGCCGTCGGGCTGTCTCATGATGATGTCGAACGAGGGCGGGCCCTGACCATCCAGAGTTGCCTGAGTGAGGGACAACGAGTTGCCGCCGGCGGTGTAGCCGCCGAGCGGTCCCAGCCAGGAGATCACCCCATTTGCGTCCATCTGGTAATTGTAGCCCTGCTGGGCGGTCCCGAAGGTGACTGGGCCGGTATAGACGTTTCCCTTGATGGTGATGTCGCCGAGGTTGAGGAACATGCCGAGCAGGTAGACCTCGCAATGATAAATGCCGTCGGGCATCTTGCCGTCGCTGAAGTCGGCTCGCGCCGCCCCGGTCGCCGCCGCCAGAAACAATAGGCCGGTAGAGATGCGTGAAATTCCGGATGCCATGACGTCGCTCGGTTAAGGGGCGAACTTGCCCCATTTGTGTGCCGTACCGCAATATTTGTCGCGTGCGGCCCGCGTCCGGAGATCAAAATCTAGGCATTTGGAGAAATTGGACGAAAATTAGGCAAAAACCGTGTGCGCTGCGCAAATTTCCCTCAACCAATTTTTAACCGGCCCTCACGCTTTCTCTAAGCACGATATGTCAACCCACTGATAATATTGAGCATTAACTCCTTCCACGAAACCGCCTCGGCGATTGGCATGGGGGTTGCTTCGTAGTGTTGCGTTGCAATCAATCAGCTTGGGAGTGTCAGGCATGAGGGGTAATTTCTCGACAATAACAAAAATGTTTTCGGCGGGCGTGGTCGCTGCCGGCCTGTCGATGTCGGCGCCCGCCAAGGCGGCCGACGACACGATCAAGGTCGGCATCCTCCATTCGCTGTCCGGCACGATGGCGATTTCGGAGACGACGCTGAAGGATGCCATGCTGATGCTCATCGACGAGCAGAATGCCAAGGGCGGCCTGCTCGGCAAGAAGCTCGAAGCGGTCGTCGTCGATCCGGCGTCCAACTGGCCGCTCTTCGCCGAGAAAGCGCGCGAGCTGATCTCCAAGGACAAGGTCGCGGCGGTGTTCGGCTGCTGGACCTCGGTGTCGCGCAAATCGGTGCTGCCGGTGTTCTCGGAACTCGACAACATCCTGTTCTATCCAGTCCAGTATGAGGGCGAGGAGAGCGAGCGCAACGTGTTCTATACGGGCGCGGCGCCGAACCAGCAGGCCATTCCGGCCGTCGACTATCTGATGAGCGAGGATGGCGGCTCGGTGAAGCGATGGGTGCTGGAAGGCACCGACTATGTCTATCCCCGCACCACCAACAAGATCCTCGAGGCCTATCTGAAGGCCAAGGGCGTCGCGGCGGAAGACATCATGGTCAACTACACGCCGTTCGGTTTCTCGGACTGGCAGACCGAAGTCTCGGCAATCAAGAAGTTCGGTTCGGCCGGCAAGAAGACCGCCGTCGTCTCCACCGTCAACGGCGACGCCAACGTGCCGTTCTACAAGGAACTGGGCAACCAGGGCATCAAGGCCGAGGACATCCCGGTCATGGCCTTCTCGGTCGGCGAGGAGGAGCTTGCCGGTCTCGACACGGCGCCGCTGGTCGGCCATCTCGCCGCCTGGAACTACTTCGAGAGCGTCGACACGCCCGAGAACAAGAAGTTCATCGCCGACTGGCACAAGTTCATCAAGAACGACAAGCGCACCACCAACGACCCGATGGAGGCCCACTATATCGGCTTCAACATGTGGGTGAAGGCGGTCGAGAAGGCCGGCACCACCGATCCGGACAAGGTGATTGACGCCATGGTCGGCGTCTCGGTGCCGAACCTGACCGGCGGCTATTCGACGATGATGCCGAACCATCACATCACCAAGCCGGTGCTGATCGGTGAAATCCAGGCCGACGGCCAGTTCGAGACGGTCTCGCGCACGGCGGGGCTGGTGATGGGCGACGAGTGGTCGGATTACCTGCCCGACTCCAAGGACTTGATCTCCGATTGGCGGGCGCCTCTGTCCTGCGGCAACTTCAATGTCGCCACCGGCAAATGCGGCGGCAAGGGCACAAACTGATCCTCCCGGGCTGGACCTTCAGGTCCATGCCCATGACCGCGAGCGTCCGGACGGTTCCTTCGCCGTCCGGACGTCCAACTCAACCCTGAAGAGTCGCCTGACGCCGATGAACCTTTTCCGCGCACTTGGCCTGACACTGCTGTTCTTGCTGGCGACGCTGTCGTCATCGGGCGCCGGCGAAGCCGATCTGCGTGGCATCATCGCCAAGTTCGCCGCCGCCAAGGGTTTTTCGGAGACGGGAGCTGTCGTTCACGACCTGGCGGCGACCGGCGATCCGGCAGTGGAGCGGCCTCTTGCGGCACTCGCCGATGGCAATCTTTACATCCGCAAGATCGATTCCCTGGTCTTCGTCGGCAAGGAAGGCGGCGAACGGGTCCAGCTTTTCGACCCGCTGAGCGGTGAGCCATCCGGTGAAGCAGCCAAGGACGACATCACCAAGATCAAGGTCAACAACACGCTGCGCCGCACCATCCGCGATGCGCTGGGCACGCTGACGCTTGGCGCCAGGGATCCGGCCGTGCGGCTCGCCGCCGCCGACACCATGTTCAAGACGCCCGATTCCGCAAACATCGAGCCGCTCGACGCTGCGATCGCCAATGAGACGGTCGCCAGTGTCAAGACCTTGCTGGAACAGGCTCGTGCCGCGTCGATCCTGAGCTCGGATCGGCCGGATGCCGACAAGCTCGCGGCAATCGCCCTGATCGGCGCGCGCGGCGACCGCGATGCGGTATCGCTGCTCACCTCGGCAGAGGCCAATGCGTCGGGCGCAGTGAAGGAAGCGGCGACAGCGGCAATCGCCAACATCAATTCGACGCTGGCCCTGTGGGACGCCGGACAGAACATCTGGTACGGCATTTCGCTGGGCTCGGTGCTGCTGCTGGCGGCGATCGGGCTTGCCATCACCTTCGGCGTCATGGGCGTCATCAACATGGCGCATGGCGAGATGGTGATGCTCGGCGCCTACACGACCTTCGTCGTCCAGCAGGTGATCCGTACATCCTTTCCCGGCCTGTTCGACTGGTCGCTGGTGATCGCGCTGCCGCTCGCCTTCCTGGTCGCGGGGCTTGTCGGCCTTGCCATCGAGCGCGGCGTTATCCGCTTCCTCTACGGGCGGCCGCTGGAGACGCTGCTGGCGACATGGGGCGTTTCGCTGATCCTGCAGCAGGCAGTGCGCTCGATCTTCGGGCCAACCAACCAGGAGGTCGGCAATCCCTCCTGGATGTCGGGTTCGTTCGATGTCGGCCAGCTTGCCATCACCTGGAACCGGCTCTGGATCCTGGTCTTCGCGCTTAGCGTCTTTGCCGTGCTGCTCTATGTGATGAAGCGCACCCCCTGGGGCCTACAGATGCGCGCCGTCACTGCCAACCGCCGCATGGCCGCCTCCATGGGCATCAGGACGCCATGGGTCGACGCGCTGACCTTCGCGCTCGGCTCCGGCATTGCCGGCATTGCCGGCGTGGCGCTCAGCCAGATCGACAATGTCTCGCCCAATCTCGGCCGTGGCTACATCATCGACAGTTTCATGGTCGTCGTCTTCGGCGGCGTCGGCAATCTGTGGGGCACGCTGGTCGGCGCCTTTTCGCTGGGCATCGTCAACAAGTTCCTGGAACCCTATGCCGGCGCCGTGCTCGGCAAGATCGTCGTGCTGGTGCTGATCATCCTGTTCATCCAGAAGCGTCCGCGCGGCCTGTTCGCGCTCAAGGGCAGGGCGGTGGAAGCATGATGTCGGGACGCTTCTTCGCCGCGGGCGCGGACCGCCGCATCGCCATCACCATTTTCATCCTGCTCGGGGCCGCGATCGTCGGCCCTCTGCTCAATCTTGCTGTGTCACCGACGAGCGCCTTCTACGTCCCGCCCTATATCGTGGCGCTGACCGGCAAATATCTCTGCTACGCGCTGCTTGCCTTGGCGCTCGATCTTGTCTGGGGCTATTGCGGCATCCTTTCGCTCGGCCACGGCGCCTTCTTCGCGCTCGGCGGCTACGCGATGGGCATGTATCTGATGCGCCAGATCGGCTCGCGCGGCGTCTATGGCAACCCGATCCTGCCTGATTTCATGGTATTCCTGAACTACAAGGAGCTGCCCTGGTTCTGGACCGGCTTCGACCATTTCTGGTTCGCCGGCCTCATGGTGCTCGCGGTGCCCGGCCTGCTCGCCTTCGTCTTCGGCTGGTTCGCCTTCCGCAGCCGCGTCACAGGCGTCTATCTCTCGATCATCACACAGGCGATGACCTATGCGCTGCTGCTCGCCTTCTTCCGCAACGACATGGGCTTCGGCGGCAACAACGGCCTGACCGATTTCAAGGACATTCTGGGCTTCAACATCCAGGCCGACGTGACCCGCTCGGCGCTGTTCGCGGCCAGCGCGGTGATGCTTGCGCTCGGCGTCTTCGTCACCTGGGCGATCGTCGGCTCCAAATACGGCAAGCTGCTGATGGCGGTGCGCGATGCCGAAAGCCGCACCCGCTTCCTCGGCTGGCGGGCTGAGAATGTGAAGTTGTTCGCCTTCACGGTTTCAGCTGTCATGGCCGGCGTCGCGGGCGCGCTTTACGTGCCGCAGGTCGGCATCATCAATCCGGGCGAATTCGAACCCTCCAATTCGATCGAGGTGGTGATCTGGGCCGCGGTCGGCGGGCGCGGCACCATCATCGGGCCGATCATCGGTGCGCTGCTGGTCAACGCCGGAAAATCCTGGTTCACCGGCGTGCTGCCTGAACTGTGGCTGTTCGCACTCGGCGGCGTGTTCGTCGCCGTGACGCTGCTCTTGCCGAAAGGCATCATCGGCATGTGGGATAGCTGGCGCGGCAACGCCAAGGCACTGCGCGCGGCATCGTTGGCCGAGGAGGCCGGCGCCGATGGTGAAATCGCGCCGTCCAAAGTCGTGCAGGCGGCGGCCAAAACACCCGGCGAATGGTCCTCGTCCAGCCTCGAACCACAGCCGGCGGAGTAACGAGCGATGTCGAAGTCGAACACCATTCTCTATCTCGACGGCGTCTCGGTTTCCTTCGACGGCTTTCGCGCCATCAACAATCTGTCGCTGGTGCTCGACAAGGGCGAGATGCGCGCCATCATCGGCCCCAACGGCGCCGGCAAGACCACGATGATGGACATCGTCACCGGCAAGACACGGCCCGACGAGGGCGAGGTGTTCTTCGACGGCCAGGTCGATCTCACCTGCCATGACGAGGCCGAGATCGCCATGATGGGCATCGGCCGCAAATTCCAGAAGCCGACGGTTTTCGAAAGCCATACGATCGAGGAAAATTTGATGCTGGCGCTGAAGGGGCCGCGCTCGATCTTTCCGGCGCTGTTCCATCGACGCTCGCCCGCCGAGACGCGGCGGATCGATGACATCCTCGGGACCATCCGGCTCGGCGACAAACGCGACGAGCTCGCCGCCAATCTCAGCCATGGGCAGAAGCAGTGGCTGGAGATCGGCATGCTCCTGGCGCAGGACCCGAAGCTGCTGCTGGTCGACGAGCCGGTCGCCGGCATGACCGACGCCGAAACCGAGGAAACCGCGCGCCTGCTCAAGGAGATCGCCCGCGACCATTCAGTGATCGTCGTCGAGCACGACATGCATTTCGTGCGCGAGCTCGGCGTCAAGGTCACCTGCCTGCATGAGGGCTCGGTGCTTTCCGAAGGCACACTCGATTTCGTATCCGCCGATGAACGCGTCGTCGAAGTCTATCTGGGGAGATGAGCATGGTTTGGCGGGTGCAATTCCATCGCTTCGATCTTGCCTTCCTTCGGTTCTGGAGAAGGCGCTGACATGCTCGAAGTTTCCGATGCCACGCTCCACTACGGCGCCGCCCAGGCGCTGCGCGGCGTGTCGCTGAAGGCGGGCGCCGGCAAGATCACTTGCGTGCTCGGCCGCAATGGCGTCGGCAAGACCAGTTTGATGAGATCGATCGTCGGCCACCACAGGCTGACGAGCGGAAGCGTTGCCTTCGAGGGGAAGGCGCTCGACCGGAGCGCGGCGTATGACCGCGCCCGGTCGGGCATCGCATTCGTGCCGCAGGGCAGGGAGATCTTTCCGCTGCTCAGCGTGCGGGAAAACCTTGAATCGGGATTCTCGCCCCTGAAACGGGCCGACCGCAACGTGCCGGCGCATGTCTTCGAATTGTTTCCGGTGCTCAAGCAGATGCTTGGCCGCCGCGGCGGCGATCTCTCCGGCGGCCAGCAGCAGCAGCTCGCCATCGGCAGGGCGCTGGTGATGCGGCCCAAGCTTCTGGTGCTCGATGAGCCGACGGAAGGTATCCAGCCGTCCGTTATCAAGGACATCGGCCGCGCCATCCGCTATTTGCGCGACCAGGCCGGCATTGCGGTTCTTCTCGTGGAGCAATATCTCGACTTCTGCCGCGAACTCGCCGACGAGGTCAACATCATGGACCGCGGCCAGATCGTCCATACTGGTCCTGCGGAAGATCTCGACCGGGCGGATGTCAGGAAGTTCCTGACGGTGTAAATCCATCTCCTGATGAAAGATTGCTCAATCTTTCTTCAACACCCGCTGGCACGCTCAATACTACATGCTAGTCTTCTGATGGCTTTGTGAGTCGGCCGCTTCCGTATCAGTCTGGTTTGTCGCAGATCGAGGTGGGCGACGGGCAAGTTCCGCGCAAGCATGCGTTCCTAGCATCCTCCCTGCGATCTCTGTCGTTCAACGCGTTTGGGCATACAGGCCAAGGGGCAGCCATGGAACGTTACGTCGAGGACTACCAGAAGCGGCGGCTCACAGAGCGCGTCGACATCATCACAGCCATCAACATTCTGAAGTCCCAGGGCTATGACCACGACGAGCTGATCGAGGAGATCACCAAGGTCTTCTATGTCGACCTCGATGCCTTCAATGAAATTGTCATGGCGGCGTAAAAGCCGCATTCGGCCATTCAACAATGATGGGCACGGCATTGATGCGCTTGGTCAGCTAGCGCGCCGGAATGGAGAGGCGGTGACGCGGTTGCGGCCGCCGCGCTTGGCGGCATAGAGCGCCTTGTCGGCGGCGCTGAGCACCTTGTCGAAGCTCAGGCCCTCTTTGGTGCCGAAAGCAAAGCCGGCGCTGACGGTGCACGTCAGGGGACCGTTCTCGGTGTCGATGCGGCGCGCGGCGAACGAGGTCCGTATCGTCTCGGCCGTGTTTTCCACTGTTTCGGGCAAAGTCCGCTTTAGCACCACCGCGAACTCCTCGCCGCCCATGCGCGCGGCGACATCGGTCGGGCGAAGGTTGCCGGCAAGCTCCTTGGCGAACACTTTCAGCACCTCATCGCCCGTCGCGTGGCCGAACTCGTCATTGATGGCCTTGAAGCTATCGAGGTCGAACACGACCACGGCGGTAAAGGCGCCCACGGGAGAATCGCCAAAGAGGTCGAACAGCGCGCGGCGGTTGAGCAGGCCGGTCAGCTGATCCGTCAGCGCGTTGCGGCGGTGATGCCCCGCCAGACGCCCCTGGTTGAGGGCCAGCGACAAGGCGCCGATGCCGGTCATGCTGGGATGACGACGATGAGGCTGAGATCCTCGGCCCAGTTCCTTGGCGCATGGCTCATGATCAGCTTGCCGTCCCATGCCAAAACCGTCGCGCAGAGCAGGAAGGACATGGCGGTCGCTGAATAGAGTGCGGCGGCGCCGATGGTAAGCGCTGGGGCCTCGGCGCGGCCCTTCCAGTATTCGGCGGCGGTTGCGAACAGGAGCAGGGCCGCGAACAGGTTCTCGAACATGAAGCCGAGCCCGTCATAGCCGAGAGCCATGGGCGGCAGCGCCACCGCCAGCGAAATGCCGCTGCCGATTAAAATCCTGGAGACCGGCGAGCCGCCGCTTCTGAATTGGTAGGCGGCGCCCAGCATCATGGAGAAGCCGACCAGCAGCAAGGTGAAGGTGGCGATGCCGAGGCCGCGCCTGGGCGCGTCGATATAGGCGTCATAGGTGAAGACCTCGCCCACCACCAGCAAGGCGCTGAGCGCCCAGGTGAGCAGGAACTTGTCGGTGCGGGCGGTGAGCCATGTGCCGAACAGCGTCAGGCTCAGGCAGGCAGCGGAGAAACCGACCGCCAGCAGAAGTGAGTTGTAGTCGAGCGACATGCCCCTCGTTCCTTGCCCGCGACGACCCTGCAGCCTGACGTTGCTGGAGTCATGACGCAAGGAAGTGTCGATAAGGTTACGATCGCGGCGAAAAAGCCAAGCTTGCACGGCGTTAGAGGACTACCGCCGACAGGAGCAGAACCGCACCGACCGCCATCATCAGCAGACCCGGCCAATTCTGTGACACGCCTAGGAAACCGAGGCCGCGCCGGCGTGGCTCAAGCGTCGGGGCCTGCGTTGCGAGATTGGGCATCCGTCGATCCGAAGCTGCAGGTGCCGGATCGCTGAGCCGTCCACGCCTGAGAGCTGCGCCCGCCATATACACAACGCCGGCGACGATGAGAAACGCACCGATAAGGATGACAGCCATCCTTCCTCGCTTTTCTGCTGGTTTTCCCGCGCGGGAACCCGCCACCAAGGCAAAACGACGATGACGCCTTGAGGTTCCGACAGAGGCTGTTGACGCCGGCAATTCATGCAAATGGAAATAGCCGCAGAGGCTTGCCGCTTAGCTGGTTTCTGTCACTCGCTTCATCAGCGCCATGGCGCCGAAGGGCGCGCGCACCTTGCCCTCGGTGATGAAGTAGACGAACACGTCGCGCGGTTGCACCGGCGCGTCGGTAGCAGGGTCGGCGCGCCGCAAATCGGCCGGCTGCTTGCCTTCCGCCCAGACCTTGGCCCGCGCCGCCCATTCATCGAGGCCTTTTGGCGTGTAGCAGTCGGGATTGTCATCCGAGCCGGTCTGCAGCCGCGCATAGATGAAATCGCCGGTGATATCGGCGATATCAGGATATTTTGCGTGATCGGCATAGACGATGGCCGCCTTGTATTTGCGCGCGAGCGCCGGGAATTCCGGCACGATGAAACTGTCGTTGCGAACTTCAAGCGCGTGGCGCAACGCGACACCGTCTTGGCTTTCCGGCAACAACTTCAGAAAAGCCTCGAAATCGTCGGGATCGAATTTCTTTGTCGGCGCGAACTGCCAAAGGATCGGCCCAAGCTTATCGCCGAGCGCGGCGACGCCGGAGCCAAGGAAACGCATCATCGATTCACCGGCTTCGCCCAGCACGCGGCGGTTGGTGACGAAGCGGTTGCCCTTCAGCGAATAGACGAAACCGTCGGGTGCCTCATTGGCCCATTTGACGAAGGTCGGTTCCTTGAAGCTGGAATAGTAGGTGCCGTTGACCTCGATGCTCGGTACCTGCCGGCTGGCGTATTGCAACTGCTTGGCCTTGGGGAGTTTTTCCGGGTAGAAGGACGTGTCCCACGGCTCGAAGGTCCAGCCGCCCATGCCGGCGCGGATCGTTCCCGATTTGCTCATTGTCGTCCTCCCGTTTCAGAAATCTGGCCGCGTTCAGAAAAATCAGGCCGCCGTGACCTCGTCGACCGGCTTGGCCATGTCGACGAGCACCCATCCTGGCCGATAGGGATTGGGCCGGCGACCCGTTTCGCGATAGCCGTAGGCCAAATAGAGCGCGATGTTGCGCTCCATTTTCGCATTGGTGTAGAGCCGCACCTCCGGCACGCCCCACAGGCGCGCCTGCTGATCCGCATGTTTCAACAATGCGATGCCGAAGCCCTTGCCCTGAAATCCTGGCGCCACCGCGACGGAGAAGATCATCGCGTGGTCTTCGTGCCGCTCCTGGACGATCAGCCCGGCCAGGTCATCGCCGCTCTCCAGCAGCCAGGCCTCGCCGCGTTCGATGCGTGGCGCATAGTCTTCGGTGACCGGGATCGGCGGCGCGCCCAACAGCGCGGTGTAGGGTGCGTAGGCATCCGTGGTCAGAGTCATGACGGCGGTGACATCCGGGGCGAGGGCTTTCCTGATCTTCATTCCGGAGATTCCCAACGCCAGCCCGCCATCACTCCGCTGCTTCGCGCTTGCCTCCGGGGCGTCGCTCCAGCAATTCCTTGAGGAATTGGCCGGTGTAGCTGCGTTTTTCGCGCACGATCGCTTCCGGCGTGCCGGAGGCGACCAGTTCGCCGCCGCCATCGCCACCCTCGGGGCCGAGGTCGAGCACCCAGTCGGCGGTCTTGATCACTTCGAGATTGTGCTCGATGACCACCACCGTGTTTCCCTGGTCGACCAGTTCGTGCAGCACTTCCAGCAGCTTGGCGACATCGTGGAAGTGCAGGCCGGTTGTCGGCTCGTCGAGAATGTAGAGCGTCTTGCCGGTCGCCTTGCGCGACAGCTCCTTGGCGAGTTTTATCCGCTGCGCCTCGCCGCCCGACAACGTGGTTGCCTGCTGGCCGATATGGATGTAGCCGAGGCCGACCTGCTTCAGCGTGTCGAGCTTGTCGCGCACACCGGGCACCGCGGCGAAGAAATCAACGCCTTCCTCGACTGTCATGTCGAGCACGTCGGCGATCGACTTACCCTTGAACAGCACGTCGAGCGTCTCTCTGTTATAGCGCTTGCCGTGGCAGACGTCGCAGGTGACGTAGACGTCGGGCAGGAAGTGCATCTCGATCTTGATGACGCCGTCGCCCTGGCAGGCCTCGCAGCGGCCGCCCTTGACGTTGAAGGAGAAGCGGCCCGGTTGGTAGCCGCGCGCCTTGGCTTCCGGCAGGCCCGCGAACCAGTCGCGGATCGGCGTGAAGGCGCCGGTATAGGTGGCGGGGTTGGAGCGCGGGGTCCGTCCGATCGGCGACTGGTCGATGTCGATGACCTTGTCGAGGAACTCCAGGCCCTCGATGCGGTCGTGCTCGGCCGGATGCTCGCGCGAGCCCATGATGCGGCGCGAGGCCGCCTTGAAAAGCGTTTCGATCAGGAAGGTCGATTTGCCGCCGCCCGATACGCCGGTGACGGCGGTGAAGGTGCCGAGCGGAATTTCGGCGGTGACGTTCTTCAGATTGTTGCCTCGCGCGCCGACGACTTTCAGGCGGCGGTTCTTCTTCGCCTCGCGGCGAACCGCTGGTGTCGCCACTTCGAGCTCGCCCGAAAGGTATTTGCCGGTGATCGAATTCGGGTTGGCCATCACCTGCTGAGGCGTGCCCTGGGCAATGATTTCGCCGCCATGGATGCCGGCGGCCGGGCCGATGTCGACGACGTAGTCGGCATGCAGGATGGCGTCCTCGTCATGCTCGACCACGATGACCGTGTTGCCGATGTCGCGCAGGTGCTTCAGCGTGTCGAGCAGGCGTGCATTATCGCGCTGGTGCAGGCCGATCGACGGTTCGTCCAGCACGTAGAGCACGCCGGTGAGGCCGGAGCCGATCTGCGATGCCAGCCGGATGCGCTGGCTCTCGCCGCCCGACAGCGTGCCGGAATTGCGCGACAGGGTGAGATAGTCGAGGCCGACGTCGTTGAGGAAGCGCAGCCGCTCGCGGATTTCCTTGAGCACGCGCACGGCGATCTCGTTCTGCTTGTCGTTGAGCTGCGCCGGCAGGTCGGTGAACCACTGGTCGGCCTTGCGGATCGACTGTTCGGTCACTTCGCCGATGTGCTTGCCGGCGATCTTCACCGCCAGCGCTTCCGGCTTCAGCCTGTAGCCACGACAGGCCGGGCAGGGGGTGGCCGACATGAAGCGCTCGATCTCCTCGCGCATCCAGGCGGATTCGGTCTCTTTCCAGCGCCGCTCGAGGTTGGGGATGACGCCCTCGAAGGTCTTGGTCGTCTTGTAGGAGCGCAGGCCGTCATCATACTGGAAGGTGATCTCGCGCTCGCCGGTGCCGCGCAGGATGGCTTCCTGGGCTTCCCTGCTCAAATCCTTGAACTTGTCGCCGAGCTTGAAGCCGTAAGCCTTGCCGAGCGCCTCCAGCGTCTGCACGTAGTAGGGCGAAGTCGATTTCGCCCATGGGCTGACGGCGCCATCGCGCAGCGAGACGTTCTCGTCGGGAACGACCAGATTGGGATCGATGGCGCGCTGGCTGCCCAGCCCGTCGCAGGTCGGGCAGGCGCCGAACGGGTTGTTGAACGAGAACAGCCTGGGCTCGATCTCGGGAATGGTGAAACCGGAGACCGGACAGGCGAATTTTTCCGAGAACAGGATGCGCTCATGCGTCTCGTTCTTCGACTTGTTGACCGAATCCTCGCCCGTCTGACTGGCATCGAGCGGCTTATCGGCGAACTCCGCCACCGCCAGCCCCTCCGCGAGCTTCAGCGCGGTCTCCATGGAATCGGCAAGGCGCGTTGCGAGGTCGCCACGCACGACGATGCGGTCCACGACCACGTCGATGTCGTGCTTGTATTTCTTGTCGAGTGGCGGCACATCAGCGATCTCATAGAAGACGCCGTCGACCTTGACGCGCTGAAATCCCTTTTTCTGCAGCTCGAGCAATTCCTTGCGGTACTCGCCTTTGCGGCCGCGCACGATCGGCGCCAGGATGAACAGGCGCGTGCCTTCCTCGACCGCCAGCACGCGATCAACCATCTGCGACACCGTCTGGCTCTCGATCGGCAGTCCGGTGGCGGGCGAATAGGGTACGCCGACACGCGCGAACAGAAGCCGCATGTAGTCGTATATCTCGGTGACGGTGCCGACCGTCGAGCGCGGGTTCTTCGAAGTGGTCTTCTGCTCGATGGAGATGGCCGGCGAAAGGCCGTCGATCTGGTCGACATCCGGCTTCTGCATCATTTCGAGGAATTGCCGCGCATAGGCCGACAGGCTCTCGACATAGCGGCGCTGGCCTTCGGCATAGATGGTGTCGAAGGCAAGCGACGATTTGCCGGAGCCCGACAGGCCCGTCATGACGATCAGGCTGTCACGCGGCAGGTCGAGATCGACATTCTTCAGATTGTGTTCGCGCGCCCCGCGAATGGAAAGATATTTATGGTCGGCCATTGCCGGTCGCCGCCTCAGATCTGGAATTTGTGGGATCGGCGGGTTTTCCCCGGCCGTCCCCTATGTAGGTATTTTTGCCGCCGCGTCGAGAGACGCCACAATTCTCGACCAAGTCGTTTAACCGTCTTTCGCACGAACGGGCAAGCGGAAAGAACAAAGACCGAACACGCTCCTGACAAAAGCGGTGGAGCAGGCGGCGTGGTTCCCATCAGGGGATATCTCGCTCGATCACATTTTTTCCGATCGGACATCGAGCGGTTGACGTCCCTGGCTGAGGGGAGCAGACTCCACACGTCAATGAAGCCGGCTGTCTTTCGATGGCCTCGCCGCCCAAAGGCGGTCTGCGAGACGCCGCGGGCTATTGCGATCAGTGCTTCTGACGACGATTGTCGCAATGGACACAGGAGTGGAGCATGACGCCACCGGACAGTCCCTTGAGGCTCCAGCAGTGACTGGAGCCGCGGCAGGCATGAATGCCAGGGAGACGCGAGCGCCTTCCGACGTGACCCTGCCGGATGCACCAAAATCAGAGACTACTGGTCGGATCGTCGGCTGAACGCCGCGAAGCATCCGAAATCCAAAGCCGGTAAAACATTCCCGGCGAAAGATTGGATTATAGATCCAGAAAAGCCCCGTCTGTTTGCTAAAAGCACGGCGGGGCTGCTCTTTTGGGGGAACGCGCAGGTACTGACGGCCCGCGACATGTCGGCTACCGCGGCGGTTTGATCCCGCCGGCGCCGACATCGACCGTGATGCTGCCAGAAATCCTGACATCGGTATCGCCGATCTTGAACTGGCCGTTTCCGTTGGCGGGGAAGGCGTCATCGGGTTCGGGCTGCGGGGCCGGCTTGGCGATGCGATAATCGCCGGCCACACCGGGCAGGCTGCCTTTCTGGCTGTCGTCGGCAAAGGCGCCGCCGGCCAGCATGAGCGCACCGGCGACGGCGGTGACGGCAAGGCGCCGAGGTCGGAATGAGCGGCTGTCGATCATCTGCCGGTTATAGCGTCGCCCCGTCGAGGTGGCCAGACCGGCGGTCATCAAATCGCCGGACGGCGGACCGTCGCTCAATTCATCGTGCTTGTGCCGGTCACGCCGCCTTTTTGCGGGTATCGTAGACATGATCGACGAGACCCCATGCCTTCGCTTCCTCGGCGGTCATGAAATAGTCCCGGTCGAGCGTGCGCTCGACCTCTTCATAGGTGCGGCCGCAATGGCGCGCATAGAGCTCAGTCATCTGCCGCTTGGTGCGCAGAATGCCTTCGGCGTGACGCTGGATGTCCGATGCCTGACCCTGGAAGCCGCCCAGCGGCTGGTGCAGGACGAGGCTGGCGTTGGGCAGCGCGATGCGCCGTCCCGGCGTGCCAGCCATCAGCAGGAACGAAGCCATCGAGGCGGCAAAGCCCATGCACACCGTCGACACCGGACAGCTGACATATTGCATCGTGTCGTAGATGGCGAAGCCGCTGGTCACCACGCCGCCAGGCGAGTTGATGTAAAGCGAGATCTCCTTGTCGGGATTATCCGATTCCAGCGACAGAAGCTGGGCGCAGACCAGCGCCGACATGCCGTCGTTGATCTCGCCGTTGATAAAGACGATGCGCTCGCGCAGCAGCCGCGAGAAAATGTCGAAGGCGCGCTCGCCGCGGCTCGACTGCTCGATCACCATCGGCACCAGATTGGCAAAACCGGTCATCGTCTCTCTCCGTTTTTCATGTGTCGGCCACTCAAGCGGCGCGCTGCAGAAGGCAAAATGAATTGGCTGCGGGGCGGCGGCCGGAGGCACGCGCAGCGAATGAAAGCCGGCAGCCGGCGCCTGCCATGGTCACCATGGGCCTGGCGGCGGATGTCGCCGCACGGGCAAAGCCTTCATGGATAATATGCAGATGCGTGCCGCCCGAAACGGTGCGGGCGAGCGTGAAGGTGACGATGCTGTCGAGCGGGTTCCGTTCCTCGTCGGGCCGCGGCTGTTCCCGCCAGGAATAGCGAAGCCTTTTTCCGGGCTCGGCATCGAGGATCTCGCATTCGATCGGCGCATCCGGCCCGGCAAAGGCGAAATTGCTGCCGATCTCAGGATTGATGTCGTTGGGCATCATCCAGGCCGCAAGCAATTCGGGCACGGTCAGCGCCCGCCATACCTTTTCCGGCGGCTCGGGGAGATCGCACTCGAACTCGATCGCGTCGGGGGCGGTCCGCGCAGGGCTTTCGTCGGTCACTGGTGCGTGCGTCATTGGTCCATGTCCTTGAGAACCGTCCTCAGTTTTTCGATGCGCTCGGGCCAGAACGTCCGGTAGCGTTCGATCCAGCCAAGCAGCGGGTCGAGCCCTTGCGGATCGGCGCGGTAATAGGCGTTGCGGCCCGCCCGCCGCTCGACCACCAGGCCTGCGCCGCGCAGCACCGCCAGGTGCTGCGACACAGCCGGCTGCGATACCGTCATGCCGGTGCGCAGCTGCGACACCGTCATCTCGCTGGTGGCGAGGCGTTCATAGACGGCGCGTCGGGTGGGGTCGGCCAGCGCCCGGAAAATTTCCGCTTCGATCATGGCGAAAGCATAAGTCGATACTTATCGATTTGGCAAGCGATGTTTTACGGCCCATATGAAGGGAAGCTGGCGGCTCCGGCATTGCTGCCATTCCTTGACAATGAGCGGCGATGCATATAGGAACGAAAAGAGAACAAAAACCTTGTGGGAAAAGGCAGCCACAGCAGGCAACGGGTGTGCGCAACCTGTAAGGTGCTGCGACAAAAATTTGTTTCGGACGAGCGCGGAGAAGTATCATGGCGGGTAGCGTCAACAAGGTCATTCTGGTCGGCAATCTCGGAGCGGACCCGGAGATCCGCCGCCTGAATTCTGGCGAGCCGGTCGTCAACATCCGCATCGCAACATCGGAAAGCTGGCGCGACAAGAATTCCGGCGAGCGCAAGGAAAAGACCGAGTGGCATAATGTCGTCATCTTCAATGAGGGCATCGCCAAGGTCGCCGAGCAGTATCTGAAGAAGGGCATGAAGGTTTATGTCGAGGGCCAGTTGCAGACACGCAAATGGCAAGACCAGACCGGTGCCGACAAATACACGACGGAAGTCGTGCTGCAGAGATTCCGCGGCGAGCTGCAGATGCTCGACGCGCGCGGCCAGGGCGAAGGCGGCCAGGTCGGCGGTTATTCCGGCGGCGGCAGCCGTGGTTCCGATTTCGGCCAGTCCGGCCCGAACGAAGGCTTCAATCGTGGCGGCGGCGCTCCCAAGGGCGGCGGCGGTTCGTCGCGCGAGCTGGACGACGAAATTCCGTTCTGAGCATCGACACGGCGTGACGGGCATTTGAGGAGAGGGCGCGATGTCGCTCGGACCGCTCCTATCGGCACGTCCTCCGATCCCATGGCATGCGCTCGCGGCCTTTGCCGCGCTGGCGATAGGCGGCGTGCAGCTGGCGCTGCCGAAAGGCACGCTGCGCCACCGCGCGATGGGCTATCTCTGGGCGGCGCTGATGCTGGCCGTCGCCATCTCGAGTTTCTGGATCCAGCAGATACGGCTTATTGGCCCTTTCAGCCCGATCCATCTCTTGTCGATCCTGGTGCTGGTCACGGTGCCGCTGGCGGTCTGGCATGCACGCAATCACCGCGTCGCCAAGCACCGCAAGGCGATGATTGCGTTGTATATCTTTGCACTGGTGGGTGCCGGTGTCTTTACGCTGGTGCCCGGCAGAATCTTGCACGACGTGGTCTTCGGCGTCGCGCAAGCCAGACCGTGATCCCGAGTGGAAGGAATATCAGTTGAAAGCACGCATCAAATGGGTCGAGGAACGCACCTTCGTCGGCGAGTCCGGCACAGGCCATAAGGTCGTACTGGGGACCGCGTTCGGCCCTGAAGGGAGAACGCCGGGGCCGAGCCCGATGGAACTGGTGCTGATCGGCACCGGCGGCTGCTCGGCCTATGATGTCGTCCATATCCTCGAAAAGGGGCGCGAGGCGATCGAGGACTGTGTGGTCGAGCTCGATTCCGACCGAGCCGAGACCGATCCCAAGGTGTTCACCCGCATTCATATGCATTTCATCGTCAAGGGCAGGGCGCTGTCGCCCGACAAGGTGAAGCGGGCGATCGATCTCTCGATCGAAAAATACTGTTCGGCTTCGGCCATGATGTCCAAGACCGCCGCCATTACCCACGATTTCGAAATTATCGACACGACGGCAAAATAAGCGGCCTATGAGGCCATCAGCGCCTTGATGCCGTCAGCCACGAACTGGACGGCAAGTGCCGCCAGGATAACGCCGAGCAGGCGGGTCAGGATCGAACGGCCGGTCTGGCCGAGGATGCGGTCTATGCGCTCCGACAGCACGAACACGAGATAGGTGATGGCGAGGCAGACGAAGATGATGCCGACCAGTGCCGCCTGGGCGCCAAAGCCCTGAAACGAGCCGGAGAGCAGCACAGTCGCCGAAATCGCGCCGGGGCCGGCGATCAGCGGGATCGCCAGCGGGAAAGCGGCGATGTTGTGGATCATGTCCTTGGTGATGGCCACGTCGCCGATCTTCTCCTTACGGTCCTGCCGGCGCTCGAACACCATTTCAAAAGCGATGAAGAAGAGCAAAAAGCCGCCGGCGACACGGAAGGCCGGCAGCGTGATGCCGAACACCGACAGGATCGAGGCGCCGGCAACCGCGAACAGCGCCATCACCAGGAAGCCTATGACCGAAGCGCGGACCGAGACCTGCTGGCGCTCCTCGCGGTTCATGCCGCGCGTTATCGCCAGAAACAGCGGCGCCAGCCCGGGCGGGTCGATGGTCACCAGAATGGTGACGAAGGCGTTGAACAGGCTGTCGAAACTCGGCATCTCTCACCCCTCCCGCCGGGCCGAGCCCGCATCCCGACATTGGTAGAGCAAAGCAGGGACGGAGGAAACCGGCTGGGGAGAGGCGGCTCGCGAACTCTGCGAAAGCCGGCTGGGCCGAGGGAGACGCGAAAGAACGCAGGGAATGCCTGAGTTTGCGTCGCGGGCTTGCTTGATCAGGTACGGCCAGAGCGCCGCGCCAGGAACTCCACTTCGAGCCGCCATGTCGCGCCATTGTCGTGCGAGCGCTCGCCGAGCCAGCGGAAGGAATTTTCGGTTATTCGTGAAAAGCTCCAACGTACGGAGGAACCGGTGCCGTCGGCGCCCACTTGGACAATCGTGTCGCCTTCGGCGCGACCGAGTTGGCGGCTGTAATACTGGTTGCGCGGATCGCTCCAAAAGATATGCCAGGCGTTTGCGCCGGGATCATAGACGCGCAAGGTCGTGCCATAAAAGGTCCATTTGCCGAGAGAGGGCGAGGGGCCGGCATCGCGCGCGGGCAGGATCCAGACGTCCTGGATCGCGCGGCCTTCCAGCACCCAGCCGAAATGCACCTCGCCACGTCCGGTCAACACCGTGCTGTCCTCGAGATGACGGCTGGCATCGAAAGTCCAGGCGCCGACGAAGCGGCCGTAGAGGTCAAGCTTCTCGGCAAAGCCGGGGGCTGGCCCGTCGCTATGCAGGGCTTCGGTAAAAGTGGGCTGGTTGGTCATGGCTGGTGCCTTCATGCTGTCAGGAGACCGCAAGCGATAGGCCGGGGCAGGGTTCTGCGCTTGGGAAAAATTGCTATCTTTCAGGCTATGACGACGAGCGACAGGATCATTGCCTCGGGGCCAGGCTGGCAGGTGTCGGACGTGGTGTGCACGGCCGGCGCCGGCGACCGGCCGTTCGAGGAGGAGCACCGGACGTTCTGCGTCGCCCCGGTGACCAGCGGCACCTTCCGCTATCGCGCCAGCCAGGGCACCGCGATGCTCGCGCCAGGCGCGGTGCTGCTTGGCAATCCCGGCACATGCTACGAATGCGGCCACGAGCACGGCGCCGGTGACCGCTGCCTCTCCTTCCATTTTGCTCCGGCCTATATGGAACGGATCGTTGAAGGCGTGCCGGGCGCCAGGGCGCTGGCCTTCGAGACGCCGCGCTTGCCGCCCTTGCCGGCGCTAATGCCGTTGCTGGCCGAAGCGGAGGCCGCGCGCGATGTGGGCGAAACCGCTGCTTTCGAGGAACTCGGCTTGCGCATTGCCGGCGCAGCTGTCGCCGCAAGCTCAGGGCACACCAAGGTGGCGCGGACACCTAGCGGCCGCGACCAGAAACGGATCGCGGAGGCGGTTCGGCGTATCGAGGTCGATGCCGATCAGCCGCTTTCGCTGGCCGTGCTTGCCCGGGAGACGGCGACCAGTCCGTATCATTTCCTGCGCACATTCCGCCAGATTGCCGGAATGACCCCCTACCGGTTTCTGCTGAGGACCAGGCTGCACCGGGCGGCGGTGCGGCTACGCATTTCGGACGAGGCGATCTCGACCGTCGCCTTCGAGGCCGGCTTCGGGGACCTTTCGACCTTCAATCGCCGCTTCCGGCGCGAAATGGGCGAGACGCCCGGCAGCTATCGCGCCCGCCGCGCGGGCCGCCGCTAACACGAGATGGCGGGCCTTTGCGTCGACGGCTTCGAAAAGCACATCGGCCATATCGTCGCAATCACCGGTATCCTTTTGAAATCACCGCCAAAATCGACACTGGAAAAGTGCCGTCGACATTGGAGTTTCGGCCCGGCTTCCTATATATACGGCAAGTGATTCCTGTTTAGATTGTGATCCGATTTGACCGACCAAAAAACACCGCGCGGCGCCGACGGCGGCCCCACCGGCATCGAGCCGATTTCGATCATCGAGGAGATGCAGCGCTCTTATCTCGATTACGCCATGAGCGTGATCGTCAGCCGCGCGCTGCCCGACGTGCGCGACGGCCTGAAGCCGGTGCATCGCCGCATTCTCTTCGCCGCGCATGAGAGCGGTTATCACTGGAACCGCAAATATGTGAAGTCGGCGCGCCCGGTCGCCGACGTGATGGGTAAATACCATCCGCATGGCGACGCCTCGATCTATGACGCCCTGGTGCGCATGGCGCAGGACTGGTCGCTGCGCGTGCCGCTCATCGACGGGCAAGGCAATTTCGGCTCGATCGATGGCGATCCGCCGGCGGCCATGCGCTACACCGAGTCGCGGCTAACCAAGGTCGCGCATGAGCTGCTGGAGGATATCGACAAGGATACGGTCGATTTCCAGGACACTTACGATGCTTCCGGCAGCGAGCCGAAGGTTCTGCCGGCGCGCTTTCCCAATCTGCTGGTCAATGGCTCGGGCGGCATCGCCGTCGGCATGGCCACCAACATCCCGCCGCACAATCTGGGCGAAGTCTGCAACGCCGCGATCGCCATCATCGACAACCCGGCCATCGACCTGCCGGCGCTGATGGAAATCATTCCGGGGCCGGATTTCCCGACCGGCGGCATCGTGCTCGGCCGCTCCGGCATCTACAGCGCCTATTCGACCGGCCGCGGCTCCATCGTCATGCGCGGCAAGGTCAACATCGAGGCGCGCGGCAATGACCGCGAATCGATCATCATCACCGAGGTTCCCTACCAGGTGAACAAGTCGTCGATGATCGAGAAGATGGCCGAACTGGTGCGCGACAAGCGCATCGAAGGCATTTCCGACATTCGCGACGAGAGCGACCGCCAGGGCTATCGGGTCGTCGTCGAGCTGAAGCGCGACGCCGTGGCCGACGTCATCCTCAACCAGCTCTATCGCTTCACGCCGCTGCAAACCTCTTTCGGCGCAAACATGGTGGCGCTGAATGGCGGCAAGCCCGAACTGCTGACGCTGACCGACATGCTGAGGGCATTCGTGTCCTTCCGCGAGGAGGTGGTCACCCGGCGCACGAAGTTCCTGCTGCGCAAGGCGCGCGACCGGGCCCACGTGCTGGTCGGCCTCGCAATCGCCGTCGCCAACATCGATGAAGTGATAAAGCTGATCCGCACCGCGCCGGACCCGCAGACGGCGCGCGAGCAGTTGATGGAGCGGCGCTGGCCGTCCGGCGACGTCGAATCTCTGATCCTCCTGATCGACGACCCGCGCCACCGTATCAACGAGGACGGCACCTACAATCTGTCCGAGGAACAGGCGCGCGCGATCCTGGAGTTGCGCCTGCAGCGCCTGACCGCTCTCGGCCGCGACGAAATCGCCGACGAGTTGAACACGATCGGCGCCGAGATCGTCGATTATCTCGATATCCTGTCGTCCCGCGCCCGCGTCCAGCAGATCGTCAAGGACGAGCTCGCGGCCGTGCGCGACGAATTCGGCACACCGCGCCGCACCGAGCTGAGCGAAGGCGGCGCGGATATGGAAGACGAGGACCTGATCCAGCGCGAGGACATGGTCGTGACGGTGAGCCATTCCGGCTACATCAAGCGCGTGCCGCTGTCGCTCTACCGGGCGCAACGCCGCGGCGGCAAGGGCCGCTCGGGCATGTCGACCAAGGAAGAGGATTTCGTCACCCGCCTGTTCGTGGCCAATACGCACACGCCGGTGCTGTTCTTCTCCTCGCGCGGCATCGTCTACAAGGAGAAGGTCTGGCGCCTGCCGATCGGCAATCCGCAGTCACGCGGCAAGGCGCTGATCAACATGCTGCCGCTGGAGCAGGGCGAGCGCATCACCACAATCATGCCGTTGCCGGAAGATGAGACGAGCTGGGGCGAGCTCGACGTGATGTTCGCCACCACGCGCGGCACGGTGCGCCGCAACAAGCTCTCTGACTTCGTCCAGGTCAACCGCAATGGCAAGATCGCCATGAAGCTGGAGGAGGAGGGCGACGAGATCCTCGGCGTCGAGACCTGCACCGACAATGACGACGTGCTTCTGACCGCCAGCTCCGGCCAGTGCATCCGCTTTTCCGTCGGCGATGTGCGCGTCTTCCAGAGCCGCAACTCGGTCGGCGTGCGCGGCATCGCCATGGCCGAAACCGATCGCGTCATTTCGATGGCTGTCATCGAGCATGTCGATGCGCCGCCGGCCGAACGCGCCGCCTATCTGAAGCGCGTGGTGGCCGAACGGCGCCTGGCCGCTGGCATCCCGGCAGGCGAGGAGGAAGAGATCGCGTTGACCAACGAAGAGGTCGGCGAGGAGGCGGAGCTGTCGGACGAGCGCTACGAGTTCCTCAAGGCGCATGAGCAGTTCGTGCTGACGGTGACGGAATACGGCTACGGCAAGCGCTCATCGTCCTATGATTTCCGTCTGACCGGACGCGGCGGCAAGGGCATTCGGGCCACCGACGTGTCGAAGACGGCCGAGATCGGCAGGCTGGTGGCAACCTTCCCGGTCGGCAATGACGACCAGATCATGCTGGTGTCCGACGGCGGTACCGTTATCCGGGTGCCGGTCAATGGCATCCGCTTCGCCAGCCGCGCCACCAAGGGCGTGACCATTTTCAACACGGCGGAAGGCGAGAAGGTGGTTTCGGTCGAGCGGATTTCCGAGCCGCAATCGGACGAGGAAGAAATCGTCGAGGTTGGTGCCGAGATCGATCCGGCGGCCGATGCCGGCCCGGATGATGCGCAATAAGTCTGGCTTGGACAGACATGGCAACGCCGGCCAATCGGCCGGCGCGTCGCAACAAATTCAGGCTAATTCAATAGTGACGGTGAGGCTTGCGGGGGCCGAACCCTTCGAAGCGTTTGGCGTTGGTCTTGATGCGGACGCGCTGGGCCTCCTGATGCAGCCCGAATACAGTGGCGATCAGCATGGCGACGGTCATTGCAGTGGCGAGCATGTAGATCAGCATGTGCGTGTTCTCCTGCGCTCTACAACGCTTACATGGGACTTTGGTTTCATCTTCTTAAAGGGGCAAGGTAGTGAACGCTGCGTGAAGCGTTCGTGATCGGCGCATTCATCTGTCGTTCATCCCTGCAAAAAGGTTCAAGGGGATCGCATCAATGAGATTTGCCTTCCGTCCGCGCGCCCGTTAGAAGCACCGGCATGACCGAGCGCATCGCCCTTTATGCCGGCTCCTTCGACCCGTTGACCAACGGCCATCTCGACGTGCTGAAGGCGTCGCTGGCCGTGGCGGACATCGTCTATGCGGCGATCGGTATCCATCCCGGCAAGAAGCCGCTGTTTTCCTTCGAGGAGCGGGTCGAACTCATCGAGGCCGCGACCAAGGCCGAATTCGGCCGCGACGGCACACGCATCAAGGTGGTCGCCTTTGACGGGCTGGTCATCGATGCGGCCAGGAAACAGGGAGCCTCGATCATGATCCGCGGCCTGCGCGACGGCACCGATCTCGACTACGAGATGCAGATGGCCGGCATGAATGAAACAATGGCGCCTGAGCTGCAGACGGTTTTTCTGCCCGCCAGCCCCTCGGTCAGAACCATTACCGCCACACTTGTGCGCCAGATTGCCTCGATGGGCGGCGACATTCGCCCCTTCGTGCCGGCCGCCGTTGCCGGTGCGCTCACCGCTAAATTCGCAAAATAGGTTTCTCGGAGAAGACCATGCAGCTGAAAAAGCTCGCCTCGTTCCTCGTCGTGCTTGCCGGTCTCGTGACCGCATCGGTCTCAGCCTATGCCGCCGACCCGGAAAACACCATGATCATAACGTTGAAGGACGGCGACGTGACCATTGCACTGCGTCCCGATCTCGCGCCCAAGCATGTCGCGCAGATCAAGAAGCTGGTGCGCGAGCATGCCTATGACAACGTCGCCTTCCACCGCGTCATCGACGGCTTCATGGCGCAGACAGGCGACGTCAAATTCGGCAACATGAACAAGGGCTTCAACGCCCAGGCTGTCGGTACCGGCGGCTCCGACCTGCCGGACCTGCCGGCGGAATTCTCGCAGACCGAGCACTACAAGCGCGGCGTGGTCGGCATGGCACGCTCGCAGGATCCGAACTCGGCAAACTCGCAGTTCTTTATCATGTTCGCGCCGGCGCCGCCGCTCGACGGCCAGTACACCATCGTGGGCAATGTCGTCAGCGGCATGGAACTCGTGGACCACATCAAGAAGGGCGACGAGGCCGACAACGGCACGGTCACCGATCCCGACCGGATGATCAAGGTGCGCATCGCCGCCGACAAATAGTTCTGTTTTTTGAAAAGGATATCAGACATGGCCGACATCAAGGATCGCGAAAACGCGCTCATCATGGAAACGACCAAGGGCAAGGTCGTCATCGAAATGCTTCCCGACCTGGCGCCCGGCCATGTCGCCCGCATCAAGGAACTGGCCCGCGAAGGCGCCTATGACGGCGTGGTCTTCCACCGCGTCATCGAGGGCTTCATGGCGCAGACCGGCGACGTCAAGTTCGGCAATTCGAGCAAGCCCTCTTTCGCGCCTTCCCGCGCTGGCATGGGCGGTTCCGACAAGCCGGATCTCAAGGCCGAATTCTCCAATGCCAACCACAGCCGCGGCACCTGCTCGATGGCGCGCTCGCAGAATCCGAACTCGGCCAATTCGCAGTTCTTCATCTGCTTCGACGATGCAGCCTTCCTCAATCGCCAGTACACGGTCTGGGGCCAGGTCATCGAAGGCATGGACAATGTCGACAAGATCAAGCGCGGCGAGCCGGTGCAGGATCCCGACAAGATCGTGTCGCTGAAGGTCGCGGCCGACGTCAAGTAGGGCGGCAGGACAATGATGGGCGTCGTCTGGTCGCTTCTCGGCATCTTGTCCGGCGCCTTCATTGCCATTCAGGCGCCGATCAATTCGCAGTTGGCGCGCGGCCTGGGGCTCCCGGTCGCGGCTGCCGCGTTTTCGTTCCTGTCGGGCGCCATCGTGCTCGGCATCATTGCCGTCGCGGTGGTGAGGCTGCAAGGCATCTCGCTCGACTGGAAGGCGCCCGCGCCGTGGCTGTTCATCGCCGGCGGCATGCTGGGCGGCTTCTACGTCACACTGTCCACCATCCTGACGCCACGCATCGGCGCCGCCGCGCTGATGGCGTTCCTGGTGGCGGGCCAGTTGCTGGCGGGCATGCTGATCGACCGCGTCGGATTCCTCGGCGTCGCGGTTCGCGAAATCTCGCTCGGCCGCGTGGCCGGCGCGGTGCTGCTTCTGGCCGGGGCGCTGCTTATCAGGCTCTTCTGATGCGTGTCGATCTGTTCGATTTCGACCTGCCGGAAGAGCGTATCGCGCTTCGCCCGGCAGAGCCGCGCGACAGCGCAAAGATGCTGGTGGTCAGGCCGGGCGAGGGGGTTTCGAACCGGGCGGTCAGCGACCTGCCTTCCCTGCTCCAGGCCGGCGACGTGCTGGTCTTCAACGACACCAAGGTTATCCCGGCGCAACTCAAAGGTATCAGGCGGCGCGGCGAGGCGGCGGCGCAGGTCGAAGCCACATTGCACATGCGGATGGCGCCGGACCGTTGGCTGGCCTTCATGCGGCCGGGCAAGCGCGTTGCCGTCGGCGACCGCATTCATTTCGGCCATGACGGCAATTCCTGCTTCCTCGGCCAGCTTGACGCCACGGTGATCGAAAAGGGCGAGGCGGGCGAGGCGCTGCTCGGCTTCGACCTGTCGGGCCCTTTCCTCGATGAGGCGCTGCATGCGGTCGGCCACATCCCACTGCCGCCCTACATCGCCTCGAAGCGGGATGACGACGAGCGCGATCGGGCCGATTATCAGACCATCTATGCCCGGGAGGAAGGTGCCGTAGCGGCGCCGACGGCCGGTCTGCATTTCACGCCGGAGCTGTTTGCCGCACTCGACGCAAAGGGGATCGAACGCCGCTTCGTCACGCTCCATGTCGGCGCCGGCACGTTCCTGCCAGTGAAGGTGGACGACACCGCCGACCACAAGATGCATGCGGAGATCGGCTCAGTCAGCGAGGCAACAGCCGACGCGTTGAATGCGGCAAAGGCGAGGGGCGGGCGCGTCATTGCCGTCGGTACGACCTCGCTGCGCCTGCTGGAAAGCGCCGCGCGAGAGGATGGCGTGCTGGCTGCATGGTCCGGCCCGACCGACATCTTTATCACGCCCGGCTACCGTTTTCGCACCGCCGACATGCTGATGACCAATTTCCATCTGCCGCGTTCGACGCTGTTCATGCTGGTTTCGGCCTTCAGCGGCCTCGATACGATGCGCGCCGCCTATGCGCATGCCATGGAGCACGATTACAGATTCTACTCCTACGGAGATGCAAGCCTGCTGTATCGAGCGGAGACGAGCGATGGACGATGACCTCGACAGGCTGGACCGCGACAGTTTGATCGCCGAAGTCAAAAAATTGCGCGCCGGCATTCGCCAGCATCGCGATGCATCGGGGCACGATCTTTGCTGGCATCATCCCGATTTGTGGGACCTGCTGCCCGAGAAGATCGATCCGGCAATCGCCGTGCCGCCCTGGCCAAAATTCATGCGCGGCTGCATCCACTATCGCCAGTCGCTGGACGAACAGGCTCCGGGCGCACCGGCACACGACAAGGAATTCAATGGCTGAGACGTTCACCTTCAAGGTGCTGGCGACCGAAGGCAAGGCGCGGCGCGGCTTGATCAGCATGCCGCGCGGCGAAATCCGCACGCCTGCCTTCATGCCGGTCGGCACCGGCGGCACGGTCAAGACGATGTACATGGATCAGGTGCGCGGCGTCGGCGCCGATATCATCCTGGGCAATACCTACCATCTGATGCTGCGGCCCGGCGCCGAACGCGTGGCGAAGCTTGGCGGCCTGCACGAATTCGCCCGCTGGCCGCATCCGATCCTGACCGACAGCGGTGGCTTCCAGGTGATGTCGCTGTCAAAGCTTCGGAAATTGACCGAGAAGGGCGTCACATTTCGCTCCCATATCGATGGCGCTGCATACGAAATGTCGCCGGAACGTTCGATCGAGATCCAGGGCCTGCTCGATTCAGACATCCAGATGCAACTCGACGAATGCACGGCGCTACCGGCCGCGCTCAAGGAGATTGAGCGCGCCATGGAATTGTCGCTGCGCTGGGCTGAGCGCTGCAAGACGGCGTTCGGCGACCAGCTCGGCAAGGCGATGTTCGGCATCGTGCAAGGCGGCGACAATGCGGATTTGCGCGTGCGTTCTGCGCAAGCGCTGAGCGCGATGGATCTGAAAGGCTATGCGGTTGGCGGCCTTGCCGTCGGTGAACCGCAGGCGGTCATGCTCGACATGCTCGACATCACCTGCCCGGAACTGCCCGATGACAAACCACGCTATCTCATGGGCGTCGGAACGCCGGACGACATCTTGAAATCGGTGGCGCGCGGCATCGACATGTTCGACTGCGTGATGCCGACGCGGGCCGGCCGGCATGGGCTTGCCTATACAAGGCGCGGCAAGGTCAATCTGCGCAACGCCCGCCATGCCGACGATCCGCGCCCCCTCGATGAGGAAAGCGACTGCCCGGCGGCACGCGATTATTCCCGCGCCTATCTGCACCATCTCGTGCGCTCGCAAGAGGCACTCGGTGCGATGCTTCTGACCTGGAACAATCTGTCCTATTATCAGAAGCTGATGCAGGACATACGCGCCGCGATAGAGACCGGCACTTTCGAGGCACGCGCTGCCGAAATTACCGAGGGCTGGGCGAGGGGCGATATCCCGGCGCTGTGACGGTTCAGGTGCTCAGCGAATTCGACGCGCGCAGGCTGCAGCCGGTGATTTGGAACGTGCCGTCGGGCTGTCGCTCCAACGTGTAGACAGCTTCATAGTCCTTGCCGTCAGGGCCGACGATCAGCACCTGCTGGATGATCGAGGTCGGACCCGTCTCCTCGACCTTGCCGAACGAGTAGCTCCGTGGGTTGCGCACCGGCGCGTAGCCGTTGGTCACCATGTTCATGAAGGTGTCGACGGTCGGGAAGATCCGCTTCACGTTCGGTGCGGCGAAGCTGTAGGCCGTGACGCCGTCATCGGCCAGGAACGCTCTCAGCTGGCCGTCAATGGCCGCTTGCGCCGCCTTGATCTCGGCCTCGCCGGCAAACGCCGACAAGGGCAGGAGGAGAGGAAGGAATGCGAATGCGAAAAGCGTGCGGCGCATAGCCTGTTTCCCTTGTCTTTCGAGAACTTGCCTTTCGAAAAATCCTGCCCGTGCAGGCATCCTAACATACGTTTGGTGGCGCTTCAGGGTTTCACCGGCGGCGAATATTCAGTGTTGTCGCGCGACGAAGTCCAGGCAGCCTTGGCGGAATTGCGGGAGGCGTGGCCAACGCTCGAACCGGCTAAGTACCGTTCCAGCGCTTGAAAGCCCGCCTCCAGTCTGCCAGAAGGGCCGCTTGGATTGGACGTTTAGCAGGGCGGAGCCATGAAGGCGTTTTTCGTGCAGATCAAATGCGAACTGGGCAAGTCGTATGAGGTTGCCAGCGCGCTCGCCGACGCCGAGATCGCCTCGGAAATCTACTCCACTGCCGGCAATTACGATCTGCTCGCCAAGTTCTATGTCGACGACGAGGAGGATGTCGGCCACTTCGTCAACGAGAAGGTGCAGATTCTTCCCGGCATCAAGGACACGTTCACCGTCGTCACTTTTCGCGCCTTCTAGCGTCGGAACCCATTGCCCGGGCATGAGGCAAAGCCTGACCAAGCTCATATTTCAGCTGCCTCAATTTTAGGCAGGGGCGACATACTGATCGTCCGCATCCCTCAAATCACCGATTACGCTTGATTTTCTCCAGCGGCGCCAGTGAAATGGCGTCACAGGGGAGTATGCGATTGGCAGCGTTCGATGAAATGCTTCCGGAGGTCTCCGGACTTAGAAGACCGTATTCGGCTTACGATCGCTGGCTGAAAGAGCAGGACCCGGCCAGGCTTACCGAGAAAATGCAGGACGCCGAACGCGTCTTCCGCAAAACCGGCATCACCTTCGCCGTCTATGGCGAGCAGGAAGCCTCCGAGCGGCTTATCCCCTTCGACATCGTTCCGCGCATCATTTCTGGCAATGAGTGGCGCCGCCTCACGCAAGGCATCGAGCAGCGCGTGCAGGCACTGAACGCCTTTCTCGACGACATCTATCACCGCCAGGAAATCCTGCGGGCCGGACGCGTTCCCCGCGACCTGATCGCCAGGAACGAAGCCTTCCTGCCCGAGATGATCGGGGTCAGGCCACCAGCCGGCGTCTACACCCACATCATCGGCGTCGACATCGTGCGCATCAGCGAAAACGAGTTCTACGTGCTGGAGGACAATGCGCGCACCCCATCGGGCGTTTCCTACATGCTGGAAAACCGCGAGACGATGATGCAGCTCTTCCCCGAGTTGTTCCAACAAATCAAGGTGCGGCCGGTGGAGAACTATCCGCAGCTTTTGCGCCAGTCGCTGGCGGCGGTGCGGCCGCAGAACGCCAAGGGCACGCCGACCATCGCCGTGCTGACGCCCGGCAGCTACAACTCCGCCTATTTCGAACATGCCTTCCTGGCCGATCAGATGGGGGTGCAACTGGTCGAGGGGCAGGATTTGCGCGTGGTGGACGGTCATGTCGCGATGCGCACGACCGAAGGCTACAAGCAGATCGACGTGCTCTATCGCCGGGTGGACGATGCCTTCCTCGATCCGCTGACTTTCCGGCCGGACTCCGCGCTCGGCGTGCCTGGCATCATGGATGTCTACCGGGCCGGCAACATTACGATCGCCAATGCGCCGGGAACCGGTATCGCCGACGACAAGGCGATCTATTCCTACATGCCCGAGATCGTCGAATTCTACACCGGCCGCAAGGCGATCCTCGGCAATATTCCGACCTGGCGCTGTTCGGAGCCGGACAGCCTGAAATATGTACTCGAACACATCGATGAGCTGGTGATCAAGGAAGTGCACGGTTCAGGCGGCTATGGCATGCTGGTCGGACCGGCGGCGACCAAGAACGAATGCCAGGATTTCGCCAAGAAGCTGCAGGCCAAGCCGTCCAATTACATCGCCCAGCCGACGTTGGCGCTCTCGACCTGTCCGATCCTGACCGAAAAGGGCCTGTCGCCGCGCCATGTCGATCTGAGACCCTATGTGCTGGTCTCCGACCGCATCCAGATCGTGCCGGGCGGGCTCACGCGCGTCGCGCTTAAGGAGGGCTCTCTGGTGGTCAATTCCTCGCAAGGCGGCGGCACGAAGGATACCTGGGTGCTGGATGATTGAGATGAGTAGTCAGTAGTCAGTAGGCAGTAGGCAGTAGGCAGTAGGCAGTAGGCAGTAGGCAGTAGGCAGTAGGCAGTAGGCAGTAGTTGGTATCAGAGGGGACAGAACGATGCCGTATCCAATCGAAATTCGAACATTCCCTACTCGCTACTCACTATTCCCTGCTCACTAGCCCGAAGGGCCACTCCATGCTTCTCGGCCGTACCGCCAACGGGCTCTACTGGATGAACCGCTATATCGAGCGTGCGGAAAACATGGCGCGCCTGGTCGATGCGGGCCTGCGCATGGCGCTGACGCGCACGCAGAGCGCGTCGGAAGAGTGGAATTCGGTGCTGCTCAGCGCCGGCTCCGACGTCGCCTACACGCAGAAGTATCAGGACTATACGGCGGCCGATGTAGCCGACTTCCTGTTGCGCGACACGTCGAACCCGTCGAGCACGATGTCGTCGATCGAGACGGCACGCCACAATGCCCGCATGGTGCGCACCGCGCTGACGCGCGAGACCTGGGAAAGCATCAACGAGGCTTGGATGGCGCTGAAACGCATGCTGGCAAGGCCGATCGACGAGCGTGACCTGCCAAACGTGCTCGATGCGATCAAGCGCGAAACGGCACTGATCCGCGGCTCGTTCTACGGCACCATGCTGCGCAACGAGATCTTCGATTTCTCGCAGCTCGGCACCTATGTCGAGCGCGCCGACAATACGGCGCGTATCCTCGACGTGAAGTACTACGTGCTCTTGCCGTCGATCTCCTGGGTCGGCTCGACGCTCGACAATTACCAGTGGGAATCGATCCTGCGCTCGGTATCGGCGCACCGTTCCTACCGCTGGGTCTACGACGCCGACTACAAGCCGACCAATATCGCCGACTATCTGATCCTCAATGTGCGCATGCCGCGATCGCTGACCTTCTGCTATCGCTTCCTGGCCGAGCACCTGAAGTTCCTCGGCGACGACTATGGCGGGCGCCATCCCTGCCATGCGACGGCGGAAAAGACCCAGGCCATGCTGCAGGCAGGCTCGATCAAGGATATTTTCGACGCCGGCCTGCATGAATTCCTTGCCGGCTTCATTCGCGACAACACCAGGCTTGGCGACGAGATCGCGCAGGATTACAGGTTCTATTGAGGAGGCCATGCGGCTCAAGATCACCCATCGGACCGAATACCGTTACGACGCACCGGTGCAGTACCTGCTGCAGCGGCTGCGGCTGCTTCCGGTGAGCGGGCGCACGCAGACCGTGCTGTCCTGGGCCCTGAAGGTAGAAGGCGCGCGCGAGGAAGTGCGATTTGCCGACCACTACGGCAATGACACCCGATTGTTGAGCGTCGAGGGTGACCATGATTTCATTACGGTCGAGGCGTCAGGCGAGGTGGTGACGCGCGATACATCGGGGGTTTGTGGGCCGCATCAGGGATTCGCGCCGCTCTGGCTGTTCGCACAGGAGACGCCTTTGACCATGATCGGCGATGGCATTCGCGCACTCGCCGAGGCAGCCGGCAAGGGCACCGATATCGAAAGACTGCACCGTCTGATGGCTATCATCTCCGAGCGGGTCGCCTATGCGCCGGGCACCACCAATGCGACGACCCCGGCTGAAGAGGCTCTCGCGCTGAAAACCGGGGTCTGCCAGGATCATAGCCATATCTTTGCCGCCACCGCCCGCGCCATGGGTTTCCCGGCACGCTATGTCAGCGGCTATCTGATGATGGACGCGGCCATCGAGCAGGCGGCAAGCCATGCCTGGGCCGAAGCGCATGTTCAGGGCCTCGGCTGGGTTGCCTTCGACCCCTCCAACGGTATCTCTCCTGATGAGCGCTATGTGAGAGTGGCGACGGGGCGCGACTATCGCGATGCGTCGCCGGTTTCGGGGATTCTGCTGGGAGAGGCGCAAGAGCGGCTTGCCGTCACCGTCACGGTGGAGCAGTAGTCACCCGATGCAGGTCGTCCAACGCCACCTTGGTTTGGGTGACGACATGCATGAAAACAAGGACCTGAGCGCGCCGCATGGATCCGTTCCGACGCGACGCGGTTTTTACGGTTCGCTGCCGGAAGAGTAAACCATGACCTATTGCGTCGGCCTCAAGATCGATCGCGGGCTCGTGTTCATGTCGGACACGCGCACCAATGCCGGCATGGACTCGATCTCCACCTTCAAGAAGATGCATGTCTGGGAAGATCCCGGTGAGCGCGTCATCGTGCTGATGTCGGCCGGCAATCTGGCGACGACGCAAGCCGTGATCAGCGTGCTCGACGAGCGCACCAAGGCGGTTGGCGACCGGCACGCGGCAGTGCTCGAAACGCCGTCCATGTACCAGACGGTGCGGCTGGTCGGCGAAACCGTCAAGGACGTCATCGCCCATTCCTCGCCCGCCGGCGACAAGGCCGATTCCTACTTCAACGCCTCCTTCATCCTGGGCGGCCAGATAAAGGGCAGCGCACCGCGCCTGTTCATGATCTATCCCGAGGGCAATTTCATCGAATCGACCGATGACACGCCCTTTTTCCAGATCGGCGAGACCAAATACGGCAAGCCGATCATCATTCGCGCTTATGACCGGTCGATGAGTCTCGCGGAGACCGTGAAGCTGCTTCTGGTATCGTTCGATTCCACGCTGAAGTCGAACCTGTCGGTCGGGCTGCCGCTGGATCTGCTTTTCCTGGAAAAGGATGCCTTCCAGGTCGGGTTGAAGAAACGGATCGGTCATGACGACCCGTACTACCGCACGATCTCCGAGGGATGGTCGAGCGCCTTGAAGACGGCGTTTGCCAGTCTGCCGGATTTTCCGGGATAAGGACGCGCCGGATTTCTCCGGTGGTTGCAAATGTTTAATAGTGGTTTTTGACAACCGGGGCGAAGGGCGCCGGTGAAGCGATCATGTCGGGAGGACAGGATGAACAGTGACGATTTCCGGCAATGGTCGCGGCGGGCCGCCGACTGGGCCGCCGACTACCGCGAAACGCTGCGCCAGCGCCCGGTGCGGCCGCTGGTCGAGCCCGGCGACATATTCAGGAGCATAGAAGCCTCGCCGCCCGAAGACGCGGAGCCGATGGACAGGATCTTCGCCGATTTCGAGGAGAAGATCCTGCCGGGCATGACGCATTGGCAGCATCCCCGCTTCTTCGCCTATTTTCCGGCCAACGCGGCACCAGTTTCTGTGGTGGCTGAGTATCTGGTCTCTGCGATGGCCGCGCAGTGCATGCTGTGGCAGACCTCGCCGGCGGCGACGGAGCTCGAAACGCGGACTGTCGATTGGATGCGCCAGGCGCTCGGCCTGCCGGAAGGCTTTTCCGGGGTCATCCAGGATTCTGCCTCCTCCGCGACGCTGGTGGCGGTGCTGACGATGCGCGAACGCGCGCTCGACTGGCAAGGCAACAAAAGGGGCCTGACGGGGCAGGCGCGGTTGCGCATCTATTCGTCGGATCAGGTGCATACTTCGATCGACCGGGCGATCTGGGTGGCCGGCATCGGTGAGGACAATCTCGTGCGCATTCCGGTCGCCGGCCGCTTTCGCGCCATGGACATAGCGGCCCTCGAGGCGGCGATCGTCGCCGACAAGAAGGCAGGCTTGCTGCCCGCGGGTATCATCGCCTGCGTCGGTGGCACCAGCACCGGTGGCACTGACGATATCGCCAGCGTCGCCGCGATCGCCAAACGCCACGGGGTCTATCTTCACGTGGATGCCGCCTGGGCGGGATCGGCGATGATCTGCCCGGAATACCGGCATTTCTGGGCCGGTGTGGAGCAGGCGGATTCTATCGTCTTCAACCCGCATAAATGGCTGGGCGCGCAGTTCGACTGCTCGATCCAGTTCCTGCGCGACCCCGAAAGCCATGTCAGGACGCTTGCCATCAAGCCGGATTATCTGAAGACGCACGGTCATGACGGCATCATCAACTATTCCGAATGGTCGGTGCCGCTCGGCCGCCGCTTCCGCGCGCTGAAACTGTGGTTCCTGCTGCGTGCCTATGGACTGGAAGGCCTGCGCACGATGATCCGCAACCATGTCGCCTGGAGCGAAGGCCTGGCAGCGCGCCTGGCCGACGAGCCGGATTTCGAGATCGTCACCGAGCCGATGCTGTCGCTGTTTTCGTTCCGGCACAAGGCGGAGGGAGCCGATGCCGACGAGCACAATCTCCGGCTTGTCAATGCGATCAATGATGACGGACGCATCTACCTGACACAGACCAGGGTGAACGGGCGCGTCGCCATCCGCTTCCAGGTCGGCCAGTTCGAGGCGACCGCGGCGGATGTCGATTCGGCTTTTGCCGCCATCACCGAAATCGCGCGCGGATTAACCTGAGGCTGCTGAGTCGGAACTGCGACCAAGTTTGCCTTTGCTATCATGCGGTTTCCATTAGCCGGCTTACGCCTTTTCATTGCTTTCGTTTTCGTCTATGATCAAGAAAAACGAAAGCAAAAGGTCTTCAGATGTATCTGTCGCCGCGCCATGCCGAAATCGTCCAAATGGCCAAGGATCACGGCCGCGTTCTGGTCGACGATCTGGCCACCCACTTCAACGTCACGCCGCAGACCATCCGCAAGGACCTCAACGATCTTTGCGACCAGCGGTTGCTGTCGCGCATCCATGGCGGCGCCTTGTTTCCTTCCGGCATCGAGAACATGGAATACGAAGCCAGGCGCAAGATCGCCGCCGAGGAGAAGGAGGCGATCGGCAGCGCGGCCGCCAGGCTGATTCCGGACAACGCCTCGTTGTTCATCAATATCGGCACCACGACGGAGTCGGTCAGCAAGGCGCTGCTGGATCACAGCGGCCTCATGGTCATCACCAATAACATCAATGTTGCCAACAGGATGCGCATCTATCCTTCGATCGAGGTGGTGATCGCGGGCGGGGTGGTTCGCGGCTCGGATGGCGGCGTCGTCGGCGAGGCGGCGGTGGATTTCATCAGGCAGTTCAAAGTCGACTACGCCGTCATCGGCGCCTCGGCGATCGACCATGACGGCGCCTTGCTCGATTTCGATTTCCGCGAGGTCAAGGTCGCGCAAGCCATTATCGCCAATGCCAGGCACGTCATCCTGGTCTCCGACCGGACCAAATTCGAGCGCACGGCGCCGGTTCGCATCGGCCATCTGTCGCAGGTCAACACCTTCATCACCGACCGCTGCGATATCCCCTCGGTGCGCAAGATCTGCCAGGAGGCCGAGGTTCAACTGATCGAAACTTCGCTCGATTGAGGACGTCGCAGCGCTTTCACGAGCTTGTGATATTTCGTTTGACATTCGTTATGAGTTCGAAATAATTCCGCCACGGTTTCGCAAAAGAGCCAAATGGTGCAATGCGAAATCGCTGGAGGAATTGGTGGACGCATCTTCGATCCGTGACATTTTCGTCATAGGCGGTGGCATCAATGGCTGCGGCATTGCCCGTGATGCCGCCGGCCGCGGGTTTTCGGTATTTCTGGCCGAGATGGACGATCTCGCCAGCGGAACCTCCTCAGGCTCGACCAAGCTGATCCATGGCGGCCTGCGCTATCTCGAATTCTACGAATTCCGCTTGGTGCGCGAAGCGCTGATGGAACGCGAGGTGCTGTGGAAGAACGCGCCGCACATCATCTGGCCGATGCGCTTCGTGCTGCCCTATGCCAAGGGCCTGCGTCCGGCCTGGCTGATCAGGCTCGGCCTTTTCCTTTACGATCATATTGGCGGGCGCAAATTGCTGCCGGCGACCAGGACCCTGGACATGGCTACCGACCCTGCCGGCAAGCCATTGAAACCATTGTTCAAGAAGGCCTTCGAATATTCCGACGGCTGGGTCAACGATGCGCGGCTGGTGACGCTGAACGCGCGTGACGCCGCCGACCGGGGCGCGACCATCCGCACCCGCACCAAGGTGGTCGGGGCGCGCCGCGAAGGCGGGCTGTGGACGATCAGGATCGAAAATCTGCGGACCGGCGAGACCGAAGAGGTCAAGGCGCGGCTGCTGGTCAATGCCGCCGGCCCCTGGGTCGATCATGTGCTTTCCGGCGTCGTCGGCCTCAACGATGTGCACAATGTCCGCCTCGTGCAGGGCAGTCACATCGTCATCGCGAAGAAATTCGACGATCCACGCGCCTACTTCTTCCAGAACAAGGATGGCCGCATCATCTTCGCCATTCCTTACGAGGACGAGTTCACGCTGATCGGCACCACCGACCAGGACTACCCCGGCGATCCGCACGATGTGAAGATCAGCGACACCGAGATCGACTATCTCTGCGCGGCGGCAAGCGAGTATTTCGCCCAACCCGTCAAGCGCTCGGATATCGTCTGGACCTATTCGGCCGTGCGTCCGCTCTATGACGATGGCGCTTCCAAGGCGCAGGAGGCGACACGCGACTATGTGCTGAAGGCCGATGGCGGCGAGGGCACAGCCCCGATCGTCAACACATTCGGCGGCAAGATCACCACCTATCGCCGGCTGTCGGAATCGATGCTGGAGAAGATCGAAGGCTTTCTCGGCAGGCGCGGAGAGCCGTGGACGGCAAATGCGCCGCTGCCGGGCGGCGATTTCGCGGCGACCGGTTTTGATGCGCAAGTGGCGAGGCTGAAGAGCGCCTATCCCTTTCTCGACCAGCGTTTGGCGCGCCGGCTCACGCGGCTCTACGGCACGCGCGCGCAGATGTTGCTTGGCCTTGCCAAATCGAATGCCGACCTCGGCCGCAATTTCGGCGCCGACCTTTACGAGGTCGAGGTGCGCTACCTCGTCGAGAACGAATGGGCCGTCACATCGCAAGATGTGCTGTGGCGCCGGACCAAGCGCGGCCTGCATTTCAGCCGCGAGCAGACGGCGGCGTTGGATGAATTCATGCGCGGCATAAGCCGCCGCCACGTCGCGGCCGCGGAATGAAGGGCTGCTGATGCACACGGCCTGGGAGGAGGCATCATGCTGGAACTGAGGAACGTCACCAAAACGGTCGGCGCGGTGGAGCATATCCGCGACGTGTCGCTGACGCTCCAGCATGGCTCGCTGAACGTGCTGCTCGGGCCGACGCTGTCCGGCAAGACCAGCCTGATGCGGCTGATGGCCGGCCTCGACGCGCCGACTTCCGGCTCGGTCTGGTTCGACGGCAAGGACGTCACCGGACAGCCTGTTCAAAAGCGCAAGATCGCCATGGTCTACCAGCAGTTCATCAACTACCCCGCGATGAGCGTCTACGAAAACATCGCTTCGCCACTGCGGGTGGCGGGAGTCGAGAAGGCCAGGATCGACAGCCAGGTACGTGAAGCCGCTGCCCTGCTCAAGCTGACGCCCTATCTCGACCGCACGCCGCTCAGCCTGTCCGGTGGCCAGCAACAGCGCACCGCACTGGCGCGCGCCATCGTCAAGAACGCAAGCCTGGTGCTGCTCGACGAGCCGCTCGCCAATCTCGACTACAAGCTGCGCGAGGAACTGCGCGCCGAACTGCCGAGGATTTTCGCCGCCGCCGGGACCATCTTCGTCTATGCCACGACCGAACCGCACGAGGCGCTGCTGCTCGGCGGCAACACGGCGACGCTGTCGCAAGGCCGCATCACCCAGTTCGGCCCGACCATCGAGGTGTTCCGCAAACCGGTCGACCTGGTGACGGCCAGGACCTTCGCCGATCCGCCGCTCAACACGATCGTGCTGGCCAAGAACGGGCCCGATTTCCTGCTGGAGGGCGGCGTCAAGCTGCCGGTGCCGCCGGAACTTGTCGGCATCGCCGACGGCAATTACACGATCGGCTTCCAGCCGCACCATCTGTCGCTCGAGCGGCCGGATGCGAGTGCCGTGCCGGTGCGGGCAAAGGTCACCATCACCGAGATCACCGGCTCGGAAAGCTTCATCCATCTTGATTTCGCCGACGCGCGCTGGGTGATGCTGACCCATGGCATCCGCGATTTCGAGACCGACGAAGCGGTCGAAGTGTTCATCGACCCGCGTCACATCATGGTTTTCGACCAACACGGCGTCGCCGTGGCCGCGGCAAAGCTGGCGGCCTGAGGAGAAAACGATGGCGCGCATCGACGTCAACCATGTCAGGCACTCATATCTGCCGAACCCGCGCACCGATGCGGATTTCGCGCTGCGGGAGGTGCACCACACTTTCGAGGACGGTGGCGCCTATGCGCTGCTAGGCCCATCCGGCTGCGGCAAGACCTCGCTGCTCAACATCATTTCCGGCCTGCTCCACCCCTCGCACGGCCAATTGCTGTTCAACGGCAGGGATGTCACGAGACTGTCGACGCAGGAGCGCAACATCGCGCAGGTGTTCCAGTTCCCGGTCATCTACGACACGATGACCGTCTACGACAACCTGGCTTTCCCGCTGCGCAACCGCGGCGTTCCGGAGGCCGATGTCGACCGCAAGGTGCGCGAGACACTCGACATGATCGACCTGGCAGACTGGGCCAGGAAGAAGGCGAGGGGCCTGACCGCCGACCAGAAGCAGAAGATCTCGCTCGGCCGCGGACTGGTGCGCTCGGATGTCAATGCGATCCTGTTCGACGAGCCGCTGACCGTCATCGACCCGCACATGAAGTGGGTGCTGCGCTCGCAATTGAAGCAGCTTCACCGCCGCTTCGGCTACACCATGGTCTATGTCACGCATGACCAGACAGAGGCGCTGACCTTCGCCGACCAGGTGGTCGTCATGTATGATGGCGGCATCGTGCAGATCGGCACGCCGGCCGAGCTGTTCGAGCGGCCGCGCCACACCTTCGTCGGCTACTTCATCGGCTCGCCCGGCATGAACGTCATGCCGGTAGCGATCGATGGCAAGACAGCGACGCTTGGTTCCCAGCGCATCCAATTGCCAGGCGCGCCGAAGGCCGGAAGCGGCGTCGTCGAACTCGGCATCCGTCCCGAATATGTCAGGCTCGGCCGCGATGGCATGGCCGTCCACGTCAGCAAGGTCGAGGATGTGGGCCGCCACAAGGTCGTGCGCGCCAGTCTGGAAGGCCGCGAGATCGCCGCCGTCGTCGGCGAGGACGAAACCGTTCCCGCCGATCCAAAAGTGCGGTTCGATCCAGCCGGCATCAACATCTATGCCGATTCCTGGCGTGTCGAGATGGGGGCGTAAATGGAAAAGCCCTGGAACAATAAGGCCTGGTTCCTCGTGCTGCCGATGCTCGTGCTGGTGGCGTTCTCGGCCGTTATCCCGCTGATGACCGTCGTCAACTACTCGGTACAGGACACGTTCGGCAATAACGTCTTCTTCTGGGCGGGGACCGAATGGTTCGAGGAGTTGCTGCATTCCGATCGCTTCTGGGAAGCCATGGTGCGCAACCTGATCTTCTCCTTCATCATCCTGGCGATCGAAGTGCCGCTCGGCATCTTCATTGCCCTCAACATGCCCAAAAAGGGCTGGGGCGTGCCGGTCTGCCTGGTGCTGATGGCGCTGCCGCTCTTGATCCCGTGGAATGTCGTCGGCACGATCTGGCAGGTGTTCGGCCGCAACGATATCGGCCTGCTCGGCTATTACGTCAACGCGCTCGGCATCGACTACAATTACGTGCAGGATCCGTTCGACGCCTGGGTCACCGTCATCATCATGGACGTCTGGCACTGGACCAGCCTCGTCGTGCTGCTCTGCTATGCCGGCCTGGTCTCGATCCCCGACGCCTTCTACCAGGCGGCCAAGATCGATGGCGCCTCGCGCTGGGCGGTGTTCCGCTACATCCAGTTGCCGAAGATGAAGCGCGTGCTTCTGATCGCGGTGCTGCTGCGTTTCATGGACAGTTTCATGATCTACACCGAGCCCTTCGTCGTCACCGGCGGCGGTCCGGGCAATTCGACGACCTTCCTGTCGATCGACCTCGTCAAGACCGCGCTCGGACAGTTCGACCTCGGTCCGGCGGCGGCGATGTCGCTGGTCTACTTCCTGATCATCCTGTTGTTGTCGTGGGTGTTCTACACCGTGATGACCAACTACGACGCGGAACGCTGATATGGCCGGCGCCAACGAACGTACCGAGCGCAACCTGGTGAACGGGACCGCCGCTTCGGAAAGACTCGCCAGTTCGCTGTCGCAGAGCGAGCTGGACAGGCGCATGCGCCGCCGTGGCGAGGAATCGCGCTGGTGGTGGATCGTGCCGACGCTCTACATCATCGTCCTGCTGCTGCCGATCTACTGGCTCATCAATATGAGCTTCAAGACCAATGCGGAGATCGTCAATTCGCTGACGCTCTATCCGCATGCGCCGACGCTGCGCAACTACACCATCATCTTCACCGATGCGTCGTGGTATTCGGGCTACATCAATTCGATCACCTATGTGGTGATGAACATGGTGATCTCGGTCGCCGTGGCGCTTCCGGCGGCTTACGCTTTCTCACGCTACCGCTTCCTCGGCGACAAGCATCTGTTCTTCTGGTTGTTGACCAACCGCATGGCGCCGCCGGCGGTATTCGCGCTGCCGTTCTTCCAGCTTTATTCGGCATTCGGCCTCATCGATACGCATATCGCGGTGGCGCTGGCGCACTGCCTGTTCAACGTGCCGCTGGCGGTGTGGATCCTTGAGGGCTTCATGTCCGGAGTGCCGAAGGAGATCGACGAAACGGCCTACATAGACGGCTATTCGTTTCCGCGTTTCTTCGTGAAGATATTCATGCCGCTGATCGCCAGCGGCATCGGCGTCGCCTGCTTCTTCTGCTTCATGTTCTCATGGGTGGAACTGCTCATCGCCCGCACGCTGACCACCACCGATGCCAAGCCGATCGCCGCTACCATGACCCGCACCGTGTCGGCGTCGGGAATGGACTGGGGGCTGCTGGCAGCCGCCGGGGTGCTGACGCTGATCCCCGGGGCGCTCGTCATCTGGTTCGTTCGCAACTACATCGCCAAGGGCTTCGCCCTGGGGAGGGTGTGACCATGAACCTCGACTTCTCCTGGATGGCGTGGACCTGGCCGACGGCCGCCTTCTTCGCCGTCATAGCGCTGCTGCTGGTCGGCATGGGTGTCTGGGAATATGCCTCGCCCGGCGGCGATCCGCGCATCGGCGTGCTGCGTTTCAAGACGACGCGCGGCGATCGTCTCTTCGTTTCGCTGCTTGGCAGCGCCTTCATCCATCTCGCTTGGCTGGGTCTTGTCGGACCCAGCCTGTGGTGGGCTCTCGCTCTCTCCGTGGTCTACGCCATCGGCGTCTTCCGCTACGTATAGAGGGGGAAACTGTTGGAGCGGCCGCTTGTTGGCGGCCTCTCCAGATCGCACTTGAAGTCTTTTCAAACGTGGAGGAAACACAATGCGACGGCAATTATTGACATCTACGACCGCCCTTGTCCTCTTGCTCGGCGTGGGCAACGCCTATGCCGGCATGGACGAGGCAAAAGCCTTTCTTGACAAGGAGATAGGCGATCTGTCGACGCTTTCGCGCGCCGATCAGGAAAAGGAAATGCAGTGGTTCGTCGACGCCGCCAAGCCGTTCGCCGGCATGGATATCAAGGTCGTGTCGGAAACGCTGACGACGCATCAATACGAGTCGCAGGTTCTGGCTCCGGCCTTCACCGCCATCACCGGCATCAAGGTCACGCACGACGTCATCCAGGAAGGCGACGTCGTTGAAAAGATCCAGACCCAGATGCAGACTGGCCAGAACCTCTATGACGGCTGGGTCAACGATTCCGACCTGATCGGCACCCACTGGCGTTACCAGCAGGTGCGCAACCTGACCGACTGGATGGCGGGCGAAGGCAAGGATGTCACCAATCCGAACCTCGATGTGAAGGATTTCATCGGCACCTCCTTCACCACCGCTCCGGACAAGAAGCTCTATCAGCTTCCCGACCAGCAGTTCGCCAACCTCTACTGGTTCCGCTACGACTGGTTCAACGACGAGAAGAACAAGGCCGACTTCAAGGCCAAGTACGGCTACGATCTCGGCGTTCCCGTCAACTGGTCGGCCTATGAGGACATTGCCGAGTTCTTCACCGGCCGAGACGTCGACGGCAAAAAAGTCTATGGGCACATGGACTACGGCAAGAAGGACCCGTCGCTCGGCTGGCGCTTCACCGATGCCTGGCTGTCGATGGCCGGCAATGGCGACAAGGGTATCCCGAACGGCCTGCCGGTCGACGAATGGGGCATCAAGGTCAACGAGAAATCGCAGCCGGTCGGCTCCTGCACGGCGCGGGGCGGCGACACCAACGGCCCGGCCGCCGTCTACTCGATCCAGAAATATCTCGATTGGCTGAAGGCCTACGCACCACAGGAAGCGCAGGGCATGACCTTCTCGGAATCCGGTCCGGTTCCCGCGCAGGGCAATGTTGCCCAGCAGATCTTCTGGTACACGGCCTTCACCGCCGACATGGTCAAGCCCGGCCTGCCCGTCATGAACGACGACGGCACGCCGAAATGGCGCATGGCTCCGTCGCCGCACGGTGTCTACTGGAAGGACGGCATGAAGCTCGGCTACCAGGATGTCGGTTCGTGGACGCTGATGAAGTCGACCCCGACCGACCGTGCCAAGGCCGCCTGGCTCTACGCCCAGTTCGTCACCTCGAAGACGGTGGACGTGAAGAAGAGCCATGTCGGCCTCACCTTCATCCGCGACTCCACCATTCACGACAAGAGCTTTACGGAGCGCGCGCCGAAGCTCGGCGGCCTGATCGAGTTCTATCGCTCGCCGGCCCGCGTGCAATGGTCGCCGACCGGCACCAACGTGCCGGACTATCCGAAGCTGGCACAGCTGTGGTGGCAGGCGATCGGCGATGCCTCGTCGGGCGCAAAGAGTGCGCAGGAAGCGATGGATTCGCTTTGCGCCGAGCAGGAGAAGGTCATGGGCCGCATCGAGAGGTCCGGCGTCCAGGGCGATATCGGGCCGAAGCTCGCCGAGGAACATGATCTCGCCTACTGGAATGCCGACGCGGTCAAGGCCGGCAATCTCGCTCCCCAGCTCAAGATCGAGAACGAGAAGGAGAAGCCCCAGACCATCAACTATGACGAGCTGGTCAAGAGCTGGCAGAAGTAGGACTGACCTATGCGGGCGTTCGCGCCCGTGTAAAATTCAGGGAGGCGGCACGTTGCCGTCTCCCTTCTTTGTGTCGTGACGGAGGAAGTGCGAATGAATGGCTTTGTCCTGGCAATCGACCAAGGCACCACGTCGAGCCGGTCGATTCTGTTCGACGGCGACATGAAAGTCGTCGGCAGCAGCCAGCAAGAATTCACCCAGCACTATCCTGCTTCCGGCTGGGTCGAGCATGACCCGGAAGATATCTGGGCCAGCGTCGTGGCGACCGTGAAGGGCGCATTGAAGAATGCCGGGCGGGAGGCATCGGACGTCGCCGCGGTCGGCATCACCAACCAGCGCGAGACCGTCGTCATTTGGGACAGGGCGACCGGCAAGCCGATCCACAACGCCATCGTCTGGCAGGACCGGCGCACCGCGCCGCTATGCCGGAAGCTGAAGAAGCAGGGATTGGAAAAGACCTTCACCAGGAAGACCGGCCTGCTGCTCGATCCGTATTTCTCCGGCACCAAGATCGCCTGGATCCTGGACAAGGTGAAAGGCGCCAGGAAACGCGCCGAGAAAGGTGAATTGCTGGCCGGCACCATCGACAGTTTCCTGATCTGGCGCCTGACCAGCGGCAAGGTGCATGCCACCGACGCCACAAACGCCTCCCGCACGCTGGTCTACAACATCGAGAAGAATGCGTGGGACGACGAGTTGCTGGCCATCCTGAACATCCCGGCAAGGATGCTCCCCGAGGTGAAGGACTGCGCCGATGATTTTGGAATCACGGAGAAAAATCTCTTTGGCGCCGAGATAAGGATCCTCGGCGTTGCCGGCGATCAGCATGCCGCGACCATCGGCCAGGCCTGTTTCGAGCCCGGCATGATGAAATCGACCTACGGCACCGGCTGTTTCGCGCTGCTCAACACCGGTGCCGATCTGGTGCGCTCGAAGAACCGGCTGTTGACCACGATTGCCTATCGGCTGAACGGCAAGACCACCTATGCGCTGGAAGGATCGATCTTCATCGCCGGCGCCGCCGTGCAGTGGTTGCGCGACGGCATCAAGGTGATCGGCAAGGCCGAACAGAGCGGCAAGCTGGCGGCCGAGGCCGATCCGACCCAGGACGTGTATCTGGTGCCGGCCTTTGTCGGGCTCGGCGCGCCCCACTGGGATGCCGAGGCGCGGGGCGCGATCTTTGGCCTGACCCGCAATTCGGGGCCGGCGGAGTTTGCCCGCGCCGCGCTCGAATCCGTGGCCTACCAGACCCGCGACCTGCTCGATGCCATGCGCAAGGATTGGAAAGGTACGGCGGCCAAGACGGTGCTTCGGGTCGACGGCGGCATGGTGGCGTCCGACTGGACCATGCAACGGCTGGCCGACATTCTCGACGCCCCGGTCGACCGTCCGACCATTCTGGAGACGACCGCGCTCGGTGCCGCCTGGCTCGCCGGCTCGAAGGCGGGCGTGTGGCCTAAGGCGCGGGAGTTCGCCAAGACATGGGCGCTCGACCGCCGCTTCAGACCAGACATGGAGCCTGCGGCGCGCTCGGCCAAGCTGGCGGGGTGGCGCGATGCTGTTCGCAGGACGCTGAGCGTGTCATAATCAACAGTCAGATTGGGCGAGGGGGAATGAAGCCAAACTGGTACTCTGCTTGGCGCGCCGAGGCTATCAAACAACTGAAGGCCAAGAATAAGCGCTTGGAGGAAGAATTCCGCATCGGCCACTGGTCGCGCTATGACTTGAGCAACGGAAAGCTCTTGTTTTCCAAGGACGGGGCGATCGAGGTGATCACCGAAATCCAGATCGCCGGTTCCACGAATGCCAAGGCACAGAACTGGCTCTGGGCGTGGGCAAATTCAAATTTGCCCGATAGTCTTCTCAGAGACGCAAAGCTGGTTCGGTCCTTCGGCGAGAAGAACGGCATTGACGAACTGGCTCAGGCTTACGTGATAGATGGGGATCAGCTGGAAGTGCTGGGTTGGGAATTGGCGGCCGTCACGGTTCGAATTTGCGATGCCGTCGGAGCGTACCGATCACCCCGTGGTGAAGGTAGCGCGCTTTATTATATCTTCAAGACCATTAATTGGGCCAGCTGATCACAGCCTGCCCGGGGACCGTCCTCGCACGACAGAAAGCCCGCGCCATTTCCGGCACGGGCTTTGACTTTCTATCCCTCTGACGAACACTGTCGCCCATCAGTAGGGTGAAATGCACTGCTGGCGCGGGCCGTTATACGGCTGGAACGTGTTGTCGGATGCGCGGTAGGAACGGTAACGGTCATAGCACCACTGCACATGCGAATTGCCTTCATAGACGCGGTTCCGGTGGTTGGCGATCGCGCCGGTTATCAGCGCGCCAGTGGCGAAAGCAGCCAGCGGGAACCAGAAATCGCCGTGACGGCGATAGCCCGGGCGATATTCACGGTAGCCGCGATGGCCGTTCCAGTAGGCTCCGCGGTTGTCGCGGTAGAAGTTGCGGTTGCCGCGAAACTCGCCGCGGAAGTTACGGCGCCGCTCCCAGGGCCTGTACTGCACGGTCTGGACATCGGACGAGACCGATGCAGGCTGCGGCACATAGGCCGGTGCGGCTTCGACCGGCATGGCCGCCGCCACTGCGAACGAAGCTGACAGTGTGGTCGCCAGCAAACCCGACAGGACTTTGTTCATGATCTTCTCCTTGAGAGGTTGACGTCCCTTGTGGCGGAGGAAACGGACACGCTCGCGAATTGTTCCTGGAAAAAAAGGCAAGTTGCTGATTTGTAATGTTTCTCCGGTTTGGGATCGATGGAGGCCACAGGGTCTTCGCCTGGCTGGCAAAGGTTCGGCATGTCCTTGCCGAAACCGTCGGCCGGGAGAGCCGGCACGGCGGGAACGCATGGCTTGGTGGCCCCGTTTTTTCCGGTTGACCGGTCGAGGCACTCTCCCTATGTTCCGCGCAATTTCGAGGGCGCCGTTTCCAGCCCACGGGAGCGCGTAGCTCAGCCGGTAGAGCAACTGACTTTTAATCAGTAGGTCTCGGGTTCGAACCCCGACGCGCTCACCACTCAGTCCCGTGACAAATGCACGTTCAGGACAGCGGCTTTTTTGGCGATCAGTCCTTCCAGATCCGCGTCCGATCGGGTGGTGCCGGTGCGTTGGCGCAGCAGGGAGATCATCGCGCTCATCGAAAGCGGGGCGGTTTTTTGCTGAATCAGGATCGCGTCCACCGCGCCGGCAACGTCGGGGCCTTCCGCTGGTGCTCTCATGGTCGGATCCTTTCTGTCCAGCTCCGCCTCGGTGCCGCCGACCGATCCTCTGATGCCGCGGTCAAAGACGACGGCCAACCCGTTCTTGACGGCGAGGGCCGCGACCATGTCGTCGAGTTCGTGGTCCGAAAAGCTGGGGTCGGAAGGCGTGGGTTTCAGGATTCTGTGAATCACCCTGGCGGCCTGGTCCGTCGAAACATAGCCGAAGCGCTGTTTTCTAGCTTCGACATATTGTTCGATGATCATGTCAAGCCGGCGGGCTGCAATGTCCTTTGATTGCTGCATCGGAACCTCCTCGGGTCGTCATGGCGCGCAGGAGCAGCACCTAAAGAGATAGGGCCGCCCGGAAGAACATCAAACATGAGAAATGACGCATCTGCCGATAGCGGAGGAACGATCGCGCCGCTGATGCATTTTTGCCTTTGACCAGCTTATTGAGGGAACGCAGGCCAATGAAGATCGCCCATATCGCGCCGCTGTATGAATCCGTGCCGCCAAGGCTCTATGGAGGCACCGAACGCATCATCTCCTATCTCACCGAAGCTCTGGTCGGGCTCGGCCACGATGTAACGTTGTTTGCCAGCGGCGATACCAGGACCTCCGCCCGGCTGGTCGCGTGTCGGGAACGGGCGCTGCGCCTCGATCCACGGCCGTTGAAGTCGGAGATCGCGGCGCATCTTTCGATGCTCGAGGAAGTCAGGAGACAGGCCGACGATTTCGACATTCTTCACTTCCATCTCAGCCACTTCCTGCATTTCCCGTTTTTCCGCCATATGCCGGAGCGAACGGTGACGACGCCGCATGGCAGGCTGGACTATGTGGATCTGGCACAGGCCTATGAGCGGTTCCCGCGTTTTCCGATGATTTCCATTTCACGCAGCCAGAGGACGAGGCTCGCGTCCGCCAACTGGTTGGCGACCATCCATCATGGGCTGCCGCTCGATCTCTATAGGCCGGATTTTGAAGCCGGCTCCGACGGCACATATCTGGCGTTCCTCGGCAGGATGTCGCGCGACAAGCGGCCGGACCGGGCGATCGAGATTGCCAGGCGCACGGGCCTGAGGCTCAAGCTCGCGGCCAAGGTGGGCGACGGCGACCGGGCCTATTTCGAGGAGGTCGTCCAGCCGCTGATCGATGGCGATCGCGTCGAATATGTCGGCGAGATCAGCGAGGACCAGAAGAGCAGGTTTCTCGGCAATGCCGCTGCCTTGCTGTTCCCCATCGACTGGCCCGAGCCTTTTGGTCTGGCGGTAATCGAGGCGATGGCCTGCGGAACCCCTGTCATGGCTTGGAGCTGCGGCGCCATGCCCGAGATCATCGATCACGGTGTGACCGGCTTCGTCGTCGAAACCCTCGAGGATGCCGTCGCCACCATGCCGGCCCTGCTTCAGCTCGACAGGCGCCGGATAAGGGCCGTTTTCGAAGGACGGTTCTCGGCCGACCGCATGGCGCGCGACTATGTCGCCACCTATTCACAGGCGATCGACACTCAACAAATCAGGGCTTCCTAGTACAGTGCCCCGTTCAGAAACAAGCACGGGACAGTCTTCTTGACCATCACCCAACTTGACGAGCGCAAGCTTGATCCCGCAATAGCCCTGGCCTCCCTGGACGAAACCGCGCCGAGGGAACCGCACCGGCTCTTCGCACTCAAGCATGGCGACTGCTTCGCCGTCGCCGATTCCTATGGCGACATACGCGGTGTGGGCGACGGCTTCTTCCGCGACGACACGCGCGTGCTTTCCGAATTCCGCCTCGCGGTGGGCGGTCGTTCGACGTCGTTGCTGGGCGCATCGCTGAGCCAGGACAATGTCCTGTTCACCTCCAACCTGACCAATCTGCCTATAGAGAGTGCCGGCGGCCGTCCCATCCCGCAAGGAGCGATCCACATCGAGCGTGTCAGGCTGCTGTGGGAGGACCGGCTGTATGAGCGCCTGACCCTTTCCAACTACAGCCAGGAACATTCGACCGTCCTGCTTTCGCTGCGCTTCGCCGCCGATTTCCGCGACATGTTCGAAGTTCGTGGCTCGACACGCGCCAAACGAGGCACCGCCCATACCGCCGAGATGGACCAGAACTCGGTTCTGCTTCGCTATGAAGGCCTGGACAAGGTGGTGCGTACGTCGACGATATCGTTTTCGCAGAAACCCGACGAATTGACCTCCGACCGGGCGGATTTCTTCATTGCAGTCACCAAACGCAGCCGCAAGACACTGTATGTCGAGGTCGGCAGCGAGATGGCCGATGTGCCCGACCGCGACCGGTTTCGCGCCGCAGCGGCGCGCGCGCGTTTCGGCATGCGCGCCAAGCGCCGCCATGGCGCGACGCTGCACAGTTCGGGCAGGGTGTTCAACGACTGGATGGAGCGCGCCCGTGCCGATGTGGCGCTGCTCACCACCGAACTTGCGACCGGCCCTTATCCCTATGCCGGCATTCCGTGGTTCTCGACGGCCTTCGGCAGAGACGGCGTGATCTCGGCGTTGCAGATGCTCTGGCTCAATCCCGGCCTGGCGCGCGGCGTGCTTGCCTTTCTCGCGCAACATCAGGCGACCGAAACCTCGCCCTTCAGCGACTCTCAGCCCGGCAAGATCATGCATGAAACGCGCAAAGGTGAAATGACGGCGCTGAGCGAGTTGCCGTTCGGCCGCTACTATGGCGGCGTCGACACCACCCCGCTCTACGTTCATCTCGCCTGCGCTTACGCGGACCGCACCGGCGACATGGTCTTTATCGACGGCCTGTGGCAGTCGCTATGTGCAGCCGCCGAATGGATCGAGGCGGCAAGCGCTTCGACCGGATTCGTCACCTACCGGCGTGCGGCGGAGTCAGGCCTCGCCAACCAGGGATGGAAGGACAGCTTTGATTCGGTCTTTCATGCAGACGGTCGTATCCCGAAGGGGCCGATCGCGCTGGTCGAGGTGCAGGGCTACGTCTTCGCGGCGTTCCAGGGGCTGGCGAGACTGGCTCGCCGGCGAGGCGAGACAGAAAAGGCGGAAGGCTGGGAAAGGCGGGCCGAAGAGATCCGCCGGCGGGTTGAAAGTCATTTCTGGATCGAAGAGCTGGGTTACTACGCGCTGGCGCTCGATGGCGACGGCCGACCATGCGAGGTGCGCACGTCCAATGCTGGACATCTGCTCTATGTGGGGCTTCCGGATCCGGATCGGGCGCGGATCGTCGCCGATCAGTTGCTGTCGGCTTCTTTTCACTCCGGCTGGGGATTGAGGACGCTCGCCGACGACGCAATATTCTTCAATCCCATGTCGTATCACAATGGCTCCATCTGGCCGCACGACACGGCGATATGCGCGGCAGGCCTTGCGCGGTACGGCATTCGCGACAATGTGGTGCGGCTGATGAGCGGGACGTTCGAATCCGCCGTCCATTTCAACATGCGCCTGCCCGAACTCTTCTGCGGCTTCACCCGCGCACCGGGCGAGGCGCCGATCGCGTATCCAGTCGCTTGCCTGCCGCAGGCCTGGTCGGCAGGTTCCGCCTTCATGCTGATGCAGGCCTGTCTGGGCCTCCATATCGACGGCTGGGCCGGCGAAATCCATGTCACAAGGCCACGCCTGCCAATCGGCATCGACAGCTTGGTGATCCGCCATCTAGCGGTGGCGGGCACGGCAGTCGACCTGACGTTCCAGCGGGTAGGAGACCGTGTGGGCGCGTTTCTGGCCGACCGCCATGAAGGGTTGGCGCCTTTGATCGTGCGCAGCTAAAAACCGGAACCATCACCGGCGACGTGCGTTGCACCATCTCCCCCGCGGAGAGGCGCGACCTAGGCCGGAGCAATTCACATCGATGCCAGACAACAATTTTGACTTCCTCCACTCTGCCTCCGCTCTATGGTTCGTCATTCTTGCCAGCCTCTGCGTTTCCCTTGTTGCCTTGGTGATTTCCGCGCTGCGATCCCGCCGGACCCCGCCGGAACCGGCGAATGTCGAGCCTCCACCGGCTCGTGTCGTATTGCGGGAGTTCGAAAAGAATGGCCATTCCGCCGACGCGGCGCTCGTCAACTGGTCGCCCTCGACACTGCGCGAAATCCTGGCGAAGGAACTGCCGGATGCGCAAGTGATCGTCGTCTCCAACCGCGAGCCCTACATTCACAATCTCAGGGATGACAATGTCGACCTGGTTGTGCCGGCCAGTGGACTTGTCTCGGCGCTGGAGCCGATCACCCGTGCCTGCGCGGGAACCTGGATAGCCTATGGCGGCGGTTCGGCGGATCATCTCGTCGTCGACCAGAACGACCGCATCGAGGTCCCACCTGAGAACCCATCCTACACGTTGCGCCGTGTCTGGCTGACCGACGAGGAACAGCAAGGCTATTATCTGGGCTTTGCCAATGAGGGTCTCTGGCCCCTGTGCCACATAGCCTTTACGCGGCCCGTCTTCCGCACGTCCGACTGGGAAACGTACGAAGCCGTCAATCGCAAATTCGCCGATACCGTCGTTGCCGAAGCGCGGAACGAACGCCCGATCGTCCTCGTCCAGGATTATCATTTCGCGCTGCTGCCGCGAATGATCCGGGAACGCCTGCCCGATGCGATCGTCATCACCTTCTGGCACATTCCGTGGCCGAATTCGGAAGTCTTCAGCATCTGCCCCTGGCGGGAAAAAATCCTGGACGGCCTGCTGGGGAGCTCGATCATCGGCTTTCATACGCAGTTCCACTGCAACAACTTCATCGAGAGCGTCGACCGCTTCCTGGAAAGCAGGATCGAGCGCGAGGATTCGGCCATCTCCTATGGCGGCCAGACGAGCCTGGTCCACGCCTATCCGATCTCGATAGAGTGGCCGCCGGCTCAACTCGGGAAATTGCCCGCTATCGCGCAGTGCCGCGCGCGCATTCGCGAAAAATTCGGGCTGGCGGACAATGTCAGCCTCTGTGTCGGCGTCGAGCGCCTCGATTATACGAAAGGCATTCTCGACCGGTTTCACGCATTGGACGAACTGTTCAAGCAACACCCGGAGTGGATCGGCAAGGTGGCCTTCCTGCAGATCGCGGCGCCAAGCCGTGGAACCTTGCCGGCCTACCAGCAACTGCACGAGGAATGCCTGCGTTGCGCGGCGGAGCTCAACGAGCGTTATGGCCGGGACGGCTACACGCCTGTCTTGATGGTGGCTGAACACCATTCCCAGGAGCAGGTCTACGAAATCTACCGGGCCGCCGATGTCTGCATGGTGACCAGCCTGCACGACGGAATGAACCTGGTCGCCAAGGAATTTGTCGCCGCACGCGACGACGAGCAGGGCGTGCTGATGCTCAGCATGTTTGCCGGCGCTTCCAAGGAGCTTCTCGAGGCGCTGATCGTCAATCCTTACGACGCGACGATGATGGCCGAGGCGTTGCTGCAGGCATTGACCATGGTGCCCGCCGAGCAGCGCCAGCGCATGCAGCGCATGCGCGAGATCGTCCGCGACAACAATGTCTATCGCTGGGCGGGCAGCATGCTTCTCGACGCCGCCCGCTTGCGCAAGCGAATCGCGATCGACCCCGCCGGGCCGGGCTCCGTTGCCGCGGCCAATGTGATATCGCTGCTTGATCGCAAACGGGTCGCGGCGCTGTGATGTCGGGATCGGCAAATCTGTCCGTGCCGACCGTCCCGCAAGGCCGATGGGCACTCTTCCTGGACATTGACGGTACGCTTCTGGAACATGCCGCGCATCCCGACGCGGTGGTCGTCGGTGATGCGTTGCGAAGCATGCTGACAAGGCTGGACGGGCGTCTGGCTGGCGCTCTGGCTTTCATTACAGGAAGATCCGTTTCCGCCGTCGACCGGCTCTTCCAGCCGCTGCGCCTGCCGGCTGCGGGTCTATACGGCCTGGAGCACCGGCTTGTCCGTGACGGGCCTGTCGAGGCGGCCGACGAGCCCGCCGACATTGCCGCGCTTGCCGAGGAAATCGAGGCGGAACTGGACAATGTGGACGTCTATATCGAGCGCAAGGGCCCGATCCTGGCCATTCATACGCGTGCGGCGCCGCAGTTGCTGCAACGGGCGACGCAACTGGTCGAACAGGCCCTGGAGCGGCTTCCGCGGGGATATCGGGTTCTTGCCGGCAATGCCGGGGTGGAACTGATGCCGCTCGAGGCGGCCAAGGGAGCGGCAATCAGGCGTTTCTGCGAGTTGCCGGCTTTCCGGGGGCGGATTCCCGTATTCCTCGGAGACGACACGTCGGATGAGAACGGCTTCGAAGCCGTCAATGAAATGGATGGCATTTCGGTCCGCATCAAACCGCAAGGGAAAACCGTGGCGCGCCACGCGCTGGCCGATGTCGGCGAGACCCTGGCCTGGCTTGAATCCCTATGTCACGACCAATCGGGCACTGGCCGGTTTGAGGAGGCGGTCCAGCCCACTGTCCGGCAGAGTTGAGGCCGCAAAACGCATTTTGCGCCTTTGAAGAACGGGTTTCAGGAGTTGATCAATGATCCAATTCACCAGCCTCATCCACGAGATCATGCCCGCGTGGCTCCGGCGGCGTTCGCGCCGGCGCATGCAGGACACGGAGACAACTTTCGATCCATCGCGTCCTGAAGACGCCGATGCCGTCTGGCGAAAGGCCGTCGAGAGGGACCTGTTCGGCGCAAACACGCCCGACTATACCGAGACCGAACAGAAGAAGCGCGATCACCACTGACGGAGGCTGTCAGCCTTCCGCGAAGACCAGCGAGACATTGCCGCCGGCATGCCGTTCGAGCCGGCCGGCGAGGTCGAGCTCCAGGAGCACCATGAACACCTGGGCCGGATGCAGGCCGGTGTGGCGGATGATCTCGTCGATCGCCACCGGCGTCGGGCCGAGCGCTTCGGTCACCCTGGCGCGGTCGTTTTCGCCGGGTGGCGGCGTGGCCGAGAAATCGGGGGGATCTTCAAAGGGCGGCAGTTCGGGGGCCCGCAAACCGGTCAGCGGCGCGATTGCCCTGTGAATGTCGGCGGCTTCGGTGACCAAGGTGGCACCGTCCTTGAGCAGGCCATTGGTGCCGGCGGCGCGTGGATCAAGCGGCGAGCCGGGTACGGCGAAGACCAGCCGGCCCATTTCGCCTGCGAGCCTGGCGCTGATCAGGGACCCGGAACGCTGCGCCGCCTCGACCACCACCAGACCGACTGCCGCGCCCGCGACGAGGCGGTTGCGGCGCGGAAAATCCTGGGCACGCGGCTGCCAGCCGAACGGCATCTCCGAAATGATGGCGCCGCCGCGCTCGACGATCTCGTCGCATAGGCCGGCATTCTCAGGCGGGTAGGGCAGATCGAGGCCTCCGGCCAGCACGCCGATCGTGCCGGTCGAGAGGCTGCCCTGATGTGCTGAAGTGTCGATGCCACGCGCGAGGCCGGAGATGATGGCGTAACCGTCGCGGCCAAGGTCGGTCGCCAGCATGCGCGCCATCTTGATGCCGGCGAGCGAGGCGTTGCGGGCGCCGACGATAGCTACCGCGGGCAGCCGGAACACCGCGCCTTCGCCTTTCACCGCCAGCAGCGGCGGCGGATGGTCCATGTTTTTCAACAGGGCGGGATAGTCCGGCTCGCCGATACCGACAAAACGGGCGCCTGCCCGCCGTGCGGCCTCCAGTTCCGCTTCAGCCTCGGCGATCGAGGGAATGCGGGCGATCCTGCTGGCGCCGGCCGAAATCATCAGCTCCGGCAGCATTTCCAGCGCGACCTCGGCCGAACCGAACCGGTTGATCAGGTCGCGAAAGGAGGCGGGACCTACATTCTGGCTGCGGATCAGCCGCAGCCAGCTCAACCGCTGCCGGTCGCTGAGGCGCGGTCCGGCGAGCGGCTTGCTCACTCCTTCGCCCCGATTTTGCCCTCGGTGCCGGCAAGCAGGCGTGAAATGTTGGCCCGGTGCTTGATGAAGACGATCAGGCTCATCACGACGAACAATGCGGCAATCTGCTGTGTGCTCAGGAAATAGAGGGCGATCGGCACGGCGACCGCGGCCGTCAGCGCTGCAAGCGAGGAGTAGCGGAACAGGAATGCCATGGCCAGCCAGACGATGGCGAAGATCAGCGCCACCTGCCAGGCAAGGCCGATCAGCACGCCGAGATAGGTGGCGACGCCCTTGCCTCCCTTGAATCCGAGCCAGATCGGGAAGAGATGGCCGAGGAAGGCGCCAAGGCCGGCCCAAGCGCCGAGTTCGGGCGCGAAATGGCCCGCGATCAGCACCGCGGCCGTGCCCTTCAGCGCGTCGAGCAGCAGCGTGGCCGCGGCAAGGCCCTTGTTGCCGGTGCGTAGCACATTTGTCGCGCCGATGTTGCCGGAGCCGATCTGGCGCACGTCGCCAAGCCCTGCCGCACGGGTCAGCAGAAGCCCGAACGGAATCGAGCCCAAGAAATAGCCGAGCACCAGCGCCGGGATCAGGTTGTAAGTCATTGTTCCCCCCGCATTTCCCCCTGACGGGCTGAATTCGGCGCGATGCGCCGCCGCCAGCTCAGACCGAGAACACTGTGCGGCCCGCCACCAGCGTTTGCAAGACCTTGCCCTGCAGGCGCGCGCCTTCGAAACAGGTGTTCTTCGAGCGCGAGCGAATGCCGCTTTCGCTGACGATCCAGGGTTCATCCAGATCGACAAGCGCAAGGTCCGCGACAGCGCCGGGCTTGAGCGTGCCGCCAGGCAGGCCGAACAGCCTTGCCGGCGCCGTGGACAAGGTCTCGATCAGCCGCGGCAGCGGCACGTCGCCATTGTGGTAGAGCCGCAAGGCGGCGCCCAGCAACGTTTCGAGCCCAATGGCGCCGGCTGCGGCGTCGGCGAAGGGCAGGCGCTTGGTGTCGACGTCCTGCGGATCGTGCGAGGAGACGATGATGTCGACCGTGCCGTCCCTGATCGCTTCGATCATCGCCAGGCGGTCTTCCTCGGCGCGCAGCGGCGGGGTCAACCGGAAGAAGGTGCGATATTCGCCGACATCGTTTTCGTTGAGTGACAGATTGTGGATCGACACGCCCGATGTGACGGTCGCGCCGTCGGTCTTCGCGCGCGCCACCGATGCCGCCGCCATCGCCGTCGATATCTTTGCCGCGTGGTAGGAGCCGCGCGTCAGGCGCGCCAGGGCAAGGTCGCGCTCCAGCGGGATGGTTTCGGCTTCACGCGGAATGCCGGAAAGCCCCAGCCAGCTGGCGTAGAGTCCCTCGTTCATCACGCCCGACGACGCGAGGTCGGCATCCTGGGTTTCGTGCACGATGGTTGCGCCGAAATCGCGGGCATAAGTCAGCGCCCGGCGCATCACCAGCGCGCTTGATATGGTGTGGCGGCCGTCGGTGAAGGCGGCGGCGCCGGCCTCGCGCAGCAGCCCGAATTCGGTCATCTCGCGGCCGTCGAGGCCCTTGGTGATGGCTGCGGCCGGGAAAATATTCACGATTGCCGTGTCCTTGGCGGTGCGCAGCACGAATTCGACCAGGGCCACATTGTCGATGACCGGATCGGTATCGGGCATCATGACGATCGAGGTGACGCCGCCGGCAGCCGCGGCGACACTTGCCGACGCGATCGTTTCGCGATGTTCTCCGCCCGGTTCGCCGATGAAGACGCGGCCGTCGATCAGGCCTGGAATGACCGCCTTGCCGGCGCAGTCGATGATGGTGGCGCCCTCGGGCGCCCCCTGGTTCAGCGCAGCCTTGCCGGCGGCGGCTATCTTCTTCCCCTCGACGATGACCGTCCCGGTCTCGTCTACGCCGCGCGAGGGGTCGATGATGCGGGCGCGCTCGAACACCGTGATGGTCATGCGCCGCGGCCCTCGTGGTTGCGGCGCGGGTCGAGCAGCGCTTCCATCACCGCCATGCGCACGGCAACGCCCATCTCGACCTGTTCCTGGATGACGCTCTGTGGCCCGTCCGCGATCTCCGAGGCGATCTCGACGCCACGGTTCATCGGTCCAGGATGCATTACCAGAGCGTCGTCCTTGGCCGCCTTCAGCTTCTCGGCGTCAAGGCCGAAATAGCGGAAATATTCGCGCACCGAAGGCACGAAGGCGCCTTCCATTCGCTCGCGCTGCAGGCGCAGCATCATCACCACGTCGGCATCTTTCAGGCCCTCGGCCATTGAGCCGGTGACGATCACACCCATCCTGTCGATGCCCGCAGGCAGCAGCGTCGAGGGTGCGACGACGCGCACCTGCGCGCCGAGCGCATTGAGCAGCATGATGTTGGAGCGGGCGACGCGCGAATGCAGGATGTCGCCGCAGATCGCCACGATCAGTTTCGACAGCGGACCCTTGGCGCGACGGATGGTCAGCGCGTCAAGCAGCGCCTGTGTGGGGTGCTCGTGCGCGCCGTCCCCCGCATTGACCACGGAGCAGCCGACCTTCTGCGCCAGGAGGGCGGCCGCACCGGCCGACTGGTGGCGGATGATCAATATGTCGGGCCGCATGGCGTTCAGCGTCATGGCCGTGTCGATGAGCGTCTCGCCCTTCTTCACCGAGGAACTCGCCACCGACATGTTCATGACGTCGGCGCCGAGACGCTTTCCGGCCAGTTCGAACGACGACTGCGTCCGCGTTGAGGCTTCGTAGAAAAGGTTGATCTGGGTGCGGCCGCGCAGTGTCGAGGTTTTCTTCTCGGATTGCCGCGAGATCGCGACAGCCCGGTCCGCCCTGTCGAGCAGAAGCTCGATGTCGGCGGGGGAAAGATCGCGGATGCCCAGAAGATGGCGGTGGGGATAGAGTGGCAGGGACGAAGCGTCGGTCATCTCAAGGGGCTGCTATAGGGTGGACGTTCCATGGCTGCAAGCGCCAGCTTTGGATTGCGGCTGTTCTCCCCGGTATTTTCGTCGCGAGCCTTGGGCTATATCTAGCCGATGGCTCCGGATTCGTAGCCGCCTGGCAGTAAGGATGAAGCGTGACCGACGACGTGACGAACCAGCCGCCGCCGCTGACAGGCGGCAACGCCTGGCGGGGCGATCCGTTGCTGATCCAGCTTGCCGAGCGCTTTTCCGATCCGGTGCGCAAGGATCTCGACGGGCTCGGCCGCTTCGTGCTGACGCAGGAGGCCCAGGAACTGGCCCGCCTCGCCAATGTCGAAACGCCGAGGCTCAGGACGCATGATCGCCAGGGCCGGCGCATCGATCTGGTCGAGTTTCACCCCGCCTATCACGCTTTGATGCGCCGTTCCGTAGCCAACGGGCTGCACTCCTCGGTCTGGGAGAACGGCGATGCCGAGATCGGCCGCCGCCATCAGGTGCGCGCGGCCCGGTTCTACCTGACGGCCGAACTCGAGACCGGACATCTGTGTCCCATCACCATGACCAGCGCTTCGCTGGCAGCGCTGATGGCGAGCCCGAAACTGTTCCGCGAGTGGGCGCCGCGCGTGACGACGCGCAAATACGATCAGAGCCAAAAGCCGCCGGTCGAGAAGACCGGGCTTACGCTTGGCATGGGCATGACAGAGAAACAGGGCGGCACGGACGTGCGCGCCAATGTAACGAGGGCCGAGCGCGTCGGCAGCGGCTTCTATCGCCTGACCGGCCATAAATGGTTCATGTCGGCGCCGATGTCGGATGCATTCCTGGTGCTGGCGCAGGCGCCGGAGGGATTGTCGTGCTTCCTCGTGCCGCGCGTCCTTGGCGACGGCTCGGGCAACGGCTTCCGTTTCCAGCGCCTGAAGGACAAGCTCGGCAACCGGTCGAATGCGTCTTCCGAGGTGGAGTTCGTCAACGCGATCGGTGAGATGGTCGGCGAGCCGGGCGCCGGCGTGAAGACGATCATGGACATGGTGACCTTGACCCGGCTCGACTGCGCCGTGGCGTCTTCGGCGATCATGCGGGCGGGTCTGGCCGAAGCCGTTCATCACGCCCGCCATCGCCAGGTGTTCGGCACCAACCTGATCGAGCAGCCGCTGATGCAGCGCGTGCTGGCGGACATGGCGCTCGACGTCGCCGCTGCCACGGCGCTGTCGTTCCGTCTGGCGCGTTCCTTCGACGAGGCGGCGAGCGATCGCGGCGAGGCGGCCTTTGCCCGTGCCATGACGCCGGTCGTCAAATATTGGGTCTGCAAAATTGCGCCGCCGCTGCTCTACGAGGCGATGGAATGCCTCGGCGGCAACGGCTATGTCGAGGAGGCGCCGCTCGCTCGCTACTATCGCGAAGCTCCGGTCAACGCTATCTGGGAAGGATCGGGCAATGTCATGGCGCTGGATGTGCTGCGCGTGCTTGGCCGCGCGCCGGGCCTATTCGAGGAGGTGCTTGCCGGCATCGATCGCGACCTGGGCGCGGGCGGACGCGGCACCATCGGTGTGCTGAAGGCGGCGATGCAAGTCGCCGCGACCGACGAAGGCTCGGCCCGCCTGCTGACGGAGCAACTGGCGCTGTCGGCGGCGGCGGCGGAATTGCGCCGGTTGGGGGCAGGGCGGATCGCCGATGCCTTCGTCGAGACGCGGCTGGCGGGCCAGTGGCGCAACACCTACGGCATGCTCGATTCGCGCCATGATGCGCGCATGATCATCGACACGCTCTATCCGCCAACCACCTGAGCAGCAGCCATGGACCACGCCTTGGTCATTCCCCCGCGCCGTTAACCTTAACAAATGGTTTCCGTTGCGAGGGCTGGCGGCAAAGCCCACTGTCATTCCTGTCGAAGCAGGAATCACGATGCGACAGGTATTGACCTCTTTTCTCGCCTTGCACTGGACGATCGTTTTCGCCCTGCTGGCGATCATCTGCATCGATGGAAACCGCGGCGTGGCCGGGGCGCTTGGGGTGCTGGGCGTGACGATCGAGAGCGCCCGCTTCGTCGATCTCGAAAATGTCGTCGTGGTTGCGCCTCTGGCAACGGCCCTGCTTGTCGTGGCGGTGCTGTTCTTCTGGGCTTTTGTCGAGGCGCTGATCAACAATGCCAGCAATCCGGGCGCCGACAGCGTTGCCCGCATCGCCTTCATCAGCGCTTCCGGCGTGCTGTCGCTGATCTTGGTCGGAGGCGCGGCGCAAGGCATCAACGGGCTGTTCCTGGGCGTCGCCGTGCAATTGGCCGCACTTCTGGCCTCCTATGTCGCCATGCTTGCCGAGCGCCGCACCCTGGCCACATCGGATGAGGTTGAAATCCACGCCACGGCGCACAGCATGGCCAGGGCCGCAGCCCACAATTCGCTGCTTTCGCTGATATCGGGCCGACCCCAGCCGACCCGGAAGGGAGGCCGCTGATGCGTTACATCTTCGCATTGTGGGCGGCTCCGATGGCGCTTTTCTGGGGCTGGTTCTACCTGTCGCTCAACGACATGAATTTCGGCTACGTCATGCTGAGCCGGCAGTTGCATGATTTCGTCTTCCAACTCTACGGCCAGATGCTCGGCATCGACCCGGCAATCATTCCCGGTATGGTGGGAAGAGCCTGTATATTCGACGGCCTGCTGCTGCTGGCGATCTGGGCGCTTCGCCGCCGTCGTGAAATCATCGGCTGGATCAGGAGGCGGCCGGCGGTTCCGGTGCAGTTCGAGCGGCTGCACCGAGCGAGCGAAGCCGGTCCAAAACTCCCTGCAGAATAAAGGCGGCGGCGGCCGAATCGATCTTGCCGGCGCGTTTGGCGCGCGAAAAATCCATCTCGATCAGCGTCCGTTCAGCGGCTACCGTCGACAGCCTCTCGTCCCATAGCAGGAAGGGAAGGTCGCTCAAGGCGGCCATGTTGCGTACGAAGGCGCGCGATTTCTGCGCGCGCGGACCTTCCGAGCCGTCCATGTTGACCGGCAGTCCAATCACCACCGCGCCGGCATTCTCCTTTTGCAGCAGATCCAGCAGCACGGCCGCGTCGAGCGAGAATTTCCGTCGGATGATGACCGGGCGCGGATGCGCGAAGGAAAAGCCACGGTCCGAAACGGCGACGCCGATGGTCTTGTCGCCGAGATCGAGCCCGGCAAGCGTCCTGCCGCCAGCCAGCCGTGCCGGCAATTCCTCGATGGTAATGATAGCCAACGGTTTTCCTTTGACCCGACAGCGCCGTCGCGGCGTTTTGAACACGCGAGGACGCCGTAACACTTTGCTCTTGAGCTGACGCCGTTCTATCCTCCGACGGAGCAAAAATCGAGGAACTCGCTGATGAAACTCACTTGGTACGGACAATCCGCCTTCAAGATCGAGGTGACGGGCGCAAGCATCCTGATGGACCCGTTCCTGAGCGGCAATCCGCTTTGGAAGAAAAGTTGGGAAGGCCCGGCCGAAGGTGTCACTCACGTGCTTTTGACGCATGGTCACGGAGACCATGTCGGCGATGCGCTCGAGATCCTCAAGAAGACCGGAGCGATGCTGGTCGCCAACCCCGAGGTCTGCGGCTATCTCGGCGGCCAGGGCGTCGACCAGAACAATATCAACCAGGGCAACACCGGTGGCACGGTGGACTGCGGCCCGTTCACGACGACTTTTGTCCAGGCATTGCATTCCTCGTCCTATGGGGACGGCATCTATATGGGCAATCCCTGCGGGCTGGTCCTGCATTTCCAGGACGACAAGACGCTCTATCACATGGGCGATACCGACATCTTCTCGGATATGGCGCTGGTCAACGAGCTGCATGAGCCGAAGATCGGCCTGGTGCCGGTCGGCGACCGCTTTACCATGGGAGGCGCTGTCGCGGCTCTCGCCTGCCGCCGCTATTTCAAGTTCGATGTCGCCGTGCCATGCCACTATGCGACTTTCGGCCTGCTCGACCAGACGCCCGACAAATTCGTCGCCGGAATGGAGGGTTCGGGCGTGAATGTCGTCGTGCCTGGGATCGGCGAGGCGGTCACGCTATAAATTGAAAACGGAATTAGAACATGGGCTTGAGGAACTCTCTTTGCGTTTCGATGCTGTTTGCGGCGTCGCCGGCGTTCGCCGCGGACGATTTCATTGAAGGGGTCTACCTCAAGTCCGAGGAGCTCTGCGTACAAGCCAGGAAAGACACCCTGCAGACGCTGATCGATGCCGGCAACATCGTGCTGTCGGCCCATGGCCTCCAGGGGGTCGAATACAATTGCGAGTTCTTGCAGATCAGCAAGGCGACACGCTCGCCGAGCTGGGCGGTGACGGCCATTTGCCAGGAGCCGGGCTACGTTTTTCCCGACGTGCTCTCGGTAACGCAGATGAGCCCGACTCAGATCGATCTCGTCTCCGTCCGGCCCATCGAAGACGAGAGCGAGGCGAGCGGCAACAGCGGCAGCTACTATCTGTGCGAGGGCATGGCCCCGCCGTGAGGCCATTTGCCCGATTGTGGGCATGCACATGTTGCGCGCCGCGCGCGGCGCCGCTATAGGCCGGGGCTGGTTTTCCCGAGGCACAAACATGTCCGTTGACGTCAAGACAGTGAAGCGCGTCGCGCGTCTCGCCCGCATTGCGGTGAGCGAGGAAGATGCCGAACGCATGACCGGCGAGCTGAATGCCATACTGGGCTTCGTCGAACAGCTGAACGAGGTCGATGTTTCCGGGGTCGAGCCGATGACTTCGGTAACTCCGATGGGGATGAAGAAGCGCCAGGATGTCGTCACCGACGGCAACAAGGCTGCCGACATCGTCGCCAACGCGCCTGCCACGGAAGAGAACTTCTTCCTCGTGCCGAAGGTCGTGGAGTAACAGGCCGATGGCCATCGAAATCGCAATCGAGACGCCGCTGCAGGACGATGTGCGCGGCTTGGTCGCGGAGCTCAACGAGACGCTGCTCGAACTGACGCCGCCGGAACACTGCTATCACCTGACCGTCGAGCAGATGGCCGGCCCGGACACCACGGTCTTCGTCGCCCGCGACGACGGTTTTGCAATCGGTTGCGGGGCGCTGAAGCGCCATGACGGCGCCGTCGGCGAGGTCAAGCGCATGTACACGCGGCCCACGCATCGCGGCCAGAAAATCGGCGCCAGGATTGTGGAGCGTGTCGAAGCGCTGGCGCGCGAGGAAGGATTGAAGCGTCTGGTGCTGGAGACGGGCGATCGCCATCCTGCCGCCCGGGCTGTCTATGAACGTTCCGGCTTCTCGCGTTGCGGTCCGGTGCTGGATTATCCCGATTCCGAGTGGTCGGTGTTTTACGAAAAGAGCCTTGCCTGATGAGCGACCTGACCCGACTGACGATTTCGCAGGCCCGCGCCAAGCTGCGCGCCAAGGAAATCACCGCGACCGAGATCGCCGACGCCTATCTTGCTGCGATCGAGCGCGCCAATCCGGCGCTCAACGCCTACGTCGTGGTGACCGGCGACAAGGCGCGCGACATGGCCAAGGCCTCCGACGCCAGGCTGGTCAAAGGCGAGGGCGGTGCGCTGGAAGGCATTCCGCTCGGCATTAAGGACCTGTTCGGCACCGAGGGCGTGCACACCCAAGCGTGCAGCCATGTGCTCGACGGCTTCAAGCCGCATTACGAATCGACCGTCACCTCCAATCTGTGGGCCGACGGGGCGGTCATGCTGGGCAAGCTCAACATGGACGAGTTCGCCATGGGCTCGTCCAACGAGACGTCCTATTACGGGCCGGTGGTCAACCCGTGGCGGCGTTCGCGCGTTGACACGATGGTGATGCCGACGACGCACCAGGGCGATGGCGGCTTCGTTTCGGCCGGCGGCACCAGGACCGCGCGCACCCTGGACAATGCGCAGCTGGTGCCGGGTGGCTCGTCGGGCGGCTCGGCCTCCGCCGTCTCGGCTTTCCTGTGCGCGGGCGCCACGGCCACCGACACTGGCGGCTCGATCCGCCAGCCGGCCGCGTTCACCGGCACGGTCGGCATCAAGCCGACCTATGGCCGCTGCTCGCGCTGGGGTATCGTCGCCTTCGCCTCGTCGCTCGACCAGGCCGGGCCGATCGCGCGCGACGTGCGCGATGCCGCGATCCTGCTCAGATCGATGGCCTCCGTCGATCCGAAGGATACGACCTCGGTGGACCGGCCGGTGCCGGACTACGAGGCGGCGATCGGCAAGCCGATCAAGGGCATGAAGGTTGGGATTCCCCGGGAATACCGCGTCGACGGCATGCCGGAGGAGATCGAGGCCCTTTGGCAGAAGGGCATTGCCTGGCTCAGGAATGCCGGCGCCGAGATCGTCGACATCTCTTTGCCGCACACCAAATACGCGCTACCGGCCTATTACATCGTGGCGCCCGCCGAAGCCTCGTCCAACCTTGCGCGCTATGACGGCGTCCGCTACGGCCTTCGCGTGCCGGGCAAGGACATCGTCGAGATGTATGAGAAGACCCGCGCCGCCGGCTTTGGCCGCGAGGTCAAGCGCCGGATCATGATCGGCACCTATGTGCTGTCGGCGGGCTATTACGACGCCTACTATCTGCAGGCGCAGAAGGTGCGCAATCTGATCAAGCGGGACTTCGAGAACGTCTTTGCCGCCGGCGTTGATGTCATCCTGACACCGGCGACGCCATCTGCCGCCTTCGGCATTGCAGACGAGGACATGGCTTCCGATCCGGTGAAGATGTACCTGAACGACATCTTCACCGTCACCGTGAACATGGCGGGCCTGCCGGGCATTGCGGTGCCCGCCGGCCTAGACCCCAAGGGCTTGCCGCTCGGCCTGCAACTGATCGGCAGGCCGTTCGAGGAAGAGACGCTGTTCCAGACCGCTGCCGTCATCGAGCAGGCGGCCGGAACGTTCCAGCCGGAGAAGTGGTGGTAGGATCGTTTCTCATCTAAGGGGTGAGGGATGTTCTTTTATCTTTCGAAAATCTTCTGGTTCTTTATCCAGCCGCTCAACCTGACGATCTTCCTGCTGCTGGCGGGGCTGGTCGCGGCATTTTTCGGCCGCCGGCGGCTGGCAGCCACCGGCGGCGTGCTGGCGTTTTTGGTTCTGGCGCTTTCGGCCTGGACCTCACTCGGCGTATTGCTGCTCAACCCGCTGGAGGAACGCTTTCCGCGCCCGCCGCTGCCGCAAAAAGTCGATGGCATCGTCGTGCTCGGCGGCGGCTTCGAGGGCGGCATCAATCTGGTGCGCGGCGGTTATGAGCTGAACAGCGGCGGCGACCGGATGGTCGAGACGGCCGTGCTGGCGCGGCGCTTTCCCGACGCCAAGGTGGTCGTCTCCGGCGGCAATGGCGAATTGTTCCTCGACGGCGAGGGCGATGCCGCCACCGCGCCGCGCCTGCTTGGCGCGCTTGGCGTGACGCCGGAGCGCCTGATCCTCGAGGGCAAATCGCGCAACACCTATGAGAATGCCGTCTTCACCAAGGCCTTGATAGCGCCGAAGCCGGGCGAAACCTGGCTGCTGGTCACCTCGGCCTACCATATGCCGCGCGCCAAGGCGCTGTTCGACAAGGCCGGCTTCGCGACCGTCCCCTGGCCGGTCGACTATCGAACGTCGGGAGACGAAGGCATCGGCCTGTTCTGCGACAATCCGGCCGATGCGCTGCAGGCGGCCACCATGGCGATCCGCGAATGGATAGGGCTGTTCGCCTATTGGCTGTCCGGCCGCATCGATCGGCCTTTTCCCGCACCTGGCGGCTGACCGATCACGGCGCGGCGCGCCGCCGAGAAGAACTGGCGCCGCACCAGAACGGCCAGGAGCAGAAGCGTCGACAGCACGAACACCACCGGATCGACGAACCAGCCGAGATAGCCGATCGAAAAGAACACGCCGCGCAGGCCGGAGTTGAAATGCTTGCCTGCCAGCATGTTCATCTGCGCCGCCCTCCACACCGCCGTTTCGGTGACCAGGTTGCGCGAGGCTTCGCCATGTGGGATCGGCACAGCACCGATCAGGATCGAGCAATAGTTGAACAGACGGTAGGCCCAGCCGAACTTGAAGAACGAAAACGCCAGGATCAGCACCAGTCCCAGCACCTTGATCTGAAAAGCTGGGCGCGACGGGGCGCCGCCCAGAGGCAGGGTGCTCAACACCTCGAGGACGCGGTCGGAGGCACCGAGCAAGGCAAAGCAGCCGCCAAGCGCGATCAGGGAGCTGGAGGCGAAGAAGGCGGTGCCTTGCTGCAGGCCACCCATGATGGCTGTGTCGACGATGCGGATCTCACGCTCGGCCATCCGGTGCATCCAGGCTTGCCGCTGCGCATTCATCGCCGTTGTCAGGGACATGCGGCTGACCAGCACACCGTCCGAGGCGAGCGTATGCAAAACCCACGCAATGAGGAAGAACGCCAACGCCGCGAGATCGGCTGTCGAAAGATCGAGGGAATCGCCCATTGGCGAATCCTATCACATCCAGTGCGATTGCTTCGATCGTCCGCGGCAGCGACGGATATGTCGCTGCCGGAGCAAACAAGGTCGGCAGGCGCTGCGCCGCGCCGTTCAAAACAGCGGAAACATCGCAGGAGTTCCTATATGTAGTCCCAGAGCGGCTTCGGGAGATTGTGGCGCGTGTTCCTTTCGGTTTTCGACCTGTTCAAGATCGGCATCGGACCATCGAGTTCGCACACGATGGGACCGATGACGGCCGCCCGCCGTTTCCTCGACGAGATCGCCGGAGACGACTGGCCGCGTCCGGCCGGCGCCAAGGTTGCTCGCATCGGCGCCAGCCTGCACGGCTCGCTCGCCTATACCGGCATCGGCCATGGCAGTGACCGTGCCGTCATTCTCGGCCTTGCCGGGCAGACGCCGCAGACGGTCGACCCTGACCAGGCGGACGGCATTGTCGTTCGCATCACCGCCGACAAGCTGATTTCACCGCCCGGCCACCCCTCCTACCGTTTCGATCCGGCCGGCGACCTGGTGCTCGACCGCAAGACGCCGCTCACCGGCCACGCCAACGGCATGGCGTTTTATGCCTATGATGCCGGCGACCGCCTGCTGCTCAAGCGCATCTATTATTCGATCGGCGGCGGCTTCGTGGTTTCGGAAGAAGAGCTGCAGCGCATGAAAGCCAAGGGTTCGGTGACGACCGAAGGCAAAAAAGTCCCTTATCCCTTCAAGAACGCCCTCGAGATGCTGAAGATGGCTGGCAAGAGCGGCCTTTCCATTGCCGAGATGAAGCGGGTCAACGAGGAAACACAAATGTCGCGCGATGAGCTCGACGACGGCCTCGACGCCATCTGGGGTGCCATGAAGAGTTGCATCGAGCGCGGCCTGTCGCAGGACGGCATCATGCCGGGCGGGCTGAAGGTGCGCCGCCGGGCCAGGCAATTGCACGACAAGCTGCAGGAGCAGTGGCAGCAGAACCGGCCCAATCCGCTGCTCGCCAATGACTGGCTGTCGATCTATGCCATGGCCGTCAACGAGGAGAATGCGGCCGGCGGGCGCGTCGTCACCGCGCCGACCAACGGCGCGGCCGGCACGCTGCCGGCAGTACTGCGCTACTGGCTGCATTTCCATCCCGAGGCCGACCAGCCCAGCATTCGCGATTTCCTGCTCACGGCAGCCGCCGTCGGCGGCATCATCAAGTCCAATGCGTCCATCTCCGGCGCCGAGGTCGGCTGCCAGGGCGAAGTCGGCTCGGCTTCGGCCATGGCGGCGGCCGGCCTGTGCGCCGTCATGGGCGGCACGCCCGAACAGGTCGAGAACGCCGCCGAGATCGCGCTGGAGCACCATCTGGGCATGACCTGCGATCCGGTCGGCGGGCTGGTGCAGGTGCCCTGCATCGAGCGCAATGCGCTGGGCGCGGTCAAGGCGGTGACGGCCGCCTCGCTTGCCATCAAGGGCGACGGCACCCATTTCGTGCCGCTGGACGCCGCGATCGAAACCATGCGCCAGACCGGCCTTGACATGAACGAGAAGTACAAGGAGACCAGCCTCGGCGGGCTGGCGGTCAATGTGGTGGAGTGTTGAGCCCGCTGGCACTGTGGAGAACTTGCTCAGGCCGTTGACGCATCCGTGCGACGGATTAAATCTTGGGCAATGGCTCTCAACCTCCTAAAGCTCTGCGTCGGCTGCGACAGCGTCGAGGATCTCGAAGAATGGATCGCGTTCCGCCTCGACGAGCGGCGCCGTGCCGGCGAACCGGCCGAGCATTGGCACACCACCCGCATGGTGCCGACGCGCGCCGATGAGGTTACCGACGGCGGCTCGCTCTACTGGGTGATCAAGGGAAGTGTGCAATGCCGGCAGTTGATCACCGAGATCCGGCCATTCACTGATGACGAGGGCATCGGCCGCTGCCATCTGATGCTGGATCCGCAAGTGGTGCGCACCGACTGGCAGCCGCGCCGCGCCTTTCAGGGCTGGCGCTATCTAAAGCCATCGGATGCACCTGCCGATCTCGGCAAGGGCAAGCCGGGGCAGGTCGAAATGCCGCCGAAACTCCGGCGCGAGCTCGCCGATCTCGGCCTGCTCTAAATCACTATCGGCTTGTTCCGAGCAGCCCATTGGCTTGCTCCGGGCAATCTGGCGGCATGGCCGGCCCGCATAGGCGGACTGCGGTTGCTGGCCCTCAATGTTGCTGTCCGTTGGACTTGCAAGCGTCGCGACAACGCCACATCTTGAAAATCATGAGCGATAGGAACCATCCGGTTTCGACATCTGACGCACTCGCACCGACCACATCGCGCCGCGGCGTAGTGGGATGCGGACCATGTGTCGCGCAAGGTCATGATTGCGGCGCAGAAATAACACCCGGTGGCGGCATGCTCGTGTTCAGGAATAGTCTGGAAAACCGGCCGATCGCCAGGCATTCACGGGGCAGTGGAATATGGTAGGCGCGATCATCGCTGTCGTCGCATTGCTGCTGGTGCTGATGGGCCTGGCAACGGCTTTCGTGCGGGCCGACCCGAGCAGGCTTGCAGGCGACATGAGGAAGGTTGGGCCGGTTTTGCTGGCGTTGGTCGGGGGCGCCGTGCTGCTGGTCGGGCGCGGCGGTCTCGGCGGCGTCATCCTGCTCGCAGCGATCGCCTGGTACGGCTCGATGCGGCTGAACCGGCGAGCCGTGATGCCGGCGCGGAGACGCTCGACCGTACGCACGGCGGCGCTGGAAATGGACCTCGATCACGATACAGGAGGCCTTGAAGGCCTTGTCCTGGCAGGCCGCCATGAAGGCAAGATGCTTGGTGCGATGGGCAAAGCCGAATTGCTGCAGCTGTTTCGCGAACTCTCCGGTGACCCGGAGAGCCGGCAACTGCTAGAGACGTATCTTGACGGCAGATTTCCCGTCTGGCGCAAAAACGCTGAGGCGCACAGTGGCGAAGGGCTGGGTATTGCGCCAGGTCCGGGCGCCATGACTAAGGAGGAGGCCTACAAGGTCCTTGGTCTTGAAGCGGGGGCCGCCGCGGCGGATGTCCGCAAGGCGCACCGCCGCCTGATGCAACGCCTGCACCCCGATATCGGCGGCACGTCTTTCCTGGCGGCGCGGATCAACGAAGCCAAGGACGTCTTGCTCTCCAATCACAACTAGTCTCCTTCGACGCAGAAATTTCCGGGAGATATCTTCCACGCCGTCCCTACTGCTGGACGGCGTAGCACTCGATTTTCTTCTTCTTGAGGGCGGTGCAGGCCTTCCAGGCCGCGGTCTTGGAACCGAAGCCGCCGAAGCGGGCGCGGTAGTACGTGACGCCGTCCTTGTCGAAGGCGACGGTGAAGCCGGAGGCATCTGCCAGCACCTTCGGCGCCTGCTTGGTGGCCTTGTCGAGGAAGGCCTGGGCTTCGGACTGTTTCGGCGACGAGGCGACCTGAATGGCCCAACCCGACGGCACCGACGCGGTGTTGACCGGGTCGACGGCCGGCGCGGGCTCGGCATAAGCGGACACCACCTGTGCCGTGGCGACCTTGGGGGCGGAGACGATAACCGTCTTCACCTTCTTTGCCGGAACAACCAGTTTGGGTTCTTCGGCTGCGGTATCGTCGGCGACATCGCTGTCGCCCTGGGCAACCGTCGCGTCGTCGGCAACGGCCTCGTCCGCGTCATCGGCGCTTGCCACCGCCACCGGCTTCTCGTCCGGAGTCGGTGCGTCGTGCTTGGGCAACAGCACCTTGGCCAATGCCGTCACCGGGTTGCCGCTATCGGCCTTGGCGACCAGATCGCCGCCGCCTCGGGTCGATGCCCGCGGCAGATAGGTGTTGATCAGGGCCGCCATCTGATTGTCGCGGCTGCTGCCCGAGGTGCCGCCCATGACCACGCCGACAATGCGACGGTTGCCGTCCGAAACCGATGAAACCAGGTTGAAGCCCGAAGCGCGGGTGTAACCGGTCTTGATGCCGTCGACGCCCTTGATGCGTCCAAGCAGGCGGTTGTGGCCGTTGATGCGCTGGCGGCCATAGAGGAAGGAGCGCTGCGAGAAATAGCCGTAATATTGCGGGAAATGTTCGCGCAGCGCGATGCCGAGCGTCGCCATGTCGCGCGCAGTGGTGAACTGGCCGGGATCGGGCAAGCCGTTGGCGTTGCGGAACACGGTGCCGTTCATACCGAGCTGCCGCGCCTTGGCAGTCATCATGCGGGCGAAGTTGGTCTCGTTGCCGCCGAGCATTTCGCCGAGCGCGGTGGCCGAATCATTGGCCGATTTGGTCACCATCGACAGGATGGCGGTCTCGACCGCCACCGATCCGCCCGGCTTCACGCCGAGCTTCGTCGGCGGCTCTGCCGCGGCATGAGCCGAGAAGACGACCGGCGAGTTCCGGCTGATCTTGCCCTTGGCCAGAGCCTCGAAAGTCAAATAAAGCGTCATCATCTTGGTGAGCGAGGCGGGATAACGCCGGGCGTTGGCATCCGAGGAGTAGAGCACCTTGCCGGTCTTGGCGTCGACCACGATGGCCGCGGACTTCGCGGCGAGCGACGAGGCCGCACTTGCAACGACGATGGTCATCGCCACGGCGATGATCATGACCGTTTTGAAAGGGGACGCGGATTTGGAAACGATGCCCGACAACGCCTGACGCACTGATAGTTCCTTTGAATTTCTTGTTGCGCTGGAGGCGGCAAAGGGATCCTGCCTCACTTCCGGGCAAGCTATCGGGGCAGCGTTACCAATCCGTTTATGGTAACCGCCGCGTTCACCATTTTCTGGTGGTTTGAGCCTCTGTTTATTCGAATTTTAGCCATTGCCCACACCGGCTGGGACGGAAGCTGGCGATTTCTTGACTTTTGTGCGTCGCACAATATATTCGAGTGCATTGCACAAGGCGCTCGGGGCAGGGCGCATCAACCGTCCAGGGAGAATTGAAATGACGCAGACCTATGAGGACTTCAGCAAATACGGCAAAGAGTTCGCCGACACCGGCTTGAAGAGCTTCGCCTCTTTGTCCAAGGGCGCGCAGGCAATTGCGGCCGAGGCCGGCGAATACACCAAGAAGAGCTTCCAGGCCGGCAGCGCCGCTTTCGAGAAGATTGTCTCGGCCAAGTCGCTCGACAAGGCGATCGAGGTCCAGTCCGACTATGCCAAGCAGTCCTATGAGGCGTTCGTCGCCGAGGCCACCAAGATCGGCGACCTCTATGCCGAACTCGCCAAGGAAGCCTACAAGCCGTTCGAATCGATCGTTGCCAAGGCGAAGTAATTCCGTTCGGCAGTGCGAGATCTGGGCCCATTGGGCCAAGACAGAGCCCGGCCGCGCCAGCGTGGCCGGGTTTTTTCATGTCTATTTCCGTTCAGCGGCCTGGCACCCCTTCACGATTGCGAAAATCGGCCAAGTTGGGCACCTAGCCATATTGTCAGCTAACCAGAAGGGCTTAAAATCGTCCATCGAACACCTACATGTCGAACTCGCATGAGGATTCGAAAGAGGCAGGATTACGTGACGATCGGTTTGACTGCCACCAAGGCACGGATGCAGAACGGCAGCGGCGACGGCAATGAGGCCGGCCGCGGCACGGCGGTCATCACGCGCACAAAGACCAAGACCAAGAAACCCAGCCTCTATCGGGTCCTCATCCTGAACGACGACTACACACCGATGGAGTTCGTGGTTCACGTGCTGGAGCGTTTTTTCCAGAAGGACCGCGAAGCCGCCACACGCATCATGCTTCATGTTCACAATCATGGAGTGGGCGAGTGCGGGGTCTATACATTCGAGGTGGCCGAGACCAAAGTGTCCCAGGTCATGGATTTCGCCCGACAGAATCAGCATCCGCTGCAATGCGTGATGGAGAAGAAGTGAGGTAACATGCCGGCTTTCTCCCAAGGCCTGGAAAAGGCGCTTCACCAAGCGCTGACGCTCGCCAACGAGCGGCACCATGAATATGCAACCCTTGAACATCTGCTGCTCGCCCTGATCGACGACACCGAGGCCGCCGCCGTCATGCGCGCCTGCAATGTCGACCTCGACGAGTTGAAGCACACTGTTCTCACCTATATCGACACCGAACTCGACAATCTGGTCACCGGCTATGACGAGGATTCCAAGCCGACCGCCGGCTTCCAGCGCGTCATTCAGCGCGCGGTGATCCATGTGCAGTCGTCCGGCCGCGAAGAGGTCTCCGGCGCCAACGTGCTCGTCGCCATCTTCGCCGAGCGCGAGAGCCATGCCGCCTATTTCCTGCAGGAACAGCAGATGACCCGTTACGACGCGGTCAACTACATCTCGCACGGCATCGCCAAGCGTCCCGGCGCGTCGGAGACGCGTTCGCCGCGTGGCGCCGATGACGAGCAGGGCGGCGCGAACGGCGCCGAGCCGCAAGAGGAAGGCGGCAAGAAAAAGCAGCAGCAGGACGCGCTGACCGCTTATTGCGTCAATCTCAACAACAAGGCCAAGGCCGGCAAGATCGATCCGCTGATCGGGCGCGAGTCCGAGATCAACCGCACCATCCAGGTACTGTGCCGCCGTTCCAAGAACAATCCGCTCTATGTCGGCGATCCCGGCGTCGGCAAGACGGCGATCGCCGAGGGCCTCGCCAAGCGCATCGTCGAGGGTGATGTTCCGGAGGTGTTGCACAACGCCACCATCTTCGCGCTCGACATGGGCACGCTTTTGGCCGGCACGCGCTATCGCGGCGATTTCGAAGAGCGGCTGAAGCAGGTCGTCAAGGAGCTCGAGGATTATCCGGGCGCTGTGCTGTTCATCGACGAGATCCACACCGTCATTGGCGCCGGCGCGACGTCCGGCGGCGCCATGGATGCGTCCAACCTGTTGAAGCCGGCACTGTCTTCGGGTGCGATCCGCTGCATCGGTTCGACAACCTACAAGGAGTTTCGCCAGTTCTTTGAGAAGGACCGCGCGCTCGTACGTCGCTTCCAGAAGATCGACGTCAACGAGCCGACCATCGAGGACGCCATCGAGATCATGAAGGGCCTGAAGCCCTATTTCGAGGAGTTCCACAAGGTCCGCTACACGACGGAAGCCATCAAGGCTTCGGTTGAGCTGTCGGCGCGCTACATCAACGACCGCAAGCTGCCGGACAAGGCGATCGACGTGATCGACGAGACCGGCGCCTCGCAGATGCTGGTGCCGGAGGCCAAGCGCAAGAAGACCATCGGCATCAAGGAGATCGAAGCGACGATCGCCACCATGGCGCGCATCCCGCCGAAGACTGTTTCGGCCGATGACGAGAAGGTGCTGCAGGGGCTCGATATCGAGCTGAAGCGCGTCGTCTACGGCCAGGACACCGCGATCACCGCGCTGACCTCGGCGATCAAGCTGGCGCGTGCCGGCCTGCGGGAACCGGAGAAGCCGATCGGCTCCTATCTGTTCTCGGGTCCGACCGGCGTCGGCAAGACCGAAGTCGCCAAGCAATTGGCCGCTTCGCTCGGCGTCGAGCTGATCCGTTTCGACATGTCGGAATATATGGAACGCCACACGGTCTCTCGGTTGATCGGCGCGCCTCCCGGCTATGTCGGTTTCGATCAGGGCGGCCTTTTGACCGACGGCGTCGACCAGCATCCGCATTGCGTGCTGCTGCTGGACGAGGTCGAGAAGGCGCATCCGGACCTGTTCAACATCCTGTTGCAGGTGATGGACCATGGCAAGCTGACCGACCACAACGGCAAGCAGATCGACTTCCGCAATGTCATCCTGATCATGACCACCAATGCGGGCGCGTCGGATGCGCAGCGCGCGGCGATCGGTTTCGGTTCGACCAAGCGCGAAGGCGACGATGTCGAGGCGATCAACCGGCTGTTCACGCCGGAGTTCCGCAATCGTCTCGATGCGATCATCCCGTTCGGCTCGCTGCCGGTGCCGGTTATCCATCAGGTGGTGCAGAAGTTCGTCATGCAGCTGGAGGCCCAGCTCTCCGAGCGTGGCGTCACCTTCGACCTGTCGCCGGATGCGATCGCCTGGCTCGCCGACAAGGGCTATGACGAGCGCATGGGTGCGCGTCCGCTCGGCCGCGTCATCCAGGAGCACATCAAGAAGCCGCTGGCAGACGAAGTGCTGTTCGGCAAGCTCAAGAAGGGCGGCACGGTGCGCGTCAGCGTCGAGAAGAAGGAAACCGGCGAGACCGGCCTGAAGCTCGAATCGCTCGCCGACGAGGCACCGGTGAAGCCCAAGAAGGAAGAACCGGAAGACACCCCCAAGCAGCGCAAGGCAGTGGCCAAGAAGCCGGCGGTCAAGAAGGCCGTCGCGCAGAAGCCCGAGCCCAAGGGCAAGGACGGCGGCAAGCGCAGCCTGGTGCCGCAACTGCCGCGCAAGAGCTGATAGTCACTCCCTCGAAAAAGCCCCGGAAACGGGGCTTTTTTGTTGGCACAAAGGGACGATCACTGAAGCGTAGCCGGCGGCCCCTGGACAGCAAGCGGCGTCGGGCGGATTTTGGCTGATTTGTCCGTCCAGGACGGCGGTGCTCCCACCTTGGCGCCGACCATGCCGGACAGGCCGGGTGCCCGGCCGAAGGCCTCGCAGGCCGCGTATTTCGGCTTACCGCCGAGGAACGATTTTATATGTTGGCCCAACGGTATCGAGATATGCAATCCCGACGGCGCCTTGCCGGTAACGAGCATGCGCGAAAAGTCGTTTCCGAAAGTAGCGCCCAGACTGTACGCGCCGCCGATCTCGGAGACCATGGCCTCGTTGGTGAAGGAGTTCGCTCCGCGGGACCAGACCATGGCGGCGCGTTGGATGCCGTTCCGGTCAAGTGCCTCCATGAGATGGGGAATTTTATGTCTGAACCAGGCCAGATCATCATCCTCAACGGCGCACCGCGATCGGGGAAATCGAGCATCGTCCAGGCAGTTCAGGAGAGCTTCGAGGGCCCATGGATGAACCTGGGGGTCGACACCTATGAGCAGGTCACGCCGCTGCGCTGTCGCCCGGGGATAGGTTTGCGGCCCGGCGGCGAGCGCCCGGATATCGAGGGTCTCGTGCCGAGGTTCTACGCCGCGCTCTACGAATCGATCGCCGCCCACAGCCGAGTGGGGTTGAATGTCGTGGCCGATCTCGGTCATCACGACAGCTATTCGCGACCCCTTGATTGCCTTGTCGATTGCGCCCAGCGCCTCGCAGGCCTGCCGGTTCTGTTTGTCGGTGTCCGCTGCCCGATCGAAATCATCATGCAGAGGCGCGCCGACAGTCCGGCGGGGAGGGGATATGTGACGGGATCGCCTGACGACCCTGTACCGTTGGCGGTGCGTCTGTGGCAGGAGGAGGTACACCGGCCTGGCGTGTATGATCTGGAAGTGGACACATCGCTTCTGACGCCGGCACAATGTGCGGATGCGATCCGCGGGCGGCTCAGGCAAAATGTAGAGCCTCCGACGGCGTTTGAGAGGCTTTTGGCGTTCTCCGCAAACAAGCTGTCCTGATCGCGCGCTCAGCGGCGATGAGAATGAATCTCAGCCGCGCGGCCCGCTCCTCATCTACGGCGGGCATAATCTGATTGATGTGCTCGGCGGAATGGCGATCACGCTGATATGCTGGCGGCTCGGGTTCATCGTTTTCGATGCGCAACTTCCCCAGACGGCCGCAATGGGGGCAGCTGAAAGCCAGGCGTCAGGATAGCGGCATGGCCGCCTTTATCCGGCCGGCATTCTCGGCCAGCACCTCGGGTTTCTCCATCTGGCCCGTATGCGGCTTCAGCGCGATGCCTTCGAAGCGCGGAATGACGTGGACGTGAAGGTGATAGACGGTCTGCCCGGAAGCCGGCTCGTTGAACTGCATCACGGTGACGCCATCGGCCTTGAATGCCTCGCGGACGGCGAGCGCCACCTTCTGCACGACTGTGAAAAGCGGGCCGAACGTTGCCGGATCGGCGTCGAGCAGATTGCGCGAAGGCGTCTTCGGCACCACCAGCGTATGACCCAGCCCCTGCGGCATCACATCCATGAAGGCAACGACTGCTTTGTCCTCGTAGACGCGGTGCGAGGGAATTTCACCGCGCAGGATCTTGGCAAAGATGTTGTCGGTGTCATAGGCGGTTTCGGCCATGGCGAACGCTCCGGATTGTGCCTCGGAAATTGGTGTAGCGAAGCCTCTCGTGAGCGGCAAGACGATCGGGCGAGATCGATGAAGCCGATCTCGACAGGCGTGCACTGCCAACCCAAGGGATGCCGAACCTGACATATGCTCCTGCCTCGTGGGATGGCCTACTCCTCGAGATCCTTGCGGAACGGTGTGTGCTCTTCCAGGTATTCGCCCATGCGTTCAACCTCGCGCCGTTCGCGCCTGAGATAGTCGGCGACGGCGTTGCGCAGGCCGGGATGGGCGATGTAATGCGCGGAATGCATGATCACCGGCCGGTAGCCTCGCGCCAGCTTATGTTCGCCCTGTGCGCCCGCCTCGACCACCTTCAGCTTGCGTTCGATGGCGAAGTCGATGGCCTGGTGATAGCAGACCTCGAAATGCAGGAACGGATGATCCTCGATGCAGCCCCAGTTGCGGCCGTAGAGCGCATCAGAGCCGATGAAGTTGATAGCGCCGGCAATGTAGCGGCCGTTGCGCCTGGCCATCACCAGCAGGATGTCATCGGGCATCCGCTCGCCGATCAGCGAGAAGAATTCGCGGTTCAGATAGGGCCGGCCCCATTTGCGGCTGCCGGTGTCCATGTAGAAGGCGAAGAAGTCGTCCCAGGCGCGTTCGGTAAGGTCCTTGCCGGTAAGCCAGTCGATGGAGATGCCGTCGGCAAGCGCCTCGCGGCGCTCCTTCTTCATCGCTTTGCGCTTGCGCGAGGCGAGCGTGGCGAGGAAATCGTCATAGGTCGAGAAGCCCTCGTTGACGAAGTGGAACTGCTGGTCGGTGCGATGCAGGAAGCCCGCCGCCTCCAGCACGTCCACGTCGCTCTCCTGCGCGAAGGTAACATGGGCGGAAGAGACGCCGAGCCTTTCCGTCACCGCCTTCAATCCCGCGGCGAGCCCGGCCTTGACGGTGCCGGAATGCTGGCCCCTGCTCACCAGTAGGCGAGGGCCGGTGACCGGCGTGAACGGTACCGAGCATTGCAGCTTGGGATAGTAACGGCCGCCGGCGCGCTCGAAGGCATCCGACCAGCCGTGATCGAACACATATTCGCCCTGGCTGTGTGATTTGAGATAGCAAGGGACCGCGCCGAGCAGCGTGCCTTGACCATTCTCCAGCCTGAGATGATGACCTTGCCAGCCAGTGCGCCGCACGGCGCAGCCGGAATCCTCGAGTGCGCTCAGGAAAGCATATGAAACGAGGGGGTTATAACCGTTTTCGGCATCACTGCGCGTGGTCCCGGCGAAACCGTCCCACTCTTCGCAGGTGAAGGCGCCGATGCCCGCCGCAATGCGGATCGCATACTCCGCATCAACCGTTTGCCCGTCGCCGTCGTCGCCCTGATCCATGAGGCTTATTTAAGCTCCATCCGGACCGCTACAAGTCACGTTCTAGGCACCCATATCAAGCGACCTTGACCAGATCGGGCTCGAACCCTTCGAACGTCATCTGGTCCGCATATTTGAATGTAAGATCGACCGCCGGCTGGTCATGCACCGTCCAGGTGATGACCGGCATTTTGAGCCGTTCACGGACAAAGCTGACGAATGGATTCGGCAGGTCGCCCGCTGCGTAGGAGGTGAAGGCGATCTGATGCGCCAGCATGGCGAAATGCGCTTCGATCAGCCTGTCGTCCTTGCCATAGGCGGTCAATCCAGCCGGGATGCCCGGCGCATCCCTGGCGAAATCGCGGATCAGCCAGTGGTCGAACGACATGATCGCCACCTTGCCCTTGTAGCGCTTGAGCAGCCTACCGACGCTCGCCACAAGGCCATTGTCGTATCCAGCCACGCCTTTTAGTTCGACCACCAGCGGCACCCGCCCGTCGATCAGATCGAGCGCCTCGCGCAGCGTCGGCACATGATCAGACGTGCCGCCGACCTTGAGCGCTGCCAGTTCGGCCGCCGTGCGCTGCCAGACGAAACCGTCGTGCCCAGTCAGCCGCTGCAAGTCGCCATCATGGATAATGACGGGAACTCCGTCCGACGACAGGTGCACGTCGCATTCGATGGCATAGCCGCGTTCGGCCGCGGCGGCAAAGGCGGAGAGGGTGTTTTCCCAGCGCGTCTTGTTCATGTCGTGAAAGCCGCGATGGGCGACAGGCCGGGCAATCAGCCAGGAAAGGTCGGTCATGTCAGGCTCGCTCATTCGACTTCGAAGATCGCTTCGATTTCCACCGCGGCATTAAGCGGCAGCGAAGCCGTGCCGACAGCGGAACGGGCGTGCTTGCCGCGGTCGCCGAGCGCCGCCACCAGGAAATCGGAGGCGCCGTTGGCGACCAGATGCTGCTCGACGAAATCCGGCGCCGAGGCGACGAAGACGGTGATTTTGACGAGCCGGCGTATCTTCTCGAGCTCGCCAAGTGCCGCCTTGGCTTGCGCCAGGATGTTGATCGCGCAGTATTTTGCCGCTTCCTTGCCGGTTGCTGTGTCGACGTCGCGGCCAAGCAGTCCGCTCGCCTGCAGCTTGCCGTCCTTGAGCGGCAATTGTCCGGCGGTGAAAAGCAGGTTTCCGGTCCTGCAATGCGGCACGTAGTTGGCGGCAGGCGCCGCGGCCGCGGGAATGGTGACCCCGAGGTCGTTTAGCCGCTTTTCGATTGTTTCACTCATTGCTTTTCCCTATTGCTGGAAGGCGCCGCGTCAGCCGGGCCGAAATTGCTATTTTTGCCTCGCTTCCGCCACGACTTTTTTTAAGCTGGACCATCTTTCCCTGCGGCCTGCCATCAGCCGCGACGATCGGAGCCTCTCATGCGCGCAACGCGCCTTGCATTCCATGCCGTCCTGTTGCCGGCGGTCTTTTCGATAGGTCCCGCTTTCGCCGTGCCGGCGCTGCAGGCGCATCGCGCCGTCTACGACCTTACCCTCAAGAAGGCGGACGACCGCTCCGGGATCACCGGCATTACCGGTCGCATGGTCTACGAATTCAACGGCTCGGCCTGCGAGGGGTATACGGTGAAATTTCGCTTCGTCACCCAGATCGCCACCAGCGACAATACCAAGCTGACCGACCAGCAAACGACGACGTTCGAGGATGCCGAAGGCAAGACCTTCTCGTTCGTGACCAAATCCTTCGTCGATCAGAACCTCGACAAGGAGGTCAAGGGCGTCGCCACGAAGGAAACGAAAGGGCTGAAGGTCGATATCGACAAGCCCGAGAAGAACAGCCTGGAACTTGCCGCCACCCAGTTTCCGACCCAGCACCTGGTCGAATTGATCGACAAGGCCGAGAAGGGTGAAAACTTCTATCAAACCAATCTGTTCGACGGTTCCGAGGACGCCAACAAGGTGATGTCCACCACCGTCGTCGTCGGCAAGAGGACCGATGCCGACAAGGCCGATCCGGAAGCGCCGGCGCTGGCCAAGCTTGCCACCGACAAATACTGGCCGGTCGACATCGCCTATTTCGACGACAGTGCCAAGAACGGAGAAGAGACGCCGGAATACCGGATCAGCTTCAAGCTGCACGAGAACGGCATCACCCGCGATCTAACCATGGACTATGGCGATTTCTCCATGACCGGCAAGCTGGTCAATCTGTCGCTTTTCGACCAGACGAAGGCCTGCCCGACGAAATAAACTTCGATTTGCCTCGACGCAGCGCCGTCGCGGTCCACGGCTTGAAAGCGTCGCGGCGGCTTCTCATCTTCTCGAGGCCGCCGGCCGCTTCATCTTCTGTGCGAATCCCTTCTATCATCGCTCGTCGCCGGTACCGGTCGGCGGAAGAAGGAATGCGGCGAGCCTCATGGCGGTCTATGTCGACGCGGCGATCTGGAAATGGGTTGGCCATCGCTGGTGCCATCTGATGGCCGACGACACCGATGAACTGCATCGTTTCGCCGCGCAACTCGGCATCAAGCGCTCATCCTACCAGGGGCCGCCGAAGACATCGGCGCCGCATTATGACATAACCGGTTTCGAGCGCGACCGCGCGGTGCGGCTCGGTGCCATCGAGTGCAATCGTGAAGAGATCGTCGCGATCTTCCGGCGGGTGAGGGTGCCAAAGGGTAAGATAAAGTGTTGAGGGCACGCGCGGATCGCCGCAGGCGCGCCGCAATGCGTCGTTGCGCTTGCGTTTGGAGCACTTCCCCTCTATATGCGCGCTCATTCCACACACGGACTTTGGTGTCTGCCCGGGAGAAATCCGGCTGAAACCTCCGGTGGCATCGAGGACTTCGTCCGAAAATGCCTGTGTCCGTGGAGGCTAACCGGAAAGGAAAATGAGAATGGCTCTGCCTGATTTCAGCATGCGCCAGCTTTTGGAAGCTGGCATTCACTTCGGCCACCAGACCCACCGCTGGAACCCGAAGATGGCGCCCTATATCTACGGCGCCCGCAACAACATCCACATCATCGACCTCAGCCAAACGGTGCCGTTGCTGCACCAGGCGCTGAAGCAGGTTTCCGACACCGTCGCCAAGGGCGGCCGCGTGCTGTTCGTCGGCACCAAGCGCCAGGCGTCCGACATCGTCGCCGATGCCGCGCAGCGTTCGGCCCAGTACTATGTCAACTCGCGTTGGCTGGGCGGCATGCTGACCAACTGGAAGACGATCTCGAACTCGATCCAGCGCCTGCGCAAGCTCGACGAGATGCTGGCCGGCGAGGCGCAAGGGTTGACCAAGAAGGAGCGTCTCAATCTCGACCGCGAGCGCGAGAAGCTCGACAAGGCTCTCGGCGGCATCAAGGACATGGGCTCGACGCCCGACCTGATGTTCGTGATCGACACCAACAAGGAAGCGATCGCCATCCTCGAGGCCAAGCGCCTTGGCATTCCGGTCGTCGCCATCATCGACTCGAACTGCGATCCGGACAAGATCGACTTCCCGATCCCCGGCAATGACGACGCCGCGCGCGCCATCCAGCTCTATTGCGACCTCATCGCGAAGGCTGCCATCGACGGCATCGCCCGCCAGCAGGGCGCGCTGGGTGTCGACATCGGCGCTTCGGTGGAAGCTCCGGTCGAGCCGGTGCTCGGCGAAACTCCGGCGGCGGAAACTCCGGAAGCGTGATAGCGAGGGCCGGTCACGGCCTTCATCTTTCTAATATTTTGACGCGTTAAACGGACGCACCGTCGAGATTCGATGGTGCGTCGGCGCATTTGAACAAAGAGGCGACAATGAGCATTTCGGCTGCACAGGTCAAAGAACTCCGCGACTTGACCGGCGCGGGCATGATGGACTGCAAGGCGGCGTTGAACGAGACCAACGGCAACATGGAAGAAGCCGTCGACTGGCTGCGCAAGAAGGGTATCTCCAAGGCCGACAAGAAGGCAGGCCGCACCGCGGCCGAGGGCCTGATCGGCGTCGATTCCGGCGTGCGCGAGGCCGCGGTCGTCGAGGTCAATTCCGAGACCGACTTCGTCGCCCGCAACGCCGCCTTCCAGGAGATCGTCGCCAACGTCGCCAAGGTGGCACTGGCCTATGGCACGAGCGAGGCCGTGGCTGCCGCGAAGTACCCGGGTTCGGACAAGTCGGTCACCGACACCATCAAGGACGCCGTCGGTACCATCGGCGAGAACATGGGCTTCCGCCGTTCGGCCAAGCTCACCGTTCCGCACGGCGCCGTCGCGACCTATGTTCACAACGCGGTTGCCGACGGCCTTGGCAAGCTGGGCGTCCTGGTCGCTATCGAGACCACGGGCAACGAGCACGCGGCCAATGCATTCGCCCGCCAGGTCGCCATGCATGTCGCCGCCACCAACCCGATGGCACTGACCACCGAGGAACTCGATCCCGCGGCAGTCGAGCGCGAGAAGGCGATCTTCGCCGACCAGGCACGCCAGTCCGGCAAGCCGGAGGCGATCATCGAGAAGATGGTCGAGGGCCGCCTGCGCAAGTTCTACGAGGAAGTCGTGCTTCTGAAGCAGGCCTTCGTGCTCAATCCCGACATCACCGTCGAGAAGGCGCTGAAGGATGCCGAGAAGGAGATCGGCGCTCCGGCCAAGATCTCGGCCTATCTGCGTTTCGCGCTCGGCGAAGGCATCGAGAAGGAAGCGACCGATTTCGCGGCGGAAGTCGCGGCGGCGGTCAAGAAATAGCCCGAAGAACAAGTAAGGCTAAACGGCTCAGGCAACTCGGCCGGGTGTCCGCATGGATGCCCGGCCGATTTCTTGTGCGGTGTCGATGAAGGCCCTCAGCTTCGGCGCCATCGACGCCCGGCGCGGAAAGTAAAGGAAAAGGCCGGGTTCCTCGATTGCCGTCTTTGGCAGGATCTGGACGAGGCGTCCTGCGGCAAGATCGACGCGCACCAGCGGCTCGAACACATAGGCGAGCCCGACCCCTGCAAGCGCAAGATCGATCGCCGCCAGCGAATCGGTCACGACGGCCGTGCCACGCGTCTCGACCACGACCTCCTTGCCGTTGTCGTTCAAATCCCAACGATAGAGCGCGCCGGAGCGGACAAGCCTGTAGCCTATGCAATTATGGTTCGCGAGGTCGGCCACGTCGCGTGGACGGCCGCGCTTTCCGATATAGTCCGGCGAGGCGACCAGCACGGCCTTGAAAGGCTGCGTCAGCCGTATGGCGGTCATGTCCTGCGCGATCATCTCGCCCAGCCTGATGCCGGCGTCAAAACCTTCCCCGACGATATCGACCAGGGCTTGATCGGCGAAAACCTCGACCGTCACATCCGGATAGCGATCGGCCATGGCTGCGATCACAGGCGTCACCGCCAAAGGGATCGCGATGTTGGAGGCATTGATCCTGAGCAGACCGGAAGGCCGTCCCTTGACGCCGCGGATGCGGTCCATCCGCTCCGCGATGTCCTGAAGGGCAGGGCCCGCTGTCTCCACCAATGCCTTGCCGGCTTCTGTCAGCGAGACGCTACGTGTCGTGCGCGCAAACAGCGGCTGGCCGATGCGTTCTTCCACCAGCCGCACCGCATGGCTGACCGCCGACGGGCTCATGCCGAGCTCGGCCGCGGCAAGCGCGAAGCCGCCCCGTCGCGCCACGGCAACGATGACGGGCAGGTGGGTAAGCAGGTCCCGGTCCATTCATGAATGATATCGCATAGTCTTTGCGAACAATGCAATCTTATCGATGGCGGCGCGTTGATCCACATTGTCCTCGATACATCGTCGGCGGGCTGATTTTCCAGGAGACGAGACATGAATGCTTTGAAACATGTGACCTTCGCTGCGGGACTGGCGCTGGCGCCGATCGATGCCGGGGGAGCCGAACCGGCGGAGTGGCAGGCGCTTGCCGACGAGCGCGCGGTCATCCGCATCGCCGATGCCATCGACCGCGCCGTCGACGCGCAGGACTGGAAGCTTGTCCGCAGCTATTTCGCGGATCGGGTTACCGCTGATTTCAGCAGCCTGTCCGGACAGCCGGCGGCCAATATTGCCTCCGACGACCTGATCGGCGCCTGGGCCGGCAACCTCAAGGGCGGCAAGACCAGCCTGCATCTGCGCACCAATCACCAGGTCGTTCTCGAAGCGGACACGGCGACCGTCCTGTCGAACGGCTATGCCTGGAACCGGATGGAAGGCAATGGCGAGCCGCTTTGGGAAGTCTGGGGCACATATGAGCACCACCTGACCCGCTCCGGCGCGGGTTGGAAGGTCGACGGCTTCACCTTCCGCGTGACCCATGAGCGCGGCAATCCCTGGGTCAAGACGACACCCGGCCAATAACCCAACATCAAACTCGATCGGAGAATATCATGACCATGAACTACTACACGCTTGGCAACAGCGGCTTGCGCGTCAGCCGGTTGGCGCTGGGCACCATGACCTTCGGCACCGAATTAGGCTGGGGCACTGATAGGGATACAGCCCGCGCAATCTTCGACGAATATGTCGAGGCGGGCGGCAATTTCTTCGACACGGCCGATCTCTATACCGGCGGCACCGCCGAGACCTGGCTCGGCGAATTCGTCGCCGAGCGCGGATTGCGCGACAAGGCGGTGATCGCCACTAAATTCACCTTCAATTCAGAACCGGGCAATCCGAACGCCGGCGGCAATGGCCGCAAGAACATAATGCGCGCCGTGGACGCCTCTCTGAAGCGGCTCGGAACCGACTATATCGACCTCTATCTCATGCATGTGTGGGACAGGCTGACGCCGGCCGAGGAGGTGCTGCGCACGCTGGACGACCTGGTGCGCGCGGGCAAGGTGCGCCACGTCGGCCTTTCCGATGTGCCGGCCTGGTATGCGGGGCGGGCGCAGGCGATCGCAGAATTGCGCTGCTATGAGCCGATCTCGGCCCTGCAGCTCGAATATTCGCTGGCCGAACGCTCGATCGAGCATGAGTTCGTGCCTTTCGCCACGCATCATGGCGCCGGCGTCATGGTTTGGAGCCCGCTGGCCAGCGGCTTGCTCAGCGGCAAATATCGCCCGACGCAAGCCGGCAATGCCGGCCGGCTCGACGGTTTCCGCAACACCACGCATCCGAGCTTCCGGAAATTCAGCGACCGCAATTGGGCGATCGTGGCCGAGCTCGAAAAGGTGGCCGCCGAACTCGGCCGCAGCATGGCCCAGGTGGCACTCAACTGGGTGGCGACGCAGCCCGGCGTCGCAACCGTCATCCTGGGCGCGACCAAGCTCGCGCAACTGCAGGACAACCTCGCGGCGCTGGATTTTTCGATTGCCCCCGAACTCCGCAAGCGGCTGGATTCGGTGAGCAGCATGCCGGCGCCGTTCCCGCATTCCTATTTCGGGCCCGAGATCCAGGTCAGGGTGGCCGGCGGTGTCGTGACCGGCGACAAGCCCTCCGGCTATTCGCCGCAGGTTCTGGTGGAAGGCGAGGCGGTCAGCATCAGCAGCAACTGATCGAAAAAGCCTGGGATTTTGCGCAAGGGCGCGGCGTGACATCGCCGCGCCCTTCGTGTATCGGGTCGAACCATCATGCCAGCGCCGCCAGGCGAAGCGGGGCAGTTTCGCCTCCTGATTTGCCGCGCCGAGATTTTCGAGGACCAGATGACGGTGAAGCCCTTCTACCGACGTGTCTTGCTGAAAGCGTCTGGTGAAGCGTTGATGGGCGAACAGCATTTCGGCATCGACGTCTCGGTCGTCGACCGCATCGCCGGCGACATCGCCGAAGCCCGCGCGCTCGGCATCGAGGTTGGCGTCGTCATCGGCGGCGGCAATATCTTTCGCGGTGTGGCGGTTGCCTCCAAGGGTGGCGACCGCGTCACCGGCGACCATATGGGTATGCTCGCCACCGTCATCAATTCGCTGGCGCTGCGCACCTCGCTGAACAAGATCGGCGTCGATGCGGTGGTTCTTTCCGCGATCGCCATGCCTGAGCTTTGCGAGAGCTTTTCGCAGCGCCAGGCAACCGCCTACATGAACCAGGGCAAGGTGGTGATCTTTGCCGGCGGCACCGGCAATCCGTTCTTCACCACTGATTCGGCCGCAGCACTTCGCGCCGCTGAAATCGGCGCCGACGCGCTGTTCAAGGGCACACAGGTCGACGGCGTCTATTCTGCCGACCCGAAGAAGGACCCGAACGCGACGCGTTTCGAGCGCATCAGCCATGCCGAAGTGATAAATCGCGGCCTTTCCATCATGGATACGGCAGCGATTGCACTTGCGCGCGAAAACAACATTCCGATAATCGTCTATTCGATCCACGAAAAAGGTGGTTTCGGCGATATTCTAAGGGGCGGCGGCCGCTGCACGGTCGTCGCGGACGATTGATCCGGGGCCTGATCGCGGAAAAGGCGAAAACCGGTTTCGAAATCAGGCTCGAACACGGGGCCTTGCCCCGAAAGCAGTGAACCCGCGTCAGACGGGTCGAGGAGACTAAGATGAGTGGTGAGTACGACGATCTCAAGCGGCGCATGGATGGGGCAATCGCCGCGTTCAAGCATGACCTGGCTTCGCTGCGGACCGGTCGCGCTTCCAGCAACCTGCTCGACGCTATCCAGGTGCAGGCCTATGGCACCAGCATGCCGATCAACCAGGTGGCCAATGTCACGGTGCCTGAGCCGCGCATGATTTCGGTGTCGGTCTGGGACAAGTCGATGGTGGGCGCGGTCGATCGCGCCATCCGCGAATCCAATCTGGGCTTCAACCCTATCGTGGACGGCACCAATCTCAGGATTCCGCTTCCGGAACTCAACGAGCAGCGCCGTAAGGAACTCGTCAAGATCTCGCATGGCTACGCCGAGAACGCCCGTGTCGCAGCGCGCCATGTGCGCCGCGACGGCATGGACTTCCTGAAGAAGGCGGAGAAGGACGGCGTCATCAGCGAGGACGATCAGCGCAAGCGCTCCGACCAGGTCCAGAAGCTTACCGACGAAACGATCAGCACCATCGACCACCTGCTTTCCGACAAGGAAGCTGAAATCATGCAGGTTTAGGGTCTGGCCGGCGGCTGGCCCGAAAGCGAGATCATGGCAACGCCCGCGCATGTCGCGATCATCATGGATGGAAACGGACGCTGGGCCAAGGCGCGCGGCATGCCGCGGCTCGCCGGCCATCGCGCGGGCGTAGAAGCACTGCGCAAGACGGTGCGCGCCGCGCCCGATCTCGGCATTTCCTACCTGACTGTCTATGCCTTCTCTTCGGAAAACTGGTCGCGGCCGAAATCCGAAGTCAGCGACCTGATGGGCCTGTTGAAGCTGTTCATTCGCCGCGATCTCGCCGAACTGCACCGCAGCGGCGTGCGCGTCAGGATCATCGGCGACAGGGCAGGGCTGCAGCCCGATATCAGGCTCCTGCTCGAAGAAGCCGAAGCGCTGACGTCGGCCAACGAGGCGCTGACGCTGATCATCGCCTTCAACTACGGCGGACGCGACGAGATCGTGCGCACGGCGCGCAAGCTTGCCTCGGCCGTCGCGCGCGGCGAGCTCGACAGCGAGGCGATCACCGCCGAATCCTTTGCCGGCTGCCTCGACACGCAAGGCGTTCCCGATCCCGAACTGGTCATACGCACCAGCGGTGAGCTTCGCCTTTCCAATTTTCTTCTGTGGCAGGCTGCCTATAGCGAGCTTGTGTTCCTGCCCTGCTATTGGCCCGATTTCAGCCGAGAGCATCTAGCCGAGGCCTTGCGCGAGTTCGCCGGGCGCGAACGCCGTTTTGGCGGGCTGGATCCGCAAGATGTCGCTTCGCGGCCGGCCGCGGGATGAGCAATCTCCAGCTTCGCGTTCTTTCGGCGGTCGTGCTTGCCATCGCGACGCTTGGCCTGACCTGGTTCGGCGGCCTGCCGTTCCGGCTGCTTTCAGCCGCGATTTCGGCGGTGATCTTCTACGAATGGACGCGCATGTCTCGCCCTTCCGGGACGACCGGGCTCGGTTTTTTGCCGGAAGCGCTGCTGCTGGTGTTTCTCGGCGCCCTGATCACCGGCCTGCCTGCCTTGTGGCTGCTGCTTCTAGTGGCTGCACTGGTCGCCGTCACGGCCATCGCCGCCCAACTGCGCGGGGCCGGGCAGTGGGATGCCTCCGGCCTTGCCTATGCAGCCGTCTCGGGTCTTTCCCTTGCGCTTCTGCGTGACGGCGACCATTCCGGCCTCGTCGCCATCCTGTTCCTGTTCGCGGTGGTCTGGGCGACCGACATCTTTGCCTATTTCGTCGGCCGGGCCGTCGGTGGCCCGAGGCTGGCGCCGTCCATCTCTCCCGGCAAGACGCGAAGTGGCGCGCTCGGCGGCGCCGTGGGCGGGGTCGTTGCGGGGCTCATCCTGGCCGTCGCCGCCGGTGCGGGCAACCTGCCAATGCTCGGTCTCGTCGCGCTCGCGCTTTCAATCGTCTCCCAGGCTGGCGACCTCCTGGAATCCTGGGTCAAGCGCCGCCACGGCCGCAAGGATTCGGGCGCGCTCATTCCGGGCCATGGCGGCGTCATGGACCGTGTCGACGGGCTTGTCGCGGCGGCTTTCGCCCTATACGTCATCGGCTGGATTTCGGCGGGCGCCGATCAGCCGGCACAGGGGCTGTTTCCCATTTGAACGGCATCGTTCCACGATCGATGCGGGCGCGCCTTGGATTCGCCTGGATTGATGTCACAGTCGCGGCGCAACGGTGTCGCGGAAGAACTGAGGATTTGAGTTGAACGAGATTCTTCACGCGATCTTCGGCATGGAAGGCTTCCTTCTCGGCACGCTCGTGCCCTTCCTGTTCGTGCTGACCGTGGTCGTGTTCGTCCACGAGATGGGCCACTATCTCGTTGGCCGCTGGTGCGGCATCGGCGTCAGGGCCTTTTCGATCGGTTTCGGCCCGGAACTCTTCGGCTTCAACGACAGGCACGGCACGCGCTGGAAGCTCTGCGCCATACCGCTTGGCGGCTATGTCAAATTCGTCGGCGACATGAACGCCACCTCCAGCCAGCCGTCGATGGAAGAGATCGAAACGCTGACCGACGAGGAACGCAAGGTCGCCTTTCACACCCAGCCGATCTGGAAGCGGGCGGCGACGGTGGTGGCCGGGCCGCTGTTCAATTTCCTGCTGACGATCGTCGTCTTTTCGGTGCTGTTTTCAGCCTATGGCCGCTATGTCGCGGAACCCATGGTGGCCGAGGTGACCGCCGGCAGCCCGGCGGCGAAAGCCGGCATCCTGCCCGGCGACCGATTCGTCAGCGTCGACGGCAGCAAGATCGAAACCTTCGGTGACGTCCAACGCCTGGTTTCGGGCCGGGCCGGCGACAGCATCACCTTCGTCATGCTGCGCGACGGCAAGGAAGTGACCGTGACCGCCACGCCGCAGCTGATGGAGCAGCAGGACGCGCTCGGCAACAAGGTCAAGGTGGCCGTGATCGGCGTCGTCAACAACCAGGAACTCGGCCAGCCCAGGCTGATCACCTACAGCCCCGCCGGCGCGTTGGCCGCGGCGGTGGAGGAAACCGGGCACGTCATCCAGCGCACCGGCCAGTTCCTGCAGCGTTTCGTCGTCGGGCGCGAGGACAAGTGCCAGCTCGGCGGCCCGGTGAAGATCGCGGACATGGCCGGCAAGGCGGCGAAGCTCGGCTTCGAATGGCTCGTGCAGCTCGTTGCGCTGCTGTCCGTGGGCATCGGCATCCTCAATCTTTTGCCGATTCCCCCCCTCGACGGCGGCCATCTCCTGTTCTACGGCGTGGAGGCCGTCATCCGCCGGCCGGTGTCGGAACGGATGATGGAAATGGCCTATCGGGCCGGTCTGCTTCTGGTTTTGGGCTTCATGGGTTTCGTATTCTGGAACGATCTGTTTGGATGCTGAAATCATGAAGAAATTTGGCTTCGGGATGGTCGATGTTGAGACGCCGTTTACCATGCACGGGGATATGAGTGACGCGAAAGCCACGCACCAGGGTTAAGTAAATACAAATTAACCAGAAGCCTTGCGTGTAGGGAAAATCCGGTTAATACGGTACGAGAAATTACCGCACGTCCGGTTTTCTCGCCGTGGGGACTACGAGAAAAGGTTATTAAGCCCGATGAAGGCAGCATCCAAGTTTTTGAGCGCCGCTTCCGCGGCAGCCCTGTCCGCGGCTTTGGTCGTGCCAGGTGCGCTCGCAGTGCAGTTCGTTGCCACATCGGCGGCCGAAGCCGCTGTCGTCAGCAGGGTGGAGGTGAGCGGCAACCAACGTGTCGACGCCGATACCATCCGCAATTACATCACCATCAAGCCGGGCAAATCCTTCTCCAGCTCCGACATCGACAGCGCGGTCAAGGCGCTCTTCGGAACCGGGTTGTTCTCGGATGTGCAGATCAATCAGGTCGGTTCGACGTTGGTGGTCAAGGTTTCCGAGTACCAGGTCGTCAACCAGGTGCTGTTCCAGGGCAACAAGAAGCTCAAGGACAACGCGCTTGCGGCTGCCGTGCAGTTGAAGCCGCGCGGCACGTTCTCGCAGGCGGCGCTCGACGCCGATGTAGAGTCGGTCAAGGCCGCCTACAGGCGTATCGGCCGTGACGATGCCGCCGTGACCACCGAGGTCATGCAGCTCGGCGACAACCGCGTGAACGTGGTCTTCCATGTCAATGAAGGTGATCGCACGCAGATCGCGGCGATCAATTTCGTCGGCAACAGCGCTTATTCGAGCCGCCGCCTGTCAGATGTGATCACGACCAAGCGCTCGTCCTGGGTTTCGTTCATCCTGCGCGACGACGTGTATGACGACGACAAGCTGCGCGCCGACCAGGAGCTGCTGCGGCGCTTCTACTACAATCACGGCTATGCCGACTTCCAGGTCGTGTCCGCTGTCGGCGAACTCGACAACGCGACCAACAAGTACACGGTCACCATAACCGTCCAGGAAGGCGAGCGTTATACGTTCGGCGACATCAGCGTCGAAAGCACGATTCCGGAAGTCGACTCGAAGGCGCTGGAATCGGTGGTCGAGACCCACAAGGGCGACGTCTACAACGCCAAGAACGTCGAGGACACCATCATTGCCCTGACTGAGAAGGTGGCCGGCTCCGGCTACGCCTTCGCGCAGGTCACGCCGCGTGGCGACCGCAATTTCGAGAATCATACGATTTCGGTGGTCTACACCATCGACCAGGGCACCAAGGCCTATGTCGAGCGCATCGAGATCCGCGGCAATGACCGCACGCGCGACTATGTCATCCGCCGCGAGTTCGACGTCAGCGAAGGCGATGCGTTCAACCAAGTGCTGATCCAGCGCGCGAAGAAGCGGCTGGAAGATCTCAATTACTTTGACAAAGTCGAGGTTTCGACGGTGCCCGGTTCGGCGCCGGACCAGGTCGTGCTGGTGGTCGACGTGGTCGAAAAGTCGACCGGTGAATTCTCTGTCGGCGCCGGCTATTCGACCGGTGGCGACACCGCCGGTCCGTCCGTCGAAGGATCGATCACAGAGCGCAACTTCCTCGGCCGCGGCCAGTTCATCAAGGTGTCGGCGGGTGGCGGCAAGAACTCGCGCGATTACAGCCTTTCGTTCACCGAGCCCTATTTCCTCGGGCGCCGTATCGCCGCCGGCTTCGACATCTACAAGCGGACCAGGGAATACGACGACTACGACAGCGATACTGTGGGCGCGACGGTGCGCTTCGGCCTGCCGATCACAGACAGCATCTCGACCCAGCTGGCCTACAATATCTCCCGGGAGAAGTATGAGGTAGACGACGGTTGCGATGCCACCGATGTAGATCCCAGCGGCACCTGCGACATTTCCAGAGCCGTGTTGGATGGCATCGAGCAAAGCCCTTGGATCAAGTCGTCGGTCAGTCTGGGACTGGTTTATAACACCATCGACGACATGAAGAACCCGCATGAGGGTATCTATGCCACCTCCACGGTTGAAGTGGCCGGCCTCGGTGGCGACGCCAAGTTCGTGAAGGTCACCGGACGCGGCAGCGTCTATCAGACGCTGTCCGAGCAGTTCGATCTTGTCGGCCTCATTTCGGGCGGCGCCGGCCATGTCGAAGGCTACGGCGGCGACGGCGATCTGCGCATCTTCGATCACTTCCAGAGCACCGATCGCATGATCCGCGGTTTCGCTTATGGCGGCATCGGCCCAGTCGACAGCGACGGTGCGGGTGACCACCTTGGCGGCACCACTTATTTCAACGCGTCGGCAGAGGCTCAATTCCCGCTGCCGGTCGTTCCAGAAAGCTTCGGTCTGCGCGGCGCGGTCTTTGCAGACGCGGCAACACTCTATGGCAGCAAGGTTGCCAATGATTTGGTTGACCAATCATCCGTGGGCATGAAATGGCGCGCCTCGGTCGGTGTCGGCCTGATGTGGGCTTCGCCGTTCGGTCCGATCCGTATCGACTATGCGATCCCGGTCAAGAAGGAAGCGAGGGACGACGTGCAGGAATTCAACTTCGGCATATCGACCCGCTTCTGACCGGCGGATGACGATGCTCCCGGGTCGTTGAGATCCGGGAGAAAATGTTCCGATCTAGCTGGATATAGCTTCTGGAATGACCGATCCGGTGTTCTTCGCGCCATCACGCCGGTATACGGCGGGCGAAGTCGCGAATCTGACCGGCTCGGTGCTTGTCGATTCCGGCCAGTCCGGCGTTTTCATCGACGCGCTGGCGCCTGCCAACGAAGGCGGCGAGAATGCGCTCGTTTTCGTCGATGGCAAACGCAATTCCGTGCTGATGCCGTCGCTGCGGGCTGCCGCTGTGCTGTGCCCGGCGGAGTTCGCCGGCAAGGCGCCTGCCGCCATCGCCGTCCTTGTACATCCCCGTCCGCAACAGGCATTCGCGCTGGTCGGACGACTGCTGTTTCCGACGGCGGCGACCCCGGGGCCAATGACCGGTGAAACCGGTATCTCGCCGCATGCCCATATCGATCCGAGCGCACATGTCGAGGAAGGTGCCGTCGTCGAAGCCGGCGCGGTGATCGGTCCTGCGGTGTCCATAGGCGCCGGCACCGTCATCGCGCCTCACGCCGTCGTCGGCCGTTCCTGCCAGATCGGGCGTGACGGCTATATCGGCCCGGGCGCCAGCGTCCAATATGCCTTGATCGGCAACCGCGTCATCATTCATGGCGGCGCCCGGATCGGCCAGGACGGCTTTGGCTTCGTTGCCGGCGCCAAGGGGCCGGAACGTGTTCCGCAGATCGGCCGCGTCATCATCCAGGACGACGTCGAGATCGGTTCCAATTCCACGGTCGACCGCGGCGCCATGTCCGATACGATCATCGGCCAGGGCACCAAGATCGACAATCTCGTGCAGATCGCGCATAACGTCCGCATCGGCCGCAACTGCATCGTGGCCGGACTTTCGGGTATCTCCGGTTCCGTCGTCGTGGGCGACAATGTCACCATGGGCGGCGGCGTCGGGCTTGCGGATCACCTGACCATAGGGTCGGGCGCGAAGCTTGCCGCGAGAAGCGGATTCATGAGCAATGTGCCCGCGGGCGAGATCTGGGGCGGCTATCCGGCACAGCCGATGGCGGAAGCCATGCGCGAGATAGCCATGCTGCGCAAGCTCGCCAGGACCCGCAAACAGGGCGAGGGGAGCAATGGCTGACATCACCGGGACGACGCTGGAAGCAGTCGACATATTGGGGCTGATGAAGCTCCTGCCGCATCGCTATCCGTTCCTGATGATCGACCGCATCGTCGACATTGATGGCGACGAATCCGCCACCGGCATCAAGAACGTGACCATAAACGAGCCGCATTTTCAGGGTCACTTCCCCGAGCAGCCGGTCATGCCGGGCGTGCTCATCGTCGAGGCGATGGCACAGACTGCCGGGGCCATCTGCATCCGCAGTCTTCGCACTGAAAAGCCGTCGCTGGTCTATTTCCTGACCATCGACAACGCCAAGTTCCGCAAACCGGTCGTTCCCGGCGATCAGTTGAAGATCCATGTCAAGAAAATCAAGAAACGCGGCAACCTGCTCAAATTCGCCTGTGAAGCCCTGGTCGACGGCAACAAGGCCGCCGAGGCTGAGATCTCAGCCATGATGGTCACCGGCGACTGACAATCGAATGCTTATGAAAATCAAGACATCCATCCATCCTTCCTCCGTCGTGGAGGAAGGCGCTCAAATCGGCCAAGGCGTCCGCATAGGACCGCTCTGTTATGTCGGCGCAGATGCCGTGATTGGCGACGGCGTTGAACTGGTCAGCCATGTCTCGGTGATAGGCGCGACGACGATCGGCGCGTCGACCAAGGTCTATCCCATGGCGATACTGGGCGGGCCGCCGCAGAACACCAAGCACAAGGGCGGCCGCACCACGCTCGTCATCGGCGAGAACTGCACGATCCGCGAAGGCGTCACCATGCATGTCGGCACCGATACCAGCCGCGGCGAAACGACGGTCGGCGACAATGGCAATTTTCTCGCCTACGCCCACATCGCCCATGACTGCGTCGTCGGCAAGAACGCCACCTTCGCCAACGGCGCGACGCTGGGCGGACACTGCGAAATCGGCGACAACGTCTATATCGGCGGTCTCAGCGCCGTTCATCAATTCGTGCGGGTAGGCGACAACGCTTTTCTTGGCGGGTGCTCGGCTTTTGTGGGTGATGTCATTCCCTATGCCATGGCGGCGGGAAATCGGGCCAGCCTGCGCGGCCTCAACATCATCGGGCTCAAGCGCTCCGGTCTGCCAAGATCCGAGATCTATCTGCTGCGCAGGGTCTATAAGACAATATTCGACCGCTCGCGCACCGTTGGCGAGAACATCGAATTCGCCAAGGCGGAATTCGCCACGTCACCGACCGCCATGAAGATCATCGATTTCATCTCCAGTCGCGGCAAGCGGCACTATGCTGTGCCATCGCTCAAGGGGAGCGATGGCGATGACGGCGATGACGAAGACTGAGGCGGCGGCAGCGGATTTCGTTCTCTCGCCGGGGGCCAAGGTCGGCATCGTCGCCGGCGGCGGCAGCCTGCCGGTGGAAGTCGCGCAAGGCCTGGCCGCGCATGGCTACCCGCCCTTCATCCTCTTGATGGAAGGTGAGGCCGACCGCCAGCAGGAGTTGCTCCGATACGAACACGACAGCCTCGCCCTCGAGCAGATCGGTTCACTGGTGGCGACGCTGAAGCGCCACGGCATCACTCATGTGGTCCTTGCCGGCGAAATCAGACGCCGGCCCCGGCTGACCGACATCCGTCCGAGCCTTGGCTTGCTGGCGATCGTACCATCGGTGATCATGGCGCTGGCGCGCGGCGATGACGGACTTTTGAAGGTGGTGACACGCGGCCTGGAGAAGCGGGGCATCAAAGTGGTCGGCGCGCATGAGGTCGTTCCCGAACTGGCCGCCGGCGAAGGCACGCTGACCACGGCGAAACCAAAGCAATCGGACTGGCGCGACATCGAGGCGGCCAGGCTGGCCGCCAAGGCCATCGGCGCGCTTGATATCGGGCAGGCGGCGGTTGCGATCGGAGGCCGGGCCATCGCGCTGGAAGGCATCGAAGGCACGAGCGGCCTGCTCGAAAGAGCGCGCGCGCTGCGCGGCCATGGCAGGCTTGCCGGAAAGACCCGCGGAGTGCTGGTCAAATGCGCCAAACCCGGCCAGGAGCTGCGGGCCGACCTGCCGTCGATAGGGCCGCAGACGGTGGAAGCATCCCATGCGGCGGGGCTTGCCGGAATTGCCGTCGAGGCGGGGCGCTCTCTCATCCTGGAGGGGCCGGCGACGCTGTCGCGGGCGAATGCGCTCGGCCTGTTCATCGTCGGCCTGCCAGCAGGGGAGCCGGCGCATGGCTGACAAGGCGCTGAAGATCGCAATCGTGGCCGGCGAGGAATCCGGCGACCTGCTTGGCGCCGACATCGTGCGCTCGATCAAGCAGTCGACGGGGCGCGAGGTGCAGCTCGTCGGTCTCGGCGGCCGCCATCTGCAGGCGCTCGGGCTGGTCTCGCCGTTCGACGCCGGCGAGATCGCCCTCATGGGCTTCAGCGCCATCCTGAGTGACCTGCCGCGGCTGATGCGGCGGATCAGTCAGCTGGCCAGGACGGTCGCGGATGCGAAGCCCGACTGCCTCATAACCATCGACAGCCCCGATTTTTCCCTGCGCGTGGCCAGGAAAGTGCGCGCGGCCAACCCCACCATCCCGATCATCCACTATGTCTGCCCCAGCGTCTGGGCATGGCGGCCGGGCAGGGCGGTGGCGATGAAGCCCTATGTCGACCACATCCTCTGCATCCTGCCGTTCGAGGTGAAGGAGCTAGGCAGGCTCGGCGGACCGCCTGGCACCTATGTCGGACATCGCCTCACCCATGACGCGGGCGTGCTCTCTGCGGCGAGGGCGCAGGCGCAGCCGCGGGATCTTTCGCCGGATCGCGTGAAGACGCTGCTTGTGCTGCCCGGCTCGCGGCGCAGCGAAGTGCGGCGGCTGCTCGAGCCGTTTGGGGAGACCGTATCGATGCTGCGGGCCCGCCGGCATCGCTTGCGGCTGATGTTGCCGACGGTGCCGCATGTCGCCGATGTCGTGCGCTCCGCGGTCGCTCGCTGGGACGAGAAGCCCGAGATCATCCTCGACGCTGAGCGAAAGTGGCAGGCTTTCGGCAAGGCCGACGCGGCGCTGATCGCGTCCGGCACGGTTTCGCTTGAACTGGCGCTGTCTGACGTGCCGATGATCTCCTGCTACAGGCTGGACCCGGTTGCGCGCATCGTGGCGCCATATCTCGTTTCGGTCTGGTCGGCGCTGCTACCCAATCTGATATCGGATCGGGCGCTGATCCCGGAATTCTACAACGAGTATGTCAAGCCGAACAATCTGGCCCGCCAACTCGAAGCGCTGTTCGCCGACACAGGCATGCGCAGATGGCAGAAGGACGGGTTCGCCGAGATCGCGCGGCGCATGACAACCGCCAAGCCGTCAGGCGACATCGCCGCGCAGGTGGTGATGGGGTATATCAAGAGAGTGAGTAGTGAGTAGTGAGTAGTGAGTAGGATTACCGCTCTTTCCCTACTGACTACTGACTACTCACTTATTCACTTCTTCCTTTTTACCGCTTCGCGATCGGCACGTAGTCTCGCTCCGGCGCGCCGGTGTAGAGCTGGCGGGGGCGGCCGATCTTCTGGCGCGGATCCTCGATCATCTCCTTCCACTGCGCGATCCAGCCGACGGTGCGGGCGACGGCGAACAGCACGGTGAACATGGTGGTGGGGAAGCCCAGCGCCTTCAGCGTGATGCCGGAATAGAAGTCGACATTGGGGTAGAGCTTCTTCTCGATGAAATAGGGATCGGTAAGCGCGATCTTTTCCAGTTCCATGGCGATGTCGAGCAGCGGATCGTCCTTGATGCCGAGTTCGCCCAGCACCTCATGCGCGGTCTTTTGCATGATCTTGGCGCGCGGATCGTAGTTCTTGTAGACGCGGTGGCCAAAGCCCATCAGCCGAAACGGATCGTCCTTGTCCTTGGCGCGGGCGATGAATTCCGGAATGTGATCGACATGGCCGATCTCGCCGAGCATGTTCAGCGCCGCTTCGTTGGCGCCGCCATGCGCCGGGCCCCACAGGCAGGCGATGCCGGCGGCGATGCAGGCGAACGGATTGGCGCCAGACGAGCCGGCGAGCCGCACGGTAGAGGTCGAGGCGTTCTGCTCATGATCGGCGTGCAGGATGAAGATGCGCTCCATGGCGCGCGCCAGGACCGGGTTGATCTTGTATTCCTCGCATGGCACGGCAAAGCACATGTGCAGGAAGTTGGCGGCGAAATTCAGTTCGTTCTTCGGGTAAATGAAGGGCTGGCCGATATGGTATTTGTAGGCCATGGCCGCGATCGTCGGCATCTTGGCGATCAACCGCATCGACGCCACCATGCGCTGGTAAGGATCCGAGATGTCGGTGGAGTCGTGATAGAAGGCCGACAGCGCGCCGACCACGCCGCACATCACCGCCATCGGATGCGCGTCGCGGCGGAAGCCGGTGAAGAAGCGCGACATCTGCTCATGCACCATGGTGTGGCGCGTCACGCGGTAATCGAAATCGTCCTTCTGCGCCTTGGTCGGCAGTTCGCCGTAGAGCAGGAGATAGCAGACTTCCAGGAAGTCGCCATGTTCGGCCAACTGGTCGATCGGATAGCCGCGATGCAGGAGAATGCCGGCGTCGCCATCGATGAACGTGATCTCGGACTCGCAGCTTGCCGTCGAGGTGAAGCCGGGATCGTAGGTGAAGGCGCCGGTGGTGCTGTACAGCGTGGCGATGTCGATGACGTCAGGCCCGACTGAACCACTTCGCACCTTGAATTCGTGCGTCTTGCCGGCGAATTCCAGCTTTGCCGTGGCTTCCTGGGTCTTGCCGCCCAGTTCCCGTCTTGTCGCAGCTTCGGTCATTGCAAACTCCTTCTTGTTCCTCATGCCGGCAAAGGCAAATTCTGCAAAGCGACACGTCGAAGTCACCGAATGCGCGTATTCGCGACCGCATTTTAGGAAGTGCGTGCCAGATTGGGCCAAGGCTCAATGTTGCACTGCGAAACGCGCCTTTCAATGCCAATCTTCTTGGGCCAGATTGCTCCTAATCGATTTGATCGGCGATGCGCGCCAGGCTCTCCTCGCGACCAAGCACGGCGAGAACGTCGAACACGCCGGGCGAGGTGCTCTTGCCGGTCAAGGCGGCGCGCAAGGGCTGGGCGACGGCGCCGAGCTTGTGGCCGCCGGCCGTCGCATAGTCCCGGATCGCGGCTTCAGTCGAGGCCGCCGTCCAGTCGCCTGAAACCGCCTCGAGGGCGTCGTGAGCGCCACGCAGGACCTTGCGCGCATCGTCATTGAGCAGCAGGGCTGCCTTCTCGTCGATCGGCAGTGGCCGCGCGGCAAACAGGAAGGCGGCGCCATCGACAAGCTCGACCAGCGTCTTGGCGCGCTCCTTCAGCCCCGGCAACGCTGCCAGCAACTGTGCCCTGTTCCGGTCGTCGAGGCGTGCGGCCATTGCCGGGCCGCCCTCGAGATAGGGCAAGGTGGCGATGAAGATGTCGAACAGCTCGGCATCGCCCATGCGGCGCATGTGGACGCCGTTTAGCGCCTCCAGCTTGGCGAAATCGAAGCGGGCGGCGCCCTTGTTCACATCGCCGATATCGAACCAGGCGATCATGTCCTGGATCGACATGATCTCGTCGTCGCCGTGGCTCCAGCCGAGCCGAGCCAGGTAGTTGAGCAGCGCTTCGGGCAGGTAGCCCATGGCACGGTAGGCCTCCACGCCCAGCGCGCCGTGCCGCTTCGACAGCTTGGCGCCGTCGGCGCCGTGGATCAGCGGTATGTGCGACATTGAAGGCACATCCCAGCCCATGGCGTTGTAGATCACGGTCTGGCGGGCGGCATTGGTCAGGTGGTCGTCGCCACGGATGATGTGGGTGACGCCCATGTCGTGGTCGTCAACGACGACGGCATGCATGTAGGTCGGATTGCCGTCCGAGCGCAGGATGATGAAGTCGTCCAGATCCTTGTTGGGAAAGCGCACGTCGCCCTGGACACGGTCATGCACCACCGTCTCGCCTTTGGTCGGCGCCTTGATGCGGATCGCGCCCTTGACGCCAGGAGGCGCCTGCGAAGGGTCGCGGTCACGCCAGCTTCCGTCATAGCGCGGCGGCAGGCCCTTGGCCCGCGCCGCGTCGCGCATTGCCTCAAGCTCGGCAGGGGTCTCGTAGCTGTAGTAAGCCTTGCCCATGCGCACCAGCTCCTCGGCCACCTCGCGATGGCGCGGCGCGCGCTCGAACTGCGAGACGGCGTCGCCGTCCCAGGTGAGGCCGAGCCAAGTCAGTCCTTCGAGAATGGCTGCTGTCGCCGCATCGGTGGAGCGCTCGCGGTCGGTGTCCTCGATGCGCAGCAGCATCGTACCGCCGGTGTGCTTGGCGTAGAGCCAGTTGAAGAGCGCCGTACGCGCGCCGCCGATGTGCAGGTAGCCGGTGGGCGAGGGGGCAAAACGGGTGACAACCTTGTCGGACATACAACTCTCGGGAAACGTCTGGAGCGGGGTGCGGATCACACGCACTTTCGCGCGTCGCGCGTTCATGTAGCATAGGGTGTCGAGGGCGCAAGGGGCAGACCCGATGGCTGGAGCGGGCCGGGGCGCGGAGGAAGGCGAGGACGTCGTTGCCGGCGTCAGCGAACGCTCTCTTTTTGCCATGCCCGCGCCCGCCTCATTGCCGCTGGCGTTGCCGCCCCTACAGCAGCCGGGCAAGTCGCCGCCGGCGGATGTTTCCACGCCGCCCGGCATTCCCGCAGCCGGCGCGGCCGAGCGCCTGCGCCGTGAGTTCGGCCGTGCCTCGTGGCCTCGTCTGCGCAACGGCGTGGCCAGAGCGTCCGAGCTCGAACTCGATCGGGGCATAGGCTTCCTGCTCGTCCCGGTGTTCCTGGCGTGCGGATCGATTGCGTATTTTTCGTTGGCGGCGGAGCCGGGCTTTGCCAAGCCTGTCGCGGTCGCGATCCTGATGTCGCTGTGCGCGCTCGTTTCACGCTCATGGCCGAAAACGCATCTGTGCTTCATGGCGGCGCTGTTGTGCGCGCTCGGCATGCTCGCCGGCAAAGTCGAGACGTGGCGAGCGGGAACGCGGATGCTGGGCTCGGAAATCTCCACGCAAATCACCGGCCGCGTCGTTTCGGTCGACCAGATGGAGACCGGGCGCATCCGGCTGACCATCGATGTGACATCGACCGCGCGGCCGAAACTACGCTACGCGCCCGAGCGCGTTCGCCTTTCGGCGCGCAAGGTGCCGGCTGAAGTGACGGCCGGCTCCCTCGTGACCGGCTATGCCAGGCTGTTGCCGCCGACCGGGCCGGTGCGGCCGGACAGCTACGACTTTTCCTTCGACAGCTACTTCGCCGGCATAGGCGCCAGCGGCTTCTTTCTCGGCAACCCCAAAATCGTCTCAGCCGATGACAGGCCGTTGTGGGCCGCCCTCTCAGCCGCCATCGAGAGTGCTCGCGAAAGCATTGCCGACCATATCAGGGGCAGCATCGGCGGCGCCGAGGGCGAGATCGCCGCGGCGCTGATCGTGGGTGTTCGCGCCGGGATTCCCGACGAGATCAATGAAGCGATGCGACGCACCGGCATCTACCACATCATCTCAATTTCCGGGCTGCACATGGCGCTGGTCGCCGGCACCGTCATGGGTCTGCTGCGTGGCGGCTTCGCGCTGTTTCCGAACTTTTCCTCCCGTCGGCCGGTCAAGAAATACGCGGCCGCGGCGGCACTTTTCTCGATCGCCGCCTACCTCGTCATTTCGGGCGTCGTTGTCGCCGCCGAACGCAGCTTCATCATGCTGGCGGTGATGCTGATCGCCGTTCTGTTCGATCGGGCGGCACTCACCATGCGCAATCTGGCTATTTCGGCGATCGCCGTCATCGTGGTGTCGCCGCACGAGGTGGTAGGGCCGAGCTTCCAGATGTCGTTCGCCGCCACCGCGGCCCTGGTCGGCGCCTATGCCGGCTGGTCGGATCGCAAAGCCGACAAAGCGCGGACCCCGCCGCCGCAACGGACCTTGCCTGGCCTGCTGACGCGAAAATTGCTGCTGGCGACAGGTGGGCTGGCGATGACCTCGATTATCGCGGGAAGCGCCACGGCGCTTTTCGCCATCTGGCATTTCCAGCGCGTGTCGCCGCTCAGCCTGTTCGCCAATCTTGCCGTCATGCCGATCGTTTCTGTCGTGATGTTCCTTGCGGTTGCCAGCGCGCTGCTGATGCCGTTCGGGTTCGATGGACCATCCCTTTATCTGATGGGCAAGGGACTGGCCGCGATGATCGCCATATCAGGATGGATCTCGCAACGCTCGCCGGTCGACGCGGTCGGGTTGATTTCGCAGCAATCCGTCCTTCTGGTGGCGATCGCCCTGGTCATCGCGACGATGGCCACGACATGGCTGCGGCTGGCGGCACTTCCCTTCGCGCTCGCCGGCCTGTTGACCGTCTCGGACACGCGCACGCCGGACGTGCTGATTTCGGAGGATGCCCGCCTGGTGGCGTTGCCGATCGGCGGCGGCGAGCTCGCGATCAACCGGGCGCGCCCGAACGAATTCACCGTCGATAATTGGAAACGCGCGCTGAAGTCCGAAACCATCGTTGCGCCGGAACTGTTCGACAGCGGAGACCGACAGTTCGACATCTTCGATCCCGCGCAACTTCCGGCGGGAGCGCCTTTCTATTGCTTCACGGGCCTGTGCATGGCCCGGCATACCTCGGGGGCGATCATCGCGCAGGTGGAGGATCGCAAGGACGCCTGGAGGGCCTGCTCCTATGCGGATCTGATCGTCATCAACGACCCCGCGGGCTACGACCCCTGCCACAATCCGCTGGTTCTCGTCATCACCAAGCGGCAGCTCGCTCGTAAGGGAAGTGCCGCCGTCTTCTTCGACCGGCAATCGGCGACGGCACCGGCACGGGTCAGCTTTGCCGTCGACAGGCCATATCGGCCTTGGCACGAACAGCGAAAATTCTCACGCGAGGCAAGGGGACTGCCGCCTTACCGTAAACCCGAAAAGCCCACCGCCGACCCCGCTCAGTAGCGCCTGATCAGGCCGACCAGCTTGCCCTGCACCTTGACCCTGTCCGGTCCGAAAATACGTGTTTCATAGGCCGGATTGGCAGCCTCGAGCGCAATCGAAGCACCCTTTCGGCGGAAGCGCTTAAGCGTTGCTTCCTCCTCGTCCACCAGGGCCACGATGATCTCGCCGGGACTTGCGGTGTCGGCATTGCGGATGATGACCGTGTCGCCGTCGAAAATGCCGGCCTCGATCATCGAATCGCCCTTGACCTCCAGCGCATAGTGTTCGCCGCCCATGATCATGTCAGGCGGCACTGAAATGGAATGCGTCTGATGCTGGATGGCGTCGATCGGCACACCCGCTGCGATGCGACCCATGACCGGGATCGACACCGCTGAAACCGCGTCGTCGTCATTGCCGGCAGCGGGCAGACGCGAAGACGTCGCCGGCTTGATCTGCCGGCTAGGGCTGCTGCCCTGTCCGAGGCTGCCTTGGATGACGCTCGGGGAGAACTTCTTTGCCGCGTTAAGACCCGGCGCGATCGAGTCCGGCAGGCGCAGCACCTCCAGCGCGCGCGCCCGGTTGGGCAGGCGGCGAATGAAGCCGCGCTCCTCCAACGCCGTGATCAGCCGATGAATTCCCGACTTGGAGGCGAGGTCCAGCGCTTCCTTCATCTCGTCGAAGGACGGCGGAATGCCGCTTTCCTTCAGCCGTTCATGGATGAACATCAAGAGTTCATGTTGCTTGCGCGTGAGCATGGCGGCCCCCAAAGGCATTGCACGAAGGGTCTGGAACCAGAATCAGAAAACAAACCCAGAACAAACACTATCTGTTCCAGTTGTGTTCCGCAACCATTTAAAGTTTAATGAATTTGTTAAGGCGACGGAAACGAAATGCCCTCCCGCAGCCAGCATCCTGCCAGCGCGGTCCGTCGTCAATGCGCTCCCGGGCCCTTTGAAACTATTTTGGTTAATGGCCTGTGGCCCGACCGGTCTCCACTCTTGGCACAAGCCTGCAAGCTGGGTGACCGGCAGGTGCGGGGTGCGTTTGGGCGGATTAGAAACCCCTGCGGCTCGTGAACGAAACGAAACCAAAATGCCAACTTCCGCCGGAAAACGGCCAGACACCACCACTGGTCGCGACGGGCTGCGTTCGTTCGTTCGCTTGACGAAACCGTATAATAATGTACGGTTTTCGAAGAGGAACACCAATGACCACGCCGAAGCAGGCCGCGCGACGCGAACGGATAGAGGAGGCCGCCTATGCGGTGCTCCGGGAAACCGGCTACAAGAGCGCCTCCCTGCTTGCTATCGCCAAGCGGGCATCGGCCTCGAACGAAACCCTCTACAACTGGTACGGCAACAAGCAGACCCTGTTTCGATCCTTGATCGAAGCCAATGCGGGAGAGGCAAGGAAGCTGCTGGAGGACGCCCTTCACCAGGCGCGCGATCCGCTCGAAACCCTGAACTTGCTCGGGCCAGTCCTGCTGACCCTCGTGACGGGCGACAAGGCGGTGGCGCTCAATCGCGCCGCGGCCGGCGACGTCAACGATACAGGCACGCTTGGCCAATCGATCGCGCAATTCGGCCGCAATACCATAATGCCGCTTCTTGGCGACCTGCTTCGAACCGCAAGTCGGGCCGGCCCGATCGCCTGTGACGATCCTGCCGAAGCCGCCGACATCTACATCAGTCTTTTGATCGGCGATCTCCAGGTTCGCCGGATCGTTGGGGTGCTCGAGGAACTGCCTCGGGCGGAAATCGAGCAAAGATCGAACCGGGCGTTCACCCTGTTCTTGCGCCTCTATGCGGCCAGCCCTTGCCCGGGCGGCAAAACAGCCGGCCCGTTTCCAGGGCGCTCTTCTCACCGAGGAACATCGCGACCATGAGCAAAATTCCCGATCTCGCAGCGATCGAGGCAATGGACACCGCGGATCCGCTGCGTGCCATGCGTGACCGCTTCACCTTGCCCCAGGGGGTGATCTATCTCGACGGCAATTCGCTGGGCGCCGCTTCGCCAGCCGTGTTCGGCGAGCTGCAGAAGGCCGCCACGCAGGAGTGGGCGCAGGATCTCATCCGCGCCTGGAACACCGCCGGCTGGTTCGACATGCCGGTCGAACTCGGCGACCAACTCGGGCGCCTGATCGGGGCCGCCGCCGGCCAGACGGTGGTCTGCGATACCACCTCGATCAACATCTACAAGGTGCTGCATGCGGCACTCGGGATGCGGCCGGACAGGTCAGTCATCATCGCCGAGGGGGACAGCTTTCCGACCGATCTCTATATGGCCGAAGGCGTTGCCTCGACGCGGCCGGGCACGGTGCTGCGGCTCGAGGGTGTCGATGCGCCGACCATAGAAGAACTGATCGACGAGCGGGTCGCGGTCATCCTGGTCAACCACGTCAACTACAAATCCGGGCAGTTACGCGACATGGCCGCGCTGACGCGGACGGCACATGATGCCGGCGCGCTGATTGTCTGGGATCTCTGCCATACCGCCGGCGCCTTGCCCGTCGAGCTCGACCGTTCGAATGCCGATTTCGCCGTTGGCTGCACCTACAAATATCTCAATGGCGGCCCGGGTGCCCCGGCCTTCATCTACGCGGCCGAGCGCCACCATGGCGATGTCCGCCAGCCGCTCAGCGGCTGGTGGGGCCATGCGCGGCCATTCGCCTTCGAACAGGGTTTTGCTGCCGGCACTGGCATCCGCCGGTTTCTCTGCGGCACGCAGCCTGTGCTGTCGATGCGCGCGCTCAAAGGGGCGCTCGATGTCTGGAACGACGTCGACATGGCAGAGGTGCGCAGGAAGAGCATGGCGTTGACCGATCTGTTCATCCAACTGGTCGAGGCAAAATGCGGCGCCTACGGCCTCGAACTCGAAAGCCCGCGCGATGGCAATGAGCGCGGCAGCCAGGTTTCGTTCCTCCACCCGCATGGCTATCAGGTGATGCGGGCCTTGATCGAGCGCGGCGTGATCGGCGATTTCCGCGCGCCATCCACGATTCGCTTCGGCTTTACGCCGCTTTATGTCGGCTATGTCGATGTCTGGCAGGCTGTCGAGGTGCTGGAAGACATTTTGCGCACGGACGCGTGGCAGGAGGCGCGTTTCGCCGTCAAGGCGGCGGTGACTTAAGAGCCTGTCGCTCAGAAAAGCGCAGTGGGTTCGGGATAACGATATGCAGTCGGCAAAGCTACGTCAGAGCCGGGTACGGACCTTCCACAGCTCCGGGAACAACTCCACCTCCAGCATCTTCTTCAGGTAGGACGCGCCCGATGTGCCGCCGGTGCCGCGCTTCATACCGATGATGCGCTCGACCGTGGTGACGTGGTTGAAGCGCCAACGGCGGAAATAATCCTCGAAATCGACCAGCTTCTCGGCGAGTTCGTAGAACATCCAGTAGCGCTGCGGGTCGCGGTAGATGATCTGCCAGGCGACAAGGACCTCTTCGTTCTCGGTCCGCGTTTCGCGCCAGTCCGTACGCCTTGCGTCGGCACCGATGTCGAAGCCGTTACGGGCGAGCAGCAGCAGCGCCTCGTCGTAGAGCGACGGTTGCGCCAGGATCGCCTCCAGTTTCTCGCTGAGGTCCGGCCGGTGCTTGTGCGGTCCGAGCATTGCGAGATTGCGGTTGCCGGCCATGAACTCGATGGCACGGTACTGCCACGACTGGAAGCCCGAGGACTGGCCAAGCGCGTCGCGGAACTCGGTGTATTCGCTGGGCGTCATCGTGCGCAGCACGTCCCAGGCATTGTTGAGCTGCTCGAAGATGCGGGCGACGCGCGAAAGCATCTTGAAGCTCGGTTCGAGACGGTCGGCGCGGATGGAGCGGATTGCGGCGCCGATTTCGTGCAGCGCGAGCTTCATCCAGAGTTCCGATGTCTGGTGCTGGATGATGAACAGCATCTCGTCATGGGCTGACGAAAGCGGCTCCTGCGCCTCGAGCACCTTTTCCAGATGCAGATAGTCGCTGTAGGACATGCGCTCCTTGAACGACATTTCCGCGCCCTCGGCGGACGGGTCGTAGGGCTTGCTCAATTGATCTTCTCCGCGCGCAGCCGGAAGCGCTGGATCTTGCCGGTCTGCGTCTTGGGCAAAGCGGCGATGAATTTTACCGAGCGCGGATATTTGTAGGGCGCGATCGTGGCCTTGACGTGATCCTGCAGACGCTTGACGGTCATTGCGTCTGGCGCCACGCCTTGCACGAGCACCACATGAGCCTCGACGATCTGGCCGCGCTCGGCATCCTCGGCGCCGACCACCGCGCATTCGGCGACATCGGCATGCGCCAGCAGCGCCGCTTCGACCTCAGGGCCGGCGATGTTGTAGCCGGCACTGACAATCATGTCGTCGGAGCGCGCTGCGAAGTGGAAGAAACCGTCCTCGTCCTGCCAGAACGTGTCGCCGGTGAGGTTCCACCCGTCGCGGACATAGTCGCTCTGCCTGGCATCGGCCATGTAGCGGCAGCCGGTCGGTCCCCGCACCGCGAGCCTGCCCGCGGTGCCGCGCGGCACTTCGCGCATTTCGTCGTCGACGATGCGCGCCTGATAGCCGCCAACGGCCTTGCCGGTGGAAGCGGGCTTCATGTCATCGAAGCGGTTGGAGATGAAAATATGCAGCATTTCCGTGGCGCCGATACCGTCAAGGATCGGCTTGCCGGTTTTCTCAGTCCATTCCTCGAAGACCGGCGCCGGCAAGGTCTCGCCGGCCGAAACGGCGACGCGCAGCGACGATAAATCGGCCCCTTCGTCCATGGCCTTGAGCATTGCGCGATAGGCGGTGGGCGCGGTGAAGGAGATCGTCGCTTTGTAGGTTTCGATGATGTGGACCATGTTGGGCGGCGTTGCCTGTTCCAGCAGCGTTGCCGCGGCGCCGAAACGCAGCGGGAAGATGGCGAGCCCGCCAAGGCCAAAGGTGAAGGCCAGGGGCGGCGAGCCGACGAAGATGTCGTCAGGCGTCACCTGCAGGATCTCGCGGGCGTAGGCGTCGGCGATGATCAGGAGGTCGCGGTGAAAATGCATCGTCGCCTTCGGCACGCCTGTCGTGCCTGAGGTGAAGCCGAGCAGGGCGACGTCGTCACGCCCGGTCTGCACCGCGGTAAACGTCACGGGCTTGTCGAGGGCGGCGCGATCGAGTTCGGCGTCGTGGTTGGCGGTGCCGTCGAAGCCGATGACCTGCTTGAGGAACGCGCTGTCCTTGGCGCAGGCGGTCATCTCGTCCATCAGCCTGGTGTCGCACAGCGCTGTGGTGATTTCGGCCTTGTCGACGATCTTGGCGAGTTCGCCGGCGCGCAGCATCGGCATCGTGTTGACCACGACGGCGCCGACCTTGGTGGCGGCCAGCCAGCAGGCCACCATTGCGGGGTTGTTGGCCGAGCGGATCAGCACCCGGTTGCCTGGCTTGACGCCGTAATTCTCGACCAGCGCATGCGCCAGCCTGTTCGTCCAGTCGGATAATTCCTTGTAGGTGCGGCGGCGGCCGTTGCCGATCAGCGCGGTGTGGTCGCCCAACCCTTTCTCGACCAGCCTGTCGGTCAGTTCGACGCCGGCATTGAGCCGTTCGGGATAGTCGAAGCCGTCGAGCAGGAAGTCCGGCCATTGATCCGACGGCGGCAGGTTATCGCGCGTGAACGTGTCGATATGCGCTGATGGCCCAAGCATTTTCGGCTGCCCCTGTCTGCCTCACGCCCATCGCTGAACAAGGCACAGGATTGCACCAGTCGAAATTTGTTTCAAGCCTAAAATGTTTTGCCCCCGGAGCATTGACGTTGCCGCTGTCGATCGCCATTGCTATCGGCTGAAACGATGCCGTCCGGGGGAGGGTGCCGATGCTCGAACATCGCATTGCCGATTGGGACAATGCCTACGCCAACGGCGCCAACATCGCCGGCAGCGATCGCTGGCCAGCTGCATGGGTCGAACCGGCGCAGGCATTTCGCGATGCGCTTGCGGCAAAGGGCAGGACTCAGCTCGACATCGCCTATGGCGACAGGCCGCGCAACCGGCTCGATCTCTTCCTTCCCGCCGGGGCACCCAAGGGGCTCGTCGTGTTCATCCATGGCGGCTACTGGCTGGAGTCCGACAAGGATAGCTGGTCGCATCTCGCCAAGGGCTCGGTTGACAGCGGCTTTGCCGTGGCGATGCCGTCCTATACGCTCTGCCCCGCCATACGCATCGCCGGCATCTCCCACGAGATCGGCGCGGCGATCGGCAAGGCGGCGGCGATGGTCGGGGGACCGCTTATGCTGACCGGGCATTCGGCCGGCGGCCATCTCGCCAGCCGCATGGCGACGACATCAACGCCCCTGGCGGCCGGCGTGGCAAGGCGCGTACGCCACGTCGTTTCGATTTCGGGCCTGCATGACCTGCGTCCGCTTATGCGCACCGGCATGAACGCGGCGCTGAAAATCGATGAAGCCGAGGCGCTGACGGAAAGCCCGGCGCTGCTGCGGCCCATGGATGGCGCTCGCGTCACGTGCTGGGCCGGAGGCGGCGAGCGGTCCGAGTTCTTGCGCCAGAACGCCTTGCTGGCCAATATCTGGACAGGGCTTGGTGCCGTCACGAGCGCGGTGGTCGAGCCGGACCGACATCATTACGACATTGTCGAAGGCCTGGCTGATCCGGTCCATCCGCTGACACGAACTTTGCTTGCGGAGTAGAAAAACGGCGAAACTTCACCTCAGCATTATAACGCTGCAGGCATTTCCTACAGCCGCGGCGGACGCAGACGGTTCGCGCACGATCAGTCCGTTGGCGTCGGCCAGTATCCTCAGCATCGAGGAATCCTGGATGCTGAAAGGGGTTGCCACCAGCATGCCGGCCTCTTGCCTGACCACCGCCCGCACATAGTCCTGGCGCAGATCATTGGCCTGCATGGCGGCGCCCAGCCTTGCCTGACGAATATCTTGCCGGAAATCGCGGCCGCCGAGGCGTGCCAGGAGCGGTTTCAGGAACAGTTGCGAGCAGACGAGGCTCGCCACCGGATTGCCGGGCAGGCCGATGCACCTGATGTCGCCGAGGCGGCCGAACATCAGCGGCTTGCCGGGACGCATGGCGATCTTCCAGAAACCGAGCGTCATGCCTTCGCCGGTCAGCACGTCATGGATCAGATCGTGGTCGCCGACCGAGGCGCCGCCAAGCGTGACGATGACATCAGCGCCGGCCGCGACCGCTTTCCTGACCAGCGCCGCGATGGCTTCCTCGCGATCAGCGGCAATGCCGAGATCAAGCGCATGCGCGCCGACCGATTGCGCGGCGGCGGCGACGCCATAGGCGTTTGACGAAATGATCTGGTCGGGGCCGAGTTCGCTGCCGGGCGGCAGCAGCTCGTCGCCGGTGGCGATGATGGCAACCAGCGGCCGCTTTACGACGCCCACCCGGGGATGGTTGGCCGAGGCGACAAGCGACAGTGCTGCCGGATCGAGCACGCGGCCTTTTTCCAGCAGGATGTCGCCCTCGGAGAAATCGAGCCCGAAGCGGCGGATGTTGCGCCCCTCGGCCGTCGGTTCGACCACCTCGATGCTGCCGCCGCCGAGGTCACGAACGTTTTCCTGGATGACGATGGTGTCTGCGCCTTGCGGCAGCGGAGCACCGGTGAAGATGCGCACGGCCTGCGCCTTGCCGACGGCGCCGTCAAAGCCGCGCCCGGCCGCCGCCACGCCCATCACCGAAAGCCGGGACGGCACGGACGCGACATCGACAGCGCGGACCGCGTATCCGTCCATGGCAGAGGCGTTGAAGGGCGGTTGGGTGCGCAACGCCACCACCGGTTCCGCGAGAACGCGATCCACGGCCTCGAGGAGCGAAACGCTTTCGCTCGCAAGCGGCGCAGCACCCTCCAGCAGGCGTTCGAGCGCTGCTGCGACCGGAAGCAGCGCCATCAGGCGACCGCCCCATCTTCGCCAGCGGCTTTGTAGTCGCCCGACTTGCCGCCGGTCTTTTCGACCAACCGGATGCCGGTGATGACCATGGCACGGTCGACCGCCTTGGCCATGTCGTAAATGGTCAGGCAGGCAACCGAAGCCGCGGTGAGCGCTTCCATCTCGACGCCGGTCTTGCCGGTGACGCGCGCCAGCGCAACGATCTTCAGTCCGGGCAGGGCAGGATCGGGCTCAATGTCGACGGAGACCTTGGTCAAGAGCAGCGGATGGCAGAGCGGGATCAGCTCATGCGTCTTCTTCGCTGCCATGATGCCGGCTATGCGCGCGGTGCCCAGCACATCGCCTTTCTTGGCATTGCCGGCCAGGATCATCTTCAGCGTCTCGGGCCGCATCGAGACGAAACCCTCGGCGACAGCGGTGCGCGTCGTTTCGTCCTTGCCGCCGACATCGACCATGTTGGCCTGGCCCTGCGGGCCGAGATGGGTGAGGGCGGCCGTCATCGTCAGACGGCCTCGGCCGCTGCCTTGCCGGTGAGCAGCGCGCGCGTTGCCGCGGTCACATCCTGCTGGCGCATCAAACTTTCGCCGACCAGGAAGGTGCCGATGTCGCTCTTCTGCAATCTGAGGCAGTCGTCATGAGAGAAGATGCCGCTTTCGCTGACCAGCAAGTAACCGCCCGGAATCATCGCCCGCAGTCGTTCCGAGGTTTCGAGACGGGTCTCGAATGTCCGCAGATTACGGTTGTTGATGCCGATTAATTGCGACGACAGCTTCAGTGCGCGCTCCGTCTCGGCCTCGTCGTGGACCTCGATCAGCGCATCCATGCCGAGTTCGAATGCCGTCGCTTCAAGCTCGCTCGCCAAATCATCATCTACGCTGGCCATGATGATCAGGATGGCGTCCGCCCCCCAGGCGCGAGCTTCATGGACCTGATAAGGATCGAACAGAAAATCCTTGCGCAGCGCGGGCAGGGTGACGGCGGCTCTTGCCTTGGTGAGAAATTCCGGCGCGCCCTGGAAAGACGGTGCGTCGGTCAGCACCGAAAGACAGGCGGCGCCGCCCTTTGCATAGGCCCGCGCGAGCGCTGGCGGATCGAAGTCGGCGCGGATCAAGCCCTTGGACGGGCTTGCCTTCTTGATCTCGGCAATCAGAGCGAAGCCGCCGGATCTGCGCTTCGCCTCAAGCGCCGTGAGAAAGCCGCGCGGCGCGTCAGTGTCTTTCGCCCGCGCCTTGATCTCGGCCAGCGGCACGCGCGCCTTGGCCGTCGCGATCTCGTCGCGCTTGTAGGCCTCGATCTTGCGCAGGATGTCCGACATCTGTCTAACCGTTCGAAATCTCGACCAGCCGGTCGAGCACCTGCAGCGCCCGGCCGCTGTCGATGGCTTGCACTGCCGTCGCCATGCCGTCGGCGAGCGTCGTCGCCTTGCCCGCCACCACCAAGCCGCCGCCGGCGTTCATCAGCACGGTGTCGCGAAAAGCGCCCACGGCGCCACCCAGCATAGCGCGCAACGCCTCGGCGTTGTAGGCAGCGTCGCCGCCGCGCAGTTCTTCCTTGGTGTGACGGGTCAGGCCAACCGCTTCGGGCGTCAAGGTGAAGGTGCGGATCTCGCCGCCGATCAGTTCGGCGACATGCGTTTCACCCGTGGTGGTGATCTCGTCGTAGCCGTCACCATGAACGACCCAGGCATGCTCGGTGCCCAGCGCCTTCAGCGTCTGGGCCACCGGTATGATCCATTCCGGCATGAATACGCCGACCATTTGCCGGCGCACGTCGGCCGGGTTGGAGAGCGGACCGAGCAAGTTGAAGATGGTCCTGGTGCCGAGCTCCACGCGGGTCGGGCCGACATGCTTCATCGCCGGGTGATGTGCCGGCGCGAACATGAAGCCGACACCAGCCTCGTGGATGCAGCGGCCGATGGCCTGCGGCGTGAGGTCGATCTTGACGCCGAGCGCGGTCAGGACGTCGGCCGCACCGGTCAGCGAAGACAACCCGCGATTGCCATGCTTGGCGACCGGAACCCCGCTGGCGGCGATGACGAAAGCGGATGCCGTCGAGATGTTGACGGAGTGCGAATTGTCGCCGCCGGTGCCAACGATGTCGATGGCGCCGACAGGTGCGTCGACGCGAAGCATCTTGGCGCGCATGGTGGCGACGGCGCCCGAAATCTCGTCCACCGTCTCGCCGCGCACACGCAACGCCATCAGAAAGCCGCCGATCTGGCCGGGCGTAGCATCGCCCGACATGATGATGTCGAAGGCCTCGCGCGCCTCGTCGAAGGACAGGGCGGTGCCGGTCGCGACCTTGGCGATATGGGTTTTCAGCGCGCTCATCTTGTCGAGGCTTGGGCAACGGCAGCCTGGTCGACGCGGACGCCGTACTGCGTCTGCAACTGCGCCACCAACTGGTCGAGCAGATCGTCCGACATGCCGGAGGTGAAGGACTTGCGCGCGTCCTCGGGCACCGAACTGGCATCGGCCCCGGCGGGTTCGAACACCTCGGCGACCTTGAACAGGATTTGCGCGTCGCTGGTGGGAGAGGGGATCAAGCCGGTGCCGCCTTCGCCGACGCCGAACATCACCGCTGCACCTTCCTTGCCGAAATCGGCGTCGTCGGCTTCGCGCTTCAGGCCACGCTTGGTCTGCTTTTCCAGCTTGAGCTCGCCGGCAATGACGTCGAGCGTTGCGCCGGCCTTGAGCCGCTTTTCCAGCTCCTGCGCCTTGGCGGTCAGCCGCTTGGCCGTCTCGGCCGCGGTCCAGTCGGCAACGACCTTCTGGCGAACTTCGTCCAGCGTGCGGTCGCGGGCCGGCGTGATCGAAGCCACTTCATAGAAAATGAAGCCGTTATCGGCCGTGGTCAGCGCCTCGTTTTCAGTATTCGGTTCGGCATCGAAGGCAGCCTTGATCAGGGCCGGCGATTCCGGCAGATCCTTGACGATGGAGCCATCGGGCCGCAGGCCACTGCGATCGATCGCGTCGACAGTGACGACCTTCAGCTTCAGCTTGGCGGCGGCGTCGGCCAGCGAACTGCCGGCGGCGCGACTGTCCTCGTAATTATCATGCACGTCCAGAAGGATGCGGTTTGCCTCGCCCAGCGCCAGGTCCTTGCGGATCTGGTCCGACACTTCGGCCAGCGGCTTCACGACTTCGGGCTTGATCTCGGTGACGCGCAGCAGCACGGGACCAAAGGCACCCTGCACGACAGGGCTGACCTCATTGACGTTGAGCGCAAAAGCAGCGTCGGCGACCGCCTTGTCGGCGATCTTGTCCTTGGCGAGCGTTCCGAGCAGCGTGTCGGCCGGGGTCTTGCCTTCCGCAGTGACGAGCTTGTCGAAGGTTGCGCCGGACTTCAACGAATCGAGCGCGGCCTTGGCCTCGTCCGGCGTCTTGAACACAAGCTGCTCTATGGTGCGCATCTCGGGAGTGGTGTAGCGCGCCTTGTTCTTGTTGTAGTCGTCGCTGACCTGGGCGTCGGTCACCGAGCTCGTATCCATGATGTCCTGCGGCTCGAGCCTGACATAGGAAAACTTGCGGTATTCGGGCGCGGCATAGGTCTTCTTGTTGGCCTCGAAATAGGCCTGCAGCGCGCTGTCGCTCGGCGCCTCGATGGGTTCGACCAGCGCCTTCGGCAAGGTCAGATAGTCGACCGTACGATCCTCGCCACGGTACAGGGCCACCGCCTTGAAGAAGGTGTCAGGCGCCTTGAGGCCGTCCGAAACCGCCTCGACGATCTGCTGGCGCACCGCGACCTGGGCACGATTCTTCAAATAATCCTCCGGGCGCATGCCAACCTCACGCAGCCTGTATTCGAAGGCTCTCCGGTCGAACTGTCCGCCGGGGCCCTTGAACGCCGGATCCTCGCGGGTGAGTTCCGCCAGCCGGTCCTTGGACAGGCCAAGGCCGAGCTTGCGAGCCTGTTCGTCGAGGACCGCGCCCGAAACAAGCTGCGCCAACACCTGGTTGTCGACGCCGAGCGCCTTTGCCTGTTCGTGGGTGAGGCGCTGACCGAACTGCTGCGACATGACGGCGAGCTGGCGGTCATAGGCGAGGCGGTATTCGTTGATCGACACCTTGGTGCCGCCGGCCGTGATGACGGAGTCGTGGCCGGCAAGGCCACCCATCAGCCGTCCCGATACGCCCCAGACCGCAAAACTGACCACCAGCAGCGAAAGCAGTAACTTCGCGACCCAGGTGCCCGCCGCGCTTCTCAATATACCAAGCATCGTTACTTCCGATTTATGCGCATTTTCGGATGCGCCGAGTCTGAAACAAGCGCAATAGCGCCCTTCCGGTCCACTGTCGATTGCTTTGTGGCTTGATTTTGGTAGTGAGAACGCCAGCCGAATGTCACCCGGAGAAGCAAACGATGACGCCAGGAATTCGCCCGCTCGTCGCAGGCAACTGGAAAATGAACGGTACCAGCGCCTCGCTCAATGAACTCAGGATGATCGGCAACGGTTTCATGAGCGGGCTCGACGCAGACACCGAGGCGCTGGTCTGCGTTCCCGCGACCTTGCTCGCCCATGCCGCCGAGATTCTGTCGCGTACGCCGGTTCATGCCGGCGGTGAGGATTGCCACGCCAAGGAGAGCGGCGCCTATACCGGGTGCATCTCCGCGGAGATGCTGAAGGATGCGGGCGCGACCCACGTCATCGTCGGCCATTCCGAATGCCGCGAACAGCGCGGCGAGGATGATGCCACAGTTCAGGCCAAGGCCTCCGCAGCCTGGCGCGCCGGGCTTGTGGCCATTGTCTGCATCGGCGAGACGCGGCAGGAGCGCGAAGCGGGCGCGACGCTGGACGTGCTGTCACGCCAAGTTGCCGGTTCGGTGCCGGCAAGCGCTACCGCGTCCAACACGATCGTTGCCTATGAGCCGGTGTGGGCGATCGGCACCGGCCTGACCCCGACCGTCGCCGATGTAGCCGAGGCGCATGCGCATATTCGCGAAAAACTGTCGGAGAAACTCGGCACCGCCGCGGGCAAGATGCGCATTCTCTATGGCGGTTCGGTCAAGCCGTCCAATGCAGTGGAACTGCTTGGGGTCAGGAATGTCGACGGCGCGCTGGTTGGCGGGGCCAGCCTGAAAGCGGCCGACTTCCTGGGCATCGCGGAAGCCTATCGCAGCATCTCCTGATGACTTCGCGCGGCGCCGAAGCGGGCGCGGCGCACGGGAAATCGTTGTAAAGGACGCCTTGCTTCCCATATTCCGGCCACGGGCTTGGAAATGCCGTGAAAGCATTGTATTGAGCCGCCTCCAATTCCCCGGTCGTGTCCGCGGCCGGGCAGGGCATTGCCAGGATAAACTATGCAAACCGTACTGATCGTCATCCATCTCATGGTCGTTCTGGCCCTTGTCGGCGTTGTGCTGCTGCAGCGCTCCGAAGGCGGCGGCCTTGGCATTGGTGGCGGATCTGGCTTCATGACGGCGCGCGGCGCCGCCAATGCGCTGACTCGGGCGACGGCGATTCTGGCGGCCGCTTTCTTCGTGACGTCGCTGACCTTGTCGATCATTGCCCGCTACGGCGAGAAGCCGATCGACATTCTCGACCGCGTCCCCGCAACATCGGACGGCGCCGGCAAGGGCGTACTCAACCTATTGCCTGGCACGACCACCCCGACGCCGCCTTCAGGCAACGCGGCGCCGACGCCGCCTTCCGGCAACGGAGCCGCGACAACGCCCCCGGCCAACGCTCCGGCCGCGCCGCCCGCCGCCGGCTCGACGTCGCCGGCGACCAACGGCGCCAGCACCGCGCCCGCGGCCCCGCAGGTGCCGAACCAGTAATCCGGGTTCGTTCAAGGGCTATCTGACAGGGAGCGCCGGCGTGCGAACGCCGGCATTCTGCGTCGTTACAACCGAACTGCGCTCGGTTCCGGCTCTCGCTGCCGGGCCCTCGGCCCGCTCTGATCTCTTACACTCAGCCGATCTGTTGTCGTTTGACCACAGTCGCGGCAAATGCGGCGGCATCACGAAGATTCGACGGGAAGTGCAGCGGCCTCGCGCTTGAGGCGCCCGCGCTTATTCGACTATAGATTGCGCGCGGCATTTTCGGTGTCCTTGGGGGACGCCGGGCGACGCCGTGGGCAACAAATATTGAACGATCGGATCTTCGCCATGCAGCTTCGCAGCTTCATCTTCCTGGGACTTTGCGCCGCACTCGGCATGAGCTCCCCGGCTTTCGCCGGCGTGCCAGCCAATTTGGCCGCCAATCAGTCGGTCGGCAAGACCGACGCCATCAACGTCGCAGCCAAGAGCGATGCGGCGCAGTTGAGGCTTCTCAAGAAGAAGAAAAATCCGACACCGGACGATCTCGCCCAGATCAAAAAGATCGAGGCCAAGATCGTTGCCGACAAGGAAGCCGCCAAGGCCAAGGCGCTGGAAGCCAGGAAGATGGCGATGCGCGAAGCGGCGAAAGCGAAGGCCGAGGCGGAACGGCAGGCGTTCCTGGCCAAGAGAGGCAAGACTGCCCCGGCGACCGAAGTGGCCGCGGCCAAGCCGGCCAAGAATGTCACGAAGATCATCGAGCCGTTGACGCCGATCGAGCCGATTCCTTCGGCCGAAGCGGAATCGGCCGAGGTGATGAACGTTGCGCTGACCGGCAACAATGGCGAATTGCGCAGCGAGCTGCCTGGCCAGAAGCAGCGCACCGGCGGCGGCCTGTTCGCCGGACTGTTTGGCGGCCAGATGGCATCGTCCTCGATCAACTATCTGCCTGAGACCCGTGCGCTGGATTCGGCGCTCGCCAGGAAAAACGCCAATAAGCCGTTCAAGGTAAAGCCGGAGTTCGTGCCACAGGACGTGGAATTCACCGGTTACGAGGCCGGCACGATCGTCATCGATACCAGTGCCCGCCGGCTCTATCTGGTGGAATCATCGTCCACCGCCCGCCGCTACGCCATCGCGGTCGGCCGCGAAGGATTGCAGTTCAAGGGCACCGTGGCGGTCGGCGACAAGCAGGAGTGGCCACGCTGGATCCCGACGCTGGACATGCAGAAGCGCGAGCCCAAGCATTATGCCCAGTACAAGGACGGCATGCCCGGCGGCGGCCAGAATCCGCTCGGCGCCCGCGCCATCTACCTCTATGACGGCAAGAAGGACACGCATTTGCGCATCCACGGCACCATCGCGCCGCAGTCGATCGGAACCAGCGCTTCCAATGGCTGTTTCCGCATGATGAACGAGCACGTCATGGACCTCTACAGCCGCGTCAAGGTCGGCACCAAGGTCGTCATCATCTGACGTTTGCAGCAGCTTGCCAAAAGGGCCGGTTCAGCCGGCCCTTTTGTTTTGCCTCGCTCTTGGTCGCGTTCCAGTGGAACGGGCCAGCCCGTTCGACATGGGCCTATCCGAAAACCGGATCCCATTTTCGGATCACGGTTCGAGCGCCTTCTTGGGAAAAAGCCTTAGCGGCGGTTTTTTCTCTGGCGGAATCAATCCGGCCGCGTTAAGCGATGACTCCCATGGCGCGATATGTATTCATCACAGGCGGCGTGGTTTCCTCACTTGGAAAAGGCATTGCCGCAGCGGCCCTAGGGGCTCTCTTGCAGGCGCGGGGCTATCGCGCACGCATCAAAAAACTCGATCCCTACCTCAATGTCGATCCGGGCACGATGTCGCCGTATCAGCATGGCGAGGTGTTCGTCACCGATGACGGCGCCGAGACCGATCTCGATCTTGGCCATTACGAGCGGTTCACTGGCCGTTCCGCCAACCAGCAGGACAACATCACCACCGGCCGCATCTACAAGAACATCATCGAGCGCGAGCGGCGCGGCGACTACCTCGGCGCCACCGTGCAGGTCATCCCGCACGTCACCGACGAGATCAAGAATTTCGTCCTCGACGGCAATGACGACTATGATTTCGTGCTGTGCGAAATCGGCGGCACCGTGGGCGACATCGAGGCGATGCCTTTCCTGGAGGCGATCCGCCAGCTCGGCAACGACCTGCCGCGCAACAACGCCGTCTATGTGCATCTGACGCTGATGCCCTATATCCCGACCGCGGGCGAATTGAAGACCAAGCCGACCCAGCATTCGGTTAAGGAGCTGCGCGGTATCGGCATCGCGCCCGACATCCTGCTCGTCCGCGCCGACCGGGCCATTCCCAAGGAAGAGCGTAGAAAACTGTCGCTGTTCTGCAATGTCAGGGAGAGCGCGGTCATCCAGGCGCTCGACGTGCCGCACATCTACGACGTGCCGATGGCTTACCACAAGGAAGGGCTCGATTCGGAAGTGCTGGCCGCGTTCGGCATCGACCCCGCGCCGAAGCCGCGCATGGAGCCGTGGCAGGCCGTGTCCAACCGCATCCACAATCCGGAAGGCGAGGTGACCATCGCCATCGTCGGCAAATATACCGGCCTCAAGGACGCCTACAAATCGCTGATCGAGGCGCTGTCGCATGGCGGTCTGGCCAACCACGTCAAGGTCAAGCTCGACTGGATCGAATCGGAAATCTTCGAGAAGGAGGATCCGGCGCCCTGGCTGGAAAAGGTGCATGGCATCCTGGTGCCCGGCGGTTTCGGCGAGCGCGGCTCGGAAGGCAAGATCCTGGCTGCGAAATTCGCGCGTGAGCGCAAGGTGCCGTATTTCGGCATCTGCTTCGGCATGCAGATGGCCTGTATCGAGGCGGCGCGGTCGCTGGCCGGGGTCGATGAGGCCTCCTCGACCGAATTCGGCCCGACCCAGGAGCCGGTCGTCGGCCTGATGACGGAGTGGCTGAAGGGCAACATGCTGGAGAAGCGCCGGACAACCGGCGATCTCGGCGGCACGATGCGGCTCGGCGCCTATCAGGCCGAGCTCGCCAAGGGTTCCAAGATCGCCGACATCTATGGCGACACGCAGATTTCCGAGCGTCACCGCCACCGCTACGAGGTCAATATCGACTATAAGCAGCGGCTGGAGGATTGCGGCCTGGTGTTTGCCGGCATGTCGCCCGACGGCGTGCTGCCCGAAACGGTCGAATACCCCGACCATCCCTGGTTCATCGGCGTGCAATACCACCCCGAGCTGAAGAGCCGGCCGCTCGACCCGCATCCGCTGTTCGCCAGCTTCATCGAGGCGGCGGTCGAACAATCGCGCCTGGTATAGGCGCGCCAGGCGGGGTTCGGCATCCGATGCAGACCTACGTCGCCCTTCTCTACAGCATCGTCCTGGGAGAAGGGCGCCGGGTCGTGATGTCCGACCTGAAGGCGATGGCGGAAGGCCTCGGGCTGAAGAATGTCCGTACGCTCGTGGCGACGGGCAATCTTGTCTTCGAGGCGCCGGCGACGGACGTCGCCGGTCTCGAGCAGCGTCTGGAAGCCGCCTTCAAAAAAGCTTTCGGCCGCCATGTCGATATCATCGTGCACGGTGCCGAAGATTGGCTGAGGCTCGCGGCCGGCAATCCGTTTCCGGCTGAATCCGCCGAGACCGGTGACCAGGTGGCCGTCCGGATAATGCGCAAGCCCGTGCCCGACGATGCGGCGGCGGCGCTCGAGACCCATGCCGCCGCCGATGAGAAGGTGATGTCACGCGGCGGCGACATCTGGGTCGTCTTTTCGCGGGAACGACCGAGTTCACGGCTGCTCGCGGCCGCCAATCACAAACGCCTGGGCGTCGGCACGTCGCGCAACTGGAACACGGTGCGCCGGCTCGCCGAGATGGTAGAAGCAGGCAGTAGGCAGTAGGCAGTAGGCAGTAGGCAGTAGGGGGAAGCCGTCTGCTTTCCCTACCTTTCCTGCCTACTGCCCATTTCAGGCCTTCGCTGTCTTGGCGCCGGCACCCACGGCCGCGGTGCGCAGCACGTAGTAGATGATGCCGGCAATCCCGACGCCGAAGAACCAGCCATAGACGCCCCACCAGGATGGCAGCCAATTGGTGAAGTTCGGCAGGATCGAGGAGAAGACGGCGCCAATGCCGGCAGCGATAAAGGCATTGACATGCCAGCCGCCCTGGAAGCGGAACTCGCCATCCTCGCGATAAAGCGCTTCGACGTCGACCTCGCCCTTCCGGATCAGGTAGTAGTCGACCATCATGACGCCGAAGATCGGCCCCATTGTCGCGCCGATGATGTTGACGAAGGACGCAGCGCTGCCTTCCCAAGGCGCGAAGGGATAGAGCACGAGCGCGATCAGTGCCGCGATGTAGCCGCCCTTCTTGAAGTCGATCTGGCGCGGGAAGACGTTGGAGAAGTCGAAGGCCGGCGAGACGAAGTTGGCCACGACATTGATGCCGAGCGTCGCCACCGCGAAGGTCAAGGCGGCGAGCGCGGCCAAGAACCAGCTGCCGAATTTCGCCGATATCTGGTCGGGGTGCAGCAGCACCTCGTGATAGACGTCGTAAGCGGCAATGGTGGTGACGCCAGCGACCAGCGAGAACAGGATGAGATTGATCGGCAGGCCCCAGATATTGCCCTTGCGCAGCGATGCCTTGTCCGGTGCATAGCGGGCGAAATCGCAGAAGTTGAGATAGAGGGCCGAAAAATAGGTCACCCAGATCGCGGCGACGGCGAACAGCGACGTCCACGATCCCGGCGTACCTGGCACGCCCGCATCCTTGGTCTTTTCGAGCAGCACCTCCATCGGAATGTCACTGGTGAAGGCGAAGGTCCCGGCTTTGACACAGAGATAGACGGCCAGGATCAGCATCATCACCCACACGGCTGGCCCGGCCCAATCCTGGAAGCGGCGCACCGTCTCCATGCCGTTCTGGATAATCAGCAGCTGCAGCGCCCAGATGACCACGAAGCAGATCACTTCCAGCCCGGAGTGGCCGAGGAAATGGGTGTTGGCGTTGAAATCGGCGAACCATTGCGAGCGGATCAGCAGCGCGACAATGGCGCCGGAAGCGGCCGCCGTCTGTGCGCCGTACCAGAAGCAGGCGACGATGGCGCGCACCAGCGCCGGTATGTTGGCGCCCCAGATGCCGAACGAGGCGCGGGCGAGCACTGGGTAAGGCACGCCGGTCTTCACGCCGGCATAGCCCACCATGTTCATCAGCGCGTAGATGACGAGCGAGCCGATGCCGATGGCGATGATGAAGTTGACGAAACCGCCGCAGAACAGGAAAAGGCTGGCGGCGAGATAGTAACCCCAGAGGCTGTGCACGTCCGACGTCCAGACGTTGAAGATCGAGAATGGTCCCCAGTTTCGTATCTTGGCCGGTGCGAGATCTTCGTTATATAGATCCGGCGATGCGCCTTGTATCGTCATTGCAATTGTCCCCTTCTTGCAGCACGCGCCCTCACGCGTTGACCGTCAAGGTTACGCCTGACGCGAGGGAAGGGGCAATCGGCTGATTTGCCGACTTTGGCCTTAAAGATATTCAATGGGGATCGCTCTTATCGCGCGGCACGATACTTGCCGCTCTGATCGGCGAGTCCGATTCGCGGCGCTTTCAAGCGCCGGCAGCGACGACATCGCAGTCGCGGCGGGCAAACCTGCCCTTTTTTTGCCAAGCGCACGTTTTTTATGGAACCAAGTGGATGATGGCGCGTTTGATGGGGTTCGGTCGAACACGCCGCGACCGAGCGGGAGGATACGATGAATTATTTGCATTTTTTTTCGCCCGTGCGGATCTCACGCGGGCAGGGACACCCTATCGAGGAAATCGACAGTGTTGCCGAGGCCATGGTTTTTTTGCGTAAATGGCCGACCGGGCGACGTGGCCCTGTCTATCAATGCGCGCTGAACTGCTGCGCGGCCGCCCTGTCGGGGCAGATGTCGGCTGAAGAAGCCAGGAAGGCGTTCACGGGCTTCGCCCGGATCACGCGGCTTCTGGATGACGACATGGCCTTGTCGGTGGGCAGCGAGCCAGTTGGGCGCGTGTACGCGCTGCGGCGGTAACGTTCTGAACCGGCTGTAGTCGAAAATCGGCGCCGACCCCCGGCGCCGATCGACTGTTTGTCCGTTTGCCATGGCGTCGGCGAACGCCTGATGCGGCGCGGCCCAGGATGGCCACCATCTGCTCGTGGTCGGCAACTTCGGAAAGCAGCCAATCCTGGAAAGGCGGTCCCCCGTCTTGTTCGCCGCAGTTGAAAGGCCATCGACCAGGTCGCAAAACGGCGTGCCGCTTTCCTGCGGTGTAGCAAGGGGTGCAAGCTTCCGATTTCTTGGAGCGATTTCGCCCAGCACTCGAAAAAATGAGAAGGCAGCACTTCAGGCCCTAGGATTTGGCAGGCGCAGAAGGAGCGCCTTCAGACTTACTGCTCGAGCGAGGGGCTTGCCTACTTCGCATATGTCGCCGATATGAGGATCGGTGGCCATGCCGCCCGCATCAACCAACCAATTGACGCTAAAAATGTCGAGCTACCAAGAGCATAAGGTGGCAATCGCCCCGATGATGGATTGGACGGACCGCCATTGCCGGTTCTTCCATCGCCAGCTGACTCGCCGTGCGTTGCTCTACACCGAGATGGTGGTGGCCGACGCGGTCATCCAGGGCGCGCGCGAGCGCCTGCTCGGTTTTGATGAGGCGGAACATCCGGTCGCGCTGCAGCTCGGCGGCTCCGATCCGGGGAAGCTGGCCGAGGCGGCGCGCATCGGCCAGGCTTTCGGCTATGAGGAAATCAACCTCAATGTCGGCTGCCCGTCGGACCGCGTCCAGTCCGGTACGTTCGGCGCCTGCCTGATGAAGGTGCCTGACCTCGTCGCCGACTGTGTCGCGGCGATGAAGGCGGCCGTGACCATTCCCGTAACCGTCAAATGCCGCATCGGCGTCGACGAGCAGGATCCCGAGCCGGCGCTGGATGCGCTTGCAGACGGCGTTTTCGCGGCCGGCGCCGACGCCCTTTGGGTGCATGCGCGCAAGGCATGGCTGGAGGGGCTGAGCCCCAAGGAAAACCGCGACATCCCGCCGCTCGACTACGGTCGCGTCTATCGGCTGAAGACGAGAAAAACGAGCGAATTCATCGGCATCAATGGCGGTATTCAATCGCTTGAAGAGGCGCAGACGCATCTCCAGCACCTCGACGGCGCCATGCTCGGCCGCGCCGCCTACCATACTCCAGGCATTCTGACCGGCGTCGATTCCATGTTTTATGGAGAGCGGACCGTTCCCTTCGATTTCGCCGCGCTGATCGACGTCATGGCCGGCTACGCCGCACGCCATGTCGAACAGGGCGGGCGGCTCGGTCATGTCACCCGCCACATGGTCGGGCTATTCCATGGATTGCCCGGTGCGCGCCGCTACCGCCAGATCCTCTCCACGGATGCAACGCGCCCCGGCGCTGGGCCGCAGGTGCTGAAGACGGCGTTCGCTGCGGTCGACCTCAGCGGGGCGGTCGACAAGGCCGCCTGAACCGCTTTCGCCGAACGTCAATCCCGGAGGGTCATCCGGTCGCCGCGCACGTCGAAGCCGGACAGCGAACTGATGAAGTTCATGCCGAGCAGGCTCTGGCCAAGCATACCGGGTGCCGCGACCATCACCGGCATATTCTTTCGCACGATGCCGCCGATGGCCAGTTCGTTGGTTTTCACAGCCGCGGCGCGCGCCGTGCCGTTGGCGGTCGAGACCGGTATGGTGAAATCGAGAGCGGCGGGATTGATCCCGGCTGCCTGGGCGTCCTGCGACGTCAACACGGTGCTGGTCGCTCCTGTGTCGACCACCGTGCGCACTGGCGCGCCGTTGATCAGGATGCGCGCCTCGAAATGGCCATTGTCGGCCTTGTCGAGCGTCACGGTGGCATGGCCGTCCTCGATGCCCAGCGCCAGCGGGCTGCCGGGAACAAGGCCAGCGGTTACCCGGTTGGCGAAATCCTGCAATTCGTAGCGATATTGATAGCCGGCGATCAGCGCGAGCGCGATCGCCGCCCACGCGCCGAGATTGCGCGCCATGGCGCTGAGCGGGCGGCCCGACCTTAGAAGGCCGGCGCCGATGAGCGCGCCGAAGGCGCCCAGCCAGATCAACCGGCCGAAATCATCGTTTTCGACGCCGAGCGTATTGCCGGCGGAATCGTCGAACATCAGCAGCACCGCGCCGACGCCGATGACGAGCATCAGGATCCAGAACAGGCGGTTCATGTCGGCAATCCGTTCACGAGAGCGCGTCGCGTTCGCGCGCCATCCGGGTGCGGCGGGTTTCGCGGCGCGGCCGGCGCTCGACCGTCTCCAGCCTTGCAGGCAGTTGGGCCATGACGTCACGGCGCGCCTGCGCCGTCATGTCGATCCAGGCGCCGATCTCGTCCCGGGTGCGGCCGCACCCGAAACAGAAACCGGTCTTCATATCGATCGAACAGACCAGAATGCATGGGGATTCGATGGCCGTCATGAATGTTTCCTTGGCTGACTTCCACATGGTGCAACGGCATGGCCTTTGCAAGCCCTCGGGAATGCGTCGCCCACGGCCGCTTTTACATCAGGCGCGGGAGGTTGTGCCGGCGCACGAGGGCGGCTATGCCGCTGCCATCTGCAAGGACGATTTCCACGACATGACCAGAGCACAGCCCTTCGACGATTTCCGTAACCTGCTGGCCAACCTGCCGGCGGCCGACACGACAGCGGAGGCCCGTGTGCGAACGCTGTTCGCCAAGGCGGACAAGCCAAGGAACTCGCTTGGTCGCATCGAGGATATCGCTGCCTGGCTGGCAGCATGGAGTGGCCGTGCGCCGCCGGCAGTGACGCGGCCTCTGGTCGCGGTCTTTGCCGGCAACCATGGTGTTGTCAGGCACGGCGTCTCGCCGAGAGCCGTGGCGGCGACCGCCAACGCCGTCGAACTGTGTGCGGCCGGCGGTGCAGCGATCAACCAGGTCTGCGTCGCCAATGACCTCGGGCTGAAGGTTTTCGATCTCGCCTTGCATATTCCGACAGCCGACATCACGCAGGATGCCGCACTCGACGAGCGGGGTTGCGCCGCGACCATGGCCTTCGGCATGGAGGCGATCGCCGGCGGCGCCGACCTGCTTTGCCTCGGCGATCTGGGCGTCGGCAATTCCACCGTCGCCGCGGCCCTGTTCGCGGCCGTGTTGGGCGGCAAGGGCGCCGATTGGGTCGGCCCGGGTTCTGGCGCCGATGCGGCGATGCAGGCGCGCAAGGCGGAGATGGTCGATGCGGCGCTGGCTTTCCACGCCGGCCATCTCGATGAACCGTTGGAGGTGCTGCGCCGGCTCGGTGGCCGTGAGTTCGCGGCGATAGCCGGCGCCATCCTTGCGGCACGGATGCAAAAGATCCCCGTGCTGCTCGACGGAGTTGCGGCAACGGCAGCCGCAGCGGTCCTGCATGCCGCCAATCCTGCCGCGCTGGATCATTGCCTTCTCGCCGGCCTGTCGCCGGAGCCCGCGCATGCGCAGGCCGCCGAGCGCCTTGGCCTTCGCCCCTTGCTTGACCTCGGCGTCGGCCACGGCGAGGGAGTAGGCGCGGCACTTGCCGCCGGCCTAATCAAGGCAGCGGCACGGACCAGTTCGGGCATGGCCGCGGCCGTTCGCGGCTAGGCCGAGTATTCGTCGCTCATTCCACGCATGAGGCGCGTCAACGCCGACGCGCCGCGACCGCCGCGGTCGGCAGGGCCGGGAGTTCCTCCATTACCCGGCTCAGCGGGAAGATGGCAATCGCCTCTGTGCCTTCGCGCAGCTTGGAATGAAGTTGGAATTCGCCGCCATGCATGGCGAGCAGGCCCTGCACGATCGGCAGACCAAGTCCGGTGCCCTGTTCGGCGCTCTTGATGGCGATCGAACCCTGGCCGAAGGCCGAAAGCACTACCGGGATCTCGTCTTCCGGTATGCCGGGGCCGTTGTCCCTGACCGAGATGTATTGTCCGCCGCCGGCCGTCCAGCCGACGCGCACGCGGATTTCGCCGCCGGTAGCGGTGAACTTGATCGCGTTGGACAAGAGGTTGAGGGTGATCTGGCGCACCGCGCGCTCGTCGGCGAACAGGCGCGGCAAGGCATGTTCGAAATCCTGAATGACGCGGATATCCTTGTTGCGCGCCTTCAACTCCATCATGTGGCAGCAATCCTCGACAATGCCGAGCAGCATCACCGGCTCTTCATTGAGCTGGTAGCGGCCGGCCTCGATGCGGGACAGGTCGAGGATCTCGTTGATGAGGTCGAGAAGATGCTGGCCGGATTCGTGCACGTCGTGGGCATAGTCGCGATACGTGGGATTGCTCATCGGCCCCAGCACTTCGTTCGACATCACTTCGGAAAAACCGAGAATAGCGTTGAGCGGCGTGCGCAATTCATGGCTCATCGAGGCAAGAAAGCGCGATTTCGCCAGATTGGCATCCTCCGCGCGCCGCCGCGCCTCGTCCGACATCGATTTCGCGGTCTCGACTTCGGCGATCAGCGCGTCCTTTTCGGAGCGGAACGACAAAAGCATCAGGGAGGAGCGGTTGAGGTTCCGCGCGACATAGGCAAAGAAAGGCAGCGAAAGGACGAGCAGTACGGCCATGATCGCCCCGACCGGCATCCACAGCCTTATTTCGGCGTAGGCGTAAAGCGTCACCGGAACAGCGAAAGTCGCCAGCAACGCCCCGCGCAGGGATGAGGCCATGATAGCGGTTCCGGCCATGGCAAGCAGCAGCACCACGGCCTTGACCACCTGAAACTGGTCGACCGCGCAGGCACCGCAGCCGAGCCAGACGAACCAGCCCCAGCCGAGGCCGCACAAGAAATGTGCGAACAGGAATTCTCTCTGGGTTTGCAACGGGTTGAGATCGGACGCTTCCATGCGTTCGACGCGGCGCGCCATGAAAGCCAACGTCGTGTAGCAGGTCAGGGTGAACAGCGCCCAGAGAATGATCTCATTGCCGATGCCGGCCAGCCGGCCAAGCGCGGCGATCGCCAGGACAAGCAGCGGAATGGCAATGGCCCCGCTGGTCATCGCGCGCGCATGGAGTTTCAATAGTTCGCGATCGAAATCCGGATTGCCGGCCTGTTGCGAAAGACGGTCGCGCGTCTTGCGCACCGCGCGCGCGACATCGCTGTTGCGATGGCGTTTCCTGCGGTCCACAATGAATTTGTCCGCTGTGTTCGAGCGTTGCAAAGGCATGAAGACTTCAATTATGCGGGCGGCATTTCAAGGTGTTAAGCTACGTTCGAATGATTAACCAACCGTTTGCCATATGAGCCGTTCCTGGTCGCAAGGACCGCGCCGGCGGTACGCTGCGCCGCGTCCGCGGAGCCTGTGGCGCAAATTGCTGGACTACGGGCTGACCGTCATTATTCTGGGGTTGCTGATCGTGCTTGCTGCGCGCCTCGATCGCGTGGAGACGCGAAAGACACAGGGCGTCGCCATCATCAATGATGGCGACTCGATCACGCTCGGCGCCGAACGCATCCGCATGCGCGGCATCGACGCGCCGGAATACACCCAGACCTGCCGCAAGAACGGCGCCGACTATTCTTGTGGCGCGCTTGCGCGCCAGTCTCTGGTGCGCCTGATCGCCGGCAGCCCCGTCATCTGCAGCGGCTGGCAGCGCGATCGTTACGGCCGGCTGCTCGGCGATTGCAGGGCCGGGGACACCGATCTCAACCGCGCACAGGTCGAGGCAGGCTGGGCGGTCGCTTTCGGCGATTACGAGAGCGAGGAAGCGATCGCGCGCGCGGCAAAGGCCGGCATCTGGGCAGGTACGTTCGACCAGCCGCAGGATTGGCGCGACAGCCACCATGGCGAGTCCGTCGAGAGAAAACATGGCACGCTCGCCTCGATCGGCGATGCCGTGCGGGAGATTTTCCGCTTCTGGTAAGCCGGCGGAAGCTGAACCCTGCCATCACCGGCAAGAACTGGAGGATCGAATGAAGCTCTTCGACGGCGGCCGAGCGCCCAACCCAAGGCGGGTTCGCGTTTTTCTGGCCGAGAAGGGAATCGCGGTTCCGCTGGTGTCCGTCGACATGGGCGCGCTGGAACACAGGCAACAGGCGGTCAGCTCGCGCAATCCACTGCGGCGACTGCCGGTGCTGGAGCTTGACGACGGCACCGTCATCACCGAGTCCGTCGCCATCTGCCGCTATTTCGAGGAACTCAATCCCGAGCCCGCACTGTTCGGTCGCGGGGCGCTCGGCAAGGCGCAGGTCGAGATGTGGCAAAGGCGGATGGAATTCAACCTGCTGACCTGCGTCGCGCAAGCTTTCCGCCACACCCATCCGGCCATGAAGGAATGGGAGATCCCGCAGATTCCCGAGTGGGGCGAGGCCAACAAGCCGAAGGCAATCGAATTCCTGCGACTTCTCGACGGCGAGCTGGGAACCCGCGAATTCGCCGCCGGCGACGCCTATTCGATCGCCGATATCACCGGGATGATCGCCATCGATTTTATGAAACCGGCGCGCATCAAGGTGCCGGACGAGTGCAGCAATGTGTTGCGCTGGTATCGGACGGTTTCGAGCCGGCCGAGTGCCGCGGCCTGAGGATGACTGCGGAACTCGAAAGCTTCGCCGCGACGGTTCGCTCCTGCCGCATCTGCGTCGACAATCCGATCGGCCGGCCACTGCCGCACGAACCGCGCCCGGTGCTGCGACCCTCGTCGAATGCCCGCATCCTGATTGCCAGCCAGGCACCGGGAACCAAGGTGCATCTGTCGGGCATGCCGTTCACCGATGCTTCGGGCGACCGGCTCAGAGACTGGCTCGGCGTCACCAGTGAGGAGTTCTACGACACCGAGAAGTTTGCCATCGTGCCGATGGGCTTCTGTTTCCCCGGCCAGGACGCCAAGGGCAGCGACTTGCCGCCAAGGCGGGAATGCGCGCCGGCCTGGCGCGCGCCGTTGATGGGGCTCATGCCGCAGATCGACCTGGTGCTGACGATCGGCATCTACGCGCAGTCCTGGCACATGGGTGCCGCGCGGCGCCCGTCCCTGACGGAAACGGTGAGGGACTGGCGCTCCATCTGGGAGAAATCCGCTGGCCAGAAGGTGCTGCCGCTGCCGCATCCGTCCTGGCGCAACACCGGCTGGCTGAAGCGGAATCCCTGGTTTGAAATGGATTTGCTGCCTTTCCTCAGGTCGGAAATCCGCTATCGCCTCGGTTAGACATTCAGCAAGAAACCACCGGCTTTTCCGCCAATCAGCAGAATTTTTTTCTTGTGAAAGGCTATAATAACGCCGATTATGGCCAATCCATTCCTTCAGGAGCTTTCAATGGACCGCCTTGACCGAAAAATTCTCCGCCTCCTGCAGGAGGACGCGACGCTCGCGGTCGCAGATGTCGCCAAGAAAGTGGGACTGTCGACGACCCCTTGCTGGCGGCGCATCCAGAAGCTCGAGGAAGAGGGCGTCATCAAGCGGCGTGTCGCCATTCTCGATCATGAAAAGGTCAATGTGCGGGTCACCGTCTTCGTCTCGATCCGCACCAATTCGCACAGCCATGAATGGCTGCGGCGTTTTTCCGAAGTCATCCAGGAATTCCCCGAGGTGGTCGAGTTCTACCGCATGAGCGGCGATGTCGACTACCTCCTGCGTGTCGTGGTGCCCGACATTGCAGCCTATGATGCCTTCTATAAGCGGCTGATCGCCAAGATCGAGATTCGCGACGTCTCGTCCTCCTTCGCCATGGAGCAGATCAAATACACGACCGAAATCCCGCTCGATTACATGGTGCTGGACAAGGAATCGGGTGCGAACGCGGCCTGAGCGCGCGTGGCCTTGGTGCATGCAAGGTCACGCAAGCTCGCCTTGCTTAGTTCTTCTTTTTGTTGAGGAAAGTCCAAGGCGAGTTGACCGGTAGGGTTATTGTGTCCGGCACGGTGTCGACGCCGGTCACGCCTGCCTTGCGCACGGTATAGCCCGACTGGATGACCGAGACGCCGTCCAGGATGAAAAGCTGGCTCTTCTCCATGCCTGGTTTCAGCGCGCCGGTTACGGAAACCGGCTGGTAGGCCCGCGATATTTTGTAGGGCTGAGCCGGGGTGACCAGGACGATCTGGTTGGGTGGTGGTGTCGGCATGTGGCTGCAGGCGCCGGTCCACGGCACCAGTAGGAATTGATAGACAAGATCGCCTTCGCGATCGACCGGCAACGCATAGCCGGCTATTTGTATGGTCTTGTCCTGCAGGCCGAGGGATAACGTCTCGCCGCGATCGGGCAATTTTGCCGCGATCATCGGCAGGCCAGCTTCTTCGGCAACCGCCTGGGTCGCCGGGCGCAAATCCTTCCAGAATATGTGTGTGGTCTCGGCCGAAGCGAGGGCGGCTGTAAAAGCCGACATCGCGCCCGCGAACGCTGCCATGGCTATCAGACGTTTGGTCATCGGACGTTTTCCTTTGCGTTCGAGTAAAGACACCGCCACCGGCGACGTCAACGCTCGAGCCGCATTACATGCCGGCGAGAACCGGTCATGCCGGCGTCGTGAAAGCCGCGCGCCGCAAACATGTCGCGAAACCCCATGAAACGGTAGCTCGGCGATGCCTCGCCCACCGGATAGGCCTCAATGATATGCGCCCCTTGGCGAACGCGTGGTCAATGGCCGCATCGAGCAATGCGAAAGCAAAACCGCGGCCGCGCAAAGCCCTTGGCACATAAAAGCAGACGATGGACCATACCCCCGTCTCGCTGTCGTCCTGCCGCTTTGAAAGCCTTCGGTAGGTTTCGCGCGGCGCGACCGAACACCAGGCAACGGTCTTGCCGTCGATCTGGGCGAGGATGCCGACCGGCCTGCCGGCATCGATAAGTGCCATCATCTGGCGCTTTTTCTCATCATTCGGGATGTGCTCGCGGACGGACTGCCGCCACGCCATGCACCAGCAATATTTTGGCGCACCCGGCTGCTCGAACAATATCTCGAAGTCGCCGCGTGTTGCCGGCGTCACCTCCGTGAACCGGATATCGGCAAGATCAGCTTTTTCTGGAGGTGAGCCGTTCCAGCCTTTTGGCATCCGTTAACTCCTTCACGGCGTCCCGGCCGATCCAGCGCGCCGTCTTGTCGGATGATCCGGCCAACTTTTGCGCGAGCGCAAGGGCAGGGGCATGCAGCGCCGCCGAGCGTTTGCCAATCTGCCGCAGCGCCCAGCTGACCGCCTTCCTGACGAAATTGCGCGGATCGCCGGCATGCGCCCCGATCAACGGCAGATAGGCGAGAAACGTCGCGTCCGGCTCCTGCTTCAGATGTACTGCGCTCCACGCCACCATGGCAAAGCCGGCGCGGCGCACGAACTCGCGTTCGTCGGCAGCAAACTCCTCGATCAACTCACGCCGGAACGGCGTTTCAGCAAAGAGATCCGAAACGCTGTCTACGATCTCCCAGGAATCGAAATCGCCGGCCCAGCGGCGGCACTGCTCGGCCGTGATCTTTTTCGGCTCCCCGGTGAACGCCGCCACCAGCCGCGCCTCGCGAACACCGCTGTCCCACAGGGCAAGCGCCCGCTCGTGATTGCGCTTCAGCTTGCGCGCCAGCGGCCGCAAATCCGAATTGGCTACACCAAGAGCCGTCGCGGTGTTTATGCCGAACCGAGCCATGCCGGCGCGGTTTTCCTGCGTGCCGATCGAGCGCAGGTGAGCGACGATCTCGTCCGCGCTCCAGCTCGGGCCGGGCAGGGACATCTGCGTTCTACTTTTCCAGCCGCGCCAGCAGTGAGGATGTGTCCCAGCGCCTGCCGCCCATCGCCTGGACGTCCTTGTAGAACTGGTCGACGAGCGCCGTCACGGGCAGCCTGGCGCCGTTGCGGTCGGCTTCATCAAGGCAGATGCCGAGATCTTTGCGCATCCAGTCGACCGCGAAGCCGAAGTCGTATTTGCCTGCATTCATCGTCTTGTGCCGGTTCTCCATCTGCCACGAGCCCGCTGCGCCCTTGGAGATCACATCGATGACCTTCTCGATGTCGAGCCCGGCCTTCCTGCCGAAATGGATGCCTTCGGACAGTCCCTGCACCAGCCCGGCGATGCAGATTTGGTTGATCATCTTGGTGAGCTGGCCGGCGCCTGCCGGTCCCATAAGCCCGATCATCCGGGCATAGGCGTCGATGACGGGCCTGGCTTTGTCGAAGGCAGCCTGATCGCCGCCGACCATGACGGTCAGAATGCCGTTTTCGGCGCCGGCCTGGCCGCCGGAGACCGGCGCATCGAGGAACGAGAAGCCGCGCTCCTGTGCGGCCTCGGCCAACTCGCGCGCGACCTCGGCCGATGCCGTGGTGTTGTCGATGTAGACGGCGCCCTTTTTCATGGCCTGAAAGGCACCGTCCTTTGCCGTCGTCACCGAACGCAGATCGTCGTCATTGCCCACGCACGAGAAAACAAAGTCCTTGCCTTCGGCAGCCTGCGCCGGCGTCAGGGCGAGAGCGCCGCCATGCTGGGCGACCCATTGCTCGGCCTTTGCCCTGGTGCGGTTGTAGACGGTGACGTCGTGGCCGCCCTTGTTCTTCAGATGCGCGGCCATGGGATAGCCCATGACGCCAAGACCGAGAAATGCCACCGATGCCATGGCTTGTTCCTTCCGACGGGAGCAAAGATTGCAGTTGCGGAAGGTCTAGGCCATGCGGCGGATTCGTCAAGGCGCGCGCCGAGCCATCGACTGGCACAGATCAGGTAAGCTTACCGTTTCAGGTGAATGGTAATCCGGCGCTCGATCCATTCGACGCCGTGGCGCAGGATCTCGACCATCACCAGATAGACGATCGCCACCCAGACATAGGCCTGGAAGTCGAAGGACTTGGCGTAGGCGAGTTTCGCATTGCCCATCAGGTCGTAGACGGTGATGATGGCGACGATCGCGGAGGCCTTGATCATCAGAACGAGTTCATTGCCGTAGGGTCGCAAGGCCACGATGATCGCCTGGGGCAGAATGACCTTGCGCAGCGTCTGCAGCTTGTGCAGGCCGAGCGAAGCGGCGCCTTCCCACTGGCCCCTTGGAACGCTCTCAATGGCACCGCGCAAGATTTCGGCCTGATAGGCGGCCGTGTTGAGCGCAAAGGCGAACACGCCGCAGTTGAAGGCGTCGCGGAAGAACCACCATAGCCCAACCGATTCGAGCTGCACGCGGAAAGAACCGACCCCGTAATAGACCAGATAGACCTGGACCAGCAGCGGCGTGCCGCGGAAGAAATAGACGTAGCAATAAGCGGGCCACGACAGCAACCGGTTGTTCGACATGCGGCCATAGGTGACGGGCAGCGACAGGATGGCGCCGGCCACCATCGACACAGCCACCAGCGACAGGGTGGTTCCAAGTCCCTGCAGATAGGCTGGCGCATATCGTGCGAAGAACTCGCCGTTCCACGCGGAGACCAGATAGGCCAGTATACCGAAGCCGAAGAGGATCCAGAGGCCGACGAGTGCGTATCCCACGATACGGGCACGCGGCCAGCCGCGCGCCGGCGGCGGCGGCCGATCGACGGCAATGGTGTCGGTGACGCTCATCGCGCTTCCCTCTGTCCTAGCGACCGCAAGATGAAGCCGGTGGCGATCGAAGACAGGATTGCCAGGATGAGAAAGACCAGCGCCGCGACGCTGTAGAACAGGAACGAATGTTTGGTGACGCGCGCCGCGACGCCCGCATTGCGCAAGGTCTCGGCGAGGTTGACGACCGAGACCAGGGCTGTGTCCTTGAGCAGGCTGAGCCAGCAATTCTCGAGACCGGGGAAGGCGATGCGCAGCAATTGAGGCAGGATCACCTTGCGCATGGTCAGCCACTTCGACAGACCGATCGCATAGCCGCCCTCATACTGGCCCTTCGGAATGGCGCGAAAGGCCGAAAGGAATACCTCGCTGGCATAGGAAGAGAAGATCAGCGAGAGCACGATCATGCCGGCGATGAAGCTGTCGACATCGATCGTCGCCTCGGGCCTGAAGAAGCGGATGATGTATTGCAGCAGGATGGGCATGCCGAAGAAGAACAGGAAGAGCGTCACCAGCTCCGGAAGGCCGCGAAACATGGTGGTGTAAATGTTCGCGGCCAGCCGCAGCGAAGGCTCTTCGGATTGCTTTGCCCAGGCAATGAAAAAGCCGATCGTCAGGCCGATCGGAAGCGTGGCGAGCGCCAGCGCGATGGTGACCACCGCGCCATAGGCGATATCGTCAAGCCAGCCATTGGGTCCCCAACTGAGAAGTGTCCATATGCTTTGGGCTGGCATCGAGTGGTGTTATCTCCAGAGCTCCCAGATCGGGTAAGGCGGCAGGGAGACCCTGCCGCCCTTGGAGGTGATTATCAGGACTCGGCGCCGTAGACGTCGAACTTGAAGTACTTGTCGTTGATTTCCTTGTATTTTCCGTTGGCCCTGATGGCGTCGATGGCGGAATTCAGCTTGTTGACCAGATCGGTCTCGCCCTTGCGCACCGCAATGCCCGCGCCAGGTCCGAAAATCTCGACCGGCTGCGGCGAGGGCTGGCCGAGGATCTTGCAGCAGGCACCGTCAGGCGAATCCAGCCACTGCTGCAGCACCACGATATCATCCTCGATGGCGTCGAGGCGGCCGTTGGCCAGATCCGCCTGTTCCTCGGGGCTGCTCGGATAACCCTTGATCGTGCTGTCGGTGTAGGTCTTCGAGGCATAGTTGAAATGCGTCGTCGTGGTGGCCACGCCGATACTCTTGCCGGCGAGGTCCTCCTTGGTCACGCCCTTCAGCGTCGAATCCTTCGGGACGGCGAGCGCCGAGGGCGTGTTGTAGTATTTGTGAGTGAAGTCGACCTTCTCGGCACGCTCCGGTGTGATCGACATCGAGGCCACGATGGCGTCGAACTTGCCCGCCTGCAGCGCCGGGATGATGCCGTCCCAATCCTGGGCAACGAAGGTGCACTTGACCTTCATCTCATCGCAGAGCGCCTGGGCGATGTCGATGTCGAAACCGACGAGCTTGCCATCGGAGGTCAGGTTGTTGAAGGGCGGATAAGCGCCCTCGGTGCCGATCCTCAGGGTCTTTTCCTGGGCCTGGGCTACGCCGAGCGTCAGCAGCGCGGCCGAAGCGGCGAGCGCGATACGCAGTGCAATACGCATAATGATCCTCTCTTTATGGTCCCGGCCGTCGTTCCGAAACGGCTCTGTGGGGGCGGTGCTTTTGACCGCCCGCTGGCCCGATACTCCCACTCTTTCCAAGAAAAAAGCAACTGCAAAACCACGAAAATCGGCAATGTCCTTCTGCCGTTACGTTACTTCTCAAGCAACGAGGCCGGTCGCGCGCTCGACGAAGTCGGCTATCGATTTCACGTCGTCGAGATCGAACACCGGCAGGCTTTTGTCCTCGATGGCGAAGTCGGCCGCAATGGCAACGATCCCGGGGTCACCCGCCGAAAGCGGCGTCCGGTCCTTCGCCTCCAGGCGCCGGGTTTCGATCTTGCGGTGGGCTTCGCGCTTGTAGCCTTCGACCAGCACGATGTCGGACGGCGCAAGCCGCGACAGGATCGCTTCCAGCGCCGGCTCATCCTCGCCGCGCAATTCGTGCATCAGCGCCCAGCGATTGGCGGAGACGATGGCGACTTCCATGGCTCCTGCCTGCCGGTGGCGAAAGCTGTCCGCGCCCGGCTTGTCGATGTCGAAATCATGATGGGCGTGCTTTACGGTCGAAACCGTCCAGCCGCGCCCAACGAGTTCCGCGACCAGTTTCTCAGTCAGGGTCGTCTTGCCGGAGTTCTTCCAGCCGGTGATGCCGAAGAGGCGCTTGTTCATCTCAGATGCTCTGCAGCAACCGCGCCGCCTTGGCAAGATCGTCGGGCATGTTGATGTTGATCGGCCGCCGTGGCCAGCCGCTTTCGAGCCGCAGCAAGGTCTTGTCGCCGCCGCCCCTGCGTCTGGATTGAACGCCGGCCAGCATCAATCCCGCAATATCTCTCACCATCATCGAGCCCGTGCGCCTTCGCGAAAATTCCCCGCGAGCCTCTTATATGCCGTCCGGGGCCATGGCAGGACCAGTGCTTTCCGCGACGATCCTGCGCCGGCCGACGACCCGCTCACGATAAAGCGCGTAAAGGCCGGAGCCCACGATTGTGCTGGCGCCGATGATCATAGTCATGTCGGGGACATCGCCGAAGACCAGCAGGCCGAGCACAATGGACCAGAGCAGCGCCGTATAGCGGAACGGCGCTATGAAGGAAATCTCGCCCGAGCGCATCGCCATGATGATGAATTGATAGCCGATGAGCACCAGCACCGCTGCGAGCGCCAGCAGCGCAGTGGCTTTTCCCGTCATCGGTGTCCAGCCGCCCATCGGCGACAGCAGCAGCGCGCCGACCATGGTCATGGCCAATGCCGTTGCGGTGGAGACGAGCAGCGTGGGGATAGCCTGCGGAATCCGCTTGGTGGCGAGGTCGCGCACTGCGCAGCAGGCGACGCTGGCCAGCGCCACGAGCGAAAACATGCTGAACCCCTCGAAGCCCGGGCGCACCACGACCAACACGCCGGCAAATCCAACGGCGATCGCCAGCCAGCGGCGCCAGCCGACCGCCTCGCCGAAGACAAGGGCCGCGCCCATCGTCACGGCCAGCGGCAGTGCCTGCAGGACGGCCGAGACGCTGGCGATCGGCAAATGGGCAAGCGCGACCAGGAAGGTCACCGTCGCGCCGGCCTCGGCAAGGACGCGCAGCGCCACCAGTGGCTGCAGCATCGAGCGCGGCCGGACCAGCGCGCCGCGCTGCCAGGCAAGCAGGCCGACGAAGAGCGAGGCAAATGCGCCTCTGATCAGCATGACCTGCGCCATGTTCATCGACTGCGACGAATATTTGGTGATGGCGTCATTGAGGGTGAAGCCGGCCATCGCCACCACCATGAACAACGCACCGCGAAGATTGGGAGAAAGGGGCAAGATCTCTACCGGTTCTGCTTTGAAAAAAGCCTGTAGCAGCCGGGACCGAAACAGCAACGACAAAGGGCTGGGCCACGGCCTTGATCGCGGCCCAGAATTTCAACCGCGGATGACCGGCCTTACTTCTTCGGCGTTAGCACCTCGGTGCCGCTGCCGTCTTTGCCGGCGATCGTCCACAGGCCGTGCAGCGAGCCGTCGTCATCCATCTTGTAGACGACAAGGCCGATCTCCTTGCCCAGGACATAGCCGGCCGAGAAGGCGTTGTCGTTGCGCATGCAGATGCCGTCCGAGGACGAGCCGCCGGTTTCCCAATGGATCGTGCAGGTCGTGCCGCTTGTCAGCGTGATGGTTGCTTCGCCGCCATAGGCCGAACCATCGAAATTGGTGCCGGCGACATCGTAAGTGCCGCCGATGGATTGCGCCGCCGCCGGCATGGCGGCGAGGCCGAGCAAGGCAACAGAAAAGATGAATTTGCGCATAATGTTTTCCCCACGGAGCGAAAGCCGCTACCGGATGGAAGGCTAGGCGCGAAAACGGCTGGGGTAAATCAGGCGGGCATCCGCCGGCGGAGATTTATTGCGGCATGGCCGCAATAGTCACGGTCCCTCGAGGCTGGCGGCGATGGCGCTGACCAGCGGGTCGTATTTCGACTTCACGGCCGGCGGATATTCGATCCAGACGGTGCGGATGACGCCGTCCTTGCCGAACAGGCGGCGCTCATAAAAGATGTTCCCGGCCTTCAGCCCCGAAAGCACGGCCCAGTTCTTTCCCGTCCTGCTGTAGGTGACCTTGTAACCCGCCTGGGTGCTTGTCTTCTCGGCCGCAACGAAGCTCTTCGGCGTGTCGTTGTCGATATTGAGGATGCCGGAACAGATCAGGCTGGCGCCGTCGGGCGCGAGCCATTGCTGGCCGTCGCCATTGTCCGGTTCGGGCTGGCGGTCGGTGAAAACATCATCGGGAAAGGTGCAGACCGTGCCGAATCGCTCGTTGGTGTAGGTGAAAGGAGCGGCAGCCGACGGGATTGCCGCGATCGCCGCAACGAATGCCAGTACCGAGCGCGCGCACTTCATTCCATTCCTCCAGCAGTCAGCCGGAAGCGATCCTGCACCAGATCCGTGGGAAAATCAGCCGCCGGTGACGCTCATATGCCGCGACACGGAGGGGCGGCTGGTGCGGCGGTCGATGATGAAATCATGCCCCTTCGGCTTGCGCCCGATCGCCTCGTCGATCGCCGCGCCGACCAGCTCGTTGCCTTCGGACGCGCGCAACGGCTCCCTGAGATCGGCGGCATCCTCCTGGCCCAGGCACATAAAGAGCGTGCCGGTGCAGGTCAGCCGGACGCGGTTGCAGCTCTCGCAGAAATTATGGGTCATCGGCGTGATGAAGCCGAGCCGGCCACCGGTTTCCGCGACATGGACATAGCGGGCCGGACCGCCGGTTTTGAACGGGACGTCTGTCAACGTGAACTGGCGCTCCAGCGAGGCGCGCAGCAGCGACAGCGGCAGGTACTGGTCGGTGCGGTCGGCATCGATCTCGCCCATCGGCATGGTTTCGATGACGGTCAGGTCCATGCCGCGGCCATGCGCCCAGCGCATCATCTCAGGCAATTCGGCGTCGTTGAAATCCTTCAGCGCCACGGCGTTGAGCTTTATCTTCAATCCCGCCGCCTGGGCCGCATCGATGCCGGCCATGACCTTGCCGAGATGGCCCCAGCGGGTGATTGCGTGGAACTTGTCGGCATCGAGCGTGTCGAGCGAAACATTGATGCGCTTGACGCCGCAATCGGCGAGCTCGGCAGCAAAACGCGAAAGCTGCGAGCCGTTGGTGGTCAGCGTCAGTTCTTCCAGCGCGCCGCTTTCGAGATGACGCGACAGCTGGCGGACCAGGTGCATGATGTTCTTGCGCACCAGCGGCTCGCCGCCGGTGAGACGCAATTTGCGCACGCCTTTTGCGATGAAGACGCTGCACAGCCGGTCGAGTTCCTCGAGCGACAGCAGGTCCTTCTTGGGCAGGAAAGCCATGTCCTCGGCCATGCAATAGGTGCAGCGGAAATCGCAGCGGTCGGTGACCGACACGCGCAGGTAGCTGATCGTGCGGCCGAAAGGATCGATCATGTCCATGCGTGAAGCGTTTCCCGTGGCTGTGAACGACGGCGTTATATATCGCTATGTGATACGATCCGGCCTGTCGTTCAAGATAGCCGCTCTCGATCTTTGGTAACATTCCCCGACCGACACCGGATGTCGGCTGCCTGGTACGGGCTTTTCCAATCCGGCGAAGCGGCGTAGGGAAGGGCGGTTCGAAACGGAAAAACACCATGACGGCGCCGAAGGAACTGCGGGTCTCCAAAGACCGCAAACTGCTCTCCGTGACCTTTCCCGGCCACCAGCCATTCGAGCTGCCGGCCGAGCTGCTGCGCGTCGCCTCGCCGTCGGCCGAGGTGCAGGGCCATTCGCCGGACCAGCGGGTGACCGTTCCGGGCAAGCGCGATGTCACCATCCTCAAAATTGAACCGGTCGGCAACTACGCGGTCCGCATAACCTTCGATGATTTCCATGACACCGGCATCTTCACCTGGAATTACCTGCACACGCTGGGCCACGAGAAGGATGCGCGCTGGAATGCCTATCTTGCCGAGCTGGCACAAAAGGGTCTCAGCCGCGACCGTTAGCCGGCGGGCGTCGTCAAGATGTCATGGAGCGGGAGTAGGGGCGGCGGATCGGGAGACAAGACAATGTCCATCATAACCACCGTCGAACAGCTTGAAGCGTTCTATGGCCTGCCCGGCGAAGCCTCGGTGGTCAAGGAACTCGACCACGTCATTCCCGAATACGCCGCCTTCATCGACGCCTCGCCCTTCGTCGCGCTGGCGACGAGCGGGCCGGAAGGGCTGGATTGCTCGCCGCGCGGCGATCTCGCCGGCTTCGTGCGCATCGTCGATCCGAAAACCCTGATGATGCCGGACCGGCGCGGCAACAACCGCGCCGATTCGCTGAAGAACATCATTCGCGATCCCCGCGTCGGGCTGCTGTTCCTGGTGCCGGGCTCCGGCACGACGCTGCGTATCAACGGCCGCGCGCACATCACCACGGATGCCGCGCTTTGCGCGTCGTTCACGGTCGACGGCAGGCCGGCACGCTCGGTGAGCGTCATCGATGTCGATACGGTCTATTTCCAATGCGCCCGCGCCATCGTGCGGTCGGAACTGTGGAACCCGGAAAGGCATGTCGATCCGAAGTCCCTGCCGACGCCAGGAAAGATCCTGGAGATCACCAGCCGCAGGAACATCGACGGCGAAACCTATGACAAGGAATGGCCGGAGCGGGCAAAAAAGACGATGTGGTGATCCGCTGGACCGCAATGGCGGTCAGGCGTCCTTCAACACCTCGTAGATCTTGCGCATCTGCTCGCCGATCATGTCGCACTGCTCCGGCGTCGACTGGCTCATCGCTTTCTCGATCAGCGCCATGTGCACCTTCAGCGCCTGCATCAGCAGCGCCTCGCCGGCTTCGGTGAGGGCCAGCCGCAGGATGCGCTTGTCCTTCTCGTCGCCTTCGCGGCGCAGCAGGCCGCGAGCCTCGAGCTGCGGCAACAGCATGGTGATGTTGGAGCGGCCGACGAGCAGCTTGCGGGCGAGATCGTGCTGCGACATGCCGGGATGGCGGTAGAGATTCATCAAAACATCGAGCTGCGCGGGTTTCAGATCGAGCGGAGCGAGCTTCACGGCAAGCGTGCGCTCCAGCACATGGCAGGCGCGCGCAACCGCGACCCAGTTGCGAAACCGCGGGTTGTCCCAGGGCAGCTCTTGTTTATTGTTCATCTTTGAACTATTATGTTCATGCTTGAACGTATGGATGGATTCCCACTATGGCATCATTCGGACTGAAGGTCATCCGGGGTGTATTCGGGGCCGCCGAACATGTCGCCCCCCGCCTCACCGGGCGCGCCGCATTCGAGCTGTTCTGCCGTACGCCGAACGCCAGGGTGCTGAGCGAGGGCGAACGCCGTGCCGTCGACCGCGCGGCAGATTTCATGGCCGAAGCGCGGCATAACCGGCTGAAAGCCGGGTCCGGCTGCGTCATGGTGCATGAATTCCGTCCGGAGCCAGGCAGGGCGTCCGCCGGAACGGTTCTCGTCGTTCATGGGTGGCGCTCGCGCACCGAATATATGCGCATGCTGATCGAGGGCTACCGCGCCGCCGGCTACAGGGTCGTCTCGCTCGACCTTCCCGGCCACGGCCAATCGCATGGCCGGCGGTTGAACATGGTCAATGCCGTGGATGCGGTGCGAATCGCGGGCGAATGGTTCGGCCCGTTCGCGGCGGTGGTCGGTCATTCCTTCGGCGGCGCCGTCGCCGCCAATGCAATCGCCGGATCGATCAGGAACATTGCGCCGCTGGCGGCCGGGCGCCTGGTGCTGATCGCCGCGCCCAGTTCATTGCCGGCCATCTTCGCCGACTTCAGCCGCATGCTCAATGTCGGTCCGCGCTCGCAGGCCGCCATGGCGGACCGTGTCGAATATCTTTCCGGCCGGCCGCTGCACGAATTCACCGGCGATCGGCAGCTTGCCCAGGCGCCGGTGCCGACGTTGGTCATCCACGCACCCGACGATCGCGAAGTCTCGGCCGATCATGCCTGGCGTTATGCCGGCGCCGGTGACCATGTGTTGCTCCACTGGGCCGAAGGGCTCGGCCATCGCCGCATCCTGGCGGACAAGGGCGTGGTGGAACGCGCCGTCAGCTTCGTGGCCGCGCAACGGGAGCCGTCGCTGCTCCATTGAACCGCAATCAGGGCTGTTTCTTCTTCTCGCCGGGTTCCACCGGCAGTCCGGCCGCCTTCCAGGCGGTGTAGCCGCCAAGGATATGCTTGACCCGCGACAGCCCCATGTCCTGCGCGGTCTTGGTGGCGAGCGCCGAACGCCAGCCGCCGGCGCAGAAGAACACGAAGCTCTTTCCCGAAGCGAAGAACGGCTTGTGATAAGGGCTCTCGGGATCGATCCAGAATTCCAGCATGCCACGGGTGACATGTTTCGCGCCGGGAATCCTGCCGTCGCGTTCAATCTCGCGAGGATCTCGCAGGTCGACAAAGATGGTGCCTTCGTCCTCGATCAGGGCTGCCGCTTCCTCGGGCGAAAGCACTTCGATCTCGGCATTCGCCTCGTCCAGCAGTTCGCGATAACCCTTTTTCACCGTTCGATCCTCCCGGCCCGTTTAGACTGGCGCTCCGTCCGTTCGGATTTCGAGCACAACGCCCGGCGTTTGTCATCCCGCGTCGGGACCGGCTATCGTCTTCCAGGCCGCCAATGCCCCCTCCGCGGTCGCCAGCAGGGCCGCATGCGAAGCACCGTCGCGGCCCTGGATCGACATGCCGTGTTGAGCCGTCGCGCAAAAGGTCGCAGCGGCTTCGCAGTCGAAACTCCTCGGCAATTCGCCCACGGCCATGCGCCGAGGTCTGACGACGCCCCTGGGCTTCGACGGCCGGAGCGGATTGTGTCCGCTCCGGCCGTCACGATGTTGTGAAACCGTTCTGCCACAGCCGCCCCAAAATTTATGAAAGCTTAACGAAATCGGTATGAATCGGTATAGTCGCGTCTTACATCCGCCATGCGGTGGGCAAGACGCACGAGCGTGCGGAACGGAGCCGGTTGCGGCTGGAGCGGGTGACCATGAAATTGCCGGGAAACAAAGCTACCGCGTTGCCGCTTGCAGCGCTCGTGGCGACGCTGGCCCTGGGAACGCCGCAAGCAGGCGCGCAGGGGCTTTTCGACATGCTTTTCGGCGGCGGCGTAAGGCACGAGCCGCGAGGTGAGTTTCCTCCTCCGCCACCAAGGCGCAAGCCGAACCCCAACGTATCCGCCGGCGGTGGTGGCGGCGGCAGCGTGAAGATCAGCAGCCCTTCCTACTACACCTACAAAGCCGACAAGCTCGTGCGCGTCGACTTCTCGGCGCTTACGGCAGCGCCGCAGCCGGCGACGCCGCAGGACGCCGCCTTCGTGCCCTCAGCCACCGGCAACGCCTTTCGCGAGGCAATCGCCGGACTGAGCGACTACGAGCTCTATGCGGAGCCGGATATCGCCAAGGCGCTGATCGCCTATTATTCGGCCAATCCGGATTTCATCTGGGTGACCGGAGCCAACGCCAACAGCCGCGCACAGGACGCGGTGCGGGTGCTTGGCGAGGCGGCGAGCTACGGCCTGGCACCGTCCGACTACACGGTCGACGTGCCGACCGCCGCTGCGTCGACTGGTGACGCCGCTGCACGTTTGAAGGAGTTCGTGCGCTTCGAAATGGCGCTGTCGGCTCGCGTGCTTCGCTATGTCCATGATGCCCAAAGCGGCCGCGTCGAACCCAACCGCATGACCGGCTACTATGATTTCCCCGCCAAGCCGCTCGACATGGAAGGCGTTTTGAAGACGCTGGCGCACACCCAGGAAGTGCGCACCTATCTCGAATCGCGGCATCCGCAGAACCCGGAGTACCAGGCGCTGCGCGTCGAGCTGGAGTCGCTGCAAGCGAGCGCCGAAAACGAGATCGTCGTCGATCCCAACCTGTTGCTGAAGCCGGGCGAAACCAGTCCCGAGCTTCCCAAGCTGCTGAGCCTGATCGCGCGCGATCTCGACGACGAGATGGGCGGCGCCTACGGCGAAGTGCTGTCGCGGCTCGCCACCAGCGACGTCTACCTCCCTGAGCTGGTCCCGGTCATCAAGGCGGTGCAGCAAAAAGCAGGCATGAAGGGCGACGGCGTCATCGGACCGCGCACCGTCGCGTCGCTGGCCGGAACGTCCAAGGCCGACCGGTTGCTCAAGGTACAGGTGGCGCTGGAAGAACTGCGCTGGCTGCCATCCGACCTCGGCAGCCCGCGTGTGTTCATCAACCAGCCAGCCTTCACGGCGAGCTACATCGACAATGGCGAGGAAAAGCTGAAAACCCGTGCGGTCATCGGCAGGACCACCAACCAGACCGCCTTCTTCTACGACCAGATCAAGCAGGTCGACTTCCATCCCTATTGGGGGGTGCCGCAGTCGATCATCGTCAACGAAATGCTGCCGAGATTGCGCAGCGATCCGGGTTATCTCGACCGGGCCGGCTATGAGGTGACCGATTCGCGCGGCAAGCGCATTCCGTCCTCGGCGGTCAACTGGGGCGGCTATGGCGCGAACATCCCCTACAGCGTGCGCCAACTCCCGAGCGAGGCCAATGCGCTGGGCGAATTGAAGATCCTGTTCCCCAACAAGCACGCCATCTACATGCACGACACACCGCAGAAGTCGTTCTTCCAGCGCGATATGCGCGCGCTCAGCCATGGTTGCGTGCGGCTGCAGGATCCGCGGGGCATGGCGGCTGCGGTGCTGGGCACCTCGGTCGACGATATCGCCGAGAAGCTGAAGCACGGCCATTCGACCGAGAGCGTGACGCGCACAATCCCGGTCTACGTCGCCTATTTCACTGCATGGCCCGACATGTCCGGCAAGGTCGAATACTTCAACGACGTCTACGACCGGGACACGCGGTTGAAGCAGGCCCTGGACGCCACCGAAGCGGCACGCTCGCCGTCGAGCTGAGAATTCAGCGGGCCGAGAGCGGTCGCCGGAAACCGGCGTCGCGCCCTGCGATCAGCCAGTAGACAAGCCCGGCGACCAGGCCGGCAGCGGCGATGATGCCTATATCGGCCCAGCGCTCCGACGCCATGTCCTCGAGCGCGCTCGGCCAGATCAGGGCAAAGCCGCCGACCGCCGCCGCACCGCCGAAGAGCATGTGTAGCCAGAAGCCGCGCAACGAGAAGCATTCGGCGATCAATGCGAACACCAATGTCTGCACCCCGGTCAGCACGATCGTCAGGAAATAGATGAACATGCCGAGCGGCGGCACCACCAGCGCCGCGATCGGCGAGACGCCCATGAGGTCGAAATACCGGGGCGCATTGGGTAGGGAGCTCAGCACGGCATAGATCGCGACAACGGCGATCAGGCCGACCAGCACGGCGACGAGATAGCCGGCAAGCACCATCAAGATACGTTTCAACACATGCCTGGCCGTCGCCATGCATACCCCCCGTGAAGCTCCGCTGTAATCAGCCATCAAAGGTGCATTGGCGCAAGGGCGGGCACATCTCACGCCGCAGGCTCGGCATTTTCAGATGGGACCGGTGATCATTGCCGGGAGGGATCGTAGAACGGGTTGCCCGTCCCGCAGGTTTCCCCTGACGAAGCTATCTGGGTTCGGCTGTCACCGGATCATAGGTGATTTCGACCTTCGCCTTGTCGGCGGTGTAGTAGGTGACGGTATAGGCGCCATCATCCCAGTCGACCTCCTTGACATAGCGGAAGCCATCGCGCTGCTCGACCTTGGCGATGATGTCAGACAATTTCTTGGCATTGGGCGGCGGCAGCGGTTTTTCGTCGGCCGCCAGAACCGGGCCGGAGCCGAGAAGAACGGCGACGCTTGTCGCCACGAGAAATCTGGTCATGGTTTTCCCTCAAGTTTCGACAGGGGGAAACTCAGTGATGGGGAGGTTTGTTCCCCAGGCGGGATGGATGGCCAGGCTATGCATCGGCTTTGTGACTGCCCTCGAGCAATTCCCGATTTTCTTGCAATCAACCCCGCCGGCTTTGTCCCGGCGCTACAAGACGGCGAATGATCATGGTCGAATCGATCGCGATTCTCGAATACCTGCTCGCCCGCACGGGCCGAGCCTGCTCGCCGTCGCCCCACATGATCCGGCTTTCGTCGCCTACCTGCAATTTTTCGGAGGGCTTCTCAACCCCCACGCGTCAGGCTGACCGCTTAAGCTCTGCCACCTGCACACCCAGCCGGAACGCCTGACCGTCGGCGTATGAGCGCGCATAGCTTTCGGCTGAGAATGGGACGGTGGTGGTGACGCCATTGACGGTCACGCGAACCGACCACGACTTTTCCCTGACGATTTCAACGGCGTGTTCTGCCATGTTCTCCCCCGAGAATCTGACGTTGAGGGAGCTACCATAGCGTCGCCCAACTGATTTGCATACAAACAAACCGACAGATGGTGACGGAAACCCAAAATCAATAAGGGCGAGGCGCCAAGCTGTTTGGCCTACGCGCCAGTAGCTTTTTTGGACAAAGTGGAGGGGCCTAGTCATCCAACAAATCAGTTTAGTTGGATGGTGGGCGATGCAGGGATTGAACCTGCGACCCCACCCGTGTGAAGGGTGTGCTCTCCCGCTGAGCTAATCGCCCGCTCGTTGCCCGAAGGCCAAGCGAGCCGCGATATAAGGGAGGGCGGCCGGGTAAGTCAAGGCGGTGTCCGGCGTTCTCACAGGGGGCAATCGCTTCAGGTTTCGTCATACTCTTTCAAGCGCCGGCGCCGCCCCTCACCTGCCTGCCGGCATCCTCTCCCCGTATAGACGGGGAGGGGGCTGTGTCGCCGTTTTCGCCAATTTTTAACGTTGCAATGGAGGCGCCAGCGTTCCGGCCAGACCCTTCTCCCCGTCTCTGTGCGGGGAGAAATGCCCGGCAGGGCGATGAGGGGCGGCGCCGACTTCGATCATTAGAGGCATCCGCCGCAAACAGGAAACTGTCATTGAACCTGTCCCGGCCGCCCGCTATCCGTTCAATGTTGCGCCGCGGCGATCAGCCGCTCAGCTAGGTCCAGCGTCAGCGCGTCGAAATGCGAGATTACCGCCGAGGGCTCGAACTCGCGCACGTGGCGGTCGGTGTAGCCGAAGTCGACGGCCACCACTGGGATGCCGGCGGCTTTCGCGGTGTCGATGTCGGTCTGCGAATCGCCGACCATCAAAGCTCGGTGCGGGTCGCCGCCGGCGCGCTTGATGGTTTCGGTGAGGTGGCGCGGATCGGGTTTGCGGAAGGCGAAGGTATCCTGTCCGGCAATCGCCGCGAAGTGTTTGGTCAGGCCGAGCGCCTCGATCAGCGCCAGCGAGTTGGCCTCGTATTTGTTGGTGCAGACGGCCAGGAGGTAGCCGGCTTTCTCGAAGCGCGCGATCGCCTCGAGGACGCCGGGGTAGGGGCGGGACTTGCCGGGAATGTTGAGGGTGTAGTGGTCGAGGAACAGTTTCAGCAGCCGGTCGTGTTCGGCGACATCGAGCGACCGTTGCTGCGCGGCGTGCGCCCGTTCGATCATCACGCGGCCGCCATGGCCGACGAAGCGCCTGAAGCCGGCTTCGTCGACGGCCGCGAGCGCGCTGGCGGCAAGGCTGTGGTTCAGGCTGTCGAGCAAATCCGGTGCTGTGTCGATCAGCGTACCGTCGAGGTCGAACACGATGATCGGGCGGGTCATGATCCATCCTGGGCAGTTTATGCAATGGGCAGGCGATAAAGGCTGCGGCGCGTCAAGGCAAGCGCCGGGCAGGCTCGTTCAGGCAAGCAAGCTCCCCGGACCGGGCATTCGCGACGAACCGCCAGCCATGAAAAAACCCGCCAGTGCGGCGGGTCCCGGCGCAAATCTGCACCATAGGCAAATATGTAGCATAACTGCCTTCACCCAGTCAATGGCATATAAGAAAAAATTCCTATGAACGTTACCCGCTCATCGCTCGCTGGCCGCGCGGGCACACCATTGACGGGAGGCCGAACGTCATCAACCTACGCCGCTGCAAGGGCTTTGACCGGGCCGGCAAAAATGGTAGGAGCCGCAAACACCAGGTTCCGGGGCGGTAAAAGCGGCATGGATGCAAGACAGTTGAAGGTCGAAGCCGCGCGGGCGGCCCTTGCCCATGTCACCGACGGCATGCGGCTCGGCATCGGCACCGGCACCACCGCCGACGAGTTCGTGCGGCTGCTTGCCGACAAGGTGGCCACCGGCCTGACCATCATCGGCGTGCCGACGTCCGAGCGCACCGCCTCGCTGTGCCGCGAGCTTGGGGTGCCGCTGTCGACACTGGAGGACACGCCGGAACTCGATCTCACCGTGGACGGCGCCGACGAAGTCGACCCCACACTAACGCTGATCAAGGGCGGCGGCGGCGCATTGCTGCGCGAGAAGATCGTCGCGGCGGCTTCCGCTCGCATGATCGTCATCGCCGATCGCTCCAAGATGGTCGAGACGCTCGGCCGTTTTCCATTGCCCATCGAGGTCAACCCGTTCGGCCTGCGCGCAACCGAAATCGCGATCGGCAAGGCGGCTGCAAGGCTCGGCCTTTCCGGTCCGGTTACATTGAGGATGACGGGCGGCCAGGCTTTTGTTACAGACGGCGGCCACTTTATCCTCGATGCATCTTTTGGCCGCATTCCGGATACAAGAGCGCTATCGAATGCTCTCCACGCCATTCCCGGCGTGGTCGAGCACGGTCTTTTCATCGGGCTGGCGTCAGCGGCCATCATCGCCGGGGGCGATGGCATCCAAACCGTCCATGCCGCCTGAAAAACAGGGAGTTCTATCGACCATGATGTTGCATAACCGGGTTCGCCGCTTGTCCGTCCTTCTGGCGGCATCGGCCGTCTTCGCCTTCTCTTCGCCGGCGTTCTCGCAGGACGTCACCGAAGCGCACCTGAAGGCGGCGCGCGCCGCGGTCACCGCGATCCATGCGACCGACCCGTTCGACAACATCCTGCCGCAGGCCGCCGCCGCCCTCGAATCGCAGCTCATCCAAAAGAACCCCGACATGCAGGAGCTGATCGCCAAGACGATCAGCGAGAAGGCGCTGGCGCTTGCCTCGCGCCGGGCCGACCTGGAGAAGGAAGCGGCCCTTGCCTATGCGAAGGTGTTTTCCGAACAGGAACTCAACGACATCGCGACCTTCTACAATTCGGACTCCGGCAAGAAGCTCCTCGAGAGCGGCCCGGCCGTGACGCGCGACCTGGTGAAGGCCGCCGATATCTGGCAGAACGGGCTTGCTCGTGACCTCGCCCAGCAGGTCGGTGAAACGCTGGCCGCAGCGGCCAAGGCGAAAGCGCCGGCAGCACCTGCTAATGCGGCCGCGCCCGCCGATGGCGCCGCGCCTGCCGATGGGTCGGCTCCTGCCGACGACACGCAGAACTGATCCTGCCATTCCAAACGGCCCTGCGGCCATCTGTGAAGCCCGGCTTGTCCGGGCTTTTCTTTTTATGCTTTGCGGCCTACCTGTCACTCACATTTTCCGAAGCTCAAGGAGCCGCGCAATGGCCGCTTACGACTACGATCTTTTCGTCATCGGCGGCGGTTCGGGCGGGGTGAGGGCGGCGCGCGTCGCCGCAGCGCTCGGCAAGCGCGTCGGCATCGCCGAGGAATACCGCTTCGGCGGCACCTGCGTCATCAGAGGCTGCGTACCGAAGAAGCTCTATGTCTATGCTTCGCAATTTCCTGAGCATTTCGCCGATGCCGCCGGCTATGGCTGGACGGTGCCGGAAGCCAGTTTCGACTGGCCCACGCTGGTCGCCAACAAGGACCGCGAGATCAGCCGTCTGGAGGCGATCTACAAGAGGAACGTCGAGGGCGCCGGCGGCGAGGCCTTTCACACGCGCGCCATGATCGTCGACCCGCATGTGGTGCATCTTCTGGACGAGGACCGTACCGTCACCGCCGACCAGATCCTGATCGCCACCGGCGGCCGTCCGGCGCCGCACCCGGCACTGCCCGGCCACGAATACTGCATCTTCTCCAACGAGGCCTTCGACCTCGAGCAGTTGCCCAAGTCGATCATGATCGAAGGCGGCGGCTATATCGCGGTCGAATTCGCCAACATCTTCCATGGCCTGGGCGTCGACACCACGCTGGTCTATCGCGGCAAGGAGATCCTCAGTCGCTTCGATATGGACCTGCGGCGCATGCTGCACGAAACGATGGAGAAGAAGGGGATCAAGATTCTTTGCCATGCCGTCTCGGAATGGATCCGCAAACGGCCGGACGGCCGGCTCGACGCGTTGCTCACCGGCGGCCAGACGCTGACGGTCGACCAGGTGATGCTCGCCATCGGCCGCATCCCCAACACCGAGAATATGGGACTGGAAGGCATCGGCATCGAGATGACCGCGACCGGCGCGATCCAGGTCGACGCGTACTCCCGCACCAACATCGAAAACATCTGGGCGATCGGCGACGTCACCAATCGCGTGCAACTGACGCCGGTGGCGATCCACGAGGCGATGTGCTTCGTCGAGACCGCCTTCAAGGGCAACCCGACCGCGCCCGACCACGACACGATCGCCACCGCCGTGTTCTCGCAGCCGGAGATCGGCACGGTCGGCCTGTCGGAAGACGAGGCGGTCAAGCGCTTCCCCGACATCGAGATCTATCGCGCGGCATTCCGTCCGATGCGGCACACCTTGTCCGGCCGCGACGAAAAAATGCTGATGAAGCTGGTGGTCGATGGCGCGTCGAAGAAGGTGCTCGGCGCGCACATATTGGGGCCGGATGCCGGCGAGATGGCGCAGCTTCTCGCCATTCCGCTGAAGGCCGGGCTGGTCAAGGATGATTTCGACCGCACCATGGCCGTGCATCCGACGGCCGCGGAAGAGCTTGTGACCATGTACAAGCCGACTTACCGAGTGAAGGATGGCGAGCGCGTAGACTGACGGACAAACGCGCCGCGGCAAGGTGCTTGCCGCGACGCAGCTAGGAGAGCTGCTACAGCAACGTGCCGCGCAGGATCACCTGCGCCACCGAGAAATAGATGACAAGCCCGGTGACATCGACCAGCGTGGCGACAAACGGCGCCGACGCGCTGGCCGGGTCGAAGCCGATGCGTTTCAAGGCGAACGGCAACATCGAACCCGACAGCGAGCCGAAGGTGACGATGCCGACCAATGCCGCTCCGACCGTCGCGGCGATCAACGGCCAGTGCGGGCCGTAGTCGTAGAAGTCGAAATACTGCCAGAGCGCGATGCGGCAGATGCCGACGACGCCGAGTATCGCCCCGAGCAGGAGGCCGGTGGGCAATTCGCGCAACGCCACCCGCCACCAGTCGCGCAGGCCGATCTCGCGCAATGCCAGCGCGCGTATGACCAGCGAGGTCGCCTGCGAGCCGGAATTGCCGCCGGAACTCATGATCAGCGGAATGAAGAGCGTCAGCACGATCGCTTTTTCCAGCTCGCTCTCGTAGCTTTGCATCGCGTTGGCCGTCAGCATCTCGCTGATGAACAGCGCGCACAGCCAGCCGGCACGCTTCTGGATCATGGCGAGGAAGCTCATCTTCATGTAGGGCTCGTCCAGAGCCTCCATGCCGCCGAAGCGATGCACGTCCTCCGTCGTCTCCTCGATCATCGTGTCGATGATGTCGTCGATGGTGACGATGCCGAGGATCTTGCCGTGATCGACGACGGGAACGGCGAGCAGATCGTATTTGGAGATCGTCTGCGCCAGGGTTTCGCGATCGGTCAAAGGCGTGACGGTCACCGGCACGCGGTCCGGCGCCACCGACAGGATCGAATCGTCAGGCTCGCCGGTGATAAGCCGGCGCAGGCCGGTCGAGCGCATGAGCAGATACGTCTCGGGATCGACGATGTAGATGGCGTAGACGGTTTCGCGCGTCCGCTCGACCTTGCGGATGTAGTCGAGCGTGCGGCCGACGGTCCAGTCCGAGGGCACGCTGACGAACTCCGTCGTCATGATCGAAGCGGCACTGCCTTCGGGGTAACCGAGAATCGAGAGCAGGGTTGCGCGCAGCGGGGGCGCCAGCACGCCGAGCAGCTCGGAGCGGGCGGGTTCGTCAAGATCGCGCAGGATGTCGGCAGCGCGATCGACCGACATGGCGGTAAGCAGCTTGCCCGCCTTGGCGCGAGGCAAGGCCTCCGCCAGCTCGGGCGCGCCCTCGAGCTCCGGCTGGTCGAAGATATCGACCAGCCGTTCGAACGGCACTTCGCAAAGCAGCTCGGTCGCCGTTTCGCGCGACTCGCGGTTGAGCGCTTCGACCACGTCTGCGACATGGTCGTTTGCAAGGACGCGGGCGATGGCGACGGCCTCGTCGTCCGCTACGGGGGAAAAATCGTTCATGGTTCACTCCTTGCCGTCCGGCAAGACGTGAACCGTCGAGGTCACGTCAGGGCGGACGGCGGTTGCGTTCGACTGTGACTGTCGCCAGGCATGGCGCGGTGACCTTTCCGCTCGCGGGTTCGAGTTTGATGTCTGCGAGCGGGCGCAACATAGGAGCTCGCCTTGCCCTGTCAATCGAGGTGATCGAGGAAAATGCGGGCAACATGCCCCAGTCGCGAGACTGTGATCGCTGAAGCGTATCGCGCCGAAACGGTAAAATGGCTGGACGGCCTATGCCGCGGCGAGTCCGGCTACTTCTGCTTCAGCCGGCGCGGAAAACGCAGCCATTTGTCGTCGACCGGCCTTGGCACCGGCCCTGGCTGTGCGAGAATGGTGGTGAGCTCGGGAGGCAGGCTCGGCACCAGCGGCTTCTTGGTGGCGACGCCGTCCGCGATCGCGACGATCGAGTGGTAGAACTCGGCGCCGGTGACCGATCGCGGCGCCACCGCTTCATGCATGACGCTGATCACCGTTACATCGGGGCAGTTGTCCTTGATCGCCTGGTGGAAGGCAACCTTGCCCTCCGGATCGAGTGCGCCGGTCGCCTCGTCCAGGAATAGTAGCCCGGGTTGATGGAGCACGATGCGGGCCACCACCAGCTTCTGTTTCTGACCGCCGGACAGGACCTGATCCCAGCTTTTGCCTTCGCGGCTTTCGTCGCCCATATTCTCGATGAAGTCGCCCAGACCCGCCTTGTGCAGCGCGGACGCGACCTGCGCGTCGCCATGGTCGTGCTCGGAGCCCGGCAGGCAGACCAGCTGCTTCAGGGTCACCTGCTGCAGCTTGACCTCCTGGGCTGCATAGAAACTCTTCACCCCTTCGGGGAAGACGATGGTGCCGCGGCCGTAGGGCCACAGGCCGTTGATGGCCTTGATTAGCGAGGTCTTGCCGCAGCCGGATTCGCCTTTCAGGAAGGTCCATTCGCCGCGCCGGAAGCGCAGGTTCGCCGCTACGAGGAAAGGCGTTGCGTCCTCACCCTGATGCGCCAGTTCGAGCTTCTGGATGGTCAAGCCAAAAACCGGGTTCTGGCTGGCGTAGCGGAAGTCGGAACGGCCGCTCTGGCTGTAGAATTCCTGGGGGTGCTGAACGTTCTCGATCGCATTGGCCAACTCGGTGACACGCTGGCTGTTGGCGCGCAGGGTGGCGATGGCGGGCATGACATGGATGAACCACGAACATTGGCCGATCAGCGAATTGACCAGTTCGGAGCCGGTTATGTAGCCCTTCAGGTCGAAGCCGTTGTGGATGAACGGCACAAGGCCCGGTCCATAGGCGACAATGCGGGCGCCGATGAAATTGTAGATCAGCTCGAACGACATGTAGACGGTGTTGACGATGTTGAGCCGCGTCCATGTGCCGTCAATATCGCCATAGAGGCGGCCATGCATGGTCCTCTGAACGCTTTCGCCCCGCGAGGCCGCGACATGGAAGCTGCGGCGCAGGAATGTCGTCAGCTCGCCACGGTAACTGCCTTCGGCCTGCTGCATCCTGACATTGAGACGCTCGAGCATGCCACCGAGCTTTACCGCGATCCAAGTGTTGAGCGGCACATAGATGGCGACGGCAAGGAGGGCGAGGATGGCGCTGCCATAGCTGCCGAGGAATTCGAGCCCCTTTACCTCGACGGAGGTCTCGAGCAGCTTCTGGCCGACGAAATAGAGCGAGGTGGCGACACCCAGCACACCCATGGCCAGCCCGATGGCGCCGCCCGTCATGTCCTTGATCGATTCCTGGACGCGCTGATCGATGTTGTCGGGGGCCGGCGCGCCATTGCCGGTCGAGGCATGCTGGGCGTGGAAATGGGTGTGGTTGCCGTCCAGCAGCGCCTCGTTGAAACGGCTGTCGAGCCAACCGCGCCATTTGCGGTGCAAGGTTGCTGAGACGAGATTGCGGATGCCCGTGAAGCCGGCGTCCTTGAGCACGACCAGCAGCACCAAAATACCGGCATTGGCCAAAAGCGTCTGGAGAGGGGTGGTGTTGGCGGCGTCGTGGAAGAAGGCGATCGAGTTGACCAGTTCTCCGGACGCTTCTGCGAACCAGACGCCGGCCTTGCTGGACAGAGCGGTGAGCAGCGCGATCACCAGCGTCAGCGTCCAGGCCTCCTTCCACCGGTCCGAGACCCAGTAGGCCCGCATCAGGCCCCAGAAGCTGCGCATCGAGGAAACCGGGGTCAGAAGCGACCGCCTTGCGGCATCGCTGTGTAGTCCATCTGTTCCTGACAGTTGCGGTGGTCTGTCGACCCGAATCACAATCCCGCCCAAACCTTTTTAGTATTGTTACGGATGGTAACACCAATTGATCATTTTCCATTAATTTTTATAGGGGGGCAGCGGGATTGAAGTGGATGCCGTGGCTGCGGGGCAACAGGTCCGGCCTTCCGAGCGTCGCGCTAAAGCCGACGAACAACGGATTTACCCTAACGATGTCAGCTAGTTACGCGGCATCAGGGCGCGACGTCTCTACCTTCCCCTAGGGAAAGCGTTCGCACGATTTTGTGACCCGCTTGGCCTGCCCGGCAACCCGGCTTTTCATTGCAGGCTAATCAAATTCCGGAAAACACGTCGCCCTGGACGCCTGATTCCTCGCCGGCATGTCCACGCCGGAGGTCCGGAAATGACCTGAGACGCTGGGCAAACCATCGATCGACCGGACCGGCGGCGTCAGGGCAGGCCGCGACGCCGGCAAAGCCAACGATCGCGGAACCCACCGGGGCCAGGCGTTGCCTCACGCCCGGGGAGGGCTGCTTGAAAATCCTGCGTTGAAGGTCGGGTTCAGTCGACTTTTTCCAGTTCGCCACGCGCCTTGGCGGCGGCTACCTGGCGGATGGCGTCGGCGAGCGTGTCGACGTCCTGCGCGCCCATCACCGCATATTTGCCCTCCAGCAGGAAACATGGCACGCCTGATATGCCCATGCGCGACGCGGTGGCGATCTCGGTGCGAACCGCCTCGACATCGGCATCGGTCGGCAACAGCGTCTCGACAACGGATGCGTCCATTCCGGTCTCGCGCGCCGCCTCGACCAGCACGGCGTGATCGCCGATGTTGGCGCCCTCCTCGAAATTCAGCTGGAACAGGCGGCGCACCAGCCGGTTCTGCACGTCCTCGCCGGCCGCACCGGCCCAGCGGATGACGCGATGGGCATCAAGCGTGTTGGGCGCGACCTCGATGGCGCCGAAAGCGAAGGAAATGCCTTCGGCTTCGCCGAGCGGCTCGATACGGGCGTGGATCTGGCGAATGTGTTCGTCGCTGCCGAATTTGGCCAGCATATACTCGCGGCGATCCTTGCCTTCCGGCGGAATGGTCGGGTCAAGCTGGAACGGCCGCCAGCGTATATGCACATCCACCTCGCCGGCGGCGGCGACCGCCTTGTCCAGCCGCTTCTGGCCGATGAAGCACCATGGGCACACGACATCGGACACCACGTCTATGGTGATCGCATTCGCTTGGCTCATCTCGATCTCCTGAACGTCTTGGGTGCCGTGCACTTCCCCGAGAACCGGCTTTCACTCCTCGGGCCCATGCTCAGTTGGGCTTGCGCCACCAGGTCGGCAACTGGTAACCGAATATGGGGGTCTTTCGCGGATGGTCCAGATAATTCCAGTAAGCGATCCATTGCTGCGTGTTGTGCTGCATCGGCACCATGTAGTTGCCGGAGATCAGCAACCGGTCGAGAACGCGCACGGCGGCGACGTAATCCTCCTTGGTGCGGGCGCGCAACATGGCCTCGATCGCAGCGTCCACCGCGGGATCGGCGACGCCGGCGAGGTTGAACGAACCTTCAGCCTTGGCGGCGGAGGATGACCAACGCCCGATCTGCTCGATGCCGGGCGAGAGCGAATTGTTGAAGCCGCTCGAGCCGATCAGCACCTCGAAATCGAAACGCTGCTTGCGCGACTGTATCTGGTCGCCGTCGAGGCTGCGGATGGAGACATCGATGCCGATCTTTTCCAGCGTGCGCTGGTAGATGCCGGCGAGACGCTCCTCGTCCTGCGAGGCGGTCAGGATCTCGAAGCCGAAGGGCTTGCCCTCGGGGTCGAGCATCGTGCCGCCCTGCAGGTGGTAGCCGATGCTTTTCAGGAGATCGAAAGCCGCTTTCAGCACCTTTCGGTCCTGGCCCGAGCCATCGGTCACCGGCGGCCGCCAGGTTCCGTCCATGACGTCGGCCGGCACGCGGCCGGGGTAGGGCGCCAGCAACGCTTTTTCCCTGTCGTCGGCCGGATGGCCGAGCGCCGAAAGCTCGGAATTCTGCCAGTAGCTCATCGTTCGCGCGTATTTGCCGCCAAACAGGTTCTTGTTGGCCCATTCGAAGTCGTAGAGCATGCCGAGCGCCTGACGCACCACGGGGTTCGAGAATTTCGGCAGCCTCGTGTTGAACAGGAAACCGGTCACGACGGGTGGAATACCGGTGTCGAAAGTTTCGGCAACCACCTCTCCCCTATGGAAAGCGGGAAAATCCAGATCGCGTTCGCGCTTCACCGGATCGCTGTCGTCGTCGATGGCGCAAAGGCCTTTCTTGAACGCCTCGAGCTTGGCATTGGCGTTGAGGAAATATTCGATAGTGATCTGGTCGTAATTGTCGAAGCCGCGCTTGGCCGGAATATCCTTGCCCCAATAGTCCGGGTTGCGCTTGAAAACGATGCGCTGGCCGGGCGTCACCTGTGCGATCCTGTAGGGGCCGCTGCCGATCAACGGCTTCAGCGTCGTCCTGTCGAAAGTCTCGATGTCGAAGGCGTGCTTGGGGATGATCGGCGTCAGCGCGATGATCAGCGGAAATTCGCGATCGGCCTTGTCGTTGAAGGTGAACCGCACGCTGTGGTCGCCGGTCTTCTCAAGCTTGGCAATCCTGGCCATGCGGTCGCTGTAGGGCGGACGGCCTTTCTGCGTATAGGCATCGTAGGTGAACAGCACGTCCTCCGGCGTCACCGGCTGGCCGTCCGACCATTTGGCATTCGGGTTGAGATGGAATTCGATGCTCTTGCGCTCGGAATCCATGTCAGCCGACTCGGCAAGCAAGCCATAGAGCGTGAAGGCCTCGTCGGCATTGCGCTGCATCAGCGGCTCGAAGACCAGATTGCCGAAGATCGTGTCCATCATGCCGCGCGCCGTGGTGCGCAGGCTCTTCAGGATGAAGGGGTTGAGATTGTCGAAACTGCCGACGACGCAATAGGTAATGCTGCCGCCCTTCGGCGCGTCGGGATTGACGTAGTCGAAATGCGCATAGTCGGGCGGCAGGGCCGGCTCACCCTGCATGGCAATTGCATATCTGGGTTCCGACGCCGCCGGCAGGGGCGAAAGGGCGAAAAATGATGTCGCGGTGATCAGCCAAACGAGAACGCGGCCCATGACCGTCTCCTTACCGGGTCGGCTTGATGATTCGGTGCGCACACTAGCATGGGGCACCGCCAATGTTCGTTGCCAAGAATCGCAGATTGCGGGCTGGATTCGGCACCGCTTGCAGTGTAACACGCCGTCCGAAGTCATTCTGTTGCCTCATTTCGGCAACAGGTAGCTGGACCACACGGCGCGAAGAAGCGGGTCCCCGGGATCATTTGAGAGGAAGTGCACGACATGACGAGCCTGAACAGCAATGCGTACCGCCTGTCGGTCATGGCCGCTGGCGTGATCGGCTTTCTGGGCGCGGCAATTCCCGTTGCTTCCGCACAGCAGCAACAACAGATCCCGCAGGGCTGGTTCAAGGCTTGCACAAAGCAGGAAGACGTCGACATCTGCAACGTGCAGAACATCACCACCGCCGGCAACGGCCAGTTGGTCACCGGCGTGAGCCTGATCGAGCTGAAAGGCAAGGTGAACCGCAAGGTCTTCCAGGTGACGGTTCCGACCGGTCGTCTGGTTGGTGCCGGCATTGGCCTCCAGATCGATACCGGCAAAACGCAGAAGCTTGAATATGTGGTCTGCTTCCCCGACCGCTGCGTGGCGGAAGTGCCGCTGACCGACCAGCTCGTCGCCTCCTTCAAGAAGGGCCAGGCGCTCACCTTGACCTCGATCAATTTCCAGAACCAGCCCAATCCGATCAAGGTCGCGCTGCAGGGCTTCAGCGGCGCCTATGACGGCCCGCCGCTGCAGCAGTCGGACATCGAGGACCGGCAGAAGAAGCTCCAGGATTTCGTCGCCAAGAACAACCAGGACTTCGCCAAGAAGCTCAAGGAAGAGCAGGACAAGGCGAAGACCGCGAACTGATCGGTTCGGGCATTCTCAAAGCCACAAAAAAGCGGGGTCATGCCCCGCTTTTTTGCTTCTGCACCTGACTCACTGATCAGTGCCTGAGGTGATCAATGCCTGGACTGCCGTTTCGGTTCGTAGCGTCCGTCCGGCTTTTTGTCGAACATTTCCTTGATCTGCGGGTGGCGGACCGGTTCTCCCGATTGGTCCTCGAGCAGATTCTGCTCGGACACATAGGCGATGTACTCGGTTTCCGAATTCTCGGCGAGCAGATGGTAGAACGGCTGGTCCTTGCGCGGGCGCACGTCGACGGGGATCGCCTCGTACCATTCCTCCGTATTGGCGAATTGCGGATCGACATCGAAAATGATGCCCCGGAACGGAAACAGCCGATGGCGAACCACCTGTCCGATCGCGAATTTGGCTGTTCTCATCGTACTCACCACTGAATTCCTTAGCTTTATTTGGCGCAGACTCCGAATCAATTCAATCCCGAAGCTTTGAGCGTCCTCAAGCTGCGTGTGATACGGAGCAAAGATTGTGGGCGAGTTGCCGGCCATCGATGCCTGCCGGCAGCAAATGTGTTCGCAAGCTCACTGCTGGCGCGCTTGCTTTCCCAAGCCACCGCCAAGCGCCGCAAACCCGCTGCCGGGACGGAGCCCTTCGCGCATGAAGAAAGCGCGAAGCGGTGCAAAACCACCAAGCACGCCGAGCCCGGCACCGCGCGCCATCTGCGCCGGCAGCAGGTCGGAAAGCAGCGACATGTTCAGTAGATTGACCGCGCTGCTGCGCGCCAGAATATCGGGCCGGCGCTTGAAGTCATAGATGGCGAGGGCTTTCGCGGCCCCTGGGTCTTCATAATTTTCATTCGCGATTCCAATAAGATCGTCGATATCCCTGATGCCAAGATTGAGCCCTTGCGCGCCGATCGGCGGAAATACGTGGGCGGCTTCGCCGACAAGCGCCACCCGGTCGCGCGCAAAACGCAGCGGCGTCGCCGTTGCAAGCGGATAGACCTGCCGGCCTGGCTCGACCGTCACCCGGCCCAGCATGGACTGCATCCGCTGTTCGACCCGCAGCGACAACGTCGCATCGTCCAGCGCGGCAAGTTCCGTGGCGGTTTCCGGCTTGACCACCCAGACCAGGCTCGAGCGGTTGCCGGGCAGCGGAACCTGCGTGAACGGACCGGTTTCGGTATGGAACTCGGTCGAGGTGAAGGCATGATCGCGGCTGTGGGAGAAGTTGAGCACCAGCGCTGCCTGAGGATAAGTCCGCGCGGCGGTCGAGATTCCCGCCGCCTGGCGCGCCGGCGACAGGCGTCCGTCGGCGGCAACCGCCAGGGATGCTTCGATCACGCTGCCGTCGGCAAGGGCCGCGCGAGCCTTATCGGCGCCGAGATGCCAGGCATCGACCATGGATGTCAGCCACGCGATCCCGGAATGCGCGGCAACCCTGCCGGCGAGCGCGGGAATGAGGACGCTATTGGGCAGGTTGAGCCCGAACTGATCCTCGTCGATCTCGCTGGCGCGGAAGGTGACGACCGGACTGCGGATCAATCGGTTGGTCGCGTCGACGATGCGCATCACCTTGAGGGGCGCGGCCTGCGGCTTGATGTCGGCGAGGACGCCCAGCCGCTCAAGCACCTTCAAGGCAGGGTTCATCAGTGCCGTCGTGCGGCCATCGGGAGCGGATGCCTCCGGCCCGACGAGCGTCACCGGAAAGCCGGCATCGGCGAAACCGAGCGCGGCGATCAGCCCTGCCGGCCCCGTGCCGGCGATGAGTATCCGTGTTGTTTTCTGATGCTCCAAGATCGGCTTCCGGCTTGCGATGCGGGGCAGCGCACGCGCCCCGCCACTCGATGAGCATATAGGTCAGGTCATACGGCTTGATCAACGGGGCGATTCGGCCCATTCGAAGGTCATGACCGGCCGCCAGGACGACTTCAGCCATCTCGACAGCGCAGGCCGTGCGACGGCCGATATCGCACGCAACCCGCGTTTGACGGTGAACCTCGTTGTCGGCGCCGGCATCCTGCTTGCCTGGCTGTCCCTGGCCGCAATGGCGGTCCGCGCCGCGGAGGGACGCGCCGCGGGTATCGGCGCGCCCGGCGACGCCTTGTTGAAAACCCTGCCGCAGCTGCCGTTGCCCGATTCCGTGGCCCGGTTCTTCGCCCTCTGCCTCTCGGCCGCGCCCCTGGACGGAGATATCGGCCCGCGCGCCGGTGCGCTGACGGCAATGTGGTTCCTGATGGCGACCGCGACGATGCTGCCCTCGGCGGCACCGATGATCCGAACCTATTGCGAGATCGCCGATACGGCCAGGATCAGGCATGAGCCGGTCGTCCATCCGCTGGTGCTGGTCGCCGGCTATCTCTCGACATGGCTGGCCGCGTCGGCTGGGTTTGCGGCGCTGACGCTCGCCATCGATGCGTTCGCCTCGTCAGGCCAGATGTTCGATCCGGTTCTGGGCATTGCCGGCGCTGTCGCCTTGCTGGTCGCCGGCCTCTACCAGTTCAGTGGCCTGAAGGAGGCCTGCCTGAAGAAATGCAGGAACCCCTTCGCGATCCTGTTTGCCAACTGGAGCGCGCGGCCTGCAGCCATTTTCCGGCTCGGCGTCGCGCAAGGCATCTGGTGCCTTGGCTGTTGCTGGGCACTGATGCTGGTGATGTTCGCCGTGGGCGTGATGAACGTCTTCTGGATGGCGCTGATCGGCCTGTTCACCCTGATCGAAAAACAAGCCGCGGGCAGGCTTCCAACCCGGCTGGCCGGTGCGATACTGCTTGTCTGGGCAGCCGCGCTGCTAGTAGTCTCGCTATGAGTGGGGGAAACTCGATGACGGATCCGAGCTGGGCAATGAAGGGGGAGCTCGTACTCTCCTGCAATTGCACGGTTTTTTGCCCTTGCGTGCTGTCGCTGGGCAGCCATCCTCCGACCGAAGGCTATTGCCAGACCTGGGCGGGTTTCCGTATCGATGCCGGTCATTTCGGAGAGGTCGACCTGTCAGGGCTTAATCTCGGGCTGATCATGGAAATCCCCGGCTATATGAGCCGCGGCAACTGGACCGCCGGCCTGTTCATCGACGTCAGAGCCTCGATCTATGCGGTCAAGGCGTTGACGAAGATTTTCACCGGCAAGGCGGGCGGGACGACGTCGCTGCTTTCGATCCTCGTCGGCAAATTCCTCGGTGTCGAACAAGTGCCGATTACCTATGAGACACGCGACAAGACGCGTATCTTCCAGATACCGAAGATCATCGATGGGGCGGTCACGCCAATTGCCGGCAAGGACCGCGACAAGGACACGGTGATCAGCAATTCCGAATATTGGATCGCGCCGGAGATCATCGTGGCCAAGTCCGACAAGAGCAAGATGCGAGCCTTTGGTCGCAACTGGAATTTCGGCGGCCGTTCAGCCGAAATCTGCAAGCTGGACTGGCAGGGCCCGTGAGCAAGAACACAACGGCCAGGAAAGCCGCCAAGAAAATCGCCGACCGGATTCCGCGGCCGAAGAAGAAAGTCACCTGGCCGCAGGCGCGCGCCTTTTCGGTGCATCTCCTGACCGCCTCGGGTTCGTTCCTGGCCTTCCTGTCGCTGGTGGCGGCGAGCGAGGAGCGCTGGACGGCCATGTTCTGGTGGCTGGGGCTGGCGCTGTTCGTCGACGGCATAGACGGGCCGATCGCGCGCAAGCTCGAGGTCAAGGAAATCCTGCCAACATGGTCGGGAGAGCTCCTCGACAACATCATCGACTATGTCACCTATGTGCTGATCCCGGCCTTCGCGCTCTATCAGCGCGGCTTCATGGGCGAGGGCCTGTCGTTCCTGTCGGCGGCCATCATCGTGGTGTCCAGCGCGATCTACTATGCAGACACCGGCATGAAGACGAAGGAGAATTTCTTCAAGGGATTCCCCGTTGTCTGGAACATGGTGGTGTTCACGCTCTTCGTCATCGAGCCGGGACAATGGGTCTCGTTCGCGGTGGTCGTGGTGGCGGGCATCCTGACATTCGTTCCGATCAACTTCATCCATCCGGTTAGGGTGGTGCGGCTGCGGCGCATCAATCTCGCAATGACTCTTTTGTGGTGCGCTTTCGGCGCGCTTGCGCTTGCGCAAGCGGCACTCGCCGCCTTCTATGACCAGATCGGCGTGCTGGGCGCGCAGGTCAGCACCTTCATAAAGATTGGCATTACCGTTACCGGGCTCTATCTCGCCTGTATCGGCGGCATCATGCAGTTCTTTCCAAATCTCGGTGCCAAAAAAGCCTGATCGGCAAATTTCTCAAGGAAGCCCACCATGCCCAAAGCAGTCCGCATCCACGCCCATGGCGGTCCGGAAGTCCTGACCTATGAGGACACCGATCCCGGCCAACCGGGATCAGGGCAGATCCTGGTCAGGCACACGGCAATCGGCCTCAATTTCATCGACGTCTATCATCGCTCCGGTCTCTATCCGCCGCCCGGCGGGTTTCCGCTTATTCCCGGCAGCGAGGCCGCCGGTTTGGTCCTGACTGTGGGCGAGGGCGTTGACTGGCTGAAGCCCGGCGACCGGATCGCCTATGCCGTCACCACAGGCGCCTATGCGCAGGAGCGCGTCATCGATGCCAGCAAGGTCGTCAAGGTGCCGGACGGCATCAGCGACGAGCAGGCGGCAGCAATGATGCTGAAAGGCATGACCGCCGAATATCTCTTGCGCCGGACCTTCAAGGTCAAGGCAGGCGACACCATCCTGTTCCATGCGGCAGCCGGCGGCGTGGGGCTCATTCTCGGCCAATGGGCGAAGCATCTGGGCGCGACCGTTATCGGCACGGCAAGTTCGAACGACAAGATCGAACTCGCCAAGGCACACGGCTTCGACCATGTCATCAACTACAAGGAGCAGGATTTCGTCGCCGGCGTCGCGGCCATAACCGGCGGCAAAAAATGCGACGTCGTCTACGACTCCGTCGGCAACGACACATTCCCGGCCTCGCTCGACTGCCTGAAGCCGCTCGGCATGTTCGTCAGCTTCGGCCAATCGTCGGGACCGATCCCGCCATTCTCGATGTCGCTGCTGGCGCAGAAAGGCTCCTTGTTCGCCACAAGACCGACGTTGTTCGTCTACAATGCAAAACGTGAGGATCTGGACGCCTCGGCGGCGGCTTTATTCGAGGTCGTGCTCAGCGGCGCCGTCGAGATCAAGATCAACCAGCGTTATGCGCTGAAGGACGCGGGCAAGGCGCACGCGGATCTCGAAGGCCGCCGCACCACGGGCACGACCATACTGGTTCCCTGACGGGAACTGCCCTGGTTTTCAGCTCTCTGCCGCAGGTCTGGGCAAGGTTTGCACGAAAAGCCGGCCCGCCGCGTGGTTGCGCGAAGAAGACTGATCTTTGCCCTTGAGTTTCCGCTGAAATTCTTGAAGCTCTTTCAAGTCGAGTGCTGCTTTCGCATGGGAGCTGGCCGCGCATACGATGCTTGCGGGAACACAGAACATATCCGGGAACCCGGATGGGAGGCACTGTGAGTGCAAATCATAACGGAGCGAATCTGCTTGAGGTTCGCGGCCTTACCAAGATTTTCGGCACGCTGACGGCGTGCGATCATGTCGACCTCGACATCGCCAAGGGTGAGATCCACGCGCTGCTCGGCGAGAACGGCGCCGGCAAGTCGACGCTGGTCAAGATGCTGTTCGGCTCGCTGGAACCCAATTCCGGCGAGATCTTCTGGAATGGCCAGGCCGTCCGAATTACCAGCCCGGGCGTCGCGAAAAAGCTCGGCATCGGCATGGTATTCCAGCACTTCTCGCTGTTCGAGGCACTGACGGCGGCCGAGAACATCGCGCTTTCCCTGGATGACGGTTCGCCGATCAGCAGCATCGCGGCCAAGGCGAGGGCGCTTTCCTACAGCTATGGCCTGCCGCTCGATCCGGAATCGCTGGTCGGCGACCTGTCGGTGGGCGAGCGCCAGCGCATCGAGATCATCCGCTGCCTGCTGCAGACGCCGCAGCTCATCATCCTCGACGAGCCGACTTCGGTGCTGACGCCGCAGGAGGCCGACAAGCTGTTCGAGACGCTCGAACGTCTGCGCTCGGAAGGCAAATCGATCCTGTACATCTCGCACCGGCTGGAGGAGGTCAAACGCATCTGCGACCGCGCCACCGTGCTGCGGCACGGCAAGGTGGTCGGCCACTGCAATCCGCGCGAGGAGACCGCCGCGTCCTTGGCCCGCATGATGGTCGGCAACGAAGTGCAGGCCGTGGTGCGCGCGCCGGTCGCGGGCATCGAAACGGCACAGTCCCTGCTCGAAATCCGCGGCCTCAGCCGCAAGCCGGCGACGCCGTTTTCGATCCCGCTCAAGAATATCAATCTCACCGTCCGCGCCGGCGAGGTGATCGGCATCGCCGGTGTCGCGGGCAACGGCCAGGGCGAGTTCTTCGAATCCGTTTCCGGTGAAGTCCTGCAGCCGGATGCCGCCTCGGTGCGCATTCGCGGCAAGGATGCGGGCAGCCTCAGCATCACCGGGCGCCGGCTGCTGGGTGCAGCCTTCGTGCCGGAGGAGCGCCTCGGCCATGGTGCCGCCCCGCGCATGCGGCTTTCGGAAAACCTGCTCCTGTCGCGCCATGCCACCGACGGCAAGACCTTCGTCGGGACGGGCGGAATGGTCAAGAGCGGCACCGTCTATGCCGCCGCCCAGCGCATCATCGAGGCGATGGACGTGCGCAAGAGCGCGCCCGATCCGGAGGCGTCAGCGCTGTCCGGCGGCAATCTGCAGAAATTCATCGTCGGCCGCGAACTCGACCGCAGGCCTGACGTCATGGTGGTCAACCAGCCGACCTGGGGTGTCGATGCAGGCGCAGCCGCCCATATCCGCCAGGCACTCATCGAACTGTCCCGCAGCGGATCGGCGGTGTTGGTCATCAGCCAGGATCTCGACGAGCTGTTCGAGATATCGGATGCGATCGCGGTGATGCACAATGGCGAACTGTCCAGGCCGCTGGCGATCGCCGAGGCGACCTTCGAAAAAATCGGCCTGCTGATGGGCGGCGCCGAACCAGGCCACGCCGAACACACGCTGGAGACGGCATGATGCGCCTCGAACTCGTCAAACGGCCGCAGCGCTCGGCGCTGTTTTCCATGCTGTCGCCATTCATCGCCTTCGCGCTGACGATCATCGCGGGCGGCATCATGTTCGCGCTGCTCGGGGTCAATCCGTTCAGCGCGTTCAACATCTATTTCATCGAGCCGGTCAGCCAGGTCTGGCAGTTGCACGAGCTGGCGATCAAGGCGGCGCCGCTGATCCTGATCGCGGTCGGCCTGTCGGTCTGCTACAAGGCCAACATCTGGAACATCGGCGCCGAAGGCCAGTTCATCTTCGGCGCCATCTTCGGCTCGGCCGTTCCGGTGCTGTTTCCTGGGTTCGAGGGCCCATTGGTGCTGCCGCTGATGCTTCTGCTGGGCATGGTCGGCGGTGCCGCCTACGCGGCTATCCCCGCATTTCTGAAAACCCGCTTCAGCACCAACGAGATCCTGACCAGCCTGATGCTGGTCTATGTGGCACAGCTCTTCCTCGACTGGCTGGTGCGCGGACCCTGGCGCGACCCGCAGGGCCATGGCTTCCCGCAGACCATCCAGTTCGGCGATTCCGCCATCCTGCCGGAACTGATGCCGGATGCCGGCCGCGCCAATTGGGGCTTCGTGTTCGCGCTGGTCGCGGCGGTGCTGGTGTGGCTGATGATGAGCCGCATGCTCAAGGGTTTCGAGGTTCGCGTGCTCGGCTCCAGCCCGAGGGCAGGGCGCTTCGCCGGCTTCGGCCTCAACCGCATGGTCTTCTTCGCCTTCCTGTTGTCGGGCGCCCTGGCCGGGCTTGCCGGGATATCGGAAGTTTCCGGCGCCATCGGGCAACTTCAGCCCGTCATTTCGCCCGGCTACGGCTTCACCGCCATCATCGTGGCGTTCCTTGGCCGGCTCAATCCGCTCGGCATCGTCGCGGCGGGCCTGGTGCTGGCCCTGACCTATCTCGGCGGCGAGGCGGTGCAAAGCGCGCTCGGCATCTCCGACAAGGTGGCGCGCGTGTTCCAGGGCATGCTGCTGTTCTTCGTGCTCGGCTGCGACACGCTCATCCATTACCGCATCCGGTTGATCGGTCTGGCGCTGACCAAATCGGAGAGTGCCGCGAAGCTCGAGGCCGCGCCAAAGTTGAAGGAAGCCCGCTGATGGACATCACCGTCAACATCCTCCTGACCATCGCCACGGCGGCGACGCCGCTGCTCATTGCGGCGATCGGGGAACTGGTGGTCGAACGCTCCGGCGTGCTCAACCTTGGCGTCGAAGGCATGATGATCATGGGCGCCGTCGGCGGTTTCGGCGCAGGCTATCTGACCGGCTCGCCCTGGATCGGGCTCTTGGCGGCCATCGCCATGGGCGCGCTGTTCTCGCTGCTGTTTGCCGTCATGACGCTGTCGCTGGCCACCAACCAGGTGGCGACCGGCCTGTCGCTGACACTGCTCGGCCTCGGCCTCTCCGGCATGATGGGAACCAGTTTCGTCGGCCAGCCCGGCGTCAGGTTGCCCAATCTCGATATTCCCGGGCTCAGCTCCATCCCGGTGGTGGGCAGACTGCTGTTCGGCCAGGATCCGCTGTTCTACATCTCGATAGCGCTGACGGCGGCGGTGATGTGGTTCCTGTTCCGGACGCGCACCGGGCTGACGCTGCGCTCGATCGGCGACAGCCACGCCTCGGCGCATGCGCTCGGCATCAGGGTCATCCGCTACCGCTATCTCTCGGTGATCTTCGGCGGCGCCTGCGCCGGTCTTGCCGGCGGCCATCTCTCGCTGGTCTACACCCCGCAATGGGTCGAGAACATGAGCGCGGGCCGCGGCTGGATCGCGCTTGCGTTGGTGGTGTTCGCGTCCTGGCGGCCGTGGCGGGTGCTGGCGGGCGCCTATATCTTCGGCGCGGTGTGGATCGGCCAGCTTCATGCACAGGCTTTTGGCATTCCAGTGCCTTCGCAACTGCTTTCTTCGTTGCCCTATCTGGCGACCGTCGTGGTTCTCGTTCTAATCTCGCGCAACAAGCGTCTGACGATGATGAACACACCGGCTTCCTTGGGGCAGCCATTCGTTCCGGATCGTTGACAACAATAACAAGACGGGAAGCTCCAAGGCTTAACTCAGAGAGGTAACACGATGAAAAAACTGCTTATTGCCCTGATGACGACGACAGCGGCATTTTCGCTGGTCGCGTCCGCGGAGGCCGCCGACAAGCTGAAGGCATGCTGGGTCTATACCGGCCCGATCGGCGACTTCGGCTATTCCTACCAGCACGACCAAGGCCGCCTCGAAGTCGAAAAGGCGCTCGGCGACAAGGTCGAGACCGCCTATCTGGAAAACGTCTCCGAAGGCCCCGATGCCGACCGCGCTTTCGAGCGCTTGGCGCGCGAGGGCTGCAAGATCATCTTCGGCACGTCCTTCGGCTTCATGGATGCAGAAGTGAAGGTCGCCAAGAAGTTCCCCAAGGTGATGTTCGAGCACGCCACCGGCTACAAGACGGCGGACAATCTCGGCATCTATAATGCGCGCTTCTATGAAGGCCGCTATGTGCTCGGTCAGATCGCGGCCAAGGAATCGAAGTCCGGCGTCGCCGGCTACATCGTCTCCTTCCCGATCCCGGAAGTGGTGATGGGCATCAACTCCTTCATGCTCGGCGCGCAGTCGATCAATCCGAATTTCAAGGCTAAGATCGTCTGGGTGAATTCCTGGTTCGATCCGGGCAAGGAAGCCGATGCGGCCAAGGCCCTGTTCGACCAGGGAGCCGACATCATCGTCCAGCACACGGATTCGACCGCGGCCCTGCAAGTGGCCGAGGAGCGCAAGCTGCACGGATTCGGCCAGTCCTCCGACATGATCAAGTTCGCGCCGAACGCGCAGTTGACTTCGCTGACCGACGAATGGGGACCCTATTACATCAGCCGGGTTCAGGCAGCCATCGACGGCACCTGGAAGCCCGACAATGTCTGGCTCGGCATCAAGGACGGCGCGGTGAAGCTCGCGCCCTACACCAATATGCCCGACGACGTGAAGGCGATGGCCGAGGCGACCGAGAAGAAGATCGCCGGCGGCTGGAACCCCTTCACCGGACCGATCGCCAAGCAGGACGGCTCGCCATGGCTGAAGGACGGCGAGGTCGCCGATGACGGCACGCTGCTCGGCATGAATTTCTACGTCAAGGGTGTCGACGACAAGCTGCCGCAATAAGCTCTACGTACGTTCGTCAGGGAAGGGCGCCGCGAGGCGCCCTTTTCATTCGGCGGCTTGCGCTACCGGGACATGGCGAAACCGCACCAGGCCGGCGTCCACCACGAGGCTGAGCCGGATCCTGAGCCAACGCTGCACCGGCCGCTCGAAATAGCGCCAGATCGTCCACGACACCAAAACCATGAGCGCCACGCCGGTCCACGCTGCAATCCATTTTCCGGCCAGCGGCGTCAAGGCGTTGATGAAGAGATAGCCGGCATTCTGGTGAAGGAGGTAAAGCGGGTAAGTCAGCCCGCCGAGAGCCAGCGTGAGCGGCGACGGTCTGATCCGGTCGCGCAGCAGGACAGCGCCGATCAGCGCCGCGTGCATCGCTAGGTTGGCGGCCACGAGATGGGCGGACGAGACCGCAATGCCATAATGCCCGATCATCCACTGTTGCGTCACCGATAGCGTATAGCTGGAGAGCACGAAGGCGGCCGCCAGCAACAGCAAGGCCGGCACTGAGCGACCATGCGCGTGGAGATGATGGACCAGCATGCCGGCGGCGAAGAACGGCCCGAACTCGGTGAGAAACAGAAGCCGCGCAGCGCCGCTGCCGAGGAAGAGTTCGTTGATGGCCGAGATCGCCAGCCAGCCGAGGATCAGCCCCAATTTCCATCGCTGGAAAACGCCGGCAATCAGGGCCAGCGTCACCCAGCCGTAGAAAACCACTTCAAGCACGACCGACCAGTAGACGCCGTCCATGAAAGGTTGGCCGACGGCCGGCGCGAACATTGTGAGATTGGCGAGATACTGGCTGAAGGAGGCTGGGAGCAGCGGCGTGCCGGAAAAGGCGATGACCGCGAAGCTTATCGTCATGCAGAGCAGAAAGCCCGGATATAGACGCGCGAAACGCGCGACGGCGAACTCTTCCCAGCCGCCGCCTTCCGCCGACCATGCGATGACGAAACCGCTGATCAGAAAGAAAAGATTGACGCCGAGATAGCCGTACAGAGCGAGTGGCGCGGCATGAGGATAGCCCGCCGTGAGAAAGCCGTCTGCTGCCGCGCCGCGGAAGAAATAGTGAAACAGCACGACGGCCAGCGCCGCCGCCAGCCTCAACAGGTCCAGCGTCGCGATATAATCCTGGCGGACAGGTCTGGGGTCCATCCTGAGTTCCTGCGTTTACGGTCCGGAAACCATAAGGCAGGCGGCGGCCAAACAGGGTAAATGGCCGGAACTATCGCGAAATGTGGTAAATCGTGGTCCTCAGACGGCCGAACCGTAGAGATCATAGGCGTCGGCGCGATCGACCTTGACGGTGACGATGTCGCCGGCGCGCAGCGGGCGGCGCGACTGGATATGGACGGAGCCATCGATCTCAGGCGCATCGTATTTGGTGCGGCCCTTGGCCGATGTGCCATGCGCTTCGTCGATCAGCACCGGCAGGCGCTTGCCGACCTTCTTGGCCAATTGCGTCGCCGAGATCTTCTGCTGGCGCTGCATGAAGCGGTGCCAGCGCGCCTCCTTGATTTCCTGCGGCACCTGCTCAAGGCCGAGTTCGTTGGAGCGCGCGCCCCGTACAGGTTCATATTTGAAGCAGCCGGCGCGATCGATCTTCGCTTCGTCCAGCCAGTCGAGCAGCATCTCGAAATCCTCGTCGGTCTCGCCGGGAAAGCCGACGATGAAGGTCGAGCGGATGGCGAGGTCGGGACACACATCGCGCCAGCCGCGAATGCGCTCGAGCGTCTTTTCGCCATGTGCCGGTCGGCGCATGTTCTTCAACACCTGCGGCGACGCATGCTGGAAGGGGATGTCGAGGTAGGGAAGGATTTTTCCCTCGGCCATCAGCGGGATGACGTCGGCCACGTGCGGGTAGGGGTAGACATAGTGCATGCGCACCCAGATGCCGAGCTTGCCCAATTCCTCGGACAGGTCGAGGAACTTCGCCCGCACTTCACGATCACCGAACATGCTGGCCTGGTATTTGATGTCGATGCCGTAGGCACTGGTGTCCTGCGAGATGACGAGGAGTTCCTTAACGCCGGCCTTGGCCAGTTTCTCGGCTTCACGCAGCACATCGGCCGCCGGCCGCGAGACAAGGTCGCCGCGCAGCGCCGGGATGATGCAGAAGGTGCAGCGATTGTTGCAGCCTTCCGAAATCTTGAGATAGGCATAGTGGCGCGGCGTGAGCTTGACGCCTTGAGGCGGCAGCAGATCGATATAGGGATCATGGCTCGGCGGCGCAGCCTCGTGCACGGCCGCCATGACGCTCTCATAGGCCTGCGGACCGGTGATGGCGAGAACGTTGGGATGCTTCTCGCGAATGACATCGGGCTCGGCGCCCAGGCAGCCGGTGACGATGACCCTGCCGTTCTCCGAAAGCGCCGAACCAATGGCGTTGAGCGATTCATCACGGGCGGAATCGAGGAAGCCGCAAGTGTTGACCACGACGAGATCGGCACCGTCATGCTTGCGCGCGATCTCATAGCCCTCGGCGCGCAGGCGCGTGATGATGCGTTCGGAATCCACCAGGGCTTTGGGGCATCCGAGACTGACGAAGCTGACGCGCGGGGCGGACATGGGCAAGGTTCCAATGGACATGAACCGGAAACGCTGATCCGGCTCGAAGTCTCGACATATAACGGTTTGCACGGCTCTGGCGGGAGCTCAATTCGGGCGGCGCAATAGCACGGCTCGCCCGAACAGGCAAACAGGCAAGCTCTGCGACATCGGCGATCTCGTTGTGCGGATCGAAGCGAAGAAGCCGAAAGCCGTTGGTTCGCGGCTCTTACAAAAAGCGAATTGCCGGGTAATGGCAGCCAGTCAACGCGACTTTCAGCGCTATGATTAGGACTCACTAATATGCTATAGGCAGAATGGTGAGGGGCTAGTCCCATGAGACAGTTGCTAGGACATATTGCATTGGCGTGGCTTGTGCTGCCCGGCGATGCGGACGCACACGGTTGGTATACGGGCAAGACCGATCCCGTTCTTCACTATGACTGCTGCGGAAACAAGGATTGCCGCCCCATCGATTCCAACGATGTCAGGATGACCAAAGACGGCTATTTTGTCAGGCTGCACCCTACCTACTTGAATGAGCCACAAGAAGCAGAGTGGTTTATCCCGAGAGAACGTGTCCAGGCTGCGCCCGATGATCGATACCACATCTGCGAGCGTCTAATGACGTTTTATCGAACGATCATTCCCCATATGAAGTTTGATCCTTACCAGCGATATAGGTGGACGTGCTTCTTCGCGCCGATGGGCACCGGTTCAATCCCAATTAGAATGAACCACTACGCTGCAATTTCAAACTGACCAACATCGGCGGGCGCGAGGGTTCCAGATCAGTGGCCGCTCGACCCGAACCATGGCGCCAGGAAAGCGAATTGGTCGGGAAACTGCTGCACGGCGCCGTCGAGAAGCATCTTCACGGCGACGTAAAGGATGATCAGTAGGCCGATATAGGCGATCCAGCGGTATTTGTGCAGCAGGCGCGCGACGAAGGACGCGGCGAAGCCCATCAGCGCAATCGACAGAGCGAGGCCGATGATCAGCACCGTCGGATGGTTCATGGCCGCACCCGCGACGGCCAGGACATTGTCGAGCGACATCGAGACGTCGGCAATGACGATCTGCCACGCGGCCTGCGAGAAGGTCTTGCGCGGCGACTTGCCGGCGATGGTCCCATCCTTGTCGAAATCGCCATTCGACAGCGCTTCGGTCGCGTCGCGCTCCTGCTCGTGGCTGACACCCAGCTCCCGCCACATCTTCCAGCACACCCAAAGCAGCAGCAGGCCGCCGGCGATGAGGAGCATGGGGCCAATTGTCAGCAGCCATTGCGTGATCAGGGCGAAGAAAATGCGAAGGACGGTGGCCGCGATGATGCCGACCAGAATGGCCCGTTTGCGCTGACTGGCCGGCAAGCCGGCCGCCGCAAGGCCGATGACGATGGCGTTGTCCCCAGCCAGCGCAAGATCGATCGCGATAACCTGAAAAAGAGCCGATAAGCCTGCGGCAGTAAATATTTCCATCGACCTGGAAGCCCTTGCCTGTTCGCCGAGTGTTCGTTGTCGATCGCCCAGCCCGCCCTAAAGACATGGTTCCTTGCCGTCAAGACATCGCTTCGGGCAACGCCGCAAAACCGCTTTCGTTGCAGCGGCGCCATTGAGGGGATTCGACAATCACGGGCAGGCGAGCCGAAACGGCAATGAAAACCTAGTCGTAGCGCCTAATCGTAGAGATTGTATTTTGCCCAGTCGGTCTCTGGAATCTCGTCGCCGATGCGGTAGCGGAGCTGTAAAACCTCCATATGGTCCGGCGCCGTCTCGCACTTGAATTTCAGCCGGTACCATTGCCCCTTGCTGCGGAAGGCGGCTCCTGGGCTCTTAATGGCGTCGTCGCTCATGACCGGCGTGGCAAAGGCGTAAGCGACCACCCGATCCGCCTTGTACTTGCGGTCGTCATGGGTGATCCGGTCGAGGACTTCAGCATCACAGCGCTGTTCGAGGCGGGTTTGCGGGTCGAGTTTCAGGAGGCCTGCGCGCAAGGCGCTGTCCATGGCGTTGGCCGGAAAAGCCAGGGTCAAGAACGCCATGACCGTCGTGCAGAGTGTCTTCATGGGCGGGACAAGCAGCATATTTTGTCTGAAAAATCAACCAAAGGGCCGGGCGTTGTCCCGCGCTCAGCCACTCGGCGCGTTCAAAATCCCGTGTCGGGATTCATCGTGCGACGGCTGCGGCCAACGCATCAGCGAGGCACGGCCGGCGTCGGTCAGATCGTAGACGCCGCGGTCGACGCGCGCGAACCAGCCATAGACATTGTGCAGCAGGATTTTCGGCGCAAGCGGCGTCAGCGCCTTGAGATCGCGCGGGCGCTTGGGCCCGTCGGCCAATGCCGCGGCGCAGGCGAGGGCGCTTTGGCGGTATGCTGTCATGATGGGATTGCGCGATCCCCCGCCCGCGACCGGATCGCCGCGGCGCCGGCGATGTTCGTCGACCAGCCGCGAGCGGCGCCGTGGGTTCTTGCGCGGCGTGACGGTGACCGGGCTCAGAAGCACCTCGACCCGGTCGCTCGCCGTTACGCCGAGCAGGCCGAAGCCAAGCCGGCGGCAAAGATTGCGGAACCGGGCGTCGCTCTCGCGTCCCTTGCCCCTGGCCGACATGCGCGCGGCCAGCCACACCTCGTCGCAGGCGGTCGCGCGGTCGACGCCTTGCAGCACCAGTTCGAGATTGAACGCCAGCTTCAACTCGCAAATGACGACGACGGGCGGCTCCCCCTCACGCAGCGCGACAATGTCGCAGCCGCCGATCTCGCCCTTCACGGCAAAATCCAGGCTTTCGAGAAACCGCTTCACCGGCGCGTAGAGTGAGGTTTCGTTCATAGGCCCAAGGCTTAGCCGATTCGGCACGAAAAGCCTCGGGAGCAGGCCTACATGCCTTTCCGGGGTCCGCCGAACCATCGTGATGCGGCTTGAGCGGCTTCCTCCGGGTTGGGGTCATCCCCAGCGGCCCAGGCCACGAAGCCATCGGGGCGCACGAGCACGGCGCTCAGGCCCAGTTGATCCTTGGCCTTACCGGCGACGTAGGTGATCCGGTCGCCCCAGCGGCCTGCAAGCGCTTCAAGCGATGGGCGAGCGTCAAAGTCAAGGAACAGGCCCTTGCCCGGGCTGAGGAGCCCGCCGATTTTTCTTCCTTGGATCAGCTCGAAATCGGGAACACTGCGCCCGACCAGCCGGTGGCCGCTGCCAGGATCGTAGCGAAGAGAAATACCCCATACCCGTTCGGCGAAGTATGTCGCGCCGTCGCGCGTGTCGATCAGGTCACGGATGATGGTTTCGAGCGCGCGCGTTGCCGGGCTTGGCCGCATGAGCGCGACCTGGGCGCGCGACCAGTCGAGGATTTGCGCCCCGACCGGATGGCGTTCGCTGACATAGCTGTCGAGCAGACCGTCCGGCGCGTCGCCGCGGATGGTGGCGGCCAGCTTCCAGCCAAGGTTCATCGCGTCGCCGAGCCCGAGGTTGAGACCCTGGCCGCCCAAGGGAGAATGGATATGCGCGGCGTCGCCGGCAAGCAGCACTCGTCCCTTGCGGTAGGTCGTTGCCTGGTGGGCGCGATCCGTCCAGGTGGCGGCGAGTTTGAGGGCCGTCAGCGTGAGGTCCGCGCCGGATACTCGGCGCAAAACCGCCTGCACGTGGTCGCAGGTGATTGGCTGGGTTCGGTGGAAAGCCCCACCATCGAACTCGACCATCGCGACAGTACCGGGTCTTTGATAAGTGTACATGCCGGTCGGCGTGTAGTGGCGGCCGGGCGTGAGCCTGTCCGGGTCGGCCATTTCGATCTGAACGGAATAGCCTGTGAATTCCGGATCGGTACCGACGAACGCGAAGTCGCCGGCCTTGCGCACCGTGCTGCGCCCGCCGCCACAGCCGACGAGCCAAAATCCCCGAAAAATCTCACCGCCGGCGCGAACGGTCACGCCTTCATGCGTCTGATCGAAATCCTCGACACCGAAGCCGCGCCTGATCTCGACTCCCATTGCGATTGCGCGCGCGGCCAAGACTGATTCGAGATGCGCCATTTCGACCGCGATTGCGGCGGTGGCCGAACCTGGCAGGCGGTAGGGCCATTTCGCGGCGTCGATGGCATCGTGGAAGAACTGGATACCTGCGAAATGGCCGCCCGGACGGCGCGGTTGATTCAGCCAGTGCGCGCCAGTCGCAGCGCCACCGTTGCCCGTCCCATCCCTCGCACTTTGTGGAGCGACGATGTCGTCCCGCAGACCGCGACGGTAGAGGGCTTCGATGGTGGGCACCGAGAGGCCGCGCAGCCCGAACGGAAGCTGCTTCAACGGGGAGTGCGGGTCTTCGGCTTGCTCCAGCACCAGCACCGAGAGGCCGGCGAGGCGCAACTCACAGGCGAGGAACAGACCGACAGGGCCTGCACCAGCGATTACTACATCATGGGAATCGAGATGGCGGTTGTGCATGAACTGCTCCTTTGTCGATGTTCGACCGGAGCGTTCCTCGGATTTGAGAACCACACCGACGAACGATTGGACGCGAGAGAAGCGTCCGATGTTCGTCGTGGGGATCTCCTGCAGGAGGCCAAAGACCAGAGCTTTCGTTACCGAAAGGACTTGGGCTTACCAAACCAAGTCTGCCTTTTCCGACAGCGGCTCTATAGCGTTGCGGTGAGCTATCCGCAACAGACGGGGTTGCGGCCGACGCCGAACGGAATCATGGCCGCTCAGGCTTGAACCGATGAAGCGCCGCCCGATGCGTTGTCCGATTCGTTCGTCTAGTGGCAATTTCGCCGTCGGTCGGTTTGAATGGAATGCCATTCCGACTCCGGCCGTATTGCCGCAGCGAACAGCCCATATTTGCGTTTCGGCCGTCGGGGTCACGCCCTGTTTAGGTCGTCGGCGAAGGGAATTTCGGTTCTCCAATATCGGCGCAGAAAGCGCCAAGTGCGCCGGAGCGCCGATATTGTTTTCCGTTTCAACCAGGGCATGTTTTCCAAATTGTCCGGGAATCGCACGGCGCTGTGCTGTGTAAGCGCGCGCGAGTCGACCAGATCAGATCCTTTCGGATACAGATGGAACGACTGGATGCAGAGCGCAGGTAGTATTTGATACGTCTTCAGACCTCTGGTGACGCCACAGGCAGGATTAAACATCACGTGGTCTACGGGATCGGAGAATCGCTCGGTCAGCTTTAACAGCCGTTCTGCCGCCGCTTTCGAGATTATGTATCCACCCGTCCCGAAGTGAAGGCTACGCAGGAGGCTAAGGCGGAAATCGCCGGGTAGCATAGAAACCACGCGGTCCAGCCACACCCTTCCCAGGACCGTCTCTAGTTTAACGATATCGGCGTCGACGGGAATCCAACTGGTGTCGTTGCCAACGAATCTAGGTAAATGCGAGGAGATGATCACATCATCCTCGAAAACGGAGCCAAACGGCTCGAGGCCCGAAGCAATTTCCTCCCAGCATCGTCGGTGGCTGAGAAAACAGCCCACCTCTTCTTTGGTTAGCGAAACTGCGCCGGGCACCGGCTGGTAAACGTCCGACATCCTTTTTTCGCTAAGCAACTTTCCATCAACCGCCGGAATTCTTTCAAATTCCAAACCAATCGACGCAAAGCGTCCATACATCCGTCCCGACCTAGCCGGACTCCGGTCTAGGTTAATTACATAGGAATTCACGAAAAGCCCCCCGGCTTTTGCAGTCACTGCTGGGCGGTTATTTCATTGCTGATACAAAATCAAGGTATTCGGTTTGGTCCAGAGGCGTTGGCAGCGCGAGCCGAACTGGTGCTTGCTGCTCCTACGCAGCTCCGGTAAGAAATACGGTCGTAATCAAGGTGCTACCGGTGAATTCGCAGACCTGATGAAGATCACGGAAAGACGTTCTCTCTGAGTGAAACTTTCATTGACTACGAACTGCTGCGCTGCTTTGGCGCTGACACCTCAAAAAGCAGGGCGCCGTTCCCGTGGCGCAACCCTAAGGGCTTCCTTACGGCGGACGGCTTTCGCGCGCTCTGTGACGACTTCCCGAAGCTTGAACTGTTCGAGTACCGCAGCAACATCCGTCGCCTCCACAGCCAACGTCCGCACAACAGCCGGACTTTTGCGGTCGCAAGCTGGCCGCCCATCTGTGAGCAGCAGCGCAGGAACAGCGCATTGAACCATTACGCGGTGGCGTTGCACGCGGCGGAAATTTTTATGCAAATGGCGGAGGGAGTGGGATTCGAACCCACGGTGAACTTGCGCCCACGCCGGTTTTCAAGACCGGTGCCTTAAACCGCTCGGCCATCCCTCCAGCGACATCTCTTCGCCAACGTCACCCGATCCGATATTCGAGCCTAGCGGCGAATGAAGAGAGCCATCTTGCTGATGCTCTAGTGTGCCCGGCAAAGATCTGTCAACCGGCATGCGTGGACCGCATGTTTCCCGGCAGCCGACGCCGGGCAGGGTGGCGTCACAATCTTGCCCGGTTCCGGCCACAATCGATTAATAGCGTGATAAACAATTCCTGCGCACAAAGGACAGGGGTTCGAGGCGTCGTTGGTCTTGGTCAGGTAAGCTTTGGCTCCTGCGACGTCCAAGCCGCGGCGTTTTTGGTCGAGACTGTAGGGGACATCAGGAAATGCAAACTACGGCGCGCCCGCGTCTACGCCGTGCTTGCGCTTTCGCGCTATTCACCATGTCGGCAGCCTTGCTTGCCGCCTGCGCGTCGCAGCCTGAACCAAAAGGGATGGTCCACAAGAAGACCCGTTCCAAGGAATATTTCGCCGAAACCGAATATGGCGTGAAGGCCAGCCCTCGCGTCGCCTTCATGCGGCGTGGCGGCGGCCGCGACCAGCTCGGAAAACCCTACCAGGTTCGCGGCAGGTGGTACTATCCGAAGGAAGACAAGCACTATGCCAAGGTCGGCCTGGCGTCGTGGTACGGCGATGCCTTTCATGGACGGCTGACCGCCAACGGCGAAGTCTACGACATGAGCCATCTGACGGCGGCGCACCCGACCATGCCTCTGCCGAGCTACGCCCGCGTCACCAATCTCAAGACCGGCAGTTCGGTCATCGTGCGCGTCAATGATCGCGGTCCCTACCACCAGGGCCGCATCATCGATGTCTCGGAACGCGCCGCCCAGATGCTCGACTATGCCAATGTCGGCACGGCCGAGGTGAAGGTGGAATATGTTGGCCGCGCGCCGCTCGACGGCAATGACGACCAGTATCTGATGGCCTCCTACCATCCAGGCAACAGGATACCGGATCCGTCGGACGGCCTGCCGACCGGCGTCATGGTGGCCATGAACGGACCGTCGCCCAGCCCGCCGGTGGGCGCTGCCGCCGTGCCGTTTCCGGGTCAGCTGACGAATTCCGATATGATTCCGCAAGGGCAGGTGCCGGCACAATCGCCGGCCTTGGGTGACCTGGCGCTGCCCGACTTCGGTCCGATCGTGCCGGAGCGTCCGGATATCGGCCTGCCGCCGCAATCGCCGTTTTCGGTGGCCTCGCTCTCCTATGCCGACGAGCGCGTGCGGAGCGCCGATGTCTTTGCCGCACTTGGCGACGACGGCATGTCGCCCGCCGACATCCTGCGCTCATGGAAGAGCGCCAATCCCCAGGCGCCATCGCCGGCCTATGTCGCGGCCGGCACCTTCGATGACGCCACCGAGGCAAAACGCGTGGCGGCCGCGCTCGAGCCCTTCGGCAGGATCGAGATCCAGCGGTCCGAATTCGACGGCAAGGACTGGTATGCGGTGAACCTCTATCCGGACGGCCATGGCGGCGTCGACGATCTGCTGCAGGCGGCCTGGTCGCATGGTGCGCCGGACGCCCTGGCCGTGCGCAACTGATCTATTTTTCCGGCACGGTTGATCCCGCGGAAAAAACCCTGATAGCCTAGCCGCGCCAGAACCGGCAAACGGGTCGAGATTTCATGCAGTTGCGCGTCTTTCCGCCTTTGGCCGGATTTCTGGGATTGGCCCTGCTGCTGTTTTGTGTCGCGCCCGCCAGTGCGCAGCTTTTCGAGACCAAGGCAACCCAGGCCTTCATGATCGACGCCGAGACTGGAACGGTGTTGTTTTCCAAGGACGCCGACAAGCCGATACAGCCGGCCTCGATGGCCAAGCTGATGACGATGGAAGTGGTGTTCAACGCCGTCAAGTCTGGACGCCTGACCCTCGACGACACGTTCGTGGTGAGTGAAAACGCCTGGCGCAAGGGCGGCGCCCCTTCGGGAACGTCGACAATGTTTGCCAAGCTCAAATCGGCGGTCCGGGTCGAGGACCTGATCCAGGGCGTGACGGTGCAGGCGGCCAATGACGGCTGTATCGTGCTGGCCGAAGGCTTGGCCGGATCCGAGGACAATTTCGCCGCGCAGATGACCGAACGCGCCCGCCAGATCGGCCTGGCCAAATCGACTTTCGTCAATTCGACCGGGCTGCCGGCGGACGGCCAGCAGACGAGCGTGCGCGAACTGGCAATGCTGGCTTTGCATCTGTGGCGCGACTATCCGGATCTTTATCGCTACTACGGCCTGAAGGATTTTACCTGGAACAAGATTTCTCAGAGGAATCGCAACCCGCTGCTGGCGATGGACATCGGCGCCGACGGCCTGGCGGTCGGCAGCAGTGAGGTGTCCGGTTTCGGCATAGTCGGCTCGGTCAGCCACAATGGCGCGCGGGTGATCGCGGCGATGAGCGGGCTCGCCAGCGACAAGGAACGCGCCGAGGAAGCGCGCAAGCTGCTCGAATGGGGTGCCCGTTCCTTCGAGAAGACGCAAATCTTCGCCAAGGACGAGGTGGTGGGCCAAGCTCAGGTTTTCGGCGGCATTAAGGCCGGCGTGACGCTGAAGGCGAAAGGGCCGATCGCCATCTTCCTGCCGGTAACCAACCGCGACAAACTGACGGCGAGCATCGTCTATGACGGACCGGTTGCCGCACCTGTGGAGGAGGGGCAGCCGGTAGGCGTGCTGCGGGTCTGGATCGGCGACACACTGAGCCAGGAGACGCCGCTTTTCGCCGCCGAATCGATCGGCATCGGCACGCTGCCGCAACGCGCCCTCGACGCCGTCAAGGAACTGGCCGTCGGCTGGCTCCGCTAAAGCGCGTCGCGCTGAACCGGATTCACGCTATGCGCTTTGGCGTCTTTGTTTATGCATGTCGTTCTCTCCAGCCGAGGTCACTTTTGAGCGGCATGCGATAACGCCGGCGGCATGGACGTTTCCCCGAACGCGGACTATCTAGAGCGCTAGAATCCATTCAAATAAGGGACAAAGGCCTTTCGGTTGGCACGCGGATTTTTCATCACCTTCGAAGGCGGCGAAGGAGCAGGCAAGTCGACGCAGATCGAGCGGCTGGCGGGAAAGATGCGCGCCAAGAAGTACGACGTCCTCGTCACCCGGGAACCGGGCGGCTCGCCGGGCGCGGAAGCGGTCCGGCATGTGCTGCTCTCGGGCGCCGCCGAGCCGTTCGGGCCGAAGATGGAAGCGCTGCTTTTCGCGGCGGCGCGCTCCGACCATGTCGAGCAGGTCATCCGCCCGGCGGTCGAGCGCGGCTCCATTGTCCTATGCGACCGCTTCCTGGATTCCTCGCGCGTCTACCAGGGCGTCACCGGCGGCCTCGACCCGGTGTTCATGGAGACGCTGGAGCAGGTCGCCATCAATGGCATGATGCCCGACATGACGCTGATCTTCGACATCGATCCCACGGAAGGCCTGAGACGCGCAACAGTGCGTCGCGGCGCCGGCGCCGGCCCCGATCGCTTCGAAAAGGAAACGCTTGCCATCCACCAGGCGCGCCGCGAGGCGTTCCTGGCGATCGCCGCGGCCGAGCCGGAGCGCTGCGTTGTGATCGACGCATCCGCCGCTCCCGATGCGGTGGAAAATGTCGTCACCGCCACGGTGTTCGCGGCGCTGGAGGCGAGGGCGCCCATGCGCAACAGACAGACCGCACCCGCATGATCTTCGAACGCATCGCGCCGGAACAGCATGACACGCTGGACGGCGTCCCTGAACCGTCCGAAACGCCACGCCTGGTCGGGCACGGGCAGGCCGCCGCCATGCTCGCCGCCGCCTATCGCGCTGGAAAGCTGCCGCACGCGCTGATCTTCACCGGACCGCTCGGCATCGGCAAGGCGACGCTCGCGTTCCATCTGGCGCATCATCTCCTGAAGCATCCGGCCTTCGAGCAGGCGCCGGAGACGCTCGCCGTTCCCGATCCGGCGTCCTCGCTGTTTCGCCAGATCGCCACCGGCGCGCATCCCGGCGTGCTGCACCTGACGCGGCCGCTGAACGACAAGACGAAGAGCTTCAAGACGGTCGTCACGGTCGACGAGATCCGCAAGGTCAATCGCTTCCTGTCGATGACTTCGCATGACGGCAGCTACCGGGTGGTGATCGTGGACCCGGCCGACGACATGAACACCAATGCAGCCAATGCCTTGCTGAAGAATCTTGAGGAGCCGCCGGCGCGAACGCTGTTCATCCTCATCGTCCATGCACCGGGCAGCCTGTTGCCGACGATCCGCTCGCGCTGCCAATTGGTTCGGCTGTCGCCGCTCGATGCCGACGAGCTGATGGCGGTGCTGGAAACTGCCGAGCCGCCTCCGCCGGACGATCCGGCCGCGCGGACAGCCCTTGCCGCGCGGGCAGGGGGCAGCGCCCGCAATGCGATCCTCCTGACGCAGTATGGCGGGTTGGAGATCGCCGAAACGCTGGACGCCCTGGTGAGCGCCGGCAAGAGCGACATCGCCGGCGCCTATCGCCTTGCCGAAGTCGTGGCCGGGCGCGACCAGGCGATCCAGTTCGATATCTTCAACCGCCGCGCGCTCGATCTGTTGTCCGATGCGGCGAGCCGGGCGGCGCTGGCCGGCGATCTCGCACGAGCCAAAACGCTGTCGGACACTTGGCATGAGGCGCTGGACGCTATATCTGAGATTGATACCTACAATCTCGACAAGAAGCAGCACGCCTTGACCATGATCGACCGCCTGAAGTCTGCAATGCGAATGTGAGGTTCCCTCGGGATGGCAATCGCCGCCCCGATGCGATATCCACCGCCACGCCTTCCATTCAGACATTCATGACGGTTCATTCATGTCACGCGATACATACTACGTCACGACCGCGATCTCTTACCCCAATGGCAAGCCGCATATCGGCCATGCCTACGAATTGATCGCCACCGATGCGCTGGCCCGCTTTCAACGGCTCGACGGCAAGCAGGTCTTCTTTCTCACCGGCACCGACGAACACGGCATCAAGATGCTGCAGACGGCGAAGAAGGAAGACATTTCGGCGCGCGAACTGGCCGACCGCAATTCGGCTGAGTTCAAGCGCATGGCGACCGCGCTCAACGCCTCCAACGACGATTTCATCCGCACCACCGAAGAGCGGCACTACGCGGCCTCTCAGGCGATCTGGAAGGCGATGGCCGCCAATGGAGACATCTACAAGGGCGGCTATGCCGGCTGGTACTCGGTGCGTGACGAAGCTTATTACGGCGAGGAGGAAACCGAGGTTCGTCCCGACAATATCCGCTATGGCCCGCAAGGAACGCCGGTCGAATGGGTCGAGGAGGAAAGCTATTTCTTCCGGCTTTCGGCCTATCAGGACAAACTGCTGGCGCTCTACGAGGGCCAGCCGGATTTCATCGGCCCGGCCGAGCGGCGCAACGAAGTGATGAGCTTCGTCAGATCGGGACTGAAAGACCTGTCGATCTCGCGCACGACGTTCGACTGGGGCGTGCCGGTGCCCGGCGACGAAAAGCACGTGATGTATGTCTGGGTCGACGCGCTGACAAACTACATTACCGGCGTCGGCTATCCCGATGAAAAAGCAGATGATTGGAAATTCTGGCCGGCCGATGCGCACATCATCGGCAAGGACATCGTGCGTTTTCACGCCGTCTACTGGCCGGCCTTCCTGATGTCGGCAGGCATTCCGCTGCCGAAGCGCGTCTTTGGCCACGGCTTCCTGTTCAACCGCGGCGAGAAGATGTCGAAATCGGTCGGCAACGTCATCGACCCCTTCACCATGGTAGAGCATTACGGGCTCGACCAGGTGCGCTATTTCTTCCTGCGCGAGGTGCCGTTCGGCCAGGACGGCAGCTACAGCCACGAAGCGATCGTCAACCGCACCAATGCCGACCTCGCCAACGGCATCGGCAATCTGGCGCAGCGCTCGCTGTCGATGATCGCCAAGAACTGCGGCGGCGTGGTGCCGACGCGCGGCGAGCTGACGGATGCCGACAAGGCAATCCTCGATCAGGCGGCGGCCGCTCTTGCCGCCGCGCGCAAGGCAATGGCCGAGCAGGGCATCCATCTGGCGCTGGCGTCGATCTTCGGCGTGGTGGCCGAAGCCGACCGGTATTTCGCCGGACAGGAACCCTGGGCACTGAAGAAGACCAACCCCGAGCGCATGCAAACGGTGCTGTGGACAACGGCCGAGGTGGTCCGGCGCGTGGCGATTCTGTGCCAACCCTTTATTCCAGGATCGGCCGCGAAGCTGCTTGACCTGCTGGCGGTGCCGGCAGACGAGCGCAATTTCGTGCATCTCCACGCCGACCATGCGCTTGTGCCGGGCAGAGCGTTGCCTGTGCCAGAAGGCGTGTTTCCGCGTTATGTCGATCAGCCGGAAGCGAACGGCTGATGCTCGTCGACAGCCACTGCCATCTGGATTTTCCGGACTTCGCCGAGGAGCGGGCGGCCGTCGTCGCCCGTGCCCTGGCCGCCGGGATCGGCCGCATGGTGACGATTTCGACGCGCGTGAAGCGATTTCAGCAAATACTTGAAATCGCTGACGCTTTCGACGAAGTGTACTGTTCCGTCGGAACCCATCCGCACAATGCCGCCGAAGAGCTTGACGTGACGACGGCGGATCTCGTGCGCCGGTCCGCCCATCCCAAGGTGGTGGCGATCGGCGAAGCCGGGCTCGACTATTTCTATGACAAAGCGCCCCGCGATGCGCAGGCGCAGGGTTTGCGCAACCACATCGCCGCTGCTCGCGAGACGGGCCTGCCGCTGGTCATCCATTCGCGCGACGCCGACGACGACATGGCTCATATCCTTGAGGAAGAAACAGGGAAGGGCGCCTTCCCGTTCGTCCTGCACTGTTTTTCGTCGGGACGCAGGCTGGCCGAGGTCGGCGTCTCGCTGGGCGGCTATGTTTCGTTTTCCGGCATCCTGACCTTCAAGAATTCGGCCGAAATACGCGCCATAGCCGCCGACCTGCCGCACGACCGGCTGCTGGTGGAGACCGATGCGCCATATCTCGCGCCGATCCCATTTCGCGGCAAGCGCAACGAACCCGCTTATGTCGCGCACACGGCCAGGGTTCTGGCCGAGACGATCGGCATCAGCGAAGGTGAAATCGCAGCTTTGACGACCGATAATTTCTTCCGGCTGTTCGGCAAGATGCCGCGCCCCGCCGAGCAAAGCGCCTGAACGATGACAGACCGGCTGCGCCTCACCATTCTCGGCTGCGGCTCGTCACCGGGCACGCCGCGCATCACCGGCGACTGGGGCAATTGCGATCCGCACAATCCGAAAAATCGGCGCATGCGCACGGCAGCCCTTGTCGAGCGGATTGCCGAGAGCGGCGCCCGCACCACCGTCGTCATCGACACAGGACCGGATTTCCGCCAGCAGATGCTGATGGCCTCGGTCAAACGCATCGATGCCGTCGTCTACACCCATCCACATGCCGACCACATCCACGGCATCGACGACTTGCGCGGCTTCGTGCTCGACCAGCGGCAGCGGATCGATATCCATGCCGACCAGCCAACGATGCTGCGGCTGCGCCAGGCCTTCGGCTACTGTTTCGAGACGCCGCCAGGCAGTTCCTATCCACCGATTGTCGACGCCCATATCATCGATCACACAAAGCCGGTCGTGATCGAAGGCGAGGGCGGTGCCCTCACCCTCGAGCCGCTGCCGCAGGTCCATGGCGACATCATATCGCTCGGTTTCCGCATCGGCGGACTAGCCTATTGCCCCGACATCAGCGATTTTCCGGCTGCCACCGCCGAGCGGCTGCGTAATCTCGATGTCCTGATCATCGACGCGCTGCAGTACAGGACGCACCCGAGCCATCTGTCGCTTGGCCAGGCGCTTGAGTGGATCGAGCGGCTGGCCCCGAAACAGGCTGTGCTGACCCATATGCATGGGCCGCTGGACTACGCTACCGTGATGGCTGAGACTCCGGCAAATGTCGAGCCGGCATTTGATGGCATGGCGCTTGAAATTCGTTATAGATCAGACAGATAGAATATTCTCTTCATAGCTGATGGCACTGATCGCCTGGCAGCGAGCCGCCGATACAGGTCCGATGTCGAGATCTTGCACCTGGGATCGCCACACGGCCGCCGCCAGTTCGCTGTCGCTTCAAGATTGCAAAATGCCAAAAGAGGATTGCATTGTCAGGCCGGTGGATGCTTGTCGATCTGCATTGCAGGCCTGACAGGCAGTCTATGTGATGGCTTCCTAAAATATACATTGAGAGCAAGAGGCGCTAACCTTTGCCCGTTAGTTGGAAACAGCGCAGGAATTGCCAACCGCCCCTTACTTGCCGCTTGAGCGGGCAACCAAGGCAGCACAAGCCGCGCTGGAGGCCTGCGCTGCCGAAGGCAGCAATGTCAGCGTCGCCATCGTGGCGCGGAGCGGCGCGACGCAAGTGCTGCTCAAGGCCGATAATTCCGGCGCACACACCGCATCCAGCGCCGAAGGCAAGGCCTTCACCGCGGCAGCCTTGGGTCGCGACACTGCGGGGCTCGCCGAATTCATAGCCTCCAAGCCGGCAAATGACGGCATGCGTGACATGGATCCTCGCATGGTGATCCAGGCTGGCGGCTTGCCGGTCAAGTTCGGCGATGCCTTGGTGGCCGGCATTGGCGTCGGCGGTGCTCCTTCGGGCGATATCGACGCCAAATGCGCTGCCGCCGGGCTCAAGGCGATCGGCGCCGCCGAGTAGACCTGCCTAGACCTGCCTAAGATGCCAACGCAGCCCGCCCAAGGCGGGCTGCTCCGTTGAACGGGGTTCAGTCTGTGAACCCTGTCTCCACACCGGAACCGGCGGACGTAAGATCGCATTCGACCGGCAACCGACGGCCGATCCTGAGACCCGAGCTGGAAGTTTAGTTCCATAATCTATCTTATGCGACTTTCGGCAAGGTAGGAATGTCGCTCCTGCTTGTGCGCAGCCAATCTCCCCACCTCAACTCTCCTGACACGGTTTTTGGTGCCCGTTCTGCTAAACTGGTGAATTGGAATGAACGCTTTGCAGATCACGGGCCACATGGCAGCCGCTTCGTCGCCGCCCGCGAGGGCATCGAAGCTGCAGCAATGGCTGTCGTCGGCTACCTGCGTAGCCGCTCTCTGTGTTCGTCAAGAATGCGCTCAATGGTCCGGACTCGGTCCTGCCGACGGTTGAGACCTCTGCGTGCTTTGCCGCGAGCGTGCCGCTCATAGATTTCCCGGCTCGCCTGGAGCTGCTCGATATACACCTTATCGGGCTTCCCATTCTCAAGGCGGTCGAACACCCAGCAGAACGGCGCCGGGAGCTGGCCTTCGCGATAGCGCGGGCTTGCCGAGGCCTGATCTTCGTCGAGGATTTCCTGCAGCACGACCTGATCCCAGACTTCCGGGTTTTCATCGCTGCGCTTCTTCCACAAGGCGAGGATCTCGCGAGCAGCCGGCGTATCGTTGATGAGGATGGTTCCAGCCATCAGCCGGCCACTTTCGCGATAGACCGCGATGTCGCAATCAAAACCGGCGAGCTCCGGCCAGGGATCATGATGGAAGACCGTGTCGACGTCCACATACAGCAGCGGTCCCTGAAGCCTCCTACGCATATTGACAAGGAATGTCGGCTTCAGGCTCGCGTTGCGCACCCAGGATCCAGCGTCGGCGAATGGCCGGGCTTGGACAGAAAGGCCAAGACGCCACGCTGACGCGGTCATGCGAGCGGCTTCTGTCTCATAGAAGGAGTTGATCGTAAAGAACGCCACGATTTCACCGGCCTTGTCCGGGTTGCCGGACGGCTGTGGGTTTATCGGGAAGGGAGCGAGCATTTCCCGGTGCCTGTGTTTGGTGGCCCGGAACAAATCAAGAATGTGGGTGAGCAACGCGAAGCCTTATTAGGATATGAATATTTAGACGCCAAGCATATAGCAATAAGTCCGAATAGCCTCGCAATGCGATAAAGTCATCGGTAGCGGCGCAGAAAACATTGGGCCACAACCATTTTGTTGACGAGGGGCGCCAGCTGGGCCGAGGCCGCGGTCTGGAACTCCTGTCCTTGCGCTCAACCAGATCATTTCGCCGGCCATGATGCAGCCGTAAGGATACACCTGGTCGATGACCTCGGCGAGTTCGTGCTTTGGATCTGGCGACGCGCTGCTGGTTTGCCCCCGGCTTCTCGAGGCAACCTCCCTACCCCAGAACTTTCAATGAGCTCCGCTCGCTCTGGTTGCAGCATTCGGCCTACCGTTGCCAAAAAGGCTTTGCCAGCTCCGCCTCGACCTGTTGTCTCGTCAATCCGATGTCGTCGATCAGATGGGGATTGTCCTTCGACATTCGCTCAAGCTCCCAGCGAAAGCGTATCCGCTCGCGCCAGGTCCGATCGTGCCAGGCCGCGACAATGCTTCGCAGGGTCGCCAAGTGCCGACGCGACGCTTCCGCCAGCACTACAGGCATTCTCGGCCGCACCGTCTGACACCGCGTCGATGCAAGGGTATCGTTCATGGCAACCTCCTATGGTTTGAGGGTGGGTCCTCGACTTGGGACCTCGACCTGAAAGAGGTTGAATTGTGCCGGATGCAAACAGCGCCGTAATTAAGCCCTCCCAAATAGTTCTCAAAATTTCCAAACGGGCTATAGATGCGCCTTATGCTGGGATCGCGCTTTGCCTTCGGTCCGTTCGTGCTTGATCCGGATGCGGGAACGCTGCTTCGGAACGATGATCCTGTTGCCGTCGGCTACCGCGGGCTGAAGCTGTTGGCGGCGCTCGTCGGGCGGCCTGGCGAAATCCTCGACAAGGCCAAGCTGATGGATGCGGCGTGGCCGGGTACGGCCGTCGAGGAAGGCAATCTCACCGTCCAGATCGCGCAGCTGCGCAAGCTGCTTGGTCCGTCCGCCGACGGCGGTGAATGGATCACCACTGTTCCGCGCGTCGGCTACCGCTTCACGGGGATCGTCGAACCCCTCGATGGCGCGAACCGAAAAGCTTTGCCGCTGCCCGACAAACCGTCGATAGCCGTGCTCCCCTTCGTCAATCTCAGCAACGACCCCGAACAGGAGCCCTTCGCCGACGGATTGACCGAAGACCTGATCACCGACCTGTCCAGGGCCTCGGGTCTGTTCGTCATCGCGCGCAATTCGACCTTCGCCTACAAGGGAAAGGCGGCGGACGTGCGCGAGATCGCCCGGGAGCTTGGCGTGCGCTACCTCCTGGAGGGCAGCGCAAGACGTGCCGCGGGGCGCGTGCGCATCAACGCCCAGCTGGTCGACGCGGCGAGCGGCGATCACCTGTGGGCGGAACGCTTCGATCGCGGCCTGGACGATATCTTTGCCGTTCAGGACGAGGTGACGGCCAAGATCGTGGAGGCGCTGCTTGGCCGGCTGCGCGCGCCGCCGCCGCGCAATCGGCCCAAGAATCTCGAGGCCTACGATCTGTGCGTGCGGGCGCGCAAGCTGATCGACGATTCGCCGCAGACGGCGCGGGAGGCGCATCTGATGCTGACGCGCGCGGTCGCGCTCGATCCCGACTATGCCGAAGCCTATCGCTGGCTTGCCATGAACCACTGGATGGGATGGGTGCATTGGGGCGAACCGGTGGAACCCAACCGCCACATTGCCCTGGAGCTGGCGCGCAAGGCGGTGGCGATCGATCCCAACGACGCCGGCTGCCGCTGGGTGCTCGGCAACCTGCTTGCCTATGAGCGCGACTTCGCCGAAGCGGATGCCGAGTTCGCCAGGGCGTTCGAGCTCGACCCCAACGAGGCCGATGCCTGGGCGACACTGTCTGACATCTCCGTGCTGGCCGGGCGGGTCGAGGAAGGACTCGAACAGATCCGCAAGGCGTTCCGGCTCAACCCGTTTCCGGCAAGCTGGTACCATCTGACGCTCGGCGCGGCGCAATATGCGGCGCGCGACTACAAAGCCGCCGTCAAGACACTGCGCCGGGACGAGACTTACCGCACCAGCTCACGCCGCTTCCTGGCGGCCAGCCTCGCGCAGCTCGGCCGGCTCGACGAGGCGCGCGCGGAAGTCGAACTGTTCCTCGTCGGCAATCCGCATTTCACCACCAGCCATTGGGTCTGGACGGAGCCCTTCCGCGATCCGGCGATGCTCGACCATTTCGTCGATGGCTTCCGCAAGGCCGGCCTTCCGGATTGAAGCGCCGCCGGTCCCTTGGTCATGGCGCCTTCCCGCCGTTCGTGCCGCCTACTCTTCGAACCGACCCGTGGCGTCACGATCGCGCTCATATCGTCTCGTGAGCGGAAACGGCGGCAACCAGGTTTCGCGACGGACGATCCAGCTTTCGTACGTTGGCGTCAGTTGGTCCGGGGCATCCAGGGATCCCAGGTTCACTTCGATTTCGTCGGCGGTGCGACCAAAAATGGTCGAGCCGCAACGGGGACAGAAGAACCGCCCGGCGTAGTCACGGGTTTCGCCATCGATCGTCACCGCATCCTGAGGGAAAATCGCGGAAGCATGAAAAAGCGCCCCGTGATGCTTGCGGCAGTCGAGACAGTGACAAAGGCCCACCCGGTATGGGCGTCCAGTCGCCACAATTCGGACGTTGCCGCACAGGCAACCGCCGGTGAATCGGTCCATGCTGCATTCCTCCAAATCAAGCGAGCTGGATGTTTACGAACAACTCCACCATCCATGAACGCGACGCCAGCCTTTCAGCTAATGCGTCTGCGGTTGAAGTTCGATCCGATAGCCGAGCACGCGCCTTCCGGCCGGCTCGATCAGCATCACTCCTGGCTTGTCGGCGAATTCGCCATCGAAATCCACCGGGCTGGCGAGGCCGTGCCAGGGTTCGATGCAGAGGAATGGCGCGCCGCCCGGCTTTGACCAGACGCCCAATTCCCGGAATCCGTTCCAATGCATCTCGATCGCCGGACCACGATCGGCACCGTAACGCACAGCGGTGCTGGAAGGCTGGTCCAGGATCAAGGCATCCTCGTCAAACAGCCGATCCGACAAAGCGAGAATGTTGCCCTCGATGGGCGTCGGCTGCCTTGCCGCCAGCAGTAACCCGTCCTTGAGACGGCGGATCGGCGCATGCTCGGGCTTTGCAAAGGTCAGGCGGTAGGCCTCCTTGGACAGGTCCGGCAGCAGCGGCCAGTTGAATGCCGGGTGCGCCCCGATCGACGCCGGTAGCGGCTCGTCGCCGGTGTTGGTGATCTCGAACGTGACGCCAAGCTGCCGGCCGTCGAGAGTGTAGGTCACCGCCAGACGGAAGGCGAAGGGGTAGTGCGTTCGGGTCTCCGCGTCGTCGGTGAGCACCAGCATGCAGGACCGAGAACCCCTCTCCGCCCAGGCAAACGACTTATCGCGGGCGAAGCCGTGCTGCGTCATCGGATAGGTCTGGCCGCGATGGCGCAGTTGGTCGCCCTTCAGCTGGCCGACGATCGGAAACAACACCGGGGAATGACGGCGCCAGGCCGGTCCGGCCTGCCACACAAGCTCCAGCCCATCCGCATCCCGCAGCGAGACCAGTTCGGCCCCCTGCCCGACTATAACGGCCGAGATGTCGTCGCCATGAAGTGTCTGGCTGTCCTGTGCCATATGTTCTCGCGGTTTGTCTTTGCTTGGCCGGCAGGCTAGCAAATGGCCAGGCGTGAACTCAAGGCGGCGGTTTGCATTGCGTTTCACACAGTCACGATGAACGTGCGATGGCACAAGTGGGCCAGGCGCCGTCTCAAATGAAGAGTGGCCGGAGATTTCCCTCCGGCCAAGGCAAGATGCAAGGTGTTGCCTGCTACGGTTCGGACTATTCCCGCTCGCCGGTGAAGTTCAGCAACAGCTGAAAGATGTTGACGAAGTTGAGGTAGAGCGAGAAGGCGCCGAAAACGGCCAGCTTCTGCCGCGACTCCGCGTCGAAGTTCTCCGCATACTGTTCCTTGATCGACTGCGTGTCCCAGGCGGTCAGGCCGATGAACACGGCGATGCCGATCACCGAGATGGCGAACTGCAAAGCGGTCGAGCCGAGAAAGATGTTGACGATGCTGGCAATCACCACGCCGATCAGGCCCATGATCAGAAAGGACGAGAACTGGGTCAGGTCACGCCGGGTCGTGTAGCCGTAGAGGCTGGTGGCGCCGAACATGGTGGCGGCGATGAAGAAGGTGCGCGCGATGCTGGTTCCGGTGAAAACCAGGAAGACGGAGGCCAACGACAGACCCATGACCGCACAGAAGGCCCAGAACATCGCCTGCGCGCTTGCCGCCGACATCGTCTGCATCTTGAACGAGAACAGCAGGACGAAGGCGAGCGGCGCCAGCATCACCACCCATTTCAGCGGGCTGGAAAAGATTGGCACGTAGAGCGCGGGCGTCGACGACACCATGAACGCGACGAGGCCGGTGACCACGAGGCCGAGGCCCATATAGTTGTAGACGCGCAGCATGTGCTGGCGCAGGCCCTCGTCGTAGAGGGCGCCGCTTTGGGCGCCGGCGCCGACGCGGTATCCCAGATTGGGCGTGTTCATTTGCATTCTCCTTTGTGAACGGATCAGTAAAGCGTTCTGGCAAGCGTCTCGGCGGCGCGGTCGAGGTCCCGCACCTCGCCCTGCGCGACCACCGCATAAGCGACCTCGCCGATCTGGAAATAGGCCGAGGAAATGTCGCCCGAGGGCGCGACGGTCGGCTTGACCACGTCGAAGGTTCCCGGCCGTATCGCGAACAGCGACACCAGGCCCATCTCCTTGGTCTCGACCGCCATCTCGACGCTGGGGCCGAAGCGCGATGGATAGACCTGCACGTCGCGGACCTTCCAGTCCTTGGGCAAGGACGGCATGACGATGGCCGTCGCCGCGCGGATTTCGCCGGCATTGTAGTTTGGCGCCTCGGCCTGCGAAGACATGCTTTCGCGCACAAGGGTCGTCCTGTGCGCGCGCACCGCCTCGTCGACATAGGCGGGCGGCTGCGGCGAGGCGACGACCCTGGTCACAGACATCGGCCCGACGATGCCGTTGGCCAGCCAGCCGGCAGCGACGAAAGCGGCCACCGCCGCGGCACGTTGCAAGACGCCGAAGATGCGGCCCCGGGCAAGTCCCCTCTCCAGGCGCCGCGCGGCATCGGTCGTCACCGGCCTCGCCATGCCTGATCCGGCCAGCGCCACGCGCAGTTCGTCCCGCATCCTGAGATCCGACATCACACGCGCGGCCTCTTCCGGCCGGGCGGAGAGGAAGGCCTCGACTTCGATACGGCGCGAGACGTCGAGCTGATCGTCGACATAGGCGTCGAGATCAGCGTCCGTCACGGGGTCGATAGTTCCTGTCATGACGGGCCTCCAACAATCCTGAGGTGATTTTTCGCCTTCGTCGGAGCCCCCTCCTCCATCTTCCGAAGCGCGGCGCGCGCCCTACCGATGCGCGACATCAGCGTTCCGAGTGGCACGCCGCTGGCATCGGCCGCCTGGCTGTAGGAAAGGCCCTCAATGGCGACGAGATGCAGGGCCGAGCGCTGTTCTTCGGGCAGGCTGAAAAAAGCATCGCGCACCTGGCCCAGGCGCACCGAATGCTCCTGCGGCGCCGGCGCGCTGCCATCCGCAAGGTATCCAGCCTGTTCGATGCGCGCTGCTTCAGAGCGTCGCGAGCGCATGCGGTCGACGAACGTGTTGTGGACGATGGACAGCAGCCAGGCGCGCAAATTTCCGCCCGAGCGGAAGGTGCCGCGCCGCTCATAGGCGCGCACAAGAGCGTCATGCACGAGATCCTCGGCATCGGCACCGTCGCGCGTCAGCGAGCGCGCGTAACGCCTGAGCGAACCGAGTTGTCCGACGATATCGAAGCGTGGCATCGACCGTTTCATGCCCTGTTTACGGAACATGTGGGGGTTTTAATCCCGGCCCTGCAGATTTTTTCGCGAAACGCCGCAGATATGCAGCCGCGGAGGTAGCTCGCAGCGATGCCAGGCCATGCGATTCAGGCTGGCGCGAGTTAAAACCGCTGGTGCAAGGGGTTCGATTTGCGTATCACTCCGCCGCGCCAACGGAACCATGCAGATGTTTGAAAACCTTCAGCCGGCTGCCGCCGACAAGATCCTTGCCCTGATCGGCCTCTATCGTGCCGACCCTCGACCCGACAAGGTCGACCTCGGTGTCGGCGTCTACAAGGATCGCGACGGCAAGACGCCGGTCATGCGGGCCGTCCGCGAGGCGGAGAAGCGGCTGCTGCAGGGTCAGGACACCAAGACTTATCTCGGCCTCGCCGGCGACACCGGGTTCAATACCGTGATGGCCAGGCTCGCCTTCGGTGCGGACGCAGACATGACGCGGATCCGTGCCGCGCAGGCGCCGGGCGGCTCCGGCGCGTTGCGGCTGGTGGCCGAGCTTTTGAAGCGAACCCGCGCCGATGCGACGGTCTGGTTGTCCGATCCCACCTGGCCGAACCACATGCCAGTGATGCGCGCCGCCGGGCTGCAAATCCGTGAATATCCCTATTTCGACGCGACATCGGGCGCCGTTCGCTTCGACGACATGCTGGCAGCACTGCGCACCGCGAAGGGCGGCGACGTGGTGCTGCTGCATGGCTGCTGCCACAACCCGACCGGCGCCAATCTGGACATCGCGCAGTGGGCCGCTGTCACCGATCTCGTCGTCGAGCGCGGCCTGCTGCCGTTTGTCGACATTGCCTATCAGGGCTTTGGCGATGGCCTCGAGGCCGATGCCGCCGGACTGCGGCTGCTGGCCGAAAAAGTTCCGGAAATGGTCGTCGCGTCCAGCTGCTCGAAGAACTTCGCCGTCTACCGCGACCGTGTCGGCGCGGGGATGATCCTGGCCAGGGACAGCGCGCAGGCCGACGTGGCGCTGGGCCAGATGCTGTCGGCGGCTCGTGCCATGTATTCGATGCCGCCGGACCACGGCGCAGCGGCAGTGCGCATCGTGCTCGAGGACGCGGTCTTGCGCGCGGACTGGCAAGCCGAGCTCGAGGAGATGCGCCTGCGCATGCTCCGGCTTCGGGTGCAATTCGCCGAGGCGCTGCGCCGGCAGTCCAATTCCGACCGCTTCGATTTCGTCGCCAGCCATCGCGGCATGTTTTCCCGGCTTGGGCTCACGGAAGCGCAGGTCGAACGGCTGCGCGCGGAATATGGCGTCTACATGGTCGGCGACAGCCGCATCAATGTCGCCGGCCTGCCGGAAGACGGCATGGACAAGCTCGCCAAGGCGATCGTTTCCGTGCTCGACTGACCGGACTTGTTCGGCGCAACTGTGGACAAGCCCGCTTCGCTCGCCGACAGCATTGGCCGCGCGGCGGACCGCGCGATAGCATCCGCCGCATGAAGCCATCGAAAGACATTTCGCGCCTGATCGAAATCATGGCGGCGCTGCGTGCGCCAAAGACCGGCTGTCCCTGGGATATCGAACAGGATTTCTCGACCATCGCGCCTTACACGATCGAGGAGGCCTATGAGGTGGCCGACGCCATCGCGCGCGGCGATCTCGACGATCTGCGCGACGAACTCGGCGATCTCCTTTTGCAGGTCGTGTACCACGCGCGGATGGCTGAGGAAGCCGGCGAGTTCGCTTTCGGCGACGTGGTCCAGGCCATCACCACGAAGATGATCCGCCGCCATCCACACGTCTTCGGCGACGAACAGGCCCGCAGTGCCGGCATGGCCAAGGGCATGTGGGAGAAGATCAAGGCACAAGAGAAGGCCGAGAAGCGTAGCGCCCGTCTCGCGCGCGGACTCGACCCGGAAGACAACGGCAAGGGGTTTCTGGACAGCGTGCCGGTCGCCCTGCCCGCACTGACGCGGGCATTGAAGCTTCAGGAGAAGGCCGCCCGCGTCGGTTTCGACTGGAGCGAGGCAGCCCCCATCCTCGACAAGATCGAGGAAGAGATCCGCGAATTGCGCGAGGCGCTGGCCAAAGGCCAAACCGCGGAGATCAAGGATGAATTCGGCGATATGCTGTTTGCCGTCGTGAATCTCGGCCGTCACCTGAAGCTCGATTCGGAAGCAGCGCTAAGCGGCACCAACGAGAAATTCCGTTCGCGCTTCCACTATGTCGAGCAGGCCCTGGAGAAATCCGGCAGTTCGCTGGAAAAGGCTGATCTGGACGAAATGGAAGCGCTCTGGCAGGAAGCGAAGAGCGCGAAATAACTGGCGTTAGCCGTTATTCTTGCGACGCAATCTGCTTTCGATCTCTTCGCGGGCACTTTGCGTGGCCTTGAGGGAGATGGTGGCGCTGCCGTCGTCATTGTCGGTTCGCGAAACGACATCGCCATTGCGGTAAAGCCAGTCGACAAGGCCGAACTGCGCCGGCCCGATCGTCACCGTCAGATCTTCAAGCTCGCCGGACATGCGTGTCTCGATGATCGCGTTCAGCGCGTCGATGCCTTCGCCCGTGACAGCCGATATGGCGACGGGAGGCGCCTTGGCATCCGTACTCTCGGCAAGCAGCCGTGCGCGATTGCCTTCATCGAGCAGGTCGACCTTGTTCCAGACCTCGATGACCCGCTTGGTATCGCCGGCGTCGACGCCGAGATCGGCCAGGATGCGCTCGACGTCCTCGGCCTGGGCGGATGTGTCAGGATCGGAGATGTCGCGCAAATGGATGATGAGATCCGCCTCGACCACCTCTTCAAGCGTGGCGCGGAACGCCGCGATGAGATGCGTCGGCAGGTCCGAGATGAAGCCGACCGTATCCGAGAGGATGATCGGCGTGCCGTGCGGCAGCCGCACGCGGCGCAGCGTCGGATCGAGCGTGGCGAACAGCATGTCCTGCGCCAGCACCCCTGCCCCGGTCAGCTTGTTGAACAGCGTCGATTTTCCGGCATTGGTGTAGCCGACGATGGCCACCACCGGAAACGGCACCTTCTTGCGCTTGGCACGATGCAGGTCGCGGGTGCGGCGCACCGTCTCCAACTCGTGCTTCAGCTTGACGATCTTGTCCTGCAGGACGCGCCGGTCCGATTCGATCTGGGTTTCGCCGGGGCCGCCGAGGAAGCCGGCGCCGCCGCGCTGGCGCTCGAGGTGGGTCCAGCTGCGCACCAGCCGGCCCTTCTGGTAGTTGAGATGGGCAAGCTCGACCTGCAGCGTGCCTTCCTTGGTGCGGGCGCGCTCGCCGAAGATCTCGAGGATCAGCCCGGTGCGGTCCAGCACCTTGGCGTTGAATTCCTTCTCGAGGTTGCGCTGCTGCACCGGCGTCAGCGGATGATCGACGATGACCACCTCCGCGTGCCCTTCCTTAACGATCTCCGCCAACTCCTCGACCTTGCCGCTGCCGAGCAAGGTCGCCGGACGTGGATCGTTGACGGTAACCACGGCCGTGTGGATCAGATCAAGATCGATGGCGCGGGCAAGGCCGACCGCCTCATCATGACGGGCCTCTGCCGAGCGCGTCAGCCGCGGACGGCTGGTGTCGTCCTCGCCGCGCGGCTGGCGGGTAAGCACCGGCACGATGACAACTGCCCGGGTCGGACCCTCGGCCTCCGTCCCCGGCTGATGTGCTGATTTTCCGCGAACGCTGCGGTCCGGGTCCTTCTCACGTGCCAATCAGGCGCCCTGGCTTTCCTCGCCATCGAACATCTGAACCGGCTGGCTCGGCATGATCGTGGAAATGGCGTGCTTGTAGACGAGCTGGGAGTGGCCGTCGCGGCGCAGCAGGACGCAGAAATTGTCGAATGAAGTGACGACGCCGGTCAGCTTCACGCCGTTGATGAGAAAGATGGTGAGCGGGTTCTTGCTCTTGCGAACAGAGTTCAGGAACAGGTCCTGAAGGTTTTGCGATCGTTCCGCCATTGTTCTTGTCTTTCGCCGATCCCCTTCGGTTTGCAGGCCAATGCGCCAAATTAACCAGCACATGTCAAGCGCGCAAACACCGTCTTGTCGTCAGTAACGACAAGCAGAACGAGATATATTGATGTTCATTCCACCTGTGCGGTTATCAGGCTGGACTTTTTTCCGCAATGTCAAAAAAGGCTTGCCGCAACGAAAGTGTTATCGAGCCGGGGTGGCCGTTGGCGATCGGGTCGCCGTCTATGGCCACGACCGGCATGGCGATCGTGGTCGCGGAACTGATGAAAGCCTCCCTCGCCGCCTTGGCCTCGGCGACGGAAAAACCGCGTTCCTCGATCTTGAGTCCGAGCTTGGCCGCCACTTCAAACATGGTGGTGCGGGTTATGCCGCGCAGAATACCGTGCTCGGCGGGCCTGGTGACCAGAACGCCGTCCCTGGTGACGATCCAGGCATTCGACGACCCGCCTTCCTTGACGTTGCCGTCCGTATCCACGAACCAGGCTTCCTGCGCGCCAGCTTCCTTGGCCTTCTGCTTGGCTAACACATTGGCTAGCAGGCCGGTGCTCTTGATGTCGACGCGATCCCAGCGATTCTCGGGCACGGTGATGACGGCGATACCGGTCTCGGCCCGCTTGGCTCCAGCAGCGGGATCCAGCTTCCTGGCGGTGATCACCAGCGACGGCCTGGTATCAGCCGAGGGGAAGGCGAAGTCGCGGCTGGCGACGCCGCGTGTGACCTGGACGTAAACCAGGCCGTTGACGACATGGTTGCGATTGACCACTTCGCGCATGATGAGCGGCAGGACGCCTGGGGTGACCGGCCAGCCGATCGACAGCTCGCTCAGCGAACGGTTCAGCCGGGCGAGGTGACGCGGCATGTCCACGATGAAGCCGCGCGCCACTTCGCAGACCTCGTAAACGCCGTCGGCGAACTGGTAGCCACGGTCTTCGATATGCACAGCGGCATCGGCATGAGCGGTGTAGCGCCCGTTCACATAGGCAGTACGCGGCATTTGTCACCTCGGGGGATCTGCTTCGGCTTGTTTAGGCGATTCCGCCTCAACAGTGATGGATAATCGCGTGGGCCACTGAAGCAACTCCAGAAAGCGTGTAACGATTTTCCGGCCGGAACTGCTTGAGCAAGGTATCGAACCGGGCCGGCAATGCATCAAACGTCGAACCGCTCAAGATATCAGGTCAGACGCCGAGCGACTTCAGCTTGCGGTGCAGCGCGGAACGCTCCATGCCGATGAACTCGGCCGTTTTCGAGATGTTGCCGCCGAACCGGTTGATCTGGGCGATCAGATAGTCCTTCTCGAATTGTTCGCGCGCCTCGCGCAGCGGCAGCGCCATGATGTGCTGGTCCGACTGGTTCGGCGTGCGGGGCATGACATCGCCGATTTCGGACGGCAACAGGTCGGCGGTGATCGGCGCATCGACATTGTCGCCGCGCGCCAGAATCATCAGCCGTTCGACATTGTTGCGCAATTGGCGAACATTGCCTGGCCAATTGTGCGCCTGCAGCACCGCCATGGCGTCATCGCCGATGCGGCGCGGCTTGATTCCGGCCTGACGGGCGATCTGCTTCATGAAATTGTCAACGAGATAAGGAATGTCCTCGCGCCGCTCGGCAAGTCCCGGCACCGTCACCGGTACCACCGCAAGGCGATGGTAAAGATCCTCGCGGAAACGGCCATCGGCGATCATCGCTTCCAGATTCTGCGACGTCGAGGAGATGATGCGGACATCGACCTTGACCCGTTTGGTGCCGCCGACGCGCTCGAACTGCTGTTCGACCAGCACACGCAGGATCTTGTTCTGCGTCTCGCGCGGCATGTCGGCCACCTCATCGATGTAGAGGATGCCGCGATGGGCTTCCTCCAGGGCGCCGACCTTTCGCTCGACGCCGTTCGATTCGGTGCCGAACAGTTCGATCTCCATGCGTTCGGGCGTGATGTTGGCGGCGCTCAGCGTCACGAAAGGCGCGCTCTTGCGCGCCGACAGCGTGTGGATGGCGCGCGCGGCCAGCTCCTTGCCAGATCCGGAGGGGCCAATGATCATGACGCGGCTGTTGGTCGGCGCGACGCGCTCGATGGTCTGGCGCAACTGGCTCATCGCCGACGACATGCCGATCAGGTCGAAGGTCTCGCCGCTGCGCAGCTTGAGATCGGAAACCTCGCGCCTCAGCTTGGAGGTTTCCAGCGCACGCTCGGCAATCAGAATCAGCCTGTCCGCCTTGAAGGGCTTCTCGATGAAGTCATAAGCGCCGCGTCTGATGGCGGAGACCGCGGTTTCGATGTTGCCATGGCCCGAAATCATCACCACCGGCAGGTTGGGGTGCATGGTCTTGATCTCGTCCAGCAAAGCCAGGCCGTCCAGGCGCGAACCCTGCAACCAGATGTCGAGGAAAATCAGCCGCGGCGCTCGGTCGGCGATGGCTGCCAGCGCGGTGTCGGCATCGGATGCCGTGCGGGTTTCGTGACCTTCGTCGCTCAGTATGCCTGCGACGAGCTCACGGATGTCTTCCTCGTCATCGACGATCAGAATATCAGACGCCATTACCGACCTTTTCAGTTTCTCTTTCGTGTTCCATCCTGCTTTCGCCGCGCGCTGGCGCCACGGCCGCAGGTGGCAGGATGATGCTGATCATCGCGCCGCGCCCGCCATGGAAATCCGCAGGCGCATCGTGGAGCTCCAGCCTGCCGCCATGGTCCTCCACGATCTTCTTGACGATGGCGAGACCGAGGCCCGTGCCCTTCTCACGCGTGGTCATGTAGGGCTCCAACAGCCGCTGACGATTCTCCCGCGGCAGGCCTTTGCCATTGTCGATGACGTCGATGCGAATCGCGCCATTCTGACGTCCGGCTTGAATCCGGATTATGCCGTGCGAACCGTCCTTCTGTTCCAGCCCGTCGATCGCTTCGGCAGCGTTCTTGATCACGTTGCCGAAAGCCTGCGCCAACAAGCGGCTGTCGAAAGTACCCTTGAGCGGTTCGTTGCCGAATATGCGCTCGAACGTGATGTCGGAACGGCTCACCTCGACCAGGAAGGAGGCCTCGCGCAGGGATTCACGCAGGTCTATGGACTTCATCTCGGGCTTCGGCATGCGCGCGAAAGCGGAGAATTCGTCGACCATGCGACCAATATCCTCGACCTGCCGGATGATGGTGTCGGTGCACTGGTCGAACACCTCGCGGTCCTCGGTGATGACCTTGCCGTAGCGGCGCTTGATGCGCTCGGCTGAAAGCTGGATCGGCGTCAGCGGGTTCTTGATCTCATGGGCGATGCGGCGCGCCACATCGGCCCAGGCAGAGGAGCGCTGCGCCTGGACCAGATCGGTGATGTCGTCGACCGTCACGACGTAGGATTTCTCCTCCGTGCCGTTATCGCCGGCCTCGATGGTGATCTGCACGTTGAAAGTCCGCTCCGTGCCGGCGCGGAAAAACGTCACCTGCTCGCGATAGACGGGCTTGCCCGATTGGCGGCCGATCTCGAAGACGCGGCCGACATGCGGGAGAATGGCGGAAAGGTTCTGCCCGAGCGCCGCACTGGCCGAAATGGCCAGCATGGACTCGGCCGAGCGGTTGACGATGGTGATAATGCCATAAGGGTCGACGCCGATAACGCCCGCGGTGACACCGGCCAGCACCGCTTCCGAAAAGCGCCGTCGCTCGTCGATCAGATCCTTGGCGGACAGGATCTCGTTGCGCTGCGATTTCAATTCCAGCAGCATCTTGTTGAAGGTATTGCCGAGCGAGGCAACGTCGCCGTCGGACGGCCGCACCGGCACGGCGACGTCGAGATTGCCGGTCGCGACCTCGTCGGCAGCGCCGATGAGCTGACGAATCGGCCGCACCAGCCGGTCGGCCACGGCAATGCCGGTCCAGATTGCCGACAGGATGATGATCAGCGTCAGCGACAGATAAGGCAGCGCGAACGCCACCTGCGAAGTGCGCCTGTTGTCTTCGAGATTGCGATATTCGTCGGTGTTCGATCTGACGATCTGGCGCGCCTTTATCACCTCGGGATCGACCAGCCGGATCGTGTAGAGGTAGAGCCCCTCGATCTCACGCAGCTTGACGATGGCGCCCATGATGTTGCGCGTGCGCGGCTCGATCAGAACCGGCTTGCCGTCGGTGGCGCTGGCGACCGCTCCCTCCGGCGGTTCCGGCATGGCGAAGTCGGCATCGGTCTTGGCGCTCATCACGAAGGAGCCGTCGGGCTTGATCAGCGCGGCATGCGCCAGCGAGCGGCCCACCGCTTCCTTGCTCATCAGATCGAGGAAGCCAGTCCGGTCGAGGCCGTAAAGCGTGCGCGACGCGTCGAGGTCATAGGCCATCGACAGCGTCGTGCCCTGCAGGTTGCGCGCGTTTTCCTGCACATAGGCATCGGCGATGGACAGCGACGAATTGACGATCGTCTTGGTGCGAATCTCGAACCAGCGGTCGAGGCCGATATCGAGCGTGATCGATGCGATGATGGCCACCATGATGGCGGGGATGGCGGCGACGAGCGCGAACATAGCCACGATGCGCACATGCAGCCGCGAGGCTGCCTTGCCATGCCGGCGCGCCATGACGATGCGATGCACCTCCCGGCCGATCAGTGCGATCAGCAACAGGACGAAGATGGCGTTGAGCGCGATCAACGCCCAGGTTGTCCTGGCGTCGGGCGCAATCGGCGTCGCGCCGACCAGGATCGCGAACGAAATGGCCGCCATGACCAGCGCACCGACGACCGCCACCACGCCGGGCAGCGCCAGCAGCCGGCGCCCGTCACGCGTGCCGGGGTCGTTGAAAAGCGGTTCGTTCGGTGTCGGAGCCTGCGAAGCCATGTCGCCGTCTAGAGCCAGTGATTGCGTCGGATCTATGCAACGCATTGTGGCGATTATGCAACAAGTGTGGCCTGGACGGAAATCTTTCGCGCACAGTCCCCCGGAAAAGCGCTTCGGCTCTATCCCGGCTCAGGCTTGGCGCGACGATTTGTAGACGTTGACGCCGAGTTCGCGAATCTTCTTGCGCAGCGTGTTGCGGTTGAGCCCCAGCAGTTCCGCGGCTTTGATCTGGTTGCCGCGCGTCGCGGTCATCGAGGCCAGCACCAGCGGATATTCGACCTCCGAGAGAATGCGCTGGTACAGCCCGGCAGGCGGCAATTCGCCGGCAAACGAGGTGAAATAGCGCTGCAGGAAATGCTCGACCGCCTGGCCGATGGACAGGTCGTCGGGAATGAGGTTGCCGCCGCCCGGCACCACGGGACGCTCGCCGGTCTTGAGTTCCGCCTCGATGATCTCGGCGGAAATCTCGTCCTGCGAATAGAGCGCGGCGAGCCTGCGGACCAGGTTTTCCAGTTCGCGCACATTGCCCGGCCAGGGATAGCGCTTCATCAATTCGATGCCGCCCGACGAGATACGCTTGGTCTGGAGACCCTCCATCTCGCCGAGCTTGAAGAAGTGCCGGACGAGGTCCGGCACGTCCTCGGAGCGCTCGCGCAGCGCCGGCAGCCTGAGGGGCACCACATTGAGGCGATAGAAAAGATCCTCGCGGAAGAGCCCCTGGTTGATCAGCGTGCGCAAATCCTTGTTGGTGGCGGCGACGATGCGCACGTCGGTCTTGATCGGCGTGCGGCCGCCGACGGTCGTGTATTCGCCTTGCTGGAGGACGCGCAGCAGGCGCGTCTGCGCTTCCATCGGCATGTCGCCGATCTCGTCAAGGAACAGCGTGCCACCTTCGGCCTGTTCGAAGCGGCCGGTTGAGCGGTTCTGCGCACCGGTGAAGGCGCCCTTCTCATGGCCGAACAGTTCCGATTCGATCAGGTCGCGCGGGATGGCCGCCATGTTGATGGCAACGAAAGGGCCGCCACGGCGGCGGCCATATTCGTGCAGCGCACGCGCCACCAGCTCCTTGCCGGTGCCCGATTCGCCCGAAATCATCACCGTCAGGTCGGTCTGCATCATGCGCGCCAGCATGCGATAGATGTCCTGCATGGCGGCCGAGCGGCCGACCAGCGGCATGGTCTCGGGCTGCTCTTCCGGCCGCGCGTCGATCTTGGGGCGCCGAGGCTCCGACAGCGCCCGGTTGACGATGTTGAGGAGCTCGGTGAGGTCGAACGGCTTCGGCAGATATTCGTAGGCGCCGGTCTCGGAGGCACGGATCGCCGTCATGAACGTATTCTGGGCGCTCATGACGATGACGGGCAGCTCCGGCCGTGCTTTCTTGATGCGCGGCAGCATGTCGAATGCGTTCTCGTCCGGCATCACCACGTCGGTGATGACGAGATCTCCCTCGCCCGCCGCCACCCAGCGCCACAGCGTCGAGGCATTGGAGGTCACGCGCACCTCATGGCCAACACGCGAAAGGGCCTGGTTGAGGACCGTACGGATCGCCGCATCGTCGTCGGCGACGAGAATATTGCCGCGAACGGTCATTTGCGGTCTCCTTCAGCGTCTTCATCGGCACCGAGCGCCGTTTCCTTCCAGGCCGGCATCAGGATGCGGAACATTGTCGCGCGCGGCGTCGATTCGCATTCGATGATGCCGCCATGCTCACCGACGATCTTGGCCACCAGCGCGAGGCCCAGTCCCGAGCCGTTCGGCTTGGTGGTGATGAAGGGATCGAACAGGATCGGCAGGATATCCTCCGAGACGCCGGAACCGTTGTCGCGCACGCAGAACTCGAGCGGCAGCGACACGCGATCCTGAGTGCCTGGAACCGAAACGCGAATGCCCGGCCGGAAGGCCGTCGACAGGACGATTTCACCTTGGGGGTCGCCGCCGATCGCCTCGGCGGCGTTCTTGACCAGGTTTAGGAACACCTGGATGAGTTGGTCGCGGTTGGCGAAGACCGGAGGCAATGAAGGATCATAGTCCTCCAATATCTTGATTTTTTTCGCAAAACCGTTCTTGGCGATCGCCTTCACATGGTCGAGCACGACATGGATGTTGACGGGATAGCGGTCGATCGGCCGCTCGTCGGAAAACACCTCCATGCGATCGACCAGCGACACGATGCGATCGGTCTCGTCGGTGATCAGCCGCGTCAGCGCGCGATCTTCGTCTGAAGCGGACAGTTCAAGCAGCTGGGCAGCGCCCCTGATGCCGGAGAGCGGGTTCTTGATCTCGTGAGCCAGCATCGCCGCCAGACCGGTCACCGAGCGCGCCGCGCCGCGATGCGTCATCTGCCGGTCGATCTTGTCGGCCATCGACCGTTCCTGGAACATCACCACGACGGAGCCTGGAAACTCCGGCACCGGGGCAACATAGAGATCGACCACCTTCTCGATGCCGAGACGCGGAGACGACACGTCGACCCGGTACTCGTTGACGGGGGCCCGGCGCTCGCGCACCTGGTCGACCAGCGTCAGCAACGGGCTGCCGAAGGGAATGAGCTTTGACAGCGTGTTGCGGGCGAGCATCGTCGCGCTCGAGCGGAAGAAGTCCTCCGCATCGGCGTTGGCGAAGGTGATGAACCCCTCCGAACTGATCATGATGACCGGACGGCGGATGGTGTTGAGCACGATCTGGGCAGCATCCGCCATTTCCGGGCCCTGGCTGACGGAGGCGTTCATGCGGCGCTCCGCATGGGTGTTTGCTCGGCGGCGGAAAACACCTCGCGAAGCAAGGTAATCGTCCGCGCGGGGTCGAAAGACGTGAGAATGGCCTTGCGCCTTTCGCCGGCAAGGGCGCCGGCATGGCGGTCCAGATACCAGCCGAGGTGCTTGCGCGCCTGGCGCAGGCCGCTCTCGACGCCGTAGAGCGCAAGCATGTCCTCGTAATGGGCAATGATGTAGTCGGTCAGTTCCGCAGCGCTTTCCGGTAGCCGGGCAAGCTCGCCTGCCGCCGCGGCCGCGATGGTTCCGGCGGTCCAGGGCGCGCCGTAGTGGGCGCGGCCCACCATCACCGCATCGGCGCCGGATTGCTCCAGAACAGCGGCTGCTTGCGCAGGCGAAGACACATCGCCATTGGCGACGACCGGGATCGACACGGCAGCCTTGACGCAGGCTATTGCGCGCCAATCAGCCTTGCCCTGATAGAACTGGCAGCGCGTGCGGCCGTGCACTGTCACCATCTTGACGCCCGCCTGCTCGGCACGGCGCGCCAGGTCAGGCGCGTTGAGCGCCGTTTCGTCCCAGCCGAGCCGCATCTTCAGCGTCACCGGCACACCGACCGCGCCGACCACGGCGTCGACCAGCGACAGTGCATGATCGAGATCTTGCATCAGTGCCGAGCCGGCATAGCCGCCGGTCACCTTCTTGGCGGGGCAACCCATATTGATGTCGATGACGTCGGCGCCCTCGCCGACGGCGATGCGTGCGCCTTCCGCCATGTGTGCCGCCTCGCGGCCGGCAAGCTGCACCATATGGACGGGCAGGCCCGAATGACGTATGCGCAGGTCGCATCCGGCCCTGCCTTTGGCGAGCTCGCCGCTTGCCACCATTTCGGATACGACCAGGCCGGCGCCATGCGCATGGGCGCGTCGCCGGAACGGCTCGTCGGTAATTCCCGACATCGGCGCGAGGAACACGCGATTGCGGATACTCACGCCGCCGACGTCGAGAGGTGCGGCCAATTTGGTCAGGTCAAGCATGCACAAAAACCAAGCATGTTCATTTGCTGCACATTCTCTAGCCATATCGGCCGCAATGTGCAACGCGGAATGACGCCACATTACGGCGCAATTGGGAAATGCCGAGCTCGGCTGCAGTCCCGAGCAAAGCGCCGCGCCTTGCACGAACACGCAATGGACCTTTTAGGGCTTCCTGTTCGGCCTACAATCTCTCCGAAAACCGATTACACTTTTGGGGATCGTGCGCTAAGCCAATCGGCATGACTGACGCGAGCGAAAATCAGGCTTTGGAGGCGAACGGCAAGGTCGCGGTGGTTATTGTTGCGGCCGGCCGCGGCGCGCGTGCCGGACAGGCCGATGGCCCGAAGCAATATCAGCAGATCGGCGGTCGCGCCGTAATCGCCCACGTCATCGATATTTTCCTGGCGCATCCGCGTATCGGCCCGCTCGTCGTGGCAATACACGCCGAGGATCACGAACTTTTTCGACATGCCGTCGGCGCACACTCCAATCGCGTCACGGCAATTGCGGGTGGCCCCACCAGGCAAGACTCGGTTCGACTCGGACTGCAGGCGTTGAGAAGCCACGCACCGGACAAGGTTCTCATCCACGACGCGGCGCGCCCCTTCGTCGACGCGGACCTGATCGACCGCACGATCGCAGCCATCGGCGAGCGCGAGGGTGCGCTCCCGGCGCTGCCCGTCGCCGATACGCTGAAACGCGAATCCGCCGCCGGGATGGTCGCCGAAACGGTTTCCCGGAGCGGGCTTCACGCGGCGCAAACGCCGCAGGGTTTCCCATTCCTGGCGATTATGGCCATGCATGAGGAAGCCTATAACAGCGGCAAAACCGACTTTACCGACGACGCCGCGATCGCCGAGTGGATGCAGATGCCGGTCAAACTCGTTCCCGGCTCACCGGACAACGTCAAACTCACCTGGGCACGGGACATCGCCATGGCGGACCAACGACTTTCCAGCGAGCGCATGCGCTTTCCCGATATTAGAACCGGCAATGGCTACGACGTCCACGCGTTCGAGCCCGGCGACCACGTCACGCTATGCGGCATCGCCATTCCGCATGACAAGAAACTGTCCGGCCATTCCGATGCCGATGTCGGGCTCCATGCCCTTACCGATGCGCTGCTGGCGACCTGCGGCGCCGGCGATATCGGCACGCATTTCCCACCCTCCGACCCGCAGTGGAAGGGTACTGCCTCCCGGATTTTCGTAGAACATGCGGCAAAGCTGGTGCGCGCGCGCGGCGGCCGCATAGCCAATGCCGACATCACGCTGATCTGCGAGGCGCCACGCGTCGGCCCACATCGCGAGGCGATGACGGCTGCCCTGTCGCAGATGCTGGCCATCTCTGCCGACCGCATCTCCATCAAGGCGACAACCAACGAGAAGCTCGGTTTCGTCGGCCGCGAGGAAGGCATTGCGGCGATCGCCACGGCGAGCGTGGTGTTTCCCGGCGAGGTGCCGGAATGAGCAACAGCGAACTGGCAAATGCATTGCTGCAAGCCTGCCAGAAGCGCGGCATCATGCTTGCGACGGCGGAAAGCTGCACCGGCGGCATGATCATCGCCGCGCTGACCGACATCGCCGGCTCTTCCGCCGTGGTCGATCGCGGCTTCATCACCTATTCCAATGAAGCCAAGATGGACATGCTCGGGGTTTCCGCCGCCACGCTGGAGGCTCATGGCGCGGTTTCACGCGTGACAGCGATCGAAATGGCAACCGGCGCGCTGGCGCGCTCCCGTGCCGGGCTCAGCCTCGCCGTTACCGGCATTGCCGGACCGGGCGGCGGCTCGCCGGAAAAACCGGTCGGCCTGGTCTGGTTCGGGATTGGCCTAAGCGGCCGGCCGGTGACGGCCGAGCGCGTGCTGTTCGCCGATGAAGGCCGTGATTTCATTCGCCAGGAGACCGTCAGCCATGCACTCAAGCTGGGATTGCACGCGCTTGGGCATGCTCACGCCGGTCTTGCACCGTAGATGACATCAGCACGCTTTTCGAAGGCTTCGGAGAACATGCGGAAGGCACGGTCGAACATCGTGCCCATCAGGGCGCCGAGGATGCGGCTTTTGAACTCGTAGTCGATGAAGAAGCAGACGGCACAGCCGCCGTCGGCAGGGTCGAATCGCCAGACATTGGTCAGATATTTGAACGGACCGTCGATGTATTTGACGTCGATCGCACGCTCGTCGGGCTTCAGCAGCACCTGCGTCGTGAAGGTCTCGCGGATCGCCTTGTAGCCGATGCTCATATCGGCGACGAGGATAGTGCGCCCGTCACGCTCCTTGCGCGAGCGCACCGTCAGTGCCTCGCAAAGCGGCAGGAATTGCGGATAAGCTTCGATGTCGGCGACCAGGGCGAACATCTGTTCCGGCGTGTGGGAAACGCGGCGGGTGGCTTCGAATTTCGGCATGAACCCGGCTCTAAAGCGCGTCGCGTCGACACAGACTCATGCGACGCACCTTAGAGTCTTTGTTTTCGTGCATGCCGTTCTCCCAAAACCCGAAGTCACTTTGGGCGACATGCATCAGAGCGATTTCTCGAGCTGCGCTTGGCGCGCGGCGCGCAGCCTGGCGAAATCGTCGCCGGCGTGGTGCGAGGAGCGGGTCAGCGGGCTCGACGCCACCAGCAGGAAGCCCTTGGTCCGGCCGATCGTCTCGAAGGACTTGAACTCCTCCGGGGTGACGAAGCGGATCACCGGGTGGTGCTTTTTCGATGGCTGCAGATACTGGCCTATGGTCATGAAGTCGACATTGGCCGAACGCAGATCGTCCATAAGCTGCAGGATTTCGTTCCGCTCCTCGCCCAGTCCAACCATGATGCCGGACTTGGTAAAGATCGAAGGGTCGAGCTCCTTGACCCGCTGCAAAAGCCTGATCGAATGGAAATAGCGGGCGCCTGGCCGGACCGTCAGGTAGTTCGATGGCACCGTTTCGAGATTGTGGTTGAAGACATCGGGCTTTGCCGCAACCACGACCTCCAGTGCGCCGTCCTTGCGCAGGAAGTCGGGCGTCAGGATCTCGATCGTGGTTGAAGGCGTCGCCGCCCGGATCGCACGGATGACCTCGGCGAAATGCTGCGCGCCGCCATCGGCGAGATCGTCGCGATCGACAGAGGTGATGACGACGTGGCTGAGGCCCATCTGCTTGACCGCGTGGGCGACCCGTGCCGGCTCCTCCGGGTCGAGCGCGGTCGGGATGCCGGTGGCGACGTTGCAGAAGGCGCAGGCACGTGTGCAGATCTCGCCCATGATCATGAAGGTGGCGTGCTTCTTGTCCCAGCACTCGCCGATGTTCGGGCAGCCGGCCTCCTCGCAGACCGTCACCAGCTTGTGCGATTTCACGATCTCGCGGGTTTCGGCATAGCCTTTCGACACAGGCGCCTTGACGCGGATCCAGTCAGGCTTGCGCAGCACGTCCTGGTCGGGCTTGTGCGCCTTCTCCGGATGCCGCAGCCGCGGCGCATTGGCGATCGTGTCGAGGACGGTGACCATCGGAACCCTGGTTTTCTTTGCGATCGCCGCCGGCGATCGTCACTTACACGTCATCTAGGACTTTTCAGCACAAAGAAAAAGGCTGCGGCGGTACATGCCGCCACAACCGTTTTCGCATGGCGGAAACGATACCGACTAACGGCGCACCAGACGCCCGGCCCAGATCAGCAGGCAGGCGCCGATGAAACCGGTGATCAGGTAGGCGGTCCAGCCGACGCCAAACACGCCGATGTTCAAGGCACGCAAGATCGCGTTCAGCACCACTGCGCCGGCAATGCCCAAGATGATGTTCATCAAGACGCCGGTGTTGCTCTTCATGACCATTTCGGCAAACCAGCCCGCCAGGCCGCCGATGATGATGGCTGCGATCCAGCCCACGCCATTCACGTCCATATGCCTTCTCCTTGCTTGAGAAAAAACGCATCCGGAACCGAACTAACTTGCCGTCGAGCTCCTGCGGCTTTCGCATCTGAGTCTCGTGCGGCCAATCTATCATGCGTTCAACGCACGGCCATAGGCGTCGAGTACGCTTTCCTTCATCATCTCCGACAGCGTCGGGTGCGGGAAGATCGTGTGCATCAGTTCTTCCTCGGTCGTCTCGAGGTTCATCGCAACGACAAAACCCTGGATCAGTTCGGTCACTTCGGCGCCCACCATGTGGGCGCCAAGCAGTTGGCCGGTGTTCTTGTCGAAGATGGTCTTGATGAAGCCCTGGTCCTCGCCGAGCGCGATGGCCTTGCCATTGGCGGCGAACTGGAAGCGGCCGACCCTGACGTCCTTGCCCTCGGCCTTGGCTTTCGCTTCCGTCAGGCCGACCGAAGCGACCTGCGGATTGCAATAGGTGCAGCCAGGGATCTTCAGCTTGTCGGTGGCGTGCACGCCGGGGAAATTGGCGATCTTCTCGACGCAGACGACGCCTTCATGCTCGGCCTTGTGGGCGAGCATCGGCGGGCCGGCGACATCGCCGATGGCGTAGATGCCGGACACATTGGTCTTACCGTAGCCGTCGACGACGACGCAGCCGCGCTCCGTCTTCACGCCAAGCGTCTCCAGGCCGAGGCCCTCGATATTGCCTTGCACGCCGACGGCCGAGATCATGCGATCGGCCGTGATCTTCTCCACCTTGCCGTCCTTCATCTCGACATGCGCGGTGATCGAGTTGGCGCCTTTCTCGACCTTGGTTACCTTGGCTTCGAGAATGATTTTCATGCCCTGCTTCTCGAACTGCTTCTGGGCGAATTTCGACACCTCGGCGTCCTCGACCGGCATCACGGCCGGCAGCAGTTCGACGACGGTCACGTCGGCGCCCATGGTGCGGTAGAACGAGGCGAATTCGATGCCGATGGCGCCCGAACCCATCACCAGCAGCGACTTCGGCATTTCCTTGGGCACCATAGCCTCGAAATAGGTCCAGATCAGCTTGCCGTCCGGCTCGATGCCCGGCAGCGCCCGCGGCCGGGCGCCGGTCGCCAGTATGATGTGCTTGGCGGTGTAGGTGCCCCCGCCCTTGACGCCTTTCGGCACAGGCGGCTGCGGCTCCATCGGCTTCTTGGCCGTCTTGGAGACGACGATCTCGCCCGGTTTTGTCAGCTTGGCCTCGCCCCAGATGACGTCGACCTTGTTCTTCTTCATCAGGAAGGCGACGCCGCCATTGAGCCGCAGCGAAACCTTGCGCGAGCGGTCGACGACGGCCGACGTGTCGACGCTGACCTTGCCGTTGAGCTTCAGTCCATAGTCCTTCAGATGATCCGAATAATGCATGATCTCGGCCGAACGCAGCAACGCCTTGGTCGGAATGCAGCCCCAGTTCAGGCAAATGCCGCCGAGATGCTCGCGCTCGACGATCGCCGTCTTGAAACCGAGCTGCGCGGAACGCACTGCCGTGACATAGCCGCCGGGACCGGAGCCGATGATGATGACGTCGTAGTTCTCAGCCACGGTTTTCTCCTTCAATCACAATTCCAGCATGACGCGCATGAGCGGCGTCAACGCCTCGCCGATGTTTCGCGTATTTTCGGCATCGAGATGGACGCCGTCGAGCGGCGTGGTCTTGGCCACCGTGCCGGCATCGAAGAAGCCGCAGCCAGCCTCATCGGCAAGCGTGGAATATTGCGGCGCAAGCTCTTTGGAGGCATCGTCGCCGCCGGCAAACATCGCCTTGAACTCGGCATCTTCGGTGCGACTGACGAGAGGCGGCGAGACGATGAGGATCTGCGGCGGCGGCCAGTCGAACGGATAGTCGTGGCCGCGCACGATGTCGATCAGGCGCTGGATGCCTTGTTTGGCCGCAACGGGATTGCCGTGGATCCAGGGCTTCATGTCGTTGGCGCCGAGCATGATGACGATGACGTCGATCGGCGCATGCGTGGTCAGCACCGTCGGCAGCGTTCTTGCGCCATTGCGGTCGGCGCCTGCCAGGTGATCGTCGAACGCCGTTGTGCGGCCATTTAGCCCCTCGGCAATGACATGCACGCCGTCACCGAGCCCAGCCTGCAGCACGCTTGGCCAGCGATCCTCGAGCGCATGACGGCCACCCTCGGCATTGTAGCCCCAGGTCAGCGAGTCGCCGTAGCAAAGAACCGTCTTCATCTTGCTCAACCCGCCCTTGCGAGGGAGTATTCTTCCTCGGCATTGGTGACGACGGCGAATTCCTGCGCCTCCAAGCCGCCGGCGAAGAGGCCGGTGAAGAATTTCCGCACCGCCTTGTTCTTCCTACACCAGCATGCCCATCGGGTTCTCGATCAGCTTCTTGAAGGCTACCAGCAGTTCGGCGCCAAGCGCTCCGTCGACGGCGCGATGGTCGGTCGACAGCGTCACCGACATCACCGTGGCGATTCTGATCTCGCCGTTCTTGACCACCGCCCGCTCCTCGCCGGCACCCACCGCCAGGATCGTCGCATGCGGCGGGTTGATGACGGCGGCGAAATCCTTGATGCCGAACATGCCAAGGTTCGA